>FOSY01000042.1 GCA_900114405.1 Lachnospiraceae bacterium KH1T2 | reverse complement strand
TTGTATGCGGTAACTCCTGTTACATTGATTTGACACCTTTAGTATACAGGTAAATCCACGTTGTTACAAAATGGAGGTCATTACATATTGTCTAGACTTCGCCGCGTGGCAAAAGAAAGGTTTTTTATGAAAACACTCAAGCGAATCAGAGATTTCAAATTACAGAAAAAGCTGGTATGCATATGCCTGATCTGCAGTATGATACCCATATGCCTGTTAGGAGTTCTATCCTATCATCAGACCAGAAAATCCAGCATAGAACGTGAACAGATATTCCTGTCACAGTCACTTTCGCGTGAAGCTCAGGCAATCAACTATAAGCTTACGGGCTATGAGAACTCCATGAACCTGATGCTTCATCATGAAACTCTTCAGGCAGCTCTTTCCACCAAATATACCAGTAACTATGACATGTATATTGCCTACCGCGATATCATTGATCCTCTAATTGAAACCATAAAGCTCACCCAACAGGATATTTCCGGTATCACCATTTATACAGACTGCGAAATCTATCCTCACGGAACAATTTTAAGACCTCTCTCAGAGCTTGAGGACACGGAATGGTATGAGCATGTAACGGTTTCTCCCATTCCTGCTTTTTATCTGTCACGTTCTGATAAAACCCTCTATCTGATATGTAAAATGTACGGTTCAAAGCAAACCGGCAATACTGTAATCTGTCAGAAGATCAAAGCCCGCAGTATCATTGCCTCATTGGACGAATTGTGTGGAGACTCCTCAGAACTGTACCTGGTCAGCCCTGATCAGCAGATGATCTATGAGAATTCAAATAATTGTACAGATATGGCCGGTGCTGCGATATCTCTTCAGGATATCCAGAGTAACCACCCCTCTGGTGACTACATCATGAAATCAGAAGAGATTCCGCTGACAAAATGGACACTGTATCTGTATGAACCGGCCATGGTCTTTCTAACGACTGTCAGACAGATATTCCTGATAGTTGCCGGAGTTATCGTACTTAGCATGGTCCTGTGCTTTATAACAGGCTTTTTTCTGTCTGAAATCACATTCAGGCCGCTCACAATGCTGGCGGAGACCATGTCTCATATCGAGGAAAACGAATATAAGACAAACCTGACATCCTACTCAAATGACGAGATCGGACATCTGATCCGTACTTTTCAGAAGATGATAGAAAGGATCAACTATCTTATCAACAAAGTGTATAAGACCGAAATTGCTTCTCAGAAACTGGAACTCAAGATCCTGCAGGCTCAAATCAATCCACACTTTTTCTATAACTGCCTTTCCATGATAAATAATCAGGCTCTGTTAAACGGCCAGGAGAGCATCAGCAGAATGGCTCTGCACCTGTCCGCATATTACCGTACTTCCCTCAACAACGGCAAGGACTTCAGCACACTCAGAGACGAACTGAAAAATGTAAATGCCTACGTTGAAATAATGCAGATGCTTCGCGAAAACTCTTTCTGTTTCATACAGGAGATTGAACCCGAAACCGGTGATATTCCTCTGCCAAACCTCATCATTCAGCCGCTGATCGAAAATGCGATCATACACGGAATCGATCAGGACAAAGAACAGAAGCCCGGAGTAATCACACTACAGATATTCCGTCAGGACAAAAATATAGTTATACGCGTACTTGACAATGGCTGTGGTATGAGCGAAGAAAAATGCGTATCAATACTAAAAGAAGAATCAAAGCATTACGGACTTGGCAATATCCAGAAGCGAATCCAGCTGATATACGGAAAAGAGTACGGCATCACCATACAAAGCACCCCTGACATGGGCACTTCAGTGAGCATCAGTTTCCCCTTTAGTTAAAATAAAGAAATAGTGTGAGGTAAGTGACAACAGTTCGCAGTCCTATGACTTGCGAACTGTTGTATATTCAGGGCTTTACATAAACAATACACGAACTCCATATATCAGGCTTGGAAAGTGACTCAATTATCACAGTATATCTACTCCCTTTGACCGCCTCCTGAAGAGCAGTCATGTATAATTTCCTGTTCTTTATCTCAGCAGTAATCAATGGCTCAGTTCCATCATCTGATACTATGTAGGCTTTCAGATCGTTAGTCACTTCTAAAGGACTTGCCTTTATACTGATACTTGATGTTTTCCCTCTCCTGATTGATACGCTTCCCTTTTTCAGCACCGCATAGGCTCCGGAGGATGATGCTGAATCATTCCCGTAAGCAGTCAGTTTCACATTCTTTATACATGATCCGCATATACAGGTGATCGTGGCATTCCCTGCTCTTTTCACTATAAGAGAAGCCTTATTTCCTTCTACTGAGCCGATTTCAATCACATTATCATTGTCAGAAACCCAACGGATTCTATCTGTTGTTGCCTCTGTCACGTCCGCAGATAAGATATTATGATACTCCGAATCAATGACTTTGATTTTTTTATTCCGTCTGACTGATCTGTATTCAGAGGAAATCGATATTCCTAGTTTCCTGTTCGGAACTGCATCTTTTGAAGTTCTTATAACGGATACTCTGCAGGCATCTGATACAGAACCTGCCTGAACTGTTACTATTGCGTCACCCTCTTTTATACCAGTGATCTTTCCGTCACAAACCGAAACAATGCTGTCATCCGAGCTGCACCATCTGATTTCAGAATTATCTGCATTCTCCGGGGATACATTCACCTTCAGATCAGCTGATGAACCTACAGATATTATTCTTCTTTTTTCCTGCAGATCAAGGCCGTTTACAGACTGTGAGTCTTTCACAGGATCAACTGCCGGCTCTTCTTTTGAAGGCTTTTCTTCTGAAGGCTTTTCTTCTGACGGCTTTTCTTCTGAAGGCTTTTCTTCTGACGTTTTTTCTTCCGGCACCTTATCATTCAAGTATCCACTTATAAAATCAACCCAGATCCAGCAATCATCTCTGGCATCTGAAATACGGATCTTACTTCCGCCCTGCAGTACCACATCAGACAATTCCAGATATTCAGGCCAAAATGCCCAGTTATCGTTTGTACGCTCATAACCTATCTTGTATTTTCGGCCATCTGCAGTTACAGACACCTCACCATCAGTACTTGAAGAATAGCATATACGAAGATTGTATTTACCTTTTTTTACATTAGCAGGTACTACCAGATTGAGGGACCCCTGTGACAGGCCTATATCATGAACGAACTTTCCTCCTGAAGCCATATCATCATCCTGTACCACAGGATTTCCGCCACACGGCACCAGCTCTCCGCTTTCAGATTCCAGTTTAAAGTCAGGTTCCTTTTCAACAGACTTTGGCAATATCATGGGATCTGTCAATTCGCCTGACAGCCTGTCAATCCATATATAGCAATCACTATCAAGATCCTGTATACGTATCTCGTCCCCTGCTTTTATGATAACATTCCTGATTTCAAGAGTATCTGGCCTGAACTTCCAATCCCTATCAGTAGCCCTGTATTTCCCAACATACTCTGTATCATTTACCTTTACAGAAACCCTGCCATCAGTCCCTGATGAATACCTCAGTCTGACAGTATATTTTCCATATTTGACACCATCAGGAACAGTAAATACAGCGTAACCCTGCTCTGCTCCGATGTCATGAATATATTTCCTGTTTGAAGCCATAAGATCTTCCCCGACCGAAGGATCACCGCCTGTACCAACAAGTTCTGCATTCTCTCCTTCAATCCGGAACGATTCTGTATTTATTTCAGTTGTTCCCTCCCCGGGAATTAGGTCAGTTCCCTTCTCTTTGCTCATATATACCATATCCCAGTATTCCAGCGAAGGGACTGTGAATTCAATATAGTCTTTTCCGTCATTGCCCTTTATGAAGTTCAAGGCCCTGCTTCTACCATCCTTTATATCAGGAGATGCCAGATACACTGCATTAATATCCTGCGAATTATAATACCGCACCCTTATATTGTTTTTTTGTACAGGTTTTTTCTTGGAACAACGGGTATCACGCCATTCGTTATCCGTTCCAAGAAGATTTATCAGATGTAATATCTCATATTTGTCATCCTTCCTGCTGTATGTCCATATAGTATCAGCTTCACCGTCTTTTGACACTTTTACGTCAGGTATTTCCACATCATTATCTGTTGTGCTTTGTCCATCCCGCAGTATATTTTCATAAGCCACGAGAAAATTGTACATGCTTTCAACGTGATCTTTGAATTCTGCGGATGTCATCTCCAGGTCATTAGGATAGTATTCATGATGAAGCATCCCGTATCCGTTTCCGATCTCAAGTCTGGACCCGCCAGCTGCAAATACAGCAGCTTCTGTGAGAAGTACTGCAGGAGGATTCATCCTGCCCTTGTTGGAAGATGTATAGTTTATATATGCTTTTTCTACAAGTGATTTTCCCTTACCGTCAATAGAAAAAGCCTTACTGTCATTCATAGAATCTTCTGCTTCCCTGACCAGAGAATAGAGCGTAGAATAATTATCTCCGTGTCGGTTGGAATCCCATGGCCAGAACTCAGTATACAGAACATCCGTCCTGCTCTTATTTACTTCCTGAATTCCCTTGGCACCAACCGGATTAAACGAAAGATATTTTCCTTCAGGAAGACTGTCCTTACAGGCATTCAGAAATGATTTATATGTACCCGTTACGCTATATATTGCATTGCCCTTCTCATCGCGTCCTAAAGGGGCTCCTTCATAATCTGTCATATCACCCCAGTCACCGACAGTATCACCGTGATATCCATCAAATCCAACTGTCGTTATAGCTCGGTTTATTTCGGAGAAAAGATGATTTTGCCAATCGGCATTAAGAGGATTAAGAAAGTAAAGATGTCCGTTCCCAGACGGAGAATCTCCCATTGTAAACATGAAGTCATCACCGGAATCCTTGTGTTTTATCTTCCATTTTTCAGCTTCCGGATCGTCTTTGAAAAAGTCATCAGTTCCGGCATAGATCATATCATATGCCATGTTGACCATATTTTTCTCATGTGCATTACGAATATAATTCTGAATAGTATTACCGTAGATGGTTCTTCCGCTCCAGTCATCCCAACTGCCCAGGTCATCTGATGTACTGCTCTTTGGAAGTGGCTCGTGATGGCGAAATTGCCAGTCATAGTATTCGATTCCATTGATATGAAAACGATTCATTTCTTCGATTTTCTGAGCTGTATCGACCTTCTCTCCAAAGTCATACAGATAACCATATCGCGGAAATTTCACCCAGCTGGAAGAAATATCTGCTGCAACAGCAGATGTATCGACGATCTGACCGTCTCCATCATATACATCTGCTTCCAGCATATAACCTGTAAAATCATCAGCAGGTGCTTTCCATTTCAGTTTTATTTCCCTGGTCTGCCCTGTCTCCAGGTCCAGCTTTTCATTGATTTCATCTCCTGCTATATCACTCAGATGACGTGGCCGAAGACTTATCTTTCCACCTACGATATCTTTTCCACTGTTATTCGTAAGATTCAAGCTTACCAATACTGTATCCTTCGGGGAATAGATCGCCTTATCAGTATAAATATCCTTCACGACACTCCCATGCAGATACATCGGTTCACCCACAGCTTCTTTGGCATTGACAACCGGCTGCTTCGAAGAAATCATTATAGAAAAACAACATAGTACAGCAAACATTCTTTCGCAAATACTTCTTTTCATAATACTCCCTTCTACAAATCATATGATGTCAGTCAAAAGTTATGTAGCTGATATCCTCCATATCAGTATCCGCCAGGCTCTTTCCGGGTATACATACAGGGAGCCTGTGGCCGGGTCTCACAAATACAAGTACTTCATTGAGTGAAGCCTTTACATAATGATCTCCTGCTTCAAGAATCTCCTCATCATAGTCACAGTAGCTTCTGAATCTTAAAAGCTTCATCTTTTCAGGAAGATATACATATCTGCCGGATGCATTCTGCTTATAGACAGGGGCGATCATAACAGCATCTCCCACAAGAAGCTGATCCTCGACCTCTGCTACTCTCCTGTCAGATGTATAATCAAAGCACAGAGGTTTGAAATACATCCTGTTCTCTGTGACAGCTGTCATGAAAGACTGATAAATATAGGGCAGTAATGCATATCTGAGGCTGACAAGATTCTTAAAATCTTCAGTTTTTTCAAACTGATAAAACTCCTGCTCTCTGGTACCGATAGCAGAATGATTTCTCATAAGAGGCGTGAAAATACAGAACTCAAGCCAGCGCATCATCAGATCCTCGGTGGTATCATGATTGAAACCTCCCATGTCCGCACCGCAGAAAAGAAATCCTGTCATATTTAGGGCAGGCATCTGCTTGATATTCAACTCCAGATTGCTCCACCATGCGGAATTATCACCTGTCCAGACTCCGCCATATCTATGCATTCCCACATAGGATGATCTTGAGAACAACAGGAATCTTCTGCCCGGATAGTTTCTGCCAAGAGCTTCCCCTGCGCTTCTGGTCATATTGTAACCATAGAGATTATGTACCTTGTCATGTCTGACAGGTCTGCCGTCAATCTCGTGATAGAAGCTCCTGTAATCCTCTTCATTATTTGATATTGAGCCAACTGTAGCTGTCAGTTCAAAGTATCCGTTGATATCCAGTTCTTTTCCTGTCAGCTCAATCAGCTTTTCAAAGGCCTTCTGCAGCGTATTTCTGGTATAGAAAATAGCTGGCTCATTCATATCATTCCAGAATCCCTCTATTCCCATATCAACCAGATATTTGTATTTATCGCCAAACCATTCCCTTGTCTCTGCCTTCAGAAAATCCGGAAAATGAACATATCCCGGCCAGACAGCTGCAACCAATGGATCACCGTCCTTATCTTTGCAGAAATAGTCTCCTTTTATTCCTTCTTCGTAAACATCGTAACCTTTCTCGATCTTCACGCCCGCATCGATGATAGGAACCAGATGAATATCCTGGTCAGCCATCTCCTTTACAAAATTCTCAAAATCTGGAAAAGCCTGGTCATCTACAGTGAAGTCCTTGAAATGATCCATATAGTCTATATCAAGATAAACCATATCAAGCGGAATACCTGCTTCCCGGTATCGCTTTACAACATTTCTTATATCAGATTCATTCCTGTATCCCCAGCGGCTCTGTCCATAACCAAATGCCCACTTCGGCGGAATATAGCTATGACCTGCCATCTCCCTGAATCTTATGACTATGTCTTCCAGCGAATCTCCTTCAATTACATACAGATCACAGTTCATATCTTCAAGTGTAACTGTAAGATCCTCTTCCCTCGTATATCCGATATCAAAAACCGCCTTCCCCGGATAATCCAGATATAAACCGAACATATCCGAGCCGGACCAGATTAGAAGAAAATTCTGAGAAGCATATAAGGATCTGACTGTTTCCTCATGATGAGGCTGATCAGTATTGTTACTTTCATATATCCAGCCTCTTTTGTTTATTCCCCTGATACTTTCTCCAAGTCCCATAACTACAGTCTCAGGGCTCATGACGTATCGTATTGTCCTGTTCTGTGCATCAACATCCACCCTGTGAGGCGCTTCATCTGCTATTTCCATGCTCTCTACTATGGATTCAGTATTTACAGGGATTCCGAATCGATACTTGTTTACTTTGTTCATAACTGTCCTTTCCAAATTATAATAGTTGTTTTCAAGCAGATATATCCCCTTGGTAATCATGTTTTTCTATATCATACGTTCTTGGAGAACAATACTCTTTTACACAATTACACTATTTATGCCGGCTTTACTATTCTTAAGTATAGATATATAACTCAAAACGGTAAATAACACTTTTTCCATTTTTATATCATAAAATCCACAGATTACCTGATCATCATTCATTACAGACAGTAACGTCAGGATTTGTAGCAACCATTCTTCTTCCTCGTGGATGAAATGGAAGATATAACCTTTTCTCATCAAACAATGCTCCCACAAATGATGAAAAAACATGATACTGCCAATAAACTCTAACAACTTCTCCGAGGGCACTTTTTGACACTATAATTCAAAACGAAAAAAGTTCCGAAAACCTTTGTAAAATATAGGGTTATGAGACTTTTTTACTCTTGAACTGTTAAACTCATGATTATACGTCACTTAACCGGCATCGTAAAGAAATTGCGGTGTTTCTATCTTTAACAAAAAACATACCGAGATCATTTTCCCTGATCTCGGTATGTTCTATATGATCTGTCTTATTTATGGTTAACTTTACTCTATCGCTCGAATGAACCCTATATTGGTAGTTCTAAAGACAAGCGCATATCACTTTCCACCTCTTTTACATTGACAGGTTAGCAATAATAATACAGTTATGCCTTATTATCTTTTACAAACAATTCCTGAAATTCCTTTCTTCCAGGAACCCACGCTTTCTCATAGATATGCGTGAAATGGTTCTTAACCGTTTGTTCTGATATTCCAAGCATATATGCTATTCTTCTATTGGAAAATCCTGACACCTTCAGAAAACCCAGTTCAAGCTCACGTTTTGTAAAGCCATATTTCTGAGCAACTTTGAGATACTGCTGTTTTGTAATCTCATTTTTTGTCATTCTCCAATATCCATTTCTTCATTCATTTTCCGCTCCGCATTAAGCCTTAACGGAAGAAGCAGAAACTCAATAATAACTGCATATAATCCGGCAAGAAAGCACATTGCCAAATTAGAACCTATTATATATGGATCGTCAAGTCGTCCCAACAAAAGAACACCTGATATGAAGATTGTAAAAAGAGCCGCATATATAGTAAGTTTCTGTGCCGCATCGACAGCCCCAATTATATTTTTGAGTTCCAACAGACTAAAGGGCTTGATGCCAACTGAAAAGGCTTTTATGAAATTCCCCCATTCTCTCATGATGAGCAATCCCGGGACAATGATCAATACTATAAGCAGCAACGACGGAAGATCAAGGAACCAATAGATAGCAGACATTCCAAAGTTTCCACCCAGTACACAGATCAGGAATACCACTATGAACAGTATCAATTCACCGATTAAAACTAATCTTATATTCTTCACGACAGGCCTCCTTTCAAATTCTACTTAATATGATAATTTTAAACTACCACAATCATATCAGGAATGATATAGTACCTTTTTATGAGGCATAAGAATGGTAAAAAAAAGCCAAGCTCGACGCTCGGCTTGGTCCCAAGTGTTATTCGCACCTGGCAACTCTATTATTAAGAACATCAATTTTTATATGTTTATAACTGACTATCGCCTCATCACTATAAACACAAATTTATTTAAAATAAGCGGTATTAAACTCCTCACCGTTATTTAGCTTATCAAATAATTCCAGCAATCCTTTTTGATGATGGGTATCCATCCAAACGCCTACCTCATGTTTCGCATTCAGAAAACGGAAACGCCTGTCCTCTACAGAATCTGCATAAAATTCAGAACTTGTATCCATATCTTCAAGAGGAATGGTGTTTTTTCCGTTTTCGGTCCGTTCAATCCACGCATCCAGCCCATATTGCTCACGATAATCATTTTGTGTGGCAAGACCTTCATCAAACCATGTGGGAATACTTTTCAGAGCTTTCATATTCAAGCGAGTGTGCAGCTCCGCATGAGTGAGTTCATGTGCTATTATGTCGATATTAAGGTATTCATCTGAAACAGAAATGTAGTTTTTCTTCGTATCAAATAGTAAGGTGTTTGTATCATGATCTCCACCAAGCTTTGAAATCAACTTTTCATCATCGCAGATAATTATGATCGTTGTATCAATACATTGTAATTCTCCGAAAAATACTCTGTCACGTTCCAATGCTTCTTCCGTAAGCTGAATCGCCTCTTTGATATTACCAGAATAGTTCTTATTGACAAAAATATTATCTGTTGCTTTTTCAAAGGAACTGCGGTACGGAACTGTCATTCGATAGCCTAAACCCGTAAATTGAAAAAAATAGACAGCAGCCAGTAACAGCAGAATTATCGCAGAAATACAACAGTATACTATGTTTTTCTTATTCTTTGATTTCAATCTCATATACTCCATCGTGATATTCCCCTTCTGCTTCAAAGAAATTTTCAAATCCACACTTCTCCAGAACTCGTCCTGAGGAAATATTTCCCCAAAGCCATATCCATAGTCATTTCAGAAATTAATAATCTTTCTGTTTTAACTAATACGTCCATTTTATCTCCTTAGGCAACTTGATGCCACTTCCTCATTGATTTGTAAGGCGAGTTGCTGTTTACCTGCTGCGTACGTTAGAAAGCTCAGGGCTACTGTATGCAACTGGTGACAACACAAAGTCATTCTACTACTTTATATATTTCAATAAAAAATCAGTAATCCCTATAATTATGAATCCATTCTCATCTAGTGTTTCACCAATAGGTCTATTAACAACAAGTAGCTTTAGTACTTGATCATTCAACTTAAAATATGGTCGTATTTCTCTTTCTCTTGTTTCTGCATTAGAGATATCAGCAGTCACCTGTATATAAAGAGATCTAAGCCCTTTTGTGGCGTAAAAATCCACTTCATTATTTTTTCTTATTGATTTTCCATTTTTATCTTTTTCAACAGTGTCAAAAGCACCGACATTAACAGAATATCCATTATAGCAAAGTTCATTATAGACAATGTTTTCAAGCATTTGCCCTTCATCCGGAAACGCAAAATTTAATCGGGCATTTCGTAATCCGGTATCGCAGAAATAATACTTTCTGAGTGCTCCTATTTCTTTTCTTCCTTTTAGGTCATAACGCTTTGCCTCACG
>FOSY01000036.1 GCA_900114405.1 Lachnospiraceae bacterium KH1T2 | reverse complement strand
GTAAAAGAAGACATGAACTTCAGAAGATATTTGTATAGAGGGACGAAGAATGTTCTGGCACAAAGTGTTATGCTTGCAATCGGATTCGATATCAATAAGTTGCATCACAAAATCATGTCTGGCCGAACAGGAACCCATCTTTTTGAGCTGAAGAAAACAGCATAATTTTTGATCCTCCAAAATCGAAGTTTTGAATTTGATCCGAAGTTATCTTCGGTCTATTAAGTTACTCTAAAAATATGATGTATTAGCAAAAAGGAGATGTAAGTACTCGTTTTTGGGTGCCAAAAAGGGCTATCGCCCAGATGACTTAATCATCTAATGCGACAGCCCCTCTAAATCTGCCGGCAACCGGAATCGAACATTTCTTGGAAGCGCAAACCCCATATAGAAAGGAGGTTTGCGGTCTCACCTGTTCTAATGAATCCACTTTTGAACATAGTGTATTGACACGTTCTAAATCAAACTAATGTCATATCTCGAAATCGCCAACATAAGGCTCATTCGAGCTATGACATAAGTTTAATTATGAATGTGTCAAAACACTGTGTATTGACACGTTCTAAATTAAACTAATGCCCTATCTTGAAATCGCCAACATAAGGCTCATTCGAGCTATGACATAAGTTTAATTATGAATGTGTCAAAACACTGGTTTTTGTATGCAGAAAAAATACATTTTTGAGTATAAAGTGAGTGGGAATCGTGTAAAAATCCAATGTATTCAACCATGATTTTGAAGTATAAAACATGATTGCAATATGCTATAATTAGTTTGAAAGCAACATGGAGAACAACAGATGAGTAATAGTAGTACACCTTATGATGACGCGTTTAGGACGTTACTTACAGACTGTAGCAGACTTATAATTCCGCTTGTAAATGTAATGTTTGACAGCAATTACAGTATGGATGATGCAGTTAGCCTGTTTCAGAATGAATCATTTATAACTGCGGGCAATCAGCAAAAGAAGATAACCGACTCAAATTTCAGTATAGGCAAAAACAGCAAATACAGATACCACATAGAATGCCAAAGCAGTGCTGATGGCACTATAATTGTAAGAGTATTTGAGTATGCAACACAGATTGCAATTTCAACGGCTGTTTCAGAAAGAGATACAACAATATTTGACCTACCGAGATCTGGAATACTGTATCTTCGTTCAAACAGCAACACAAAGGAACATACCATAGTCGTAAATGCACCTAATGGAAAGAGCCTTTCATATACAGTTCCAATTGTTAAAGTGAAGGACTATTCATTAGATCAGATGTTAAATGAAAGGTTATGGTTTTTGATACCGTTTTATTTCTTTAATTTTGATCTCAATGATATGGATATGTCCGAAGATAAGATTGAAGAAATGAAAGAAACGTATAAGCTGCTTTGGAGTAGGTTAGACGAGATTGTTGATGGTGGCAAACTGACAGAATTTGAAAAATGTGCCATAAAGGCGATGTGCGATCAGGTTGCAGAGGCGTTATCATTGACGCATAGCAACGTGAAGAAAGGAGTTATGGAGATTATGGGTGGACAGGTATTAGACTATGAAGCGAAAAGGGTTGCTAGAGAAAGAGACATAGAAGCAGTTAAAAACATGGTTTATTTTGGTGTTTCGGAAGAAAAAATCCTTAGCAAATATTCGAAGGACATTTATGATAAAGCTCTGGATCAGTTGAAACAGGCTGAGGAAGAACTGAAAGAAATGTAAGACAAATTCTTCATGATTCTCTTTGTGAAGTAAAATGCTATGCGGAAAAGCTTGATAGAGTAAAAGAATATTGCATCATATAGGTACTCCTACCGCCCTGATTTTGGACGGTAGGAGTATTTTATTTTTAATGTTAGCTAGAGTATACGAGATCTTTAGAATAAGAATATGTTGAGAAGTATCAAGAAGTTGCGAATAGCTGATAAGAAGTTGTGCAAAATGCTTGACATATTGTACATAACAAAGTACATTTATATGTGTTTATAAAAAAATTATAAAAAATTATAAATAATTCATAAACGCTTTATTGCTCTTACTATGAATTATTTTTAGCATGACAGAAAAGTAGATTAACAAGAGGTAGTGTTCATGGGTATGAAAATGAGCTATAAAAAATTATGGATTATGTTAGTTGAGCGAGATTCATCTGTAGCAGAACTGAGAAAAGAACTAAATATAGCAACAGGGACTATGACAAAGATGAGGAAAAATGAAGAAGTGGCTTTATCGGTATTACTGAGAATATGTGAATATTTGGATTGTAATATAGGTGACATTTGTGACGCGGTTAAAACGGATGACTAGACTTTGTGCAGTAATAATGAGACAAGGGAGTAGAATATGGGATTATTTAATCGAGTAAGAAATAATGGATTAATGGATGCAATCAGATGTGATGAACCATCATATTTGATTTGGAAATGGCATCCTTCAAGTTCGCAAGAAGGAAGGAATTCAAGGGAAAATTCAATAAGGTGGGGATCATCGCTTAGAGTAAGAGAAGGAGAAGTTGCAGTATTCGTTTATAATCAAGGCAATAATGAAATGCAAGATTTCATTGTTGGACCATTCGATCAGGCAATAAAGACAAAGAATTTTCCTGTTTTGGCAGATATTATTGGTCTGGCTTATAATGGAAATTCCCCATTTCAAGCAGAAGTATACTTTATAAATCTTGCAAAAATAATCCAGGTAGGATTCGGAGTACCGTATTTTGATATATATGACCCAAGATATGCAGATTTTGGAGTACCTGTAGCTGTTAGAGGTACAATTAGCTTTAAGATAGCTGATTATAGAGAGTTTATTAAACTGCATAGACTAAGTACTTTTAATTTGGCAGATTTTCAAAGGCAGGTAAGAGATGCCATTATAAGATATTCAAAAGATGTAGTTGCAAATGCCCCGAGTACAAATGATATACCTCTTGTTCAGATAGAGTCAAAAATATCGTTAATTAATGATTCTATCGAATACTATATTACAGATAGATTGAAAGAAAATTTTGGTGTTGAAGTTTCGGGGTTAGATATAAGTGCCATTGAGATAGATAAATCCAGTGAAGGCTATAAACAGCTTATGTCTGTAACTAAAGACGTTGAAATAGCTACCATCCAAGCAGAGAAGGAAGCAAAAGTTAGAAATATTCATGATATGCAGAGAATTGAGGCAATAGACTATGAAGAGTCGCTCAGGATTAAACGAGAAGAACATCAATATGCATTGCATAAAGATATTCAATCCAAAAACTTTGCAGCATACCAAGTTGAAGCACAAACTGATGTCGGAGTGGCAGGAGCTGAAGCTTTAGGAAAGATGGGGATGAATGGTGCAGGAAATGTAAATTTGGGAAGTGTAGGGGAATCTGGATTTAATCCAGCTGCAATGATGGCTGGACTAACGATGGGGGGAGCTATTGGGCAGAACCTTGCAGCAACTATGAATGGAGCAATGTCGCAGATAAACCAAACTAGAATTACACCACCACCTATTCCAATGCAGAAATATTATATAGCAATTGATGAGAAGCCTGAGGGACCATTTGATATTTCTCAGATGAAACAGTTGGCTAAAGTGGGAACCTTGAATAAAAATAGTTGGGTATGGAAAGAAGGAATGCCTGAATGGGTTAGTGCAGAAAGTGTTCCGGATATTAGAACTATCTTTAGTGATAGAGCAGAAATGCCGCCTATACCTACAACAGTTTGATAACGATAGATCGATATAATGGAGGATCAAAAAACGTGGCTGTAAAGTTTGTGGCTGTAAAATGTCCATCGTGTGGAGCTAATCTTCCAATGGAAGAGGACAGAACCCAAATGTATTGTTCACTCTGTGGAGCAAGTATAATCATGACAAATGAAAATGAACACATTTATCGTCATGTAGATGAGGCTGAGTTAAAGCAAGCTGAGACGGATAGAATTGTTAAAATCAAAGAGATGGAACTTGAGGAAAGAAAAAGGCTGTCTAAAGAAAAAAGCAAAGCATTTAAAATAAAAATCGCTATAGTATTAGGCATAATTGGTTCAATCTTAATGGCTGTTGGTTTTATATGTGGTGAAGCAACGGGAAATCCTGATTCAGGTATATGTATTTTTGCTATAATAGGATTATTTGCTTTTTTGGCAATTCCAGATATATTCTCAGATAAAGATGAAGACGATGGTAAGATAAAAGTACCGGATTCGATCTCTGGGTTTAAGAAAAAAAGCTATTCTGCTATAGAGTCATATTTTAGAAGTTCAGGTTTTACAAATGTACAGTGTGTTCCGCTAAATGATTTAACTACTGGATTATTAAAATCAGCTGGTTCTGTTGAATCTATAACTATCAACGGACATGATATTACATCAGGTGGAGGAAGATATTATCCGGAAGCATCAGTGGTAATATCATATCACAGCTTTATAAGACGTTAGAAAGGGAGATTAAGGATTTATGAAATGTACAAATTGCGGAGCGGAATTAGCAGAAGGATCGGTGTTCTGTAGGGACTGCGGTAAAAAACTAGGAGGACAGTCTACTAAGAAATTCTGTCGTGATTGTGGAGCAGAGGTTAAAGATGATAGTGGAATCTGCTCGAATTGTGGAGCAAAATTAAAGGCAAATTATGATAGTTTGCTTCAGAATGGGGATAAAGGGAAAAAGATAGATGGGATTGGTGGAAAACACAGGTATTCATTCAAAGAGGAAGCGGAAGTCCAAAAGGAAAGAATAAATAACAAATCATTGAAAAAATATATAGCGATTGGTGTAGCAGTAATTGTTATGATATTTGCAACCATAAGCTACTCAAAAGGTAATAATAAAGAAAATGTGGTTACTTCGCTACATATACCAATTGGTGCAGAGGAATGCAAAGGAAAGAATTATACAGAGATAAATGATCAGCTTACAAAATCAGGATTTACTAATATAACTGTAAATAAGATAGAAGACTTGAAACCATCAGAGACTGAGAGATTAAATCAAATAGAAGAAATAACTGTTGGTGGTGAGGCAACCTTCGCTAAAGATACTATGTACGATAGTGATACGGAAATTATAGTTAACTATCATGGGTATGCTAAATGCGCGGTAAAACTCCATGTCGACTGTGTAGCAAATCTCCTCTTTAACAAATATGATGTGGATATCAGAATTGACGGAGAGAGTAAGGGTGAATTGCCGCATGGTAAAAGTGTAGACTATGAACTTGCTCTTGAACCGGGGAATCATACAGTTGAATTTGTAAGTAAGGATTCGTCATCTGTTAAGGGTGAGGATACACTTGACGTAAATGGTGATGTGAATATATCTTATAAGATTAGCTGCGAGGGTGAAAAAATATCATCTGAAATTGAATATGTGGAAAAGCTTGGTGATGTTGGAGAGAATGAGGTAATGGTTACCTCAGATGCGGCAAGCTATTATGGAAAGAATTATAAGGACGTTGAAGCGGAATTTAAGGCATTAGGATTCACAAATATTGATTATGACGTAATGTACGATATTGTATTTGGTGTTACGAACGAAGGCGAAATAGAATCTGTTTCGATTGGAGGAAAAACTGACTTTAAGAGAGGAGATATCTTCCCTAAGGATAATGATGTTGTAATTCATTACCACATGAAAACAGAGGCTAATCCAGATAACGATGCAGTTTCAACTGAAATAGGAAATGAACAGGCAGCTTCTGAAAAGCAGGAAGAAGATTTAAGCAATACAGAGGAAGATACAAATATTTTTGCCTATGTAATAAAATGCAAAGATTATTCAAATTATTATTTGTTTGATCTTAATAACAATATTGTAAAGCAATTTGCAACAAATGATAAAAGCGTTTTAGTGGGAGATATTATTGACATTACTGATACTTCATACACTATAAATTATAATATTGAAGAGAACTATAGGGAGACATTTGAGTTTAATCCAAGTGGCACAAGAGCAATTTTAAATCTTAATGGTTCACAATATGAATATGAAAAGACTTCTGTAAACGAAGCTGAGGCCGTGTTGAATCAGCCTGGCTATCATGAGATGAAATAAATAACTTTGTTATGATAATGCCCTAGCTCAGATGAGATATGGCATTAAATATTCTCTTTATTATGTAATATCGGAGAGTGGGATTCATACAATCTTCCCGTCATTCATCCCCTTTCTAAGCTTCTTAAGAGCCGCATTCTTAATAGCAGTCGCATACTTTTCTGTCAGATGGAAGTATGCGGCGGTTTCGCTTATGGTTTTGCATTCAAGAGCTGTGATTCCAAATTTATAAGCCAGTAAATTTGCTCTCGCTCTGATAGAAGGATAACTGCGGGCAATCAGCAAAAGAAGATAACCGACTCAAATTTCAGTATAGGCAAAAACAGCAAATACAGATACCACATAGAATGTCAAAGCAGTGCTGATGGCACTATAATTGTAAGAGTATTTGAGTATGCAACACAGATTGCAATTTCAACGGCTGTTTCAGAAAGAGATACAACAATATTTGACCTACCGAGATCTGGAATACTGTATCTTCGTTCAAACAGCAGCACAAAGGAACATACCATAGTCGTAAATGCACCTAATGGAAAGAGCCTTTCATATACAGTTCCGATTGTAAAGGTAAAGGACTATTCGTTGGAGCAGATGCTTAACGAAGGATTGTGGTTTTTGATACCATTTTATTTCTTTAATTTTGATCTCAATGATATGGATATGTCTGAAGATAAAATTGAAGAAATGAAAGAAACGTATAAGCTGCTTTGGAGTAGGTTAGACGAGATCGTTGATGGTGGCAAAATGACAGAATTTGAAAAATGTGCCATAAAGGCGATGTGCGATCAGGTTGCAGAGGCGTTATCATTGACGCATAGCAACGTGAAGAAAGGAGTTATGGAGATTATGGGTGGACAGGTATTAGACTATGAAGCGAAAAGAATTGCTAAGAAAGCAGCAGAACAATCTGAAATATCAGCCATTATCAATATGATTTCATTTGGTGTTTCTGAAGATAAAATTTTGAGTAAGTATTCTAAAGATACTTATGATAAAGCTCTGAATTAGATGAAACAGGCTGAGGAAGAACTGAAAGAAATGTAATAATAGAGCCTATGACTGTCAGAGTGTGAAGATACCTAAAAACTATTTAGAATCAACACAATCGTGATTGTCATAGGCTTTATTTGTGACTTTTCTTAGTCATTATGGTTTAAGATAATGCTTCGCTCCAGGTCTCTTCCTTAAAGTCGGTAAGCACAGTATTATCTGTAATCAACAATGGACGCTTAACGAGCATTCCGTAAGATGCAAGCAGCTTAACCATTTTGCCCTACAATGTTTATCAATTTTTTTTGCGGCTTTTCGCCCACATCCTGTCCATTTCTTCAGCAAACTCATCGAAAGAGTATTTTCTTGAAGAGTTAGCCCAATTATACATTTTAGTTCGGGCATTAATATTTGTTTTAAGTAACAACTCTTCAGAAGTCCTTGCTACACATTCGCTAGCTGGCAATGATATAAGGAATTTATAGATGGCAAAAGTTGAAATTAGAGCAATCAGTAACAATGTATTAAAGATTATCTTTGCCATACGTTTATCGACTTTGATTAAGGCATTGTAAAATAGATTCGCTAAATTCATTTTCTATCATCTTCTAAAGTGCAGTACTTATTTTTTTCATCGAGATGCTGATTATCGTCACGATAATGCTAATGACATTAACAGCAATATTTGATAAATCAAAACCTTCCACAAACCACTACAGAAAAACTTACTGCTGCTAATATTATGCCATATTGTGCAGAGGGTATCTTTTTATAAAATCTGATTATTAGAAGTACACACCAGATAATCACATTGAAAACTACCCATGAAGACAGTATTCTTCGTGGTGTAAATCCGTAAAGTGCAATATATACACCACAGAGATTATATGCTGCAAGCATTGCAAAGGCGAATGCAAATATAAACAATACTGTGGCAAGTATTCTTGTAGTCTTTTCATCCCAAAGAGATTTTTTTGAAAAAAAGCACGATCCTGCAACAATCAGAAAATTAAGTAAAACTACCTTTATCAAGCTCCAAAAGCTACCCACAGCCCTGACAGATGCTTCGTGAGCAGTCTCAGCAAACAACCCTTTATGATTAGTAAAGTCATATACCGTTGAAGCAAAAAACAGTGCATATATCAAGCAAACGCTGATAATAATTATATATGCTGATAATTTAGGCAACTGGTGAAGCGGCTGCATTTTCTCTTCGATTTCTTTGTCCGAGCACAACGGTTTTCGATTTCTAAGTCCTCCACCAACAAGTCCGAATAACCAGCAGCTTATGGGAACAGATGCTATAAACCACATAAGATTATCTCTGAACTCTCTAAAAAAATTTCTCCCCAAATACATGATAAATATTCCAGTAATCCTATCAATGTCAAATGCAAACATATTTCCTAAATGTTCAAAAGTGGAAGAGGTATTAGCCAGCAGCATAAACGCATAAGCGCATACCAAAAATGCAATGAGAACACTGATAAATAAAATAACTACTGTTCTTACAGATATATTTTTAATTCTTGAAATAATTACACTATCTTTTTTCTGATCTTTTTTCTTTTCTTGTTTCTTAAATATTGATATTATCCTAAAAAAAATATTTGATAAAGGAATGGTAAACAGCCCTTGAAAACTATCAAATAAGAAAAATAATCCGCTCTTTCCTGCCGCGAAGGATCCTGTACGTGCAAGTACATAGTATATTATTGTAAAATGCCAAAATAAAAACTGATAAATTTTCCAATCCGAATGAGCACCTTGTATTGCTATAGAGAATGATTGCAAAAGAATACACGCTATATATATTAATGGTTCAACAATAGAATTACCGCTTTCTTTAAGTTTTTTATAGCTAAATCCAGCACTGTAAGCAAATACCTCTGTCCATATGATGAATAAAATAGCAAAACCTGCGATAGCAAAACCTCTGTTCTTAAAGCCAATATCATAACTAAAAATTGTATATTTAAGATATATATACCCTATGAAATAACTAAAAAATGCCGATATCCTAAATACTGCTATTTCTCTGCCACTCATGTTTCCTACCGTCACATCCTTATTCATATATGACCCCCTCCTTTTTAATCTTATTCGGTAGCAATCTTTGTCATTCTTCGTCCGGTACATATTCTAATATGTCACCAGGCTGGCAATTTAATTCTTTACATATGGAATTTAATGTACTAAATCTGATTGCCTTTGCCTTGTTATTTTTCAATATTGAAAGATTTGCCGGAGTTATATCTATCTTGTCTGCAAGCTCGCCCGCTCCTATCTTCCTCATTGCCATCACTACATCTACGTTAACTCTTATCACTGCTATCACCTCACACAGTCAAATCCAATTCATTCTTAATTTCAACAGCTTTGCCAAATGCATTTTTTACAACTCTTATCACCGGTGTCACAAAAGCTGTCGCTACGGTAAGAACAAATGTCAGATAATCACATGTCAAACTCACTGCAAAGGTAATAAAACACGCAGCTAATACAAGATTACTCAGTGTACTAAGTGCATTTACATTTTCATCAACAAATACTTCGCCTTTTTCAATACGTCCCACCAGCTTGAATAAAAGATATAAAAAGACAAGAAAAAGCAATGCACATATATATCCTGCTACCAATAATACCCAGAATCTGACTACATCCGGCAGCATTGGCGTTTTACCAATCATTACAAATCTCACAATAGTCGGTCCGTAGTAGCTCATTATCGCTGTTATGACTGCAAGAATTACAATAAAAAGCTTAGTTATCTTGATACTCAATAATTCTTTTTGTTTAGTAGTTTTCATTTCTATTCCAGCCTTTCAACTTTTCAAATTTTTCCTCATTATAAAACATCTTTACTTGAATATCAATAATATTTTATCGTTTTTCGATAATTAATTATTGATATTTGAGAGTGCTTTGGTTTAGCTTTGTTTTTTACAGCGAATATATTATAATTTAAAGAAAAAGTCATAATAAATAGGGGCAGATTAGATGGGAGAGAGCATAATTTATCATGGCAGCAATGTTGAAGTTGCCAGACCTAAAATTATTTTAGAAGATACTTAAGTTTGAATGGAGTGAAACTTTATGAGGAACAAATACTTCCCGGATGAAGAAATTGAGCTTAATGATCTGTATTTAATGTGCGATATGATAGAACGTGTAGCACGACACATACATCTGAACCTCGTTTGAACCTCTGTAAGTAAAAAAATAAAGCTGCAAACCCAGATAAATCAAGGCTTGCAGCTCCAAGAAATGCCGGCAACCGGAATCGAACCGGTACGGGTATCACTACCCACGGGATTTTAAGTCCCGGGCGTCTACCAATTCCGCCATGCCGGCGGGTTCAGTTCAAGCTGAACATTCTAATTATATAGCACATCGGGCGAAAAATCAAGCCCAAAAGGAAGATAAATGAAATTAATAAATGAAGATCTTGATTTAGAGAAGATTGCTGACAGTGGACAAAGCTTTAGATGGGAGAGAGCAGGCGAGCATCGATGGCGCATAATTTCGATGGATAAGGTGCTTTATGCGGTACAAGAGCCGGGCTCTGATGAAACGGAACTTGAATGCAGTGAGCAGGAATTTAATTCATATTGGAAAAATTATCTTGATCTGGAAACAGACTATAAAAAGATACGAGGCATGATAGACCCGCAGGATAGATTTCTGACAAAGTCTGCGGTCATAGGTCAGGGAATCAGGATTTTAAGACAGGACCCGTGGGAGATGCTCATTACATTTCTGATCTCTCAGAGAAAGAATATACCGGCTATCAAGTCATGTGTTGAAAAAATATGTAAGCTTGCCGGGAAGAGGCTCGCTGATGGAGTATATGCTTTTCCAACACCGAAGGAGTTGGCATCTCATAGCGAAGAGGAGCTTCTTGCGTGCAGTCTTGGATATAGGGCAAAGTATATCTATGAGACAGCAAGAAAGTTCGCTTCGGGTGAATATAGTACTGAAATGCTTAGCGGATTGAGCGATGAAGAACTTGAAAAGGCGCTGCTTGAATTGTATGGAGTGGGTATAAAGGTGGCGAGCTGTACAATGCTTTTTGGCTTTTACAGGACTGATTCATTCCCTATCGATGTGTGGATGAAACGTGTGCTGGAAGAACATTATGCAGAAGGATTTGATTTCGAGCGATATAGACCGTATAACGGTGTTATGCAGCAGTATCTCTTTGCATATAGGAAATCGTTGAAGTCCTGAAAAATCAGGACTTTGGCGAATCTTCAAAAAAATTAAAAAAAAATTAAAAAAATCACTTGCATTTTGTAAAAAGAAGTCATATAATAACACATGTCGTCACGAGATGACAGAAAAACTTCTCTTAAGAAGTTAGCAGATATGCGCTTCTAGCTCAGCTGGTAGAGCACCTGACTCTTAATCAGGGTGTCCAGGGTTCGAGTCCCTGGAGGCGCACTAAAGCACTGGTTTTGTGGATTGTAAGCCATGGGGTCGGTGCTTTTATTTTAGCGAAGCGTGGCTCAGTTTGGTAGAGCGCTGCGTTCGGGACGCAGAGGTCGCAGGTTCAAATCCTGTCGCTTCGATTTTATTTTTTTAAAGAGTTTGCATGCTTGCAAGCTCTTATTTTTTTTCATATTTTCTATTCTAAATACGATCTACTTCCTTATCATTTGGACAGAGTTGTGAAAAAATAGTGTTTGGGATTGTAGTAAATTTATTCTTTAGGTAATATAATAAAGTATTAATATTCGAGGAGTAAATAAGCTATTATGAAAAACAAATTAAGAAAAGCTTTAGATTGGATTTTGCTTATAATTATTCCAGCGCTTATTTTTTATGCTACACAGTATATAGTGTTCAACATATCTGATAACATAAAACCAAAAATGCAGATCGCTAATATAGTGTTTTTTGAGCTTGCAGCGTGGTTTCTTGTGGCGTTGACAGGAAAAGTAAAATGGGCATTGAGAATTGAAATCATCCTTTTCTGGTTTTTCGCATTGGCTGATGCCTACGTGTATATATTCAGAGATTCTTATATACAGCCATGGGATATATTATCGTTTGGTACAGCTATGAATGTTGCAGGCAACTATGACTATACGCCAAATTCAAGGATGATAATCGGTAGTTTATGCTGCCTTGGTCTTTTTGCATTGACATTTTTATGTGATGTGGATATTAAAAAGATTTTTAATAAAGCGGCGGCAAGGATTGCAGTTGGCGCAGTGACATTTGCAGCGCTTGTGGTATTTGCACTGGGGCTTCAGAACACGAAATTGTGTAAAGAATTGATAGACTTTCATGAAGGCAAGTTCAGACTGTATGTCACAACTCAGTATAATGGCTATGTGATGGGATTTCTGAATAAGATGCAATATATGTCTGTAAAAAAGCCGTCGGGATATAGTGCTGCGGAGGAAAAGAAGCTGCTTGATGAAATAGAGCCGGATCTAAGCGGAGCGACAGAAGAATATCCGGATATAGTGGTCGTAATGAATGAAGCATTTTCGGACCCTGCAGTTGATGGAAAATTTACGACAAATGTTGATTACATGCCGTTTATTCATTCGCTGCAAAATGGCGGAGAGAATGCCGTAACAGGCTATGTTAATGTTTCGGTCAATGGAGGAAATACCCCAAATTCAGAATTTGAATTTCTTACCGGAAATACACTTGCCTTTTTGCCGGAAGGCAGCATAGCATATCAGTCATATGTGAATAAAGACATAGATGCACTTCCGCGTTATTTAGACTCAATAGGCTATGAGACCATAGGAATGCATAATTATGAGGCAAGCGGATGGAATCGTGAGAATGTATATCCTCACCTTGGATTTGAAGAAATTCATTTCGATGATTATTTTTATCAGTTTAATCCGACACTTGTTAGAGACTATATATCAGATAAGAGCCTCTTTGACCAGATAGAATATGAGCTTGAGAATAGAAAAGACAGTAATTCTCCTGTATTTTCATTTTCTGTTAGCATGCAAAATCATTCTGCATATGATGGTGACCCGGAAAACTTTGAAAGGACAGTCTTTATAGATGGATTCGATGATCCGGAAGACAAATATGTTAAGAGGCTTAATAATTATCTTTCGTTGGTAAAGCTTTCTGACGAGGCTCTGCAGGAATTCACGGAAAAGCTTAAAAAATCAGACAGGAAGACAATAGTAGTGATGTTTGGCGATCATCAGCCGTCACCGTCTGTCTTAAGAAAAATCTATGAGCTCAATGGTGAAAACTATAAAGAGCTTGATGAGAAAGCTAATGAAAATCTTTATAGAGTGCCGTTTGTTATATGGGCAAATTATGACATAGAAGAGGAAAAAGGGGTTGAAACATCTCTAAATTACCTTGGGAATTATGTGTTGAAAAAGGCAGGAATCCCGCTTACAAAATATCGTACTATGCTTGATAAAATCTCTGAGGAGCTTCCGGTGGTTTCTGCGATAAGAGCGGTGGATAGTGATGGTGTGTCGAGCGCGGTATCAGAAGCCGGAGAAAAGACAGCAGATTATAGAAAAATACAGTACTATGAACTTTTTGACGATAAGGACGACTATAAATGAGTATAGTGAAAAGGATTATTTTGACAGTTCTGCTTGCTTCGATGCTGGTAGGGATCACAGGCTGCGGAGATAAATTTGACAGTAAGGGATATGACTACAGCTGGGTTCGGAAAAGCAGATATATATGCCATGCACTTGGGGCAATAGATGATTACAGCTATACGAATTCTAAAGAAGCATTTTTGCTGAATTATGAAAAGGGCTATCGTATATTTGAGATCGATCTGAAAATGACAAGTGATGATAAGCTGGTCTTATTTCACAGCTGGAGAAATAAGGATATTAAAAAGCTTTTAGGAATAAAGCGTGAGAAAGATAAAAATAACGAGCCGTTGTCTTCAGAAGAGTTCCTTAATGCAAAAATATATGGCAGCTATACAACAATGTCATTTGATGATTTTACGAAATTGATCAAAGATTATCCTGACTGTTATATAGTTCTTGACGGGAAATATGGAGTTGATGATAAGGAAGAAATACCAAAAGAATATGAAAAGATATATGATACTATCATGCAGAATTCACCGGAGATGATAGATCATTTTATTCCGCAGATCTACTTCGAGGATATGCTTGATATGATCATGGACGTTTATTCATGGAAATCGATTATCTACACGTGGTATGGCTTTGATAATGATCCGGATTTTGACCCGGTGAAAGAGGCTGAATTCGCAAAAGATAAAGGCATTAAGGTGATAACGCTCAATAAGAAGCGTGAAGAAGAGCTGTATAGTGATGGAAAACTTAAAGAACTGCTTTTAGATGAAGGCTTCGTATGCTTTGTACATACGATCAACGATGAAGCAGAGGCAGATAACTACTTTAGCCATGGAATATATGGCCTTTATACGGATTCGCTCATAGATAAGAAGTAAATATTCTTAAATTTTTATAATATAAAGTTTGTCGGGATTGTATAAATACCGGAATTATCCGATAAAACCATTACAATGGTATGTGTTCTGTAAGGGAGGTTTTATGAAGAACTTTACGGTGACAAATAATTATTATCTCGATAATTTATATAAAAGGAATAAGGTATTTACTAAAGAGATCAACCGTGAAAACGTTAAAAACGGAATACTCATGGCGGCTGACAGCAAGGCATTGATAAACGGTACTGCTGCTATGAACTCAATCGACTACGGTGATGAAAAAGAGGATGAGTCTCTTGAGACAAGCAGGTTTTATAGGAATCTAAAGGCTTTTGCGGATGCATATAATTACACGGTCGATAGTACTTCAAAGTCAGAAGCGACAGTGCCGAAGAAAATGCTGAAAAAGATCAAAAAGCTTTACTCGAAGTATCAGGAAAAACTAGAGACGTATGGCATTAAATTTAATAAAGATGGATATATGAAGCTTGATAAAAGAGCTATCGATAAGATGGATAAAAGCAAATATGAGAGTTTGTTTGGTGAGGACTCTGAGTTCACGAGTGAACTGAAGGGAATCGCCGAGAAGCTCTTAAAACATATAGATTATTCAGTGTGATTCTTTCCCCTTTCTGCTTGCAGGGAGGGGATTCTTATATTTTTGAAGGCAAATTCTAAATTATGTAGTAAAATGTTGATTTATGAAAAGAATTACGACAATAAATGAAATCAAAGAAAATTATTTTAGCGGGCTTAATGAGGCACAGCTCTATCACTATTTTGAGCCGGAAGAAGGCGTGTTCATTGCAGAGAGCCCTAATGTCATCGAGAGAGCCTTGAACGCCGGATATGAGCCTTTAACGCTGCTTATAAGCGAGAGCATAGCAGAAGAGCATAAAGAGCTTATGGAAAAATGCGGCGAAGTTTACATAATGTCGAAAGAGGCAGAAGCCGAAGTCGCTGGCTTTTCTATGACCAGAGGTGCGCTCTGCGCTATGAGGAGAAGAGTACTTCCGACACTTGATGAGATCTTAAATGGAAATTCTAGGATCGCGGTTCTTGAAAATATCATGAATCCTACTAATGTGGGGGCTGTATTCAGGTCTGCGGCGGCACTTGGAATGGATGCAGTGATACTTACTAAGGCGTCTGCAGACCCGCTGTACAGGCGAGCTGCGCGAGTGAGCATGGGGACAGTTTTTCAGATACCGTGGACGATAGTAGAAAAATTGGATGAGAAGTTTTTCCAAACGCTCAAAGAGCAGTCTTTTGCGACTGCGGCAATGGCGCTGAAGGAAGATTCAGTTAACATAAATAATGAAGACCTTTTGGCTAATGAAAAACTGGCGATCATCCTTGGAACTGAAAGCGAAGGGCTTACTGAGACGACGATCAAACATTCAGACTATACGGTGTGCATACCGATGATGCATGGCGTGGATTCGCTTAATGTAGCGGCAGCGGGGGCAGTTGCTTTTTGGAATGTTGGCCACATAAATAAGTAAAAATACATTGACTTTGTGAAAGTATTTATATAAACTAATTTTAACGAAAAGGGAGTAGCTTGCATCGAAAGCGATGTTATACGATGACGTCATCACGATTTTAAATGCTCTGTGAGCAGGAGTTTAATTTAAAATCCGGAGCGTATTTAAAAAGCGAGACTTTTATCACATGTTTTTATTAACGATGTGGTAGAAGTCCCGCTTTTTTTGGCTTTACCCGTCGTATAAGGAAAGGAAAAGAAGATGGATCTATTATTGAAAGTTGTGCTTTTGTTGGTTGGTTTTGTTTTGCTGGTAAAAGGGGCTGATATTTTTGTCGAAGGCAGCTCAGGGATAGCGAAAATCCTGCGTGTTCCCTCAATAATCGTCGGATGTACAGTGGTTTCGATGGGAACTTCACTTCCGGAACTTGCTGTAAGTACCACAGCAGCTATAAGCGGTGCAAATGAGATCGCGCTTAGTAATGTTATCGGTTCGAATATTTTTAACTTCCTGATGGTGCTTGGATTTACAGCGCTGCTTGCAAAAGAAGCTGTTCCGGTTAAGGACTCGGTACTTAAAGTCGAGTTTCCGCTGAATCTGATCGTTACTGCAGCACTTGGTGTAATGGCAGTTGATATGATGCTCACTGGAACTAAAATATATGAGACAGGTAATCTTTTTTCATCAGTTAATGGAAATGTCATCACAGGTTCGATAGGAAGAATCGATGGTATAATCCTGCTTGTTATATTTATTGGCTACATGATCTATACTGTAAAAGCTGCGCTTAAAGCCAGAAATGAAGTGACAGACGAGGATAATGAGCCTGCATTACCTAGTTGGAAGGCTATAGTTTTCATCATCGCAGGAATAATCGCCATCAAGTTTGGCGGAGACTTTGTTGTTACCGGTGCAAAGGCTATCGCAGCAGCACTTGGAATGAGTCAGACACTTATAGGTCTTACGATAGTTGCGTGCGGAACTTCGCTTCCTGAGCTTGTTACAAGCGTGGTTGCAGCGAGAAAGGGTGAAACAGACCTTGCTGTCGGAAATGTTATAGGATCAGATCTTTTCAATATGCTGTTTATCTTAGGCGTATCTACAACGATCCATCCGATAGCAGTCATTTCAAGCTCTGTAGTGGATCTTATTTTCGCACTTGGAGTTGCGATAGTAGGTTTGATATTCTGTCGTACTAAAAAAAGTGTGAATAGAGTAGAAGGAATTATAATGATTCTTGCATATGCAGCATACTTGGTTTACATAATCATAAGATAAGACATATAGGATCCCGCAGCATGAGCTGCGGGATTTAATATTATTCATAGCTGACAGCGATTATCTCAAATCTTGGTAGTTGACCTTAGAGATTCCTTTCATAATTTTTCGTAATTAATTATAAGAGGTTCAAGGGAATGCAAGAGGATCACATGTAAGAAGAGCTAGGTTTCATAGTGCGGCACTAGACTATAGAATGCTCAATAAAAATGAAGAGTTCAAACAATTAAAGGACTCATATGTTATATTTATTTATAAACATGATAAGTTTGGAAAAGGATTACCGATATATAAAATAAGAAGATTTGTTGAGGAAACAGGGGAAGCATTGGAAGATGGTGCACATATTATTTATGTGAATGGTACCTATAAAGGGAATGATGAAATTGGCAAGCTAATACATGATTTTAATTCGTTAAAATCCGAAGAAATGAATTATAAAGAATTAGCAGATGGGGTACATCATTTTAAGGAAACTGAGGAAGGACGTGATGTTATGTGTGAATCAGTGAAAAAATATGCGGAAGAATATGCGGAAGAATATGCGGAAGAATGTAAAATAGAGGATAAAATCATCACAGTACAAAACCTTATGAAAAATATGAAATGGACATTGGAGCAAACCCTTGATAACATGGGGGTTACAGAAAAAGAGAGAATTATTATTATTAACCAACTCCAAAAATGATGATTTAACTTAGTCGAGGAACACCCCCCGCAGCATGAGCTGCGGGGGTTCTAGTTTTCTGTGATCCATTTGTTCGAATTGGATATAACCGTTACATCTCTTTTAGTTCATTACTATCGTGCTGTATTTGTTTAAGAGCTTCATCATAAATGTCTTGTGGATATTTGCTAAGAATTTTATCTTTCGGAACACCAAATGAAATCATGTTTTTTACTGCTTCGATGTTGTTTCTTTTTGTCGCTTTTTCGGCAGCGGCCATTGCTATTCTTTTGGCTTCATAATCTAATACCTGTCCGCCCATAATCTCCATGACTCCTTTCTGCACATTGCTATGTGTAAGCGTTAATGCTTCGGCGACTTTGTCGCACATAGCTTTTATCGCACATTTTTCAAACTCTGTTAATCTACCACTTTCAACTATTACATCAAGTTTATGCCATAAATCCATGTAAGTAGCTTTCATGTCTTCAATCTTATCGTCAGAAGCATCCATTTCGTTAAGATTAAAATTAAAGAAATAAAAAGGAATAAGAAACCACAGTCCTTCATTAAGCATTTTATCTAATGAGTAATTCTTGATCTTAATAATTGGCACCGTGTAGGAAAGACTTTTACCATTAGGTGCATTAACTGTGATGGTGTGTTCGTTAGTATTTCCGTTGGAACGAAGATACAAAATACCGGATTTTGGTAGATTAAAATCTGTATTATCGCCAACAGATACTGCGGTGGAAATGGCTATCTGTGTTGCGTATTCAAACACTCTTACGATGATTGTTCCGTCAGGACTGCTTTGACACTCAATATGGTATCTGTATTTGCTATATCTGCCTATGCTAAAGTTAGAATCGGTTATTCGCTTTGCATCGTCGCCTTCTGTGATATAAAACTCATTTTGAAAGAGATTTACTGTTTCATCTGGGCTGTAATTGCTGTCAAACAGCACATTGACAAGCGGTATTACGAGCCTGCTGCAATCAGTAAGCAAGGTTCTGAAAGCATCATCATAAGGTGTATTACTGTTACTCATTCGTTGTTCTCCAAGTTGTTTTCAAGCTAATTATAGCATATCGGAGGAGCATTTCACACTTAGAAAATAGGACACCCCCGCAGCATAAGCTGCGGGGGTGCGAGAGAGTTTTAATGAAACATGAAGTTAAGTATTAGGAAACTTTTGCGCTTCCTTTAACGTTGGTACCTGTAAATGTAGCAGTCTTTGCTGAAGAATCATAAGATACGCCATCTTTGATTCTTACAAGACTTCTCTTTGTAGAGTCAGCTTTCTTCTGAGTTACAAGCCAAGCCTTAGCAACACCCTTCTTGTTGATCTTAAGGTAAACTGTACCAGGCTTCTCATATGTAGCTGGCTTAGATGTTGTGATCTTCTCTACGTCAACAGGGATGATCTCAACTGTGTATGTGAGCTTCTGTGCTTTAAGAGCCTTATTGAATTCCTTAGACTCGCCCTTGATCTTCTTGATCAGGAATGTAACCTTAGAGCCTGCATCCTTGCCCTTAGAAACCTTTACAACAACCTTAGAGCCATTGTAAGAAACTCCGTTAA
>FOSY01000046.1 GCA_900114405.1 Lachnospiraceae bacterium KH1T2 | reverse complement strand
CTAGTATAACGTTTTTTAATAATCTGGACTAAACACTGGCGATGCAAACTCTCATCAGCAAAGAATTTACATCGCCAGTATAAGTCCGGCTAATTAAAAAAAGTTATACTAGATACAGCAAATCCAGATACTATATCACATGCCCTGACCGGCATCATTCTAACAACTACCTCATCCATATCTCTATAAACAACATTTTTTACTGTAGTAACTGTAAATTTCTACACCCTTTGATGGGATGTAGCCTATCTGCAGCAGAGTTCCATGTGTCCATGAAAGTGTCTTTCCAAGGTATTTTAAGGGATTTCCGTTACTGCTATACTCAATGCTGTCACAGCGGATTATCCTGCCGAGTTCTTCATAATTAATACTAAAATAATAGATTGGGTAATGAATCATATAAACTTAGTTATGATCCACTAACCCAATCTCTTCATATTCACCAGATATCCAACCTAGAAATTTTAACTATTACATCTTCCCCCTTATGTAAATCTTTTGGAATATTTTCAACTCCTATATTTATAAATAATTCTCCGATTTTTAATCTTCCCATTTCTTGTAAATTCCCAACAATTAGACTACCATTTTCCATAGAACTATATTTTACTTGGTTTTTTTCAGATGTTAATTCTACCTTTTCTACACCAAGTACTTCTATATCAGTTTTAACACAATCCCCTACTTTATAATTACAATTTGACATGTAACATTCCAATTCATAATTACCATCAGTGACCCTTACAATAGCTTCTCCTGTTCCAATATCTAACCAATAAATTTTTGATATATACAATAATATCACCTCAATATTCCCAAACTTGCTGCTTTCTTTTCCAATTCACCTACGGTTTTAATGTGAGGAGCCTTGTCGTACCTCCGTCAGCTCCATCCACGTAGTCATATACACTATTTATGAACGTTTATTACTATAATGTATTGATTAATCATTATATCAATCCCAATCCACCTCTTCATACGGAGAATACTTTCCTAATTCTTCCACAGTCTTTTTTATTAATTTCTCAATCTCACTATCAAATTTATCATAAAGTAAACTCTCAATATCTTCCAATTCACACCCCAATTCTATAATTTTCAAAATCGAAGGACTAATCCCATCTTTGTATAATTTTTTTATATTTTTCGGAGAAAAAATATATTTTTCGCTTTCATCAACACTTATCACTCTAAATTTTAATGCTACTAGTGTGCCTAAAATTTCAATCAAACATTTTTTTTCATTTACTTCTTTCATTCAATTACTCCAACCAAATTTTACTTTTACATCAAACACTTTTCCCGATTCACTTTGAAAATATAGTAGTTAAGCCGCTGCCGCATTCATCGACGGTTCCGCCGCCAAAACTGCACACAAAATAAGCGCCATTCCACGCTTTAAACTCCCATTTCACATGATATAGTCTTTCCTCCAAGTTAATTATTTAGCACTTATTTTTAGTTTTGTGTGCAAAACCTGACGAATGCTAGCTGACAGCTGACGAAATGCAGTTTTACTTCGATTTTTTAAATTAATAAAGGGCCACCGCACTAAGCAAAATAGTACGGCAGCCCTCAAAGTATCAATACTCACAGATCATTTTAACGCATTCGGAGCTTATGCCCCGGCTGTGTTAAATCTGAGATGCTCTCTTCAAAGCGTTATCAATATGGCTGCAGAAGTTCTCTCTTCCAACAACTTTTACAAATCCAGCCTTTTCCATTGTCTTCATTGGCTGTTCATTAACGTGTGAGAAAATAATTCTTACATTCTTTTCCTCACATTTTGCATAAAGATTTTCAAGCGAATGCATAGCTGTCGCATCCAGCGCTGAAACTGATCTCATTCTTATGATGAGAACCTTTGTATATTCCTTCAATGTGATCTCTGCGATCCTGTCTGCCATTCCGAAGAACATAGGGCCGCCGATCTCGTACACACGCACATGCTGAGGAATCCTTTTAAGCTCTATATTATCAGGGTCTGTTTCAGGATCACGATACTGCCAGCCTGTAACATAAGTTTCATCAGCAAGACGCTTCATAAGCAGGAAGCATGTAAGAACCATGCCTACACCGATAGCAACTACAAGGTCAAAGTAAACTGTAAGCGCGAATGTCGCTACAAGAACTGTGATATCACTCTTCGGAGCTGTTTTGCAAAGGTGCGCAAAAGTTCTCCAACCGCACATATTATAGGCTACGATAAAGAGGATAGCTGCAATTGTCGGCATTGGGATTAATGCTGCATATGGCATAAGGATCACAAGCACCAGAACAAGCACCACTGAATGCACCATTCCGGCAACAGGTGTACGTCCGCCATTCTTAATATTAGCTGCTGTTCTTGCGATAGCACCCGTCGCAGGGATTCCGCCAAAGAGCGCAGAGCCGATATTTCCGATACCCTGAGCCACAAGCTCCATATTTGAACGATGGTGAGAATTCACCATACTGTCAGCAACTACGCATGAAAGCAAAGATTCAATCGCTGCTAAAACAGCAATAGTGAATCCGTTTGTTACGGCGCTGCTAAGAGAATCAGCGCTGATCGCAGGGATATGAAGCGTCGGCAGCTTATTACTTATAGTATAAAGATCGCCTATAGTATTAACCTTCATCCCAAGTCCGCTTACCATAACAATTCCTACAAAAACTGCGATAAGTGAACCCGGTATTTTCTCTCCGATCTTCGGGATCATTGGCCACACAATGAGTACTGCAAGACACACAAAACCAACTATTACCGCCTGTACATTCACTGTTCCAAAATTTGCAATGACAGCTCTCACTTTATCCATAGTTTCGATCGTTACTGTCCCCTGTGGATATGTAAGACCGAAAAAGTCTTTAAGCTGACCTATGAGAATGGTCGCAGCAATACCGGCTGTAAATCCGGTGGTTATAGTATATGGGATAAAATGTATCAGACTTCCAAGTCTTAATATTCCCATTAATATCAGCAAAATACCGGCAAAAATTGTTGCAAGCATCAGACCGTCCATGCCATTGCGTGCGACTATACCGGCTACAATAGTTGCGAACGCCGCAGTAGGTCCTGCAATCTGAACACGGCTTCCACCAAAAAATGAGATCAAAAATCCCGCAACGATTGCTGTATAAATACCCTCTTCCGGGCCGACGCCTGATGCAAGCGCAAGCGCGATAGATAAAGGCAACGCGATTATCGCAACAATGATTCCGGAAATGAAATCCTTAAAAAACTGATCTTTAGAATAATTCTTCATCACTGAAAACAGCATTGGTTTCAGCTTATCTTTCTTCATTAGTCCTCTCTCCTTCTCAAATCCACTCTTTTGAGTTAAAATGCCTTTTGAGTTTACTCCCTTTGAACCGTCAAAACAATAAGATTTTTTTAACAATCTTTCATATATAATATAACATCACTTGGCGCTATTATTTAAATAACACACAAAAAACCTCATTTATAAATATATTCTTGACATTTTTTCACTATAGAATTACTAATTTAAATTTTTTGACGTGAAATTGCACAAAGCATCTTATTTCATCCATAAAAAAATCTCCATGGCAACTTTCACCATGGAGATTTTCTCATTCTACATTCTCTACTTTCACTTCATCATCATTTTCTTTATTATCGTTTTCCTCTAAAGTCGTATTTTCTGTAGATGCTGAAGCTGAAGTTCCTTCTGAATTAAGTATTTCCATCATTTCCGTTATCATTTCTTCATCCTTCAGACGGAAAAGTATCTCAACTCGTCGTGAAGCATCTTCATCTATCTCACCATCATCCTTATAAACAGGATTACTATATGAACTTCCGCCGACTGATACAACACTTCTCATATTTTCAAGCTGCGTACTGTCAAGAACTTTGCTGTCATCATCCAGACAATACTCTGCTACCGAGTATGCTCTTTTCTGCGAAAGATCAAGGTTGTAGATATATGTTCCTGATTTATCAGTATGTCCCTGAATGATTATTTCGGAGATATAATCTTTATATTTATCTCCAAGCAATACACTTGCATAACGCGGAAGGAATTCGTTTAAGAATTCTTTACCGCTGTCTTTAAGTGTATCTTCGTTATACTCAAACAAAATATTTGAGTTAAAGGTTATAGCACCTGTCTGCTCATCTACTTCTACCTGCAGGTCTGAATCATTAAATTCTTCTTTCAGTGCTTTTACAAGGTCTGTTCTTACTCCGATTATACTATCCAGCTTTTCCTGCTGCGAATCCATAAGTTTTTCGAGCTCTCCAAGCAGCTTCGACTGCTGTTTAAGCTCGCTTTCCTGTGATGCCAGCTTTTCCTGCTGTGCTATGAGCGCTTCTTTCTGCTCGCTTAAAAGAGCCTGCTGGTCGGAAACTGTAGAAATCTGTGCAGAAAGTTCCTTTTCCTTACCCAGCAGTTCATTCTGCTTCTGATCATACTGTATCTTTGAATGCAGAGTCGTAAGCGCGATTATTAGAACAAAGCAGAGCAGCAAGCCTGCCATCATATCTGAGTAAGAAAGCCAATATGTGGTTTCCTCATCATTTTTTCTACGATGCAACATCTCTTACCTTCTTCCCATCTGCGTTCTATGAAGTTCCTTTGTCAGCTGATCAACTGTGTCGCTGAGCTCATTTACAGCATCTGCCGCGCGGCCGCACGCCTTATCAAGTGAACCATAAGCCTTCTGTACAACCTCAGGAACAGAGTCAGTTGCCTTCTTGATGCCGACTATCGTACTGTGGAAATGTTTCTCAACATCTACAAGGTTTTCATCAACTACTCTGAATGTATTGTTTATCTCATCCGGCATTCTGATAACCGCTGTACGGATGTCATTAAGAAGAGCCTGCTGTTCTCTAAGTTTGACTGTAAATGTAGTTGCTGTGCTGTCAAGTGACTTATGATATGCTCTGAGATCGCCTACATACTGCTGTTCCTTCTCGATATAATCTTCACTGTTCTGTGCAAATCTATTGAGCAGTTCCATATTTTTATCAAACTGGGTAAGTACACCGCGCACATCCTTGGTATATGCTTCGAGTGCCTTTACCATAGACGCTGTATTCTTTTCGATCGTTCGATAATTCTCCGCCTGAGCTTCAGTAGTATTGAGAATACCCACTATCTGCTTTGCATTTGCCTGCTGTGCAACATACGTCTGGTCAATAGTGTACTTAAGATTAGTAAATGAATTATCAAGTGTTTTATTCATCTTAGCGATGAACTCATCTACTATCTTGGAAAGTGCATCTACCTGATTTTGAGTTGCCATATTTCCAAAGTCTGTGATCGTCTTATTAAACTTATCAAACTGAGGTTCCATGAGCATCCTGAGGCTTTCATAGAGCTGATCGCCGACAGAGTCCGCAAGTGAATTGATCGCTTCTGTCTGCTGAAGCTGAAGGTCGATAAGCCTGTTTATACCATCATTTGCTGTGTCAGGAAGTACATATTTCTTAAATGCACCCACAAACTCTCTGATAGCCTTTTCTGCCTCGTCAGTCTTACGCTTGAATGCATAATTGAATGTAAGCGAAAATACCATACCATAAATAGATGTATGGAACGCAACTTTGATACCATCCATCAACGGTGTGATGCTGTTTGTAATCTCTTCAGTAGTGCCCGTATTAAAGCTCTGAAGACCAAGTGAAAGTCCAATGAAAGTTCCAAGGATTCCAAGACCTGTCATCGCACCTGCAACCTGAGAGAGCATATTTCTGTGCATGAGTTCATCTGTAAGTTCATAGCCGATATAATCTTCTATATTGCACTTATAATAGGGTTTATTGCTGTGCTCTATCCGTTTTAATTCATCACAATAGTCGCGAAACTGCTCTTTAAGTACCCTGTTTTCAAATAATTCTTCTTTAGAATCCTTATATTTTTTCCATAAAAATTCATGTGATCCCATCGCATCATTACGAATGATCTCAGTAACACGCCTAAGGTCTGTTATCACATTATTTGTCGGGGAAAAACTGCTTTTCTCACAATTAATAAAAATAACAGCGACTATGACAAACATGACTATGTTCACTACTATACTTGCCAGATCTTCTTTTTGGTCTGTAAAAAGATTCAGATAAGCAAATACACCTGCCATTGCGACATAGACCAATGCCAAAAGCCACTCATACCATTTTTTGTTACCCACGGATATACACCTCTCTATCTGTAAATTCAAATTTTTTAAAGTTTACCACAATAATATTTACAAATGCTTAATTTCACAAAAGAACAAAAAAATCTTCAGAAAAAATTAAAAAAGCCTTCTTCCCTGCGCTCAGAAAAAGGGGGCTGTCGCATTAGATGATTAAGTCATCTGGGCGATAGCCCTTTTTGGCACCCAAAAACGAGTACTTACATCTCCTTTTTGCTAATACATCAT
>FOSY01000041.1 GCA_900114405.1 Lachnospiraceae bacterium KH1T2 | reverse complement strand
CATTCATAATTAAACTTATGTCATAGCTCGAATGAGCCTTATGTTGGCGATTTCGAGATATGACATTAGTTTGATTTAGAACGTGTCAATACACTTATGTAACTTCAAAAAAGATCATCTGAATCCAAAATTATCGTAAAAGGACCATCGTTTAATAGTTTTACTTTCATGTCTGCACCAAATGATCCTGTCTGTACATTTTTCACATGCTTCCGGCACTCTGAAATAATATACTCATACAACCTGTTTGCATGCTCCGGAGCACCAGCCTTTACAAAACTTGGACGGTTACCCTTTCTGCAATCTGCATATAACGTAAACTGCGAAACAAGCAATAAACTTCCGTCAACATCTGCCAATGAAAGATTCGTTTTATCATTTTCATCCTTGAAAATACGCATCCCAATCAACTTTTTAACCATCTTATCAGCAATTTTTTCATCGTCGTTGTCTTCCACCCCTATAAGAACCAAAAAACCATTAACGATCTCACCAATGATCTCATCATCTACTGTTACACTAGCCTCAGCTACTCTTTGAATTACAAAACGCACTTACCTTTACCTCACAATTTACTTTCAAGTACTTTTACTACATCACGTAAACATCCATCATCAAATGGGCTTCTTAACCCTACTTTCTTTATAAGTCCGGTATAAAAATCAGAAGCCGAGAGTTTACAAAGCTTCAAATAACTATGCCAGGCCTCATCATAATTTCTATCCATCCATATTTTATACTGAAGTGCATCTGTACCTGCTATACAGTAATCTATATAATAGAGCGGGCAATCATAAATATGATGCTGTTTTTGCCAGAAACCACCTTTTTCAAGATATTCATTACCTTCATAATCAAGATGCGGTTTATACTGTTTTTCAAGATCTCTCCAAACCTGTTTTCTTGCTTTTGGGCTCAATCCCGGATCAGCATAGCAAATTTCCTGAAACTCATCGACCATCGTACCATACGGAATAAATATGCATGCATCTTCAAAATGCATTTCCTTATAATCATTCGCACGATCTCCAAAAAATAATTCCATCCATGGTTCGGTAAAAAACTCCATTGACATTGAATGTGTTTCGGCTGTTTCCATAGTTATATCCGCATGCTCACGGATAGGGTCTTTCTCCGCAAGATAACCCTGGAAAGCATGACCACATTCATGTGTTATCACATCTACATCGCCATTAGTACCATTAAAGTTCGCAAATATAAAAGGTGACTGATAGTCCGGAATGTCTGTCATATAGCCGCCTGTTTTTTTAGTCTTTCTTCCTTCAACATCAAAAAGTTCATTTTCACACATAAAATCCATAAACTCTTTTGTTTCAGGAGAAAGTTCACTGTACATCTTTTTCCCTCTATCTAATATCTGGGATGGCGTACCTATAGGTGCAGGATTTCCATTTGTGAAGTACACGCCTTCATCGATATAACTCAGCTTATCTATATTAAGGCGCTTTCTTCTTTTTTCATGCAATTTTTCTGCAAATGGAACAAAATCCCTTTTGACCTGCTTCCTGAATTCAGTCATATCAGCTCTCGAATAACAATTCCTATTCATTCTGGCGTCACCAAGCAGAAGGTAATTTTCATGTCCCATCTTCTTTCCCTGCTCAGTTCTGTTTTTTACAAGCAAGTCATAAATTTCATCAAATTCTTCACTTTTCGACGCAAGAAAATCTGTATATTTCTTCCATGCCTCGGCTCTTACTGCTCTTTCACTAGCATGTAAAAAAGGTGTCATTAGAGAAAGATTTTTCTCTTCACCATGCCAATCTATTTTTGCTGTTGCAAGTATCTTATTATATCTTGCTTCCAATCTTTTTTCTTCTGACATGAGATTTAGTATTTTCTCATCAACAGTCTTTGAAGCGATTTCTATATTTTTAAATGCTACAGAACCGATTTTATTTTCCAAATATTCTCGATAGCGCGAATGGTATAACTTCTTTTGATATTCAACCACCAATTTTTCAAAAATCGGTTCATGCTCATCAGAAAATTTCTGCTCATTCTCATAATACTCATCTGTCATATCTCCATCATTGCGTATCATGCAGATTTCACGCATAGTTTTCCAATGATCCGAAATTTTATAATACTTTTTATGTACTTGAAATGCTTCTTCACCACTCTGCGCATTTTCAAGTTCATTCCCAAGCTTCTCAAAATCACTTTTCAACTCATTAAAATCAATTCTTTCATAATGCATTTCACTAAATTTCATAAAAACTCTCCTTTAGGAAACGACAAAAAGGTGTCCCGAAACGGACACCTTCCTATCAATTATTATTCACTTTGTTTCCAAAAATCTACAGGCTCATAGTCCTGAAGCTTTGCAAGAAAACCACGTTTTTTTAATTCCTCCTGAATATCATCCAGGATCTCTTCACTATCAGCCTGAATCGTATGGTAATGAAAGCCGCCTGTTATATTTTTAAGCGGTGTCGATTTCCCTGATTTGAGGGAATCCATATAACGCTTCACATCCATACGTGTTTTCAGATTTAGCTCAGCGCGGATGATATTGTAAAGCTTGTGATATACAAACACATCCTCTACATATCCTCCGAAATCAACAAACAGATTAAGTTCATCTATTGTCTGCTCGTCGGTATGATTGACCTTAAACACTCTCCGGCAAACGTTATCCGCATTAAGCAGATAACCACGATTAGTAGAAAAAACATTGTTCCCATTTGCACGGATAAGAGCAATGTCCTGAACAATAACCTGACGGCTCACATCAAGATCCTTTGCCAGACGACTCCCGGAAATCGGCTTTTTGGTATTTTTAAGCAATTCTAATATTTTGCTTCTGCGTTCTTCTCCGGTCAATTATAGAGCCTCCTTGTAATTATATTGCGTGAAGATTCTTAAGTGATAAATCAAGAATCGGTGAGGAATGCGTAAGAGCACCACTCGATATATAGTTTATACCAAGATCCTTTATCTTTTCAATGTTTTCTTTTGTAACATTGCCAGATACTTCAATCTCAGCTCTTCCATCTATATATCTGATTGCCTTTTCCATATCCTCATGGCTCATATTATCAAGCATTATGATATCAGCTCCAGCTTCAACAGCTTCTTTCGCCATATCAACAGTTTCAACCTCAACCTCAATTTTTCTTACAAATGGCACATATTCTTTAGCTGCTTTTATAGCTTCAGTTACACCGCCTGCAGCACCTATGTGATTATCTTTTAACAAAACTCCATCTGAAAGATTATATCTATGGTTATGACCGCCGCCAACTGTAACTGCATATTTTTCAAAAATTCTGTTATTTGGAGTAGTTTTTCTTGTATCCAAAAGTTTTATCGATGTTCCCTCCAATAGCTTTGCAACATTAGACGTATATGTTGCCACACCACTCATTCTCTGAAGATAGTTCAACGCCGTACGTTCTCCCGAAAGAAGTACCCTTATATCACCTTCAACGTATCCTAAATTTTGCCCTTTTTTGATACTATCTCCATCTTTAACATAATATATAACCTTAGTCATACTATCCAAAAGAGTGAATACTCTTTCAAAAACCTGAAGGCCACAAATTATTCCATCTTCTTTTGCGATCAGATCAACTCTTCCCTGCTTTTCTTCAGGCATTACAGCATTTGTAGAAACATCTTCACTTGTTATATCTTCCTTAAGAGCACTTATAATCAAAGGCTCAGCATTTAACATTAACGTAGCTTTATCAAACATAATAATCCTCTCCATCATTTTTTATGCAGTTGCTGTCATTGCAATATCAGCTTTTTCTATCTCTTTTCTGACACTGTTTTTATATATATCCTCAAGTCTACTACTATCATAATACTCGTTTAATTCTACTTCTAACCTCTGCTCTTTAGTATTATCCATATATTTCATACTGTCATTTGCTGCTCTTTCAGCAAATACAAGACTTTCGAGAAGTGAATTACTTGCAAGTCTATTTCTTCCATGAACTCCATTACATGCAGTTTCCCCTATCGCATATAATCTTTTCATAGAAGTATGGCTTTCATGGTTAACCCAGATACCACCCATAAAATAGTGCTGTGCCGGTACAACTGGTATACACTCCTTGGTTGGATCAAATCCCATCTCCATACAATGTGCAACTATATTCGGAAAATGTACCTTCAACTCATCTTCTGGAATTGTCCTGAGATCCTCCCACACAAACTCTGTGTGATCTTTTTTCATTTGTGCGTGAATCGCCTGTGTAAGCAGATCTCTTGGAAGCAGTTCATTAACAAATCTATTTCCGTTTTTATCTCTCAAAAGAGCACCTTCACCTCGAACAGATTCTGAAATCAAAAAAGATCTGTCTTCATCATTTGCCGTATAAAATGTCGTTGGATGAATCTGTACATAATTAATATCTTTAAGCTTTATCCCATGTCTAATCGCAATTGCAACTCCATCACCTGTCAGATGCTTGAAATTCGTGGAATGCTTATAAAGTCCGCCTATCCCTCCGCACGCCAAAAATACACAATTTGCATTTATAACTTCTAGTGCACCATCTTCTTTACGAATTACAGCACCTTTGCATTCACCATCTTCTTCAACTATGTCCAGAAGTGTTGTATATTCCAAAAGCTCAACATTATTGAGTTTTTTCACAGCTTCAAGCAAATGACTTGTGATTTCTTTTCCGGTAATATCTTCATGAAATAAAATTCGCTTATCAGAATGTGCGCCTTCTCGTGTGAATTCCAAATTACCATTTTCATCTCTTTTGAACTCCACACCATATCTTATAAGTTTTCTAATCACTTCCTGTGAAGATCTGATCATTATTTCTACTGATTTTTTATCGTTTTCATAATGTCCAGCCTTCATAGTATCTTCAAAATAGCTCTTATAGTCATCATCGTTTTTTAGCATACATATTCCGCCTTGTGCCAAAAACGAATCGCTTGACTCGAAATCTGATTTGGTAATAATCGTAATTTTAACATTTTCAGGCATATTTAATGCCGCATATAAACCTGAGCATCCACATCCGACTATTAATACATCTGTTTTCATAACATCCTCCTTATATGCAGCTGTGCATGGAGCATTTAAGTTAACAGTATTGGTTTTATTGCAGCTACACAACTTATGTGCAAGTGTATCACTTTTATCACCAACTGACAAGACACTTGTAAATAATTCATTTACATATGCTTGACATATGTCTTTGCTATGTTTATATTTAAGAACAAATACATATTACGTTATCGAAAATGGAGAAAAGAAATGAACACTCGCGAATTACAAGATAGAATTATCGAATTGAAGAAAAAAAAGGACGTTTGTATTCTAGCCCATGCCTACCAAAGTCATGCTATATGGGAAATAGCCGATTATACCGGTGACTCTTTTGGTCTAAGTCAAAAAGCTGCTGAAACTACTGCAAAAACTGTTATTATGTGTGGTGTCAGATTTATGGCAGAAACTGTAAAAACTCTAAATCCGGATAAAAAAGTAATCCTGGCGAATCCAGAAGCTGATTGTCCAATGGCAAGGCAGTTTGATCTGGCTGATGTAAATTACTTTAAGCAACAAAATCCTGATGCTGCAGTTTGTGCATATATTAATACAACCGCTGATTTAAAACGTTCCGTTGATATAGTCGTAACTTCTTCATCAGCTGTCACTATCTTAAGAAAAATTCCTGAGCAAAAAATCCTTTTTATTCCTGACAGAAATCTTGGCGCATATGTCGCTGCACAGATTCCTGAAAAGGAATTTATTTACGTGCAAGGAGGATGTCCTACTCATCAACGGGTAAAAGCCTCTATGTCAAAATCAGTCTTAGAAGCTCATCCATCAGCTTTGCTTCTTGCCCATCCTGAATGCTTACCTGAAATAACAGCTATGGCAGATTACGTTGGATCAACCACCGGCATCATTGACTATGCTGTAAACAGCAGCGAAAAAGAATTTATTATTGGAACTGAAAGCAGTATTGTCGAGCATCTTCAATTTATGTGCCCTGAAAAAAAATTCTATGCTCTTCATAAGGATCTCGTTTGCCATAATATGCGTCTTACGACACTTGGCGATATCTATAACTGCCTACTCGATAATGGTGGTGAAGAAATAACTCTTCCGGAACAGGTTCGTCTTGAATCGCTTAAACCTATCCAGCGTATGATTGCTCTTGGCTAACGAAATAAAAGCAGGTTGCCTTTATTTGACAACCTGCTTTTATTAATTTAACCTAATTTTGCATTTTTTATTGTTTCCAAAAATACCTCAGCATTTCTATTAGCTATCAATTCCTCTGGGAAATGAATCTCTTCAAGCATAGTAACTGTATTATTAAATCTGCCAATATCGACCGATATATGTGCATCTGTTGACACAGCAATCTTCGTTCCAAGCTCTGCACACCTGATTGCTATTTTTTTACATACACCTGATGACTGTCCACCATCAATTTCAAAACTATGTTCATTTATTTCAATTGCCTTTCCCAACTCTTTCGCTCTTATGAGAACTTCATCTACATCATACGGTACTCCACTTCTTCCCGTATGACCGAGAATAAGTACTTTAGGATGTTCAAGAGCTCCTAAATACATCTCCGTTGTCTCTTTCTTAGATGCCCCTATGGTAAATCCTTTGCCATGCACACTCGCAATTACATAATCCATCCTATCGGTAACAAACTTATCCAAGTCCTTACCACCAGTATATGGATCAGACACTATTGTTTTATCAAAGTAAAAATCATGCCCAAACAGATTACCCTTAAGGTCAATTATATCAGATTCACAGCCTCTAAGCAGTTTAACTCCATGCCATTCCCTCGGCCAAGCTCCTACATTTGAAAAATACTGATAATTTTTTAAATCAAGCGGTTCCGGAAACAACATTCCGCTAAAATGATCCGTACTTCCTAAAAGTTCTAACCCTATCTCTTTAGCTGCACATATATTCTCTTCAATTGTTGAATACGCATGCCTAGAATAAAAAGTATGCGTATGTACATCACATTTAATATTCATATAAAACCTGTCACCTAAAAATTATATCCAATTATTGTTTCAAATGAACTAATAATGCACTAAATCTCTGACTCTTTCTTATCTATCCAGCGTTTTCTATCTTCCATTATCGCCAGCATCTCATCAACCATATCTTCGGCCCTTTTAGGTCTAACATTTTCGAGATAAGCTATCATTCTTACCATAGTTTTTTCAGAGCCAAGGTTCTTTGCGATCAAACGTCCAAAATCTTCTTGATAACCAAGCTCTTTTAGAATATCTACTAATTTCCCATATGTTTTGGACCATGTATTATTATTCATTTCCATACATTTTCCTGTTTATTTTAATCCATATGTCATATGAACCGTAATTGACGCTGTTTTTTCCCTTGAGGATGTATCAAGATAACCATCATATGAATAATTTGAAGTTCCTGTATTTTTTGCTGTTATCTGAAAAATACCCAGCGTACAATTCTGCATTTTTCCAAGTGATGCATCAGAACCACTTGCCATTATTTCTATCCTTTTCTTTGCATTTTCAGATGCTTGTTCAATAAGATCCAACTTAACATCATCAAGAGTTGTACAATAGTATTCCGGAGAATTTGATTCAAATTCGACACCAGACTCCAAAAGGCTGGATATATCTCTTGATATTTTATCGACAGAATCAAGATCCTTTGAAGTTACAGCAACAGCTTGCGTAAGCTCATATCCTGACAAATACGATCCAAGAAAATTTCCATTTTCATCATATTTATCTTCAGTCATCTGATGTATATCAACAGAATTGAATACTATTTCATCCGCTTTTATCCCATTTTCCAGCAGATAATTCTTTACAATTTTAGCATCATTTTTTATCTGCGAATATGCGCCTTTTGATGTAGGATTCTGCACAGAAAAAGAACCTCTCCAAACAACCAGATCAGAGCTAAAGTCCACACTTGCCGACCCAGTTGCAGAAATTGTATGGCCTTCCTGCATTTTATATGTCAAAAAACCAATCACAAGTAATGCACAGCTTATTATTACTGCAATACTCACAATTAATGCCGGTATAAACGACTTTCCCTTTGATCTTATCATCTTTTCATTCATATCTTAGCCTCCATGATAAAACTTATTTTCAATTTTCGTTCCACAAAACTATACGCGGAATTTACGTCAGCACAGCTGACATTTTTTACAATATTTTATAACTGTTATCCGGATTTAATTTTAGCATCATATCCGCCTTAAAGGAATTTTCAAGACATAATTTAGCATTTCTTAAATCACTAAATTCAACAAATTTTTCTGCTTCTTCCAATTGCATCCCACTTGCGCTTTTTCTGTCTATCAACCTTTGTCTCAAATCTTTAATATCTGCTGTAATTAATATCGTATAATCTGCAAAATCTTTAAGCTCCTCCCATCCTTTTTCTTTAAGCAGCAGATAATTTCCTTCAAGGATTACTATATCCTTATCTACTACAATCGCATCTTCTACAGGATTGTGTAATTTTCTATCATAAAGCGGCCATCTGCAAAGTTTACCCATTTTCAACTCTTTTACTTTATCTCTTAATTTTTCAAAATCAAAAGTAATTGGCGCTCCTTTGATCTTAACCATATTTATAGGTTTTCCATCAACTATTACATCATGCGAAGTTAGATATTCTTGACGTCTATGAAATCCATCTATCCCAGTGACAGATATTTCTTCTACACCCTCTGTATCCTTTGCTAAATATTCTAAAAAGCTTAACAATGTACTTTTCCCTGCAGCCGGCGGTGCTGCAAGCATCACAATTATTCTTCTATTTTCCCTCCTTTGCAATTCAGTCAGCCTTCTCAATAATGGAATAAATATATCATATATGCTTTCTTCTGAATATACTGCATCAACCTGTAACCCATTTATTATTGCCGAATACTTCATAATCAACCCTCACGTCATATTTAAAATAAAAAAACCATGACTTCATTTTATCATGGTTTTTTTCATTTTTCCTTTATTATCTTTCACAATTGAATTTAATAAAGATGCAGCAAAAGTATCTGTATCACCAGAGCTCTTAACTTCTTTACACTCTTTTTCCTCTACTTGCTTGTTATCCACTACATATCCTATGTTTCTTTTAGGTGCTTTATTGATTTCTTCTAGCTCTTCATATGGACTATACCACTTTTCTTCATCTATTGATTTACATTGTTTGATTGAATTGTATAAAATTCTTCTTATTTCATTTGCTATATATCTAGAACCTTTCTCCCTCTTAAACAATGTAATCCAGTCACTTACTTCCACACTTTGCGTTGTGTAGAGAACCATTTTGTCATTTTTTTTCTCAACCTCAGGTTTTGGAACTATCTCTCCTATACAGAGATAGTTCCCGGTTCTTATATAATGTTCCAAAGCCATAAGCGTTAATTCCCGTTTTGCCTGATTACGCTCATCATTCCACCAATTGGATAAAAGAAAATCTTTCTTTCCAAATCCTATCGTAATAAACTTTGATTTCATTCAATATTCCTTTACATTAATTATAATTTAACCAACCTGAAGTTTAGTATACTTGTACATACCTACCGCAATAGCAAATGTAGGACTTACTTTCTCCCCGTTAAATTCATAGTCTGTAAGATATATTTCAGTAGGCTGTCTCTTCTCTTCGATAAATTTCTTTATCTGTTCAAAATAAACTTTTCCTGTACCACCTGTAACAATTACGCTTTTTACATCAATAAAATTGTGGAATTTATTGTCTATATAACTGATAAGCTCTCCACATGTTTCTTCAATCTTTTCATCACGAATCTTATTAATGCTGCAGGTAGATGTGCTGTCACTTCCTTCCGGAATATAGACTATAGGGGAGCCCTCGCTTGCAAGTTCTTCTACTTTATACTCCTTTATATCAGCTCTGTTATAATCTTCCTTCATTGCTTCTGCAACTTTTTGATTCACATTACTCATTGCAAATGATGTATTACTTTCTGACTCAACAACTGAACCATTTCTTGCAAGCTTAAACATACCGATTGTTTTATATCCGCCATCCAGTACAAGTAAAGGCATTTTAGATGGATTAACTAAAGCTGTCGTTAATGGTGCTCCATCATCATCCGTAATAAGTCCTAAAAAAGCTGCTCTAACTTGTGAAAGTGATGTGCAGCAATCCTTTTCTATAGAAAAAGAAATTTCAAAATTATTGTTTCCTTCAAGCTCTATATCAAATGAATGAACTCCTGCAATTTTATTTGCAACACCTTCCCACGCATTATCAACAATATCATTCGGTAATGCTATTCCTACATATATATTTACGTTTTTATAGAACTTATCTAATTCTTTATTTCTACCCTCATCCTTTCTAACGTAAGCAGAATAGTCATTAATATCAAAGTGCTGCTCTTTTTCATTTTTCAATGCTTCTGAATATCTTATTAAAGCAACTCCAATTGCTGTCAGCATACCGATTTCAAAATAATCTGTTTCGAACTTGTCGAATGAATTCAGCGTTGCCTGATGTGATGCCATAGACTCATCATATGAGCTTTCTATCAACAGCTTCCTTGCTTCTTCACCTACCAGATAATTTTTTCCATTTAAGTAATGTGTCAAAATATACTCCGTGCCACTTCCAAGCATCATACTGCTTTCTTGGCCTGTAATATCTACCACATTATATGGAATCTTTAACTCAAGTCCATTAATAACAATTTTTGTTGCATCAAAACCTGTGTCGAGCCCAATAATTATGTCCTTCTCATTTTTCTTGATCATTTTCTTCTGTTCCTTCCTCTCCTTTTTACTAGATTTTACTAGATTTTTAATTATCCTTACCATATTTTAATTGATTGCTACTAGTTTTTACTAGACTGTGCTAGGTTGATTATATTTTTTACTAGATTTCTCTGTTTTTTACTAGTTATTTTATATTTCTTACTTGTTTTTACTATATTATTCCTTCTCGTATATTTTGAATTTTATTTTTATCTCAGTTGGCCTTACAATCCCCGACCGAACGAAACTTCTTTACAGTAAAAAACAGCAATTTTATATGCACATATAGCACGCATAGCACCTTTTGTATTTATGGCATTCTATACATCCATTATGCTATAACTGTATAATATGCTATCTGTGCTAAAAATGCAACTGATGTTTAAGGTGCTAAGGGTGCAATGCGTGCAATGTGTGCAAAATTAAATATTGCTTCTAGTACGAGTTTTGCACACATTGCATATATTGCACTCAATGCACCTCACGCACGCATTCATCAACGTTAACAAATTCACCCATGCTGATAGATTTCTTCAAGATGAATCAGATCATACCCAAAATCTTCCACGAATTTGGGTATGATTCCTCTAAAATAATTACTTTATAAATTTTTTTCATATCATCTATCAGAACATATAACTCAGCACAAATAAATAATATTGTGTCATGCACGTATGGCACAATTTGCACGTATTGCATCTATTACACGTTTTGTTTTTATCTTATTCTAAGTTACAATCTTCAACTAAGATAATAAAAGCCTAGTGTTTTGGCACATTCATAATTAAACTTATGTCATAGCTCGAATGAGCCTTATGTTGGCGATTTCGAGATATGACATTAGTTTGATTTAGAACGTGTCTTGCGTAACGAGACTTGACATCAAACAAAAATTATAGATTTTTGTAGCAAAGCTTCAAAAATCCCGCAAACAAGCCATTTAAATGCAGCTGCGCTGCGGGCTTGTTTGCCGCTTGTTTTTTGCTTTCAGACGGAACCCGC
>FOSY01000040.1 GCA_900114405.1 Lachnospiraceae bacterium KH1T2 | reverse complement strand
GTAGGCTCTATACCAAGAAGTGAAAGATTAGCCGTTCCACGACCTGCAAACTCAGCAAGTTTCTTCAAGGCTTCGAAATAATTATCATCAACATAAGGATCGACCGGGCAGACAACAACTTCTTCATTTTTATCAACGCCCATCACATCATGAAGATATGCTGTCGCAAGTGCGATAGCAGGGAAAGTATCTCTTCTGCATGGCTCTACAGAAATTCCTACTTCTTCACCCAGCTGATTTACAATAGACGGAACCTGTGTTTTTGATGTAGCAATAGTAACGCTTGCATCAGTGTCTATCTTTTTGATTCCTTTAAGCATACGCTGAACCATTGACTCATAGGAACCATCTTCTTTCTTAAAAAACTTTATAAACTGCTTGGATCTCACATCATTTGACAATGGCCAAAGACGCTTTCCTGATCCACCTGAAAGTAATATTAAATTCATATATTATCTTATCCTCTTATTGTTAAATATATAATCCTTTACAAAATCCCTATAATATATTAGCATAACCACGCAAAAGCTCAATATACTCACAAACATACTAAGCATAATCTCAAATTCCATTGATAGATTCATTCTTTTGACAAAAAAACAACTTAGCAGCGTAATACAAGCATTTAAAATACCTAATAAAAATGTTTTAATCACATCAAGCTTAATGATTTTTCGAGTAAACAAATATCCCAATACAAACATTACAAATTCAGATACTAACGTCGTAAATGCAGCAGCATTTTGTGCTCCATATGGTATCAATGCAAAATTTAGTACTATATTTATAAATGCCGACACAAAAGTTGAACCAAGGGCCAACTTATCTAGTCTAAACGGTATAAGAATAACATTAATATAAAAACATGCAGAAGTTGCAAAAATTAATGATATACTTAAAATCATAAGCGAAACTGTTGCATCAATATATTCCACTCCAGAAAACAACTGAATAATATCCTTCGAAAGCATTGCCAATCCGATACATGCTGGAAACACAATTATCAAAAGTATTCCGTAAATTTTTGATAAATATTCAGAAACAACTGTTATACTTTTTTTATCAATCATACTAGATACTCTTGGTATTGAAACTACCAATAATGCATTTAACATCGTCTTAACTAATATATATATTTTTGATGCAACGCTATACAAACCAACTTCTTTTTCAGATTTTAAAATCCCCAAAATCGTTATATCTGAATTAACATATATTGTTGAAGCAATCGATGTACTAAATAAAATAATGATTGGTCTTAAATGTTTTAGCATACTAATATTAAAATTAAATTTAACTTCCAAATTATACTTATGCTTTATATAGATTCTATTCGTTATATTAGCAATAATCACACTGCTAACAGAAGCCAATGCATATATTACATAATCCTGTTCACCTTTTACAAAAATCAACATAAAAGATATCGAAACAAATTGACATATTATATATCGAACAGTTATATACATATAATCTTCAAATATTGTATTAATCCAATCTGTTCCAATAGTTGTAAACAATATGCCCAAACTTTGTACAAACAATAATTCCGCATAACCATCCAACCTTTTCCAAAACAAAATAAGAAATAATAATATTATATACGAACAAATTGTAGATATTATATTTATACTATATAGATCGTTACAAAGCTCTATTAACTTTTTTCTATTGTCTTTTACCCTTGAACCTTCACGTATAGAATAATTATTAATCCCCATTTCTGCAATCAGTGCTAAATAACTTACTATTGAAGCGCCAAAATTAACTTTTCCATAATAAAATTTTCCAAGCACTCTTGATGCAAACGGGAATGTAATCATCGGAAAAAGTATAGAACATATTCTTTTTATAACATTTAATACTGCATTAACTTTCAATGACGTTTTCTGATCTTTCATAAACCTATTTTCTCTAATTCACTAATTAAAACTTGTAATGATTTAATCTGATTTTCTATAATCAATTTCTTTTTTGCCGCCTTTTTCTTAAATAAAGAATCTGTTGAAACATCTTCTAAATGCTTAACGCTAATACATGGTAAATAAACACTTTTTAAATCATTGATTCTTATGGACAAATATAATAATTCTTCTTCTCTATATAAAAAAGTATTAGGATTAAAACCATTTAATTTATTAAAAAAAACTGGTGTAAATATAATACAACAGCCATGAAGAATCACATTCTCATGACGTATATATTGAAACTTTTTTTTTGACATATGCCACCTATATATTTTATATCCTAACCCATGTGTTATAAAAAATTGCTTAACAAAATTTTTAGATGGTATCGTACCTGCCTTATAAATTTCTAAAATTTTTTCATACTCTTCCTTACTTTTTAATTCATTTATATAACATTGTGCAAGCCCATCTTTGCCAATTACCATCGGTCCAATCAATGCAGCTTTACTTTTCTTATATTCATTCAATAAGTTTTTATAAAAATCACTCTGTTCTATCAAAATATCATTATTTATACAACAAATAAACAACGACTTATATCTTTTTCTTACAAATTCTATTCCCCTATTATTACCATTCGCAAATCCTAAATTTTCTTTCAAAATAATAACTTCTACATAATTATCCTTAAAAAAAATTTTTTTTAGAATAAGGCCTGATTTGTCTGGTGAATTATTGTCAACAACAATTATCTTATACAAAGCAGTATCAATATTTTTCTTTATACTTTTAATACAATTAACTGTTGTTTCCAACGCATTATAATGTAAAACTACAAACGCAATATCTATATCTTTAAAATTCTTCATTAAATTCTCACCTAAATTATTATCCCAATAACCTATATCATACACAAATTTATAATTACTTATATTTTTATTATCTATCCGACTCTCAACGTATTGCAATGGTATCCAATAAAAACCAGACATTTTCCCAAATCACTTAAAATCAGCCCAATAAACTCTCCTAGTAACAATTTATCCAATCTTAACTGAATAACATTTTTAATTTAAACTGATTCACAAAAAACTTTCACACACTAAATTATTAAAAATAATCACTTTCAATACTTAACAGATAACACTACCCTTCCAAAATTAATAACTAACGATAAACATTAACCAATGTAAGAATCACATAATTTGGTATATTTTACAAAATTTGCATTAAAACTATTTTCACTTTTCAATATCACATCACCTGAACAACCCATTATTAGAACCAAACAACTTCTTTCAGCGGAAAATCCCACTCCTGTAATACAGGCTAACAAACCTATTTTAATCTAACATCATAAAAATTGGAGTTTTCAATATTTTCTATAAAAATGATATATTTCCCTTTAATGTACAATACATTTTTCTTTTAAGCCAATTTTATTTAACTGATTAGTTAATGACAAAGCTATTGTCAAAAAGATTTGCAAGTAATCTATGCTTATAATCTTTTACAATAACACCCACAACAAAGGCTAATTTTTTATATGTCTTAATTCCCTTCATAACTCTTCATATATTTCCTTAAATTTTTTTATTTGTGCTTTAAGCGAATAATACTCCATATTATTATCTATATTGCTGATATACGTTTTTATTACTTTTCTATCCATAAATTTATAGATTTTATTTTTTATACTATCTGAAGTATCTATATCATATACTTCTCCATTTTTTAAATTCATAACAATTTCTTTTAAGCCACCATTACTGCTTACTATAGAAACGAGACCAAACATTGCTCCTTCTATAACTATCCTGCCAAACGGTTCATCCCACACAGAAGGTACAACTAATACGTCTGCAATTTTATATTGTTCATATAAATCCTCCATTGATAATTGTCCAAGATAAATAATTCTATTGTCCACAATAGTTTCATTTTTTACAAACAATTCTAACGGACCGCTCCCACAAATAATCAGTCTAATATCAGGATTTTTTACTTCCTTAAAAGCCTTGATAAGCAAATCTATGCCTTTATATCTTCCAAGTCTCCCTACATAAATAAATTTAATTGAATTTGTATTCAAATTCATTTTTTCTTTAATCAATTTATAATTATAATACTTGTTTAAATCTACACAGTTCTCCACCCGAAAAAGCTTATTATTCTCAAAAAAAGAATATTTTCTAAATATCTCTAATGTACAATTTGAAGGAGCCGTAATGACAACTTCCGGTATATTTGTCAAAATCCTAAAAATTATTCTATGCACGCTAGCAATAAGAAATGTACTTGAATTCAATGTATATTTGGCATCAATAAGCCAATAATCTCTAAGCGTATGAACAACTTTTATCCCATTTTTTACTCCATAACGCCACACCCAAAACGACATCGACATTATATTATTAGTATGTATCACATTTGGTTTAAAATCTTTTATCAAATTCTTTAATTTTTTATTCGATGAAACATTGTTTATAGAAGCAAGTTTTCCTACTACTTTATCGAATATATTACTTTTCTTTCCCAGTATTTTTTTTGCAATTGGGTGAAAATAATCTCTATACACATAAACCCCATTAACAAAACATTCTTCTAAGTCTTTCGTATTTGTTAAAGAATCATTTGTATAAACAGCCACTTGATTTCCATCTTTAACCAGCCCCTCCGCCAATAGCTTTACGGAATTCTCTGTTCCTCCAACCATATTTGGAAAATAAAACATATTTAATATTAAAATATTCATTTAAAAATCCCCTACTTCTCTATGAATTATTTCTAGCCATTTTTTCGCAACATTACACCATGTATATTTATTTATAATTTTATCAGGTTTAGCAACTGTAGTATTTTTTATAAGTTGATTCAAATCTAAATCTGAAACATTTGGATCAATATAATACGCTGCATCTTTATATATTTCTGGCAAACATGAACTTTTCGCAATTATAATTTTTGCTCCTACTGACAAAGCTTCTAAAGGTGGTATTCCAAAGCCTTCATAAAACGATGGAAATATGAAAGCTTTACAATTTTCATAAAATGCCTTTATTTGTGCATCTGTTAAATACCCAATCCTTATAACATTCTTCAAATCAGATATATCTCTATCTAAATTTGTTCTAGCACCTGCTATAACAAAAAGTTCATCCTTATTATATTTTGCTGCTTCATATATCCATTTAAAATTTTTATTTATTGTGTTACTACTCAAACTGAAAAAAAATTGACCGTGAGATACTTTTAAGGAATTGATAACTGAATCATCAGCATCAAATTTAGTTATATGCTCCCAACCAGCTCCTGTAACAAAAATTCTATTTGGATCAACTCCATACACTCTTATTATTTCTCTTTTCTGGAAATCTGATGGAGTTGCTATTAGATTTTTACTATTTACAATTGTCTTACAATAAATATTCAATTTCATCTTTGTACACACCGATTTTACAGTGTTATCTAAAAACTGTGCATTTTGCTTAAAACCTACATCATGAATAGTCGATATACCAGGAGCAAAAATTGGAGTAGAAAAATCCATATTAATTACTTTAACATTATTTTTTTTTGCATATAATGCAAGTGCTGTCTGTTCCCATATTGCGCCACGCTTACATCCACTTAGTTTAATTACATTAAAATTCTTAAGAGGAAGGACTTTTTCATCTAGGTTACTTGGAATAACAATATCCAATTCATTTTTTTCAATTAGCTTATCCATAGCTTTTAGTGTCTCTAATGCATACCTTTCAACACCTGTTATCCTTCTATACAACATTCTACCATTTATTACAATTTTCATAACTATGACTTTCCAAGATATTATAAAACTTACAATATCTGTATTTCTCCCTTCTAAATATCTCAATACAAAAGATTTTTTTTAATTTAATGATGCACTACTCTATCTAAAGTGCCTTTTACAAACATATATAGCTAAATATTTTAAGTCTTATAAAGTACATTTCTATCAAATAGCGAAAATAATAACACAATTAATGAAATCACCTCAACATCACACTATTATAATCACTTCAGTAAATACTCTCATTACCAATCATTCATTCTGATATGTCAAATGCTTTTATCGCACACATTGTAATCCTCTATAAGTATTAAAACATACCGAATCAACCACTCTATCATTAACCTTATCGTATACAACAATATTCATTCCACATGAATTAATAGAATATTCTTTGCCATTTACGCATATAGAACAATCTGCCCCTGCATAAAATCCCGAACTTCTAACATATAAATCAACACTAGGATAGATATCACAAGATTTATATTCAATTGTATTTTTACTAATATCCTCATAAATACAACATCCATCATAAATACCAATAAAACTTTTTCTATTTCCTTTATTAAAGTCAGTCTTAAAACCCATATCTTTCAGAATTTCTTTCATTTCTATATTAAGAGAATTGGTACCCTCATCATTAATAGAAAATATAACTAAATAGTTAGAATTATATAATTTTAAAAGATACGGAACCAACTCATCTATATTACAAATATTATCAGGAATATCCAAAAAAACATTTGTTACACCAGCTATACCATAACCGCAATTAAAGTGTTCATCACCTGATAAATTTTTTAATTTATAGGTGCCATTCTTTTTTATTACATCATCTATAACAGAAAGCTTATCATTGTTCATTAAACAATACTGTAACTTTTTTTTCCTCCTATCATACACTATTCCCGTCCCATCATAAAAATCAAGCATCGATACATCACATACTCCACTATACATAAATTTATTAAATAATGTTGATATTTGTTTCTCATCAATATGATTTACCGTTCTTTTTAAAATTTTATATTTTAAAATTGTTACATTATTACCTCTATATATAGACTCTTTTTCGCAAATTTCAAAATGATTAAAATACTCTTTTTCTGCATTCTCCATTAAAAAAGTCTCATCTAAAACATTCATATTTTGTGAAAAGAAAAGAAATAATATAAAAATTATACATATATTCACCATATTACTTATATTTTTTTTTCGTGTATTTAAAACAATTTCCATAAATCACTTTCCTCATCAATATATTATCAATAATAATCAAAGTATCATTTTTATCATTATACATATAATATATCAATAATATTGATAACAGCTATTTGCAAAAAGATTCGTAATTTTAAATTGATACAGATATTTTTTAATAACGTAAAATATTTTGTGTAAATAGGATAAGTCATAGAAAAAGGAACGAACTACTTTTAAGATTTTTAGTGACCAAACATAAAAATTAAAGAAGTGAAATCCGTTTCATGGCTAATATTAGCACAAATTTAATGTCTACTCTACTTAATAATGAATCAATTGATGAAGTTTTTCGTTCTGAACTTGAAAACACTGTAAACAAAGTGCTATCAACTGAGCTTACATCTTTCCTCGATTACAAGAAATACGATTATTCCAGCAGGAACTCCGGTGATTCTCGTAATGGTTTCTATGACAGAACATACCAGTCACGCTTTGGAACTCCTAATTTAAAGATTCCAAGAGATTGTGAAGGTTTATTTAAGCAGCATACTGTCCCTTCTTATCAGAGAAGTTCTAACGAGCTGGAAACAACTATCATCCAGCTTTACAAGAAAGGTATTACTTCCCTCGAAATCTCTGACTTAATCGAGAAGATGTATGGCCATTACTATACACCACAAACAGTTTCTAACATTACCACGGCGGTTCAAAATCAGTTGAATGATTCCATAACCGTTCTATTTTCAATAAATATGTAGCTGTTTATTGCGATGCAACTTACTTAAATGTTCGCCGAGACAGTGTCGCCAATGAGGCATTATACGTCATTCTGGGCATTACAGTAAAAAGGTAATAAAGAGGTTTTAGATTATGCTCTTTACCCTTCAGAATCGGCATCTAACTACAAGGAGATGTTTTTAAGTTTAAAGAATCGTGGGCTTAAACATGTCCTTTTATTCATAACAGACGGACTAAACGGTATACGCAGCGCTTGCCTGGAAGTGTTCCCCCATGCCAAGCATTATGCTTGTTAGACGCATCTATGACGTAACGTGATAAAATACGTTCGTGCCAAAGATAAGTCAACTGTTATGAATGAACTTAAGCTTGTCTATAACGTAGCTTCTCCAACTGAAGCAGAAGTAATTCTTTATGATTTTATGATTAAATACACAAAAATCTACCCTGAAGCGGTAGCTGTTCTTGAAGACTTAACCTCTATTTTTGAGTTCTTCGAATTTCCTGCGGTTATTCGAAGAAGTATATATACAACAAATCTAATTGAAAATCTTAATAAGAATCTCAAACGCGGACCCAAACGTAAGAAGCAGTTCCCAAATGAGGATTCTCTTGAAAGATATGTTTGTAGCTTTTATTACGACTATAACCATACAATGGATCGTCGCGTACACAAAGGCTTCAAAGAATGTCACTCCGAATTAGATGCGATGTTCATGTAACTCGTAAACAAAGTCATTTAAAAGAAGTATTTACACAAACTTCTTTACACAATTTATTTTTCAGTAGATTTCTATAAATAATCAAAAAAATGTCTATGCATTAATAGACTCATATATCATAATAATTTTTTAAGGTATTCATAAATCCTCCAAAAGATACTTATTACCAGCCATTCATCATAAAGCATTTCCACTCTATTTTTTATAATTTTACACAAATAGAATTGTCTGAAGTACATCCTTCACATGGCATTAAACGAATAAATTCAAACATGATCAATCCTCCTTTCCGTAGGATATCTCAAACTGCAAATAGTTTTCAGAAAAACTTTTCATTCATACATAATAATCAAATTTTTCTTTTACATATTCGCAGACTACTTTTAAGCTCAAGATTTTTCTTTACATATTTTTAGTCGACTTTAACTTCTCCATTTGTTTAATATTCTTTGTGGAATTGTTTTGTTCATATGGAAATACTTACTTTAGATTTGCCGTATTCTTCAGAAAGGCTTCTAAAAAATCTTTCCTTATCAGGATTAAAGTGGACATATTCTTCCTAAATTTCAATTTATAATTTATATTTATCAAGCCAAATCACCATGATTTTAATATCACAACACACTATAAATTAATTATATATTGCAAATAATCTAATAATTTTTGACAAAATAGATTTTAACATCTACATAATACATAAACTACTAAATAGATGATCTTAATAGTTTTTATAACATGTTTTTTGTGTATTGTATGCACAAACGCATTATTATAACTTCTCTTCAATACGACTATCTACCATAGCAAGAAACATCCAAAATTGAAAAGAAAAAATTGTTGGCAATGTTATATTATGAATCAATAAATATACAATAATACATTGTAAAAAATATCTATACCACACCTTACTTGAACATTTTTTTGATTTATTAAAATAGCAAATCATCAACCACATATATAACATTATGCCTAAAATACCTAATTCAGCCAATAATTGAAAATATAAATTATTTGGTTGAAATTTTCCACCCGGAGTATATTCATACAGTTTTGATGTAACAAAATGATCAATATACCATCCAAAATTTCCAAATCCCATTCCAAATAGTGGTCTACATGTAAACATCCTAATACACGTTGTAACTGAAGATAACCTCTCTGCTACCGAACTTTTTTGAACACCCAAGTAATATTTATAATTTATAACTTTATCAAAAATTTTCGTGTTAAAAATTAAATATAGAGCCATACCTATGAATGTAATTACAAATAGCAATTTCTTAAATATAGATCCAACCGTAAAATATTTCTTATCAGAAAGTAATAAATAAGTTGTAATTGCAATTGCGACTCCTAATGATAGTATCGACGCTGTACTTCCTATCATTAATTGACCAAACACTAAAACCAAAATTTTAATAAAACTATAAATTCGATACTTTCTCTGTTTCCCAATCAACATATAATATTCAAAAATAATAGCAACGCAGTTTATAAATCCTGCTTCAGAAGGTTCAACAGCCATCGCAGAAGTTCTATCTATTCCTATTGTATACCCAGAAATTCCAAATCCTTTTATTATAATCAGTAAATCAACTATAATATTACTTACAATATAAGTATTTACAATTCCTATAAAATTCTTTTTATCTGATATATTATCAGATAAAATAATCATAAATACTCCCACTATAACCAATCTAAATATTTTCAAAACCCATCCAAATTCAAATGAATAAAATATACCATTATCATATCCATACTTAAATTTGTTTATAGGATCAATATAGCTAATCAAAGCACTTAGTGTAATACATAGAGAAAACATAACAATAAATTTAATTGCCACAGATTTTTTTTTTATTCTTATTCTTCCACGCATTAGAACAATTAAAATTAAAACAAAAGTCAACCATTCAGAAATCTTTAATCCACTAATCCTAAACGTAGTATACGGTACAAAAAAAACAATTAAATATATTAACAACATTGTAGCATTTATTTTTTTTACAATCATATATTTTTTCCCACGAACTCATTCCAAAAAAGCATATTATCCAAATCAATCTGTTCTAAAATAATTTTCTTTTTTATCTTAACCATTGATTCATAATATTTCCTTACGTTGTCTCTTTCCATCAAGCTTATACCTCTATAAATCGAATCAATATCAAAAGGATCAATATACAATGCGCATGCTCCCACAACTTCTGGGATAGAAGTAACTCGAGAAACAACGGAAGCTTTACCTCTAAGAAGTGCCTCTAAAACAGGTAATCCAAACCCTTCAGCCTTAGAAGCGAATAGCAAATATTTACATTCATAATATAATTTATTCAATTCCTCATCTGAAACATACCCCAATGCAAAAATATCAGATCCGACAGTCTCAGAATCCAATTTCATTTTTTTTATAAGACTAATCAATTTATCTTTTTCTATGCCTGTTATCTTTAATATAACATTGTTACTTGGATTATTCCTTTTATATTTCTGGAACGCAATTAAAACTCTCATTAAATTTTTCTCAGGTCTATTACCACTTACAAAAAGAATAAAATCACCGCATGAATATTCATTTTCCTTTAATTTCCTAAATTGAACATTCTGATAAAAAAAATTTATATATTTTACATTCTTATTATTCAATCTTTGCAGTGAAAAATTAGATACTGTAAAAACCTTATCAATTGAACTTATCCATCTAGAATAATAAAAATTAAATATAACATGCTTAATCAAATAATAAAAGTAATTAAAAATTGCAATTTTTTTTATGCCATTTTCATAAACACAATCCAAGCAATCAAATTTATTTATATTATGTTGACGATCATGCAACATTGCATAAATTTTAAGTTTAGGCTTACATTTTCTAATATCATAGATTACTTTTAGTGTACTCCCATTTACAACTGGAAAAAACAATATATCATCTTCATCAAAGATGACATCTGATATTTTGTCTACCAAAAAAACTTTTACATTTTCATCCTTTAAAAGCTCACTGTTTTTAGAAAAATCAAATCCTCTTGGAAAAATAGCGCCAATTTTTTGGTTACAACTTTTTTTTGACTCTTCGTTTAGAAAGCTAAATGTTCGTTTTGCATAATTTACTCCTCCTGAGTATATTGCCACCGAATTTTCAATTAAAATTGTAGATAAAAATTCTATATAAATCATACATTAATATCCTTAAATAACTATAAATTATCTCGCTAACACTATCACTACATAATTATATACTTCACACGCATATCCATTCAATTTAAAAATCTAATCAATTCCTGAATCTTTTTTTTAAAACTGTTAAACATAAAATCATTAACCACCCTCTCGTGTGCAGCTTCACCATATATCTTGCAAATTTTCGTATCATTTGCTATTTTTTTTAAAGCTGCTGCATATGCAACAACATTTTTATTCTCAACCTCTATCCCTGTTATATTATTTAAGCTTACATAATTAACTCCAGATCCAGGTATAGTAAATGTTACAGCAGGATTTCCAAAATACATTCCTTCCGCAAGAGCTACACCAAAAGCCTCATTTTTAGTAATTGAAGGGAAACAATATATATCACATGCCAATAGATTTGCTTTAAGTTCTTCATCCGAAACAAGTCCTAAAAACTTAACCTTAGTGTCATCACTTGCAAGTTCTTTTAACTTTTTTGTCAATGGCCCCTTTCCAGTAATTCTAATTTCAAATTTTTCATCCAAAAGTTTACTAGCCTTTATAAGATATTCAAATCCTTTATACGGAACATGTCTTCCCACAGCAAGACATATTATTTTCCCATTACTTTCTTCCTTTATCTTTAGAGCTAATTTTTTTTCTTTTTCCGTCACTTTAAGTCTATTTTCATTAATACAGTTCGGTATAACAACACACTTTTCCTTAAATCTGCTAAGCCAATAACTTCCTTCTATATAATTTGGACTCGTTGCAACAATTTTATTAGCTTTTTTAAGTAGTCTCACGTTTTGAAAGTAAAAAAAGTGCTTAAGAACTTTTTGCTTTATAATATCCAAGTGCCAATAAACAACCAATTTTGTATCATCATGTATATACTTAAGCAAAAAATGACTTACAAACGGATTGGGGTAATGAAAAATAACTATATCCGGATGAAAATCATTTAATATTTTTTTTAACTGCTTCGCATATGTAATTCCCATTGATTGTGAAGCAATCATAATCTGCTGACTACAACGAATCACTTCTACCCCATCAACCAAATCTGCTCTGTCTGATGCACGATATTCATGATCAAAGCAAATTACTTTCTGCTCTACTTGACCATCCAATGACAATACGCAATCTCGCGCTATCTGTTCAACTCCTCCTATAAAGGGTGAATAATATTTTGAGATGTGTAAAACTTTTTTCATCCGAACATTCCCCAATCTATATGAAATCATTATATATATCTTAATTTTTCACAATTTTATGGCTTATATGACAAACTATTTACAGCAAAATTAAAACAAACTTTACATTACTTCTGCAATGAATTCTAAAACAAATTTGACCATAAATAAAGACAGTATTTTTATTATACCATCACATACATAATTTTTAAAGATAAGCATGAGCAATGTGTTCAAAATTGCGTCAACTTTATAGTCTAAGTACACATGAATTTATACCAAACAGTAATCGCTATGGTCTGTACCATTGGTGCCACTGTAAACATTAATAAAAATCAGCATGCAAAGTTTCTAAAGCTACACATGCAGATCAATCATATTATTCCAATATCTTATCTAAAGCTGTCTGATTTTCTGTTCCCACCAGCGTTATACGTACAAAATACGCTGCCACTAAATGACAGCGCATACAAATTCAATATTCATTTACAGCATTACTGTTTTATTACTTTTCTGACTTCTGTGCTTCTATCAGTTTTTTAGCCTTTTCTATCTGCTCATCAGTCGCATTCAGCATTGTTTTTGCCATTTCTTCCGTTCCACCATTTTTAAGAAAGGTACTAATTGCATCCAGAGCACCTTCCTGGCGGCCCTCGCGTATGCCTTCCTTCCGTCCTTCTCTTCTACCTTCTCTTCGGCCATCTTCTTTGAATAACTGCATCGTCTCTACTTCATTATATTCTGTCAACAGCATTCCTTTCACCTCCGATCTATGTGCTATCAGGAATGGTCTCAATACAAAATCCTCCGGTATCTCTGTTATCGCTCGGTCTATTGCACTCTCTAACGCACTTTCCAATTTCTGCTCAGACTTTATACTTCTGATTCTATCTACTAGCCAAGCATATTCGCTCAAAGGCTTACATTTTTCCAACAATTCACGATTTTTCCCATAATTCACATTTATCATCCTGACTTTTACTTCTAT
>FOSY01000043.1 GCA_900114405.1 Lachnospiraceae bacterium KH1T2 | reverse complement strand
CCCCTTTCAAAAGGCTTTTCTCATATTCATTTCAAGAAAAACTCAGCACTATGATCATTCTTGTAGTAGTTTGATAAATACTGCTCTGCAACTACTTTTTGTTTTTCTGTGTCTATTAATATTACAGAGAACTCTCCTCTATAAGGCATATCTGTTGCCCTTCTTAGCAAATATTTATATGCCTCTTCAGTATTTACGACTATTGAAAGCTTTATTTTCTCATTTGTTTTATAAAAAAGCATATCTCCTAATAGTGCTTTCATGTTCATGTTCATGGAAATAAAATTATTCTCTTGAAAATACTTAATCTCAAACCACCATTCGTTAATTCGACCATAAGCTACATTTAACGTTATGTCTGGATAATTTCCGTTTCTTACTTCACCCTCATAGTTTCTTTTGCTAGTGAAATACATATTTTTTTGAAACAATGTAGTAAAAATAGTTCCCGTTACTTTGCGCAAATACTCGACATATACCGGTCTCCTGTGCGTGGTAACTGGAGAAGAGTACGTCCTGGATAAACCTTCAACAATATTTCCTCCATTCTTGTCTTTTTCATATGCCTCTTCTACCATCTGCTGAGCCAATACACTAGCCATTTCAGATACCATCTCTTTATCCTGATAGCCGGCAGCAACCATCATATCTTCGTATGTAACACCATTCTGTGGATTGGCTGAACCCGTAGACATTTTCTTAATTGTCTTGGAGCTCGGTAAATAATCGCCCCGCTCAGCCTTATATATGGTCATATAGCTAATACAAGAATCTTTAGCATACTCTCTTAGACTTCTATTGCCTCGCGCAGCTCTAACAATATCAGCAAACTCCTTATTACTAATCTGATCCTTATTAGCCATCGCAACACCTGTTATATTAAATTATATATTTTTATAAATTTTCTAGTTGTTTAATATGGAATATAATTTGATTTGCCCATATTTTACCACTTTTTCAAAATTAATCAACCCTCAATATATAAACAGGCGTTTGTTAAATAAAATTAACAAACGCCCTATAATTTACATGTAGAAAACCTATACAGATAACGAATTCTATATCTGCTCCAATACCTTAAATCTTTCTTGAGATATTTCTGTTCTGGCCATTCTGATCACAACATCCCAATCAAATCCCGTCTCCAGGGCGCTATTACAGTGCTTAACAAACCATCTAATGTAATGTTCTAAAGCTTTTTTTAGCATTTCAGCTTTTCCCATCTCTTCGTCTATAGGATATTCAGGATATGTCTCTTTATATTGTTCATAATTCATTTTTGCAGCATGATTACAATAATCATCCAAAACTTCTTTATTTAACGCGATAATTGCCGTACTTCCTAATCTACTATATGTGCTAAGGTAGAACATATAAGCATTACTACCAGTTGTTTTATTCTGAGTACGTTCAAAATCACCAGCTGCTTCACATGACAATTTAAAATCATCCATGTATGCGCAGGTGTCAATAAGCTTTTTGACTTCGCTTTCCTCCATCCCAGACCATTTTTGTAAATTTTCAGTCGTAACAAACGAAAAACCTGTTTTATATGCCTTATCATTCTCTATATGGATCAAATCCACAATCATTAGCTGTTTTCCGATAAGCCTCTGTTTTTCTATTTCTTCCCAATCCATTAGTATCCCCCTTTCCTATTTGTTTATCGCTCAATAACATCAATAAGCTTAACTTCATCCAATTTTTCCCATTCTGTTGCCTGTATAATTTTATCAAGAATTTCCTTTTCTTTAATTTTACAAAGAGATATCTCATCACGGGCAAAATGTCCAGCTATTATGCTTCCACGATGCGAAGGATCCGCCTCTACTACTGCCAGATAATCCTTTTCTAAAAATCTATCGGTCAGAATTTCATATCCTCGCAGTTCAACAGCATAGCCTGCTCTCCTAATGGCAAGAAAAGATCTTATTATTTCGGTACTCCTGTCAGCGGAATCGCCAATAATTACAAGTTTACACTTATCTGAATTCCAGTCGGGATCAACAAAGAGTCTAAGCTTAAAAGAATACTTGTAAATTATATCCCAAGGATGGCCACCATATAATTCATAAGAAAAATATGGTGGTTTATGCCTTATCCAACCCGCAAAGAACTCTTTATCATCAAGCGGAATTCTACAAAGCCCATCATCTCTGCCATCAGCAACAGCATAATACCATTCCTTTGGAGTCAATCCGCCATATCTGACTCTTTTCCTCTTCACCATCCTCCCAGCCATGAATTCTCGTTCCTTCTGTTTTCTCTATTCCAAGCGCTTTATATACAACAGCACACGCTTCATAAAAACGTCTAGCAGTCATCTTTTCTTCATAAAAATCGGTAGTTCCTTTACTATTAAGTAAGTCTTCAATTTCACTTTTGTCTAAGGAGCTAGCATACTTTTCTCTCGCCTCTGGAATAATTGCATAGTAATCTTTTCTGCTTATTACTCCATTCCTCTTATAATACGGAACCTCGGAGGTATAGGCTTCATACTCCCCTTTTTCAACAAGAGACAAAACCATTTTCACAGTATCAATTAGCCAATCAAGCATTTCCGTGGCATCTACTATTTCTCCTTCAATACGCTTGTTGTCATAATTAAACACGTCAGCACCATCTATCTGAACGTTGTACCAAATATCGTTTTCGGCATAATAATCTCCACGGAAAACAATATTTATCCAAGCGCTTTCCTCATAGTCGTCGCTGGGAACATGAATCCATATGGATTTAATGCTGCTTTTTCCAGTTCTTGCAATCTTATTTGTCAGACTTATAAGTTCCAGCATCCTATTGTAGCTCGGCTCATCTAGCCTGTATTTCGACTCGCCAAAATCTTCTTTCCAGCTATTAATATTGCCCATATCTGTCAAACCTCCCAAAGCATTTCTTACTACCTATGGTAATGGAATACATTTCATATGCCATTTGCCGTGTAATTGAAAAAGTAGGGCCCAAAAGTTCCTTTCTACTACTTTAGCCATACAATATATTTTATATATGAAAAACTTTCTAATTGACATTAATTATCACAATTAGTTATAAGCATTCAATCCTTCATAGAATGATTTCGATGAAACAGTGGTGTGAGTATAATTTTCCCATCAAATACTAAATAAACCTCTTTGTGTGATCCATACCCAATCTCAGTGGGCTCTATATCATTCAATTCGTAAACCCAATGATCCTTAACCCAATTAGGATACTTTTCGATTAAACTAACAAATCTTTTTAGCTTTCCCCCTCTAGCAAATGTTCGAACAGAAGTGTTCAAATTTCTTGTTTCACTTATCCCTTCAACAATTAGATAAACATCTATATTGGAATATGGCTTAACATAATATGGATCAATATCATTTTTAGAATAGTCCCAATATGAATCAACAAAATCTGGAAAAAGTTCTGCTAAACTTTTGTAATTCGTGTTATAACCATTCATTTTGGGGTTGAACAATTTTCCAGTCTTTATATACGTCTGTAACGCATTATTTACGATTCGCTTATTGGAAATGCCATTCACTATAAACCAATGATGATCATTGCTATGTGAAGAAATATCATAAGGCGATATTATGTTTCTTGAATAGTCCCAGTATTTTTTTACAAAGTCAGGATAATTCCTTGCTAACGAACAATCCACTGCATACTGATGCAGTTGCTTGTATATTTTTTGATCATCTCGTCCAATATTTACATCGCATCTAATGTCAAGAAGTATAAACAGCTCATTCATGACCTTTTCTAATTCCAAATAGCTATCTTTAGTTGATTTATGCTTTGGTTTGTAGTGAATAACCTTATCACATGTATTCCCATCATCGATATGTATATTGTCAGTTATTCTAATCAGATAAATGTTTTCATTTCTGCAAACTCTATATTTTTTCTCATCTCTTTTATAAGAATGCCATTTTGAACAGTCAAACTCTATACCCATCCTTTTAGAAGGTATATAAACATCAATTTCCATGTTCTCATTACCACTAGTAATTATTTCTCTAGACATTGCATCCCCAAATATCTTTTTACAATAAAAGAATAGTACTTGCTCCGGAAATGATGTCTGATAATTAGATACATGCAATGTTAAAGCATCCTTTACAGAATAGCCTGCTTTAAGTTTGTTCGAATATGTAGAAACTGAAGTATTCCACTTCTTACACATTTCATCCATGGTTTTAAACATTTCACCCATATGGTCATAATATGGCCCCCTTACTATATTACGAGTTTCAGTTTCTAGTGCTCTCAACATATTCCACCGCAATTTTCCCACCCTGCTACGATATGTTTTTTCGCTTATTCCAAAAGCCCTGCACATCTCAGTAATTGTCTTATATTGTTTGCCGTATGGATCCACCACACCGCCTAATCTTTTTACAGATCTAGTTAGCGATTCTTCTAAAGTCCATCTTCTCAAATTATACCTTCTCTTAAAAGTATCTTCAGCAATTCCGTAATGGTTACACATATTCTTTAATGAAGTGAACTTATTTCCTAAATGATCTACAACTTCTGTATTTTGCTTAGGTGTAGTAAGTATGTGTTCTATATCCCAGCCCTTTTCTATACGGTTATAATATTGGGTTTTGGTTAGTCCATACGCTCGAAGCATTTCTGCCATTGATTTATAGCATATTCCCTTATGATCATACATTTTTTTCACAATTAACTCCCTTACTTACAGCAAACACATCTATTTGTAAGAAGTACATAATAGTTTTTTGTAACCCCTTTATAAAAAACTCCATGAATACCGATACATCTTTTATTCCCTGATACATGCTCGCTACTAAGATAATTTTATGGCTAGACAAAAGAAAAATCATTGAACGTGTAGTTGAAAAGCAACAAAAGGCCTTGCATTTCTGCAAAGTCCTTCGCTATTTAGCCCATCAGAGGCATATTTCATAATAAAATTCTTAAATAATTATTGTATTGCCTACAACACAGCCATGAGGATAACTTCTGGCCAACCGATTTAACGCCTTAACCTTTACCATGGATTTCAACATATTTCTATGTCTAAAATACATTGTCAGTTCCCAATTTATAATTCAAGAAAATAAAATTAACCAGTAATAATTAATAATTGAATCAAAACAGAAAACGGTTAATCATGTTGTTGGAGCCGTTTTCAAAGACGGCGTACTCTTATGCCCCGTTCAAATGGGGATTCAGAAGCAGGATTCGAACCCGCGACTTCGACTTATGAGGTCGACGTGCTACCAACTGCACTATTCCGAACTCTTCCAATATTTGCTGTATTGGTAATTGTAACTTAACCCTGTTACAGGGAAACCGGGTTTGAAGTTTTCGTGTTGCAGGCAAGTATCTTAGTCACCACACTTCTCAAGCTTCAATAAATGTTGTGGCATTTGAAACCTTGATCTGAGTATCCAACTCAGCAAGAAGCGTATCTCTCTTTTCCTTGAGCATTGCCGTCTTCTTCTGAACATCAATAGGATCAACAAGCTCAGTTGTATTCTCCTTAACATAAGCTTCTACAACCTCAAGAGGCTTCTCATCCTTCACCTTAGTATCCTTACCTAGAATTGAAAGTCTCATGCTCTCTGCTGTACTCTGGAGTTCCTTGTTCTTAAATTCTGCTGTAGAAAGTCTCTTCTGAAAGTCTTTCTCCATCTTAAACTGAAGAGCTGCCTCGAAATCAGCCTCTCCGCCATAAGAACCTGCTCCACGAAGTCTACTTCTAAGAGAAATTGCGCCTGCTACAGTGAACTCACCATATGAGGTATTGATTTTAGTATTTGCGTTGGATGCTACAATAGCAGCGTCAATTCTCTGAAATCTATCAATCAGATCCAGAATCTGCTGATATGCACTCTCCACATCCTTGGCAAATTCCTCTCTCGATACTCTTCTATCAAGCACCTTCTCCTCGTTGGGCTTGATCGTATCTACAAAATTTGCCTTTTCAATTTTGTCATTAATTTTTTTAACCAATAAATCTCTTTCGTCAAGCGCCTGCGTTACAAGCATTTTATCGGCCATATTCAAACCTCCCACTTCTATACGTTCGTTTGCTTTAACTCAAGTATAAATTTCTGTAAAGTTTTTGTCATTCAACGCGTGGTTTAATAGCGGAAAAATGCACTCCTTCGACTCGTTCTATGTCTCTATCTGCTTTGGCGCTACTAAGTGAAATGATTGAAGTATAGAAAAGAGAGCGACCGATTATCCCAGAATGAAATGGAGATTGTGAGACATAGAATTATCTTGATTTGCGTCTTGCAACTAATAATATTTAAGACTTGTCTTTTTAAATGTGACCATTATGGGATTTTATTGTAACCCTTCAGCAAAACCTTAATCTCCTACGCTATTAGAGGAATGAGCTATCAGAAAATCATTACAAAGTAGCTTTTAGAATATTCGGCATTCAGCAACTTAATATATAAAAATTAACCTCAAAGTAGCTAAAATACTAGGAATTTTACTTCTATTTCTACTGTTATATATAATAAGAATTAATATCTGTTAGAATAAAAACTTGCCAGGAAAATGATTTTGAACTTAGAAAGTAGTTTTATATCAGAAAATTATCTCTCTGATATTAAATGATGCTAAATTGCCAGATAACAAAAATATTTTCAGATACGCCAAATAAGCCTTTAACATATTAGCTTAAAGGCTTCCTGAGAAAGCAAAATACTATTTTTAAATTTAACTATATAGAATAAGCAATTATTCTATTCTAAGCAGCTCTTCATTAATAGCTGCTTCATTTACTATAAATTCATTGTTCTTCTTAAAAATTAACTCAGAATCAGTAGGAACAATAAACTCTCTGATATTACCAGCCTTGAATAAATCATCACTATTCTTGAAATCACTATAAAACTTATCTAATAAACATACTTTATCTTCGATAAGCACTCCATTAAGATCAGTTTTAGCTAAGGCTACGCATTCTGTTATTGAATGGTTGTACATATTACGACTTTCCGCAATATAAATCGTATAATACTCATCTACATCCAAATTCTTGTTTTCTACTCGCATTTGCTCAATATCATAGAATCGCTTTCCAGAGTTATCTGTTTTAATATATTTATTACAAGAAGTTCTCTGATCAAATTCTATAACGTTATTCTTAAGGTCAGTTGGAATATTATCAAAAAGCTGCTTTTTCTTATAATTGCTGGCATCAAAAAATGTGAGCATTATTGGCTCAAAAGAATTAATGCTCTTACGCTCATTAAACAAATATATTGCAGTAGAATCCTTAACATAACCACTAAGACCACCATTTTTAAGAACATTAGCTGTAACATGTTCTATTCTGTAAGTAAACATATATCCATAAAGCCTTAAAATCATACGTCTGATATAATCATCGGACTTCTTAATGTCATAATGGTATTTGTTACGCATTATTTCCCGTAATTTAGGTACAGCAAGAGAACACTTATTATAGTCAATAAGTGTATTTTTCCAGTTATATATACCGTTAGCCATTTTTACATCAAAAATCTGAGCGAAACCATCGCTCTTAAGCTCTGCAGCAATCTGGCATATTCTATAAATACTATCCTCATTACGTCCATTAAAAACCCGGATATAATTAGTAAGTTCACAAATCATTTCTCCGGTAAAAGTCTCTCCTATGGAACATAATCTGTCCCAGGAAATCATTTTACCGCTCTGCTTCAATGTGGATCCGAACATAGTTATCCAATTATTAAACAGTCTGCTGGAAAATATAGCCTGATAATATCTGTAAGCTGCTTCTTCTCTAAGTTGTTTTAAGTCATTGTTTTTCACATTTGTATTTGTCTTGTTCTCGCAACCATATACAATTTTACTTATGGTTTTTCTGATATCAGCTTTCCCGTAAGCGTTTTCATTTATAACAACAAAGTCTCTAATAATTGATGAAATAGCTTTATTTGCTTTTGCCATAGAAAAGAAGCCTTTTACATAGGTTTTCTCCAGCTCTTTTAAACTATCTCCTACCTTTTTATATTCCATATCAGCAATTTCAAATGCTTTTTTCAAATTTTCTTCAAATACAGACATATCAAAAGCTCCTGTACCCATGTGGTACAGAAGTAATAATCTGGAAATCTGTTTTGCAATTGCAGGATCTATTTCTTTTATCTTTTCCCTAATCTTATTTGTTCCATCTATATCAACATTCCAAGCAATAAATTTGTAAAAAGATTCTTTATCTGTTGAAGCTGAGTCTATAATGTTACAAAGCTGAGAAACTTCTTCCATTGAATAAATCCAGTTTCCATTCTCATAAATGTCAGCTGAGTCGATAATGGTATTACAGATATTTACATCAACATCAAGTTCTTCTCTAACTTTTTCCTTTAAAATTTCCTTATTTGATAATAAATATTTGCAATATTCCTCATTTGCTCTTTTTGTGATAAGGTTTGGAATTCGATGTCTGCCTCTTGCTTTATTGTTTTTTGCACCAAAATCAAGAGCTCTGTAAAAATCGTCAAAGCTCTTTCGCTCCACATCTTCTTCTCGTATAAGTTCTTCCGGCAAAACAATCACATTACTGGAATGATTAAATCTAATACGAACAAAAAACTGTTCAATGTCATTTAAGTTGAATTCCTCTTTCTTATTGCAAACATAAACGCATTTAACAGCAGAATGAATCTTGTCATTAAGAATAGGATCTTCATCTTTATAGACTAATTCATCTATAGATGTTCCGTTATTCAAGAGAGAGGTTGTAAAAATAACCTGGTATCCAAGACCTATCGGGCCAAAGTTAATCTTACCATCCTTAATAATGTCGTTATAAGCATTATTTGTATATATCTCTTCTACTTTACTGTAATTTATATCATCAGAAGAAATAGCAGCAGCACTAATCCCCATGCGTTCCAAAAACCGAACAGCGTGGAGATTATAAGTTTTGTCATTATTATGAATCAGATAATATCCGCCATCATTTTCTACATTGTCAGCAAGTTCTGCAAGTCTGTAGGGCAAATGTCTCACATTACTATAAGGTACTATATCGCAACGCTTATAATTACGCAGGGTCTCTTCTTTACCATTAGTACCGATTTTTACACAGTTAATATGAGCTGTGTAATTTTCACAGTATGGGTTATCATCAGGTGGTGACATTAAAATACTCATTGGAGTACCTGTAAGATAAATTACACGACCGCCAGCATGAGCAACTTTTCTACAAGCTGTTTTTACATCAGATAAAGCCTCTTTTCTGTAATTTGCAGCATCAACCATCTGGTGAGCTTCATCAACAACAAGAATTACATCCTTTAATTCGTCCGGAGTAATCTTGTTAATCTCGGAAAGCAATTTATCATAAATTACGTTTAATGCAATATAGTCATCATTATTCTGACTTATTACAGCATTTCTTCCTGCAACAGCTTTAAAGTTATATTTCTTAGAATTCTGACTTACCTGAGCAACGTTTGGTGAAGCAAGGATATTTATATGATTTTTATGAGTCTTTACAAAAATATCCTTTGCAAAGGCATAAGTTTTACCAGCAGAACAATCTGCTGTCATAAGAAACTCAGCGTCTTTCATTTCATTATCAGGAACATCACTGAGTATGGATATTCTTAAAGCTTCTTCTAAAACCCTGTTTATATCTCTTGGGTTATCAGAAATATGCTTACTGTATTTAATTTTATATTCAATAATCTGGGTGTTAAATCTTTTCATTTTTCTTTCATCCTTGTGCGTATAAAAGAATGACAAGTACATACGAGAAGGTTAGATCCAGAAAGAAGACTTGTCATTCATGTATACCAACCTTAAAAAAGAGCTACTTTCTGGCATTAAATAAATTCATATCTGCTTATAATATGGACGATTTTTCAAACTAATAAAAAAAACATAATAATAAAATTTTTTTCTTTATTCTTTTGAAAAAAAGATGTTAAAATAAGAAACTTTAATTTAATATGGCTATTCAGCTTCCTTTTTCCTTTCGATATATGTTCCACCTTGTTTTAAAAGTTCATCAATATAAGAAACTACATCTTCCCTTCCTATTGAATCGAAACATTCTCTGGCAGCTTTTATTCTTGAGCCTTGAAGCAATACGGATTCAAGTGTTCTGAAATCCGAATATCCAAATTTCTCAACGATAATTTCTCTGAGCTTAGCCATTCTTATCAAGTCGTTTCTTTCTTTACTTTCCTGTTCTTTTAATACTTCATACTTAGCCTGCAACTTTATATAAGCATTATTTAGTTTCTGGTACTCTCTGTTTTCTATATCTGCTTTTTCATTCCTCAGAGCTGCTATAAAACTTTTAGCCCTTTTCGCATACTCTTCAATAGATTCTCCGGGTTCCGGGTCAGGAGAAGAATTTGGCCCAACATTCCTTAAATGTTTGGATTCGACACCTGATTTATGCATCATTGAAAAATAACTTCTATATATTCCATTGATGTAACTTCGACTTGCTCTACTATAATCTGTTAGGGACACTTTTCCCCTGGTATCTACTTTTGTAAAAACGAGAGTACAAGAATGATGAGTATCTGATACTTTTATGAGCTTGTAATACAACAGATAAATACCTTTATATTCACCACTTAATGCTTCCTGGATATTCTGAGGTAAATTTT
>FOSY01000019.1 GCA_900114405.1 Lachnospiraceae bacterium KH1T2 | reverse complement strand
ACGAGTAAAATCCTTACCAGGATGAACAGCGAATTGTTCGGGATTCTTTGCCAGTTCATCGATTGATGCTATAAGTATCATTTTTACAACATCTGCATATGCCATGTGTGCCTCCTTAATTAGGTTAGTTGATAGTGAACAAATCCTAATTAATTGGCTTTTTTCTGATTGATAATCAGAAAAAAGCCGCACATATGCACTATTTTGTCAAGCGTATAATCTTTAATTTACTATATTTTTTGAGTTACTGGTATAAAAATGGAATCCTACATATTTTTCATAGGATTCCGTAAAGTGAATGACATTGCGTGTGAACTGTTACTCTTAGTTCACTTATTTAAGCTTTTGCAAAAATTCTTTTATAAGCTTCTTAAACTGCTTTTCATCCTCGCATCTCACCGTTATGAAATATTCAATATCACTGCCTTCCCCTGCTGCATAGTACTTATTTCCGTCCTTAGCAAGTCTCACCTTTTTACCTTCTATCTCGCTCTTTTTCAATTCCCGTACATTATCAGGGATCACCTCATCTGTTTTAGAAATTTTTACCGAGATATCAATACCATCACCTTCATAAAGATAAGTCCCCGTCTCGCCAACAATTATCGACTTTTCAAAATCAGCAGACTCAAAAAGTTTCTCACCATCAAGTCCGATATACTCCTCAAATTCCTCTTCGCTCATCTCATTTTCTGTATCATCCTTAAGCTTAAATAGCCCTGAGCTTCTTACCCCCTCAGTCTCTATGCCGTCTATTTCATTGATAATATATGTTGAACGATCCATAATTCCAAAGTTTACTATAATTATCGCCGCTGCCGCAGCTGCAATAGCTGCACCTCCAAGCCTTACAATCTTTGCGCCACTATGCTTTTGTCTTTTCTCTTCCTGCTTTGCTCTCTGAACTGTCTTTAATATCAATGCTTCTGACGCATGTATATTCTCAATATCTTTTACATATTCTTCTATCATAATGCAACTGCCTCCCCCAATTTTTTCTCTAACATCTTTCTTCCTCTCGAAAGCTCACATCTGAGCGTCGACTCATTTTTCCCCAATATATCCGCAACTTCCTTAGTCGAAAATCCCTCGTAATAGTATAAATGAATTGCCTTCCTATACTTCAGCGGCATTTCCAATATAGCTCTTGTCACATCCGAAAGAGACTCTTTACTAAAAAGTACGCGTATCGCTTCTTCATCTTCAACTTCCTCGGCCTCCCCAAAGCCCTGTGTGAATTTATTCCAGAAAGAAGTCAGATAAGAGCGACTTTTATTTATAGTGACTCTAATCAGCCACGATTTCAAATGCTCCTGATCTCGGATACATTCCTTGTTTCGGATAAGCTGCAAGAAGACTTCCTGAAAAATGTCCTCTGCCTCCGCCATATTTTTTGTATTAACTACTGCAAGTCGCAAAACCATATCGCCATACGACCTCACAGTATTCTCAATATCGATTTCCATCCTCTAAATCCCCTATATTGTTCAGTTTTTAATACAAAAAGTATAGCATTTCGAGTGTATAAAAAAAAGACTGTTAGTGATGAAATACTCATCTCTAACAATCTTTAAAGATACATGAAACAGCACTACTGTATGTAAATTATCGCAGTCTTTCGAAATGCAGTTATTATGCGAATGATTCCGGAATATATCACGCCAAGGCAATACATATAAACAAAAACATTCGTCTTTTTAACAAAAATCAAGCTAAAGACTGCCAGCATTAGGCTCACCGCCCCTTGACTCGTGCTCAGCTTCCATGATGGTGCGCCAAGTTTCTTTGCCTCCATCCCCTTAAGCACATTTGCAATCCCCGCAAAGCCATTACATCCCAGCAGATAAAGTACCACATATATCTTTGGCAGGTCCGACAGCGCACAGGTAAAAATACCGAAGTCAAGCAGTATAACTCCTTCAAATAATATTTTTTTGCCTCCAACCATATGTCTTGCCATTGAAAAGTAATAGCCTATTTTCTTCACGCCCAACATCAAAAGAAATATACTTATGAACATTGTCATAAAGATGTATCCGTCATTCGGAAATATTATCATTCCAATACTGAAAGTTATCATCAAAATACCCCAGATGATACTTCTGACCCTTTGAAACTTATTCATTGCCGTTCCTCTTAAAAGCTTCCAAAAGCTTTATATAATCTCTTATCCCTTTGAATCCTCTTTTTGCAAAGTCCACAGAAAAGCCTGCAATTAAATTACCCGACGTATATATTTTATTTGTCACCATGCTTTTCTGACGCATCGCAGCTATAAAGAATCTGCCGAGGTATGTGTAGTCTTTATCCTTTTTAGGTGCATCAATATACTGTTGCTGATACTTGTCGATTGAAAAATCCTCAATCTCTCTGCCTGAAAGCCTCTCTCCAAACTTTTTCCAATCTTCACATGCGTTAAGCTGACGTTTCCTTAAGATTTGATCTATATCAGCCTTCCACTGAGAAATTTCATCTTCGGCATAGGTTTCTTTTTCAAATGTAGAAATTTCTCCTCTTAAGTATTTCATCGCATATATCATCTGGCAAAAAGCTTTCATATAATCAGCCGGATTGTCCTTGATAACTTCATCATAGTCTTTCCATGCCGGCAGATATTTATACTTCGCAAAGCTATAATCCGGTAAATGTCCGGCTCTTCCATGTCCCAGATTCATTATCGAATTTTCAGTACTTTGAGAAAGACTATTAGTATAAATACTGTTTTCAATATCATCCGGCTCCGTCGGACTATGCCTGAATTTTATGCTTTTCTCAATATATGGCTCATTTTCACCAAGAAGCTCATAAAAGTAAAAATCAGTATTATTTATAACGTATGACGGTGTCCCTGCAAAGTAAGTGTGTGCCCATGTATCAGCCAAAACATGCATAGCAATGCCAACTGCCTGCAATGAGCTATTCTTTGCGATATTTACCGTATCAACGAGCAGATCACCATTTGGTCCGCATATAAGCCTGTACTTATCTCTGTATCTTTTACCGCATTTTTTCTTTTCAGCATAAAGATCTCTCGGCAAAAAATGAAATGACGACCATATCCTCGTTATATTTTGAAGCCCTACTATATCAGTTCTTTCATTCATGAGTTCAAGCTGCAGCTGCGTAGTCGCCGCTGACAGCGGTGCTTTCAGCTTCGTAAGCAGCGTATATGAACATACATCCACAAACTGCGCGCTATAACATATCTCCATACTCTCTTCATGGCTGTATCCTGCTATATACGCTGCCGCATATGTGGCATAATAATGAAAATCTTCCTGCATATACTATTCCCCTAAATATTTTACTTTTATCGCTGAGATCGTAAGACCAGCAAAAGCAAACAGCGTAGTTATATCAACAAGTATTGAAGCAGTATCATCAAATATTGATGGAGTGCCATTTATCAAATTCATGATTCCCCAATATACCGAATCGGCGTAAATTATCACAAATATAACTGACGCAACGACATACACTATTCCCTTTTTTAAATTTTTTCCTTCTTTTATCGCAGATTTACCTATCCAATAAGTTATAACCATTATAAATGTCATAAGTGCAAGCACTATCACGTCAACGAAGATGACTGCCAGTTCATACATAAATGGAGGATATTCTTCCCCTTTAAGCTCATCTTTTACCAAATTAATCAATTCAGCCTTTTTAAAAATACTGAACATTATAAACTTAAGTATAGTCCATGCACTAAGTGCGATCACACCTTCACCCATATCTACAAGGTTAGATCTGCTTTTCCTTAGCTCCCGCTTTCTGTCTTTCATATTCTTTCTAACGCTTATCCTTTTTATGAAAATATAATTACTTTTGACCCTGATATCATTATATTATCACTTAGATTCGCAAAGCAAAACATAACTTTGCCGAATAAATGTTCTTTCGAACATACAAAAAAACCGGATACCTGAGTGGTATCCGGGACTGATACATTCAATCAGCCAATGCCTGTGAAAGATCAGCTATCAGATCTTCTTTATTTTCAAGACCACACGAAATTCTTATGAGACCTGCCGGGATGCCAGCAGCTTCAAGCTGTTCATCATTCATCTGGCGATGAGTTGATGTTGCAGGATTAAGACAGCATGTCCTTGCGTCTGCTACATGTGTTTCAATAGCAGCTATCTTAAGACGCTTCATAAAGCTCTCAGCTGCTGCTCTTCCGCCGGCAAGCTCAAATGAAACTACGCCGCAGCCGCCATTTGGAAGATATTTCTTTGCAAGCTCATGATATCTATCAGATGGAAGTCCTGGATAGTTTACCTTTACAACCTTCGGATGTGCCTCAAGGAACTCAGCAACAGCCTGACCATTTTCCACGTGCTTAGGCATACGCACATGAAGTGATTCAAGTCCAAGATTCAGCAGAAATGCATTCTGCGGTGACTGGATACAGCCCAAGTCACGCATAAGTTGTGCAGTACACTTTGTAATAAATGCACCTTCTTTACCGAATTTTTCAGCATATGTTATTCCATGGTAAGACTCATCAGGTGTGCAAAGTCCAGGGAATTTATCAGCATGAGCCATCCAGTCAAATTTACCTGAGTCTACAAGTGCTCCACCTACAGCTGCACCATGACCATCCATGTACTTTGTTGTCGAATGAGTAACGATATCAGCTCCCCACTCGATAGGACGGCAGTTAACCGGTGTAGGGAATGTATTATCAACAATAAGCGGAACTCCATGACTATGAGCAGCCTTAGCAAACTTCTCAATATCGAGTACTGTAAGTGCCGGGTTGGCAATAGTCTCACCGAATACTGCTCTTGTATTTTCCTGAAAAGCTGCATCAAGCTCTTCTTCAGTGCAGTCAGGAGAAACAAATGTTGCTTCGATTCCCATCTTCTTTAATGTAACTGCGATCAGATTAAAAGTACCGCCATAAATTGAAGATGAAGCAACTATATGACTGCCGGCTTCACAGATATTAAATAAAGCAAAGAAATTTGCCGCCTGACCTGATGAAGTAAGCATTGCAGCTGTACCGCCCTCTAACTCTGCGATTTTGGCAGCTACGTAATCATTTGTAGGATTCTGAAGTCTGGTATAGAAATATCCTGAAGCTTCAAGGTCAAAAAGCTTACCCATATCTTCGCTTGTGTCATACTTAAAAGTAGTTGACTGTACTATAGGAATCTGGCGAGGCTCACCATTACCAGGGCGATAGCCTGCCTGAACACATTTTGTGTCTAATGAATAATTTTCAAGACTCATACTATTTCCTCCAATGCCATTTTAATGCATCAACTTTTTAATGCATCGTTATTTTACCACAGTGAAGTGAACGTATAAAGAGCAAAGCTTACAGAATCTGCTTGCTTTGCTCTTTAAATGTTACTGTTCACTCGCTTCTAGCTCGCTCACGTAACGGATTTTGCCAATTAAATCGCCTCCGGCGATGGGCAAAATCCAATGGCTTTTCATCTTTCTTGGTCGTAAACTCCGCAGCGTAGTGCTCCGTTTACGTGTGAACTGTTACCTTTAAATACAACGTTTTTATTAGCGTAAAAGTTCAGCCAATCTTACTTCTTCCGGATTTTTAATTTCTATCAACTGATTAGTGTATCTTGTAAGAAGGTCTGAAAACTCCTTTATCCTTTCTTCTGAATAATATGTTTCCATATATGATAACCTTATCTCGACTGTCTCCGGCATCTCAGTTATCTTAAGCATAGTTCTGTGAAGCGCTGTCTTATTATGCGAATCCAGTGCTATAAGACGAGCTCCCATCTTAGAGAGAGAAGGATACTCTCTGTCACTCGATCTCACATAATCTACTGATATTATGTCATTGATATATGGGATCTCACGCAGAATTCCCCAGTCATATGCGCAATTTCCAACTCCTTCTGAAGTTTTGCGTTTTATATATTTGTAAAGATCCGCGAGTGTCTCACACTTATCAAGGCATACACCCATCGGGATCATCTTTTCGAGCATACCGCATGCCGTTTGTTTTTGCTTACTGACTCTGTCTGAAAAAACAAACGAAGTGAGGATATTCCTCTTTCCACTTAGCTTTGCCAATGTAAGAACTACTACAGCATCAAATAAACCATGCTTCAGTATCTTGCAATTTTTTTCAAATTCCTGCAGCATTGCCGGCGTACACTTGTGTCCAATCACATATGTAGCCATTACATTTCCAAAGTCTTTTTTATCGGGTGTAAGGTTTTCACACCAGTCTATTCCAATATAGTTTTCCTTATAATACTTAAATGCTTCCTTATACGCTGCTGTATAAGAAAGAGCATCCTCTACCGCAAGATATGTATAGTATGTATCGAGCACCAGCTCTTCACCCAGGTACGCATTCACAAGATTATTAAATATTATACGGATACTTTCCGAATCCATGACCACGTGATGAACTGTCATAAGCAAGTACGTATCCGACTCTGTGACTATCATGCGAAGACGTATCATCGGTCCGCCGAGGATTTTAAACGGAGCCGAAGGTTCACTCTTTATTTTTTCAAATTCTTCATCACTCATATGTTCAACAACGAGCTCGACTTTGCTTGATGGATCGAATCTCTGCTGTAGTACACAGTTACGGTCAAACTCATATATTGTCGAAAAAATAGGATGCCACTCAATTACTTTCCTTGCTGCATTATAAATGCGCTCAACATCTGCCTCTGCGCCAAAAGACAGCAAAAATGGAAATGTCCACATCGGCGCCATAGGTGAAAAGAGCTGAAAGTCTATCACATTTATCTGAACTCGCGGAATCGAATGTGCTTCGCGCCTTGCACTAAGCTCCCTTTCTTCTTCCGTTATATCATCGTCTTTTCCTATGATCTTATCCCTATATAGTAATGCTATTCTTTTAGGTGTCTCTCCCTGAAATATTTCAATAATGCTCAGATCTTCCAGATTCATCTCCAGAATGATCTTTCCACCGCTGAGCAGATCTCCTCCAAGCTCAAAGAAATTATCCTCAGGCTCTACCTTTTCCACATTCAATACTTTCTCGAATGCTGCACAAAGTTTTTCTTCCAAACCATCTCTCTGATGATAAGAGTAATGATCCAGTCCACCTTCTTCTCCCAAATTCAACGAACCTCTCCTCCATAAAACATCAAATAAAAGTTAAGATTTTTGTAAAACCTGTGATTTCAAAAATCTCCATAACTGTCTTATTCGCTCCGGAAACAACCATAGTTCCACGAGCGTTCATTATCTTCTGCGCAAGAAGAAAAACTCTTAATCCAGCAGAAGAAATGTACTCCAATTCTGAGACATCAAAAGTTAAACTTTTCAAATCTTTTGTCGATTCCTTAACAGCCACCTCTAACGCCGGTGCTGATCTGGCATCTAATCGTCCGATAACAGCAATCGTGAGGGCTTCACCCCTCTGACTTTTATTAATTATCATGTATCATTTCTACCTTTCAATAACGAACTGTGCGTTAATGCCAGCAAGTGTAAGCTTGCAAACCTCATAACACAGTAAAAAAATACAGGGCGTTGGTTTTGCCAACTCCCCTGTTTCATGCATAGCATTTTCTCTTGCTATACTTATTATCGCCCTTTCCAAGAAGGGCTAATTGCTAAACCGGACACTCGACCGTTAAAATCACTTACACCCATTAACCCGTAACCCTAACGGTATGTTTATAATGTAACAAATCACATTCCTTTCGTCAATATATTAGTACATTTTTTACAGCAAAGGTGTATTTAACAACCCACTCAAACAGCAACTTTTACATACAAAACATCACTATTTGCATTATAATTACACAATACTTCCCAAAAAAGCATCATCGGGATATTTTTTATATCGCATATTGGTAATCTACATTTATTATCCTGCGAAGAAACTGCTCTGTTCTTGGATCTTTTGGATGAGAAAAGATTTCCTTAGGTGTACCCTTTTCAACAACTACTCCTTCATCCATAAATATCACCTCATTAGCTGCGCTCTCAGCAAAGCTCATCTCATGCGTAACAACTATCATAGTTATCCCTGCTCTAGCGAGTTTCTTCATCACATTCAGCACCTCGCCTACAAGCTCCGGGTCAAGTGCAGATGTCGGCTCATCAAAAAGTACAACCTCAGGCTCTGAAACTATCGCTCTGGCGATACCCACTCTTTGCTGCTGTCCTCCGGAAAGCTGTGAAGGGTAAAAATCAGCCCTGTCCTCAAGTCCTACCTGTCTTAGTGCATTAAGAGCTTTCACTCTTGCCTTTTCCTTAGGATATTTATGAGCGATTATCAACCCCTCTGTGACATTTTCCAGCGCTGTTTTATTGGCAAAAAGGTTGTAGTTCTGAAATACATAACCTATCCTTTTGCGTACGTTATAAATGTCTTTCTTAGAAGCTTTGGCAAGCGACGTATGGATATCTCCGAAATCCATCGTTCCCTGATCTGCTTTTTCAAGGAAATTTATACTTCTTAAAAGCGTCGTTTTTCCTGAGCCGCTTGGTCCAAGGATAACTATTATATCTCCCTTTTTCACTTCCAGATCTACACCTTTAAGTATTTCATTATTTCCAAATGATTTATGTATATTTTTTAACTTTAACATAGCTCCATCTCCTTGAAAAAGTTTTTTGTGTTACTGCCCTTCCCCTTTTATACTCCGCTGCGATGATTTCTGCTTCTCTGAAAATAAGCTGTATCACCACACACAGGATAATGTAGATAAACAAAACGACCAAATATGCTTCTATATAGTTGTAGCCATATGAAGCCTCTTTTTTAGCTACAGCCATAACATCCTGAACTGTCATCATATATGCAAGTGACGTACTTTTTAAGACATTTACCGTCGTCGTACAAATATTGGGGAGAGCTGATATCAAGCCCTGCGGAATGATTATCCATCTCATTGCCTGCCAATTAGTCATTCCGACTGACAGCGCAGCTTCCATCTGCCCATAGCCTATTGACGAAAGAGCTGATCTGAAAACTTCTGTAAGTATTGCAGTCGTATTAAGGCAGAAAACTGTGATTGCATAAATGATAGGATCAATATCAAATACTTTGATCCCAAGTCCGAGGACCACATTCAATACATAATTAAGAGTAGTTGGGAGAAGACTGTAGAAAAACAAGATCTGTAAAACTATCGGTGTTCCGCGTACAAAAGAAATGTACGCATCTACAAATCTGTTTTTCTTCTTATCCATTTTTTTCAATGCCAAAAGAAAACCAAGAACTGACGAAACTACCATAGTTATAAAGGTTAATTCCAAGGTGATCGGCACTGCACCAAGAGATGCTATAAATGCCCTTTTCATAAATTCTATATTTAACTGCATCTGCTCATCCTCCTAATGCAACTTTGCGCTTTCCCCTGCTAAGTCTGATCTCTATCTCACCTATGACTTTCTCGATTAAAAGTGTCAATATCCAATAAATGAGCGCCAATGCGATATATGTTTCAAGACCGTAAGAGCCCTGATTCAGACCTATCAATAGCTGCCCCTTGCCCATCACGTCTACCATTCCTATCGTATAGGACAGCGAACCTTCTTTCATGAGCTTTACTAACGAATTGGCAAAATTGGGAAGAGCTACTGCAATAGCCTGCGGTGCGACTATTCTCCTAAACGCCTGAAACTCAGTCATGCCGCTTGCCAGTGCAGCTTCTCTCTGCCCTTTATCCACGGATTCATAGGCTGAACGCATTACCTCTGCCATACTTGCCGAAAACAGTATTGAAAACGTTGTTATCACAAAGAACCACTTGCTTGAATCATTTATGCTTATACCGAATGACTGAAGAAATTCCGGTATTCCATAATAAATGATAAATAAGAGTACTATAGAAGGGATACATCTCACTACATACACATAAGTGTCGGAAATTGCTGCAAGAACTTTATTCTTTGAAAGTTTGGCTGAGGCAAGGAGCAGTCCTATAAATCCGCCAATAAAGACCGTTCCAGCCATTGTCGCAAGCGTCACAGTTATAAACGGGAAGATTTTTACAAATGCTACTAAAATATATGATGGATGTAACGGTCTCATTGGCTATTCTCCTTATACTGTTAAAGCAGCGTGATCTTCTGCGTATCTTTTTGCCTCTTCTCTAACCCAGTTCAGATGGCTGAAATCTATATCTGCCGGAACTGTGCAGTCGGCACCAAGTATCACACCTGTTGTACCTGCATCATCAAGTAGCCGTCTTGTCTCTGCTTCTATTTCCTCCTTATTTCCACTATAGAGCACACCGTTCTTGGTGTTGTCAAAACCTCCGATTATTGCTTTTCCTCCAAAAATCTTCTTCGCCTCTGAAATCGGTACTCCTTCTACAACAGATGCATAGTTTATCACCTTTGCAGGATAATTTTCATATGTTGTAAGGTCATTCAATGCACCTTCATAGCCGCAGATGTGAAGTATGTTGTAATCACTCACTGAATTAGCAGCTTCAAGAACCTTTAACTCACTCGGTGCAATATACTCAAGGTATTGCTCCTTGGTTATGCGTGAATCCTGAATGTTCTGAAGGCTAAGGTAGATTCCGTCTGCACCGCCTTCTTCGATAACTGCCTTCGCAAGCTTAGCCACATCTTCAGCGATATTGTTCAATGCATCTCTGACAATCTCCGGATTAGCATCCAGCAATGAACCGAAGCTGATTCCTCTTGCCTTCAACTGCCACTTAAGGTATGTAGCAGGTGCAAAAATATTATAAAATGAAGCAATTTTACCTCCGAAAGTGATCTGCAGCTTCTTGACCAGATATACCTGCTTCTCGATCCACTCAGTTGGCTCAACAGGAACGATTCTTTCAAGGTCTTTTACATTCTCCACCTCATCTATCGCTTTATTTGGATATATGAAATATCCATCACTCATGATCTTTATGAAATCCGGCTCAAATTCTCTAAAAAATTTCTCATGCCCACGAAGATTTCCTGCCAAAACATATGGATTATCCACGTTTACGTTATCAGGCTCATAGTGAAACCAAAATCCTACAGGTACTCTCTCAGTTTCCTTATTGTCAAATGCATTAAAAACAAGTTCTCTCTTTCCCATAGCTGAATCCTCCTTAATTTATCTGAAATTTATAATGTATCGCCTTTTTTATAACCTTCCGGAACATACTTAAAAATGCTTTCTCCAAAGTACTTCTGTGAAAGTTCTTCTAATGTTCCATCAGCCTTAAGCTTCTCTATCGCTTCATCGTATTTATCAGCCAGCTCCTGATCGTTTCTGTTAAAAAGCGGCCATGTCGGTATTCCTTCGTAAGCTGTAAAGCTGATCTTATCAGCGAGATCGTGATATTCTCCATCTTCAGCGACTACATTCGCTTCAAAGCTCGTCTTGATACTGAAATACGCATCATATCTGCCTTCTATCACCCACTGATATGCATCAGAAACATTAAACTGGTCAGAAGCTTCAAGTTCGATCGGTGTATCCTGATGGCTTGCATTGAAGTTTTCGATAATACTGTACTGAGCATTCTGCGGAGCAATCGGTACAAGCTTGCCGCCTTCCTTTGCAAAGCTTTCAAGATCTTTATATTTATCCGCATCCTCTGTCCTGTAAGTTATACCTACAACACTTGCGCCTATGTAATTCTCTGGGAAAACGTATGTCTCAGCTCTTGCCGGTGTCCACCATACTCCTTTTGTTCCGATATCATATTTGCCTGACTCCACACCTATGAGAAGATCATCATCTGTAGTCGGAGTATATTCAAACTCATAGTCTTCAAGCAGTTCATCCACAGCTTTGAGCACTGCTACTTCATAACCATCTGATTCACCATCTTCTGTAGCGAAATCATAAGGTTTATAATAGTTGGTATGTGCGACCTTAACTACTTTCACTCCACCTTTTTCTGCTACTCCCGCAGCGGATGCCTCTGTTACTGTGTTATCCGGTGCGATACTTCCACATGCTGTAAGCGACAATGCAAATGCTGCAGTTACAACGGTTCCATAAATCTTTCTCTTTTTCATAATAAAATCTCCTCCACTTGCAAAACGTGTTTCTTTATACGTTCCATGCACTCTTCAATTATCGCTCTCGGAGCTGCTACATTTATACGCTGAAAGCCTTCACCCGCCTTTCCAAAGATCGCTCCGCTGTCAAGCCATAACTTTGCTTTATATGTAATCCTTCTTTCCAGCTCATATGCTGAAAGACCTGTTCCCCTGAAATCAAGCCATACAAGATATGTGCCTTCGCTTTCTATGACTTTTACTCCCTCTAAATACTTCTGTGTATACTCCTTTACAAACGAAATGTTACCCTCTATGTAGTTAAGAACCTGCTCAAACCACTGCTCTCCATTCTCATATGCCGCACACGCTGCTGTGATCCCGAATGGCGAAAGCTGGCTTATACCTGCCCCATCTACTTCATGTCTGAATTTTTTCCTGAGTTCCTTGTCAGGGATGAAAATATTTGAGATCAGCACTCCTGCAAGATTAAATGTCTTACTTGGTGATGTGCATGTTATCGAAATATCTCTATACTCATCCTTAATCGATGCAAAAACGGTATGCTCTCCCTTAAAAACAAAATCATGATGTATCTCATCACTTACAACTATCACTCCATGCTCAAGGCAGATATCCCCAAGCCTCGTAAGCTCTTCTCTGCTAAAAACTCTTCCTGACGGATTGTGCGGATTACAAAGGATAAACAGTTTTACATCATTCTCAACAATTTTTCTTTGGAAATCATCAAAATCTATATGGTATCGATCATCTTCCCCTAAAATCAGATCGTTACTCACTACTCTCCTTCCATTACTGTTGATAACCTCCGAAAAGGGATAATATACCGGCTGCTGTATCAATACCGCATCCCCTATTTCTGTATATGCTTTGACTGCCATTGCCAATGCAAAAACAACTCCGGGTGTCTTTATAAGCCACTCTTCCCTAACCTCAAAGCCGTGTCTTCTTCTCATCCACGACGCCAGCGCATTAAAATATCTCTCCCCCGATTCGCTGTAGCCAAAGATTCCATGCCTGCTTCTCTCTACAAGTGCATCTTCGATATACGATGAAGTTTTGAAATCCATATCTGCCACCCACAATGGAAGAATATCAGCCGGTCTTCCCCTCTGCACTGCAAAATCATACTTTATACAGTCAGTTCCTTTTCTATCTATGATCTCATCAAAATTGATATTTCTCTCTCCCATGTGGCACCTCACTAAAACTTATCCAAACGTTTCAAATGCATTTTTAAGATCTGCAATCAGGTCTTCTTTATCTTCGATTCCTGTAGATATCCTCAAAACCAATCTTGTGATTCCATTACGTTCTCTCTCTTCTTCCGCTACATCTGCATGTGTCTGCGTATATGGATATGTGATAAGTGTCTCTGTACCACCAAGACTCTCTGCAAATGAAATGAGCTTTACTGTTTTCAAAATATGTAATGCAAGTTCCGGACTTTCTGCTTCAAACGTGACCATCGAACCAAATCCTCTTGCCTGCTTTTTGCATATCTCATACCCCTTAGTACCTTTAATTCCAGGATAATGAACTTTTTTAACTTTAGGCTCTTTTAGAAGAAACTCTACTATAGCCTGTGCGTTTTCCTGTGCTCTTTCCATCCTCAATGCAAGTGTCTTTATTCCTCTAAGTATCAGCCAGCAGTCAAATGGTGCCAGACCGGAACCGACTGTTTTGATCAAAAATCTCATCTTTTCAGAAATTTCTTCTGATTTTGTAACTACAAAGCCTGCAAGTGTATCATTATGTCCTCCAAGAAACTTTGTACCGCTGTGAACTACTATATCTGCTCCAAGTTCTAAAGGATTCTGAAAATATGGAGATAAAAACGTGTTATCTACTATAAACAAAAGGTCATGCTTCTTTGCTATCTCACTTGTTTTCCTGATATCTATCACATTCATCATTGGATTAGTCGGTGTCTCGATATAGATTGCTTTTGTATCTTCATTTATGTAGCTTTCGATATCTTCCTCACCGCAATCTATAAATGAAAATGTAATTCCATTTTTCTCACATATATTATGGAAAAGTCTTATGCTTCCACCATAAAGATCTGCATCTGCTATTATGTGATCTCCCGGCTTAAACAGATCAAAAACCGCTGTTATCGCTGCCATTCCGGTAGAAAATGCCAATGCATCGACTCCATTTTCAAGATTGGCAACTACCTTCTCAAGATGCTCTCTTGTTGGATTCTGAAGTCTTGAATAATCAAAACCTGTGCTCATACCCACTTCAGGGTGTATATATGCTGCCGTCTGATATATAGGAAAACTTATCGCTCCATAATGCTTACAGTCTGAAGAAGTATCCTCGTCTAAATGTATACACTTTGTCTTTATATCCATAGTCGCACCTGCCTTTAGTTTTATATAGAAGAAAGTAATTCCGAAAAAAGGGTATAAAAATACCCGTGGCGATCAACGGTTCACGGGCAAATCTAAGCTATCTGAATGCTTCCACATCATTTAATGCTTTAATGTGTAATTAAATCTTCTTAACATTCGAATATACTATAATTCGCCCTTAAGCTAAACATTCGAAAATACATACAGTTCATTCTTTCATTCATCATATTTCTCATCTCTGTTTCCTCCTTGCTAAGTTGGTCTTATCTTATCAGTATTCCACTGATTTGAAAAATCAATTGATTTAATCGTTGGTGATAACTTTTGTTTATAGCGCAAAAAGAGCTGCCATTACGACAGCTCCTTTTTAGATTTCTTTATATTTATTGATTTCTTCTATATATGCATTTCCATATGCAGAAAGTATCCCGCCTTTTCTCACTATATATCCTATAGTAAGCGGATCTTCCTCTTTTAACTTTATCGATACAAGTCCCTGAAGCACAGCATCATCCTCTGCAAGCATGCCTGAACCAATAGAGTACCCCTGCAGTTCTGCGATGATCTCCATCGAAGTCGCTCTATCCTCTGACTTTATCATCTTCTTAAAATCATAGTCAGCCATAGCTTCTTCTGTCAGATAAAAATTACTGTCATCACTCTGGTCAAAGGTAACACAAGGATAATCGACAAGCTCATCGAGCGAGATTTCTTTTCTCCCTGCAAACTTATGACCTTTCCATACATAGATATATGTGTCCCTCTTCATAAGCGGAACGAACTTCAAGCCATACTCTTTTATCAGCTTTTTCATGACCTTCTCATTAGCCCCTGAAAAGGAAATTATCCCTACTTCACTTTTTAAATCCCTTACATCTTCAAGTACCATTCTTGTCCTTGTTTCATGTATCGAGAAAAGAAATTTCTCAGGATAATTTTTCTTTATCACATTTGTAAAAGCACGTATCGCAAAATTATAATGCTGTGTTGAAACAGAAAATTTCTCTTTTCCATTGTCTTTAGTAAGATATCTGTCTTCAAGTATCTCATACTGAGCTTCTACTTTTTTCGCATAAACGACAAATTCTCTTCCCTCAGCAGTCAATGTTATACCTTTATTGGTTCTCTCAAATATCTGTATCCCTAGTTCTTCCTCCAGCTCTTTCACACTCGAAGAAAGCGCCGGCTGTGAAACAAAAAGCTTTGTTGCTGCTTCTCTTATCGACCTCGAATTAGCAATTTCAAGTACATACTTAATCTGTAATATATTCATTTCATTCCACCTATGCATGTTTTTTTCTATATTATACAGCAAAGCTTTACCGCAATAAAGTAAAAGAGCCTGCTCGCACAGGCTCTTTTATCAACTTATTTTATGCTTTAAAGAATTTCATTTCATTGCTTAATTTTTCCGCAATCGTCTTTAGATTGCCTGCAGATTCCGCAAGAGTTGTAACCGTCGCAGAAAGTTCCTCCATAGAGGCTCCTGTTTCTTCTGAAGATGCAGCATTTTCCTCTGAAATAGAAGAAAGTGCATCCATCGCCTCTACAACCTTTCCTTTTGAACTTTCACATATTTCAGCACCGGATGAAATACTCTTGACACCATCCACGGTATTCTCAATATCAACTATCATTCCATTAACTGCTTCAAGTGTATCTTTAAGCGAATGCTGCTGTGTTGAATTTCCATGCTGTACATCACCCGCTGCCACTACTGCTGCATTTGACTGTTCAAGCAATATCGCCATTTCTTTCCTGATATCTCCTGCCATTTTGCCTGAATCCTCTGCAAGCTTGCCAATCTCCTCAGCTACAACTGCAAAACCTCTTCCCGCTTCTCCCGCTCTTGCAGCCTCTATACTTGCATTCAACGAAAGAAGATTTGTCTGCATGGCAATTGTTGTAATGCCTTCAACTTTTTCATTTATACTATCAACAGCTTCCTGTGTTGCATGTATTGTCTCAGCGATCACATTTATTTTCTCTGTCATTTCCTCAGAAATGTCTTGAAGTGATGCAAGAGAATTTCCTGAAAGTTCTGAAGCTTCCTTCATCTTTCCGGTTATTTCAGTAAGACTTTCAGTAGAATTCTTAACGTTTCCTACTGCATTACTTATGTCTCCTACACTCTCAGTCGCCTGCTTTATCTCGTTTGCCTGATCTGTTGCTCCCATAGCCACATCCTGTATAGCATTAGAGACATCCTCTGTTGTCTTTGAGATTTGATCAGCCATCTCTGAAAGCTTTTCAGACGATGATGTAACCTCAAGCGCCGAAGACTTTATATTTGAAACAATTCCCTCAAGTTTGCCTATTACAGAATTGGTTGCTCTTGAAATCGCACCAAATTCATCATTCCTTGCTGAAAATTTTTCAACCTGGATAAATCTTCCGTCAGCCAAAGCTCCTAATGAATTTCCAACTGCACCTATAGGTTCTGTAAAGCTCTTTGAAACCCAAATTGCTATCAGCATAGAAATAATAATCAATATAATTCCGACAATAATGACAATCGCAGCCGACGATCTTGCTTCAGCCATGATTTCACTCTTTTTGGCAACTACAGCAATGGTATAACCGGTTATAGGTTCCTTCGACCATGATACATACTGCGGCATACCATGTGACGTTGCAAGATATACTCCACTTGTATCGCTTGATGACATAAATACCGATTTACTCAAATCTTCCGGTTCATCATCCGGTGTAATCTCATGTGTAGCATGAGCTGCCACAAGACCATTCTTATCTGCTATAAATCCATCAGAAATATTTTCTGAAAGAAACTCGTGTAAAACACTAAGGTCAAAACTCCTCTGTATTGTACCTATTATTTCACCTGTCTCGTCATCAACTATCGGTACAATTATGATAGTTTTTCTTGTTCCTGTAGCCTTGGTCTCCACAACATTAGAAACAGCTACATTTTTTGTTGTCATACACTCCTGAAAGTAGTCCCTGTCCGCAATACTCTTATTCTCATTCCTATCGGTTCTTAATATCTGATCACCTGATTTTAATGACAATATGCAGCTATCATTTCCATCGTTCATATGGGTATTTATAATGTCCATCTGTGAAAGTATAGTCTCCCCCTCCACAGCTTCCTCATCAGAGCCATATTTTTTTATATAATCAATTGTGCTTGTGGATGAAGCAAATGTTTCCAAAGCAAGTACATTTTTTTGAATGATCGTTTCAAATTTCGACTCCATAAACTTCACATTAGAATCTAATATTTTCAAAGCATCATTCATATCTTTTGTCGTTGAATTATAATAGCTTATTGAAACCGCTGCAGCAATCGAAACGACTATAAGCAAAGTCATTATGAACGGCAATCGTACCCTTATGCTGTTTCTGAAACTTACTTCTGAATTTTTTTCATTTTTTTTAACCATAATTTACCCCACTCATAAAAGCCTAGTGTTTTGACACATTCATAATTAAACTTATGCCATAGCTTGAATGAGCCTTATGTTGGCGATTTCAAGATATGGGATTAGTTTAATTTAGAACGTGTCAATACACTAGGTGTATTTATAAAGTTTTTATACCTGTCAATCCCCTAATAATAATGGATTAACATATATTTATATTATAAATTATATCTCGAAGTAAAATTGTACTATTTGACGTTATAAATACAAAAAACAGAATTATTTTTGTTTAAAATTTCAAACTTATTCTTTTTTAGACTTTATTAATTAATTCAAAAATTAACCCGTCGATATTTCTTACAGAGGAAGTCTACTATATCAAAGGAGTGATATAAGCATGAAGTCAAAAGAAAAAAAACAAATAAAAAATCCCAAACAATCTAAAACAATTGCAGGAAAACTCCTCGGCACCATAATTCCTATTATGGTCATTTGCATCATTGTTGTCGCTGCACTAATGTTTCTGCGAGCAAGAAGCGTAATTTTGAAAAATGCCAAAGAACAGCTATCTCAGGAAACTCGGGCTAATGCTGCAGACATTGCCCTTATACTCGAAAATCGTCGCTCCTACTACTCAGGTATAAGTGATGTATTGGAAAATATAGACTTCGACGGCGGCAAAGGCATTTATAATGATTTCCAATTTACAACAAGTAAATTTGATGACATGTATCCAGGCTTTTATGGATACTTTGATGAAATTGGATATCTTGATCTGACAGGTTTCAAACCAGATGCCGGTTTCGACCCTTCAAGCCGTCCATGGTATACAGGAGCTCAGGGTAAGTCTGAGCTTACTTGGGGTACACCTTATGTAGATGCGACAAGCGGTGGACTTAGTACATTCTTCAGCAAAGAAATCACATTAAAATCCGGGCAGCATGGTGTTATTTCTTCTGACCTATATTTAAAAAACATTTCAGAAACAGTTTCTCAGTACAGACCTAGCGGAACCGGATTTGCTATTTTGGTAGATGATTCTCTTACGGTAGTTGCCAGCGAAGACACTTCTTACAATGGTACATCTCTTGGCGACCATCCCAGCGATACCTTATATACATCTATTTTTAAGCAGTTATCTGCAGGCAATAAAGATATAGCTGTCATGCGTGCAAATGACGGTTTAAATTACTATGTAGCATATAGCACAATTCCGACTACAAATTGGACGATGATCTCGTATGTAAAAGAAAATGATATACTTAAAGAGCTTAACAGTTTGTTATTTATTACAATAGCAATCGTCATTATAATGCTTATAATCAGCACATTATTTATCATGGCACTTATATCCGGCATGATAAGTAAACCTATTACTGAGCTTACAGGAAGCATCGGAAGCATAACCGATAATGATTTTTCTATTCAGATAAATGACAAAGGCAATGATGAAATAGGCACAATGAATCGAGGAATGAAAAAATTCGTTGATAGTATGCGCGATTCGCTTGTTAAATTACGAGATGAAACCGAAAAACTTGCAAACAGTGCCGAAGAAAGCAAAGGTTCTGCAGAAAATATGAACGAACAGACAACCAGTCAGTCTGAGTCCATCGGTCAGATACGAGATACTATGGACGGAATTGCTACTGCTGTAACAGAACTTGCTACAAGTGCGACTGAACTTGCAACAATGGTTTCTGAACTTACTAATGAAGGACAAACAACCGGAAATACAATGCATATTCTTGTTGGAAAAGCAGATAAGAGTCAGAAAGATATGCTTGCAGTTACAAACAGTATGGATGGCATATCATCTTCTATGCAGGAAATGAACAATGTTGTAACGACGGTTGAGGAATCTGCTAAACGTATTGAAAGTATCGTTGCAATGATAAATTCAATTGCCGACCAGACAAACCTTCTTTCTCTTAATGCTTCTATCGAAGCAGCAAGAGCCGGTGAAGCCGGTAAAGGATTTGCAGTTGTTGCCTCTGAGATTGGTTCACTGGCAAATGAAAGTGCAAGCGCAAGTGAAGAAATTGGCACAATCATTTCCGAAGTCATGGATCACATTTCAAGCCTTGCCGATAAATCAACAGCAAATATGGAAGAAATCGGTCAAAGCTCACAGATTGTAGATGAAGCTCAGATTACTTTTGGTGAATTGATCGGCAATCTCGAAAGCGCAAGTAATTCCATGAGCAAGATGGTTGCAATGATAAAGAAAGTTGATGAAGTTGCCACAAACCTTGCAGCTATTTCCGAAGAGCAGTCAGCAAGTACAGAAGAGGTTATGGCGACAATGGAAGTAATCGCTTCGTCAGCCGAAGAAGTTTCTAACAGCAGTAATCAGGTTGCTGATAACGCTACTAAGGTATCCGATGCATCTGACACTATCAGCAATTTTGTTTCTTCTTTCAAATTGGAATGATTTTTACTTATAGCAGATACTAACAAAATTTCCTATAATAAAAGTACAGGTCTTGAAAATTTCAGGACCTGTACTTTTTTAATTTTGCCTCGATAATAATTCATTTATAATTTCTTTCTCTATTGAAAAATCATTACCATCCACACTCACTATATGCTGATGGGTAACTCCATCCACACTTCCTTTATCTACTGTCATTTTTATATAATCTTCGACCTCCTCGGCTGAAGCTAAAAGACTGTTTCCTGTAAGTTCTCCAAGTGCTTCTGCAAGCCCATAAGCTCCCCAGTTAGAAACTGAAGCTATTACAAGAATATCTGTTTTTACTTTACATGGCACAAGCTCAAGTTTTTCACTAATGACATCTGCAAGGTTACCCATGCCGATTTCATTTCCTCCGTCTCCTATGCCTATTGTCGGCACTTTGCCTTTTGCAATTCTGAATAATTCATCTATAGGTGCCGTACTGCCTCCAATATCAACTCCTCGCATGTTTGCATACTTTCCGTCGATATTTTTGCCGCAGCGTTCTATTGAGATCATTCCGACCGGATCAGTTTCTCTCAAAATGGCTTTGCAGCTTTCTTCGCCTGCTTCCAGATCAAGATATTTTACTTCCATACCTTTTTCTTCAAAGAAGCCTTTGCAGAACTTATCTGTTATGATAATCGGCGAAAAACCAATCTTTTTCAGAGCATAATACATCACATATGCTCCGGCAGGTCCATCTGTCTCAGCATACCCTGCCACATAAAATCCTGTCGCTATAAGTACGGTTCCTCTTTTCCATGAAAGAATCTCTTTAGCAGCCTCTGTACAATAATTTTCTGAAAGATATCCCCTTAATACATTCATTCCTCTGGATGAATACTTAAGAATGATATCTTCTAACGAATCAGTCTTCAATTTTACCACCTCTTTATTGTGCTTTTGACTCTCATCCATCTTGTACAGATTATAACATCAATCTCCCTTCAATTCTTTCATAATCTACCACATATTCTTTCTTATCTTTTAATTTGATAGTGACAGGGCCATATCCCCCTCTGCACTGCTCGTCGGTATATGTCACGCTCTCTATCGGGAAAAGCTCTTCTTCAGTAAAGTCTTCTATAGATTCTTTGGTGATTACCTGTGATACCAAGACGCACGACTCATAATGGTTCTGCTTAAGCCTTTTTCCCTTAGCATAGACCACTATCGAATTTTCTGAGTCAGGGTTAGTGCCGCTGCTCTTCTTATATTCAAGACTTTCCCAGCCATCATAGATAGTCATTGCAAGCTGCTTTTCTGTTCCCATATGGCTATGACCTTTAAGTATTATCGCTCTTGCAAAAGCTTCACATTCATTTTTATCACTGCGTATGATATACGGCTTTGAGCTCTTCCTTTCTCTTATATCAGTACCATTATCAGGGAAGCCATAAGCTCCGAGCGTAAACTGCACAGGTTTCTTAAAAAGCCTCAGCCTGTCAACTCTCATCACTCCATATGAAAGTGCAAAGTCAGCCAAATTGATTGCCTGTATCCAATGGCACTCTCTGTCGAGTCCATAGTCAAAGAACTGCCGTCTGTAGAGAACGCCATCCTTTTCTCCAGCATAGAACGTTACATTTCCTAAAGAGTACTTATCAAAATCTTCATCATAAAGTACATACTGTTGTGCTTCTACATCGTTTGAAGGTGCAGATTCCCACGGATATTTTGTATTAAAGCAAAGCTTGGAATAGTTCCACATCCCATGTCTGTCGTCAGCATCTTTGACTACTTTGCCTGTCCTCAATATAGTCTCGCCATTCGCCTGATGATTGCTGAAGCAAAGCGCCGGTCCATCCAGTGTGGTAACATTAACCTCATCTTTTCCAAGTTCTTCCCAAATACCATTATTTTCTCTGGATGTCCAGAAAGGATGGTCTGCCGGAAGATGAAGGCAGAGAAATGCTTTACCAAGCCAAAAAGGTGACTCTGCGCACGAGTAGCCCTGTACCAACGGTGTAAACTGCCCATAAAATCCCAAAGTCGGAACACCTTTATAGAGAAGATCATCACGCGTGAAAAACTGCAAAAGAGAACTGGAAGCGATCCTTCTTGAAAGTCCCGGGTCAGCCGTAGGATTTTTCAGGAACATATTTCCTTCAAAGGCACTTGTTGCTGCATTCCTGTATATATTGCTGCGCCCCCACATATTAGTGAAGCCGTCCCTGTCAAAAAATCTGTCATAGGTTTTCATAAGCTCATTCGAATACTGCTCAAATTTCGCCGCCATATATGGCTCATTTTCATAGCCATACCACTTACACCACAACGGTCCATACATCTGAAAAGCCCAGCATGAGTAGTAGTCAAAGCAGTGACCATCCCTATACCATCCATTTCCTGCATAATATGCAAGTATCGCCTGAGCATGCTCTCTCATTATATCCTTATCTATCTCATAACCTTCGTTATGCAGAAATGCGAGGTCGAGCATATTGAAGAGACGCCAGTTCTGTGGAACTGTATTACCATTAGCAAAGCCAAAAAGAAACTCAGCTATCGTGTCCTTCTCCTGCTTTGTATATGTATCCCAGATTTCACTTTTACTGATCCAGAGGCAAATGACTAGCGCACAAGTCTCTACTGTCTGCTGAAAAGTTCTTGCAGGGTCTTCATCACCGGCAAGCTTTCTAAGTTCATCATAAGTTCCTACGCTTTGCAGGTCATCAGCTGTACAAGAGCGCAGGATATGGCTTTTATAATAATCCTTTATCTTATATCCGCAGAGCATAAGCTCCGGCTCGATATGTATCAGCGGTGCCGCAATAAACATCGACCGCGCAAGTCCTTCAAAGTACTCTGCTTTTTTCTCACCTATCGCATCAGCGCTGTGCGGATACGTCACCTCAGTCTCTTTTCTGGGCATTACCACAGGGTCATCGAAACTTGCTATATTATTAAATATCCCCTCAAGTAAGCACTTTCCTGTTCTTATCCAATGCTCACGTGTGAGCCCGGTATAAGGGCTGAGCTCCTTATCAAGATCACTTCTTAAAAAATCCATTTTTATACCTTCTCAACTTTATACTTACATGAAAGCCTGCCCTTTTCCTTTGCATCAGCAACCTTCCACACTATTCTTATGACATTTTCCTGCTGACCTTCATGATTCAGATGCCGCTCTCTTTTAAGCTCTATCTCATTCGCAAGATTTTCTATAGTTATCCTGCAAGTGTGCTCATCAGACCTTATCAAAACGCCATTTTCGCTGACAGTCACATCCTGCTGCGTTACGAGGTTTTCTTCTATAAGACATCCGTCACTTTCAAAAATATCCTCTATCAAAAGCGTTTCTTTCTCTCCATCATAAGAAAGCTTTCTCTCCAGACTTTTTAGCTTGTCGCTGCCATAAGCTTTACCTATAGACATTTCAAATTTACCTTTACCATCAAAGCAAAACTCATCGCACGCAAATTCTTTACCCTCTTTTTGACCTTTTCCGTCTATCAGCGGTACGTTGTGCCCGAAAGAATTATTGCAGAGTATGTCATATCTTCCGTCTGAAAAATACTGCTTCGTATACTCTCCTGCTCCAAGGTCTGTAAGCATCATGTCCTTATCCAAAAGGAAAAAGAAATTGCCGATATCATTGTGATTATGTGGCTCGTCATTATTTCCACCCTTACACGCCATACCGCCGCCATAAGATGAATGACATATCCCCCACTGCGCATCCGGAAGCTCTATGCACTCTTCCACGCTCTCAGTTTCAGATACATCATTATTTTTTTCTATAAAGGCTTCCGTCCACTTTATGTCACGGAGGATCATCAGAAATCTATAGCAAGGATCAGCGTCGAACTCAGCTGCCTCCGCGATTGGAGGCATAGCTACCGTGTCATAGATTTCCATCAGCTTACAGGTAAGTCCCATTCTGAATCTGTCATGTATGTATCCATCCGAAAAGCTCATCGTTATACCGGAATGGAAATAGCATTTTTGCTGAAATTCTGCTATACTGCGGCATTTTTCATCCAAAAATGAAAATTCAATATACTCCTCTTTTTTACTAAGAAGCGTCATGAAAGCCATATAAAAGTAGAAGCCGTATGTAAAGTAACTAAGTCCTTCAAAGCAAGTACCATCTTCTGCATATCCATCTATAAAATACTCAAGGTCTGCACATACTCTGAATATTATCCGGCTTTGAAGCTCTTTATCCTCATCAAGCAGATATAGTGCCGCTATCCCTATACTTCCATTACATACAGCATTCCAGTTCATATCTGAATCTTCCCATTTATCATATGGTCTTCTGCTTAAGTATGGTCTGATGACACGGCGCATCACATTTTCTTTCATCTTTCGGCAAAGCTCTGCAGAGAGCTCACCCTTAAGGTAATGCAGTATCTCTGCAAAGGCTTCTGCTGTTTCAGAGGCAAAGAGATCCACATATATGCGCCACTCAGGATTGCTTTTCCTATCCACATGCGCCGGAAGTGCCCAGCACTCCTCTTCACAGATATCATCCAGAATATCCTCAAGCCTTCGGATATATCGTTTTCTATTTTCTTCATCACAGATTGCAAGACATCCGAAAACTGCAAGATATTTCCTTCTGGTGAAGTACACTTCTTCGTAGATAAGTCGATTTCCCGTCTTCTCAGTAAGCGCAAATTTTTCCTCTGTCAGTTTCGGCATACTCTTATTAAAGAGTTCCTCTGCACATGCTCTAAGCCTTTCTATGTAACTGTCTTTCCACAGCCTCAGTTCTTCATTGGAATACATCACTCTCACCTGCTTTATCCCTTAAGTCCGCTTGATGCCACACCTTCAACAAACTGCTTCTGAAGTATCAGATAGATTATCACTATCGGTATAAGCGACAATACCGAACCTGCCATTATCAAGCCATAGTCGGAAGAATACTGACCTATGAACATCTTTAATCCAAGCTGAATCGTCTTCTTGCTCTCTGTCCTTAAATAAATCAATGGTCCAAGGTAGTCATTCCATGTGGCAACAAAGGTAAAAATAGTAAGTGTAGAAAGTGCAGGCTTGGAAAGCGGAAGCATGATATCTGAGTAGATCCTGTATTCACTAAGCCCGTCAATTCTCGCTGCTTCGCACAGTTCATCCGGAATATTTCCATAAAACTGCTTCATCATGAACACTCCAAATGCAGAAAATGCCTGAAGACATACCATAGCAAGAAGTTTATCATTAAGCCCTATCTTTCTCATAAAGATAAACTGCGGAACCATGTATACCTGCCACGGCATCGCTATAGTTGTGATATAAGCTAAAAACAGTGTATTTTTATGCTTAAAGTTCAGCTTAGCAAAAGCATATGCGGCAAATGAACTTGTCAAAAGCTGTAAAAAAGTTACTACGATCGTGAGTATTACTGTATTCTGCACGAACTTTGCCATCGGAATCCTTGTCCATATCTCGGCATAATTACTTATCTTTGGCTTGTCCGGAATCCACTGAAAAGGATTCATCTTGAATACTTCTGCATCACCTTTTATCGATGCTGAGAGCATCCACAAAAATGGTACTATCATGACCAATGCAACGATGATAAGAAGTATATATATAATAACTTTGCTTATAACCTGTCTTTTATGTAATGACTTCATATGTACCCCCTTAGCAAGCTTCTTTCTTTTTCTGACCATAGAACTGGATGATGGTAACTATAAGCACCAATACGAAGAGAACCATTGATACCGCACTTGAGTAGCCCAGATCCCAGTTAACAAATGCCTGCTGATAAATGTAGTAAACAAGGACTGTAGAATTCAGCGTAAGCTCGCCATTTCCGCCGCCGGCAAGCATTACCGCTATGTCATAGACTTTGAAACAGTTGATCGTCAGCATTACCACTACAAAAAATGTAGTATTGCTGAGCTGCGGCCATGTAACATATTTGAATTTCTGCCATGTTGTAGCACCGTCAAGGCTTGCTGCTTCATAAAGTTCTTTTGAAATTCCCTGAAGACCTGCAAGATAGATAATCATATAGTAGCCCATGTACTTCCAAACACTGAAAAGTATCATTGAAAGCAATACCAGACTTCCTGTGAACCACTTGGGAAGATCTGCCTGCGGGACATGAAATACGTTGTAAAGAACATTATTGATAGGACCTTTTGTCGGGTGAAAAAGCATCTTCCATACTGCAGTTACAGCCACAAGCGATGCGATATATGGAAAGATAGAAAGTGTCCTGAATATGCCTCTTCCTATGACCTTTTGATTGAGGATTATTGCAAGTCCCAATGAAAAGATCAATGTCAGCGGAACTGTGCCTATACAGTAAATGATAGTATTTTTAAGTGCTGTCAGGAAAAATTTATCTGAGGCAAGTTTCGCAAAGTTATCAAAAGCTACCCACTGAATTGGATTTGAACCATCCCATTTCATAAAAGCCAATGCGAATGCAAAAACCATCGGAACAAGCGTAAATATCGCAAACCCAAGGAAATTAGGAAGTATAAATGAATATGCTATCAGGTTTCTTCTGGTTTCTTTGCGAAGCTTTCCTTCAATAAAATATCTGTCTTTCAATTTACTTAAAAAGCCCCTGCGTCTTTCTTCATGAGCTTCAACATTTTCTGCTATTTTAACCATATCTGCTATCCCCTTATAGATTAAGGCTGGATATTTCATCCAGCCTTTTGTACCTTTTCTCTTACTTTGAAATAAATGGAGCTACTTCTTTATTCATTTCTTCGATGCCATCATCCACTGAGATCTCACCACCCATTATCATTGAATGATATGTATTGAGTACGCTGCTGATCTCAGATACATTTTCAGCATATGGTGTTTCAAGGTAAAGATTAGAAACTTCAAGAGCATCGATAGACTCTTTATCTGTCGGGAATCCATCAAGTGAGGTGATCGTCTTAAGAGCCTCATCTGTCATGATTGCAGGGAAGTTACCTGTGCTTGCCATAACTTCTGCACCTTCTTCGCCGCTTGCCCACTTAACAAAATCCCATGCCTTATCAGGAACATCTGTAGCTGTAGTAACTGCAAGACCTGTGATAACACCAAGTGTTGAACCAGGCTCAACGCCTTCAACATGAGGATACTTTACCATTCCCCAGTTTCCGCACAGTGAGCCGTCATATTCTCCACTCTTGATATTGCTGATAAGAGTTGAGATATACCATGATCCCATGTTCATCATAGCTGTGTCTCCGCTTGAAAATGCAGCTGAGTAATGAAGTTCTTCTGTTTTAAGATCAGAGTACTTACGGCAAACACCGTCTTTTTCTTCTGCAAGGACCATATCATAGAAAGGCTTCATACATGAATACTCACCATCTACAATGCTATGCTTGCCATCGATAAATCCAAGATTACCGATAGTAGACATCCATGTGTGATAATGAGCACCGTATACCTGCTCGCCAAATGTTGTATTTGTAACCTTTCTTGCAAGCTCGTCATACTCATCCCATGTCATATCATTTGTAGGATAGCTTACGTTAGCTCTGTCAAAGATATCTTTATTATAGAAAATCAGCCAGAAGTCATTTCTGAAAGGAAGTTCATAAAGGTTTCCGTCTATCGTTACCTGCTCGGTTGTACCATTGTAGCGGCTAAGGTCTACACTGTCTTTTTCAATGTAGTCGTTAAGCGGTGCGATCGCTTTCTTCTGAACAAGTGTGGCATATCCCGGAACATCCTTTATAGAAACCACATCAAAATCACTTCCGTCGCCTGAAAGCTCTGTTGCAAGTACTGTGCCGTAGTCACTTGCTCCAAGGTCTACCATTTCAACCGTAACATCAGGATTTTTCTCCATATAGGCATCAGCCATAGCGCTCCAATAAGGTGTACTGTCTTTATCCCACACAGCCCACTTTATTGTAGTTTTGCCGCCTTCATCAGCCTGCGAAGCACTCTCTCCCGCTGCTGATCCTTCGCTTCCCTGTGACTGCGCCTGACTTGTGCTGCCGCATCCTGCCATTGAAGAAACCATTGCCGCTGCAACTAATAAACTGATCAACTTTCTTTTCACTGTAGTACCCTCCCATTTATGAATAGTTAATGCCTTATCCGGTCTTCCCCATTGCCGAATGACAATTAATATGTTTATATTGTACAAATATCCGCGCAAATTCAGAATGCAAAATTTTGATCAAAGCATGCACTATTTATCATAGCCGAAAGCTCTGATTTTTGGTAGATTTTCACATCATTTCACTCCCGGTTTTCCGCAAAGCGCATAAATCATCTGTAAATTTTACAGGTTTTTTGATAAATATTGCATCAATAAAAATACTTTCCCTATTTTTGAATTTTTCATAAAATGATATAATTTTATACTGTAAGACATCATTTTGTTCAGACATCAATGGGGAGTATTAGGAAATTATGCACTACACATCAATCCGTGGACGTATTCTATACGTAACATGTATCTTCACGATCGTGATCGGCATCGTCATCACTATCGTTAGCTATATTGTTTTTAGATCAAATTCAAGCCGTCATCTGATCATTTCAACTGAAAATAATCTATCCTATCTTGCAGATTATATAGATTCCGAAATGAGCAGCATCGACCAGCTTGTGGCGTACTGCCACTCAAATTCTGTGATAACTTCATATGTCGAATCTGACATAAACTCCGTAAGTAAGCGGATGAATGCATATAATGTACTATCAGAATATTGTCAAAACAACGTATATTCAAAATATCTGCACAGAGTCGTCATAACGAGCAAGGCAAAAAACTTCATTCAATGTGTAGCGACAGATCATTCATCCGTAGCGAATATCTCATATGAGCTGCCTCAGCAAAACTTCTATAATGATCTGACTTCACTTCCGATGTACTATGCTTATGGTTTTATTTCAGACCCCTTTTACAAAGGTCGCGAAGACATGGTCCTGCCTTTGCTGAAGCCGATAACCTATAAGTTTAATAATGACATTGGCGGATATATGTTTCTTGAAATATCAGATAAGCTTTTTCTGGATGCCATTAAAAAATATAACAAAAATACGGCCGGAACTATCATACTCACTCTAGGCGAGCATGATTACATGTACAATAACGGGAAATTTACAGAGATCCACAACTATACCGTAAAAAAAGAGATTTCTTCCAACACAGATTTTACGACTTTTTCCGTTAAGCATTTACAGTCAGCTGACGGAGACAGCTACATTGCTGTTTCTGAAGCACTTTCACATAAAAACTGCAGTGTTACACATATTATAAAAAAGGATGAAGCTGTTGCCGGTTTCAGTGCATTCTTACCTCTTGTGGCGTTTATATTCACCGGTCTAATCATTATGACTATCATCCTGAATCACATTTTGAACCGCATGATAACAAAGCCTGTCCTTGAAATTCAAAGAAGGCTTCTGCAGATTTCAAATGGTGACTTTTCAAGAGATACTTCGATCGAGTGGAACCATGAATTAGGCGACATCGGCAAAAAAGTCAATAATCTTGCAGAGAATATAAAGCAGCTTCTAGACTCCGCTGTGGAATCAGAAAAGCAGCAGCGGGATCTGGAATATAAAGTCCTGCAGAGTCAGGTAAATCCACACTTTTTATATAACACCCTAAATTCCATAAAGTGGATGGCGATAACTCAGGGTGCTACGGGAATTTCGGAGATGACCACTGCTCTGTCTCGTCTCTTAAAGAGTATCGCCAAGGGAACGCGTTTAATAATTCCCATCTCAGATGAGCTTAATCTCTTAAACGACTACTTTACGATCCAGCAGTACAGATACGGCGGAACATTAAAGCTGTATATCGATGTTCCTGATGAGCTAAAGAGTTATATGATACTTAAATTTACCCTTCAGCCGATAGTTGAGAATGCGATCTTCCACGGTATCGAGCCCACAGGCAAAGCCGGCGAGATCAACATCACATTCCTAAAGAAAGATGAAAATACATTAGAAATAACAGTTCGGGATAATGGCGTGGGAATGTCTCCCGAGCTTATAGATAAAGTTCTTAATGATGAAGAGTCTTCAAGCTCAGAATTTTTCAGAGAGTTTGGAATATCAAATATACAGAAGCGTCTAAAGTATGAGTTTGGCAATGATTATGGGATAAGGATTGAAAGTGAATTAGATAAATTCACTTCCATGATCATCACCATTCCTTTGATAAGCGAGGTGACAAACTATGTATAAATTATTGATAGTAGATGATGAGCCTTTAGTACAGGTAGGCATCAAATCCATGCTGCCATGGGAAACTATGCAGATAGAGATCTCAGGCATAGCTTCAAACGGTCAGGCTGCTTGCAAACTTATCGAAAAGGACATGCCGGATATCGTTATAACAGATATAAAGATGCCTATAATGTCTGGTCTGGAACTTGTAAAATACTGCAATGAAAATTTTGAACATCATCCTGAATTCATAATACTAACAAGCTATGAAGATTTTGAGCTTGCTCGTCAGGCTATCAGCTGCCATGTGCAGGATTATCTTGTAAAGCTTGAACTAACTCCTGAGCTCTTGAAAGAATCAATCGAGCGCATAACACAGGAGCTCTCTTCCAGACAATTGCCGGAAGCTTCTTCTGATTCTAAATTTTCGATATCTTACTATCAGGAAAAGTTTTATATACAGCTTCTCAACAATATGTTTGAAGACCGCGAGCAGTTTTTACTGCAGTCAAAAGAGCTTAATATCAGCTTTGCTGATGTTGGTTACCTTACCTGCTACTGTGAAATAAGAACCTCAAGTGCCAGAAATATGTCTGACGAAAAACAAATAAAGCTCTACCACTCTTCATTTCAGATGACTAAAGAGCTCATAAGCCAATACCACAAATGTCACGTCATCGCGCTTGACCTTTACCACCTGGCAATAGTCTTCTGCTACAGTTCTGAGCAGGACATGCACGATACTACTGCATCTTTGCAGGATATAATGAGTAAACTTAATGACACTTTATTTAAGTATTATATGTCCTACTTAATCTGCGGTTTTGGGACACTCGTGAAAGATCCGCTTGCCATATCTGAGTCATACCAGTATTCACGTGACGCCTTTTCGACCGCTGATGAAGACACACGCGTAGTCTTTTTTAATGAATACACCTTGTCAAAAGCTAATAATTCTTTTAACTTTACACTTTTCAAGGATATATTGAACACAGCATTTGAGGAATACGACACAAAGACTCTCTGCAAAACACTCGATGACATGATGGAACTTTTCAAGGCTAATCCTCATCACTATCTGCAGGCAATAGATTTCGCAAGCAATATACTTTATCTTGCCATTTCGCATTTACCTAATGGTGAGTCTACTGTTTCCGAAATGTTTGATGAAAGCAAGGATAATTACTTAAGTCTATATAAAATGAAGAGCATGGAACAGGTGATGGACTGGCTCGAATATTTTAAGAATTCACTCTCTGAATACTTTAATACACGCCAGAAGGAAGTCCGGAAGCCTATCGTCACTCAGGCGAAAAAATATATAAAAAACCATATCAACAGCCGGCTTTCACTTCAGGAAGTTGCTGCCGCTCTTTGTATAAGCCCTAATTATCTGAGCCAGTTATTTAAGAAGTATAATAAAATAGGCTTCACCGACTATGTAACACAGTGCAAGATCGATGAAGCCAAACATTATTTATATGAAGGAAATCTGTGTATCTACGAAATAGCTGAAAAACTTGGATTTGAAAGTGCTTTCTACTTTAGTAAGGTTTTCAAGAAGGTCGAGGGTATATCGCCTTCCGATTTTCAAAAGCGCTAGTATTGCTGTTTTTAATTAGCTCGACTTATTCTAATGATGTAAATCCTCTAATGGTGAGGGTTTGCATCATTAGAATTTAGTCGAGGTTATAAAAAACAGTTATACTAGTATATTGAAACATTCACCAATACTGATTCCAGTCAGTGCTCATTCTGGTGAGCGCTTCAAGATAGTAATAATCACCCCAGATATTGCACTCATCAACACCGCAATGATTGCATGTATTGTAAGGAGAATGGTTTGAATAAGTGCTGTGAAGTACAAGACCGTTTGATTCATCAAAGGACTTTACAGCATAATTATCATAGACAGATTTCATTATCTCTGCCGCCTTCTCTTTATAATACTCAGCATCATCAGCGTCGAGGTACTTACTCATCTCAAGCATTCCACAAGCTGCGATCGATGCAGACGAGGAGTCTCTTGGCTGGTCATCACCATCACTAAACTCAAGATCCCAATATGGAACAAGATCCTCAGGAAGGTGCTCAAGAAAATATTTAGTAACTTTTTTGAATTTATCTATATAGTCTGCACGTCGAGTGTATCTATATGCGCACGCCATACCGTAGACTCCCCATGCCTGACCTCTCGCCCAGGCTGAGCCGTCTCTGTATCCCTGACATGTCGCACCATGATCCGGCTCGCCTGTCTTCATGTTAAAAAAGAAAGTATGCCACGTAGAGTAGTCATCTCTGATAACATTTGCCACAGCCGTATGGATATGCTTTTCTGCTATATCCCTATACTTAGTGTCGCCAGTCTCTTCCGAAGCCCAATAAAGCAGCGGCAGATTTAAAAGACAGTCGATGATGAGCCGGTAATTCCCAGGTTCATCCATAGCTCCCCACGCCTGAATGAACTCACCTACCGGATGATATCTCTTTATAAGCTGCTCTGCAGCTAATATTGCAGCTTTTTTAGCCTTTTCAGATCCTGTAAGCTTATATGCTGCCACACATGAAGGGGTATAGAGAAATCCCATGTCATGATGATCTACTTCGATATGCTTTTCTATCCTCTCAAGGAAAGAATCCACCTGAATCTCAGCAGCGTGCTTAAGCCTTTCTGCATCTTTTTCTCTGCCATGTGCCTTGCAGTACTCATACGCAAGCCATATCTCACCTGTCCAGAAACCATTTGTCCAGTCGGTGTTTTCTTCCTGCTCATAGAAATTATTGACGCTGTAAGCATTCTGAAACTTATAAGTAAAGTTTTCGAGATTTTTTAAGATCATATCTACGGAAAATTTGATTCCGTCAAGTATTTCCCCGCCCGTGATCGGAGCATTTTTTTCTAAGTTCATCATTGTAAGCCTTCTCCTTTACATATTAGATGAAACATCTGTACCAAAGACCTGAAACTGAGTAAGTGCCGGGAATGGAGATGGTTCATCTGATTTGATCAACTCCTTTAATTCTAACCATTCTATTCTCTTCTTTTCAAGAGCTATCTCCTGCCCTTTATCAGTTTTATGCATTTGGTACTTTTTAATATCTCCGTCAGAATACTCGATAGTGACCTGTTTCCACCAATTATCATGCGGAAAATCTGCTCTTTCGTAGATCACGATCTTATCAATCTCGACTTCTCTGCCAAATTCAAGTTTCCAACAGGCATCATCGCGCCTGTTTATGCCCCATGAAGCATATGGCCACTCACCGTGTGAATGATTCGCAACTATCCCGTCAATGGCATTTCTTGCTGCAAAAACAGCTTCACCTCTGGTCTCTACATTTGCTGTAGCATGTGGATAGCAATGTGTATCTCCATGCTGATCGTTTACATTCAGCGCAAGATTTCTGTACTGATGTATTTCATCCTCTGTTGCCTTCCTCGCATAGAGCAGATGCCTCTCACCAGTAAATGCATTCGGAGGATAGCTTATATGCTTCTCGCCGAATGGAACCGTAAAATGCAGGTCTTCTGTCAGAAATACAAGGCTCCTCCCAAGGCTTTCATCCACCTGCACCATATAGTGTCCCTCAGCTCCGCCGATCTCCAATACAATGCTGTCGCCTTCCTGATATGAAGTTGTATTTACAAGACTTACCTCATCATCACCATGTTCCACATATCTTGTATCTCCATTTTTATCCTGTATTTTCCATGTAAGCATACTCATAAGCTATCCCTTATCTCTGAATCCTTCCGGAAGCATCGCCTCCCATAAGTGTCTCAACTTCTTTTCTTGTGACATAATTAAAGTCACCCGGTATCGTATGTTTTAGTGCAGATGCAGCAACTCCAAATTCCAGAGCTTCTTTGAAGTTTCTGCCTTCAGCAAGTCCGCAGATAACTCCCGCTGCGAACGAGTCTCCTCCCCCAACTCTGTCTACGATCGGTGTTATTCTGTACTCTCTGGAATGATAAAACTCCTTACTGTCACGTGAATAAATGCACGCTGACCAGCCATTATCCGATGCAGAATGGCTTACTCTAAGTGATGAAACGCAATACTCAAAGTCAAACTTTTCTGTCATCTGCTCAAAAATAGATCTATAGCCGTCCAATGCAAGCTCTCCGCTTGTAACATCCGTCTCTGCCGGCTTAAATCCAAGTACAAGGTCTGCATCTTCTTCATTTCCTATGCAGACATCGACATATTTCATGAGATTAGTCATAACTCTCTTAGCTTTTTCTGAAGACCACAATTTCTTTCTGAAATTAAGGTCAACCGACACCTTTACACCATGCTTCTTCGCAGCTATCAGTGCCTTTTCCGTCAAAACTGCCGCGCTGTCTGAAATAGCAGGTGTGATGCCTGTAAAGTGAAACCAGTCCGCATCCTTAAAAATCATGTCAAAGTCAAAATCAATCTCTACTGCTGTGGAAATTGATGAGTGCGCTCTGTCATAAATAACTTTAGATGGTCTTATAGATGAGCCTGACTCAAGATAATAAATCCCGAGACGTTCTCCGCACCTTGCTATATGATCAGTGCCTACTTTATTTTTCCTGAGAGCTGCTACCGCACATTCACCTATCTCATTATCAGGGACTGCGGTTACAAACTCTGTGTCATGTCCATAATTTGCAAGTGATACGGCTACATTTGCCTCTCCTCCGCCATAATTTACATCAAATTCATCCACCTGCAAAAATCTTTCATGGTTTGGTGTAGACAGCCTAAGCATTATCTCGCCCATTGTAACTATTTTTGCCATTTCTTACTGCTCTCCCTCTGCCCTTTATTTAAGAAGCTCTGACAGTTTTAACTATTTCAACTGCCCTTTTTGCCTTTTCACTTATCGCACTGAAATCACCTGACTCCACCATATCTGCCTTAACCATCCAACTACCTCCGCAGCAGACGATCTTATTGCATTCCAGATATGATGCCAGATTTCCTTCCGAAATCCCACCTGTCGGCATAAATTTCACATTTGTATATGGTGCTGCCATTGCCTTTATCATGGCAAGACCTCCTGCCTGCTCAGCCGGGAAAAACTTAAGCACTTCAAGACCTCTGTGTACTCCCTGTGCCACCTCAGAAGGAGTAACACATCCAGGCACTATCGGCACATTTTTAGCTATGCAGTAATCAACTATCTCCGGATCAAATCCCGGCGAAACTATAAACTCTGCTCCTGCGTCAAGCGCTCTGTCCACCTGCTCAGTCGTTAGAACTGTTCCCGCTCCGATCAAAAGCTCCGGATGCTTCTCTTTCATTATCTTGATCGACTCAGCTGCAGCATCCGTCCTGAAAGTAACTTCAGCACATGGAAGTCCAGCATTACAGAGTGCATCAGCCAGCGGCTCGGCATCCTCTGATCTATTCAAAACAACTACCGGTACGATTCCAAAGCTGCTCAATCTCTCTAGTATCTTATTCATACTCAGCTACCTCCTTGATCTCAGTAAAATTTATGGCTGCTTGCCGATATATGCAAGGATACCGCCATCTACATAAAGAACATGACCATTTACAAAGTCTGATGCATCAGAAGCAAGGAATACTGCCGGTCCCTGCAGGTCTTCCGGTGTTCCCCAACGTGCAGCCGGTGTCTTAGCAATGATAAACTTGTCAAACGGATGACGGCTTCCGTCGCTTTGGATCTCACGAAGCGGTGCTGTCTGCGGAGTTGCGATATACCCGGGTCCTATGCCATTGCACTGAATATTATATTCACCATATTCTGACGCGATATTTCTTGTGAGCATCTTAAGTCCGCCCTTTGCAGCAGCATAAGCAGAAACTGTCTCACGTCCAAGCTCACTCATCATTGAACATATGTTAATGATCTTTCCATGTCCATTCTTTATCATGCCGGGTATAACTGCCTTAGATACAATGAATGGTGCATTTAAGTCAACATCAATGACTTGCCTGAATTCAGAAGCCTTCATGTCACACATAGGAATTCTCTTGATAATTCCTGCATTGTTTACAAGAATGTCGATAGTTCCAACTTCTTTTTCAACCTTAGCTATAAACTCATTCACTGCATCTTCGTCTGTAACATCACACACATATCCATGTGCTTCTATTCCTTTTTCCTTATATGATGCAAGCCCTTTATCAACAAGTTCCTGCTTAATGTCGTTAAAAACAATAGTTGCTCCTGCCTGAGCATATGCACATGCGATTGCAAAGCCTATACCATATGAAGCACCTGTTACAAGTGCAACCTTTCCCTCTAATGAAAATTTTTTACTGAAATCACTCATCGTTTTTTCTCCTTTTCTATCATAAACTCACATAAGATCTGTCATTTTAATCTCATCCATATCGTCAAATGCCTGATTTTCTCCAACCATTCCCCAGATGAATGTATACGCCTGTGTACCACTTCCGGCATGTATTGACCAGCTTGGAGAAATGACAGCCTGCTCATTTCTCATAATGATATGTCTTGTCTCCTTAGCCTCACCCATATAGTGCATTACCAAAGCATCCTCAGGCATTTCAAAATAAAGGTAGACTTCCATTCTTCTGTCATGTGTATGACATGGCATTGTATTCCATACGCTTCCTGGCTTAAGCTGTGTCATACCCATTACAAGCTGACAGCTTTCTACCTGTCCCGGAAGGATATACTTGCAGATCACTCTATGGTTTGACTCTTCAAGTGAACCAAGCTCCACCTTATTTTCATCTTTTACGATAACTACTCCCTCTTCCGCTGTACCCTGCGGTTTGATAAGTACTGTCGGATATGTCTTGTGAGCCGGTGCACTATTGATATAGAACTTTGCAGGCTTACTGCTGTCCACGCTCTTAAACGTGATATCCTTAGCTCCCATGCCAATGTACATACCCTCTTTGAAGCCCACGTTATAGTCTTTACCGTCTATAGTGATGATCCCGGCTTCTCCGATATTGATAACTCCCATCTCTCGTCTCTGCAGGAAATACTCTGCTCTGAGTTCATCGCCTGCCGTAAGCCTGATTGGCTCAACAGGTACTGCAGAGCCAAAAATTATCCTGTCGATATGACTGTAGACAAGTTTGATCTCGCCTTTCCTGAAAAGATCATCCACAAGAAATTCTTCTCTAAGTCTCTCAGTTGTATAATGTTTTACGTCTTTTGGTGATGATGCTGTTCTAAGTTCCATACTTGATTACCTCTCTATCTTTCGATCAACTTTTGTTGATTTTTGCTTTCGTTGACTATATTGTACTATCTTGTTTTGGCAATTTCCTTGCAAATCCTCGTGAGAAAATTGCAAATTCTGTACTCTTTGTCTATAATTAGATACAAGACGTTCAATATTTTCACATTTTTACCAAAAGGGGACAATTCTTATGGATCAATTCTACTCATGCAAAGAGGCTATGCATAACTGCAGCCCGGAAAACGGCTTCACTATCGCACATTTATATAAAGAAGAGAAAACCATGGATATGCATCTTCATGACTGTTATGAGGTTTATTTCTCTATTTCCGGCGGCAAACAGTTTCTTATAGGAAATAAATTTTATCCCATAACTCCGGGAGATATTTTTGTCATTAATCAATATGAAAGTCACATGCTCACTCAGATCGACAAAATGCTTCATGAGCGTATCGTGCTTTTTGTAAATCCTGAATATGTAAAGCGTATTTCTACTAAAGAGACAAACCTTGATCAGTTTTTCTCCGGCAGACCTGATAATTTTTCACATCGTCTTTCTCTCAACGATAAGCAGCAAAAGCTTTTCCTTTACTATATTGATAAAATAACTGACGCACACGGTTACGGACATGACATCATCGAGCAGTCTGCCTTTATGGAACTACTCGTAATGCTGAATCAGATTTCAAATGTGAATTTAGTTGAAGAAGATCATAATGACTATGGCTATAATCAGCACATAAATGAGATACTGAATTTTATCAATCAGAATATTTCAACACAGATAAGCCTAGAACAGCTCACCTCAGAATTTTACTTAAGCGAAAGCTACATATGCAGGATTTTCAAAGCAGCTACCGGTACTACTATAAATAAATACATAACTTCCCGCCGAATAAGCGTCGCCAAAGCAGCTCTCGCCGAGGGTGCTTCCGTGACGGATGCTTTTGAAAAAAGCGGTTTTAACGACTACAGTAACTTTTTTAAGGCATTTACAAAGACAGTCGGAATTTCCCCGAAGAAATATGCTCAGTGCAGTCTTTCTTGAAAGGAACACTGATTTGATCGAAGATTACTCACTAATGAACCATTTTCGAGCCAGGGCTGATTACGGTGTGCAAGATCACCATGTCTTTCGCCTTTAAGCACAGAAAGCTATTCCACCCCCAACGCCTTAAACACCGCATCCTCTGCACTTTGATAGAACACAAGACTGAAACTGCTCATAAGCTCTGGCGGTACTGTGCCTAGATCAACTGCGGAAATCTGAGGAAGCAATACTTTCTTGGCTCCACTATCAAGGCATACCTGCAGTGTATCTGCAAGATTTTCTACTTTTATCATGGTTCCGCTGATACTTATTTCGCCGAGCACCGCAAGTGAATTCTGTACCGGTTTTCCAAGTGCAATTGAGCATAATGCAATAAGGGTAGATAAAGCCAATGTACTGGTCATCCCCAACCCCTGAAGATCCTGATAATTTATTACAAAATCTTTTGTTCCTATACCTATAGCACCGCTGATCCTACTGGCATTTGCCTTAAGGAAATTATATGCGGTGTTTGTTGCTTCTTTACATTCTCTGTCAGATCCAAGACCTGTGCGGTCAAACTTGCCATTTCCGGGAAGCATCTGAGATTCAAGGCGGAATACACCGATCATTCCAGACTTTCCATGAGACACTGTATATACCTGTCCCGGATTCATTATTCCTTCCGGTATAAGCTTTCCACCGCCCTGCTCCGGAACAGACACATAATGTTCCTCAAATGTTTCATTATCTATATATGAGAAATTAACGTCATAGAACTCCATACCGCCTAATTTCTTAAGCTGTTCCTTTACTCTACGACGCATTTCAAGAGCAAGCTGTAATATTCCTTCCAGCTCTTCCTTCGTAAATTCTCCATTAGGGTACACAAGCTTGATCAAGCCGCCTACAAGTTTACGAACCGCTATAGTATCGCGTTGATTAAGATTTCTGCCGAGTCTGAAATACTTATCTATTGCATCACCATACTGCTCCTTACGAAGTTCACGGACAAATTCTGCAAGATAGTCAGTGATAAAACCGTAATCGTTTGTAAAATGCTCCGGTCTGAACTTCGGAATTTCCCATCCCGGAACATAACAGTGCATACGATCAAGGAAAGCTGTATCAGTTCCCATCTCAGCAGGAAAAGGATCAAATAAGCTGCTTGTTTTCAGTAGAACATCTACGCTTTGATTTATATTTCCGACGAACACCATGGATGCTGATGCAGCCTTTTCTTCTTTACCTCGTGCAAAAGATCCTGAAGCCATATAGTCCTTCATTATCTGCACGCCGTCTTTATCTTTGAAGTTAATTCCGGCAACTTCATCAAAAGCTACACAGTCCCACATACCTACAAGTCCCATGGTATGTCTTCCCATGTTGTAGAAGAGATTTGCAACGGTGGTCTGTCCACCTGAAACCAGGATACTGTTTGGTGATACTTCTTTATAAATATGTGATTTACCTGTACTACGTGGTCCGAGCTCACAAAGATTGAAGTTATTTTCAACTAACGGCACAAGTCGGAGAAGCAACAACCATTTCTCACGTTCTGTAAGCCTATCCGGTTCCATACCGATCGAACGGAGCATAATATCGATCCATTCTTCTTTAGTGAAAGCTTTTCTGCCTTCCTTAAGCTCATTTATGTCCACTGACGGCATCTGTATGGGCTTAAGGCTATTGATGGAAATTATTGTTACATCTTTCTTCTTTTTCTTCTTTGATGACTCCGTAGTAAATCCAAACTGCATTGACTCCTCAACATCAGCATTATATTCAAGATTTATGATGCACCAGATGCCACCACAAAGAAGCCTGTCGTATTTCTCCGGATATTCCTCCGCAATCGGCACTCCTGATAGTCCAAGATTTGAAAACTCAGCCTGATACTCGTCATATCTGAGATTCAGGCTCACGGTAACTCTGTCAATGATACTCATTGAACCACGCTGGCGAAGTCTTGATAAAACCTTCTCTGATTCATCCGGACGTACATAATTATCCGCAAGAATATGCTTTACGCTTTCAACTCCGGATTCGATGATTTCTTCATCTTCAGAATTACAATACTGTCCCAAAAGATACTCCAAAACATACACAGGAACATTTGCGCCTTCCTTGATATGCTTTGTAAGATCCTTGCGGACAATTTTCCCATCAAATCTGTCTCTTAATTTGTGGTTTATTTCAACATTTTTTTCTTCCGAGCCATCCACGCTGTTATTTGAAAGCTCAAAATCCATGATATTCTCCCCTTACCAGTTAAAGTCATCCGCAAATGTCAGATCCATCATTACCGGATGCCTGAATAACTCAAGACCTGTATTGTCGTCAGTTACTACAAGGTAATACTGTTTATTCTTATCATATTTCTGATTCTTGAAATTAAATCTCAAACGGAATATTCTCTTTGCAGAATCCGGCTCTCTGCTGTCTGCTACATAGATATTCTCATTAGAAATACGCTCATCATCCTCAGACATAAATACAAGACGATATGTTGTCTCTTTTATAGTGTCGCTGACCGGTTCTGACTGTATGAAATCCATACCCGTGATGAGGTTTGTTATTTTCTGTACCATACTTACAAGACTGATCGATACCGGTCTTGTCTCCATGTGTCCCTTTTCCATCTTGATGTCAATCACCGGAATAATCATTTCCTGCGGCGAAGATCCACCATGGACATAATTCTGTCCACCGCCGGACACCTTGAAAACATTACTGCTCATAGGGAATGAAACAACCTTATCGTCATCATTTCCCATTACATAGCCTAAACCAATGTTTGAAACGCCATCCTCATTTATCTGATTCTTGGATACTATGTATCTACGGTTGATCCAGGCATCTTTTCCGCTCACGCCACCGATTTTGTCGCTTTCCGTAATCTTATCGCGTTTATAAATAAAGCCATGATCCGACGTTACTATAAATCTATAAGTATTTGCATTTGATGAAATCTTCCTTATCAGATCCATGATCTCTTTTATAGCTTCTTCACACGCTACAAATACTTCATCCTCTGTATTTGCTTTATCGCCTCTGGCATCGATTTGATTATGATATACATAAACCGATTGCTTACCAGTAAAAATGCTTCTAAGCTCTGTTTTCTTAAGGTTTTTAATATCGTCAAACTGTACGCAGACACTATCTTTACTATGTCCCTGCAAAACATTCTGTCGTCCAGCTAAATCATTACACAAAATGCCATCTGCATATACTTCATAATTATCCCTTAATTCAAGAGTCTTATGCGGGAGCAGTGCAGCCATTCCAAGTCTTGTATATGAAGGCAGTGAACTCATCATCGGTGACAGTTTTGCCGTGCACCTCGGATCATCCTTCATACGCATATATAATTCCTGACCAACTTCATATCTCATTGCATCAGAAATGATCACTACAGTCCTTTCCTTTGCTGCATTCACAAAAGAATTGTAGAAATTTCTCTGTAACGGCAGAACAACAAGCCCATCTTCCCCGCAAAATGCAGTATTCCATCTTGGAATCAGATCATTCAGATACTCGTTTGTATAAATATTTTCAACAAGTGTCTGTAATTTTTCATAATTTGATGAATCATCCAATTTATCATAATAATAATAGAACTTTCGGTATGCCTGATCTATGAGGTAATCTTCTGTCTCATATTTTTTTACGATGCTCTTCATATCATCATTGCCGCCATAATTTGCAGCATTTACGATAGTTATCGCATTCTCAAGCATCAGATATGCATTTTCATGCCTGTCTCCGAAATGTTTCTTACTTCTCATGTCACAGATACGAAGCAGATCCATATCATCGAGCTTTGCCCCAACATCCTCTGATAGCAAACGACCTGTTATCCATTTAAGAATCAGCTCATCCACATAAGAGAACGTATCCAGATAAACCATATCTTCCGGCGCAAACTTTGAAAGATTATCCTCTACCTTTAATCCGGCAGCCACGTGTGCAGACAGTCTGTCATAATCATCTCTGTACAGCACGCTATTCATAAGATTATCAAGGAAAGCAATCACATTACCCTGCTTCATTGATACAAAGCTGCGCCACGATGCCGGCAGCTCTCCATGCAGATATCTTGCAGTATATGTTACAAAGAGTGTAACGATTAATCGTTCAAGTGAAGGCTCTGCATCCACATAGCCAAATTGCTGCTCGCATAATCTCCAGAATGCTTCTTGCAAATCATACTTACCCATCTCTTCAAGGTATTTGTTATCATCGATGTTATCCTCAGTAATAATTATACGGACAACCTCTTCAAAAGAGCATGTCTTTGTCTTGCAGATAGCACTAAGAAGCCCAGTGAGGATGTTTTCCTCATTGAAATTCTCTATCTCAAGATCATAAAATCTCTGTGTTCTGTCCTTATTTGCAAAGAACTTGATATGCTTTTCGATGATATGCTTATACTTTTCTTCGATTCCGAGATCTACGGATAAAAGAGATGCCCTGTCAGCAAAGAACCTCTTGGAATACAGCAGTGTATCTTCCAAATGGTTATCCTTTACCTCCGGCTTAGGAAATGGCGCATATATAAGATAATTTGTTGTGGTATCTTCTCTTTCAAGAAAATATTTGGTGTAAAACTGATTGTCCTTCTCAAGCTTGTAAACTTTGGCATTTTCAAGCTCCACCGAATCCATATCCTCTTCAAATTCAGCTTTATCGTCATACCAAAATACAAGCTTACGGGTTTCGCCCGTAAACTCGGTATTTAATCTATCTATGATTTGTTTTAGGTTTAATTCAGCCATGTCTATTCCTTTAATTTGCTACTACTGTTGTAGACTTCCTCTGCTTTACATATCCCACAAGTACATCTTCCCGATTATCCTTGTCTTTTGTAAAACTTGTAATATACTCTCGTTTGTTCAGCTCATTGAGAAGGTTATTGTTATATTCTGTATCAGCTAGCTTAAACTTGTGTCTTGAACGGTCAGCCAACGTATGATATGGCTCATCAAGTTCCATAAACATATCTGCAAGCTCATCATCTTTATATAAAGAAATCTGATTTAATAATAATGCATACTTTTTATCTGTTTCTAATAATTCCCATGTAGCGTCTGCTAAATCACGATTTAGCTTAAATTTCATATTACGCATTATTAAAGCCATATCCATACTGATGTTTTCAATATCAAGTTTTCTTAAAACCGCTTGCTTATCTAATTCAGAAAATTCATTATCCAAAATAATTGCACTTATTTCAGATTCAGTAATATCGATTTCTTCAAGCAAATTTATGAATGCTTCTCTGTTTACCTTTGCATATTTCACTCGCAACTCCGGATATTTTGCTCCTATTTGATTCCATATTTCTAAAGTAAACGCAAGTGCTCCTTCCTCAATCAGCACATTAATTTTCATTACTCCAAAATCAAGCACTGATTCATCACAGTCTTTTATTGAAAAAGTCCTTATATATTTTCTGTAGTTTTCTTCTGAAAGATCCATAAATAACGATTCTATTACAATCTCTCTTGTTATGACTTCATTATCTGAATCAGATAAAAAATCTTCGATATGTCGCTCAAAGAAATCTCCTAATTCTTTCTTTAGTCCAAACATATCATAAAATGTAATATAATTTTCCCAAGATGGGCTTACTTTGTCAGAATCAAGTAGTTTTTTCCACAATATTTCTTTTTCATTTGTTGCATCTTCTTTAGAAAGACATATCGTTATATCTGACCATATCGCATCCTCTTTATCTATAAGTTGCTTACATAAATCAATTTGCTTATCATATAAACGTTCTATAATATCTTCTATGCTTTCTATGCTTTCACATGTATTGGATTCTATTGCAAGAACAACATTTCTCACATATTCCTCAAAGCAATCATCGTCTTGAACATATTCTTTTATTGGCTCATAGTCCAGTTTTAGAATTGATGTATAGTTTTGAGTCATAAGGTTATTTATCAATTCAGATTGTTTCCATTCAAAGATCCTTCTTATCATATTGATATTCAGCTCATAATAGTACTCATCAAATATTTTTCTTTGAATTTCCGGATTAATATTATTTACATCAACGTCAGTAAATATAATTACTAAGTTTTCAATCAATGCAATAGTTTTATCGAAAGGTGCCTCTGAAATCTTCTTCAAAGCGTCAACGTCACTCTTCAGTAATCCTGATATTGATTCGTCTTCATCGATAGGTTCCCCTTCTTCACGCTGTTCGTAATTCATTTTTCTTATGTCATCAATATCTGCAAATTTAAGCATATTTTCGAGATATTTATAACGTTTTTCCTTAGTAATACCTGAATCATGTACTACTAAATACCAAAAGGATACATTATCACGGCATATATTCTCGAAAAACCTGTCCAAATTATTATTTCTATCAACAAATGCTTTGATAAAATCCATACTTTCCGATGATTGATCTTTTAACTTTTCAAACAAGCCGGATATCTGATGAGTTTTCCCACTTTGCAAGATATAATCGACTATGTCATAATTCAATACTTCAGCCTGCTTGAATTCATAATCTTGAAGCCTGCTGCATACGCGTCCTGGGCTATTGATTTTATATGTATAATCACCAACACTTCTATGGTTTCTCACTCCAAGGATAAAATTCATATCTTCCTTGGTTAGGCTGTTCGGATGGAAATAGTTAATATAATTTTCATAACTCTCATCTATGTATTCATGTCGCAGAAGAAAAACAAGAAGGTCATTCGATCTAACTTTCTCATCCAAAAATTCTATTCCAAATTCCTCAATCACACGTTTAATTGAATATGATTTGAGTTCATTCATTATTCTTTCGAATTTTTCAATCCTAGCACGAGATTCTTCCTTACATTTTGCCAGACCTTTTTTTATCCTTTCTATCCTTGTAAAGTAATCACCATGTCCTTTATCATAATCAATAGGGTTATCTATATTGGTCCAAGAATTGTTTCCATTATTTATCCAATAAACTCTCAATCCTTCTTTCTTAAGTAATTCAATCTCAAAATCATCCTGTAATACGTCTTTTAGATAATACGCATTTCTTTCAGAACGAATCATATATACTGCTAATTCAAAATTGGTAAAGGAATTCAGTAATGATAGTTTTAACTCCTTTACACTTTTTAAGCCTTCATTTTCGATTTTTTCAAGTACATCTTTTTCAGCAGACTTCTTTTCTTCAGATTGTAAATTCCTTTCGGATATAAACTTTCTTTTACATTCAAATGCCAGCCTAATGCTACTTTCAGAACTCTCACTCTCAAGGTCTGCAAAATCCTTGGGATAAAGATTCTTGAATATGATCATTGAAAACATTTTTTTATCTATAAGATCAAGTTGCTGATTACCTTTAAGAGTATTTTTGAATACATTAAACTCATTACAGATACTTGTTAAATCACGAATATCTCTTATATACGGCGAAACAAGTGATACATAGTTTTCAGAAATATCATATATTCTACTTTTACCTGTTTCAGAATCAACATCTAACTTCTCTAACAGAATATCTCCTGAATTTGTCGAACTGATATACGGTACTATAGGTATTATGAAATCAAAGAATTTTGTACGTTCACCCTCTTTTTTGAACATATCATCTTTAATTGCATAAATAAACTTTATATCCTTTTTTATAGTTTCATAATTGTTAAGAACGGTATTAAGTTCTCTAAGTGCTATAAAAATACTGGGATTATTGAAACGATCTAAATCTTCGATAATTACAAGGGTTTTCTTTGTCGCCTCAAAGAAATAGACGATTTCATCCATGTACTTATTAAATATAGTTTCCTCGCTAACTTCATCCCCATGTATTGAAGCGGTCTCCAATATATTTATTTCCTTAATACCACCATTCCGTCTAATCCATCCAACCAAATTAACAATTGCATACGTATAAGAAGCTGTTACTGCGGCATAAATTAGATATTTAAAATTTTTAAGTGACTCAATTTTATCTACGAATTCCTTTACCTTATCTGGAAAAATAAAGTATAAAGCCGTACACATCATTACAGTTACAACAAGTGACATAGCACAAGTACCGATTCCACTCTTAACTTGCAGTTTTCTAAATCGACTCTGTGATATTTTATTTGAACTTACAGAATAAAAAAGTTGTTTCAGTATCGCCGCTTCTAATCTCTCTTCTATCTGCTGTGGAGTACATCCATTTAAATTATTATCACATTCTTCGACTGCAAATGTTGCCAATGATATACGTACAAAATTATTGTCGTTTACTCTTTTCAAATAACTTTTTATCACACTACTTTTACCAGCACTATAAGGTCCGGAAACGGCAATATTATGAGCGTTAGACTTGTTTATTGCCCAATCAAGAGCAGCAATATATTCTTCCCCATTATCGATATCATCAGATGGCAAAAATGATTCATACTTTCTATATGGCTTCCTTTCCGTTTCAGAGTTAATCCTAAAAATAGTATTCATTTTACATTTTATAAAATTAAAAAAATTTATCACATTATCCTCCAATGACTAACTCTTAGTAATATTCAGCCCTTATTCTCCCGTAACTCTGGATGCTGCATATAGAATATTTCTTTTTGTGTTTCGATTTCAGCTTTCAACTCTTCTTCTGATGGTAAACACAGCTTATATTTTGCTGCAAATAGCTGTTCACTCTCATGCATTACAGAATATCTGGCTATATCCTCATCTGTTTCAGAGCACAAAACTATTCCCAAAGTTGGATTATCTCCTTCGCTACGCTTCATTTCATCATACATACGAACGTACATGTCCATTTGACCAACATCCTGATGTGTTACTTTTCCGATTTTTAAGTCAATCAAAACGAAGCATTTTAAAATATAATTGTAAAATACTAAATCGATGTAATAATCCTGCTTCTCAGTATGAATATGCTGTTGTCTGGCTACAAAAGCATAGCCTTTTCCTAACTCCATAAGAAATTTCTGAAGATTCCCTATAATTGCACTTTCAAGATCAGATTCCAAATAATCCGTATTCTCTTGCATATTCAAAAATTCAGCGATCACCGGATTTCTGATAAATTCAAGTTTTTGCTGATACTTAGAAGTATTCTGTTTCATCTCATTTTCAACTGCAATTTTATTATTTGACAAAAGCATTCGATCATAATATTGAGTATCAATGTTACGTCTCAATGTTCTTAATGACCACGTTTGTTCAAACGCCTCTTTTTCATACCATTCCCGTGCCTTATCGTCTGCAACTTGCATTAGCCTACAGTAATGAGACCATGAAAGTAATGGAAACGTCACTCCACTACGCAAAGTGCTATCAATAGATAGTGGCGACAGTGTCCCCACTATCTCCTTTTCGTTTTTTTTAAAAGATTGTGGTGACAGTGTCGCCACAATCTTTGGATACATTTGATAAAATTTAACACAGCGGTACAGATTTCTTTTATCAAAGCCCTTTCCATATCGCTTTGTAAGTTGTTTAGCCAATTCGTCTATTATTTTTGCACCATATCTATCTTCTCTTGTTCCAAACATATTTTCAGTTGCAATACGCTTTCCCAAAAGCCAATTTCTTAAAACTAAAATTCTGTCTACAGATTGATATGCAAATTTCTGCGCTGATTCAACGATTTCGCTTACATCATCAAATAGATTACCATCTTGTTTAAAAACTATATTGTTTGCCATGACTACTCTCCTGCTGTGATTTATCATTTTTTGAAGCTCTTAAACTTCTTTTCGTCCATCATGATTGCCTTGCTGTCGGCAAGTACTTCGTAGAACTTACCGTCCTGTGCGAGCTGTACTTTGCGGTAGTTGTACTTTACACCATCATCAAGGTCAAGCTCTGTTCTGGCAAGAGCAAGGTGAGCTATCTTTTCATCATAATCACGACATTCTTTCAGCTGTTTTTGCAGCTTTTCCTTACGCTTTGTGGCAGCACCTACTTCACGGCTGTTGGTGCTGTGATCTATCATATCTTGCATGCGATTGATCTCAGACTCGTATACACGCTGCATTCTGTGAAGATAGTCCACTCTGAGATTTCCGATAGTATCAGCGTTATATCTGTGCAGATATATAAGTGCCTTGAATCCGTTCTGCTTTCCACTATCAAAGAGCCAGTAGATAGGTCTCTTACCGGAACCTGTAACAGAATAGGTCTGGCAGTGATCCTTGAAGAAATCAGATACAAAATAATTTCTGATTATCTCTCGTGAGGTATCACCCTTCTTACCAAGTGCCTTTGCGATAAAATCAAGGTTCTGCTCAAGAGTCTCCGGACCATATACCTTCTTAAGCCATGCGCAAAGAAGCCCGATAATATCATCCTCGAAGTATTCTTCATCAGTTATCGGAATTATGTTGTCATCATCAGGGATGTATGTAGTGTATTTACTTGCATCCCACTCACCACCGGCATAGACAAGACCTTCCTCATCAAGGGAGTAACGACCAAACATACATCCAACAGCATAAGACAAGAGGCTCTTGATATCACGCTGCAAGTCAGCCTTACGGACAGTGACATCTTTATCCTCTACTTCAGGTGTAAGCTCATCCTGTAAACCATATATGTCTATGAAAATGCGGTTAAGTTCTTCTTCGTTGGCTTTAAGCTGGTTGAAACGGTTATTGCACTCTGTTTCCCAGTCTTTGTACTTATCGGAAATAAGTCCGCCCTTTGTTCCATCTTTTATAAGTGGATGCTTAGCAAACTCCCATGATAACTCAAAAGAATCCCAATCACTTTTTGAAATCTGAATTGTGTGTTCTACTTTTTCTCTTACAATTCCTTCATATTCCCTTTGTAATATAATGGGCAAGGATGCAATAAGTCCCACTTCAAAATTGAGGGTCGGCGATAATGTCTTCAATATTGACATTGCAACACAGCTATTACAGAGTCCGTGCAAATATCTTAATTGCTCCCTTTCCGCAAAAAAACTTGTTCCTGCAACGTCAAATATATGTCCTTGCGGCTTATAACGAAACGCCAATGTATCTGTCGATATTTTTGACCATGTTACGCTTTCATGAAAATATGCCTCAACATTTTGCGGTCTTGACCTTAATTTTCCTTTTTCATCATAAAAATGCCTTATCTCAAATCCATTATTTTCCCAATTAACAACATAGTCATTATTGCCATACCATTTTCTAAAGTCCCCACCTTTATTATATGGAAACCACTTAACATCAGACTCCGCTGCCGCTTCAACAGACGGCATATTGAAGTTAATTCTATTGATATCACATTCAAACCATAAACGTAAAAAACGATTGTTTTCTCCAGTTGCTAGCCCTTGCCTTGGTTTTGCAAAGTCAGTAAGTTTTCTGCCCTTAAAACTATCTATCAGAGCAGTACTCAAAGAAAATGCTAACGGACTATTAGGAATAAGCTCAAAGTCTTCTGCCTTATGTATAAAGAACTGGTTGGCTAAAAGTCTTTTAATAAATACGGCCTCTTTATCATCGTTCAGTTTTCCTGTATTCAATTCATAATATTTACTTTGATAATCCCTAATTAGACTATTCCTAATATTAAATGAGCATGCCTGCGCAACTTTCGAGTTCATTTCCGGGAAACTGTTATAACCAATCCTCAATAAATTTATTATGTTTTTTTTCAAAACATAATAACGTAACTGTTCCAAACTTGATAAATACATCCAACTTTGCATAGTTACCATGCTTGTAAGTCCATTTTCTTCCGTCATCAAGCAACACTTTTTTATGAATGCAGCAAATAAGTCTGTTTTCTCATCTTTATAGTTTTTATTCAAAAAATCAACCAACAGCGATACCATTCCACTTCCACCCATATACGGCGGATTTGTCACAACTACCTCATACTTCCTCGCCATAGTCTCACCAATATTGACAAGCTCCATCAGCTTTTCCTGTGTCTCATCAATACCGAATGTATCAAACGATATCTGCCCATCCATTCCTATCTTGGAGACAAATCTTCTAAGCAATTCCCAATCATAATTTTGTACATCAAGAATAGAACCATATTCCTTGGCATCCGTGAACGTTTCGAGGAGCCCTGTAATCTGGTTCATTGCGTTGTTTTTCTCAAATTCACTTAAATCAGCTCCAAAGTACTTAAGCTGATCTCTGTTTATATTGTTACTGTCCTGAATGGAATAAACATGGCAAGGTGTTTCTGCTGACAGTATTCTTCTGTTATACTGTCTTGCCTTCATCATAACGGCAAAGTATGCCATCTGATATGCACGGTCATCTATATCAAGTCCGTAAAGATTGTTTTCAAGGATACTTCTTGCTGCATCCCTCTGTGAATAACCCACTGACTCATATATCTGCATGAGTACATCAAAAGCATATACAAGGATATGACCACTTCCCATACATGGATCTATGAAATGGATATCTTCTGGTGTGAGCTTTGCATAGTCGGCATGGATTTCATCAAGTTTTTTCTGTACCTCCGGTTCCTGCTCTGCTTCTTCAAGAAAATACTTCCAGTTTGCCTTAAGGCTGTCATTTGGATGTCCTTCCACCCATATACGACCAAGACTGTTCTCTACCATATAGCGGACGATCCAGTCCGGTGTGAAGAGCTGTGTTACCGCCGGTATTTCTTCCTTTGTAATTTTTCCGCTCTTTGCAAATGCCTCGTTCTTCGGCTCGGTATTATAGTACTGATACATCCAGCCTATGATCTCTACCTGACCACCCTTCTCAATATTGAAGTCATCTTCCGGTATATCGTTTACAAGATGATAGACTACGCCCTCTTTATCTATGGCAGATATATTAAGAAGGATTTCCGTATAATCAGATGTTTTCTCAAAAAGTGCCGGGAGTATCTCATTAAGTGCGTTGCACTGCTTTATGAATAATAGCCTGAAACACTCATCAAGCTGATTATCATTCTTAAGCCTGATGATTTCCTGCTTCTCTGCATCTGTAAATGGAAGGTCTGCATCAAAAGGAGTTGTCACAAGATCCGGCTCCATCTTGCCTGTCTCAGATGACAATACCCTTATATGTGATGGCAGATAGTCATTTATTTCCATGAAACGAACCGCTATCAGTCTGTTAAACCATGTATAGGCAACACCTTCGATGATGTATTTATATGCAACAGAATAGTCTGTCTCTTTTTCCTTACGCTGTATAGCACTGACAAGACTTGCTCTCTGCTTGATTGCCTCGCCCGTGATCGAATAAGGCTCCGCAGTTCCTATATCAAAGAACTGTGTCTCACCTGTGGACTGTGGAAGAGGCTGCTTTATCTCTTCAGCCGTGATTCCCATAAGTCCTGCTCTATACTGGATATCTACTATGAGTTTATTACGTGCCCATATAGCAAAGTTTTTAATAGCGGTTTTATTCATAACGCACCTTTCCTATCAGAACTCAACGTTTACAATGTCATTTTCGCTAAGTTCTTCCAATAATCTTTTTCTTAATTGTTCCACATACTTCTCTACATCAGAATTACTTTCAAGTCTCCATGATGAAGTACGTGCAACATTTTTGATCGTAACATTCTTGGTCTTTTTCACCGGAACGTCTACGACTATATCAATATGTGCTTCCGTTGCATCTGCTGCATTCTTCTTAGCTTCCTGCGCTTCTTTCGCCTTCTTCGCAGCGAGCTTTGCATCGAGCTCGTTCATTTCGTCCAAAAGTCTGATCTTGAGCGCACTTGCCTTGTCAGCATAAGCTCTGAGTCTTGATACATTGTTACAGGTATCTGCTCCCTCAAGTATCTCGACAAACATTTTCTGGTATCTGGGCTTTTTCTCGTCTTTATATTCCTTGGTATCTAAAACCTCAAATACTCTGTCTCTGTCATCCTCTATAGACTTCTTAACCGGAACTGCCGCATCTTCAAGAACCTTTGTATAAGCATTCATAAACTTATTTCTGAGATCCGGAAGTTTTGGAATTTCCCTATATGGAACCGACATCTGCACGATTGAACGCATACTGTCAACTATGCTTTCCAGTTCCTTATCTACGATATAGGTCTTGCTGTCATCATAAATTTCAAGCATATCGAGAGCTCTGGTAAAGATCTGTTTCTGCTCTCCACCAAAGAATGCCTTTACCGGCTCATAGTCCTCCGCATAGTCAAGGAGATCATCCTGATGTTTTGAAATGTAGGAATAGAACTCCATCGGATCGGTAATCTGTATCACTGACTGCATGAGCTTTTTGCCATCATCAATTATCTTTTTGCCGGGATATGCATACTGGTTATAATTAACTTCCAGTGTCTGCATATCAGTCAATCTCTTCTGTGAGTAGTTCTTGAATGTACGCATACCACTGTCTTCATCATCTGTGGTAAGCGATGTTCCAAACATTTCCTTGATGACATTCTGTACAGCTTTTTTATCCTTCTCCGGAACACGGACTCTTACTTCCATGAGAAGTTTCTCAATATACTGCTTCTTAACGATGTAATCAACAATTTCATCTGCTGACTTATTCATAATGGTTACACCTGAACCATTAACAGTAAATGAGAGATCTCCTCTCTTAAACAATCTCGCAACAAGCCAGTGCACATCGTCTTCAACAAATCCATAAGGACTGCTCATAAAACGATCCTTTATGGTCTTCATAGATGTCTTTATATGAATCTGACTGTTCCCGGATATGAAGCTCAGCACATCATCAAGGGCATGCTGATTAGGCTCGCCTGTATTTCCCAGATCGAGCTTTAACTGATTTGACTGTGCAAACATCTTTCTGATGTTTGTCTCATCAAATGCGGCATCAATATATGAAAGCTTACTGTACACCGTCTGAACAAGTCTTCCGATCGCCTCGTTTATCCTTGTTGTAACTTCTTTTGCAGAAAGATTTGCCACATCACCATTTACATATATAGTTGATTCTTTAAGAGATTCCGTGAGATAAAGTTTTGCATTGGAGTTACGTTCACGCATCTCGGTTCTCTTGGCTTCTTTTATAGTTTCATATTTTGTAAGCTGTGATGATGTGTTCAGACGCAGGAACTTCTCAATCTTCAGGTAAGTCATGATCTCGTCAAGGAATGCTGCATCATTTGGAAGGAGTACCACAACTTCCTTTCTTGTACCTGACATCATTCGGAGTGTCGCATCATCATTACCGCCATCATACCAAGGTGTAAGTATTCTAAGTCCTATATCATAGTTCTGATTTGATTTATACGGTCTGTCATCAACTATCTGATTGAATGAAAAAGCATATCTACCGTTAAATGCTGGATAGCGATATCTCTTGTCTGAGAAGATATCTTCAAATATCATTTCCGATACTTTATTGATAACCTCAGCCATCTCTACATTCTGGCTTTCAATCTCACGATTGATCTCCTGCTCTTCATCAGTAAGGAATACATACAGGCTGCCGTTTTTCTGCACAAGCATCTGATTCTGAAGAACCTTCAACGCTTCTTCAACCTTTGATTTCAGCTCTATACGGTCATCATCGATACTCTCTATCATAAGGCTTGTAATATTTTCGATATTTGCCTCTACTTCAAGGATGTATTTGATCATAAATAATGTTTTTAAAACATTGATTGCAAATACATCATCAGCCTTTTTTTCCGGATTTATCTTTGTATTATCAAAGGCTCTGATGATAACGCTTCTATGACTGTGATCCAGGAAGTTTTCCAATGCGTCATAAAATCTATGGAACGGAACTATCGCTCCTTCCGATTCCTCCATGATTTTTACCGCAGACTCTTTGAAGAGCGCAAGCATGGAACGCTCTCCTTCTGAAAGATGCTTACCGGATGCACCGTGGGTTCTTATAGATGTCAGCACACTTGCGAGTACATTGAACTGATACGGAACAAACGGATATACTCCGGCAAAATCATTTCCATCTGCATAGAGTTTTTTCTCTACACCATCATTGAACACGATCAGATTTTTGATGATCGTAGCTTTCTGTTCATAGAGGAGTCTCAGTGTTTCAGCCCCGGTATCGTTCTTCGCAAGGATTCTCTTTTTTATAACTTCATCTACATTTGCTGATGAAAGTGCCAGTCTTGTAGCAAAACGTCCCTGAATCTTAGAGAAGTCATTACCTTTGACTTTCATGATGGAATCAACGTCCTGCTGGCTTGTAACTACAACCCATGCCTTTCCCTTGCACTCTTTACTGAGTTCTTCTCGTACTGTCTGTAAATTAAGCATGAGATTGGAGTCATCGCCAATATACTGACCTACTTCATCGACCATGAATACTACATGACGGTTTCCACCCTTTTTATCAATATATTCTTTTACTCTCTTAGCGAAATCCTCAATGCTGATCCTATAATTTTCAGTAGCTTTCTCACACCAGTTACGGGCTGCCGCTTCGCTCATAAAATCAATTTTTACAAGTGCTTCGACAACATCATCCTGTATAAAATCGAATTTATGACGTGATTTTTCCCATTCAGCGCCGTACTCATCTTCAAATGCTTCTTTGAAAGCATCATACTTACCCACATCTGTGAGCTGACTTTCAAGGTCTGCAAGATGAGGAAGGCTTCCACAGAATCCCTGCATCTCGTTAAATACCTTAAGGAATACATTTACGATCGCATCTTTATTCTGCTTACTATTGCTGTCACTCTTTGAGTCAATGTTAAACAGCACTACATCATTTGGTGTCTGTGCCGCAAGTTTCATATCTGAAAGAACCATCGCATCTGCAATTTTATTATCTTCGATGAAGTAATCGATAGCTCTCTTACCTTCAATTTCCTTATTTGCAAGGATATATGATAAAATTTTCAAGAAATGAGATTTACCACTTCCGAAGAAACCGGATATCCATACACCGATCTCATTTGTGTTTCCCACTATGCCTTTTTTATACGCTTCGAAGAAATCTGCAAAATGCTTCTGCAGCTCTCTTGTAACGACATATTCTTCAAGTTCCTGAGAAATATTTGTCTCTTCGCCCTGTCCTACTATGATAACGCCCTGAATTTCACGGTCGATTGGCTTGGCAAACATATCTTTTATCTGCATGATAAATTCTCTCCTATAATCAAATCATAAGTTTATATCCGACTAACTGTTACCGGATAACCTATTTCACCAACTTAAATGCTCTATAATAATTGTCATCCTTTATCTCTCCAAATAGGATAAGTTCCTGCTCGTTGTATATTCCGGGGAAGAACATTACAACCGGAGCTTTTACAAATGCCTGATGGAGATTGTTGAGCACCTTATGTGATCTGAGGATTGGAAAGCACTTGCCTACCCCCGTTAAAAATACAACCGCATTTTCGGGTGTATGCTCTTTTATATACTGAACAATAAGGCTGTCATCATCATTTATTTTCATTGAATTGCTGACAGCTTTTGTAATACGTTCAAGACCTTTCTTTTTTTCAAATCTATAACAGTCCTCAAGAAAGTCATTTTCTTTTAAGTAGTCTATAATGATGTCGTAAAGATCAAATACCACCAGTTCAAAGTCTTCACTACCTCTGGAATTTCTATTCTGCATATATTTGATTCTTTCACGAACTTCTAATTCTCTTTCTGGTGGATAATCAAATACCCAATAATTTACTTCATTTGCCCTGCCAATACTCTGACGGAATGAAGGCTTCTTTATTTCTTCCTCCATCTTGTCCAGGCGTTCTGTTAAGTCTGCCATTATCTGATACCCTCCAATGCCTTGGCTATCGGTCCATATCCATAATCATCAAGCCAGTGTTTTAATACCGAATCCAAAATCGGTTTTATGATTTTTCTCTCCGATGCTCTTGTATTCTCATCAAGAAGTCCTGCCTCAAAAAGCATGGTCTTATAATTTCTTATTAGCTTTTTTATCGTTGCTTCCGTAAGTTTTTCTATTTCCGGATATTGTTCCTGCTTATTTTTGAAATAGATATTGAAGTCAGCAGGTGTTAAAGTGTTGTTTCCGATGATCAGCTTTTCTCTCACTACCTCATACACAAAATCAAAGAACAATGTGTCATGAGCCAGTGTTCCCGCCAAAGCAAACAGCTTTTGTGTCGATACATCACTATCCATAAATAACGGAATGAAGCTGTCATCCAATGATTGAATCCTGTTTGTGACCGTCGAATAAATCACCTTGGCTCTTGCCGGTGTACTTGCTCCAAATATATTTTCATCTTCATTTAATTTCTTTATCTCATCAAACATCTTTCCGGATGAAAGCATCTGCACTTCTTTCCTAAACTCCATAAACCAGAAGGAAAACTTCACCGCTCCGGCACTGTATTTATTTCTTTTCACTTATATCTCCTCCGTCATCCGGAATCATTTCTATGATGTCGCCAACATCGCAATTAAGGTATTCGCAAATTCTTGCAATAACATCCATGGAGACATTTTCGTTTTTGCTCATCTTTGCGATTGTATTCGGACTCGTGTGTACTGCCTCGATCAAATCCGTCTTTTTCATATTTTTATCGATTAGCAATTTCCATAATTTGTTATAGCTTACTTTCATCCTGTTTTTCCCTAAAATGCACCGAAAACTGTGTACTGCAACAAATTTATTCTATCATATTACGTGCTTGTATCAAATAAAAAATATATAGAAAGATATATTTTTTTTATCGTCATTTAGTCTATAAAATTGCTTACCGTTACTGAATACTCTCGATAATTTCTTTCTCTATCGAAATATCATTTCCGCCATCACCTATACCAATAGTTGCCGTCTTTCCTTTTGCAAGTCGGAAAAGCTCATCGATAGGGGCTGTGTACTTTCCGATGTCGATACCTCTCATATTGGCATACTTGCCAACTCATGCCGCTAGTCATCGCTATAGGTGCGTAAACGATTACCGTTGTCAAAGTTGAACCCAAAACAGAAAATACCATTACAGATACATCTTTTTCCTTCCGCATTAACGCTTTCATTAACTGCTCTCAAAGCTCTGTCCTGCATAGTCATACCTTCATTTCTGAATTTAACTACAACTTCATAATTCGTCTTTCCGATAGTGGTTTTAAATCTACCGCCAAAACTATATTTTTCTTTATCCATATTTTTACCCACAAAAAAAAGGGGCTGTCGCATTAGATGATTAAGTCATCTGGGCGATAGCCCTTTTTTGCACTCAAAAACGAGTACTTGCATTTCCTTTTTACTTATACATCATATTTTTAGAGTAACTTAATAGACCGAAGATAACTTCGGATCAGATTCAAAACTTCGATTTTGGAGGATCAAAAATTATGCTGTTTTCTTCAGCTCAAAAAGATGAGTTCCTGTTCGGCCAGACATGATTTTGTGATGCAACTTATTGATATCGAATCCGATTGCAAGCATAACACTTTGTGCCAGAACATTCTTCGTCCCTCTATACAAATATCTTCGGAAGTTCATGTCTTCTTTTACATTCGCAAATGAACCTTCAGCCTGAATGCTTCGGTTCATTCTGAGTTGTGTACCGAATTCGCTAGTTATCCGTTCTAGGCATTCACT
>FOSY01000062.1 GCA_900114405.1 Lachnospiraceae bacterium KH1T2 | reverse complement strand
ACATAGATTAAGAGATATACTTTAGATATAATTCAACTATGATTTGAGATTGAGAGGAATGCTATGAGTATTATTTTTGATAAAACTAACAAGACAATAACTTTAAATACAGATAACACAACTTATCAAATGGTCATTGGAAAATTTGATTATTTGCTGCATTTATACTATGGTCCCAAGGTTTCTGGAGATATGAGCTATTTGCTACAAATGTATGATCGTGGCTTTTCAGGAAATCCGAGTGATGCAGGAACTGATAGAACATTTTCATTAGATACATTACCGTTGGAATTTTCAGCATATGGTAATGGTGATTATCGTGATAGTTCGTTTTCTGTAAAGAACGTTGAAGGAGTTTATGGATGTGATCTGAGATATGTAAATCACGAAATAATTGAAGGAAAATATACGATACCAGGATTGCCGTCAGCATTTGAAGAAAATGATGAAGTTGAAACTCTTAAAGTTGAGCTTGAAGATAATGCAGCGAAAGTTTCAGTGACTTTATTATATGGAGTGTTTTCAAAGCATGATGTGATCACACGTACGGTTGTAATTGAAAATATTGGTAAAGATGAGATAAAAGTATGCAGAGCATTTAGTGCTTCCTTGGATATACTAAATAGCGACGAGTTAGATGTAATTACGTTTAATGGAAGACATGGAATGGAGAGATGTGTAGAAAGGGTTCCGGTAGGAAAAGGTGCAGTCACTATTGGCTCAAGAAGAGGAACATCAAGTCATCATCACAATCCATTTGTAATACTATGTGATAAAACAGCTGGAGAAAACAATGGAAATTGTATAGGTATGCTCTTCCTTTATAGTGGAAATTTTCGTGCAGAAGTATTCAGAGAATATACTGGATCAGTTCGTATGATGATGGGAATTCAGGATGATATGTTTGAATACCCGCTTGGCAAAGGTGAAAAGTTCTATGCACCTGAAGCTGCATTATGTTATTCGAATCGTGGCTTTACAGAGCTTTCACACAGATATCATGAATTTATCAATGATAATGTGATAAGGGTTCCTGAAAATGATGAAGTACGTCCAATACTTGTAAACAGTTGGGAAGCAGCATTTTTTGATTTCGATAAGAATAAGTTGTTAAAACTTGCAGACAATGCCAAAGAACTTGGTGTAGAAATGCTGGTTTTAGATGATGGCTGGTTTGGAAATCGAAATGACGATAATACAAGTTTGGGTGATTGGAATGTAAATGAAAGCAAATTAGGATGCTCTATG
>FOSY01000038.1 GCA_900114405.1 Lachnospiraceae bacterium KH1T2 | reverse complement strand
TCAGAAATTGCAAGTCCTGCTGCATCATCTGCTGCTCTGTTGATCTTATAGCCTGATGAAAGCTTTTCTGTTGACTTTGAAAGTGTTCCCTGTGTAATGCCGAGCATTCTATTTGCGTTCTGTGCTGAAATGTTGTGCTGTACTACCATAAAATTCTACCTCCGTGTGAGTTATACCGAAAATCCTTTTTCAATATTTGAAAAAATAAAAATGAATTCTTTTCAGATGGCATTGCCCCATGGACTGCATTCCATCTTACCGGTTAGGGATTTTTAATTCCCTTGCCTTTACACCATATATATCGGAGAGAATCAAAAATAGTACAGTATTTTGTATACATTTTATGTTTTTTTAATAATTCATTCTACCTTGCAAGCACGAAAGTCAAAGGATCTTCCGCTCTTCGCACATCGCATCCAATGCACGAAGTGCCTTTTTACTTATAGGAATTCCAACGAAATTTCTTATAAGAAAAAATGAGAGAGACCGCAATGCAATCTCTCTCAAAAAATTTACTATATATAGTTTTTCCAAAGTTACTGAAGAAGTGACATAACTCCCTGCTTTGACTGATTTGCCTGTGCAAGCATTGACTGACCTGCCTGTGCAATGATATTAGCTGAAGAATATCTAACCATCTCTGTTGCCATATCTGTATCACGGATCTCTGACTCTGCTGACTGAGTATTCTCTGCGATATTGTCGAGATTCTTAATTGTGTGCTCAAGTCTGTTCTGGATTGCACCAAGGTCTGATCTCTGCTTAGATACAGATGTTATAGCTGACTTGATAACAGAAATTGCATTATTTGCATTATCAACTCCAGCTGTTCCGCTTACTGCAAGTCCGTTTACACCGATGTTCTTCGCTGTCATTGCTGAAATGCTGATGGCTATACGGTCATTACCATCATTCTCAGAACCAACCTGCAGGCACTTTCCTGTAAATGTTCCATCAAGAAGGAACTGATTGTTGAACTGTGTTGTACTTGCTGTACGGTCGATTTCTGATACAAGGGCTGAAACTTCCTGCTGGATGTAATTACGATCCTCTGATGTAAGAGTATCATTGGAAGCCTTAATTGCAAGTTCGTTCATTCTCTGAAGCATGCTGTGAACTTCTTCAAGCGCACCTTCTGCTGTCTGTACTACTGAAACACCATCCTGAGCATTTGCTGATGCCTGTGTAAGTCCTCTGATCTGACGTCTCATCTTCTCAGAAATTGCAAGTCCTGCTGCATCATCTGCTGCTCTGTTGATCTTATAGCCTGATGAAAGCTTTTCTGTTGCCTTTGCAAGTGTTCCAGTTGTAATTCCGAGCATTCTGTTTGCGTTCTGTGCTGATATATTGTGCTGTACTACCATAAAATTTTACCTCCATGTGTTTAATTCACCGAAATTCCATTTTCAGTATATTTATTTAATAATTATTAATTTCCGTCAGGTGCCACGTCCTAGGTAACGTGCCACCTATACTATTTCACTACAGCTACCAGAGATTTTATTTTTGCTTCCCTTGCTGTTTACACCTTATATATCGTCCCCTTTTTTCTTTTCTTTAGTGTTCTGTATGCTATTTATGTATTCTTTATACTTTTTATTCTTTGTATATACAAAGAAAAAATCATGTGTTTTTTGAATACAAAGTACATTTATTTGTCAACATCATCAAGCATACTAAGCTTGTTAGAAAACCTCGTCATGAATGTGTCCTTTACAACATTATAATTCTCAAGCCACTTGATTTTCTCCATTACCCATTCTTCTGTAAAATCAATTTCCTTATGTGTCAGATCTGGCCAGCCTCGCTTTAATTTTTCTTTAAATTCCTCTAATGATTTCGAATAATAATGTGCTATCATCAGCTTTTTATATTTTGCATCATGCATCCAGGGGGTAAATAAAGGTGTACCATTTTCGCTATAGATCATAGTACCTTCCCTTAGCAGCGGCATATGAGAATTACCTTCAAATCCCAATATATACCTTGGATCACATATCGTTTTGACATGACTGTTTTCTATATAATCATCCTCTGCTCTATATACATAATCATCAAAAAGAAGACCATTCTGTCTCTTTTCATGAAATGAAGTACCATACATCCTCCAATTTATGGCAACTCCTCCAAAATTCCATATCTTGACATAAAATCTTTCTTTACTTATCAATGATTTTAAATCATCAATTATCTCATAAATTTTCTTTCCATCTTCTATAGGTGTCACAAACTCATCTGCATCTATAAAACCCATATATTTGCATTCATACTTATATTTATCAATTGCTTCATTGTATGCTTTTAATTGTACACAACTTCCCGGGTACGGTATCAGATTTACTATTCCCTCTTTAATAAACTTCTCAAGTACTTCTGATACATTATCCGTACTTTCGTTATCGTATATATAAAAATGTTTTACTCCTACAAGTCTATGAAAATTTACCCATTCTTTTATGTATCTAGCTTCATTTCTTATGATGCATACCAATGCTAACTCTACATCATTTATCTCACAGCTTTTTTCAAGTTTTTCTTCAATTAGATCTATATCATTACATATATTTTCTAAAATCTCATTTTTAGGTAACTCAATAAGTTTATCTATTTCAGAACATATTTTTTTAAGATGATCTATAATTTCAGTCCCATACAGATTATACTCTTCAAGTACATTCGAAAATTTCATCAATAATTCCTGAAATTCATTCAAAAACTGCTCATTATATTTCTTATTAATAAAAAACTTTTTGCTATAGTGAATAACAGATAAGTTTTCTTCTATACTTCTCCTCAATTCTTCATATATTTCTCTATACATCCAGCAATCCCCCTTCATCAGACTTATCTTAAAGTGCAGTTCTTAAAATCTGAGCCATGCGTATAGTCCATGTATGATGTGCTTTCACTTCTTCATAACCTGCTTGTGCTATCTCTTTTCGCTTATTTTCGTTTTCAAGATAATATTTCAGCTTATCCTCCAACTCTTCCATACTTGAATAGGTCTCAAGGTGAATCCCCGGTATCAGCTCCTCTCCGATTTCGGCCTGATAATTAGTAAGGCAAAATCCGCCGCTGCCAAGTATATCCCAAATACGCTGTGGAAGCCCACTTCGTATATTTTTAGCTGTTATATTCATATTAATCCTACTATTGTTAAAAATTATAGGAACTTCTGTAACTGAATTTGCAGTTCCTTTATTCTTAAGCTTAGGATACTTAGATGTATCACTGTTGGTATAGATGTCAAAATCATACTTTTCTGAAAGCAGACGCACTGTTCTATCACGTTCCATTACAGAAATATTATTGCCTATGTAATGATTCGCAATCGTATACTTATCTGTCAAAAAATTATCATCAGGCATTTGTATAAAATTTTTAGTATGCGCTTTAAACTCATTTACTACCGTATCAGTGAGCATGGACTCTATAAAATTATAACCATATACATTTAATTGAGCCTCCATTACCCCATCTAAATATCCTTCTATATATTTGTCCTCAGGTGTAAAATCATAATAGGGATTTTTCTCTGTATAAAGACTCCCTACAAAAGAGATCTCACTCTTGAACTTATTGATAATATCTTCCGATGCAGACGATATCCTTTTATCAAATACATCTACATTCGCCGCCAACGGGATATGAAAAACATTTCCCGGATTGAGCGGCGCTATCAATTGATAATCTTCCTTATCAAAAATAAATACCCTGTTGCATTCATTTTTTATACATTTTGAAAAAAACTCCGGAACCGGTGAATCTACAGACAAGCATACATATGGAATATTAAAAATGCGGCAAATTTCCGATAATACCGGAAAAAAATTAATGCTAAAAGCAAAGTCAGATGGATGTTCTAGAAGAAAATCACTTATAAGTTTTATTTTTTTACTTATAGACTCATTTTTCTTAAGTGCAGGATTTTGCATTTCAATAATATCCAGACCTAATTCATTAAAAGCAGCCAAGATATCCGGTTCAACTATACTGCAATATCTGTAAAAAAATACACGCATACATTTTCTCCACAAGACAGTTCATGTATCAAGTACTACGACAACTCATATATCCAACAGCTTAAATCCATTCAACGGCTTCACTCTCACATGGTGCCCTTTAAGCCATACTGCAAGCATTCTTTCTCCCATAAACCCAATTGCTCTTTTATTTACATCTTTTCCTTCTATATCTTTAAGCCATTCTTCCAAAGCCTCTAATATAAAGCTAAAAAGCCAATTACAATATTCATTAAAAAATTCTTTCTTCATAATGAACACATTGCAAGCTGCAAATTTATATTGATTCATGACTTTATCAAAATATTTAACATCTTCAGGATGAACTTTTTCCAATGCCTGACGCGTTCTCTCATATGCTATATCATATCCAATATCCCCAATAAAAATCTTTCGTGTAGTTTCTGCAACCGTTTCCGGGTAGAGTGACATAGGATCTACTATGATCACATCACAATTGTCAAACATATCAAGAACAGTATCTTCCTCAAGCAGATTCGTCGTATCAAAGCATCCTTTCCACGAAAAATATCTTCTATAGTGATTTATACCTATATACTTATGAGCTTTATCATTTTTCCATATCCAATAAACTGCCGTAAGTTCATTAATATAAGGATTGCAGCTTGAAATATTATCGCCTGTATCATCACCGCAAAAACCAAAACCTTCACTCCCATTCTTCCCGGCATGTATTACATGATACATTGGATTTTTTATCGGTAATTCAAAGGGCTTATGCGTCACTACATACAAAGCAGTCTGTCCGGTATATTCCCAAGGCTGCGTGTCAAGCACATACACTTTTCCATGCTCTGTCTGAAAGCACTTAAGCGGATACCTTTCTCTTATCTCTCGATCCCCTTCATCTGGAGCTTTTATGATTATGTAATGTCCCACGTTTTTCAAATCTTCAAGACGTTTGACAATATTTTCTGTAGTATTTAACTCATTCAAAAGCAAAACGGCATCATATTTTTTCCATATCCCACTGCCGTTTCTTAAAACACAACTATATAAATTATCTTCTGCCTCTATTGAAACTTCTGTATCATCTGCGACAAGGCTGTCCACTTCCATATCTTCAAAAGAAAGATATCCATAAGGATTATCAAATCTCTTGGTTATAAGCTCAGCTTTTTCTAAACAGTTATTAATGTCTAAAACTTTTCTGCACTTTAAGCCCTTTAAGACTTTTATAACTTCATAAATCATTCCCTGCTCAGCATCAGCTGTTTTTCCCCTGTTCTGCGCTTTGACACTCTCTGCCCAGCAATTAACACTTTCATTCAATGCTACTGCAGCCTCTATACCAATATCTATAACAGCCTCTCGCGCTTCTACTGTCGTAATTTTTAGAAATTCTTCCAGAAAAACACCATATTCCTTGAATTTGATCGTAATTTCTGCTTCATTATCTGCAAGCATATCTATACATCCGTTTACAGCACCAATAAATTCATTCGCTATCTGCGGAGTCCCTATCAGCCGAGGCGTATTATTTAAAATAATTTCAGCAATCCCCTGAATATATTCTATTTTTTTATTTATGACCCTTATCTCTTTTCTGACATCAATATAGTTCATAGCTCCCCCTGCCCCTATACAATAGTTCTATTTTTAGTGATCATCTCAAGTCCTCCATCAGCTTGTGTCAACTTCCATATATCTCTAAATCTGTCCGTAAGATTATACTCCTGCCTTGCCTTCTTATAACCTGAAATCGCCACCCTCATTCGCTCGTCCTCATGTTCTAGGTAATATCTTACTTTATCCTCAAATTCATCCAGATCATGATATACCGCAAGATCAACGCCATCCTTAAATAATTCTTCTATCTCAGGTTGATAATTAGTCAAAACAAAGCCTCCAACCCCCATTATGTCAAATACTCTGAGCGGAATGCCTGATTTGATCGTATGTAAGGCAGAATTAATGTTTATACGGCTTAAATGATACGCCTTCGGAAGCTCACTGGCATAATCTATACCTGGATATATCTTAATTCCAGGAATTTCAGCATTTTTTGATCTTGTAAAAAATCTCACATCATATCCGGCTATTCTCCTAAGCATCTCTGTTCTCTCAAGAAAGGCTGCCCTATGAGCTATAAGACGTATTTCAAAAAACTCTCTTGCGTCCATTCTAAAAGAAGCACTTTCAAAAGAAGCCCGATGCAAATTTTTTAATTGCTCAACACACCTATCCGAAAGTTTACCCGAAATACGATCTATACCATCCCATTTGTTGTATACATCATTAATCAAGGCATTATACTCTTCTTTCACATCTTCATTCATTAGTTCTTCTGCCTGATCATAAAGCTCATCATAATAGTTATTTCCTATAAAAGAGACATCACAGCTAAACTTCCTCTCATCCCCTTCGCTGATGACCAAGCCACCAAGTCTTTCCGTATTCACACCTAAAGGCATGTGATAAACATGACTTGCACCTCTTTCTTTAACTTCTTTCACCTGCTCGCGATCAAATGAAAAAATATAATTGCATTTATTCCTAACCGCAGGATATGATAACGCCTGCTGTGGCGCATCAAATACCCAACTGATATATGGTACTTTTAATCTTTCACATACATCTGAAAAAACAGGTATAAAATCATATGAAAACACCGCATCAGGATGATATGAGCCTATAATATCTTCATATACATCATCCATGATCTCTGACTCAGTATTCATATCCAGATTAGTATCTATTATCTGCGGTGCACAGCCGATTTTCAAAAAAGCCCAGCTTATATCATCAAATTTCATCCCCGGCGTATACATACAGATCATGCGTGTACTTTCAAGATCCAGCTTAAAATCTTTTGCATACTCAGATATGATTTTTTTTCTGTACTCTTCATTATCTTTACAATTATTTCTATGATTCTCATAGATTACCCACGGCTTCTCTCCCTGTCCCGGGACAACAATTCTATAGCCTTTTCGCCTAAATTCTGCACTTTGCGAGATATTATAAAATTCTCCGCCATCAAATAAATCTTCTCTCCATGGAATATCATACTGAGTTGCCATCAAGAAGCTGTCTATAGCGACTACTTCTGTGTATTTTTCATCAAATGACTTGATTGGATTCGCACAATAATTTAGTGCATAATCCCTACGCAGTTTTCCACCATAACGTTGCGTATGCTCCAGCACACCGTCATTATCAAGCTCCTTCACTCCTAGCATTCCTATCATCCCGATATCCTGCTCATCAAAAATTTTTAGCAAATCCTTTATAAATTCTCTATTTCTGATGAAAACATCATCATTCATATACACTTTGTATTTTGCATCAGAGCTTTTCATAGCTTCATTGAAGTCACTATATGCAGACCCATCACCATGAATTACCAAAAGATTTATATCAAAACTATCCGGAACTCTCAGTCTGCTTAAATACTTTATGCACTCATCCTCAAAATCTTTTTTACCGGATCGCATTATGAAGCATATTTCATGTTCATTCATTTTAGTTTCCTCCGGAAAGTTTCCTTAATTCAACTATTAGCTTGCGAACTTCAGCTGCCGGATTTTGAATCATTTCCAACATTTTAAGTGCCAGATCATTACGTGAAAGCTGCATATATATATACGCTGCCATAACTGCATATTCATCTTTGAAATATTTTTTGTAAAGCAACCTATATATGCGTAAGGCTGTAAACAGCTGTTCTCTCTCTCTCATCATATTGGCAATACTTAAGAGCACACGTTCCTTATCTTCGATAAAATCCTCAACCATAAAATTAATATAATCTGCAGAAACCGATGCCCTTATAAAATATGATATTGCTTCATCTAACTCCTCAGCATCAAATTTTTCTTCAAATCTATATAAAAAAACTTTTACTTTATCCTCAGTATCTTTTAACTGCTCTACCGGATTTTTGGCAGAATTTATATCGACCATATCATAAACAGTTTTTGTCATATAGTCTTTTTCACGTCTGTCTATAACGCAAATACGTGTCATAGCTGCTAATTCTTCCGAATATAGTATCGCTACATAGCTTTTCGGATCAGAGCAGATTCTATATATTTCCTCTCGGTACTTTTCCGGTTTATATAAAATCAATTCATTGATTCTATCCGTGATCAAATTTATACTATCCTGTAGCTCATTTATACTCATTCAATCCTCTTCACTGCACGACCATATTTCTTAATTCATTCATGAGTTCCTTAGTTTCTGCACTTGGCTCTACAATACTACTTAAGAAATGATATGTAAGCAAAATATTTCCCCTATCTAAATAATACTCTGCTATCTTTAGCATTATCTTCTCTCTGTGCCCTAGATATGAAAGCGTCCCATATATCATTACAGCCACCGAATATGCTGAAATATTATTTTCAGAAATATAATTAAAACCTTCCTCCAATAGATCATCCGAAAAATCAAATTCTATTCTTCTAAGATACATTCCAAGCTTTAGCCACTTTTCCTTTAACATCGAAAAACTGCTGACTCCATCAATAAAAGTTTTGATTTTAGCATTTTTCTCAGATAGAACTGTCGAAGATAGCATCTTTACCATCACAATGTCTTTAGATAGCTTAAATTTTTTATTTTTGATTCCCAAAGCTACCTTCTCATCCATGGAAATAAATCCATTAATATCATTCTCTTCTAAATACTTTTCAGTTTCATCTATAAAAGCATCTTGATTTTCAATGTAAAAAAATTTTTTTTCTTCGATATCTGAAAGCATTTCGATATAATCATCATTATTCTCAGGCTCGCAATTATCTGCACTTTCTACAGCTGTAAAGCTATCCTTGCCGTATTCATTTAAGAAAATTTTTCTATTTTTATTGTACTCAAATAATGTTAGCAACTTCCCGTCATCATGAACGCACCATGCAGCACTCTGCTCAGGTATCACAACACGATAACCTTTTCTCCGATATTCAAAACTTTCTGATATATCATAAAAATCAAAGCCTTTGAAAAAATCCTCTCTCCAATAAACATTCTTTGAAGTTGCCATACAAAAGCCATCAACACAAGCAGCCTTAAGAACCGAACTCACTTCATCAGGTCCCTGCTCCTCGTATCTTTCCTCCATCGGCATATATATACTTCCGCGATACTTTCCACGCCACATAACTCCACATTTTGGCAGCTTTTGTACCCCAGCCATTCCAATGATTCCAATTTTCGGATCACTTTCAAAAATTTTAATTATATTTTCAAGAAAGTGCCTGTTTATAATGAAAACATCCTGATGCAAATATACCTTTATATCTGCATCCGTCGCATTCATTGCAGCATTATAGCCTTCTGCCATAGACGAAGCCTCTTTGATCCTGATCACTTCTACACTCCATCCATCCGGTATAAAAAGTCGATCAATATATAAGCAGCATTCATTCATCATCAGATCATTATTTACACATGCGATAAAGCAGATTTTTTTCATCTGATATCCTCTCTTAAAGTGTTATTTATAAATCCTGCCTGTATCTTTAAGATACTTTTTTAACTCTTTTTCTATCGAGTTTCTTTCTTCTACATCCCCCACTCTGTCCGATATCAAGATATAATCAAAATACTCTTCCAAAAATGGCAGTTTACTATAGTCTTCACAAAACATTGTATGCACAGACTCCATAGAATTCTGAGCAGCTATACTATCATGCTCTACTCCATATACACAGGCATTCGGAAAATAATATTGGATACCTGCTATGAAATTTCCGCATCCCGAGCCAATTTCCAACATCTTAAAATGTGAATCACATTTTCCTTTTGACAAAAATTCCTTAAAAACTGAATATTCCAGATTAGTCGTCTTAAAATTCATGTTATCTATATTCCATTTTTCAATAAAATATTTTCTATTACGAACTTCAAGATCACTAACATTTTTAATTTTCCGAAAGCTCTGAGACCCTGCGTGATATATATATCCATTATGGCAGATATTCATGCGATAGCCTGCAAGATGTATACGATAACAAATGTCATCATCCTCCAAATACCCCGGTGTGAAAATTTCATCCATGTACCCTACTTCTTCAAGTACATTTCTTCGTATCAGCAAAGCAAAGCCTTCAAGCTTTATTTTTTCTTCATACGGATTTTTCATAGGAATGTTTATTTCAGAACCATATTCCACATATTCATCCGGAAAATCCAGCTCAATCTCAGAGTAATAATTATTTCCCCCATAACTGGATATTGCACTTACTGCTCCTATATGAGCATTTTCATACAATCCCATTCTGAGCCAAAAAAGTGAATTATGACAAAGTCTTGTGTCATTATTAAGCAGCAAAATATCATTCTCGGCCGCCGCATTTTTTATTCCCAGATTACATCCTCCCGGAAATCCAAGATTTGTCTCAGATTTTATCAATTTTATCTCGTACGGGCATTTCTCTAACCATTCAACCGAGCCATCTGTTGACGCATTATCTACTACCACTATCTCATATGATCCCGGAGCACATCTCTTCCATATGCTTTCCAAACATTCCATAGTAAAAAAGAGTTCGTTATAGGAAAGAATTACAAATGATGTTTTTCGCACATTAAAATTTTCTTTTAAGGAAATTTTATCCTTTTCATTTCTTATCATTTCCTTTAAGTCATGATCATCGCACAAAAACTCCGCATTCTCCATGCACAAATATGCCTGATCATTATTTTTTCCGATCAGATTTTTCCCCATAACATAATACGTCATATATTCATCAGGCTCTTTGCAGTCCGCTTCAGGTGTCCCCTTCTTTTCAACAGGTGTAGTCTCATTATTCCCTAATTTTCCCTCAAACACTTCTTCCACAGCCTTAAGCATCTGCACCGGTGTCAGCTTATGCTGATATTTAGGATTGTCAAATAAATTCCTATGACTTTCCTGTAAAACAACCTTTGAATCAAAGACAATTGATGAAAAATCTGTACTTAACCATTCATAATCTCTTTCGCATATTTTATTGATATCATAAAATTCTGCGCCTTGCTTAAAACTTTCCCATTTTCTTAATTTATATTCCGACGGATAAAAAAAGGCACAGTATAAGCCATACATTTCATACTCGCTGAATAATAAATTTTGAAATGACTCAACATCCATGCCATTGATTATTTTTTCCCAATATTTTTTTCCTGCTAAATTTTCATTCTCTTCAATTTTTAATAAAATTTTCCTGACAATTTCTTTCTTAAAAAACATGTGTCCTGTGTTAAAAGACCCATTTATTATCTTTCCGATAGCAGGAATAATTTTTTTTATAACATCAACATATTTTTCTGAATCTTCACTTTGAATATCTAAATAAGGGATCTGCTTTTCTGTAAACATAGAAAAAAGACCACATGGTATGTGATTCCCATCCCAAACCATGTAGTAATTTTTTTCGCACTGACATGCGTAAGAAATTTTGATGAACTGCCTATAATACGCTTCCGCAATTGCCTTAAGCTGCTCTTCTCCATTACTGCTTCCTCTCAATTTCTCGGCAACTGTATTATAAATATCAGTAAATGGCAGTATAGAACTTTCATCAATGAACTCTACTCTTTCAGAAAAATTTAGCTTTTTCAGCTTATTTTTAATTTCTTCATTTCCTACAAAGTAAAAAATTTTATCCGGAAATAAATCAATTAATCTTCTATACTTCTCCCCAATATATTCTAAATCATCTAAAGTCGAGAATATCAAAATATTACATGACTCACTATTCATATATTCTTATTTCTTTCCTAAAATATATAAAGTACTTGTTTCACTAAAGCCTTGCTCATTATACGTTTCAGTACCAAAATAATCTTTTCCCAGCTGCTCAACTGAAAATATTTTTTCTAACCGTTCAAGTAATCCTTTTTTCGAATACGCTCTACAATGATCACCCTGTCCAAATCGTTTCCAATTTTCAGCTTCGCTTAATCCCCATTCTTCGTCAATTCCATCTCGATTCAAATCAATCGGTACAAGAAAAACCACCTTTCCATTACTTTTTATTATTCTTTCTAATTCACTCATAGCTTTTAAATCATCTTTCACATGTTCAAGAACATGTGAGCAAATAACATAATCATACGTATCATTCATAATATTAGTCATATTTTGAATATCAGATTTAAAAGTCACATTATCCATGTAAAGATCCGTAGATTCATAACTAACTTGCTTACAGAATGCACGTATCCAATATTCTACTGAAGCTGCAGGAGCTATCTGCAAAACTTTTGTTTTTTTATCAGTAAATGGCAAACCACGCCTTAATAGATACTCAATTATGAGTCGATCTCTATCTGACGCTCCACAAACTGGACATGTATACTCATACTTGTTCAATGTTTCACCACGAGAATTAGTTTCACCTCCATATTTTTTCTTCATTTCGACATAATAATTTGATAACGGCAGATATCTTACATATCTCTGACAGCAATTGCATTTTTTTGTTATCAAAACTTTCTTTTTCAACTCTCCAATGCACTCCAAAGCTACAGACAATGAATCTATAATTACATTTATGTTTTTCTCAGATAATTGCTCTGTGCAACATATATATGCTAATTTATTAAAAAATTCACGAAATTCAATATAATTAGACTCAGAAATAGATATTTCTATGTTCCATAAATATTTTGCAATATCATATAATTCAAAATTACAATTTATTCCCTCTTGTTCTAATTCACTTTTTTTATTACTAAGTTCTTTACTCACTAAATTGAGAATTCTCTCTCCATTTTTATCCATCATTGCAGCCTCTCAAATTTAATTTATAAAATAGTTCATAATTTCATAAATTGTATCGGAATAATGCTTAAAATTATTTACACAATAAATTCATACCTATTTAGAAAAAATTCCAGCTTTTTACCAGAAATGTATTAAAAAAAAGATGTATTCTTATTTTCACATCAACATTTATAAAATAATTTGTTTTATACTTTTTCTATGAACCTTTACCGCCTTTCAAATAACAAAATTTGACCATATTTATAAATAAAGCGAGAAAAACAATGACAATTGATAATCAATTTATTTCAAATTTAGTATTCCAAATTTTTAAGCTACACTATGCCACTGAAAATCTACTTCTTTCGGGTCAAAATGTTCCTATTGAATATACCAATGCCATAGCTGACGCAATCGAACTAATTAATGAAACTTTAAATCTTCAACATACAAGTGATGAACTAATTCTAAATCTCCGTTCAAAACCATGCTCATATGCACTTTGCAGCAAAATTGAATATTGGGAACATAATATTTCTGCATTTTTACCGGCCATCAATAAAAACTGCGTAAAATACAAAATAGCTCTTTGGATTCAAGGCGATGATGTACAGCTTGCAGAATTTATCCTTAACAAAATATCTGCTTGCATAATTGACCTAATAGCAATTTCTGATACTATCGATTCACAACAATCTATATGCATAAACAATATGACTGTACCATTTATCCCCCTAAATCAGCTAAATTCCTCCATGGCAGACTATGTTATTCTGATCAAACATGATATTTCATACACCGAATCCGTTAAGATTCTTGAAAAAAAGGGATTCTATGAAAAAAATATAATTTCATATAAGACCATTTGTGTACCGCATTTTTCTTTTGAAAAATATAAATTACTCAAAGAGTCAAAATTATCTATTTTATCGCTAAATTGTGCCGGAGGAATCATAAGCCATTTATTCACTCTTCCATTCCGATCACCTTTTGTAAATATGTTTATGAATGAGCTCGATTTTCTTACACTATTGGAAAAAAATCCTATGAAATCTCTATCTGGCGAATTAAGTTTAATCGATGTCGGTACAAATAATAATTTAGGTATAGACTACCCCATCTTTGAATTAAATGGATTTAAGATACACATGAATCACTATTCTGATTTTACTTATGCAAAGAATAAATGGTATGAACGAATGCAGCGCATTAATTGGTATAACTTACTTATTATTATGTACACAGACAAAAAAGAAACTTTAGAACGTTTTGATAAACTCCCCTTTGCCAAAAAAATTTGCTTTGTTCCATTTGAGTCCGATCTAGCCTCTGCCTTCAGCTTTAATAAGAATGAATTGAGTACAACCAGTAAAACCTGGCAAGTGGCTAACAGTATATCCATGGGTAAAATAGCTCTATATGACCTATGGGACATACTTCTATATGGGAAGAAGACAAAACTATCTTAATCACATAAAACATGACAATATGTGCAACAATAAAAGCAGCTGACATAAGTCCGCTGCTTTTAGCCTTACTATACCTCATCCAGAGATAATTCCTTATCCAACTCTTCTATTTTTTCTAAATATATTTTCATACTATCATCATATACAGCATTTAAATATTCTCTATTTGCTATCTCCTGCTGAATTTTTTCCTCCGTGACTAACCTATGTTCCTGATCCGGCCATCCTCTTTTTCTTTTTTTTATATAATCTTCCTCTGATTTAGTGTTATAATGGCATATTTTAATCTTTTTATACTTCATATCATGCATCCAAGGACCTACTATTATCGTGCCATTTTCACTTCTCAAAGCAGTTCCTTGTTTGCATGCAGGAATATGTGGTGTTTTTCTAAATTTTTCTATATCTCTCGGATTACAGATAGACTTAACATGACTATTAATTTCACTGTCATCCTCTGCTCTCCACAAATAGTTTTCTATTACATATCCTTTAGGGCTTTCTTTATAATGAGATGATCCATAAGTCATCCAATTGACTGCTACCCCCGCAAACTTCATACTTGGCAAATAAAACTTTCCTTTAGAAAGTTCACTTACCTCATCAATAATTTCATAAATTTTTTTCTTTGGATCGATTGGTGTAATAAACTCATCCGCATCTATAAATGCCATATACTTAGTTTCATATTTAAAATTTTCGATTGCATCATTATATGCTTTCAGCTGCACGCAATCACCAGGATATGAAATTAAAGTCACTATATTTTTTTTAATAAATGGTCTTAATATTTCTTGAATATCATCAGTGCTTTCATTATCATAGATATAAAAATGTGACACCCCTACTACTCTATGAAAATTTATCCACTCTCTGATATATCTTCCTTCATTTCTTATAATACATACTATAGATAATTTATTGTCATTTAAATTACAGCTCTCTTTAAGAACTTCATTAAATCTTTCAAAATCTTCAGCAATCTTTTCTTCCAATTCCTCTCCATTAAAAAGCCCGAATAAATACTCATAATCATTTTCAAGGAGCTTAAATACTTCAGTGTTTCCAAGTCTATATTTCCTCAGCTCTTCCTGTATTGCAGCCAAAATTGTCTGCATTCCTTGCAAAAAATCTGAATTATATAACTTTTCTCTAAAAAATTTTATTCCATCATTTAAGATTTTTGCATAATCACTTATTTCATCTTTCAACACTTTATATATTTCATAATACATACCTCAACTCCCCGAAATTTGATACTTATATTCTAAAAGTTATTTCCATCTATAAGCTTTATTATTTTAGAACTTTAGCCTTTACAAGATATTGAAATACACCAAATTGCTCAGCTGGTGCAAAATTATACGTTTTAAGCATTTTCGTGAACCATTCCGGCATATTTTCTACTTTCACATTTCTATTTGCATATACTTCACAAATATCATATCCAGCCTTTGAAAACATTGTTTTTATTGTTTCTAATGTAAAGAAACGCAAATGCGTGCGGTCTAATATTCCAGAATCTCTGTACTCCCACTTTCCTGATAACAGTTCAAAAATCACTGCAATATTCATAACATTTGGAATACTGATATGTAATGACCTTTGTCAAGAGAAAACTTACAGGAAGTCACCACAAATTTATTTAATTATTTCTGAAGGCATCTGGAAAGAGCCTCGGGGTATCAGTTCTCGGCATTGGCCACTCTGATATACGTGGATTGGTTACCGACAGGTCAATGGTCCGCCGTGAGCTCTACCGTCTAGTTGCGTGGATCACAGTAAAAACTGCGCCGACATAGTATTGTCGTAGATAGCTCGAACCTTGAAATGGCCGAAGCCCTTTCAAGATGTCTTCAGTTGTTACTTTATTTTTGCCAGATGTAAATGGCGTAAGCCATCTTACATCTGCTTGATTGCCCACTATAACAGCGGGATGAT
>FOSY01000037.1 GCA_900114405.1 Lachnospiraceae bacterium KH1T2 | reverse complement strand
ATAGCTTGAATGAGCCTTATGCTGGCGATTTCAAGATAGGACATTAGTTTAATTTAGAACGTGTCAATACACTAACATAACACTTTAGGAAATTGAGAGTATAGAAAAAGGTCCCCCACATGTATGTGAGAGACCTGATATAGCGTTTTTACTCAGTTAGGATTAAAATTCCACCTAAGTATGGATGTTTTTCGATGACACACACGTACTCGGATGGGATATTTAAGATGCAATTAGTCATTTTTATTGGTTATAGCTAATGTAACACATCTTTCGCGTAAATAATCTTCGCTTAATTCAGGATGAATTTTTTTAATTGACATTATTATACTGTTGATTGAAACATTATTTTCAAGAAGTACATTTATTGAACCATCTATTGATTTTTTACTTTCCATATTGTCAATTACATTGTCCATATACTCTCCTCCGCTTTCCCTTGATATAAATATTTACCTTAAGATATAGTATAGCATTTTATACATTAACTTGAAACGAAAAAAAGTAATTAATAAGTCTTTTTAACTCAGTCGATATACAAGCTCTGATTGAGTTAAAACGCTCCGCAGGAATCAGCATATGAAATATATTAATTATTCGGACAAAAATTCCGCACAAAATCACATGGGACAAGATTTGAATAATATATATATACATTTTTATAGAATTAATGATTATTTAATCCCACTTATGTAGTAAAATATGGTACATTCTTAATATCATGGGAATTATTTGGAAATTTTATAGAGTTTGACTTTGCTTGGAGAGAATACTTGAAACGAAATATTTTTGTAAAAAACTTAATGATTGTAAGTTTACTTATTATGCTTTTGCTGATTTTATGTGCTAAGTTTGGTACTAATGAGGTTAAAGAACAACCTGAGATGGAGGCTTCAACGCAGCTAAGTGCAGAATCTGATTATATAGATTTAGGTGAACTGACTGCTGGTGCAGGAAATGGAGATGCGGTAAAAGCTTATGTGATGCCAACAGAGAAAGCGCAAGAAGATTCTAATGGTGAATTTTGCATTTCTATAGAGAAAGCAGCTTCGATAGGACTGAATGAGGCTGAGAAATATTATCCGGAGATGAAATTGGTTAATATATATAGTTATCCGGACGATGTATATCCGGACATTGACGGAGAGGACGGCAAACGCAGTTGGTGGTTCGTAGATTGCGCGAATGAAAAGAACAACTTTGTTTCTATATTGATCTATAATTCTAAAATTCTTGATGTAGAGCAATGGAATTCAAGAGAGAATAACGGTACATTTGAACTTGATGATATGGGTATAAGTATTGAGCAGTCCATAAAGAAGGCTAAAGATTATGGTATAACAGGGGGGAATGCTAAAAAGAGTGAGCTTGCAGGCTATAATTTTTCGTTAGGGTACCAGCAGATAGATGATCAGAAAAAACTTACACTGATTATATCAGGAACGGATGTAAATAGCGGAAAAGTGGCAAGACTTAGTCTGGATGCTACGAATGGCGAGGTTCTTGTACATGAAGAGCTTCAAAGTACGAATGCATATAAAAAGAATTCATGGATAAAGAAATAATAGGATGGCATACGTTAAGTATGTCATCCTAAGTTTTTTAAAGCATATCGGCAATTTCATAAATAAGTTTTTCTGACTTTTCCCAGCCAAGGCACGGGTCTGTGATGGATTTTCCATATACTCCATCTCCTATTTTTTGACATCCGTCTTCTAAATAGCTTTCAATCATAAGTCCTTTTACAAGCTTACGAATATCGTTTGAAACGTGCATACTATGAAGAATATCCTTTGAAATTCTAATCTGCTCCATGAATTGTTTTCCAGAGTTATTGTGATTGCAATCGACGATCACTGCAGGATTTTTAAGCTGGAATTTTTCGTACTGTTCAAAAAGATGCCGTAAGTCTTCGTAATGATAATTCGGGTAACTTCTCCCATGCTGATCAACATATCCGCGAAGAATGGCATGTGCCATGGGATTTCCGGTTGTCGTTACTTCCCATCCACGATATAAAAATGTCTGAGTACTCTGTGCGGCAACAATCGAATTCATCATTACAGAGATATCACCAGATGTTGGATTTTTCATTCCGGCGGGGATGCCGACACCGGATGCAACCATTCTGTGCTGCTGATCTTCTACTGAACGCGCACCAACTGCCACATATGCGAGAAGATCTGAGAGATATCTATGATTTTCAGGGTAAAGCATTTCCTCTGCGCAGGTAAAACTGGTTTCTTTTACAATATTTGTGTGCATTTCTCGAATTGCTATGATTCCAGCAAGCATATCTTCATCTTTTTCAGGATCTGGCTGATGAAGCATGCCCTTATATCCGGTACCCTTTGTTCGAGGTTTGTTAGTATAGCAGCGTGGAATGATAAAGATTTTATCCTTAACTTTTTCCTGCACTTTTACTAATCTTGTCATATATTCAAGAACTGCATCTTCTCTATCTGCACTGCAAGGACCAATTATAAGAAGAAAGCGATCATCTTTTCCTGTAAAAATATTCTCGATGATCTTATCTCTTTCTTCTTTTATCTTCTTTACTTCTTCAGAAAGCGGAAACTCTTTTTTTAATTCTTGTGGAACGGGAAGCTTACGCTTAAAATCCATCTGCATTTCCATATATATACACTCCTTATCTATCAGCAAAATATTAATGTCGGAACTTTGAATGTATTTACGATTTTAGCACATAACCGCATCAACGTATTAAATTATCGCCTATATTTTACAAATTTGCAAGCATTTCTAATATATAATTGTTTAATGACCTTGCGCGCAATCAGTATATAACAATTGCCGTTCCTGTTTCGATGTTTTCATAGATTGTTTTGGCAATATATACCGGAAGGTTTACGCAACCATGAGAACCGCTGCGAATGTAGATGTCTCCGCCAAACTTATTTCGCCATGTTGCATCATGTAGTCCCTGACCTAGATTAAATGGCATCCAATAGCCTACCTTTGAGCTATATCGATTTGCACCGGAGCCTCCGGTCAAGGTTCTGTTTCTTTGCTTATATGCCAATGGATAGGCACCTGTTATAGTATGTCGTTCTTTTGTAAGTTTTCCGGTGACACATGCGCTTTCGACGACAAGCTTATGATTTTTATAAAACCATATGTGCTGCTGAGAGATACTTACTTCAACATATGTTCCATCCATATCATCCAGACCATTCCTACGCAGAAAATATGGATTTCCATACGATGTATCACGCTGATATATCGGTTCACGACTTATAGAATTTGCGGAGAGAATGTCTTGCTTTAATTGACGGATTTCTGCGTCCTGATCAATCTTGTATCCATATGCATTTTTGCTGCTATCAATAGATATGATCTGTCCGTCAGTCGTTTTAAAACTTCTTGGGAGCCAAAGTGAATCATATTTCTTGGCAGTATCGCTTACATACTGCTTTAATGCATTTTGATCTGCGATTATGATATTTTCGTCTTTATCATAGCCCATCCAATTCAAAATTGTATTTCCGCTTAAAATTTGCTGCTGTTTGCCAAATGTATATGCTATGGTTAAATCTTTATATTTATTTTCAAGCTTAAGTTCAAGATTTTTTGCATGTAAATTAGCTTCGAGCTCTTTTTTGTCATTTGAACCGGGCGTGGATGTGTAGATTTCTTTTGGTATCTCTATAACCAGAGTCTGGTTGATGTTTCCGGATTCTACGGCTTTATTAATATGTTCGAGGACGTAATCTTGCAGTGCGATATCATCTACTTCATTTCCTGTTGTTGCATCAGCGATTATATACTCTGTCTTTGTAGAATTAAGCTCATACCTGGCATCTTTAGATGCCTCTCGAGGAATTGTAAAATTATTGCTGCTGACGCAATGACGAAATGATGATTCATCAAATATATAGGCATTCTTGATGGTTATATTTTCACCTAAAAATAAAACACGATAGAATTCAAAGAAATTATTTTTTTGAGAGAGCAATTTGGCATTAAGTAAATTGACAGCATTTTCATGATCATAGGTTAAACCAAGTTCAGTGGCTTTTGCCTCTAGAACATTATTTCCACTTTCTGTAATCTGAATCGTGAAATTTTGATAGTTTTCAGATACGGATTCGGCCAATTCATCAGACATTTTCCCTGAAACATCAATATAATTTAAGTGAGTTCCGCGTAAAAAGCCATGAATATCCCTGTTATCATAGAAATAATAGATAGATATACCAATGCACAGAAAAACACTGATCAATAAAATGATCAGTCTTATCTTAGATTTTTTCATTTCTCCCCATTACCTACTCTCTAATTTAATCTTTATCAGCGTACCACATGTTTACCTTTTAGTGCAACTTTACTATAAAAATATTGAGTGATTTATTTCAGTTGAGGTTATAATCTATGACTGCAGTAAATGCTCAGCAAGAATGCGCAAAGATTTGCATATAAAATATGTCAACTATACTTACGCAAGTCTCATGCTGAGTCTCGCGATACAAGAGTTGAAATTATTCAGAGTTGAAATTTAATATAGAATGTTATAAATTTAAATACAATTTATCATTTTAAGAAATGTTTATTGTATTAAAAAGGGTCTTAAGATAAAATTGTATACATAAAAGAGAGGTGCGTGCTATGGTATTAAGTAAAGAATCTTCTTCTGTATTATTTCATTTATTAATAGTTAATGAACTAAAAAAAGAATACGCACAAAAAATAATTACGTCGCAATACTTTATTAATGCAAGAAGTCAGGCGCATCACCCCAATACGACTGTGGCTTCACACACTCTTGGAGTTGTTGCGGTCAGCCTTCGATTATTTTATGCACTTGAAAAGTTAAGGATTAATATTGATAAGGAAGCTCTTACAAAAGCAGCTCTATGCCATGATTTGGGCATAGTTGGCAGATATGATAAATTTAAGAATGACTTTATATGTTGTCAGCGCCATCCAGTAGATTCAGTTTCTGTCGCAAAATCTATTTTTCCTGATATAGATAAAAAGACAATTGATTGCATTAAAAATCACATGTTTCCATTAACTCCTATCCCTCCATGCTGTATCGAGGGAATCTTGATAAATTTTGCAGATAAATACTGTACGTTTATTGAAACCTTTCTCGGAAAAAATACTTATCCCGGAAAATCATATATAGACGAAGTTTAAGAAAAAAGCGCGAAAAGTTATATAAATACTTTTCGTGCTTTTTCTTTCATTATCGGCTTTGCTGAAATACCCAATCCCGCATACTCTTATCGTGGTAGCATACCTCCCAACAGAAATGACCTGACTGCCAGAAAATATGTCCTTTAGGATAGCGTGTGAGCTTAAAGTTTATGCCAGCTTTTTCCATAAGAGGAAGTAATGGGTCTAACGTCCACGAAGGATCCATTATAGGATCGTCGTCAGCGTGGAAAACCCAGACGGGAATATCATTTATTTTATCTAATTTTGCAGGATTACATGCGCAGCTAACTGCGATTATGGCGGCAAAAGTTTTTGGATGATCCATTGCAAGTTCATAAGCGCCAAAACCACCGGACGATGTTCCAGTCAGGTAGAGCCTTGTCTTATCTACACTATATTTCGATATTATTTCGTTTAATATCTTCCATACAGTTTTTAATTGCGGCATTGAGTAAAATGGTGATTCAGTTCTTTTATGCACAAATTGATTGACAGTTGTCCAATTGTCGTCTTCATCGTATTTTATAATGCATTGAGGTGCTATGACTATGCATTTATTATGCCCTTTTTCGGAGTCTTCAGCCCAGCAAGTGGCCATAGCCATCTTTTGAAGAATCGCTTCTGTTGGCTCCATTCTTTCACCGGTTCCGTGTAATGCTATCATTACCGGATATTTGTTCTTAGGATCATAGTCTGAGGGAACGTATAATTCATAAGGCATATTTAAATCAAATTCTTCGTCGTGATATATATTTAATTTAAATAGATTGCGTATTTTCTTATTTGCATTTCGAGTGATGTGAATTGTATATACTTCGCTCTCATGCACTGCACTGGACGCTGTAATAGTGACAGTTTCCTTCAGATCTTTTTTATAAACTGATTCACGCTTATCTAAACGCACAATATATCCATCATAGTACTCATAATATGGTATCTCGCGTCCTGCAATATAATCTCCCATTTCAGGGTCAAGTTCTTCAAATCCATATCTTCCGGAATCATGATCAGCCGTAATGCTTATGTAATATTCCGGGTCATATTTAAGTCTGAGCATTATAGCAAAGCAATCATATGGTACAGAAATATTATAGTTGTGTTTTTCAGGATTAAATTTGATTATACTCGTTATTTTTTGGTTAATTCTTGCTTCGATATTTTCGATTACATTCATCATATCAACTCCCTTATTCAACTCTTTTTTACACCCCATAACAGAATAGCATCTAAGAGCAATTATATTGTCGGACATTTTCGAGTAAAGTGTTTGATAAGTGCATTTTCGTCAGACATTTTTGTATAAAGTGTTTGATTAAGTACAAAAAGCGTTGTGTATACAGCAATTTGCTGATATTGTCACATTATTCGCAAGCTAAGTTAAGTTACGAGAAAGGGGAGACGACATAGAAATTCTTATTTTTATGTCCAATTAATATTTATGAAAAAATTCTATCCGCTTACTGCCTCTCAATTGATACATTATCGATGGATACGCCAATACCATACACAGCAGGTCGCAGGCGTGAGTGTAGTAGCTTCATTACAGATACCAATTAATTTTGATCTACTGAGAAAATGTATAAAAATGGAGATTCAAAGAAGTGAGTGTTTACGAGTAAGATTTACAAAACCGGACTCCGACGGAAATATTCAACAGTATATTGTACTTGAGGATAACAGAGAAATTCCTTTTGAAGATATGTCCGATATGTCTATGGCTGAAGCTGATAACATACTCCAGCATCGTGCATATGAAACTCTTGACGGTGACGAGCGTCCGATGTTTGAAGTAACTATGTTAAAGCTTCCGGAAGGCTTCAATGGCTTCTTCTTTCATGTAGATCACAGGCTGCTTGATTCGGCAGGAATGATCGTTATGATAAATGATCTAATGGAACTTTATTGTCATTACACCTTTGGAAGTCCTCTTCCTGAAGCTCCAGCCTCCTATTTAGAAGCGCTTCAAAAAGATTTAGAGAAGGTTAATAATCCTAAGCGTTTCGAAAAGGATAAAGAATTTTGGAACAGTATTCTGGACAAATATGGAGAGCCTCTATATAGCGATATTCAAGGTATAGACGTATTAAAAGAAAGTCGTCAAAAGCATGCTGATCACAAACTTAGAGCTGCTGATATCGAACTTAATAATCTTCATGTAGAGGTTAAAGATTATGTCCTCGATCCGGCTGCAACAAAGAATCTCATGGACTTCTGCCTAAATCAGAAGATCACAATGACAAATTTGCTTTTATTAGGAATACGAACATATCTTTCTAAGGTAAATGGAGGACAGGAAGATATAAGTATTGAAAACTTTGTTTCAAGACGCTCTACTCATCTGCAGTGGACTTCCGGAAGCAGTCGCACAATGATGTTTCCTTGCCGTACAGTGATTTCTCCGGATACAGAATTTCTTGATGCAGCGTATATCGTTCAGGATATGCAAAACCAGGTTTATTTGCATAATAATTATGATCCTGAGCTTATACGTGAAGAAATGCAGCGCCGATGGCCTGTGCCTGAAAATACAACATATGAAAGTGTTTACCTCACATATCAGCCAATGCCTGTACATGTACAGAATGAACATATTTCAAAGATACCACAGCATTCTGTATGGTACGCGAATGGAGCTGCTACTAAAAAACTGTATCTTACAGTTTCTCATACAGACGACAATGGAATGAAATTTTCTTTCCATTATCAGACAGCACATTTAGATGAAAACGACATGGAAATCATGTATTACTATCTGATGAGAATTTTATTTAAGGGAATTGCTGATCCAGAAATGACTATAGGCGAAATTATGAATAAAGTCTGAGTATCTGTAAATTACACGATCATTTACAAATGAAGGGAGTATTAATAATGAATAACGAGAAAATATTTAAGGATTTAATTGCACAGTATTCTGATATTGAAGCTAAGGATATCACAAATGAAATGTCATTTAGAGATGAATTAGGTCTGAGTTCACTTGATTTTATGTCATTTCTTGGAGATCTTGAAGACACATTTGATATCGAATTAGACGAAAAGAAGGCATTAGAGATTAAAACTGTTGGAGATGCATTCAATTATCTTGATAGTTTACAGGAGGCGGTTGTATGTCACGCTTAATAAGAGATATCTTTGAAGATAGTGTAAATCGTCATAGTTCACAAAATGCTGTAAAATGGCTTATCCGAAAGGACATACATGAAATTACATACAGCGAACTTGGTATAGATGTTAAAAAGATCAGATATTCCTTTGAAGATCTTGGCTTTTACAGAACACATATGGCATTGATAGGCAAAAGTTCTCTGGAATGGATTGAGTCATATCTTGCCATGATCACAGGTACCCAGGTAGCAATACCTTTGGACTACAATCTACCTGATATGGATTTGATCGAACTTCTGCAGAGAGCAGATGTTGAAGCGCTGTTTGTCGATTCTGACAGAAATACATTGATTGATGCAGTCATGTCAAAATGTCCTAAAATTAAGCACATCTTTTTGCTTCAAAAGGATCATGCTTCTATATCAGCAAAGCTCGATATACGTGTTCAGTCTATCGATGAACTTATCTCTTCTGCGCCTGAAACTGCACAGGATAGTGTATCGAAAGCAGATGACATCGTGACAATCATCTACACGTCAGGAACTACAGGTACAAGCAAAGGGGTTATGCTGACGCAGGAAAATCTTTCATCAAATATTCTTTCTGTTAAAATTGAGGGAATAGATAATTCCGTATTGCTTTCAGTTCTGCCGATACATCATGCTTATTGTCTTGTCTGTGACTGGCTTAAGGGGCTTTCACTTGGAGCTTCGATCACCATCAATGATTCATTATTCCATATGGTCAGAAATATGGGGATTTTCAAACCTGAGATCATGTTGATGGTTCCATTGATGATCGAAAGCGTATACAAGCGCCTGCAGATGTATTCCGATTCACTTTCTAAAAAGAAAATAGCCGAGGAAGTATTTGGCGGAAAGCTTAAGTATATATTTACAGGTGGAGCACATCTGGATACGTTCTATGTAGATGCCTTTGAAGAATATGGGATAAAAGTTCTTGAAGGATATGGAATGTCTGAATGCTCTCCTGTTATAAGTATGAATGGCATCAGTGAAAATAAAAAAGGATCTATAGGACGCCCTCTTGAAAACGCTGAAATAGCATTCCAAAACGGAGAGATTCTTGTGCGCGGAACAAGTGTCATGAAAGGATATTATAAAATGCCTGAAGAGACTGCTGAAACACTACGTGACGGCTGGCTGCACACAGGCGATAAAGGATATCTTGATGAAGATGGCTATTTATATATAAATGGTCGAGTTAAAAATCTGATAATCCTTTCAAATGGTGAAAATATTTCTCCTGAAGAAATTGAAAATAAGCTTGCGCTTGAACCATGTATAGGTGAAATCATTATCACCGGTGAGAATAATGGCTTGAAAGCTTATATTTACCCGGATCAGGAATTTGTTGAAAGGAATGCACTGGATGGAGAACAGACAAGAGATGAAATACAAAGAACAATTGATGAATACAACCAATTGCAGCCTTCATATAAGCAAATCATCTCTGTCTATGTAAGAAGAACGCCATTTATAAAAAGTTCAACTCAAAAGATACGGCGCGAAAAGGTTTCAATCGAACAAGAACTTGCTGTTTTATGAGAAATATTTGATAGTTCCGGAAAAAAATATATCTGTAAGTACTTCGGCAACATCTTCAGCCGGCAGATCAAAATCATCCTTGATCCATTTATGAAGAATACCGATAACGCCGCCGATCGTATAGGCTATTGCAAGACCTATACATTCTTCATTTTCTTTTGTACCCGGTATTCTTGGAAGGGTTTCTACTATATATTTATGGAACATTTTTAATGATTTCTCTAAGTAACTGAATGCATTTGAACTAACAAATATATCACTCAAAAACTTGTTTTCTTGTGCATAATTGCACATAGAAAGAAAATAAGACCTGCAAAGCTCTCTGCTGCCATGTGGATGAAATTGCTTCATCATAACAAATACATCGTTTACCGTGTTATCTTCAATAGCATTGATCAAAGCAGGCATATCTTTATAATGATTGTAAAACGTGCTGCGAACAATTCCGGCACGTTTTACTATATCCGATACAGAAATGTGCCATGCATCTTTTTCATTCAGCAATAAAAAAAATGCACCAATGATAGCCTCTTCAACAACTGCATAACGCTCATCTAGTACCAAACTCTCTGCCATATTTTTACTCTCCTCATGCAAAACATTTTACAACAAAAAATACTACATAGAAAGTTTTTTATACTATTGCATTATAATTGATCTTTTCAACAAATCTTTCTATTGCTGCCATATCCGGATTATCAGGTAGCTTCGTTGCCTTCGCAGCTTCATCAAGTTTTTTCTCGTAATCTGAAAGAATTTCATAAAATTCCTCAGAAAAAGTATGGTTATCTGTCATGTATTTCCCCATTCGAATATCTTTTAACGTCTTTAGATCTTCGCCTGTTCTATGCGTACAGATTCTCTTCTTCTCTAAAATATCTATAGCCATCATAAACAATCGTATCAAGTGCATCGCATGTTTATTTAGATGGTCACAATCCTTTTTCTTATTCCGTTTACCTACTCTGTCATACTCTCTAACCACAGAATTCATGACAGATAACATTTGATTATATTCTCTTAATGGCATATGAGTATAATCCGCATCAATAAATATCTCTTCTTCTAATCCTTCTGTCTCTGCTTTATCTATATAAAGCTTCATATTCCCTTTATCAAATATTCCAAAAGTTCTATTAAAATCATCCAGAGCGTTTTTTACTGATCTGAAAATATGAGATTCTCTCTCGCTCTGGCTCATCGAATCTCTCGCAATAGCATTCTGAAGTCTGCGCAGTTGTGCATCTGCATAGCCGCCAAAAGAACGTATTGCCCTTTTAGAAAGAAACATTTCTGCATTATCAATAAGTTCCTGCCCGAGATCTGATTTTATAAGATACTGGTCTTCATCCAATCCAAGTATTTCAATAGTATTAGGATTACAATTTAATAGAAGCTGTACTATCTTATTAAAGCTATAGATTACTGTATCAGTCTTTTTATCTTCGTATTGCTCAAATTTACTTAATCCCAGTAATTCCGAAGGCAGATTTAATGTCACACCTCTAAGATCAATATCACTGTTTTCATTATTGGTCCCATATGCATGACTTCCACCAAGTCCAAGCAGCATGACGCGCTTTCCTAAATGTTTATCTGTTTTTATAAATTCATATTCAGGTTTGTCTAATAACTTTTTGAAATCCATATACCCTTCATCTCTATCTTTGATATTTAACTAAGCTAAAATTAAGTTTAACACTACAAAACAGTATTGTGCACCGGATTCTGGTCTGCTTTGCAGGCATGTTCCATATATAAATCTCTTTCCATTTTTGTGTGGCTCAAACTCATCGCTGTCGTATATATGTTAATACAATTTGATTATAAACCAGCAAAGATTTCAGCGCAATTTACCTCACCATCATATTGTCACCCAACTATTTATGACATTTGGTTGACATTGTTTCACCAAAAGAGTACACTCTTATTTAAACGTCACCCGAACTTTTTTTATTTTGGGCGACAATTGTAATATAAGGAGATTAATCATGGACAGACAACAGCAACATATATTAACACAGCATAGAACATCTGATCTTGTACTTTGTGCTCTCTTTACCGCACTTATCGCAGTAGGTGCTTTCATTAAAGTACCTGTCCCAGTCGTACCATTTACTTTACAATTCTTATTTACGATGCTTGCTGGATTACTCTTAGGAAAAAAGTTGGGAACTTCCAGTGTTCTATTGTATATACTGCTTGGCTTGAGCGGCCTTCCGATATTTTCGGAAGGCGGTGGCCTGTGGTATATTTTTAAACCATCTTTTGGATATATGCCGGGTTTTGCTCTCGGAACTTTTGTCACTGCATTTTTAGTTGAAAAAATGTATAAAATAACGATACCTAAGCTTATCGCTGCAAATCTTGCCGGACTTATTATCGTTTATTCTGTAGGAATGCTCTACTATTACCTCATATCTAACTACATTATCAATACACCTATAGGTCTTTGGCCTTTATTTTTATATTGTTTTATACTGGCTGTTCCTGGTGATTTCTGCCTTTGTATACTCGCAGCTTTTTTAGCCAAAAGGCTTATTCCAATATTAAAAAATATGTAAAGAAAGAAGATGACTTCATGTCAAAAAATTTATTTATTGCAGGTACCGGTACAGATATCGGTAAAACATACGTAACTGCTCTTATAGTAAAAAAGCTTAAAGAAATCGGTTGTAATGCAGCTTATTACAAAGCAGCAATGAGTGGAAACGAACGCTCGGAATCTGGAAACCTGATTCCCGGTGACGCAAAATGGGTAAAAGAAATTTCAGGAATCTCTCAACCCATATCAGAAATGTGTCCATATATATACGAAACTGCAGTTTCACCACATCTTGCCTCACGAATTGAAGGAAATCCGGTAAAAATGGATGTATTGGATGAAACCTTCAAAGCTGTAGCTGAAAATTATGACTATATAACTATGGAAGGAAGCGGCGGAATTCTATGCCCAATCAGCTTTGATAATGGTGAAATTTACCTCGAAGATCTGATCAAACATTTTGGAATGAATAGTTTATTGATAGCAGATGCCGGGCTCGGCACTATAAATAGCGTAGTTCTTACCTATGAATATATGATAAAAAAGAACCTAAAATTACTCGGTATCATCTTTAATAACTATGATCCTGAAAATACAATGCACAAAGATAATCTTTTCATGTGCGAAAGACTTACCGGACTTAATGTTATAGCGTGTGTAAAACACGGCGACAAAACTCTAGACATTGAATCTGAAAAGTTGATTGCCTTATATCAATAATTCATAAAGAGGAAATAAAAATGATCTGGTATCCATATGAACAAATGAAACTTATGAAAGCCCCTTATAAAATAATCAATGCCGAAGGCGTTTATTTATACACACCCGAAACTAAATTGATAGATTCTGTATCTTCTTGGTGGAGCGTTATCCATGGTTATCATAACCCGGCTATAACACAGGCTATAAAAGACCAGGCTGACAAATTCTCACATGTTATGCTTGGAGGTCTTACTCATGATCCGGTCGAAAAGCTTGCTGCAAAGCTAAAAGAGTGGCTTCCCGGCGATCTGGACTATAGTTTTTTTTCTGACTCCGGAAGTGTTGCCGTAGAAGTCGCCTTAAAAATGGCACTTCAATTCTATGTTAACCAAGGAGATCTTAATCGTACCAAAATCTTAAGTCTTACACATGCATATCATGGTGATACATTTAAGACAATGGAAGCCGGTGATGATCCTGACTATCACTTTATCTTAGAAGTCTATGGTAAAAACGAAAATGTGATTCACATTCCAACCGAAATTCCGGCTCTCGAAAAAGCTTTCGAAAAATACCATTCCAAATTGAACTGTTTTATAGTCGAACCTTTACTTCAAGGCGCTGGCGGAATGCGAATGTACGACATATCATTTCTGGAACGCGCACGTGAACTCTGTGATAAATATGGAGTTCTACTCATTTTTGATGAAGTGGCAACCGGATTCGGCCGCACAGGATACAGATTTGTTGCTGATGTTGTACTTCCTGACATCATCGTACTTGGCAAAGCACTCACCGGAGGACACATTGGACACGCTGTCACAGTAGCAAATCACAAAGTTTATAATGGATTTTATTCAGATAATCCCGAAAAAGCACTTATGCATGGTCCGACCTTTATGGGAAATGCCTTGGCATGTTCAGCCGCACTTGCTTCGATCAAGCTCTTTGAAGAAGGTGATTATCTCACTAAGATAGCGCACATCGAATCTATCGCCAAGCGCGAACTTTCAGACTTAAGTGACGAAAGAATTAAAGAAATTCGAATAATGGGCGGATGTGCCTGTATAGAAGTGTATGATCCGTCTACACTTGATGGTTATCAGGAATTTGCTTACAAAAGAGGTGTGTTTGCCAGACCATTTTTATCCTACCTGTATTCAATGGTTCCTTACATCATTTCTGATGATGAATTGATTCAAATATACGATGTGATGAAATCTTGGTTCAGGCGCTAAAAACATATAATGTCCTGTATTCGCATCTTGACAACACCCGCAACAAGATGTTTCTCACGTCTTTCACCTACCCTAAATCAATTCATTCTCGGAAAAATCCCAACCAAATAGTAGAGGTAACAGTCAACTGCTATCTCCGAACTGAGAAGGAGGGGTAGATATGATTGATGGAAATTTAGCATTAAAAGCAGAACACAATACAGCTCCAGTTCTCATACAGCACAATAGCTTTATAGATGTTGTTTGGACTCAAGACGACCATTCAAACATAGTACAAGCACTTCAGCAACACGGATGTCAGTATTTAAAAGTTCGTGAAGAATACACTTTGCTCATAGAATGTGCTTTTTTGTACCTTTTTGAGATAAAAAGGCGATAATTATGGGATTTTTATAACTTGTAAACTTTCCAGCAAGATTTAATAAAAGGCGTCTCAGTTAATTTTGTGATGTCTTTTATTATATTAATTTTTCTTATAAGTTCACTTCGGTGAACTTATTGTTAAATATCTAACGAGCGGTTCACTCAAGTGAACCGCTAACAAAAAAGTAGAGCCCTTTTTGTAATAATCCAGAAATCTAAGGCCGTCAAAGCAATTGATACTTTTCAATCAACCATTCCTTAACCCTGTGCAAAGATACATCTTCTCCGCATTTTACCCACTTTTCCACCTGAGGAATACATTTTTCTATCATTATATCATCTGACACGGAGATGAGAAATTTCAGCATTTCTACCGGATGATCTAATACATTTTCATCATCCATAGCCTTATTATTCAAAAGATCTGATAAAGAATTCTTTTCGTCATCAGTTAGTATTTTGCTTTTATAAATATTTTCTTCAATCTGTCTTGGTGCTATAAATTCTGAGGCAGTTATATGGCTTAATCCAACAGCATCCTGCAAAAGCTCTATCCGCTTTTCCTTATCAAGATCTAGTGCAAATAGCACATTTAAAGCACCTTCTACTTTACCATTCACTTCCCCCTGCCATCTGGCTCGCTCTATCATATCATTAACTGCTTTTTCAAATTCTTCCTTAGATTTACTCTCACTCATCCTCTTTCCTTTCTGAAATCTACTCTTATCCTACACTGCTCAATCCCACCATAACTGCCATGTATGGGATCCTATTATGCTTTCTGCAGTGCTTGGATAGTCTGTATAAAGATCTCCATCTGCAATCATTAGTATCTTGGATGCATACTCTATGTCAGCTTTTGTCATTAAAGGTTTTTCCAAATAATATGTCATATTGTCTTTTCCCACATACATTATTTTTGCGCCAAACTTCTGATATAATTCCTTTGCCAGAGCAATGTGATAATTAGGATTTGGACATGCGTTAAATCTTCCAAATGGAAACCATCCCAAAATTTCCCATGGATTCTTTACCGGGAGTAAAACAAATTCAAGGTCTTCAAAATGGAAAAACTCTGGCGCATAGCTGTAGTTCATTTCATTAATGTTAAATACACCGTATTTTCCTTTATCAAAAGCATTAGCAAAGATGCTTTCATATTCTTCTGATACTGGCGGAACCAGCTTTTCCAAGTATTCTTCTACCTCTTTCTTATCCTTAAAGCAATCAAGGCGGTAATCATATAAAAATCTTCCAAGCCAAACCTCAAAGCAGCTAAATTCAGCCTGCTCAATAGTCCATTCTACATCTTTCTGATATTTTTCTTTATTATCATTGACCTTAGTATGTCCCATACAGAGCCTAAACCATTCATTATCCATCTCCTTATTAATAAGTACCGGATATAATCCCCTTCTCTCATATTCATCCAGTAGCTTCACATACAGTCTGGCGTTCGCAAGATTATCCTCACAAAGATTTCCAGTACTAATTGCCGGTATGCATTTTATCCCAAGCAGATCTGTAAGTTTCCTTCCCATAAAACCTCCAAAGAAAATTTCATTCGTAGCATAAATCGTATCTAAAGATACCCCAAAAATATTGGCAAGTATTATTACATTATCTACCGAGGGAAGACTGTTTCTCTTCCCTTTTGCAGTGGCAAACCACTTATAAATGCTCTGTACCGAATCCAAGTTGAGTAGCTCCTTAACATTCTTGGGAGTAAGCCCATTTTCCTCTATAATCTTCTTGATATTGGCACAAGTAGCCTGACAGTTTATGACCCTAATAGGCATAGTTTTCCCTCCTTTGTGGTAAACAAACATAGCCTATGGCAAATATCATGCCAAAAGCCCTAAAAAAATTCCATATTCAGTTGTCAAAAAGGGAAAATTCTTGAAATAAAGTGAATCACCAATTATATAGTGAACTACAAATTAAATGACAAATATCTTGCCAAACGTATATCATAATGGTAATGTTTAGATATGAAGTGAACTCGCCCAGGGTTCAAAAATACTTCATACCATCAGATGTTACCAGCATCTGACTTTATTTCAAGAGAGGCGTTTTCGCGAACGTCTCTTTTGTTATTTTCCCATAATCCTACCATTCATAGGGCATC
>FOSY01000035.1 GCA_900114405.1 Lachnospiraceae bacterium KH1T2 | reverse complement strand
GTAGGCTCTATACCAAGAAGTGAAAGATTAGCCGTTCCACGACCTGCAAACTCAGCAAGTTTCTTCAAGGCTTCGAAATAATTATCATCAACATAAGGATCGACCGGGCAGACAACAACTTCTTCATTTTTATCAACGCCCATCACATCATGAAGATATGCTGTCGCAAGTGCGATAGCAGGGAAAGTATCTCTTCTGCATGGCTCTACAGAAATTCCTACTTCTTCACCCAGCTGATTTACAATCGACGGAACCTGTGTTTTTGATGTAGCAATAGTAACGCTTGCATCAGTGTCTATCTTTTTGATTCCTTTAAGCATACGCTGAACCATTGACTCATAGGAACCATCTTCTTTCTTAAAAAACTTTATAAACTGCTTGGATCTCACATCATTTGACAATGGCCAAAGACGCTTTCCTGATCCACCTGAAAGCAAAATTAAATTCATTATCTCTACTCCTGACTTTATTACTTAGCACCTTTTCCAAATACAACTGTCCATACAGTCATGAAAAGGATCTTTATATCTAGAATTATTGACCAATTGTCAATATATTGAAGGTCTAGTTTTACAACTTCTTCAAAATCCTGAATATCTGAACGTCCTGAAACCTGCCACATTCCGGTGATTCCGGGCTTTATCGAAAGACGGCGCATATGATAACTCTTGTATTGCTCATACTCATCTTCCGTCGGCGGTCTGGTTCCGATTATAGACATATCTCCTTTAAGAACATTCCAGAATTGGGGAAGCTCATCAATTGAAGTTTTTCTTATAAACTTTCCTATAGGTGTTATTCTCGGATCATTATCCATCTTAAACATCAGGCCGTTCATTTCATTTTTTTCCATCAGTTCCTTCTTGCGCTTCTCAGCATCAGCATACATAGAACGGAATTTATACATCTGAAATCTTCTTCCATTTATGCCTATTCTCGTCTGAGAAAAGAAGATAGGTCCCGGTGAAGTGATCTTAATGATCGGTCCGACTATCAAAGTAGCTATGGCACAAAGTATAATTCCTACGATTCCGCCGCAAATATCCATGATTCTCTTCACGAGAAGTCCTGCCGGGTCCGGCTCTGTTTCCGCAAATGAAATAACCTGAAAATTACCAAAGCGTCTTACATGCTTTACATGCGAGTCAATATTAAATACTTCAATATTAAGATTGACTATCACACCCATGTTTTCCAATGTAAGTATCATCTTTTTAAGTTCAATAGGATAGTCATATGGAATTCTGATAAATACTTCATCATAAACATTCTGTCTATGAGTATTTTTATAGTTATCCGCATTTCCGACTACAGGGATTCCATTGATCTCCTGGCCTACCATATCTTTATCAAGCAATGTTATGCATGATATATTAGCCAAAAGCTCTGAAGGCTTCTGCAGATCCTCAAGAACTTTCTCAACCTCACTGTAAACTGTGATGAGCATTACATTAGTTGCATTACTCCCAGCTCCTGCGACATTGATCAGCCACCATGAATAGACTGATCTTACAATATAATCCAAGAAAACATTAACTGCAAACATATATCCCACAACATATCGGGATACATTATATCCTTCCTGAATTATATATAAGAATAATGCTATCGATGCAACCATCAATACCTGATTCACAAAAACATTTACAAATCTAACTACTGCACCTTGCTGCATGATCGGTTGATTGTGCCCGTCATGAAACAAAAAAACCATTATATAAAGCAAAAACAAGGTACAGAGTATCATGAGAAACAAGTCATGGTACTGAACAAAAGTAAACCATGTATGAAAATCATGAAATCTTATAAACCACGCAAGCAGAAATGAGCAGAACAAAGATATTATATCTAGTACAAATAATGTCCCTCGTCTGAACTTTCTCGAACGAAAAAGCATTTAAACACCCTCCAGAATAAATATTACACTGTAACAACAGCAGAGAGGATCTCCAGTTTCTTCTCTGCAGCAAATTTAATTTCTTCCCCAATTTCAAAGTTAGAAGACTTTCCTACATGCTCAAGAATGATAACGCCATCAGCTGATGAGATCTCAGTTATCTTTTCAGGATCATAGATTGCTTTTTCACCAGAAACTATTGAAATATCAGTTCCGACCATAGCACTCTTTATTCCATCGATAATGCTTCTGTCATCATCTGTGAAACCGGTAGAAGTTATAAATACACTCTTGATCTCATTTGTCTTACTTGCAGACAAAATATCTGCCTTTATTACTCGTATAAGTTCATCGTTATTATAGAAGTGAACTCTTCTTGTACGATATCTTGCAAATGAACCTGCAAGTCCCTTTATATCAACATAATCTGAAGCTTTCCTTACAAGTGTTTTAACTCCAAATCTATCCTCTATACCATATACGCTGATAAGATATGTCGCCATAATATACTTGACGATCCAGAAGAAGCCAGTAAAGCATATGCCGAGGAATGCACCGATAACACTCCATTTAATAACACCCTTAGGCTGAATACCGATCTTAGCCGGCTCAAGCTTATCTGCATCTTTCTTAAGAATGAGATAATCTACATAATCCTGCTCATCTGAAGTAAGGTTTTTAAGGAGATTTTCTTCATTAGTTCTAAGTGTCTGAATCTGTGAAAAGATACCTGAACTTCTTGTTACAAGATCAGCATCATATCCTACTGAAGTACTTTCTGTAGCAAGTGTAGCCTCAAAAAGTGACTCTGTCTTATCGATTGCAGCGATGTGATCCTTTATAGCAGCTGCAACAGTATTCACATAATCTTCGCTTGAACCCTTGATATCTATAGTGAGGATACCGCTTGATGAAGCCTTCTGTTTGGTATACTCAGAGCCGGCACTTACATAAACATTTGAATAAAATGGAACATAATCGGTTGCAGTTACAAGCTCTCTGATAAATGATTCATCTGTGCCAAGCTTTTCTGAAGCATTCTTATAAACATCATCATTACTAAGATCTGTTTCAATATTCTTAAGAATCATCTGAAGATCCTTAGTCTGCTCTGCAACATCTATAAGATTAACTGAAACACTATTAAAATTATACTGAAGTTCAAGCTTTACCGTATTTGTAGGATCTATCTTAGTGATCTCAGAGTTCTGATAATAGTACTCCTGCTGCTGAGCAAGCTTTTCATACTCATTATACTTTTCTACGATCTGATTTAATTCAAGAAGGCGGCCTGCTTCAAAATTTTCTGCAATAACAGCAGCCTTTTCCTGCTTTTCTTCATCTGTATAGATACCATCATCAGTATTAAGAGCCATTGAAACTGTCCCTATACCACCAATGAGTAATGCAAAGATGATCATTCCCACAACAATGTTTTTAATGTGAGAAAGCACAAAAAAGATAAGATCATCCAGGCGAATCTCTGTTTCGTCGTTTTCGATGTTATTATTCATAATATCTCCTTATTTATCATTTAACTTTTGAATCAACAAGTACCACATAAACTTAGCATTAGTTATCAAGTAGCGCTTGATAAGTCTCTTTGGGTCCTGAAAAAGTCTGAAAAACCATTCCATACCTATATGCTGAACCCATTCAGGTGCTCTTTTTATTGTACCGGCATGGAAATCAAACCCTGCTCCAACACCAATCATCACAGCATTTATCCTGCCTTCATGTTCAGCCATCCATTTTTCCTGCTTCGGTGCTCCAAGCCCAATCCATACGATATCGGCACCAGAGTCATTTATGCGCTTTACCGCCGCATCGTCTTCTTCCTTTGTCAGACTTCTAAACGGGGGCGACTCAAATCCTCTTATATCGATTCCGGGATATTTCCTTAAAAGATTCTCCCTAAGCTTATCGATCGTTTCCTCTGATGAACCGTAAAAATACATTGAAAGTTTTCCATCCATCGCTATTTCAAAGCACTTTTGCATTAGATCCGGGCCTGCTACCCTCTTAGCTGAGGCAAAACCCTTTTCTCTCTGAACTTTAGCTATGGGTGCTCCATCCGGAAATGTCATCACCGCACCGTTCTGGATCTTACGATATTCTTCATTTTCCTTTGCCATCACAGTAGTATGTACATTTGAAAGGCATATATATCTGCCTTTAAGTTCATCGATATGCATCCTAATGTAATGCGCCGCTTCAGAAATATTTGTAATACAGTAATTTACACCGAGTACAGATATGCGATTAAACATGCCTGACCAATGATAAAAAGTCCTGCCTCCGATTTCTTTCATCAGCATCATATCTGCATCTTTTTGCATAAATTCACTGATCCAATTGACCGAAAGTCCAGTACTTTCAAGTTTCCTTACAAAATCAAGCGTTTCTTTATCATCATGGAGGTTGACAAGGATTTCATCCACATCGTTTTTCTTCAAAATTTCATCTATTTCTGAAATATTTCCCAACACATTGACTTCGGGAATTTCATCTGCATTTTCGTCACACAGGACAACTCCCAAAATCTTTGTTTCTTTGCCGGAATGAAGTTTGATCTGTGACAACATCCTTCGGGCATCACTTGCTTTTGAAATCAGAATATAGCGGCTGATATAGGTATTGGCTATTCTTAGTTTTCTTAAAAATCTTCCATAAAAAAATCTAAGAACAAAATCCAGCATAATGTCAAAGATGAACATCATTCCCATAACAGCTCTTGATGCCCACAATCCTTGCCTTATCAGATAAAGCAGGATAAGCAGGCATGCCATTACAAGAATCTGGTTCTTGATGACATTTACCATTTTTTCAAAAGGATTTTGCTTATATATTGGACGATGCTTGATATCATTAACCAAAAATACAGCAACCTCTATGGCTACTACCAGCTCCAGGAGCATGAAATAAAGACCATTATTCCATGTCCTTATCGTCCCCCAATCTCCGGTTCCATAGAATCTGATGACGACTGCCAGAAGAAACGAAATAACTGTTGAAACAATATCAATCATTAGCAAAAAGCTTCGCTGTGACTGCTTATTTTCAAAAAACATTTATTTACCTCGTCATTTTACATGCGATACTGATGTTTCAAGTCTTTCACAACACCAGCTACCTCATTATTATCATCAGTCTCTCTTGAAAAGATCTCTTGTATAAACTTTCTCCTTAACATCATCAAGACAGCTGTTATATCTGTTTGCAATGATCGAATTACTTTCCTTCTTAAATTCATCCAGGTCATTTACAACTTTTGAACCAAAGAAAGTACTTCCATCCTCAAGTGTTGGCTCGTAAATGATCACATTTGCGCCTTTTGCCTTGATACGCTTCATTACCCCCTGAATAGAACTCTGGCGGAAATTATCACTGTTGCTCTTCATTGTAAGTCTGTAAACACCTATGGTTATCTGCTTTTCTGCATTTTTATCATAAGTGTTTGACGAACCGCCTTCTCCCGAATAAGAATAATATCCCGCAAGCTCAAGAACGCGGTCTGCAATGAAATCTTTCCTTGTCCTGTTTGACTCAACTATCGCTTCTATCAGATTTTCCGGAACATCCTTATAGTTTGCAAGAAGCTGCTTAGTATCTTTAGGAAGGCAATATCCGCCATATCCAAAGGATGGATTATTATAATGTGAACCTATTCTCGGATCAAGGCAAACTCCATTGATAATGGACTGAGTGTCAAGATTTTTTGATTCCGCATATGTATCAAGCTCATTAAAGTATGAAACACGAAGCGCAAGATACGTATTTGCAAAAAGCTTTACAGCCTCGGCCTCTGTGAATCCCATAAACAATGTCTCGATATTTTCCTTGATAGCACTCTGCTGAAGAAGCGCTGCAAATGTATGTGCCTTTTCAACAAGCCTTGGATTTTCTAAATCTGTTCCGACAATGATTCTTGAAGGATAGAGATTATCATAAAGTGCCTTAGACTCGCGAAGAAATTCCGGGCTGAATAAAATATTTTCTGTCTTATACTTTTCCCTTACTGATTTTGTGTAGCCAACCGGAATAGTTGACTTTATGACCATCACAGCATCTTTATTTACAGAAAGAACAAGTTCGATAACTGCCTCTACAGCAGATGTATCAAAATAGTTCTTTTTAGAATCATAATTCGTAGGTGCCGCGATAACTACAAAGTCTGCATTTCTATACGCTTCTGCACCATCGAGAGTAGCCGTAAGATCAAGCTCTTTTTCAGCAAGATAACGCTCAATATATTCATCCTGAATAGGTGACTTCCTATTATTTATCAGATCAACCTTTTCTTTAATTATATCAACCGCCGTTACATGATTATGCTGAGCAAGCAAAGTTGCAATAGATAAACCTACATAACCCGTTCCAGCTATAGCTATATTCAAAGGCTTATTAAAATTTTCCATTTTATGCTCCTTTTAGTGAAATTTCACAGTCTGTTTTATTTTACTATTTTTATATGTTTTAATCAACGTACAAGTATTGAAATAGGAAAAAAAAGGTCTCCGGCGTCTGCCGAAGACCTTAATCATTATATAATCACTCAGCCGAAACACTTTTCTTAAAAGAAAAAACTTCGTGATGGTCATCAAAAATAACATGTCTTACAGGATAAAGCGCATTGAGAAGTATTTCTCCGAATATCACACATGTGATAACTTCGCCTGCACCTACTGTAAGCATCATCATTGGAATCATATCTGGCACGCCATATGCATACTTAAGCACAAACGGAATGATCAGAGCATTTGATACTACCGGAGGAAGTGCGCAGATAAAGCGATGTTTCCTAAGTAAGTAAGTTCCAATACATCCGATAAATGTCGCAAGCGTACCAAAAATCACATCAGGAAGTGCGCTTCCAATAAAAATGTTCGAAAGCAGGCAGCCGATCGTAACTCCCGGTATTGCTGCCGGTGTAAAAAATGGAAGTATAGTTAATGCTTCTGAGAATCTGCACTGGATTGCTCCCTGAGCGAGATCAAATCCCATTGCAAATATTGTGAGTACAACATAGATAGCAGCGATAATACCTGCCTGAGCGATGAATAGAGTCTTTTTTAAATTCATAATATGTCTCCTTTAGTTTTAATAATTCTTCCGAGTGGGAAGGATTTAACACTCGCACAACTACATTATAGTAGCACTTAAGAAAGAACATATCAAGAATTAAAATTTAAAGAATAAAAAATGCACCGGACCTGCCGGTGCAATGACTTCCATCAAATCTGGAATGAACCTTCTTCACTTCCATTAGCCACATAATAAACTGTGTTATCTTCAGGCTTTACGTAGAATTCAAGTGACTTAAGGTCGCCAATCTTATTTTTCTTTACGTTCTTCCAATCTTCTTTAGCAAGCTTAATGATATCCTCATCTGTGATATCCTTGTCAGCATACTGAACATGAAGTGTTGTCTTGATAACAGCCTTCTTTGCTACTGTCTTAGGAGCTGTCTCTTTCTTTGCAACAGGTGCTTTCTTAGCTGCGGGTGCTTTCTTTACTGTTTCTGCCTTAGGTGCTGTCTCAACTGCCTTCTCAGGTTCAACAGCCTTAACTGTAACAGTTACAGTTTCTGTCTCAGGCTTCTCCATTTCTTTAACAACTGCTTTCGAAATGCTCTTTTTAGATGACTTCACAGCACTTTCAACAGTACTTTTTCTCTGCTTTGCCATATTGCTCTACCTCATTCCCATCATAAAATATTTAACCCAAAAACTATATTTTCAAGTCTCGTGAGACTTGGCACACGACCTGTGTCAATGCATCTGACCTCTTTCATATGCAGATTCATGCGCATTAGATAAATTGCCGCCTGTCGAAAATCTCCGGCAAACGGCATTGTCTTAATTACTTTTTCTTAGCCTTCTTCTTGCCTGCATTGATGGCATCTTTAACTGCCTTGCCTGCCTTGAACTTCATTGACTTTGAAGCAGCGATCTTAATTTCTGCACCTGTCTGAGGATTTCTTCCGGTTCTTGCTGCTCTCTCAGAAACATCAAATGTACCAAAGCCGATCAAAGAAACCTTATCTCCGCTTGCAACTGCTTCTGTAACTGCTGCTGTAAATGCATCTACTGCTTCTGCAGCTGCTTTCTTTGAAAGACCTGCCTTCTCCGCAACCTTAGCTACTAACTCTGTCTTGTTCATTTTTCCTCCATTCTGACATAAAAATGTCACGATAACCTCTTTAAAACCTCAAAATATACGGTCATTTTAAGTTTTGTCTGTCAAAACCCGCATATATTCAACATTTCATTGTCAAAATACCGCAAATAAGCCAATTTGTCAATACTTTTAGCGTTCATTTTTGTTTTAAATCAATTCTGTATACTTAATGCATCATTTTCTCACAAATTGCGCTACAATTTTAATTCAGAATCTTGGAGCAACCCCATTATTTTTTTGAAGTCTGCCAATAGATTAGCAGATGAATGTGACTGCAGCAGAAATCAAGCAGCATTATAAGTACGCTTGAAAGAAGAAACATTAAAATATGAGTCGATAATTCCGTTGATTAGATTTAGTCAATGGGATTTTTTATTACGAAAATTAAGGGAGTGACAACAATGGAAACAATCAAAAAGCAAACTAATTATGGGTACGTACGAGTTTCGACACGAGAACAAAATGAAGATCGACAAATTATTGCTATAAAGGAGATGGGTGTTCCAGAAAAGAATATCTTTATTGATAAAATGTCTGGAAAAAATTTTGAACGACCTCAATATAAAAAACTGTTGAGAAAATTAAATGAAAATTCTGTGCTTTATATCAAATCGATTGATCGTCTAGGAAGAAATTATATGGATTTAAGTGAACAGTGGAGAATTATAACCAAGGATAAAGGTGCAGATGTAGTTGTCATAGATATGCCAATTCTTGACACGCGTAAAGAAAAGGGTCTCCTGGGAACTTTTATAAGTGATTTGATATTAGCGTTGTTGTCATATGTTGCAGAATCTGAGTACAGAACAATACACCAGCGACAAGCTGAGGGAATTGCCGCTGCTAAGGAACGTGGGGTCAAATTCGGTCGACCACCAATACCTTTGCCAGAAAATTTCTATGAAATTCATAGAGAATGGAGAGCCAAAAAAATCACATTAAAGCAGGCGGCCGAATCTTGCAATATGCCAGTTGGAACTTTCTACGAAAAAGCCAGAAAATTTGAAGATCAAGATTGAGACAATATGCAATAATTTGTAAATGTGTACATTACCAAACTTTTTGTATTTTTATATGATAAAACTTACTAATTCAAATTACACATCTTTTATCGGCAATCCCTCGAATTGTATTATGTTTTTTACGTTTTTTTAACATTTGTTTAGAAAACATTTGGTAATGTACACTTTATTAGAATTTAGTCGAGATTATAAAAAAACAGTTATACTGACACATTCATAATTAAACTTATGTCATAGCTCGAATGAGCCTTATGTTGGCGATTTCAAGATAGGGCATTAGTTTAATTTAGAACGTGTCAATACACAGTGTTTTGACACATTCATAATTAAACTTATGTCATAGCTCGAATGAGCCTTATGTTGGCGATTTCGAGATATGACATTAGTTTGATTTAGAACGTGTCAATACACTAGTTTTCCTAATAAAAAATTCACGGACAGAATGTATTTGTAATGGATTACAGTTTTATTTATGGAGGGCACAACATATGAATATGGCAATTCAACACAACCTGGCGTCAATGTTTTCTCAACGACAGTTAGGAATTACAACAAAAGATCAGACTAAGAGCCTCGGAAAACTCGCCTCAGGATATCGTATAAATCGTGCATCAGATGATGCTGCAGGTCTTGCAATTTCTGAAAAAATGAGAAAAAGCATCAGAGCTCTCCGGCAGGGCGAAGACAATATACAGGATGGTATAAGCCTTGTTCGTGTTGCAGACGGCGCATTAAATGAAGTTAGCAATATGCTTCAACGCCTGAATGAAATCACCGTAAAGGCTCTTAATGATCCTCTTACGGAAGATGACCGAGATTATATACAGATTGAAGTCGAAAGACTCAAAGAAGAAATCTCCACCATTGCAGATACAACAACCTTCAATGAATTAAAAATTCTTAAAGGCAATCCAAAATATATGCAAAAGATCACTGACGACAAAATAGTAAGCGTAAACGTCAGTCAAACTGTAAATGTGACTGCTCCAAGTTTTTTGACTATCGACAATAAGTCAGTCAGTACTTTAACCACGGCGCAGTTGGATAACTACACAGTAGGTGTTCATAGTGACTATAAAGAAGCACAGGAACACAGTTCATCAGAACGTATGCTTCTCTCAAATAACCCCATAGACCCACCCGGTCACACAGATGACGAATATTGGGGCGGTAATGAATTTCCCAAACCAGCTGAATTGGATCCGAATGCAACATACAGACGTGACTGGACTGAAAGTATAGAAGATAATTATGCTGTTAAGATTGGATTTGAACAGTTAAAAAACAGTGCAAATGTCGAAGAGCTTTTTAATAACGTATTGGGACTTTTAGGAACAACAATAGGCTCATCCTGCGGAACATGCTGGAAAGAATTTGCTGGATTATCTTATGTAGGCAGTGTTGATGGAGTACTCAGCGCTTCGATGCCTGATGATAGAGCAAGATATTATTCGGATAACGCAACAAGACCTGACGCAAAGCTGGATATCAGCGAAATGAAAATTGATGATGGCACAGGAAGCAACAAAACCATAGGTATTTTTGATGCTATCCGTAATCTTGCAGCATCACAAACCCCTGGTACCGGAGTTTCATCCGGATATAATTCAGTACAGGCCCTTGGTGAAGCGATAGCAAAGGCTTTAAGCAAACAGTCTGTAAGTGTAATGAAAGAATCTTCTGCTATGACCAATCACTTTAGCCGCGTTGTTCAATCCGAAGATGGAATGGGATTTATAATATATGATTATCGTGACAGCGACGTATTGCAGGATAACTATAAACAGGCAAGTGCTCCTTCACTACGATTGTCTTCAAGCATGAAAATGACCGTTCCGTCAGAGGCACTGGTTGAAGGAACATGGGGATGGGTAAGTTCCCCTTTGAAAATTGTCTGTTCTGACGGTTTTACAGGTGATCCGAGTAATACAAATAATATAGACCATGTTCCGATTACACTTCCATACCTAAGTTTATACGAATTAGACCTTGATACTTTTAATGTAGCGGAATACCAAACAACGACAACAACAAAGTACAGTAGTGAATATCTGGCCAAATATAATAAATGGAAAAGAGACTGCGATGAAGCAGATGCGACATACCAAGCTGCATTAGATGCTTACTATAAAACTGCCACAAAGGTTTACACTACAGTTACACATGATGAAAGTAAGGTAACAGAAACATATATAAAAACTCCTGAAAAACGAGGACTTCGTTTTAATGATGCAGGCGAAGCATATTATCCTGTCATTCAGAAAGCAGAATACGCTACAAGGGAAGTCACAATACCTGCATGGACAGAAGAAGTTTACGCCGGTACGGTCTACTCCGGAACAAAACCGAATCCTCCCGCAGGACTCCCCGAGCCTCAAGCTGGTCCTGGTGACATTACGATTACAAGAGTCACAAAATATATACGGCCAGATCTGGACAGAGTAAAAAAAGCCATTGAAAAGGTATCTGGCTATCGTGCTTCACTCGGAGTAACTGAAAACCGTCTTGAACACGCATACAGAAACAATACTAACAAGAGAGAAAACACTCAATCCGCCGAATCAATTATCAGAGATACAGATATGGCTGCTGAAATGGTTACACTTGCAAATCGGAATATTATAGTTCAGGCCGGTCAGTCTATGCTAGCAAATTCCAACCATAGTCAACAGGGAATCCTTACACTTTTGCAATAAATGAGATTTTATCATATACCCTCTTTAAGACAGGCATTTCTACCACTGTGGATTTCGTTTATACGAAATCCACTTTTCAACATTAATATATATATTCTTGCCTGCATAGCATACTATTGCCTTCCCCGACTGAGTTAAATTTCTGATTATTAAACAAAAAATTATTAAATTTCTGTATAAATACTATCTTGAAACCTCTGTTATACCGATATGTATACAGAGATATCAGGTTCATTATCGACTTAAAAAGGATCTTTATTTATGGTAATACAGCACAATCTTACTGCAATAAATGCTAATAGACAGTTAGGCATAACGACCGGCACGCTTACAAAATCTTCCCAAAAATTATCCTCAGGATATCGTATAAATAGGGCTGCTGACGATTCATCAGGTTTGGCAATAAGTGAAAAAATGAGGCGCCTGATTCGTGGCTTACGTCAGGCTTCTGATAATGCGCAGGATGGAATATCCTTCGTACAGGTTGCAGATGGTGCCTTATCTGAGGCTGATGACATTTTACAGCGTATGAACGAGCTGTCCGTAAAAGCAGCTAATGGCACCTTCGATTCAAATGACCGTGAATATGTTAATACCGAATTCAACCAGCTTAAAGAAGCACTTGATCAGATTGGTACAAATACAAAATTCAACGAACTTGAAGTATTTCCTCCAAACGGCTCATCCACAACTGAAGCCACTCCTGCTCAGCTTGAATTAACAAATATTATAGCTACTGAATATATACCTACAGCGGTTTCTCAGATTGTTAGCAAACTGTCAGGATCACTCGGTAATAAGCTTACGTCTCTCGCTTCCGCCAATCCTGAAGCTTACGCCATGGATTTGAATATAGGATATATTGATGGTCCCAGCGGGACACTTGCATACATGCAATCATCATTCTACGGATACGATAACATGGCAGACAAATTTGCCGAAGGAATGCTTCTCATGAAAGTTGATTCTGCTGATTTTTCGTCCTCAAGTCTCAGTGATGCCGATAAACAGATACTTCAATCAACTATAGCTCATGAGCTCATGCATGGAGTTATGGATATCCTCTTACCTGAAGGCATGTGTCGTAATGACTCTGCTGATCAAAACAGAGGGAACTTTCCTAAATGGTTCGTAGAAGGAGCAGCCCAGCTTGTCGGCGGTGGCTACACTACGGGTTGGAATGACACCCTTATGAGAATAGCAGACCTTAGTGTTCCTGATTCCGTAAAACTTTCCAATGTCAGTAATTACCTCAAAAACTACACCGTCGATGAGCGTCCTTACGGTCATGGATATCTTGCATGTGCATATTTATGCCAGCTTGCAAGTGGCAGCCCTTTGGGCTCAGTTACTCAAAACAGCTTAATCACAGGTGCAAATAAAATTTTCAATGCACTTATGACAAATGAAAATAATTACAGGAACGGTGGAACAGGAAATGTCAGTTCCTTCAATGACGTAATAAATTCGACGATTTCAAATCTTACGCTTACAGATGTTATAAATAACATTAATAGTGGTGAAACCAATGCTTCAAAATTTGTCCTTGCACTGACTGAGGCAAGTAAGTCATCTTCCACTTCAGGTTTTAATGGCTCCGGATCGATTGTTGCACCTTCGCTTAACTCACCCTATGTTTTTGGATCCACGGTTACATCTCAGCAGGCAATGTATGTCAAAAACACTGATACCAGCGCATATTCTGATGCTGCAAATGCTACTGCATTCAAGCTTCAGGTCGGCGCAGATTCAAATGATTCTAATGTTATTGAGATAAAGAGATTTGCTATGTCGCAGTCTGCACTGAACCTTTCCAATTCCACAGTTCTCACCCAGGACGAAGCCGTAGCTTCAATATCTACGGTAAAAAATGCACTTGTAATTGTAAATACCATACGTACTTACTATGGTGCTATGCAAAACCGACTTGAACACACAATAAAAAATCTTGATAATGCGGTAGAAAATACAACCAGTGCTGAATCAATAATACGTGATACAGATATGGCCTCAGAAATGGTAAACTACTCAAAATCAAATATACTTGCTCAGGCAGGACAGTCTGTACTCGCAAATGCTAATCATACTTCTCAAGATATATTAAAACTTATATAATAGACTTCAGGGACGTTACCACTTCAGTTTAGTGGAATATATACCTTAAGAAAAATGACTATCTTTTCCGAAGGTGTTGCCAGTTAATAATTCGCGGTATAATTCGCAAACACCTGACTAAGTAAAAAACATTGGGAGGGAACTATGGATAATCAGGAAGAACTTTTTAAGCAGCTCTTAGAGGAAACACGAAAGAATAACAAGTATCAAAAACGCTGTTCTGTAATACTTGGTCTGCTTCTGATAGTCGTAGCGGCATCTGCCCTATATATACTTCCGGGCGCTTATTCTTTAATCTACAATGCCAACGATACATTAGCCGATGCAAAAAACGCTGTTGCAAATATTCAGACAATGTCGCAAAGCATCACCGCAACAAGTGAACGGCTCAATACTATGGTATCAGAAAATACCGTTCCACTTTCAAATTCTGTCCAGAAGCTCTCATCAATCGACTTTGACGGGCTCAATCAGGCAATCAAAGATCTTCAGGACGCTGTAGGACCTTTTGCCTCATTTACACGCAGCTTCAGGTAATATGTCCTTACAAATGTACTCCACTTATGTTATTATAGATTCGATTAAATGATTCTAAATATGTTGATTTATCAATGGAGTACTTATATGGACAGTAATAAAAAAATATTACCGCATCATCACGACGAACATAGCGAAAATGTTATTTCACACATTCCGGACAGATCTGTGATTGAATCTGTCTCAGACGCAATGAAGCAGCTTGGTGATCCAAGCAGACTAAGGATTTTTTGGCTTCTCTGCCACGTCGAAGAATGTGTTACAGATATTGCCGCCGCAGTCGATATGACAAGTCCTGCCGTATCTCATCATTTGAAGCTTCTCAAAAGCTCCGGGCTCGTAATATCACACCGCGAAGGCAAAGAGATGTATTATAAGGCAGCCGACACTGAGCTTGCCCAGTCTCTTCACCATATAATCGAGCATGTCGCCGAGATAACATGTCCCGAATAAAAAATCTGCCTGCAATATAAGCTGCAGGCAGATTTTTATGATATAGGAAATTTCTCCGAAATTCCTATATCATAAAAAGCGCTCCGCTATGGATGCGCACTCGCGCGATAGGAATATGTTGCCTTCAGCAACCGCGCTCGGCGCGAGCATGTTGCAAGCAACATGCTTTCTTGTAACTTTATATTTTCTGTTTAATTATCATAGTGTCATATGGGCTCAATAAACGATCATTTTTTCCATATATTACTTCAGAATCACCGTTTACTTCTATCAAAACTGTATCATCGCTAAAGTTTTCTGCAAAAATATATCTATACTTTTCACCCTGACGACTTTGAATATCAACTCCATCGACGGGTGTTTTCAAAATTCTCTCAACTCCGCACGACTCAGCTACTATCTCTATCCATTCATCAAGCATTTTCTGTTCCGGATCTGCAGCAAGATAATATGCTTCACCATTACCATATCTATTCTTAGTCAAAGCTGCTTTTCCCGAATAAAAATCACATCCATATTTCATTAAGACTTCTGAATCTTTTGGACTGATAAGCTCACAGAGTTTATCACACCTATACCTTCTTGTACCTTTCCAATAATGTTCATCCGCACTTTCCAATATATTAAACTGGTCGTCATAAAGACCGTCTATTTCCTCTCTGACGATTCCAAAAACATCACACAGATCATGCGGCGTATCCCCAAGATGACATAGATCATTTTCATTCACCACGCCTGTCAGATATGTAGCAATAAGCGTTCCACCGTTTTCCGCAAATTTTCTTATCCTGTCTTCATTATCATTACGTATACTGTAAAGCATCGGTACAACCAATATCCTGTATCCTTCATATGAATGATCCTGATCGATCACATCCACGTCAATTCCATATTTCTTAAAAGCCTTATAGAATTTTCTTACAAGTTCTGAGTACCCTATATCCTTATTTCTTGGTCCCTGTGTTTCATTCAGTGCCCAACGGTTCTGCGTGTCGTATATGATCGCAGCTTTCGCATTTGTCATCGAACCTTTGATCTCACTTATCTGATCAAGAATATCACCTATCTCGCAGCATTCCTTGAATACTCTAGTATCATCCCTGCCTGTATGGTCTATTACAGCTCCATGGAATTTCTCACATGAGCCTCTTCCTTGTCTTATCTGAAAATACTGTACGCTGTCCGCACCATGACCAACAGCCTGCAATGATGCACATTTTAGAAGTCCCGGTCTTTTTAATCTGCTCACGCTCTGCCAGTTTGTAGACGAAGGGCAGCTCTCCATGAGAAGAAACGGCTTATTTTTATATGATCTCATTGTATCATGACACATCCCATGAGCCAGAGCCTCTTCATAATCTCCACCTGTCTTGCCCCACTCCGGGTAAGAATCCCAAGAAATCACATCCAACGGCTTTTCAAGCATTCCATAGTCGAGGCCATCAAAGTCATACATCATATTTGTTGTAACTTCCTGCGTTGCTCCTCCTGCTTTAAGTGCCCTTTTTTCATTTTCTATAAAATCGACAGTCATCTGCGTCGCAAAGCGCTTCCAGTCAAGTGCAAGAGCACTTATGCCGCCATCACCTATCTCAGAAGGCGGTTCCACTTCATCAAAGCTATTATAGTTATGACTCCAAAATGTAGCCCAATATTCATGATTTAATTTATCAACCGTACCATACTTTTTCTTTACAAACTCCCTAAAAGCCGCCTTGCAGCTCTCGCAGTGGCACTCTCCACTAAACTCATTTGAAATATGCCAATAAAGTACTGCCGGATGATCTGCAAACTTCTCGGCAAGTTTTTTGTCGATTATACTAACCTTTTCCCTGTATTTTTCCGAAGTGAGACAGTGATTATGCCGTCCTCCGTACCTGCATTTTTTTCCATCAGATGTCGTTCTCAAAACCTCCGGGTACTTTTCTGCGAGCCACCTCGGTCTTGCTCCTGAAGGAGTAGCCATTATCACAGAAATTCCATTCGCATATAGATCATCAACAATCTTCTCAAGCCATTCAAAATGAAATTTCCCCTCTTCCGGCTCAAGCATAGACCACGAAAATACTCCAACCGTAGCTTCATTAATGCCCGCTTTTTTCATCATTTCGATATCTTTTGCAAGAATATCAGGTCTATCAAGCCACTGCTCCGGATTATAATCACCGCCATAAATAAATCTTCCCATAATTAAGCTCCTCACGCTTATTGAACCCTGCCTGTAAGAGGCAAGGTTCAATAAAATTTAGCTATTGTTTTATATGAATGATATCACCAACATTTCAAGTTTTCTATTAGGCTTATTCAACAAATAATCCAGCTTTTTTTATGTTTTTAAAACAATACAGCTTTACTTTGCATAATTTGCAAATTCTTAGTTAATCTTCAGCACTTTATCATCTTACTTTATTCAAATAGCGATAATCAAAAGAATTTATACCTTATCCACCTTAACGCTTTTCACAAACATACATCTTATCGCATTTAATACAGCAAGCACCATTACACCCACATCAGCAAATACTGCAAGCCACATATTTGCAATTCCCACTGCTCCAAGTATAAGGCAGGCAACCTTTATGCCTATAGCTATCCAGATATTTTCATTTACTATACTCATACACTTTCTGGAAATTTTTATTGCTGAGGCAATTTTTAATGGGTCATCATCCATCAATACAATATCAGCCGCTTCTATGGCTGCATCTGATCCCATCGCTCCCATAGCAATTCCGATATCCGCTCTTGAAAGTACCGGTGCATCGTTAATTCCATCTCCAACAAATGCAAGCTTATGATTCTCAGATCTTTGCTGTGAGATAAGCTCTTCGACTTTTGAAACCTTATCCTGCGGTAAAAGCTCACTATATGTTTCGTCTACGCCAAGTTCAGCCGAAACCGTTTCAGCAACCTGCTTTCTGTCACCCGTGAGCATCACAGTCTTTGCAATACCTTCACGCTTTAATTCACGTATAGTCTGTGAACTGTGTGGTTTCACAACATCCGAGATAACTATATGCCCAACATACTTTCCATCAACTGCTGTATGGACTATCGTTCCGTTTTTATGGCACTCATGACATCCTTCACCAGCACCTATATCATTCATCAGCTTTTCATTTCCAACATGTACTACTTTGCCTTCTATCTCAGCCTTCGTACCGCGTCCTGCCAATTCTTCAACATTTTCAACAAGGCATCCATCTGCTTCGTTTCCATAAGCTCTCTTCAACGAAGCTGCTATAGGATGCTTCGAATACCTTTCTGCATGCGCTGCAAGATGAAGAAGCTCATCTTTGTCAAAGTCAGTCGTGTGGATTCCCGTCACATCAAAAACACCCTTTGTTAAAGTTCCTGTCTTATCAAATACAACAGTATCAACCTTTGAAAGCGCTTCAAGATAGTTCGAACCCTTTATCAGGATTCCATTTCTGCTTGCACAGCCTATGCCTGCAAAAAAGCTTAGTGGTATACTCACTACCAGCGCACACGGACAGCTTATAACAAGAAATGTCAGCGCCCTATATATCCAAACGCGCCAGTCTGCACTTTGCCCCGCGATCATCAAAGCAATCGGCGGAATTATAGCAAGTGCTATCGCTGCATATACAACTATTGGTGTATAAACTCTCGCAAACTTTGTAATAAACGCTTCTGACTTCGATTTTCTAGAGCTTGCATCTTCGATCATCTCAAGTACTTTTGAAGCTGTAGATTCATCAAATTCTTTTGTGGTTTCAATTTCAAGAAGACCGCTTAGATTAATACAGCCGCTTACCACTTCATCCCCTTCTCGCACATTTCTTGGCAGGGATTCACCTGTAAGTGCAGCAGTATCCAATGATGAACTTCCCTTCTTTACAATTCCATCAATAGGGATTTTTTCTCCAGCCTGAACCACTATTACAGTTCCAACTTCAACCTCATCTGGATCGACTTCTTCAAGCTGACCATTGTCTCCCATAACATTCGCATGATCCGGCACTATATCCATCAGATCCGTGATATTTTTCCGGCTTTTCCCGACAGCATAGCTCTGAAACCACTCACCCACCTGATAAAAAAGCATCACTGCGATAGCCTCTGTATAATCGCCTTTTCCATTAAGCGCTACAGCTATCGCTCCAACTGTTGCAACAGTCATCAGAAAACTTTCGTCGAATGCCTGACGATTTTTTATCCCTTTGAAAGCTTTTATCAGCACATCGTATCCTACTATCAGATAAGGTACGAGATATAAAACAAATCTCGCTAACCCCTCAGCCGGGATAAATCTTAAAATAACCATAAGGAAAGCTGCTGCTATTATCCTTATAAGATTTTTCTTCTGTTTTTTGTTCATAGAATTTCTCCCACTTTTAAATGATCGTTTAATCGTTTTTCAAAATGATTGCCGCAATAGATCTCTTATTGCGGCAAAATATATCAATAAAAAATTTCACAATCAGGCTCAACTTTCCTACAGCCTTCAAGTACAGCCGGCATAACTTCTGCAGGATCTGCACCTTCTTCAAATTCAACCTTCATCTTAAGCATCATGAAATTTACAGACGCATCCTTAACACCTGCTGTATTCTTTGCACACTCTTCCATCTTAGCTGCACAGTTAGCACAATCTACTTCTATCTTATAACTTTTTTTCATCCTTAACTCCATTCTGACATAAAATGTCTGCATAAATTTAGCTTTGAAATATCTTTATCAATTAATCGATTGTTTAATTGATAAATCAATCATACAATCCAAAATAAAAAAAGTCAATCATAATCTTTTCGTCCTTTGCACTCAAGCTAACTTGAAAAAGTAAATTCCAGTGAAAGGGTAAATTCCACTACGCATTTAAAATTATTGATTTTATTATATTTTTAAGCGCATTATTATTCAGGAAATGCTATAATTGTACCAACTTCCCATAAAATTTCTGAATTGAAGGTATGGCAAACAAGCCTCTGGAAAGTTTCTGTGCAAGACTAAATTCCACAGGCCACATTCAAAAAATGTGAATTGTTAGATTCCAGTCCGACAGCAGATTTTTATGAAAAGTTAACGGGTAAAGCGTATCAGCTTAGGCGTGAGATTGACCTTGTCAGGAGAAAT
>FOSY01000010.1 GCA_900114405.1 Lachnospiraceae bacterium KH1T2 | reverse complement strand
TTTTATAATCTCGACTAAATTCTAATGATGCAAACCCTCACCATTAGAGGATTTACATCATTAGAATAAGTCGAGTTAATTAAAAACAGCAATACTAGTACATTTAAATATCGAAACAGCAAGCGGCGGAACTTTTATCCTCAATGAATTTTCTCTTCCGTCACACTCGTCTGCTTCAGATGTAAGTACTCTAGGATTCCTAAAGTCAAAGCCGCCATATTTTTCAGCATCAGAGTTAAATATCTCTTTATACTTTCCGGCAAACGGCACGCCTATTTTATAATTCTTACGCGGTATATTTTCAAAGTTCACTACGACAAGCAGCGTATCATCGGGATCATCCGTCTTTCTCACATACACAACGATATTTTCATTCGCAGAGATGCAATTTATCCATTCAAAACCTTTGCACTCATGATCGTACTTATAAAGCGCAGGCTCATTATGATAAAGAGTGAGCAGATCTCTAAATTCATCATTTACCCACTTATGATCCTGATCTTCAAGAAGTCCCCATCCTATTGAACGGTTCTCGTTCCACTCTTCCGATTCGGCGATATCCTGTCCCATAAATAAAAGCTTCTTTCCCGGATGCGTCATGAAAAATCCGAACGCAGCCTTAAGATTTGCGAATTTCTCATCTCTGGTTCCGGGCATTTTTTCAAGAAGTGTTCCCTTTCCATGAACTACCTCATCGTGAGAAAGCGGAAGTATGAACTTCTCCGAATAAGCATAGATCATTGAAAAGCAAAGCTCATTATAGTGGTTCGTCCTGAAATATGGATCATTCTGCATATAGCTCAGGAAATCATTCATCCAGCCCATATTCCACTTATAATCATAGCCAAGTCCGTCTTCCTTCAGATCTCCTGTAACATTCGGCCAGGCTGTTGACTCTTCAGCTATAAGAAGCGAACCATCCTTGCGCTTCTTAAAAATAGAATTAAGATGCTTTATGAACTCGATTGCATCAAGATTTTCCTTCCCACCATAAATATTAGGTGTCCAACCTCCATCCTGACGACCATAGTCAAGATAAAGCATAGATGCGACTGCATCCATACGGATACCGTCAGCATGGTACTTATCAACCCAGAATAAAGCATTTGCTATAAGATAATTCGTTACCTCAGGCTTGGCATAATCATAGGTAAGTGTTCCCCAATGCGGATGGAATCTGCGATTCTCATCAGCAGGCTCATAAAGATATGTTCCGTCAAAGTAGCAAAGTCCCTGCTCATCTTTAGGGAAATGTGCCGGTGTCCAGTCAAGTATCACACCTACTCCCTCTTTATGCATATAGTTAATGAACCACGCAAAGTCTTCCGGTGTACCATATCGGCTTGTAGGTGCATAGTACCCAATAGTCTGGTATCCCCATGAGGCATCAAGCGGATGCTCCATCACAGGCATTATCTCTACATGGGTATAGCCCATTTTCTTCACATATTTAGCAAGTTCCGGAGCTATCTCTCTGTAATTCAGAAAATCAAGTCCCGCTGCCGATCTCTCTTCCCATGATTTCTCCGCATCCTTGCCCTTAGGCACACGACGCTTCCACGAACCAAGATGTATCTCATACACAGCTACAGGCTCATTTTCATAGTTCATCTCAGCTCTTGTCTTAAGCCATTCTTCATCATCCCACTTAAAGCCTGAAATGTCCCTTACAACAGACGCATTATTCGGTCTGAGTTCCGCACCAAAACCATATGGGTCTGACTTAAGAAATACTGTGCCATTCTTTGCCTTTATCTCATACTTATAGACAGCGCCCTCTTCAATTCCCGGAATAAAAAGTTCAAAAATTCCGGAGTCTCCAAGTCTCTCCATCTGATGACGTCTTCCGTCCCATTCATTAAAAGAGCCAACAACACTTACTCTAAGCGCATTTGGTGCCCATACCGCGAACTCTACGCCTTTTACTCCGTTGATTTCTGTAATATGCGCTCCAAGCATATTGTATGCCTGATAATCTATACCGGCGTTGAATTTCTTTGTCTCATCCTCTGAAATAATCCCTTCAAATTCATATGGATCAGCAAATTCTATCTCCTTGCCACTCTCATCCTCTATCACAAAAGTATAGCTGATAGGCATCTTATGCTTTACCATCACCGCATAATAGCCACTTTCATCGGCAAGCTCCATATCGATCAGGTTCTTTGATCTGCCCACACGCACCTTGGCACTTCGTGCCTGCGGAAGAAAAGCCTGAATCAGAACCTGCGAACCTACTGCATGCGGTCCAAGCAGTTTCTTCGGGTGATCTTCCTCAGAGTAAGTAATAGCTTCGATCTCAGCCCAATCCATCTGGTTATAAACTTTTTTTGTCATAGATAATCCCTAATCCTCTCTAGTAAGTAGTATATGTTAAAACTCGTGTATGAAAAGCCCGCTTCTCAGCTTAGGCTCAAACCAGGTTGACTTTGGCGGCATAAGCTCACCATTATCAGCCACTTCAAATAACTCCCTGATATCTGTAGGATACATAGAAAACGCAACTGTAAACTCTCTCGAATCCACAAGTCTCTCAAGTTCCTTCAATCCACGTATTCCTCCGACAAACTGAATCCTCGGGTCAGTCCTCGGATCTTCTATATTTAGTATAGGCGCAAGCAGATCATTCTGAAGAACAGATACATCAAGCCTTTCCACCGGGTCATCTATGATCGTTTCCGGCTTTGCTTTAAGGCAATACCACTTATCGCTTATGTACATACCGAAACTGCCCTTCTCTGTCGGTCTGAAACATTCCTCGCCTATCTCTTCTATCTCAAATTTTTTACGAACCCTGTCCATGAACCTGTCTTCTGAAAGTCCATTAAGATCCTTTACAACGCGGTTATAATCCATGATAAGAAGCTCATCATCAGGGAAAAGTACAGAAAGGAAATAATTGAACTCCTCTTCTCCTGTATAATCTCCAACTGCAGCTCTTTTCCTGTCTGCCGCTTTAACCGCAGATGCACAGCGATGGTGACCGTCACATATGTATATGGCGTTCATCTTCTTAAACTCATTTCTGACAGTTTCTGATGCATCAATATCATTGATGCCCCATACTCTATGCCCTATACCATCCGGGCTTACAAAATCATATGCAGGTGTATTTTCCTTCTTTATCCTGTCTGTGACAGATTTAATAACAGCATTTGCCCTGTATCCCAAAAAGATAGGACCTGTCTGTGCGCTGCACGCCTCAACGTGTCTTATTCTGTCCTGCTCTTTATCTTCACGTGTATTCTCATGCTTCTTTATGATATGAGCATGATAGTCATCTACTGATGCACAGGCTACTATACCTGTCTGTGAATGCCCATTCATCGTAAGCTCGTAAATATAATAATGCGGAGCAACATCCTGTATAAATGAACCATCCATCATCATGCTTTGAAGTATCTCTTTTGCTTTTGCATAGCACCTTGGATCATATATATCGACATCATCGCTAAAATTAGTCTCAGGTCTGTCTATACGCAGGAAAGACAGCGGTTCTTTTGCTATTTCCTGCTTTGCCTCCTGTCTTGAATATACGTCATAGGGAAGTGCGGCGATACTCGATGCAAGCTGTGAATTTGGTCGAATTGCCTTAAACGGTCTGATATCAGCCATAGAAATTTGATTCCTTTCGATCGATTATGTACTGATTATAGCACAAAAAGGGCGGCAGTAAACACCGCCGCCTTAACAACAAATACATTTTATTTAACCACACGTACCTTATATACGCCCGGAACAGCATTGATCTTCTCGATGATATCCTCTGTAGAAGGAGTATCAAGATCAAATACAGATACTGCATTATTGCCCTTTGATTTATTATTCATTTCAGCAATATTTATTCCTGCATCTCCAAAGTAGCTTGCAAACTTCGTGATCATGTTTGCCTTATTTTCATGAAGTATAAGTACTCTGCCCTGCTTATCGCAAACACCCATATCTATCTTTGGGAAGTTAACGGAATTTTTGATATTTCCATTTTCCATATAATCCTGAAGTTCTTTAACTGCCATGACCGCACAATTGTCCTCAGATTCAGCAGTTGAAGCTCCAAGATGAGGTGTAACAATACATCCTTCCTGTCCTGCTGTTGTAGGATTCGGGAAATCACTTACATATTTCTTGATCTTGCCAACTTTAAGAGCTGCAACGACAGACTCTTCATCGACAAGCTCATCACGCGCAAAGTTCAAAAGGATAGCTGAATCCTTCATAAGCTTGATAGACTCTTTATTTATCATATGGCGCGTAGAATCAAGAAGCGGCACATGGATAGTGATATAGTCACAATTTGCATAAATCACTTCAACATTCAAAACATGCTTGATAGCTCTTGAAAGATTCCATGCTGCATCAACTGAAATATATGGATCATATCCATAAACTTCCATTCCAAGGTTTACAGCTGCATTTGCAACCTTTATTCCGATAGCTCCAAGTCCGATAACTCCAAGCTTCTTTCCTGAAATCTCGCTTCCTGCATACTGCTTTTTCTGCTTTTCAGCAGCCTTTGCAACATCCGGGTCGTCCTTCTCAGAATTTATCCAGTTGATACCATCCACAATTCCACGTGACGCGTAAAGCATACCTGCAAGAACAAGCTCTTTAACACCATTAGCATTAGCACCCGGAGTATTAAAGACAACTACACCTTTTTCAGCGCACTTATCAAGCGGAATGTTATTTACGCCTGCACCTGCTCTTGCGATTGCCATTAAATTATCATGAAGTTCCATGTCATGCATCTTTGCTGATCTTACAAGGACGCAATCTGCATTTGAGAAATCTTCGCAGGCAACAAAATTTTTATTAAAACCATCAAGTCCGACTTTTGCTATCGGATTAAGGCAATTATACTTAAACATCGATATTTCCCCTTTCAAAAAACGACTCAACCGTTTTTCTTTTCAAAGTCTTCCATGAACTGAACAAGCTTCTCTACGCCCTCTCTTGGCATAGCGTTGTAGATTGAAGCACGCATTCCGCCTACAGAACGATGTCCCTTGATATTTACAAATCCTGCTTCTGTCGTCTCAGCGATGAATTTCTTATCAAGCTCGTCATTTCCTGTGATAAACGGAACATTCATAAGTGAACGGTAAGGCTTTTCAACTGTACCCTTAAACATAGATGACTGATCCAGATAGTTATAAAGTAAAGCTGCCTTATCTTCATTTTTCTTCTTCATAACCTCAAGTCCACCCTGCTCAAGAAGCCACTTGAACACAAGTCCGCATACATAGATCGTATAGCATGGAGGTGTATTGAAAAGTGATCCGGCATCAGCCTGTGTCTTGTACTTAAGCAATGTCGGTGTACCCTCAAGCACATCATCAGTAATAAGATCTTCACGGATAACAACGATTGACATACCCGCAGGACCTACATTTTTCTGAACACCGCCGTACATGATGCCATACTTCGAAACATCATGCGGCTCTGAAAGGAACATGGAGGAGACATCTGAAACAAGAAGCTTTCCCTTTGTATTAGGAAGTTCAGGATATCTTGTTCCATAAATTGTGTTGTTCTGGCAAATGTAAACGTAATCCGCATCTTCATCGATCGGAAGGTCGCTTACATCCGGAATATATGAGAAGGTTTTATCCTCTGAGGAAGCTATAGACTTTGCATTTCCGTACTTCTTTGCTTCCTGCCAGGCCTTCTTAGCCCACTGACCTGTGATTATATAGTCAGCGACTTTATTTTTCATAAGGTTCATAGGAATTGCCGAAAACTGTGTCCATGCACCGCCCTGAAGGAACAATACCTTATAATTATCAGGTACGCCTACGAGCTTTCTGAAATCCGATTCTGCTGTATTGATGATCTCATCAAACCACTTGGAACGATGGCTCATCTCCATAACAGACTGACCTGATCCATGATAATCAAGCATTTCTTCTGCACATGTTTTCAGTACTTCCTCAGGCATCATTGCCGGACCTGCTGAAAAATTATAAACTCTGCTCATAATAAATCTCTCCTCCGATTTAGTTTTTTAATACTTTACAGCTTCACAACATCAAAGTCAATGTTTTTCACTGCGTTTATTAAGGTCATCCTGATCAAAAGCTTCAGAAATCGATGCTCCTGGTGAAACCATAGGGAACACAGATTCATCTTTGCCTATCTGGCAGTCGATGACAACAGGGCCGTCTGCTTCAAGTGCCTCTTTAAGCGCATTTTCAACTTCTTCCTTCTTTGTCACTCTTATAGCCTTACATCCAAGACCTTCTGCAACCTTACAGTAATCCACCTTATCAGAAAGGATTGTCTGTGAATATCTGCCGCCATAAAATAAAGTCTGCCACTGACGTACCATGCCCAAAACTTCGTTGTTTATGATTATGTCTATGATATGAATATTATATCGGCTTGCAGTTGCAAGTTCATTCATATTCATTCTGAAACATCCATCTCCGCCGATATTTACGACAGTTTCATCAGGCATTCCGACTTTCGCACCTATCGCAGCACCAAGTCCATAGCCCATAGTTCCAAGTCCGCCTGATGTCAGGAAATGGTGTGGCTTGCGGAATCTGTAAAACTGTGCTGTCCACATCTGATGCTGTCCTACATCAGTAGTGATGATCGCATTTGAATCTGTAAGACGGTCGAGTGTTTCGATAACATATGGACATGTGAGAGTGCTCGTATCATATTTAAGCGGAAACTTTTCTTTAAGTTCATTGATATGCTTGTTCCACTCAGCATTTTTACGTTCATTGACAAGCGGGATAAGCGCCGTAAGTACTTCCTTCAAGTCTCCTACTACTGACGCATCCGTACGTATATTTTTGTTGATCTCTGCATCATCAATGTCTATGTGAAGAATTTTTGCCTTATTTGCAAATTTTTTCGCATTTCCAACAACTCTATCCGAAAATCTCGCACCAAGCGCTATCAAAAGGTCACACTCACCAATTCCGATATTTGATGTCTTGGTTCCATGCATTCCGACCATTCCAGTATAAAGCGGATTTGTGGCATCAAAAGCACCTTTTCCCATAAGTGTATCACAAAGCGGTGCATCTATCTTCTCAGCAAATTCCTTTACCTCATCTGAGGCTCCTGAGATAACAGCGCCTCCGCCAAGGTAGATAAACGGTTTTTTCGCCTTATTGATGAGTTTAGCCGCTACTTCGATGTCTTCCTTGGAATAACTGCCCTCTCTTGTAAATTTATGCTCTTTTTTACGTGTAAATTCTGTTTTATTGGCAGTTACATCCTTTGTGATATCTACAAGTACCGGTCCCGGACGACCTGACTGTGCGATCTCAAAAGCACGTCTGAGTGTCGATGCCAGTTTCTTTACATCTTTAACTATGTAGCCATGCTTTGTTATCGGCATCGCTACTCCTGCTATATCTACCTCCTGAAAAGTATCCTTTCCAAGAAGCGGAAGTCCGACATTGGCAGTGATTGCCACCATAGGCACTGAATCCATCATAGCTGTTGCGATACCTGTGACAAGATTCGTAGCGCCCGGGCCGGACGTTGCCATGCATACTCCAACTTTTCCTGTAGCTCTTGCATACCCATCAGCAGCATGTGCCGCGCCCTGCTCGTGCGATGTCAGGATATGTCTGATAGAGTCCTGACTTTTATATAATGCATCATAAATATTGAGGATAGAACCACCCGGATAGCCAAAAACTGTATCTACCCCTTCTTCTTTTAATACTTCGATTACTATTTCAGCACCTGTAAGCTGCATTGTGCCTTTCTCCTTTACTAACTATTTCAACCCCTTGGAATCTCAAGGACAGCTCCTCTGTTTCCGCTTGTTACAAGTTTCTCGTATCTTGAAAGATATCCGCTGGTAACCTTTGGCTCGCGAGGCTTCCAATTTTTCCTTCTCTCTGCAAGAACCTCATCTGAAACATCAACGTTAAGTGTCTCCTCAGGTATATTTATCTTTATGATATCGCCCTCTTCTATCAATGCTATTGGACCTCCGACAGCTGCTTCAGGCGAAACATGACCGATAGATGCACCTCTTGAAGCGCCAGAGAAACGTCCATCAGTTATAAGCGCGACAGACTCGCCAAGCCCCATTCCTGCTATAGCTGATGTAGGATTGAGCATCTCTCTCATTCCCGGGCCGCCCTTAGGACCTTCATATCTGATAACCACTACATCGCCCGGATTGATCTTTCCGCCAAGTATTGCACTTATAGCATCTTCTTCACAGTCAAACACTCTTGCCGGGCCTTCATGAACCATCATTTCAGGGGCTACTGCAGAACGCTTTACAATACCTGTATCCGGAGCGATATTTCCTTTAAGTACAGCGATACCACCATTTGGCATAAATGGATTTTCGATAGGTCTGATCGTTTCAGGGTCAAGATTTCTTACATTCGCAATATTTTCGCCAACTGTATGACCTGTAACTGTCATGCAGTCAAGATGAAGCAAATTCTTCTTTGCAAGCTCACTCATTACTGCATAGATTCCGCCGGCTTCATTCAGGTCTTCCATATATGTGTGTCCTGCCGGTGCAAGATGGCAGAGGTTTGGAGTACGGTTGCTTATGTCGTTAGCAATCTCCATATTTAATTCGATACCGGCTTCATGAGCAATCGCAGGAAGATGAAGCATTGTATTTGTTGAGCATCCGAGAGCCATATCCATAGTAAGAGCATTTTCAAATGCTTCTTTAGTAAGGATATCCCTTGGACGTATATTTTTCTTATACATATCCATAACAGCATATCCGGCTTTTTTAGCAAGACGGATTCTTTCTGAATAAACTGCCGGGATAGTACCATTTCCACGAAGCCCCATTCCGATCGCTTCTGTAAGACAGTTCATTGAATTAGCTGTGTACATACCGGAACATGAACCACAGCTCGGGCAGGCATGTTCAACGAAGTAGTCAAGTTCATCACTGTCTATCTTTCCTGCAGCCTTAGCACCTACAGCCTCAAACATTGAAGAAAGTGATGTCTTCTTACCATGCACATGACCTGCAAGCATCGGACCGCCGGAAACAAATACTGTAGGAATATTAAGTCTGGCTGCAGCCATAAGAAGCCCCGGTACGTTCTTATCACAGTTAGGTATCATGACAAGGGCGTCAAACTGATGTGCAAGTGCCATGCACTCTGTAGAGTCAGCAATAAGATCTCGCGTAACAAGTGAATACTTCATTCCAATATGTCCCATCGCGATACCATCACATACTGCGATAGCCGGAAATACGACAGGCATACCACCTGCTTCTGCTACACCAAGTTTTACAGCTTCTGTGATCTTATCAATATTCATGTGTCCGGGAACTATCTCATTATAAGAACTTACAATTCCCACCATTGGCTTTGCCAGTTCTTCTTTAGTAAATCCAAGTGCATTAAAAAGGCTTCTTGCAGGTGCAGCCTGATCACCATTTTTGACATTATCACTACGACGCATACTCATATATTTTCTCCTTTACTCAAGTCTTATCAAGATTCGCTTACAACCGAAGCGATCGCATCTCCCATCTCCGAAGTGCTTACCTTTTTACATCCCTCAGCCATGATATCTCCTGTGCGGATTCCATCAGAGAGTACTTTCTTAACAGCTTCTTCTATAGCATCAGCCTCTTTGTCAAGGTCACATGTAAATCTAAGGAGCATTGCAGCCGAAAGTATAGTTGCAATAGGATTTGCGATATTCTTTCCTGCAATATCCGGTGCCGAACCGCCTGATGGCTCATAAAGTCCAAACTTTGTATCATTCAGCGATGCGCTCGAAAGCATTCCTATAGATCCTGTTATCTGCGCCGCCTCATCTGAAAGGATATCTCCAAACATATTCTCAGTAAGAACCACATCGAACTGTGCAGGGTCCTTGACAAGCTGCATTGCAGCATTATCTACAAGCATATGCTCAATTTCAACTTCCGGATAATCCTTTGCCACTTCATTGACAATTTTCCTCCAGAGCCTTGATGTATCAAGGACATTTGCCTTATCAACCGAAGTAACTTTCTTCCTTCTCTTCATCGCAACATCAAAGGCTTTTTTAGCGATGCGCCTTATTTCATTCTCATTGTATGTAAGTGTATCGACAGCAGTCTCGATTCCATCAATAGTTTTTGTATATCTGTCTCCGAAATACAAACCGCCTGTAAGTTCTCTCATTATCAAGATATCAAAGCCTTTATCCGCAGTCTCCCTGCTTAGCGGGCAGGCATCTTTAAGCTCTTTATACAAAAATGAAGGGCGAAGATTAGCAAACAGCCCCAGCGATTTTCTTATCTTAAGCAGACCTGCCTCAGGTCTTTTCTCAGGTGGGAGCTTATACCATGGAGAAGTACTTGTATTTCCGCCTATCGATCCCATAAGTACTGCATCCGATGCTTTTGCAGCCTCAATAGCCTCATCTGTAAGCGGAACACCAAACTTATCGATAGAACAGCCACCCATGAGAATCTCTGTATAAATAAATTTATGCCCGAATTTATTACCCACGGCATCTAAAACTTTTTTTGCCTCACGGACAACTTCCGGTCCGATTCCATCACCGGAAATACATCCAATTCTGAACTCCATAGATATTGCCTCCTGTACTTAATGATTCATCTATACTGTAAAATTGCATCACTTTGCAACGTTACATTCCTAAAGCCTGTTTTATAAAAAAAAGACGCCTCTTCAGATAAAGCGACGTCCTTTTTATTTTTTACTTATTTCTTCTCGCCTTCGCCAGAAGCACTCTCATCAGCCTTTTCAAGCTGTGCGATCGCAGACTTCTGCATAGGGATTCTGCAGTTCTTATTATTACCGAACTCAACGATAACAGTATCATCCTCGATAGCGATAACAACACCGTAGAAACCGCTGTTAGTAAGGATGCTGTCTCCTACTGCAAGACGATCAAACATTGCCTGCATTCTCTGACGTTCCTTCTTCTGAGGACGGATCATTGCGAAATAGAAAAATGCACCAATGATGATAACATATGCAATAACCATTACAAGTCCGCCGTTGCCGGCAGCTGCGCTTGAAAGTAAAACAGATCTCATTTTTACTTCTCCTTTTCAATATCAATGTACCTCTAACTATACACAAAAATAATCAACTTCACAAGTAGATTATTTTATTGTATTCAGAAATACATTAATTAATTTTGATCAAGAAAATTGTTTTGTTTTTATGCCTCTGTTTCACCTGAATTAAGATCATCAAGGAATTTCTTCCTGAAGTTCTCATAATCATGCGCATCGATAGCCGCTCTGATCTCTTCCATCATGTGGTTATAGAAATAGAGGTTATGAAGTACGCAAAGACGCATTCCAAGCATTTCCTTCGCCTTAAGAAGATGGCGGATATATGCTCTTGAATATCTTCTGCATGCCGGACACTGACATCCTTCTTCGATCGGCTTTGTATCAAATTCATACCTTGCATTGAAAAGATTTCTCTTTCCAAGGTGTGTATATACATGACCGTGTCTTCCATTTCGTGAAGGATAAACACAATCAAAGAAATCCACGCCTCGATATACAGCCTCGATAATATTGGCAGGAGTACCTACTCCCATAAGGTATACAGGCTTGTCATTCGGAAGATGAGGAACAGTCACATCAAGAACGTGATACATCTCTTCTGTCGTCTCTCCGACTGCAAGACCCCCTACTGCATAACCGTCAAGATCCATCTCCTTGATCCTCTCGGCATGTTCAATTCTTATATCGTCATATATTGCTCCCTGATTAATACCAAAAAGCATCTGATCTTTATTGATAGTATCCGGAAGTGAATTAAGTCTTGCCATTTCCTTCTTGCAGCGCTCAAGCCAACGGGTCGTCCTCTCTACAGAAGGCGCTACATATTCTCTGGAAGCCTTTGCATTAGGGCACTCATCGAAAGCCATTGCAATAGTTGATGCAAGATTAGACTGGATCTGCATACTCTCTTCCGGTCCCATGAAGATCTTTCTTCCATCGATATGTGAGCGGAAGTAAACACCTTCTTCCTTGATCTTTCTCAGGTCAGATAGAGAGAATACCTGAAATCCGCCTGAATCTGTGAGGATAGGTTTGTTCCATACCATAAATTTATGAAGTCCGCCAAGCTTTTTTATAGTTTCATCACCTGTTCTTACGTGAAGATGATATGTATTAGAAAGCTCGATCTGTGTACCTATTCCTTCAAGATCTTCTGTAGAAACTGCTCCCTTGATTGCTGCTACTGTTCCGACATTCATAAATACCGGAGTTTCCACTACACCATGAACGGTCGTGAGGCGTCCACGCCTTGCACGACCGTCTGTAGTCAATAATTCATACTTATGACTCATTAATCTGTAATTCCTATTTCCTTATCATATTCTTCGAGTGTAATGCCTCTCGACATAATCTCTCTTGCTGCGTCCACTCCAACGTAGCGATAATGCCACGGTTCAAATTCTATCTCTGTGACATTTTCTTTTCCCAATGGATATCTGAGAATAAAACCATAATCCGCCGCGTTAGCCTTAAGCCACTTTCCTGCTGCTGTATCAGCAAATCCCGCATCAAGCATTGAATAATCGTCCGAGATAAAATCGAACGCAAGCCCTGCTTCGTGCTCACTTGTACCAGGCACAGCGACTGTCTGCGACGCCAGATCATACGCTTCGCTTTCTGTGTAACCTTTTTTGGTGTAGAACTTCATTTTTCTCGCAAAAAGCATCTTCTGCCTTTCGGGGTCACGATATGGAGAACATATCAAAATAGTCACACCATCTCTTTTTGCTGCCAAAAGAAGATCCTTTACATGCGGCACCACCCTTGCATCCGTCTTTATCGCGCCTTTTATGACAGCCAACTCAAACGTATAATCCTCCGGTATCAGATGAGTTTTATTGACCAGCATCAGTGACCAGTCATCCTCAAATGTCGCCGGTACGGTATTTCCGTTTTCATCAACAATTATCGCATCTGAATCCGCTTCCAATGATTTCTTGTACGAATTTTCGGAATATGTTTCATCTGAAATCGTGATATCATCGATCGAAACAGACACGCTGCCATTAAACCCTTCAAGTCTTTCAATGGCAGATACTCCTTCTTCAGTTTCAATATAAACCTGTCCTCTGTTAACAGTCTCAGCCGCCACATTTCCCTGTTCGACAGAGCAAAAACTAACACTGCCCATAAAAACAGCACATAAACTCAAAACACAAACAGCACGCCTGAAATGTCCTTCAGCATAGACACGCAATTGCATCCTGATTTCCCTCATTATTTTGCCTTCCCCTTTAGCTACGCATTGCATGCATAATATACGTCTTTAATTTATCACAGGTAACATAAAAATTCAAATTCCCAACTATATTTTTCATATTAATTATGTTATTATTGTGAAAATGATAAAATTATGACAGGAGGGTTTATAAAATGGCGGGTTCTTCTTACGGAACTGTCTTTCAGGTAACGACCTGGGGAGAATCACATGGAGGCGGTCTTGGTGCCGTGATTGACGGCTGTCCCGCAGGAATCAATCTCTCCGAAGATGATATTCAGGTCTTTCTCGACCGCAGAAAACCCGGTCAGTCAGAGTTCACCACAGCCCGTAAAGAAGGCGACCGGTGCCGGATTTTATCCGGTGTTTTTGAAGGAAAAACTGAGGGCACTCCCATATCTATTTTAGTTGAAAACACTGATCAGCGTTCAAAAGATTATGGCAATATTGCCGATAAATATCGTCCCGGTCATGCTGACTATACTTTCGATATGAAGTATGGCTTCAGAGATTATCGCGGCGGCGGACGTTCTTCCGGTCGTGAGACGATTGGAAGAGTTGCTGCAGGTGCTGTTGCTTCAAAGTTCCTTCGCGGATTGGATATAAGGATATCTGCATTTGCCCGCTCAATAGGACCTTACAGTGTTCCAGCAGACAAAACAGACATTCGTTTTTCAAAAGAAAATCCTTTAACTCTGGCAGATAGAGAAACCTATGAAAAAGCTTCTGAGTATGTAAAGTCACTTATTAGTGAAGGAAACTCAGCCGGCGGTATCATCGAATGTGTTATAGAAGGTCTTCCTGCCGGTATCGGTGAACCTGTTTTTGACAAGCTTGATGCAGAACTTGCCAAGGCGATCATGTCAATCGGAGCTGTTAAAGGTTTCGAGATTGGGGATGGATTTGAAGCCTCAATGGCTACAGGCGCTTCCAACAATGATGAATTTCGCATGAATGGTAATAGGGTTGAAAAGATCACCAATCATTCAGGCGGTACTCTCGGCGGAATGTCAGACGGCAGTCCTCTTATTTTCAGAGCAGCCGTTAAGCCAACACCTTCAATTTCTTCTTTGCAAAAAACAGTTACCAAAAAGGGAGAAAATACCGATATAATTATACAGGGAAGACATGATCCTCTAATTGTCCCACGAGCAGTTGTCGTAGTTGAATCTATGGCAGCTATCACCATCACAGATCTGCTTCTTAGAAATATGACAGCAAGATATGACAAAATTAAAGATTTTTATATTTAACACAATATAAAATACATTAATCTGCAGCGGTAATTCATTTTATGATCTCTGCTGCAACTACACGGAGGTATCTATATGAGTAATGCAAAATATGTAGTTTACGGTGCCGGATACACTCGCAATCACAAAGAAGGTATTCGCATTTTTGATTTGGATTTTGAATCAGGGCGTATAACGCCAAAGAACTCTGTTGAGATCACAAATGCATCTTATATCGCAATTGCGCATAACAATAAGTTTCTTTACTCAATTACTGATGATGGTGTAGCTTCGTTCAAGATCTTACCTGATGGAAACCTTGAACAGCTTAATCTCGTTGACATCAATGGCATGCGTGGATGCTATATTTCAACTGACTACGAAGATAAATTTGTCTTCGTTGCAGGCTATCACGATGGAAAGATCACAGTTCTGCGCATTAATGACGACGGTTCTGTAGGTGACATCACAGAAGAGCTTTTCCATAAAGGTACCGGCTCTATCGCTGACAGAAACTTCCGCCCTCATGTTGACTGCGTAAAAATGACAAGAGACAACAAATATCTCTGTGCTACAGACGTTGGTATGGATCACATTAAGATCTATCGTCTTGACCACGCAACAGGAAAGCTCACACTTGCAGATATCGTAAGAAGTGAACTTGAGGCAGCTCCGCACCATGTGAAGTTCTCATATGACGGCAGATTTGCTTATATCATCAATGAGCTGAAGAGCAGCATTGATGTTTATTCTTATGCAGACGTTGACAATCAGCCTATTTTTGAAAGAATTCAGACTGTGTCAACTATTGACAACAATTCAGCTGAAACTACATGTGCTTATGCCATCCAGCTTTCAGACGATGGAAACTACATCTTTTGTTCAAATGCCGGAGATGATTCCATCGGTGCCTTCAAGCGTGATCCGGAAACAGGGCTTCTTACACAGCTCTTCGTTCTTCCGATCTCAGGCCGCTTCCCGAAGGACTTTACTGTTACCTCTGATAACAAGCACCTTATCAGCATGAATAACGAATCAAACGATATAACATTTTTTAATATTAATTACGACAACAATACTATTGCTATGAACGGCTCTGCAGTACCATTCCAGGCCGGAAACTGTATTATTATTCACAAGCTCTGATCGGCGGTTCCGCCACTGATGCGGAGCCGCGGTGAAAACTAAATACCCTTTAGGAGGATTTTTACTAAAATGGCTGCTAAACTTATTGACTTACAGCATATTACTAAGAAATATGGCGAGAACGTAATTCTCGACGATTTCAGCCTGTATATTCGTGAAAACGAATTTGTAACTCTCTTAGGTCCTTCCGGATGCGGAAAGACAACTACTCTCCGTATCATCGGAGGTTTTGAAACTCCCGATACCGGACGTGTAATGTTTGAGAATCGTGATATCACGAATCTTCCTCCAAACAAAAGGGAACTTAACACCGTATTCCAAAAATATGCTCTGTTTCCACACATGAATATCGAGGATAACATTGCATTTGGGCTCCGCATCAAAAATAAATCCAATGAATATATAAGAGATAAAGTCCGCTACGCTCTCAAACTTGTAAACCTTGAGGGCTATGGTGATCGTATGCCTGATTCACTTTCAGGTGGTCAGCAGCAGCGTATCGCCATCGCTCGTGCTATAGTTAATGAACCTAAGGTCCTTCTTCTCGATGAGCCTCTCGGTGCGCTCGACCTCAAGCTCAGACAAGACATGCAGTACGAACTTATCCGACTTAAGAACGAACTTGGCATCACCTTTATCTATGTAACTCATGATCAGGAAGAAGCTCTTACTATGTCTGACACTATCGTAGTTATGAACCAGGGCTATATCCAGCAGATTGGTTCGCCTACAGACATTTATAATGAGCCTCAGAATGCATTTGTTGCTGACTTCATTGGTGACTCAAACATCATCTCAGGAATAATGGTTCGTGATAAGCTCGTAGACATCCTCGGCGCAAAATTTGACTGCGTTGATACAGGCTTTGGTGAGAATAAACCTGTTGACGTAGTTATCCGTCCTGAAGATATCGACCTTGTCGAGCCCGAAAAAGGCACTATCGACGGCATCGTAACAGATGTTATTTTCAAGGGTGTACACTATGAAATGTGCGTAATGTCAAGAAACTATGAATGGATCGTTCATTCTACAGACTGTTTCCCGGTAGACACCCATGTTGGTATTCACGTTGATCCTTTTGATATTCAGATCATGAACAAACCTGAATCCGAAGATGAGAAAGCCGTGGAAGTCGTTGAGTAAGAAAACACGTATTCTTGCAGCACCATACTTTGTATGGTCTGTAGGGTTTATCATCATACCGCTTATTATTATATTTTTCTATGGTTTTGCCAATGCAGAAGGTCATTTTACGCTTTCTAATGTAGCTTCGATCTTCTCGCATGTTAACCTGAAAGCACTCATTATCTCAATGCTGCTTTCATTTATGAGTACACTTGTATGCCTGCTGGTAGCTTATCCGCTCGCATACATTCTGGCAGAATTTGGGCATGGTAAATCCTCTATGTTCGCATTTATTTTCATCCTCCCAATGTGGATGAATTCACTGCTCCGAACTATTGCCTGGCAGAATCTGCTTGAAAAGACCGGTCTTCTTAATACCATGCTCTCTTTTCTGCACCTGCCTACAGTCATGATAATCAATACGCCTTGGGCTATCGTACTTGGAATGGTCTATGACTTCCTCCCATTTATGATACTGCCGATATACAATACTCTGAGCCGTATTGATATTGACTTTGCAAATGCAGCCAGAGACTTGGGCGCAAATGGCTGGCAGACTTTCTGGAAGATAATATGGCCGCTTTCACTTCCCGGCGTTATCTCCGGAATAACTATGGTTTTCGTACCTAGTTTAACAACATTCGTAATATCTGATATCCTTGGCGGAGGTAAGATCCTGCTCATCGGAAATATCATCGAGCAGCTCTTCACACAGGATAATGACTGGAATGCCGGCGCAGGCCTTTCAATAGTATTGATGATCTTTATCGTCATCAGTATGCTCATAACTGATAAATACGATAAGGAGGATGCAACAAAGAAATGATTAGACATCATGGTCTCAAGCGTTTTTATACTATATTGATACTTTTCTTTTTATATGCGCCGATAATCACATTGATGGTGCTCTCATTCAACTCGTCAAAATCGCGTTCCCACTGGGGCGGTTTTACATTTGACTGGTATATATCACTTTTTGAAGACGAGCACATCATGCAGGCTTTCTGGAATACAATGATAATTGCTATGATCTCTGCATTAGTAGCAACTATCTTTGGTACACTGGCATGCATCGGAATGCAATTAATGAAAAAACGTATGCGCAGCATTCTCATCGGAATAACCAATATTCCTATGCTTAATGCAGATATCGTAACCGGTATCTCACTCATGCTGCTTTTCATCGCATGCCGTATAAATATGGGAGGTGCCACTGTGCTTTTAGCACACATCACCTTCAACATACCATATGTCATACTGTCAGTAATGCCGAAGTTTCGGCAAGTTAACTATGCCACCTATGAAGCCGCTCAGGATCTCGGTGCCACACCGACCTATGCATTTATACACATAATATTCCCTGATATCCTTCCGGGAGTATTTTCAGGCTTTCTTATGGCATTTACAATGTCATTGGACGACTTTATAATAACTCACTTTACAAAGGGTGCCGGCTTCGATACCCTTTCTACCAAGATCTACAGTGAAGTTAAAAAGGGTGTAAGTCCTGAGATCTATGCTCTTTCTACCATTATGTTTACAGTTGTACTTGCACTTTTGGTAATTGTAAACTCCAGAAAATTTCGTCCTAAAAAGAAAGGCGGTGCAGCATGAGAAAAAAGCTGATATGTGTGATACTTGCAGCGCTCACCGCTGCTTCAGCCTGCACAGGTTGTGGAATTTCCAAAGCAGAGCGTTCGCAAAATGTTGTTTATGTTTATAATGCAGGAGAATATATCGACCCTGATCTCCTTGACCAGTTCACCGAGGAAACCGGCATTGACGTAGTTTACGATGAATTTGAGTCAAACGAGATTATGTACCCTAAGATTGAAAGCGGTGCTGCTGTTTACGACGTAGTATGCCCTTCAGACTACATGATCGAGAAGATGATAAAAAAGGATCTTCTCCAGCCTTTGGACTACTCTAAGATTCCAAATGTTAAGAATATTGGCGACTATTACATCGAGCAGTCACGTTCTTTTGATCCGGAGCACAAGTATACTATTCCTTACTGCTGGGGAACTGTAGGAATCCTCTACAATAAGACCATGGTTTCCGAAAAGGTGGATTCATGGGACATCTTGTGGAATGAAAAATATAAAAATGAAATTCTCATGCAAGACTCAGTAAGAGATGCCTTTATGGTCTCTCTGATGGATCTGGGCTATTCATGCAATTCTGTAGACCACGATGAAATAGAGGCCGCTACAGAGCGTCTAAAGGCCCAGAAACACCTTGTACAAGCATATGTAGTAGATCAGGTTCGTGATAAAATGATCGGTAATGAGGCCGCTATAGGCGTTATTTACTCAGGCGAGGCTCTCTACACTCAGTCACAGAACCCTAATTTGGAATATGTGATTCCAAAAGAAGGCACAAACCTCTGGCTTGACTGTTGGGTAATGCCTAAAAATGCCAAGAATGTTGAAAACGGATTGAAGTTTCTCAATTTCCTCTGTGATGCCAAAGTTGCAGCAAAAAACTTTGAATACATCACATATTCTACGCCGAATGAAAATGCAAGGCAGTATGTTGAAGATGAGGAGCTCAAGAACTCGACTACTGCTTTTCCTGACCTTACACAGTTCCACAATCTCGAAACCTATCACTACCTTGGTGATACAGCCGACAAGTACTTAAACGGCATGTGGCGTGAAGTTAAATCTTATTAAGAGCACATAAAAAAGCCGGATCAAAATTGATCCGACTTTTTTTGTCTATTATTTTCCAGGATAAGAAACAACTGACTCTACTCTGTAACCCTGTTCTTCAAGCTTCTTACGACCTTCAAGACCTGCGAGTTCAAGAAGGAACACAGTTGCTACAACTTCTCCTCCAAGCTTCTCTACGAGCTTGCAAGCAGCCTCTATAGTGCCGCCTGTAGCAATAAGATCATCAACAAGAACAACCTTCTGTCCAGGCTTGATGGAATCCTTATGCATCTCGATGGTTGCTGTACCATATTCAAGAGCATAGTCCTGAGATACTGTCTCTGCCGGAAGCTTTCCCTTCTTACGGATAAGAACGAAAGGCTTGTGCATGTTATAAGCCATTGGTGTACCAAAAACAAAACCTCTTGACTCAGCACCTGCGATAACATCAAAATCAAGATCTTTGATCTTATTCGTCATCTCGTCGATTGCAAGTCTTAAACCATCAGCATCCTGAATAACTGTTGTGATATCCCTGAACATAACGCCTTTTTCCGGGAAATCAGGTATTGTTCTCACATAATCTTCTACTTTTTTCATCTGGTGAAATATCTCCATTTTCTAAATAAACCTTAACTCTAAAAGAGAAATTAATTTTAACACCCTAATTATCTCTAGTCAATGTTAATGACGAATATCTGCTTTATTTATTCTTGGAACTTCATCTACATGGAGATATTTAGACAGGCATTTAATGATAAAGTCATGATCCTGTACATGATTCATGCCGGATACAGCTATCACTCCTATCACACCAGCTTCTTCTATTCGTATAGGAAAACCGCCTCCGGCGCAGGAATATATGCTTGTGTCCATATATCGGTCAGCCATGGATTCTTCACGCTCTTTAAGTTTCATAAACCACGCAAGTGAGCTTCTCTCAACTCTCTCAACCGTAGCGAACTTACGCTGAATGGACTCAAGATTATCCGGAGTAGTACCATCCATCATTGCCTGAAATACGATTGCACCATTACTTCTCTCAATTGCAATAGCAATATGATAATCCCTGCTCTTAGCTTCCTTAAGCATAAATGCTCCAAGCTCCAGGGCATCTTCATTAGTAAAATGCTCAAACTGAAGTATTTCCTCCTGCATATCCAGGATATTCATCAGATCTTCAGCCTTTTTCTCGTTACTTTCCATATGACTTACCCCCTATACAGTTATATTTATAGTAAACGTCGGATAAATCTGTCGTTTACTATAGCAATTATTTATTGTATTTTTCCATCTGCTCTTTAATAAGTGCAGCGTCATCAAAATAATTGATTTTCATAGCTTCTTTAACGTCGTGAAGTGTCTCTGCTGCTACCTCACGAGCTGCATCTGTACCCTTCTTAAGTACTTCATAAACATATGGGATATCTTTCTCATACTCATGGCGCTTAGCTCTGATAGGCTCAAGTGTTGCCTGAAGTACGTTATTGAGGAATTTCTTGACCTTCATATCGCCAAGACCACCCCTTGTATAATGATCCTTCATCTCCTGCAGATTCTTATAATCAGGGAAGAATTCAGCAAAGTGCTCATCCTTTGCAAATGCATCAAGATAAGTAAATACTGTATTTCCTTCAAGCTTACCCGGATCAGAAACTTTAAGGTGAGTCGGATCAGTAAACATACTCTTTACCTTCTTCTCGATGTCTTCCGGCTCTTCAGAAAGATAGATGCAGTTACCAAGTGACTTTGACATCTTGGCTTTTCCGTCTGTTCCCGGAAGTCTGAGGCATGAAGCATCGGTAGGAAGCATGATATCAGGCTCAATAAGAGTATCTCCATATACTGAATTGAACTTTCTAACGATCTCACGTGTCTGCTCTATCATAGGCTCCTGATCCTCGCCTACAGGTACTGTAGTTGCCTTAAATGCAGTAATATCTGCAGCCTGGCTGATAGGATAGCACATGAAGCCGACAGGGATACTTGCTTCAAAATTTCTCATTTTGATCTCTGACTTAACAGTAGGATTTCTCTGAAGTCTTGCTACTGTAACCAGATTCATATAGTAGAATGAAAGCTCTGTAAGCTCAGGAATCATTGACTGAATAAGTATATTTGACTTTGCAGGATCGATACCTACTGAAAGGTAATCCAGTGCAACTTCAACTATATTCTGACGAACCTTCTCAGGATTCTCCGCATTATCTGTAAGTGCCTGAGCATCTGCGATCATTATAAAGATCTTATCAAATTCACCTGAATTCTGAAGCTCTACTCTTCTTCTAAGAGAGCCTACATAGTGTCCTACATGTAATCTTCCTGTAGGACGATCGCCTGTCAGGATAATCTTCTTCTCGCTCATTTTTTCAAAATCTCTCCTTTAGTTGGTAATAATCTGTATTTTACATAGCGGAAGGTTTTCTCTTCCCCATATACTGCAAGCATTCTAAGCAATGCATATAATAAACGCTTGGTATTCGGATGCATCGGAATGGTCTTCATGGAACGTGTAAAATATTTCAAAGGCATATCCGGCTTATAATTTTCTTTATTATAAACCTTTGATGCTGCAATGCGATCCATAAGCATCTCAACAACATATTTTAAAGGCATTTCCACAGGAGCGGTTATGCCACCCTTATTCTGCGATGAATAGTCTATCCAATATTCATAATGGTGCTTATTTCTTCCCTTGTGATGCAGCCACGACGACGAATAGCCTATTGCATCGCGTTCTGCATTATTCGGGCTTTGATTTCCCTGAAAATACTTGGCACTTACCAAAAACTCTGCCGGGCTGAATTTACTCATATCGTGTACTATTCCCTGCCAATACAGACCTACTGCAAAACAGCCTTTTGCCACAAGTATCTTATGATGAACTACTGTTTTAAAATGTTTGATCGGATGATACATCTAGTTCATATACCTCCAGATAAAATAAATTACTAATAAGTGTACGGGATAAAATAAATAAAAAAAGTACTTTAATCCCGGACCCTTCTTTCCATTGTACAAAGAAATCGGAATCAATGCAAACGAAGCGAAGCGCTCAGAAATGCTCATCACCTTAAAAAACATTTCCATCAGACCGACATTTCTCACCAGCTCAGCATTTCTTCCAAGATAGAATAAAAGTATCAAAAGTACGCCTCGCCAGCTGTAATCAGTTTTAAGCGCCTCTGCCATACCAAGTGCAGTGATCACACTTATGATCTGCAGATAAAGGTCATTCCTGTACTTCCTAAGCGCGATGACCATCCCAAGTCCCAATGCCAATGTGAAAAAAACATTTTGATAACCCGGATAAAACATCCTATGACTTATCGCCAGATCAAACGGAATCTCAGAAATTATAGCAAAAGCTATCATCCTTCCAAGATACTTCTTTTCATCTCTTGTATTATGAACTCCTTCTACGATCAAAAAACAGTATATCGGAAAAGCCAGCCTTCCTACCAGACGCATCCATCTAAGCTGCGGAAAAAGACACATTCCCGCATGGTCTATTGCCATAGTTATGACCGCAAGCATTTTTAACGAAAATGTACTCATTATTTTTTAACTTCTCTGACTTTTCCTTTTATTTTTTTCTTATCCTCTGCAACTGCCTTGAGCAAACGTACAGAACGAGCCTCCACCAAAAAATCCTTTGAAGGGACTTCGCTTGGATCATTATTAAATCCTGACGAAGTGGTCATTATCCTCTTCCACACCATTCCAGCCGGCGGCTTTGGCAATGCGAATCTGTGATTCTGCCAATGCATATTGAAAGCAACAAAGAACGTGTCATCTTTTTCCTTATGAGAGCCGCAATACTCTCCATTGTACATGATTCCCACATGACGATAGAAGTTATCCAGCCGTGGCGCCCATGCCTGCTCCCCATGAAGAGAAACATCCGGAAATCCATCAGCCCTGTAGTCTATCATCCTCTTGGCAACACCACTATGAAATACCTTATGCTTCTTCCTGAAAGCTATAAGCTCTTTGACAAATTCAAAATGATCTCTATTTTTCTTAAGATCATTCCAATTAAGCCACGATACCACATTATCCTGACAATACGCATTATTATTGCCAAGCTGTGAATTCATAAACTCATCGCCTGCAAGTATCTCAGGTGTACCCTGCGCAAGCAGCAAAAAAACGAAAGCATTTTTAAGCTGTTTGCTTCTCAGATTAATGACGCTCTTTCTCCGTGTAGGGCCTTCCGCACCACAGTTCCACGAGTAGTTATAGTCATTTCCGTCAGCATTGTGCTCACCATTGTCAAAATTATGCTTCTCATCATACGAAACCACATCATTCAGTGTAAAACCACAGTAATCTGCCATGTAGTTGATCTCAGCATAATTATCCGGGCACGAAAGCATATGGCCTACAAATCTTTTAAGCATATCATCGTCGCTTTTCAGAAACTTTCTATTTTCATACATGAAGCCTGCATTAAGTGCTGCAAGTCCGCATGTGCGACTTCCCATATGTATACCAAACTTCTCAGGCTCAGCATCAAATATAAGCTTTATATCAGCCAGAAGCGGATCATTCGCCAGCTCCGGTGCCGGAATAGACGGTCCTACTACTCTAAAGCCATCTACGTGGTAATCAAGCGCCCACTTCCTTATGACATTTTTTATAAAGTCCGTACTCTTGTCTGCTCCAAAGAAAAAGTCTGTAAATACAAGTATGCCATTCTCATGCATCTTTTTAACGAGCTGACAAAATGAAGTTATACCATCACCCTTTGCCGCATAAGCGTTCTTCGGTGCCATATAGAATCCATCTGTGAATCCCCAATAATTGTATCTATGAACTTTCTCTTTTTCCGCTTCATCAACAGTTTCAGAGTACAAAACTGCCGGTGTTTTCAGCTCTTCATTAAAGTCATAGCATGGCATCAGCTCTATCGCATTTACACCAAGTTCTTTAAGATATTCACACTTTTCAGCGATACCTTCAAAAGTGCCCTTATGCTTGACTTTACTTGAACGATGCATAGTAAAGCCTCTTACATGAAGATGATATAAGATCATATCCTTAAATGGAATATCAGGTCGAATATCCTCTCCCCACTCAAAGTCTTTCTTTTCTATGCAGCCTTTAGGACAATGCACTCCCCACTTTTCAGTCCCCTCGATCGCAGGTGCAAAGGCATCTTCCTCAACTCTTCTTCCTATCCTGTAAAGATAGTTTTTACCCTTGACCTTAGACTTAGGAACTTCCATGTAATATATCATCCCGATATGAGAATTCATGTCAAAAGGGATTTCCTCTTTATTCCCGTCTTTATCTGTCAAAACAAGAAACAACGGTTCTTTCGAGGTATTCTCAACACTAAAAATGACGCTGTCTTTATACTGTTTAACTCCATAAAAAATATAGCTATCGGTAATTTTCATTTATTTAAGATCCAATTCTACAGGGCAGTGATCCGAGCCAAGCATATCTGTGTGGATCTCTGTTCTGTCAAGTCTGTCTTTAAGTGCCTCAGAGATCAGGAAATAATCAATTCTCCATCCCGCATTTTTTTCCCTTGCGCGGAATCTATATGACCACCACGAGTAAACATCTGTTGTATCCGGATGCTGAAATCTCCAAGTGTCTATAAGATGCCCTTCCTTTAACAAAATTGTAAATTTTTCTCTTTCTTCATCTGTAAATCCTGCATTCTTATGATTTGACTTAGGATTTTTAAGATCTATCTCCTCGTGAGCAACATTTAAGTCACCGCATACCACTACAGGCTTTGTCTCCTGAAGGTGATTAAGATACTTAAGAAAAGCATCTTCCCAAAGCATTCTGTCATCAAGTCGCAGAAGCCCCTGCTTGGAATTCGGAGTATAACATGTTATCAGATAAAAGTCCTCGAATTCCAAAGTTATAACTCTGCCTTCATTATCTTCTCTAAAATCATCCATACCATAAGTTACATTGAGCGGATTAAGTCTGGTTATTATGGCAGTTCCGGAATATCCCTTCTTTTCAGCATAATTCCAATATGACCTATAGCCTTCCGGAAGTTCAAGCTCAAGCTGTCCTTCCTGCATCTTTGTTTCCTGCAGGCAGAAAATATCAGCATCAAGCTTCTTGAAATTTTCGTAAAAATCCCCTTTTCCTACACAGGCTCTAAGCCCGTTAACGTTCCATGATATAAATTTCATGCGCACTAGTCCTTTTTAGCATTTTTTTCAGTACAATTATTCATATAATATATTAACACAAAACATGCTATGAGGTTCAATTTTCTTATATGGCAAACATCAAAAGTTTTTTCGTTTACTATAATAATGGTTTCAAAAAAGATGATACTTCCGCTTTTTTACCAAAATCATCTTCTATACTCCATATATGCAGCTTATCAATAGCTCTGGTTATCCCTACATACAAAAGCCTTCTTTCCTCTTCAATCTCATTTTTCAGCACAGCTTTCTTCCACGGTATCATCCCTTCATTGACATCCGGGATAAATACTTCCGGAAATTCAAGCCCTTTCGCTCCATGAAGCGTCATTATCGTCACAGCATTCTGTTCACTATCTTCGCTCTTTCTTAAATTTCTTCGCCCTTCTGCAGCTGCATCCTCCCATTCTTCAAATGTCGCATAGTTCTTTGCCCTGCATTTTATTTCCATGGCTTTATCTTTAAGCTTTTCATAGTCAAGATTCCTGTCATCTGCGTATTTCTTAAGAAATTTCAGATAACCGACACCATGCAGGATATAATGAACAGACGCATAAGGCCGCATAGAAGCAGCTATATTCAGTGAATTTTCCAAATTTAAGATTTCAGACAGGGTTCTGATATCGTCTGCGTGATATTTCTTTATCTCAGCAAAGCTAAACTCGCCCGCTGCCGCCGCATCTCTGCTGATCCCCCTATAAGGCTTATTCATAACTCTATAGAGTTCCGAGCGGCTTCTACACCCTTGCGCCAGCCTGAGATAAGCAAAAATATCTTTGCTTATAAAATGGTCGTACACTGATATCATCTTCTCACGACACCTCACCGGAATATCCATCTCAGCTAATTTCTCTGCAAAAAATGCCGCTTCCGTATTTGTTCTAAGCAATATGGCAATTCTATTCAGATCATCTATCTTACCGAAATGCTCAGCCATTTTCATGACTTCTTCATCCCTATCACGAAATTTCATGATATCTATGTCTTCACCCTCGTCCTTAAATGCCTTTACCTCCTTCGTAATGCGCAGTGTATTCTCCTTTATCACTATTCCTGCCGCGCTTATTATCTTCCCTGATGACCTGTAATTAACACTTAATCTCAACATTTCTGCATCTGCAAAGTCCTGTATAAAGCTCTGCATTATAGCCGGTTCAGAGCCTCTAAAGCCATATATCGACTGGTCATCATCCCCCACTACAAAGAGGTTATTTTCAGGTGCGGCAAGCATCTTTATCGTTTCGTACTGCATTTTGTCAATATCTTGAAACTCGTCGATCAAAATAAACTTAAATTTATCAGACCATTTCTTTAATACCTCAGGTCTGTCTTTAAAAAGCATGTTTACTCTGATTAACATATCGTCAAAATCGATCAGTTTCAAAGTATTCATTTTATTGATATAACGAAAGTAAAACTTCTCAAAATCTTTGAATTCCATTGAAAACTCTTCTTCCTCCGTGATCTTAACCCCTCCAGTCTTCACACGGCTTATATCACTTAAAATATCTGTATAGAGAGTCTCAGATTCCCTGATATCTATGTTTTCTGATTTTATTATATCTTTGATTATTTCTCTTTGAGTTTCGAACCGTATGATATTCTCAGGTCCAAAGCGATATGTATGTCTTAGAATTAAAAAGAAAATACTGTGAAATGTTCCAAAATTGATTGCTGCCGCTTCAGCGCCTATCTGCGCCATAGCTCTTTCCTTCATTTCCCTTGCTGCAGCTTTGGTAAATGTAATTGTAAGTATAGATGATGGTGGGATTTTTCTATCATTTATAAGATATGATAGTCTTCCAACGATGACACGGGTTTTGCCTGAACCGGGAGCAGCCAGCACTTCGGCTGCCCCTTTAAAGTGTTCTATTGCCTTTAACTGTTCAGGACTATAATTGCTTTTATTATGCAACTGCTGCCTCAAGCTTTGCAATTGCTGCCTTAACACGTGCAAGTGTCTCTTCTTTTCCAAGCACTTCCATAAGCTCAGTTGCTCCGCCAGGTGTCATCTGCTTGCCGGATACAGCTGTTCTAAGTGGCCAGAGAGCCTGTCCATTCTTGCAGCCCTTCTTCTCCACATATTCCTTAATAAGTGCATAGAGAGCATCATTTGAATAATCATCAGTACCCTCAAGTACCGGTACAAGCTCCTTAAGAACCTCAAGTGAAATCTCAGGAGTTGTCTTCATCTTCTTATGAGTGTACATTGCAACATCATATTCAGGTACAGCTTCAAAGAAGTCAATGTGCTCCTTGATATCAGGGAAGATCTCGATACGAGTCTGAACCATCTTAGCGATTTTTCTAAGATCATAAGGCTTTGTTACGACTTCCTTGATATATGGCTCTGCCATCTTGAAGAATTCCTCAAAGTCCATCTTCTTGATATACTCACCATTCATCCACTTAAGCTTGCCATAGTCAAATACAGCCGGGCTCTTGTTGATGTGATGATAGTCAAATTTCTCTATAAGCTCGTCAAGGCTCATGATCTCCTGATTGTCCTCAGGTGACCATCCAAGGAGAGCTACGAAGTTAACTACAGCTTCTGTAAGAAATCCCTGCTCAAGAAGATCCTCAAATGAAGAATGTCCGCTTCTCTTTGAAAGCTTCTTATGATTCTCATCTGTGATGAGCGGGCAATGGATATACTCAGGTATCTCCCATCCGAATGCTTCATAGAGACGATTGTACTTAGGTGATGATGAAAGATATTCATTACCACGTACTACATGTGTGATTCCCATAAGATGATCGTCGATAACGTTTGCAAAGTTATATGTAGGGAATCCGTCAGACTTGATGAGGATCATATCATCAAGCTCATCATTATTTACTGTGATATCTCCATAAATATCGTCATGGAAAGTTGTTGTTCCCTCTGTAGGGTTATTCTGACGAATTACATAAGGCATTCCTGCTGCAAGATTAGCCTCAACCTCTTCTTTTGAAAGATGGAGACAATGCTTATCGTAAACAGAGATCTCTTTGTCTGTTCCCTCTACTTTATGCTTAAGAGATTCAAGACGTTCCGGAGTACAGAAGCAGTAATATGCTTCGCCCTTTTCAACAAGCTGCTGTGCATACTTCAGGTAAAGTCCGCTCTTTACACGCTCAGACTGTACATATGGGCCTACACCGCCGTCCTTATCAGGACCTTCATCATGTTCGAGTCCTGTCTTCTCGAGTGTACGATTAATGATGTCTACAGCACCTTCTACTTCACGGTTCTGGTCTGTATCCTCGATACGAAGGATAAAATCTCCGCCCGCATGTCTAGTGATAAGATATGCATAAAGCGCTGTTCTAAGATTACCGACATGCATACGTCCTGTCGGACTTGGTGCGAATCTGGTTCTTACTTTAGCCATTGAAAAAAAACCTCTTTTCTCAAATCTTTACATAGTTTTACAAAAGTATAATATATCACAAAGCAGGAATTTTCTAAAGTAAAAATTTATTTAAGCTTCACCGGCATAACTCCGCCCGGTGTAAATTCACCATAAACAGCCCTGAGTGCAGCTCTTATATTCGGCAGTCTCTTTACATATCCATAGCACACATATATGCCATCAGCACTTTCGTATTTTTCTGCATCATATGGCAGTCCTGCACTTATCACAAGGCATTTTGCACCTTTCGCCTTTGCGCTGTCTATAAGCCTGCATACCTTATCGGTCTCATCCTTAGATGCTTTAAGTACAGAGATTATGACAACGTTGTCATATCCTGCTATTGATTTATCATAAAGTCCATAGTCAGCTTTGATCTCAGAAACTTTAGCACCTTCTAAAATATCGCTATCCGGTGCAAGCACTACTGTTTTACCTCCTGTGACAATATAGTCATCAGATACCGTTTCCCCCGCACTCACGGTATTATTTTCACTTGCAGTATCGTTTCCACTTACTGCCTCGTCAGCACTCACAGCAGAATTTGAGCTAACTGCATAGTCTGCACTGACCTCTCTTTGCGGAGTGATGAGCGTTATCGCGGCCTCAGCTATCATCTCTTCTTTTTCCTTATGCTCATCGCTTCCAACTATTTTCCGTGCCTCCTCCGCAAAAGAAGAAATCTCTTTATCTGTGAGATCCCGGTAGCTTTCCACTTCGTCAAGCATTCCCTTCTCTTCCTTCAGAGCAAGTATGCGCGATACAGAAGCATTTATCCTTTCTTCTGCTATTTCTCCTTTTTCGACCATCTCCGCAATGTCTTTAATATATTTATCAAGATAGTCTACACCTGTCGAAGTAGCAATATTTCCGGGCATGAGCAATATATCTGCTCCGGCATTTATAGCAAGCCTTGCCGCATCCATGTCTCCGAAATGATCTTTTATGGCATCCATCACCATAGAGTCAGTGACTATGATGCCCTTATAGCCCATTTTTTCCCTGAGAAGCTCTGTCAATATCTTATGAGAAAGAGTTGCCGGAATATTGATCTTCTCACCGGTAGACTTTGAAACATACTCCTCAGTTTCGATCTCAGGGAACTGAATATGTGCTGTCATTATCATATCTGTCCCTGCTGCGATACCAGCCTCAAACGGTATAAGCTCATTTTTTTCCAGTTCTTCTTCTGTCTTTTCTATCCTCGGAAGACCTGTGTGGCTGTCTGTGTCAGTATCACCATGCCCCGGGAAGTGCTTAAGTGCAGTAGATACTTCATTTTGCTCGATTCCCTTTATAAATTCCGTACCATATTTCGCTGCTGTTTCTGCGTCATCAGAAAAAGATCTCAGACCTATGATTGGGTTCTCCGGGTTACTGTTAACATCCATTACCGGTGCAAAATCAACATTTAATCCCACCGCAGCAAGCTCAGAGCCTATGATATCGCCGGTTTCAAGAGCCATCTTTGTATCACCGCTCGCTGCCAAAGCCATATTTCCAGGAGTAGATGTTCCCTCCTTCAGTCTGCTGACAATACCGCCCTCCTGATCAACAGCCATCAGCAGTGGAAGCTGAACTTCAGAATCCTCACTGCATGCCGCACGCTGCATCTCCTGAGTTAATTTCGCAAGTTTATATGTATCCTCACAGTTTGGCGCAAAGAAAATATATCCACCAAAACCATACTTCTGAACAGCACTCTTTGCATTAGCTGTAAGCGTCGTAAGTGAAGCAGCGGACTCATTATCTTCATTTCTTACTGAAGGCATTATCATTTGCGCTATCTTCTCTTCAAGCGTCATTTCCTGAAGAATCTTCTCAACTTTCTCAGACACCTGTACTTCATCTCCAGATACCGCAGAATTTTCTGACCTTGTCTTTTCATCCCCTTCAATTTCACTTAATGAAACACTTGCCGAAGCCTCTTCTGATGAAGCTTCACTCTGTGCTATACTGCCGGCATTTTTTCCTGCACAGCCTGTAAGCAAAGCCGCGATAAGCAGAATCGCCGAAATTTTTCTGAATTTCATATTTACCCTTTTTCTCCTCTTTTGCAAATTTTTACAATAAATAACGGGCAGTTGCTAAAACTGCCCGCTAAAATTATAATTCTTTAACCCAAAGCCCATGAAGATTGCAATACTCGTAAACCCTTATTGCTTTCTTGCCATTGAGAAGGAACTCTGCCTTTGGCTCTTCTCCCGGCTTGAGATACTGTATCTGTCCGCTGTCTTCGGTTTCAAGATAAATAAATGCAATATGATGTTCCTCAAGCATCGGATGTGCTACAGAACCAACCTGTACACATACCTTATCTCCATCTATAGTCACGTCAGGAACATGCTTCTCAGCTGCACCATCTGTCGTGTTTGCCTTAAGCTCTGTCATTTCCTCGCCGCAGCACTTAGGTGTACACGCAGACTTTTCACCAATTATGGAAATAAAATTTCCACATCCCTTACAACGATAAAATTTAGCCATCTTGATCCCCCATTCTTTCTTGAAAGAAAAGTTAATACCTGAGGTCATTATATCATCTATCACAATAATAAAAACTAAATTTTATGTACTTTCTAAAATGCATTATTTTCCGGCTTCCATGTCTTTCGGGTCTTTATTAAAGCTGTTGTAAAGTGTTGATGATATCGTATATACCTTGGAGGTATCATCATTCAGATAGCAATAATAATCATTAGTTATCTGATTCTGTATTCCTATAGTTACTTTTATATTCTTACCATCTGACTCTTCGGCTGTGATGACATTCTGAGGAGAGTTTAAGCCAAACTCCTCCATGTTTATATCGTCACCTGTTATCGTCTTTGATGACTCAATATCAGAAACTGCACTAAGCATTGATTCTACTGAGTTAAGACTTACAGATCCGTTATACCATACATCATCACCGTCAACTCCGCCCTTTGTGATAGTTACATCATTTCCATCATATTTCCATGAAAGCTTTGTTATAGAGCCTGAGCTTACAGTGCTTAACTGTTCTTTTGCCTCAGCGGCCTCAGAAGCAGCTTCTGAAGCTGCCTCTGTCTTTTGGTTGAAGTTTTTCATTCCGAAATAACCGCCAATGCAAACTATCAAAACTACAACCAGTATAATTAGATTTCTTATCTGTTTCTTTTCCATCAGCGCTTTCTCCTTCTGTACCACACAACGATACCTGCTGCAAGTGTTGCAATAGGGATAAGAAGCACAAAGATAGCCGAAAGCATCATAGCTGTACCATAGCTTACTGTAAGCAGTGAAGTCTGATATGACTTAGCCGGGATAGTAGCATTAAGCTCTCTCTCTATCATGTCATTAAGCGCATTTGTCACAAGTGCAACATTTGAACCTGCAACATATGAATCCATCTGATCTGAGAAGAGATAATCCGTAGAAAATGCAGCAATCTTTGCAGCATTATCACTTACAGAAGTATCTGTGACATATACACCAATATCAAACGGTCCGTCCTGATCACCAGCCTCTCTTGCAGGTGACTGTGCATTACTTACATCTGTTTTCAGATATGAATTAGCTGTAGTCTGGATAGCCTCATCGATCTCAGTCGTATCCGGAACAGAATTATCTGAAACAGCAAATGCAGAAGCCTGTGGAACAAGAACAGGAAGATTAGATGCAATAAGTGAATCTGTCATAGCTGAACTTTCAAGATCAGGTATCAGATATATAGGATTCTGCATCATGTGGCTCTGATCGCCCTCAAAAACGATTCCATTGATATGATTTACACCATATGCTTCAAGCACTGAATCAAGGTTTGGAGTACCTGCTTCTGTATAATTGTATGTGATTATCGCTTTTCCGCCATTCTTAAGGTACTCAGATACCTTAGCCGCATCTTCTTTTGAGTAGTCACTTTCAGGTGAAAGTATCATTATCGCAGATGCATCCTCAGGAATTGCCTCTGTAGTGATAAGCTGAAGCTCTTCTGTATCAATATTCTGCTTTTTAATTGCCTGCTCTAAGCGGCTGAATTCACTAAGTGATGCTTCGCTATGGCCTGTTATTATATAAAGCTTCGGAAGATCATCAGTTGTAACATATGAAATTGCTGATGTGATCTGACCTTCACCATCATATGCAGTACGTGTTGACTGATATGTCTGGTAATCAACATTTGTCTCATAAATATCAGAAGTCGGAACGTATCTTGATCTATCACCTGATACAACGATGAGTGAGCCTATAGTTGCCTGCTCTGTGGTGTACTTCTGAGCAAAATTCGGGTCAAGACTTGGATCCTTATAAACTACCTTTATGTGGTCTGTAAGCTCGCTGTATTGCTTAAGTGTATTTACTACCTCTTTATAGTCATAGTTAGCCATCTGCTCTTCAGTACCGAGAACATAGATAGTTACATCACTGTTAAGAGCTGCCATAAACTTCTTTGAGTCATCTGTCAATGTAAATACACCTGATTTTGTGACATCAAATTCAGAATATATTGACGGTATCTGACCTACAAACAAGTTTACAACTACTGCTATCGCTACTGCGATCACAATGACAAGATTAGAATATACTGTAAGTGAAAGTGTTGTCTTTGATACAGAATATCTTCTCTTCATTATTGACTGATAAGTAAGGAACAGCATAAGTACGATAACAGTAAAGAAATAAACTGCTTCCTTAATATCAAAAATACCAGCCATAAAGTTATCAAGTCGGCTCAAAAAGTCAAAAGCTCTGAGCAGCACAGCCGGATTAGTTCCGCTCTGTGTCAGTATGCTTACAATACCATTCATCAAAAATGTGAGGAACAGGATTATAAACGAAAGAACTGCTGCGATTATCTGGCTTTCTGTGATTGATGAAACAAATACACCAACTGCAATACATGCAGCTCCAAACATGAAATATCCAAGAACTGCGAGGTAAGACTCACCATACTCTACTGTTCCAAAACATGACATGATAAGCGGGAATATGCACGAAAGCACTACCGGTATCATAAAGATCGAAAGCACAGCGAGGTACTTGCCCACTACAACTTTCCATACAGGGACAGGCGCTGTGAGCAAAAGCTGATCTGTCTTTTGTCTCTGCTCTTCTGCTAATATCCTCATTGTAAGGATAGGTGTCATTATCATTAAAACAAATAAAACGTTATTCATGACATTAGCCAATGAAGGATTTTGTCCAAGCAGGTTATTTGCCATGAAATAAATGCCGAGTACACAGAAATTAACTGCTATGAAAAGGCATCCAATAACAGAATTAAAATACTGTCTCAGCTCTTTTTTATAAACTGCAAGCATTACTTATCAGCCTCCTTTTCATTTGATATATCAGCGCTTTCCTCTATCTCTGCAGTCTGCTCTGCTTCACCCTTTTCATCTCCGGTGAGTTTAAGGTAAACATCCTCAAGAGAAAGACGATCTGAGCGCATATCAAGGATAGGAAGTCCATTATTTGCACATCTGTGGAATACTTCTTCTCGAATATCTGAATCAGCTCCACTTGAAATTACCGCACGTGAGATTCCTCTCTCTGTCGAAGCTTCAAATCTGATCTCACTAACTCCCTTTATGCCTTTGAGCGCATTTTCAATCTCCTTCTGAGAAGCACGCACTTCAAGATGCATAGTGTGCGAATCACTTATTGAATTAGCCAATCGCTCCGGTGTATCAGATGCGACCATCTTACCATGTGAAATGACCATGATATGATCACATACAGCACTGATTTCCTGTAATATATGAGAGCTCAAGATCACAGTGTGCTTTTCTCCAAGAGATCTGATAAGCTGACGTATCTCGATGATCTGCTTTGGATCAAGTCCAACAGTCGGCTCATCAAGGATGATAAGATCCGGATAACCGATAAGCGCCTCAGCGATACCAACTCTCTGACGATATCCTTTTGAAAGATTTCGAATCAGTCTGCCTTCAACGTCCTTAGTCATTGTACGCTGCATAATGTCGTCAAGCATTGATGCACGCTCTTTTTTCGCTATTCCCTTAAGCTCTGCTGCAAATGAAAGATATTCGCCAACAGTCATATCCGGATAAAGCGGTGGAATCTCCGGAAGATATCCTATATGCTTTTTAGCCTCGATAGGATCCTTCAATATATCATGTCCATCAATAAGAACTGTCCCCTCCGTAGATGCAAGATACCCTGTTATCATATTCATAGTTGTTGATTTACCTGCACCATTAGGGCCAAGGAAACCATAGATCCTGCCGTCTGCGATCTTAAAATTCAAATGATCAACAGCAACATTAGATCCGTAACGCTTTGTAAGATTTTTTACCTCAAGCATTCTTCACTACCTCCATATTTAAAAACCACTATATAATAATCTTTTAATATGATGATTTTGTGAAGCAGCCCGAAAAAGGTAAAATTATACCCGGTTCTATAATTATGCATGAAAAAGCCCCAAGCCTATATAACTATAAACTCAGGGCATAACATCATTTTAATTTTTACAATAATTTTTTCTCAGATCACTGCTCCGGCAGAAGCTCCATTATCTCCTCAAAGGTATTTTCGCCTTTAGCTACTCCTGAAAGGATTCCTCCATATGGCTCCGCAATCTGCACCGCATGTATTGCATTGAGGCTCATGCCGTCAAATATCTGTTCATCACTCAAAGAATCAAAATAATAGCCTGTATTCCTATACACCAATGTACTTTCTGCTGCATTTATAGCAAAGCATCCTCCCTGAATATAAAAATTCAACCTTGCTATAGACTTTGCCAATTCATCAGAATACTTACGATCCATCTCGTCCTCAATAGTGATAACTGAGTAAAAATACATAACATGCTCTGCCGACTCCTCAGTATCTAAGAAGAAGAACTCTGCAAGTACACCGTCCGGAATAGTAGCAAAATCATGAATACCCACTCTAAGGATTGAAAAAGGCACTCCACCCTCTCCCTCCTTTATAAGCCTTGTCTTATATTCTGCCTTATTAAATTCTTCCTCCAGCTTTTCAAGCAACTTATAGTATCTTTCCTTCTTTTCCATTTTTTCCCCTTATCCATTAAACAATTTTGTAGCTATGACATCTACTGAAAGATTTGGTGTTTTGTCAGCCTCTTCAGCATTCGGATATTTTGGTCTCAGCTTGATTGACTTAAGTATCGGTACATATTCTTCCTGTGCTCTCCTGAAGTCAGGATCATTTTCATCCGCAGTTGTAAACGGCGTTCTACCATCTGGCTTAAAGTAGGTCTTCCTATATAGGAATATTGCATATTGTCTGTTTATATATCTATATGCAGAGTCAGAATCATGGCAATTGATCCTTGCCATAAGCTCATAGCGGATCTGTTCTTTAAGTCCCTTTTTCCCTTTTATGCCATACTCAGTTTTAATTCTATCTTCCCATTTAGCGCCATACTTTTGACTAAAATACTCTTCCGCCTTGGATACTACAAAATCAACCTTTAGGTACTCATCAACCGATTTCTTTCTATTACTTCGAGCTTTAAGAAACGAATAAAGTGCTATTCCGCCTGCAACAAGACCGCCTATCACTCCAAGTGCAGTTGCTATAGGAGCTCCAACGCCCGTCGCAGCAAGTACTCCAAGCACACCACCCGCAACCTGTAAAACACCTGCTCCGATCTGCAGACCACCGGTAAACTTTTTCGTAGAAAAATCTCTGTCCAGCTTCATCATCAGCGCATTTTGCTTTTCATCATCTTTAGACAACTGCTTCACTGATGGATCATTCTTTACAGTTTTCCTAGAGTCACTTTCAAAAACTCTCTCATTGAACTTTTGTCTGGCATTATCAAGATGTTTTTGACTATTATTAGATCTTACAACACTGCTGATTCCAAGTCCCATATTGATAGCACCGGCAACACCTCCAAGTATGTTGCCTGCCTGTCCGGCTGCCACATAGGAACTATTCTTAACCATTTCTTCAGCAGTGACTCCGGCTATTGTTCCTATCATACTTGACGTACTTAGAGTTGCGCCGCTGCCACCAGTTAAGAGCTGAGAAAGAGATTCCATTAACTGAAATGCTATAGTGCTGCCCATTTCCAACGGTGCTGACTTCTTTATTTCTACAAGTTTGATCACTACACCGATTATTGAAATAACTCCAGCTGCTGTACCTAGTCCATTTCCTCCAATATTGCAGCCACGAGCAAAACTTTCATTAAAAATTGCTTTAACCGGTTCATACCCCATAAGACTAACGTTATAAGAAGAATATGGAGATGCCGCACCTTTTCCTACAATCTTAGCACCTGTTGCAACATAGCCCGTAAGCTCACTATTCTTAAATCCCGGTGCCTGAGCAAATGGAGCATCCATACCCTTTTGCTTTTCGTCAGGTTCCATAGCCGGCGCTCTATCGAGCCATTTCTGAAAAGCTTCAAAAGCCTGTTTCAATTCTTCTACCGACTTATTTAAACTCTCATTGTCCTTATCATCAAGTTCTCCAGTCTTGCCTTCCAGCCTCATGATAAGTCTTTTATGATTCTGAAGCTTCTCGATTATATTCACATCCGGATTTAACGGTATTTCATTATCCCCTTGATCTCCCTTATAATCCTCGATTATAGATTTATCCAGGTCCATCTCTGAGATATCTTCAGCAATCTGACTTTCTTCTTGCTGCTGTTCTATTATTTTCTCGCCTTCATTATTACCAGCCTTGTCTTGATCTTCTTTATCTGCTTTCTCAATTATATTCTCTTCTACAAGATTATTTTGTCCTACATCTTCTTGTTGATTTTCCTCTTTCTTTTCATCTTCTTCAACATGCAACCCCGGGATCTTAATATCATTTGCTCCCAGTCCATAGACTCTGAACATATCCCGCATTTCAGCAGCAGCCTGTGCTGCATCATCAAACTTATACCAGTGATACTTGGTTTTCCCCCATTTCCAAAATTTAAATTTGCTGGGTGTTATCTGACTCTTAATTTTTGAGATATCAGGAACATACCCTGACTGCGAATCTACAAGATCCTTAGGCGTGGGATTCTTTCTTTTATTTTTCTCAACAAGATAATATATAAAGAGCTGTTCGCGTTCATTTTTCGACATAAGCATATGTATAAAAGCCTGATGCCTTGTACCACTATGCTCATAAAGCCACTGTCCTACTTTGCTTATCCCCGCTCTTGCTCCATCATCTACCTGCCCTACCTGCTCATCAGTCAGTTTATTATTATCCTTTGAAAGCGGTGAAAATTTATCCAGCATATCAGATGTAATAGCTGAATTAATATTTTCCTCAGCGCTAATCCTTAAATCACCCTTATATTTATTATAACCAATATTCATCTCCCTTATATTATTATCTTCAATCAGATTTATCCTGTTTGAGATACATTCTTCTATCAAAGGTCCATAAGTCTTGAAAAAGATGGCACTCTCTCTTTTTTCCTGTTCTGTATTTAACCCCCTCGCCCTTTGTAATCTTTCTTTATGCTTTAAATACTGCTTTCCGGCTGTCTTGATACTGCTTTTCAGCTTGTCCTGTTTCTTTTCTTCGTCGGTTTTTCCAAACTTCATCCCTAATAATTTGAACATAGATAAAACCTTTCTTATCTGACAAATCTCTCCAAACTACCCAGATTACTCCAATTAAACATCCTTCCTGTCTTCTCCATCTCACGTTTTGCCGCTTTTACTATCGTCTTTCCATCTATCTCACTGCTTTCCGCCGCCGCCATGAAAGCGGACTGCAGAGCAACATTCTTAATAAATGCACCCGTAAACTCAAAAACATGAGCAAATTCTCTAAAATCTATTTCGTCAGAAAGCGGTGATTCTTGAGGGAAAACTTTTTCCCATATCCTAAGCCTTTCATCCTCATCAGGCTCCGTAAACTTAAGATAAAATTTAAATCTTCGCAAAAAAGCATTGTCAATACTTCCCTGATTATTAGTCGCTAAGATTGCAATACCTCTAAAATCTTCAATACATTGCAGTAAAAGTGAAGATTCAATATTTGCAAATCTTTCATTTGCTCCTGATGCCTCGAGTCGCTTATTAAAGATTGCATCAGCTTCATCAAAAAAGAGAATACATGACATTTTTGAAGCTTCATCAAAAATTGCCTTTATATTTTTCTCGGTTTCTCCCACGTACTTATCCATAACTTTCGACATGTCCACTCTATATAGTTCCATCGAAAGTTCTTTGGCTATCACCTGTGCAGACATAGTTTTACCTGTTCCGGGAGGTCCTGCAAAAAGGCAGGATATTCCGGCTCCATAAGGAAGAACTTTTTTGAAATTCCAGTCATTCATTACCTTTCCCTTATATCTGACTGCCGAGCAGATATCTGCTATCACCTCTTTCTGCTTATCTTTAAGAATAAGGTCATCCCACCCAAATGTAACATCTATCCTTGATGCATGCTCGGAAAGGTTTCCCGAAATCTGCGAATAGCATGCCTCATACAATCCACTTTTTGAGATCACTTCACCTTCTTCAGTATTTCTTTTAGCTTCCTCCAATGCATTTTGAATTTTCCCCGGAGTCAGAATAAAAGTTTCAGCAAGATTATTTATACTTATTGCTTCATCAATTTTTTCATCTTTCAGAAGTCTTTTCCACTCTTCTTCTCGCGTTTTACTGTCTGGTGTCCGTATCTCAACAGAAATCAATCCCTCTATATTTTTAAGCCCGGTATCACTGTCAGACAGAATATAGATGTGCTCTATTCTCTCTGATGCTTCATATTTCAGCCAGTTACTTACAAGCGTAACATTATTGCTTTCCAGCCGGTCAAAGCCGGTCACAGCCAAAGAATAGTCAAACAATATACATATTCTATATGCGTAAAGCAGCTGTCTTATAATCTCATCTGCCGTTAAGTCTTTTTTATCTTTAATGGCTGCAGCAAGTGTGGCTCTTCCATTCTTTACTGCCGCCGCCTTCAAAATATCTCTTTTTCCTACCCCTTCTTCGCCATATATAAATGGAATACCACTTCTATTTTTTTCTATATTTACTGTCCTTATGTAAGATTTTTCCAGATACTTTTTAAGCTCAAACCCTTCTTCCGGTTCGTATAATTCAAATCTGCCTCTTTCATTTTCAATTCCCGACAAAATATCCTTCAGTTCCTCATCCATGATAAGTTCTTCTTTTATAGGATTGCTCGAAAAAGATATTTCCGGAAATAGAATTTTGAATCTGTCTTCATACAGTCTCGCGGTAACAAACATTTCAGCACTGGATGAATTTTCAAAAAGGAGAAGTTCTTTAACTAGTGATAATATACTTGTTTTTTCTTTTAACTCCTTTTCTGCATAGATCACAGAAAGGGCAGCTCTTACGAAATAGTCAGCGCCAAGATTTCTAAGACATTTTTCTGCCTGCGGCAGCTCACCATTCATTTCAGTCATCTCCACATACTCTCGAAATTCCACTTCCGCCGCAATACGCTCAGCTACATCTCCCTTAAGGCATATCAGCGCATATTCCAGACAATGATCTAAATACTCCGCAGAATTACCCATCTCCTCAAACAGCATAGTATTATCATTCCCCCTTTATGTACCCTAATCCAAGCTTATCATTTTTAGTAGGATAATACATACAATTTCGAGTTGTTTATTGTACTAAATTAAATGCTATTTTATTGTACACAACATTATCTATACCTAACGGTCACACATAAAAGAAAAATAGTAATACAAGAAAGCATGTTGCTTGCAACATGCTCGCGCCGAGCGCGGTTGCTGAAGGCAACATATTCCTATCGCGCGAGTGCGCATCCATAGCGGAGCGCTTTTTATGATATAGGAATTTCGGAGAAATTTCCTATATCATAAAAATAATCCTGATCTTGAGCAAAATCTCAAGATCAGGATTACATAATTTTCAGTATTTCACATTTCCTAAAAACTCAGGAAAACTTACTATAAAGCCTTCCAGTATTAATGATTATACGAATATATGAGGCGATATAGATCAGCGAAAATGCTATAAGTGATTCTCCCGAAAGCACCCATACGATTCCGCCCGTAAGCAGAACGTCATTCATCTGTGCAAAGTATCCATACGCCAATGCAAGTATCGCTCCAAGCATCGCTATTGACACGATTATCAGCATGACCGTTGCTACTATGAAATTTCTCCACAGCCGCATAAATTTTTCTGCCAGAGCGTCATCGCCTTCTTCTCGCGCAATCTCTGCATTTCCATATAAAAGATACTTATTAATAAAAATTTCTAACATCGACACCACCAAGATCACGACTATAGTACTTGCATATGCTGATCCTGTAAGTATCTCCTCTACTCCTGCATTCTTAAGCGTCAAAACATCAAATAAAAGCATACCGGAAAGAAGTATGATTGCCGCCAAAGTCATTTCTTTTGCTCTGCGATAATAGTTACTGACACCTGACAGCTTCAAAAAGCCCCAGAATTGTCCGCCAAATGCAGCTATAGAAATGATTCTGACTACTCTTCCGATAAAAATCGTATCATCAGTTATTATCCCTTCGGCAATAAGTGACACAATTTCCAGTGACAACCCCATGCACACAAAATACATGCCATTTTTAACAGCCTGTCTTCTGCCATCGTCAACCTTAACATCCATGTTTATTCACCATCTTCCTTAAATTCAGGTTTACTGATGCAAGCACAAATACGCACTGCCCACTATATCAGAAAACTGTGTGTTCACTATATTTATCGGAATTTTATGAACTTTCTCTAACCCTAAATACGAAAAAAATTCGCTGTACTAAATTTAGAAAGTACAGCGAATTTTATAAAACAAAACTCCCTCAAGAGCCTTGCACTGAATCAGTTAAAATTTTTCACATATAGTTACAATATAATCTTTTTCAACAAATTGATGAGTGAATTTCAGTGAAGTATACTGCATGGTCGTGTCAAACACAAGTCCTGTAGAAAGACCATCACCCACTAGTTTTCCATATGCTTCCTTCATAGTCCACATACGGTAAAACTCTTCACGCTTTTTTCTCTCATCCTGAATACCATCAAGGAATGCTATTTCTGCTTTGGTATAAAAACGCTTAACCATAGCTTCACGGTACATGCCTATAAACTCGATATCTACCCCCACCTGATTGTCTTTTGAAACAGCCAGAACAGCTATCTTATGTTTATGGGATATGCTGAAATAAGGAGGTTTACCTCCGGGAATCATAGGCTTGCCATGTTCATTTGTGATAATTCTTTTACTGTCAATATGCCAGGCGTCACACATGTTTTTTATAAGTATCCCGGCAGCAAGCGAAACTGCCCTTACCTCCGGAACCTTTATTTTATCGACCTTACGCTGCCTGGTCAGAGAGACCAAATGGTACATTTCTCTAAAAAAAGCATCATCAGTCAACAGTCTCTCTGCATTATATTGTGATAATGTAACCATTATTCTGCCTTAATCTGATGGAATGCCTTCTTACCCTTCTGGATAATGATTGCACCGTCAGCATCAAAATCAGCTGAACCAAATGCAGCCTTGATGTCTGTAACCTTTGTGCCATTTACAGATACACCACCCTGCTCAACAAGACGGCGTCCCTCTGAACGGTTCTTTGCAAGCTTTGTATCAACAAGAAGTGTAAGGATATCCTTTCCTTCATCAAGCTCAGCCTTGCTATAAGTTGTTGTAGGCATATTCTCGCTCTTACCAGCTCCTGAAAATACGTTTCTTGCAGCCTCAAGAGCCTTTTTTGCTTCTTCTTCGCCATGAACGATCTTTGTTACTTCGTATGCAAGAACTTCCTTCGCATGGTTGATCTCTTTATCCTTAAGAGCACCAAGACGATGAACCTCATCCATAGGAAGGAATGTAAGAAGACCAAGGCACTCCTCAACCTTCGCATCTTCGATATTTCTCCAATACTGGAAGAACTCGTAAGGTGATGTCTTGAGAGGATCAAGCCAAAGAGCACCCTTTACTGTCTTACCCATCTTTACACCGTCAGATGTTGTAAGAAGCTTAAGTGTAAGACCATAAGCGCTGCGGCCTGTCTTTGAACGGATAAGGTTAACGCCGCCAATGATATTACTCCACTGATCGTCTCCACCCATCTCAAGTTCACAGTCATAATCTTCATTGAGCTTAAAGAAGTCGTAAGACTGCATGAGCATGTAGCTGAACTCAAAGAATGTAAGACCGCCGCGTGCCATACGATTCTTATATGCGTCTGCAGCAAGCATCTTTGCAACATTAAAGTGTACGCCGACCTCTCTCATGAATTTAACATAGTTAAGGTCGAGAAGCCAATCTGCATTATTAGCAATGATAGCCTTGTCATCATCAAATTTGATAAAGCGTGAAAGCTGATTCTTGAAACACTCAACATTGTGGTTGATAGTGTCGATAGTGAGCATCTTTCTCATATCTGACTTACCTGAAGGATCGCCGATAAGAGTTGTACCGCCACCCATCATAGCAATAGGTCTGTGGCCGGCTCTCTGCATGTGCATCATTGCCATCACTGTCAGGAAATGTCCCGCGGTAAGGCTGTCTGCTGTCGCATCAAAGCCTATATAAAAGCGTACAGACTTCTTTCCAAGTAACTCGCGGACACCTTCCTCATCTGTGCACTGTGCAATGAATCCTCTTTCCTTCAGCACATCAAAAACGTTTTCTGACATTGTAATAACTCCTATATATTTTATTTTCTGTCCTTATTGACCGGCAGAATTGATCATATTAAATGTCTTTTATTTAAAGACCTGACATTTATACTATCACACTGACCTGTGTTTTTCAACACTTTATCGCGTTAATGCATTAACTTACCATTGTGAAGTTTTACAGTTGTAACGTGATAAAGCAGCATCTTTTTTATCCTTCAAAACATTACAGTTTTGGCCATGCTCCTGTTTCCATAAAGCAGTTGCTTGTCTCAAATGCAGCTTTTGTTATCGACTGATCATAGCCTATCATATCAAGTAATCTTATCGCATCCCTTGACTCTGCGCGACCAGTCTCAAGTTTATAGCTGAATGTAATCGTTCCATTACCTGCTGTTTCTGAAAAATGATAATTATCAACATAATTTTCCAGCATATGTGTAAGCTCTATATCATGCGTTGCCGCAAAGCAGATCACGCCATCTGTCGATAATGATTTAAGCAGCTGTGAACTTGCTGCTATACGTTCTACAGTATTTGTTCCTCGCAGTACTTCATCTACAAAGCAAAGTATCGAAGTGTCTCTGCGACCTTTGACAGCATCCATTATCCTTTTCATTGCCCTGATCTCAGCCATATAATAACTGTCTCCGGAACTGATACTATCGCGTATGGACATAGACGAATATATCATAAAAAAGCTCATTCTCAATGAATCAGCCGGCACTGTATATATCGTTTCTGCCAAAAGCGCGGCAAGAGCAACGCTTTTAAGGAATGTAGACTTACCTGATGCATTCGAACCTGTCACTAAAACTCCTCTTTTTGCCTCTATTGAAGCAGGGACAGGCTTTTTCAAAAGAGGATGGAACATTTCCTCTGCACTGAAAACAGTTTCGCCGCTTACAAATTCAGGCTCTGCCGCCTTAAGCAATGTCTTTCTGAAATGACCTACAGATATCATGCTGTCAAGAAATCCCGTGATCTCTATCATCTCGTTTATCGCCGCACGATTTTTCCTCACGATCCTAAGCATTACATTAAAACGCATCAGATCAAGGTGAAAAAATATCCTGATATAATCAAGCGGCAATTCCATAAGACTTCCTGTAAGATTTCTCCCTGACATTAGCAGAAACATTCCATGGTTTAACTCTTTCAGTACATCCTGATCTTTTTTAAGCTTTGCTATATATTCAGAAAGCTCAGGTGCATCCAATGCCAGCAAAGCCTTGGTCTCTCTGAGCATTCTCACTATATATGAAAAGCATCTTACATATGGATCTGTCTCACTTTTGCGTTTAAAATAAGTCGCCACATTTACAGCCGTTGCAAGCAATACCATGACGAATCCTACCGGCGGTCTTAAAAAGATCATCGCGATCGATATCAATCCTAAAAGCGCACAGAACATATGTCCCACATTATTTTCTTCGCGCAGATCATCAAGCTGCTTCAGGTAATCACTCAGCGAATACTTCTTTGAATGTCCCATAGCTGCCAGGGCCTGCTGTGCTATAAGCCTCTCATCTTCATGTTTCTCAAAGAAATCTATAACCCTTCCCCTTTCTTTGAGAACATCCACATCAAAGACCGGTCTGTGAAGCATATCAAAAAGATACTCTTCTCCTGTTTCCGAAAGGGTATGATTCATCGAAATAAAAAAATTATCCATATCAAGATCATTCCATGTGATATGGTCAATAATATTTTCGCCCTGCTCCACACCTTTATTTTTGAAATAATGCGAGATCAACTCATATTCAACCGGTGTATATTCTCTGTTTTCTTCCTTGCCATAATTTTCTTTAAGATCATGGATGAGCTTCTTTTTCCTTTCAGCCTCATCTGTTTTATTTTTTATAACAAGAAAAACAACCGCAGCCAGAGCTGCAATAAATATCATATTTGAATCCATTACCTTGTTCCATTCTTAAAACTATCTATAACATTCTGAACATCACGGTATATTGCTTCCGGATCTTCTCCAATATTGAACTTTCCATCCATATAAAGTATCTTGCCGTTGACCATTGTCATCTTTACATTGATCTTTGAGCCTGAATAAACAATATTTTTTGTAATGTTATTAAACGGACGCATATTAGGCTGATTCAAATCTATCATGATCATATCAGCATTTTTACCTGCTGTCAGAACATCGCTGTCATTAAGGTTTAATGCCTTTGCACCACCTACTGTAGCCATATAGAGTACCTTATTTGCATCAACTGCAGCAGCATCATCCTCTCTAAGCTTTGCAAGTGCAGTTGTGAGGAACATTTCTCTGAACATATCCAGACAGTTATTACTTGCCGGTCCATCTGTTCCTATTGCAATATTTATGCCTTCACTCAATAAACTTGTGATAGGTGCAATACCGCTCGCAAGCTTGGCATTAGATGCAGGATTTGTAACTACAGAAACGCCGCGTTTTTTAAGTATTTCTATCTCTTTGTCATTTAAATGAACGCCATGGAAAATAGCTCCGCCATAGTTAAAAAGCCCAATGGAATCTGCAAATTCGACAGGAGGCATTCCATAGCGTTCTATGCAGCCTTCCACCTCACTCTTAGTCTCAGACATATGTGCATAAAAAGGCACTTTAAGCTCATTTACGAGCTTTGCAGTTTCTTCAAGAAGCTCCTTAGAGCAGGTATATTCTGCATGAAGTCCTATCTGGCATGTAGTAAGAGGATTGCCTTCGTTAAACTTCTTATACATATCTCTAAGGCAGGCGATCTTCTGCGGCACATTATCTCCACCGCTCAGCGGGCTTACCTGTACACATCGCATACCGCTTTCTTCTGTGGCTTTGGCAATAGCCTGCGGCTCGAAATACATCTCACATATCGCAGTAATACCACTTGTGAGGTACTCAAGTACCGCAAGCTTTGTGCAATAGTAGATATCCTCTGCCGTAAGCTTAGCTTCATAAGGAAAAACTTCCTTGGTAAGCCAGTCTTGAAGCTTCATATCATCAGCATTAGTTCTTAAAAAGGTCATGGCAGAATGTGTATGCGCATCCTTAAATCCAGGCATTAAAAGATTACCCTTCACATCAACCGTCTTATCCCAATGATTTGTTCTGTCTTCCTTTTTATCTGCAGCACCTATGTAAGTAATCTTTTTTCCGCGTACATGCACTTCGGCATTTTCCATAATATTAAAACCGTCTGCCATTGTGAGTACTCTAGCATTCTTAAATCTGATATTCATACCAATATCTCCTTTTAATTTAAGAAAGGTACGCTTATTAAAAGCGTACCTTTCATTTTTTAGAATCTCTCAACTGCCCGGATTATAAGATCACGGAATCTCGGAGCAGAAATTTTACCAGCCTCTATCACTTCTTCACCAGTAAGTTTATGGTCAGCTATTCCGGCTGCAAGGTTCGCAATATTAGAAACACCAACTACACGCATACCTGCATGGTGTCCTGCTATGGCCTCTACAACAGTACTCATTCCTACTGCATCTCCTCCAAGCCGCTTAAGAAGCTGTATCTCAGCCGGAGACTCATACGAAGGTCCTGTAAGCTGTACATAAACGCCTTCCTTAAGATCAAGTTCTATGTCCTTTGCAGCTTCTCTGACTTTTTCTGAAAGCTCTCTATCATATGCTTCCGTCATATCAGGGAAACGCACACCGAACTCATCTATATTCGGGCCGATCAACGGATTCGGCGCAAATATTGATATATGGTCAGTGATGAGCATAAAATCACCGGCATTAAAGTCAGCTTTCATTCCGCCCGATGCATTTGTAAGGAATAAGATCTTTGCTCCCATCATCTTCATAAGTCGTATCGGGAGAACAACATCAGAAACAGGATACCCCTCATAATAGTGTATCCTGCCTTTCATACATATGATCTTTTTGCCTTTAAGTGTACCGCAGATAAACTGCCCCGCATGTCCCGGTGCTGTAGATACAGGAAAGCCATCTATATCTTTATATTCGATAACCTGCTCGACCTCGATATTTTCAGCAAAATCACCAAGTCCTGATCCAAGTACCAAAGCGATTTCCGGTTCAAATTCTGTAATTTTTCTAATGCACTCATAGCAGTGCTTAACCTTATCGTAAGCTGTTCCGAACATATATCAACCCTCTTTTGCAGAATTTTTACTCATTCCCATAAAAGAATTATATATCTCGTCTGCCTGCTCTTTCTGATTTTCATTTACATAGATGACACATACTTCTTTCTTACCATTGAATTCTCTTCTCTTAAAGAAAGGAACTCTTTCCCACTTTTCAAGATAAGAAACACGTGCCTTTACAAGCATGCTGATAAGCTTATCCTTATCCTCTGTATTAACAATTTTTGTAAGTTGTACTTCGTGATTATCCATTAATTCTCTGCCTCTTTATTAATCTAAATGCATATAAAATCACTTTCATTATAAATTAATTAAAAAGCAATGACAATACACTATTAATCGTCGTTTTTATACTCATCTCACAAAAATATGTCTGATAACCTTATCAAAAGCCTTACCTGCAAGGTATAATGCCCCTATACGGTCTAGAACTATAATTTTTTACAGATTCAAAATATATACCCTGCTTGTAGCCATTTATATGACCGGTATATCCATATAATCTGCTGGAAAAATCTTTATCATAAGCCACACCATCTTCATCAATAAAAGATTCCGCATAATATGAATCTATACCTTTATGAGTAGTTCTAAGCACTTCGCCAACATTAACTTTACTTATGATGAGATTTCCATTTCTTATGTCTTTACAAAATTCTCTGTACTTCTTTCGATCAGCCCCCAATATCGGCAGCGCCATGAGCATAAACAAGCCAAAGAGAAAAAGTAAAAACACAAAAGCAAAAAGTATCCCATTATCATTATTTTCAATGATAGCTGCAGCAATCTTTACGTCAAGAAATATTAAAAGAAGACCTACAAGACTGATAACTACAGCCGCCATTACGCTAAAGACACCTTTCGTATAAAGAGCTGTCACATAATTTTCTATATATATTTTTTCTTCTGCATTATCTATCTGTGATAATTTCTTCATTTCGCTGCACTTTCATAATATTTTTCAAGATTATCTACAAAAGCTGATCTTGTAGTATCCTCATAACCTCTGAAAACCACTTTTTCTATATCTTTATGATTAAACATAAACTGTGATTTTACTCCAAGATTTCCTTCCGGATATAAAACTCCGATGTAATCATACTCGACCTTAGTTTCCTGATTAGTCTGTTTCACACCAAAGATCATTAAAGCTCTCTTTGCATCCTTAAGCCAAACAATTGAACCAATTGGAAGTAACTCTCTTATTTCAGTCATTTTTTCTCTCCTTAATCTATGCACTATTTACTATTTTATCAAAATCCTGCCCAGCTGACTACTGAACCCAGCGGTGATGATGAAACGAGATCACCCAGATCCTTTGCTGCATCAGAAAGCTTATCGCCTGCCCAATCTGCAGCAGCACTAAGTCCATTACCAGCCGCTTCGATACCATCGCATACGAAATCAGCAGCCCACTCACCACAGTCTTTTCCTGTGAAATACTCCACACCGGCGTTAATTCCCCATACAGCAGCAGATGCCGCAAGTCCTACAGCTACAGCCGGTGCAGCAGGTGTAAGTGCAGCAGCCGCTATACCTATCGCTGCATTAGCTCCAATATCCATTCCTACGTCAACCGCAGTCTCCACAGCAGTTTCTGCAACTGCTCTTCCGGCAGATATTCCGCCGTTTTTATATTCATCATAGTTATCAAAACCATTATCGAGAATTGCAGCAGCCCAGTTTGCAGAAGCGCTTACCTTGTCTGCTGCTGTAACGCCTTCACCAAATAGCTTATATTCATCTGCAGCTCCATTTAATCCTGCACTTATTGCCTCACCTGCGTTGCCTTTCATTGTACCAAGAGCGCCGCTTAAATCACCGTTCTTAATACCCCCGAGAATTGAATCACCAAAAGCATCACCCGCTTTTTGAACTGTACCATTAGGTAAAAGCCCAAGCAGATCACTTCCTCCGCTCTCTGCTTCCTTATAGAACCCTGCTAATGATTTAGCCCAGTTTCCCATTGCTTTGCCCATGTTGCCATCAACTGCATATCCCATCATTGCAGCCATCTGACCCAAAGCGCCAAAGCTTCCTACCGAATCCCAGCCAAGATCAGACCATTTTGGCGATTTACCAGAGCCAGTGCCGCTTCCATTTTCACCCTGTCCGTCATCCACGACTACAAGATCATCACTCATATGTGTCAGCTTAGTTTCTGTCGACTGATATTTTGACGAAATATCATCTAACGCACTTTGCATACTTTTAGCACTTTGCGAATAGCCGCCTATGCTTTCAGCAAGCTTACTCAGGCAAAATTTCACTTCGACAAACTCAGAGCACCCTCGCATCGCATTTGCAATGTCGAGTACCTCCGTTCCAATGCTTTCAATTTGCCTTGAAATGCCTTGCAACGAGTCCGAATGGACTTTTAGCCCCTCGGTCTTAACATCAAATTTACTCATATGCTTCCCCATCCTTATACTAAACTTACGGATCTCTCCGCAATATGTTCCACATAATATTATCACGCAGTTCATCATTTATGTTTAAAACCTGACGAATGGTAGCCGTCAGCGGACGAAATGCATATTTTTATCTAAGAAACGTAAATGGCATAGACTATTTAACGCCGCACACGTCGCATTTTTGACTTATATGAAATTCCAAAAAAGATAAAAGGGCTGTGAATCGCTCACAGCCCATATCATAAACTATATCATTCATTTTTAATTGCAGAAAGCGGACTAAGCTCCATCGCTCTCTTAGACGGGAAAAATCCCGCTGCCACACCTACGAATACTGCAAATCCAAGCCCGATCATATACAGCCAGAGCGGTATTAGTGATGTCCTCTCCCCCGTGACCGAATTGATCACACATGAAACTGAAAAACTCAGCAGATCACCGACTGCTCCGCCTATCAAACCTATCAATGCAGCTTCTATCAGAAACAGGCTTCTGATATCACTCAGATCGCATCCAAGTACCTTCATGATACCGATTTCTTTGGTTCTTTCATAGATAGACATCATCATCGTGTTTGCGATACCGATTGCCGCAACCAGCAAAGCGACAGCACCTATTCCACCAAGCATTGCCTGCTGCTGCTCTGAAGTTTTCTTTGTCTGCTCTATCCATTCCGTATTACTTGAAGCTTCATATCCGAGATTCTGTATCTGCGTCTGCAGATCTTTTACATTTTCAACATCATCAGCTTTCACATATATCGAAGAATAGTAAATCTCGCGGTACGGTGAGCCGTTTTTCTTTGTCGGCTGCCCAGGAATCGCTTTTCCTCTAAACACCTTCTTAAGCTGCGCGATCAGCGGCTCTATATCACAATATATATTATAGCTATAATCCTTATAATCATCAGGTCCATCACCGTAAAGCACTCCTGCTGTAGGGATTATATACTTTTTCGGCGGCTGCTTGACTTTTGAGCCGCTTCCAGAACCATCGTCCACTGTTCCCGCATCAAAAGGAGATTCATCAGAGGAATTTTGTGTTTCATAATACGCTTCCGTATCAAAAACTACAAACAGCGGATCTTTCATAAGGTCTATGTCAGGCAATTCTCCCGTGTCATAATATACGGAATCTCCTCGCGCATCATTAAAATTCTGCAATACCAGATTTCCATATACAAACTTTAATGGATCACCTTTTTTCGGAAGCTCTCCCTCTGAGAACTTCCAATTCATATCTTCAAGCGCTTCAAGGCTATATCCGCTTGCACCATATACATCATAATTATAAGCTCCCGTTTTTATTATCATTTCAAAATCCAAAACGGGAGAAACAATTTCCACATGGTCCATAGATCGTATAGTCTCTATAGTACTGTCAGTCAGTTTTTTTGAAAGATCCTTGCCTGACGAAGTTCCGCTTTCACTATGACCGCCTCCGGATGAGCTCCCCTCTGTAACCGTAATCGTCTTCAAGCCACCATACTGCTCGATCATATCCATCTGCTGCTGTTTAAGCCCTAAGCCAAGCGACACCATTATAACGATAGACGCTATACCTATAACAACACCAAGAATTGTCAGAATGGTTCGAAGTTTACGCTTAAAAAGTGAACTCAAGCTCATGTGCAAAAGATCACTTATTTTCATCTTTTTCCTCGTTTTCTATATCTTCATCGAGAAGCTCTTCAAGCATCTGCTGCTCTTTCTTGCGTTTTCTCTTTCCCTTTATCTTAAGGATTATCACGATTATCACTATAACTGCAACACCTATACCAACTCCTATAAGAACTTTCATAAGTGTCGGATTCATGCCGGTACTTCCGTCATCAGTGTAGTCATCCACTCCCGAATAATCATCCTCTGATGAATCTGAAACATATAGATTTATTGCCTTTTCTGTAAGAGTAGCATTACCTGACTCATCTTCATAAGAGATCACAAGATTGATCGTCCCATCATCCATTGTAGGGGCTGCACCTGTAAGCATGAGATCGACATTACCTGTACCACCTGACTCTATGCCTCCAACGTATGCCAGTGCAGGCTCTATCGAATCTCCGCTTGCAGTGACAGAAACATTATAAAGCTTTGTCTTACCTGTATTATAAATACTGAACATCACGTCGGACTGCTCACCTACAGCTATCGAAGACGGTTCGATATCCGGTGTGCTTGTGTCAAACTTTGAAATCTGATGCACCGGTATAGAAACAGAGGCTTCACCCTCATAAGCATTCGCCATATCATCTTCATACTGCATTTTTATAGACATAATGTAAGGCTTCTGCTCAAGATCAGACTTTGCATTAAATTCCATTGAAAGCTGCGCCGTTCCACCTGCCGCTATATTTTCGATATAGAAGCTATTCGCACCTGAAGTTGGCAGAAATGCTGCATATGAGCTGCTTTCATCCTTACCTGCTACTGTACCTGTAAGGTCAAGCTCCATATTCTGTACTGAAGTCTTTTTGGAAGTATTTTCAACAATGAGATTAAGTTTGAAATTATCTCCTGCCTGGACTTTTGCAGGCTCCGTAGTAAAGCCTTTTACTATCACCCTGGGAGTTGACTTTTTCTCATTATCCTCTGTTCCGTCTGTCGTACCATACTTTGCAAGACCTACTGTCTTAACGTATGTTGAAATAGTACAGCTTTCAATAGAATTTAGCGGATTAGTATATACTACGTTAAAGTTGAGTTTATAATAACCACTCTTTACTGTATCTCTTGTTTTAAAAGCCCACACACAGTTCTCTGCTCTTTTATTTCTGTCAGGCTCTGTATTTTCGCCTTTAAGAGTTCCGATTTTCTGTGTAAAGCCTGTCACATCTATCTCAAAAGGAAATTCGTCTGTCTTCTCTGAAACTACAGGTGTTACGACAACATCCTTCACATCATACTTAAACATATTTACAAGCGGAAGTACCACATAAACGGCTTTTCCATGCTCACACACAGGTGTAAACCATGTAGCAGCCGGTTTTATGAAATCACTTGTTGATACCGCTCCGCCATCTGTAGAACTTCCTGAAGATGAATTATCCGAGCTGTCATTTTTATCGTCATCATCATCGTCATCAACATAATAATACTGCTCAGGATCATCTGAGTGGTCATTTATGCTCACAGCATTTACTGCCGCCAATGTTGCAACAGGTCTCGCAGCTGCCATATTCATAACAGCCAATGCTGAAATTCCACATGCTATTAAAAACTTAACAGACTTCTTCATTTTTCTTAAACTGCTCCCTTTTTTCATCGTTTATGATTTTTCCATCTTTTATGCGGATTATCCTATCCGCAAATGATGCAAGATGATTATCATGTGTGACCATTACAAGCGTGGTCTTATTTTTCCTCACAACATCCTGCATCAGCTTTAGAATTTCCTCTGTTGTCACAGAGTCCAGATTTCCTGTAGGCTCATCAGCAAAGATTATCTCCGGCTCAAGCACCAGAGCTCTGGCAATTCCTACTCTTTGCTGCTGTCCGCCTGACATTTCCGTAGGTCTGTGCTTTATATATTTTTGCAGCCCGACCATCTTTAGTGCCTTTAGAGCCTTCTTCTCTCTAAGACTTTTGTCCATACCTCTAAAAGTCAATGGCAATGCTACATTTTCAACAGCATCCATCGTCGGAAGAAGGTTATACGACTGAAATATAAAGCCCACATGATTTCGTCTGAATTTAACAAGCTGTCGTTCATTATAGTGTTCAATATTTTCCCCGGCTATCTTTATCGTGCCCTTTGTCGGCGCTTCAAGACCTGCCAGCATATTCAGCAGCGTTGACTTTCCGGAGCCGGACGTTCCTACGATAGCTACAAATTGTCCTTTTTCTATATCAAAGCTTACGCCATTTAGAGCTCTGACCTTTTCTTTTCCCAATAAAAAAATCTTATATAATTGTTTAACACTTATCGCTGAATCACCCATCGTGGTTTTTATAGCCTTTCAATAGATTGTTAAGTCAAGATTTTATCATAATCAAAATACTCTAAGCCTTAATTTTTCCTTAAAACCGTCTAAGGTATTCTGATACTTTTGTCTGAATGTCCCTCATTGCACTCTCAATATCTGTATCAAGTCCTGACGCTATAAGGGATGCTATCTCACTGTCTGCAAGGTTCATAGCACCTTCATATGCATCAAATCTCATCTCGGCACATCCATTTTTTATAGTTTTGCCTATCATACTTGAATGAATAAGCTGCTCTGTATCTGTCTCTCCGCCTTCAATGATCCTCTCGCCTTCCTCAGATTCCATAACAGAAGGCAGCACCGAAGCCGCAGGTGTTTCCTTATATAGCTCCAGCTGTACCTCTTTATCCATAGTAAGAAATTTCATAAATTCCCATGCGATATCTTTATTTACACTGCGAGAACTCATCGCGATATTCAAAGCATCGATCCTTGATGTATTATCTCCTTCAGGTCCTCTGGGCATAGTTATACAGTCCCATTGAAAATCCGAATATTTTTTTATTTTATACGGATATGTCTTATAAGTTCTGTATTCAGCGAGCGTTAGCGGCATGAAGGCGACTCTTCCCTCATCAAACATTTCCTGCGTTATAGTCTGTCCGCCATTGAGCACTTCAAGCGAATCTATGAATGTGATCGCATCTTTCAGCTCTGAAGATGTAAAATTGCACTTTTTACCATCTTCACTAAAGAGGATAGCATTATTTGCCGCTGCCGCATCTTTCCAACTGTATTTATATATGCCAAATTGATCCAAAAGTCCATCACCATCAGTATCTTTAGTGACTTTTCTGCATATGTCATACAGATCATCGAATGTATAATCATTTGACGGAATTTCAATATTTTCTTTGGAAAGCAGCGATTTATTGACAAACATCAGATACGGTATAGTCTCAATCGGTATCCCATACTGTGAGCCATTCACTTTGCCAGTTTCCAACGCTGCCTCATATATTTTTGAAACGTCGAACTGCGGGTCATCATTTACATATTCATCAAGATTCTGCAATATATCAAGGTCTACAAATCTGTCAAAATCCGTTTTTGCTACCATCATTACATCAGGTGCTTCATCACTTAGAATTTTTTCACTCAGCCACTCAGAATAATCTTCTTTCAATATCCCTGTCTCGTATACGATATCTACATTTGGGTGCGATCTTTCAAAACGCTCTATAACTTTTTCCATAACCTCATAACTGTCCTGAACTGCAACGTCCCAGTTATTCCCGCCAAACATTGCAAATTCCAGCTTTGTTTTGCCATCAGCATTTCTCCCGGCACACCCCGTCAAAAAGATCGAGCTCAAAATACATGCAGTCCCCCAAATTATGCGTATAAATTTATCACTCTTCATCTGTCAGATTACCTTCTTTGCAATGCCCATATAGCAAGCTGTGTCCTGTCTCTCAAGTCTAGCTTTTCAAGTATGCCGGAAAGATAATTTCTTACAGTTCCAAGTGAAAAATTAAGTATTTCAGATATCTCTTTATTACTCCTGCCGCGCGCAACCTCTTTGATTATACGCCATTCATTATCAGTCAGCTCTTCGATAAATACTTCATCCACATGAATTGTTTCCCTGTCATGCGTTACCATCGAAAAGAACTTCAAAACCTTTGCCGCTACATCAGGGTTCAGCATTGCCTGACCATGATAAACCGTCTTTATCGCATCAGTAAGGTCTGCTGTGCTTATACCCTTCAATAAATAGCCGCTTGCACCATATTTTATTGCATCATATACAAATTCATCATCATCAAATGTTGTTAAAATGATTATCTTTACATCAGGAAATTCCTCTTTAATGCGTTTAGTGCATTGAACACCGTCCATCTTAGGCATCCTGACATCCATAAGTATTACATCCGGTTCATTTCTTTTTACCGATATCAGAGCTTCTTCGCCGTCACCTACAGTATCAATGACCTCAAGATCTCCTGTACTATCAAGTACGATTTTAAGACTTTCCCTGATTAATTGCTGATCATCTGCTATAAGTACCTTTATCATAGCCCCTCCCCAATACGAAGCGGTATATCCGTTTCTATCTCAAAACCATCATTGCTTCTAAACTCGATTTTTCCCTGAAGCATCTGAACCCTTTCTCTCATATGCCTCAGCCCGAAACCTTCCTCAATATTTTTACAACCCTCTCCATTATCATTTATCAAAATGTGTATTCCTTCATCTGTAAGCTGCATTTCTATGCTTATCTTAGTCGCTTTGCCATGTCGTATCGCATTTGTGATTCCTTCCTGAACAATGCGGTAAATAGCATTTTCTTCATCTTCTTCCAGATGCAGGCTTATTATCGTACACCCAAAGCGTATCTCTACCCCTGTAACTTCCCGTGTTTTTGCGATAAGCTCTCGTATCGCACTCAGCAAGCTCTGACGTTCCATAGTATCAGGTCGAAGCTGACTGACTGATTTTCTCACATCTAAAAGTCCCTGCCTGCAAATCTCTGCTAAAAGTTCGAGCTGCTTTCTTAAGGCTTCAGGTGCATTTGCCGAAAGCGCAACACATGCGTCAAGCCCTGCAGCAAGCCCCGTCAGCGTATGCCCGATAGTATCATGAACTTCTCTTGCAATGCGGTTTCTCTCAACTACCTTCGCCATTCTTGCATTTTCAGCCATCAATTCTTCATATCTGGCATTTGCATCCTTAAGCTTCGTATTCGCTGTACTGAGCTTAGAGTACAGTTCATTGATATTGTCAATCGTTTCCTGCTTATAAGCTATGAGCATTATGCAAAAGATGAAAAACAAGATTATAGAAGCTGCATTTATAAGCCCGAAAAGCGCCGTTATAGTTCCCTGCAGTTCCACCGGATAAGTCGCTGTAAAGTCTTCAAGGCGCCACACTTTATGCCGCATGATTCCTGCAGAAGTGCCTGTCACAAGGTATATCATCACTCCGAATCCTGTCATCAGATACCAGTGACCATAGTGTTTCGTGTACATCAAAATATTTGCAAAGGCCCACAGAAAAATACCATTGTAATTATAATCAAGAAGAGACGTAATATAGAGACATAAGAAAAAATCAACAATAAGAAGAAAAATATGCGTACGACTTTCTTCGGAAATCTGACGCAAGATCCATGAGATTCCAAGCAATGCTGAGCCTATACAGACCATGACCAGTGAAAAAGTCAGATTCACAGGAACATTGCTGATATCATTCAAGAACGATCTTGCATTATGATGTATAACTATCCTCATAAGACTCAGTCTAAAAAAGGCCGCATAAAAGATCACACCCGAAGAGAGCAGGAAATACATAATTACCATCATTACATTAAGTTTTTGCGGTGTCTTAGCAACCCCCATCACTGCCACCCTCTCGAATTATTTTCATCAAGGTTATCACTATTCATCATTGATACCCTTACACGTATACTTTCCGGTACTTCTTCTCCATTCAAGTATTTATATGCAGTTTCTGCTGCAACTTTTCCCATCTCGATGGGATATTGCGCTGCAGTCCCTGCCATCTTACCTTCAATTATCATTTTCTTGGCATCAGGAGAACCATCCACTCCGTAAACAAGTATTCCGTCATCACCCATCCTGTACTGATCCAGCGCAGCCAACGCCCCTAATGCAGACGGATCATTATTTCCAAATACGACATCAAATTTTCTAAAATTTTTTAGAAGTCTGTTCATTTCAGAATTTGCTACTTCTATCTCCGAGGTATTTCCTATTTTCATGACGACTTTATAGCGATCATCTCCTTCAATTTCCGCCATGAAACCATCCAGTCTCTCAACCGTTGATGCTATAGTTTCATGGTAGAGCACGATCACACGAGCCCCTTCGGGTCTCTTCTTTTTCATGTCGATTGCTACAAGTCTGCCTGCTTCAAATTGATCAGACTGTATAGTTGAGATGACATTTTTTGTGTCTTTAACCTCGGTATCAACTACAAATACTGCAACTCCGCGTTCCTTACACTCCTGAAGTGCAGGTGCTATCTTTTCTGAGTCAGCCGCATTTGCAAAAAGTACCGTCATCCCCTCTTCTATCATTTCATGTATTTCTTTATTCTGCCGCTCTGCATCCTGCGCCGGATCTCTCGTCAGCAATACATCACCATGTGCCTCTACAACATCCCTTATGCTTCCATTCAATGATGTAAAGTAAGGATTATTCATTGTCATATATGTAGCTCCGAAAACAACAGGTCTGTCTATCCTTCCACTGGCAAACGGTCCCAGCGCAGCAATTCCGATAAAGCCCAAAAGAATTATCACAGCAGTCATAAACACTATCATTTTATGCTTTACTGATATAATTTTTTTCATACTCCTAGCCTCATTTATTTTGTATTTATTATAACTCAATGTATGTACTTACATCCACACAATCTGAAGCATGTGAGCTAAAAATAATTTTGTAGCGCATAAAAATAACCCTCCTTACTGAACTTTTCACTGTCCAGTAAAGAGGGTACATATCATCAGCGTACAGCTCTTCTAAATCTTACTTATTTACTTCTCAACCATCGCTCCATCTTTGCCGAAGCGGTACTTCACACCGTCGATCTCTACAGTCTTATTAACTGCAAGCACTCCATTTTCATCGGCGTAGTACTTTTTTCCATTTACTTCAAACAAAGTATCTGTTACACGTACTCCATTTTCGTCGTAGTAGTAAAGCTTATCACGTCCGTTTACAAATCCTGCGCTTCGGATAACACCCTTGGCATCAAAGCCATAGTATTTTCCGTCGATCAGGATTGTCTTATTCTTATAAACTTCACCCTTATCGTTTGTATAGTACTTATTTCCGTCTACTTCTACGAAACCGCTTATTCTGTTTCCTTCCTCATCAAGTGCTATATCCCTCCCCCATGCATGGACAAGCTTTATTGTGGAAGGCTTTTCCTCTTCAGGCTCTATCATAAAGTGAAGACTGTCTTTTCCTAAGTAAATGTCAATTCTCTTTTCAAAGCCTCTAAGGAAGTCCTCAGTGATCAAGAAAGAAATAGTTTTATCCTCGTCATTAAGGATCGGCTTCGCGCTTGTATGTTCAATATTTGCTACAACATCGATATCATTACTGCGCTTTGCCAACTCTGAGTAGCACTTAGGTGTAAGTGTTATCAGGCAGTTACCATTCTCATCCAGCTTGTATTTGTATGATGACTTTGAAAGCAATGTTCCATAGAAGTCATAATCAATCGTATATACATCCTTAAGCCAATATTGAGTAAAATGCTCAATATTATATTTATAATCTCCATCCAATGAATCTACATCAGATCTAGGTATAAATATTCCATCATCTGTATCATACGTTTTAACTCGATACCGACTATTAGAGCCATACAAATAAACATATGTGATCATTTTTTTATATTGCTCTTTGGTCTCCTCATCACAGTCAAACTTCAAATGTATATCACCCGTGCTATAGTCAATCTCCGGCTCTTCATTGAAATACTTTACTCGCTCTCCCTCGTAAGAAACACTATAATTTCCTACGCGAACCTCCAGAATGTTCTTTCCGCCCCGTAAATCAAATCCACTCACTTCGATATAAACAATTTTGTTGCCGTAATCAATACTTACGATACCATATGAAAAATTTTTTTTGCCATTCAGAGATAACGTAGCATCTCTGTATGCCATTAAGTAATTGTTCACATCCTCGACTTTTACTTCAAATAAATAGCTTCCAGCACCGAACGGTCTCATTTCAATACATTCTGATCTGGTGATTGACTCATAAACAGCATCCTTCTCATCTGCTAAAAGTCCTTCATCTTTTTCATTCTCTGACTGAGCTTTAGGATCTCTGACATGATATACCGGAACTTCACCCTCAGCTGCAAATACCTGTGGTCCTGCGACCATGCTTGCTGCAAGTACTAATGCAAGTGCAGCGTTTACACGTCTTTTCATCATTTTTTTCTTTGTGCATTGAGTATTCAACGCACTAAATCCCCCTTTTCTTTTGTATACATATCTGTACAACGGTTACCAAATCAATATATCACTTTCATTCAAAATTAAAATAGTATTTGCTCATGTATAATGCGCTTTATAAAAAACAAAAAAAGATGTTATCGGATTTTTTCATCCAATAACATCTTTTCTCATTTTACTGTTTTGCCTTATTTCTGTTTCTGAAGAAGTCGATCATTACCGCAAGGAGTATTACAACGCCTTTTACAACTGTCTGCCAGAATGAATTGACATTCATAAGATTCAGACCATTGTTCAAAATACCGATTATGAGCGCACCGATAAGCGTTCCGCTTAACTTACCAGAACCACCTGCCATTGACGTTCCGCCGACTACAACTGCTGCGATCGCATCCATCTCTGCGCCCTCACCTGCTGTCGGCTGACCGGAGTACATACGTGAAGCAAGTATGATACCTGCAATACCTGCCATGATTCCTGAGTATGAATATACCAGAAACTTTACACGACTTACATCTATACCCGAAAACCTTGCAGCCATTGGGTTTCCACCAACTGCATATATATAACGTCCCATCTTAGTTCTATTTAGAATGAACATTGAAATTATAAAGACGATTATCATTATGATTACCGGAACAGGGATTCCTGCCACATAACCTGCACCTACCCACTGCCATTCCTTTGAAACAACTCGTACCGGAGAACCACCTGTATAAACCCCTGCAAGTCCTCTTGCAATGTTCATTGTAGCAAGTGTGACAATGAATGGAGGGATTGTTGTTTTAGAGATAACAAATCCATTAAAAATACCAAACACTATGCCGATCAAAATACCAACTGCAAATGCTGCCGGAATTGACAATCCATAACGTGATACGCATCCCGCTGCCAAAACTCCCGAAAGAGCAATGATCGAACCAACCGAAAGGTCGATTCCTCCAAGAATGATTACCATTGTCATTCCGCATGCAAGCAGGAGGTTCGTTGAGATCTGCCTCAAAACATTAAATAAATTCTTTACCGTCACAAAATATTGACTTGTTCCGGGAAAAACTCCAAGGAAAACGCAAAGCACTACAAGTGCTGCCAAAATACCCAGATTTTCTGAAAAGAAACGCTTTACCGCACTATTTGAAGCGGCTTTCTTTTTTTCATTCATCGACTTACCCTCCCATCAAATAGCTGCCAGATTCATAATTGACTCCTGAGAAACTTCCGTGTGATCAAGACATCCCTTAACCTCTCCGTCAGCCATTACATAAATTCTGTCACTCATATTTATGATCTCCGGCAGTTCAGACGAGATCATAATTATTGAAACACCATTTTTTACAAGCTCATTCATGATCGCATAGATCTCTGACTTTGCTCCTACATCAATTCCACGTGTAGGCTCATCCAAAATCAATATCTTCGGAGCAGTTGCAAGCCAGCGTCCGATCAAAACCTTCTGCTGGTTTCCGCCCGAAAGATTACCTATGGTCTGCGCCTGCGAAGGAGTTTTTGTCCTCATCATGTCAATGAATCTCTGTGTTATCCCTTCTTCTTTCTTTCCATCAACCCGCAAGTGACCTATAAATTGTTCCAGAACTTCTATCGTGGTGTTATAGCGCACATCCTGAACAAGGTAAAGTCCCTCTTCCTTACGATTTTCCGGAACAAATGCAATCCCCTTAGCCATTGCATCCTTTGGTGACCTTATCTCTGCCTTTTCTCCATTTACATATATATTGCCGCTGACTCCCTTTGTAAGCCCGAATATCGCAGCCATTGTCTCAGATCTGCCCGCGCCCACAAGTCCTGAGAAGCCAATTATCTCTCCTTTGCGAAGCTCAAATGAAACATTCTTTACACGATTTCCATCTGAAAGGTTTTCTACCCTCAAAAGCTCCTCTCCGGCTTTTTGGAAATCACGCTCATAGTACTGCGTAAGCTGTCGTCCTACCATCAATGCTATAAGCTCATCTCTTGATGTTTCTGCGACCACTTTAGTAGCCACACTCTGACCATCTCTCATTATCGTCACTCTGTCGCAGATGTCCTGCAGCTCACTCATTTTATGAGAAATGTAGATGATTCCTACCCCGTGAGCAGTGAGATCTCTCATTATCTTAAATAGATTTTCAACTTCTTTTTCCGCGATAGATGAAGTCGGCTCATCCATTACAAGTATCTTTGAATGAACTGAAACTGCTTTAGTTATCTCAACCATCTGCTGCTGTGCGATTGAAAGATCCTTTACAAGAGCGCCCGCATGGATGTCCATTCCAAGCTCATCAAGCACTTTCTGCGCTTCACGCTCCTGCTGTGCGAGATTTACAGAAATTCCTTTTCCTAATTCACGCCCAAGGAATATGTTTTCTGCAACAGTCATGTATGGAACAAGCACAAGTTCCTGATGAATGATAGCGACACCGTTTTTTTCAGCGTCCTGTACACTTCCTATCTTTGTAGCTTTACCATTGATCTCAATTTCTCCGCCATCTGCATGATATATGCCGCCAAGAACCTTTATCAACGTCGACTTTCCTGCACCATTCTCGCCTAATAGTGCATGAACTTCACCCTCCTTAAGCTCCAGATTGACATTATCCAACGCTTTAACACCAGGAAAGGTCTTGGTGATATTTTTCATTTTAAGTATAACTTTTCCGTTCTTTGCATCCACCTTTTCTACCTCCTTGCCCGGTCGTCCTACACGGGCAGAGCAGCCTACTTTACTTAATAAGAGGTGCTGTCGTATAAACGTCAGCACCCCTTATATTTGAATTATTCAGCCTGTCGGCTTACTGCCATCCATCTGTGCCGTAGTCAGCAACGTTATCTGCATTGATGAGGAATGTATCTACAGGATAAGTAGACTCAACTTCTTCACCATTCATAACCTTATACATGATCTCTACTGCTTTATCAGCGATAGATACAGGAGACTGTGCGCCTGTTCCAGCGATAAGTGAATCACCTGAAGCAAGCTCAGCTTTGATATCAGGAGAACCATCTACACCATAGATCTTACAATCTGTTACACCTGCTGCGTTTGCTGCTGCAAGAGCTCCAAGCGCTGTAGGATCATTGCCGCCAAAGATAGCTACTACATCAGGATGAGCCTGAAGAAGATCTTCTGCAATGCCCATAGCTTCTTCAAGATTACCCTTTGCATCCTGCTGAGCTACGATATTAAAGCCGTGTCCATCGATTGCATCAAGGAAACCGTTTGTACGATCAACTACTGACTGCATTGTAGGTGAGTCAAGCACGATGATATCGCCGCCATCAGGGCACTTTGCAACGAGATCTTCACCAACTACCTTACCTGCATTGTAGTTATCAGAACCTGTATAAGATACGAGGTATGACATATCAGCAACCTGTGTATCAAATCCAACCATAGGAACACCTGCCGTCTTTGCCTCATCAAGTGCAGGTGCTATACCTTCTGCATCAACCGGATTCATGAATAATCCGTCAAGATTCTGTGAAAGCATATCCTCAACCTGTGAGATCTGCTTTGAAACATCATTTCCCGGATCAGTGATAACAAGCTCATCACCGTTAGCTTCTATCTTCGCTTTCATCTCATTCTGGATAGTTACGAAGAACGGGTTTGTACCATCCATACAGGTATAGCCAAATTTAAGCTTTCTGCCTGTCTTATTTGTTGTGTCATATGTTGTTTCTGTGTCAGATGAAGCCGCTGCTGTTGATGCTGCCGGTGCTGCCTCAGAGCCTGCTGCTTCTGATGCAGCCTCTGTTTCTGCAGGTGCTTCGCTTGGAGCTGCTGATGAAGCCGGTGCAGATGCTGATCCACAAGCTGTAAGTGAACCAACCATAGCCATTGTCAATAATGCTGCGATTAACTTTCTCTTCATTGATGAAACCTCCCGTTTATAACTTTTGTACAGAAGATTTATTTCTTCTGTCTTGTTACAAGTGTAATTTTACCGATTTACGCACACTTTTTCACCTATCTTTAGTCATTTTAACCATATGACAAATGTCAATTGATGTTTTCTTTTTACGTATTCTACAATTAAATCATATATGCATCTACATTTTAAATACACCATCAACAAACCACTTAAATACACGCAGGAGGAACTTTATGAAAATTGCCGTTGCAGGTTATGTATGTCTTGATATGACACCGACTTTTCCAAATACCGGAGAACATCGTCCGGTTTCCGAAATTCTCATTCCGGGCAAGCTCGTACAGGTAGGGCGACCAACAGTCGCTGTAGGTGGATGCGTTTCAAATACAGGGCTTGCTCTAAAATTTTTCGGTGCTGATACAATGCTCATTGCAAAGATCGGCAATGATTCCTTCGGTCACCTTATCTTAGAGCAGTACAAAGAACACTGTGCAGACACTTCAAATTTCATAATATCTGACGGATATACGACTTCATACACCTTTGCTCTGGCAATTCCGGGCAACGACCGTATATTTCTTTCAGATCCCGGTGCAAATGACGGCTTTTCAACTGACGATATCAATTTTGATAAATTAAGCTCATGCGAACTTTTTCACTTCGGTTACCCAACACTCATGCGTCGCTTCTACGAAAATGAAGGTGCAGAATGTGTTTCTCTTTTTCAAAAAGTCAAGTCCATGGGACTGATAACAAGCATGGACCTTGCTATGACCGATCCTAATTCCAAGTCGGGCAAAACTGACTGGGAAAAAATCTTCAAAAAAGTACTTCCACTCATAGATATTTTCACACCAAGCTTCGAAGAGCTGTGTTTTCTCATCGATCGACCTAAATATGAAATGATTAAAAAACGTTCCGGACAGGATGATATGTGTTTACATCTTTCACTTGACGAAGACATTATACCACTTGCCCAAAAGGTATTGTCTATGGGATGCCATGCCGTACTTCTAAAATGTGGTACACCGGGGATGTATTTCGCAACTTCTTCTTCCGAAATCATGAAAAAGATTTCTCCTGTCTTCAGTGATGATTGGGGAGACCTTTCTATCTTTGAGCAAAGCTATGTACCTGATAAGATCTGCTCCGGAACCGGTGCCGGCGACACCTCGATAGCCGCCTTCCTTTACAGCATGTTATCTAAAAGATCTCCACAGCAATGCCTGCATAATGCTGCCGGAACAGGAGCTATGAATCTAACCGCCTACGACTCGCTTTCCGGTCTTTTACCTCTCGACATGCTCGAAGAAAAAATCGCCGCCGGCTGGGAAAAGCAGCCAAGGTTGTTATAAGAAAAAGTTATCACTAACTATAAATCATTAGTACTACCCACATTTAGTAAAGATAGATTATAGTTTTCTCTATCAGGTGAGCACGCATTTACTAAAAATTCAACAGCTCATCCGACAAGGGAGGCACATATGAAAAAAAATCTATTATCTAAATTTATCGGAGCTGTTATATCAACAACACTTGCAGGAGCACTTCTCACCGGATGCGGCAGCGCAAGCACTCAGGCTAATGCTAAAGCGCAGGAGACTTCTTCTGCTGCAGTAAGCGAATCTTCTTCTGAAAGCAGTGCTGCAACAGCAGGCGACGCATCACAGGTTTACAGAACTCTTGATGAGATAAAGGAAAGCGGCACTATAAACATCGGTGTATTTTCCGACAAGAGTCCTTTTGGTTATGTTGATGAAAACGGTGATTATGCAGGATATGATGTATATCTCGCTGAAAGACTCGGTAAAGACCTTGGTGTAAATATCAACTATGTTTCTACTGAGGCAGCTAACAGAATTGAGTATCTTCAGACAGGTAAAGTAGACATCATCCTTGCAAACTTCACCGTTACAGAAGAAAGAGCTCAGGAAGTTGATTTCGCTCTTCCATATATGAATGTTGCACTCGGCGTTATATCTCCATCAGACGATGTCTTAGAAAGTCTTGATGACATTAAAGCAGACGACAGCATCATCGTAATTTCAGGTACAACAGCTGAAACATACCTCGAAAAAAATTATCCTGATATTAAACTTCAGAAATATGATGCTTATGCAGAAGCAAAGACCGCTTTTGAAAACGGAAATGCACGTGCATGGGCTAATGACAACACAGAAGTCATTGCATTTTCTATCGAAAATGAAGGCTTCACAGTAGGAATCCCTTCACTCGGCGATGCTGATACCATCGCACCTGCAGTTACCAAGGGCAACGATTCACTTCTCACCTGGCTCAACGATGAGATCGAATCTCTCGGCAAGGAAAATTTCTTCCACAAGGATTATGAAGAAACACTTCTCGATACCTATGGTGCAGATTATGAAGATACACTTGTAGTAGAAGGTGGTAAAGCAGAGTGATTGATTTTGAAATAATCAGATCTTATATTCCGTTATACACGGAAGCGCTATTTCTCACTGTAAAAATTGGATGGTTAGGAATCCTGGCAGCCTTAGTAATAGGGCTGTCAGGTGCTGCTATCAGGCATTTTAATATTTCTATTCTGGATAAGCTTGTACTCATTTATGTAGAGGTCTTCAGAAACACACCTCTTCTGGTACAGCTTTTTTTTATTTATTTTGCACTGCCTAAAATCGGAATTAAAATGTCTGCAGAAAAATGTGGAATACTTGGACTCGGGCTCATTGGCGGCGCATATATGATAGAGACTATAAGAAGCGGTCTTGAATCTGTCGCCGCTATACAAAGTGAATCTGCTCTGTCACTCGGAATGACTAAAAGGCAGACCTTTGTATATATAATTTTGCCTCAGGCATTTACAATCAGTTTTCCGGGAATTATCGCCAATGTGATATTTCTATTAAAAGAAACTTCTGTTTTCTCGACCATAAGCCTGATGGATCTGATGTTTACAGCTAAAGACCTCATCGGAATGTACGCTAAAACAGTCGAATGCCTATCCCTCCTTGTAATATTCTATCTCATCATGCTGCTGCCTGTATCCATTATCGGTTCAGCATTAGAAAGGAGGATACGTCATGCAGAGTTTGGGAATTGACGTACTTTTTAAGGGAACAAATATGCTCCGACTGCTTAAAGGGCTCTGGGTATCTGTAGAAATAAGTCTTATCGCTGTTTTTATCAGTATCCTTTTAGGACTTATAGCAGGAATACTCATGACCTCAAGAAACATCGTTGTCAAAGTATTTTTCAGAGGTTACCTTGAAATCGTGAGGATTATGCCGCAGATGGTTCTTTTATTTATTGTTTACTTTGGAACCACAAGAGTATTGGGTATAAATATCGAGGCAAAGCTTGCCGCCATAATAGTATTCGTTTTTTGGGGTACTGCCGAAATGGGCGATCTGGTACGCGGCTCGATAAAGAGCATACCAAAGATTCAATATGAATCAGCATATTCTCTCGGAATGAATAAGTTTCAGGTATATTTTTACATTATTCTTCCTCAGACTTTCCGTCGCCTCACACCGCTTTCGATAAATTTAGTCACTCGAATGATAAAAACAACATCACTTGTAATGATGATAGGTATTGTCGAAGTTTTAAAAGTTTCACAGCAGATAATCGAAGCAAACCGTCGAAGCTCTCCAAATGCGGCATTTGGCATATTTGGAGTTGTTTTCTTACTTTACTTTATGGTCTGCTTCCCTATAAGCAGGATATCAGCAATATTAGAGAAAAGGTGGACATAAATTGAACGAGCTTATAAAAGTGGATCATCTTCATAAAAGTTATGATCAAAATACTGTTCTTAGAGATATCAATCTCACAATAAATAAAGGAGAAGTTGTCGTCATTATAGGGCCTTCCGGATGCGGAAAAAGCACATTTCTCAGATGTCTTAACGGTCTGGAAACAATCGACAGCGGACATATCGAAGTCTGCGGTCATGAAGTAAATACGACAAGTAAGGAAATATATAAGATAAGGCAAAAGGTCGGAATGGTCTTTCAGTCCTATGATCTTTTTCCTCACAAAACCGTCATCGAGAATATAATTTTAGCACCATTAAAGGTTCAGAAACGAAACAGAGCCGATGCAGAAAAAGAAGCGATCGAACTTCTTGCCAAAGTGGGACTTTCCGACAAAAAAGACTATTACCCAAGACAGCTTTCAGGTGGTCAAAAACAGCGAGTCGCCATAGTAAGAGCGCTCATAATGCACCCTGATGTGCTGCTTTTTGATGAAGTTACTGCTGCACTTGACCCCGAAATGGTACATGAAGTTTTACAGACCATGCTAGAACTTGCCAAAAATGGATCAACAATGCTTATAGTTACCCACGAAATGGCATTTGCAAGAGCTGTCGCTGATCGCATAGTCTTTTTTGACAAAGGTGATATCGTTGAAGAAACCGGCGATGTTAAAGCTTTCTTTGATGCTCCAAAAACAGAACGTGCTAAAAACTTTCTGAAAACGTTTACATATGATTGATTGCTCTGTGTTATACTGTTTTTTATGAAACCTATAGCAAAAATAATCACAGATTTTCCTACCAAGTTTGGAATACCAAGGCAAAGCGGCCTTGCAGATGAACTTGAAGGAACCATAATCTTCGAAAAAGAATTTAGAAATCCGGATGCCTTAAACGGTCTTGATGGTTTTTCACACCTTTGGATCATTTGGGAATTTTCGGAAAACAAGCGTGGAGAATTTCATGCAACCGTAAGGCCGCCAAGGCTCGGCGGCAATAATCACCTCGGTGTGTTCGCAACCCGCTCGCCATTTCGCCCTAATCCTTTAGGACTCTCATGTGTAAAGATCGAAAGCATCGAATATGATACCGAAAATGGCGCTGTAATACATGTAAAAGGCGCAGACATGGTATCCGGGACACCAATATACGACATAAAGCCTTATATACCTTTTACTGACTCTCACCCGGAAGCCTCTGAAGGCTTCACTCAGTCTACCAAGCTGCACTTTTTAGAAGTGGTATTCCCGGATTCGCTAAAAGGTATTCTTCCAAAGGCAAAGGAAAAGGCCTTGAAGTCCATCCTTTCAGAGGACCCAAGACCTTCCTATGCCCGCAAAGACGAAAGCCGAATATATGGCTTCCCCTTTGCCGGTCATGAGATTAAATTCAAAGTAGTTTCTTCTGTTTTAACAATTGTTTCTATCGAAAAGAATCACTGAGCCTGTTCTGCAGCTTGCTGCTGAGCTATCCACTCAGCAAGGGCTGCATTTACCTGCTCCTGCTGCTGCGCTGCCGCCTGTTGTGCCAAAAGTGCTTCATCCTCATGCACTACGACTACAGTTCCCACAGGACATGTCTCATAAAGAAATGGCATATTTGCAGGCGGAACATTCACACATCCATGTGAACCATTAGAAAGATAGATGCTGTCTCCAAAGCTTGATCTCCAATTCGCATCATGAATTCCCACATTTCCTACAAAACGCATCCAATACTTTACCGGTGCTTCATAATCTTCGCCTCTGAGGACCCTGTTTCTCTGCTTATACTGAACAGTGAACACCCCTTTAGGCGTAGCATTTCCCTTATTGGGATTTCCTGTTACAATAGATGTCATATATACACATTGACCATTTTGGAAATATGCCAGCATCTGAGTCGTAAGATTGATATCTATATAAGTTCCATTCCCATAGGTAAGCGAACCATCCGTATTCTGGATAGTTGTATAAGCTGCTCTGTGCAGCCCTCCCGGTACGACACCATTTATAACCCCTCTGATATAGTTTATCTCTGTCAGCTGGTCTATATGGTTCTCACCATAATCATACTTTGCCGCTAATGCCTGTACAAACGCAGTTATCATCGCATCATTTGTATGAAAGAGCTGCATGGTTCCTACGTCCACTGTAAGTGTCGGGTCCATTCCCTCCGGGATCTGAATTCCCGTAAAATCATAGGTAATGGTTTCCTCCGCATGCCCCTCAAGCGGACTCACCAACGGCAATGTGATCACTGCCAAAACAGTTAACAGACACACCAGAAATTTGAATTTTTTCCCCATAGCTTTACCCTTCTTTCTCTCTTTTACGACGCTTTTTCTCGTCGTCACCATCCTCATAAGTTCCATCATCCTCACCGGGATCGTTGATCAGATCATGCTCATCTTCCTCAGCTATGATGTAATCACTTCTGCGCCTTTTGCTTACAGCAGATATAGACTCATCTTCATTTTCATCAGCAGAGTCATCAGGTACATGCCTCTTCAACTTCTGCTTTCTTTTCTCTATATTAGGTTCTAAAAATTTAAGCGAAAAAATACACGATGCGGTAAATAGAAAAATAGAAAATAGCATAAAGAACAATGGAAATAATCCTCTCAGTACATACTTTTCAAAAAGATATGTTTGGAGAACTACTCCCAAACAGTCTGCAACAGTCAGATTGATGTATGCAAACCTCAGTTCCTTTATGCCGTAGACAAGATAATAGTCTACAAATGCTATGATCATAACAACCGGGAGAAGGAGCAGCAATGCAAGCGCTCCCTCCCGGAAGAAAAACATCCATACATAAACCGGTATGTAGTTGATTATAAGAATCAGAAGCATTTTCTGAGTTGACATGTACGCCTCCCCCAAAAGCGGTCATGCCGGTATCGTCTTACTTTACAACGATATTAACGATCTTACCCGGAATATAGATTTCCTTGACAATGCTTCCTGCAAGCTTGTCTGCTACAGCCTCTTTGGCCTTTTCAAGTACTGCTTCTTTAGCATCATTTACAGAGATCTCGATTGTTGCACGTACCTTACCGTTAACCTGTACAGCAATCTTCTTTGTATCTTCTTTCATAGCTTCTTTATCAGCTACAGGCCAGCCAGCCTTAAATACTGACTCTTCATGTCCAAGCTGACTCCAAAGTTCTTCAGCGATATGAGGTGCGAATGGAGCCATAAGCTGTACATATGTTGAAAGTGTTTCCTTATCAACACCGTCAAGCTTGCTGAAAGTATTATTGAACTCCATGAAGCCTGAAATTACAGTATTCAAAGAGAATGTCTTAAGTCTTGAATCAATAGTATCAATAAGCTGATTTCTAAGACGGATAAGCTCCTTTGTAGGCTCGACATTCTTATCCTTGTTATCCATAACAAGGTTCCAGAACTTGCAGAGATAACGGAATACACCGTCGATTCCTCTATCATCCCATGCGCTGTCCTGCTGTGGCGGTCCAATGAAGAGCTCGTAAAGTCTGAGTGAATCACAGCCATAGTCACGGATCATGTCATCAGGTGATACAACGTTTCCGAGAGACTTACTCATCTTAATACCCTTTGGTCCAAGGATCATACCCTGGTTAAAGAGTCTCTTAAATGGCTCATCAAAGCCAACTACTCCGATATCGTGGAGGAACATTGTCCAGAATCTTGAGTAAAGAAGATGAAGAACAGCATGCTCTACACCACCGATATACATATCTACCGGAAGAAGTCTGTCTGCCTTATCACGGCTGATAAGCTCGTTGTCATTGTGTGAGTCAACATATCTCAGGAAGTACCATGAAGAACCTGCCCACTGAGGCATTGTATTTGTCTCACGCTTAGCCGGCTTTCCGCAGCAAGGACATGTTGTATTTACCCATGAGTCGATAGCTGCAAGTGGTGATTCACCTGTATCTGTCGGCTGATATGACTCAACATCAGGAAGAAGTACAGGAAGATCCTTTTCAGGAACCGGTACAGCACCACAGTCAGGGCAGTGGATGATCGGGATAGGCTCACCCCAATATCTCTGTCTTGAGAATACCCAGTCTCTGAGCTTGTAGTTCTTCTTCGCACGACCAAATCCAAGCTTTTCAACGATGTGAGGAGCTTCCTTCTTAAGCTCTGCAGATTCCATGCCATTCCAGTCACCTGAATTGATCATTGTACCTACAGCATCTGTGTAAGCTTCCTCCATGTTCTCGATCTCTTTGCCATCTTTTGCGATTACCTGAATGATAGGAAGGCCAAACTTCTTTGCGAAAGCAAAGTCTCTGTCGTCATGAGCAGGTACGCACATGATAGCACCTGTACCATAATCAGCAAGAACGTAGTCTGAAAGCCAGATCTGAACCTTATTTCCATTAAGTGGATTGATAGCGTATGAACCTGTGAATACACCGGTCTTTTCCTTAGCCTGCATACGGTCTACATTAGACTTGTTTGCAGCTTCTGCAATATACTTTTCAACCGCATCCTTCTGCTCATCAGTTGCAAGCTTTCTTGCAAGCTCGTGCTCAGGTGCAAGTACCATGAAAGTAGCACCGTGAAGAGTATCAGGTCTTGTTGTATAAACTGTGATTGATTCATCAGAACCTTCTACCTTGAAGTCAACCTCTGCACCATAGCTTCTGCCGATCCAGTCCTTCTGCATCTTTTTAACCTTATCAGGCCATTCAAGATCATCAAGATCATCGAGAAGTCTGTCAGCATACTTTGTGATCTTAAGCATCCACTGACGAAGATTCTTCTTTGTAACTTCGCTGTGGCAGCGCTCACACTTACCATCAACTACTTCCTCATTTGCAAGAACAGCCTTACAGCTTGGGCACCAGTTAAGCGGCATTTCCTTCTCGTAAGCAAGTCCATTCTTAAAGAGCTGTACGAAGATCCACTGTGACCACTTATAGAACTTAGGATCTGTAGTATTAAGCTCCATATCCCAGTCATAGATCGCACCGATCTGCTTAACCTGTCTCTTAATGTTACGGATGTTCTCTGCAGTAGAGATAGAAGGGTGCTGACCTGTCTTTATAGCATAATTTTCAGCGGGCAGACCAAAGGCATCCCAGCCCATCGGATGTATAACGTATTTACCGTTCATCATCTGGAAACGGCTCCATACGTCAGAAATTACATAGCCTCTCCAGTGTCCAACATGGAGTCCTGCCCCTGAAGGATACGGGAACATGTCCAGGCAATAATATTTCTCTTTCTTTCCGTCGTCTACATTGACGGGATGTTCAGCCCAGACTTTAGTCCATTTGTCTTCGACTGCACTATGATTATAAGCTTCTGCCATGTCAAATATCTCCTTGAAAAAATGATTTTAGAATATCGTTTTAAGTCTAAAGCGGGCAAGCCAAAAAGTCAAGATTACATCACCCTCCAATATAGCTCTTCTGCACCATTTTCTTTCACAAGCTTATAATGTCTGAACACATAATCTTTAATATCATCATCGTCAAACGATTCCATATCTTCTGAAATAATCCACTTCGGCTTCTTATTTTCCAAAATTCCTAGTGCTTCCGTCTTTATCGGCGGATAAAGATGCAGGAAATACGGCATGTTCACAGCGTACTTATTAAGCGGAAGTTTCCCAAGTATTTCATAAAAGATCATCCCCGATTCAAGATTAAAGATATCATCCCTTTCATTTTCCGGTACCTCTTCATATATTTCATGCACATGACCTATGTAAACATAGCTTTCATTATTTGTCGCTATCCATATATTTTCGTTGATTTTATCAATACTTATCGGTGCATATGCTGCCAATATCGTGACAAGTGCCAATATTCCAATGATTCCGGGTATCAGGTATGATGCTTTTTTCTTCATCTTTGTCGATGTTTCCGGCACAAAGCAGAGAAATATCACTAATAGCGGAAGCTCAGTTATAAAATAGTAGTCGAATGGTGTTCCAAAATGGAGAAGTACATATGTGATAACTGCCATGCTAAGCAACAGGCATTTTTTATAAAATTCTGCATTTTTCTTAGTTGCATATGCAATCCCAAATACAAAGACCATGATGCATATGAGCAGTCTCATCTCCCAGTCAAGCGAAAATCCCTCATAATAATCAGTCCCTCTTCTGAAGCCGAGCCAAAATACACACAAAAAAAGATCCGAAACCGCTCCTCTCATTGCAAAATATGCCAATACAGGGATAGTCAACGCCGTGAAACCACCGCAAAAGTACAAGAAGCACTTGCCAACCTCTCTGTATAGCTTTTCCCTAAGCAAAACGACAAATACCGTAAATGCAGCTGCGATCAGCGGCGCTGCCACAGTCATTTTCCCCCAGAAGATCACAGCAAAGCATATTCCAAAAATAAATGCCGGAACTTCCGTTTCATCATATTTTTTCGACCTGAGAAAATTTACCCCAAGCAGTATGCAGAGCATATTGAGCGGCAGAAACAGCTCTTCTGCGGTGTTTCCTCCCCACAAAAGTCCTGTGTATAAAAAGAAGAAGATCACAAGCGATATCCATGACCACACTCTGCCCGCATACATTCTCAGCAGCTTATAAATAAGAAAAGCCGATGCTCCGGCAGAAATGCACTGTATCAAAACAACACCGCCTCTATCCTTTATAAAGAGCTGACCGATAGCTTCATAGAAAAAAAGCGTTGGTCCTTTTAAGTCAAAATAGTCTTTATATGGCACTTTTCCCTCTACTATCGCTCTCCCCATAAGAGAATACCATGACGCATCATAGCCATATGCTCCCTTATAAACCGGAGATGTCCACGTAGATGCCAGTATTACGAAAATGCAGCCGCTTATTATCACGGCTGCACTCTCTATTAAGTCTCCAATTTTAATCTTCGACTGATTCAACTAATTTATCCTTTCTTGTTTCTATCTCCTTTGCCTGAACATCACCAGGTGCCTGCTCATAGCGGTTAAATTCAAATTCATACTCGCCCATTCCTCCGGTCATTGAGCGGATATCTGTACCGTACTTATAGATAGAAGCTTCAGGAATTTCAGCCTCTATCGTCTGCTTTCCGGCACCACACGGGTTCATTCCAAGCACTCTTCCTCGTCTCTTATTCAAGTCGCCCATTATATCGCCTGTAAATTCATCCGGTACTGTTACCTTAAGCGTCATGATTGGCTCAAGAAGTATCGGATTTGCCTTCATGAAGCCATCCTTAAAGGCAAGCTTAGCAGCTGTCTTAAATGACTGCTCAGAAGAGTCTACCGGATGATAAGATCCATCATAAAGGATAGCCTTTACTCCAACTACCGGATATGCTGCAAGAGGTCCTTTTGTTACAGATTCTGCAAGTCCTTTTTCAACTGCCGGGAAGAAGTTCTTCGGAACTGCTCCGCCTACAACCTCTTCTTCGAACTTAAACGGTGTTGTAAGGTCGCCTGATGACTCAAACTTCATCTTTACATCACCATACTGACCATGACCGCCGGTCTGCTTCTTATATTTTCCTTCTACATCAGACCTGCCTCGTATGGTCTCACGATAAGCAACCTTAGGTCTTGAAAGCTCTATCTTTACCTTATACTCTTCTTCAAGCTTTGCTTTGATAATATCAAGCTGCTGCTCTCCGATTCCTACAAGAAGAGTCTGACGATTTTCTGAATCATTGATATTCTTTATTGTAAGATCTTCAGCCGTGATCTTTGCCAAAGCCTGAGAGATCTTGTCTACATCTGACTTATTTACAGGCTTATAACGCATTGCGAAGTAAGGTGTAGAGATTAAAAGCTTAGGATAAGTGATGGCCATCGCTTTTGTTGAAAGTGTATCGCCCGTCTTCGTTACCGCAAGCTTTGCAAGAGCTCCAATATCGCCTGCATGAAGCTCATCCACTTCGATTGCTTTTGAACCGCAGAGCACATACATTTTTCCGATCTTGATCTCCGCATCACGCTTTTCATTGTAGATGACATCGCCTGTCTTAAATACTCCTGAATTCACCTTAAACAGTGAGTATTTACCGATAAACGGGTCGATGATCGTCTTCCAGACAATTGCTGACTTAGGTTTAGAGAAGTCATAGTCAGCCTCAAAGATCTCATTTGAAGCTGTATTGATTCCTGAAACTTTACGTCCCTCAGGGCTTGGAAGATATTTTACACAATCATCAAGAAGTGTATAAATACCTCTTAACAAGGTGTTTGAACCCATAGTCATAGGTACTATTGTTCCATCACAGACACTTGCATGAAGAGCTGCTCTCATCTCAGCCTCTGTAAAGGTGTCGCCATTAAAGTAGCGATCCATAAACTCCTCTGATGTTTCAGCAACCGCTTCCATCAGGGAATCACGATATATCTCCAGATTTTCCTTAGAATACTCCGGAATTTCACACTCGACTGCATCGCCCTTGTCGTCCCAGCGGTATGCCTTTTCGGCAAGAACATTTACATAGCCGACAAATTTTTCATTCTCACGAATCGGGAAGTGGAAAGGTGCTATCTTCTTTCCATAAAGATTTGTAAGCTCCTCCAGTACATTTTTGAAGCTTGCATCATCGATATCCATATTGGATACATAGATCATTCGTGGGAGATTATACTTTTCACAAAGATCCCACGCCTTCTTTGTTCCGGTCTCAACTCCGGCTTTACCATCAACAACTATGATGGCAGAAGCTGCCGCACTCATAGCTTCTTCAACTTCCCCTACAAAGTCAAAGTAGCCCGGTGTGTCAAAGACATTAAGTTTAATGTTATCCCATTCGATAGGAATAACGGAGGTATGAATTGAAAATTTTCTTTTCTGTTCTTCTTTCGAATAATCACTGATAGTCGATCCGTCTTCTACCTTACCTAAACGGGTCGTCAGGCCTGATAATTTCGCCATGGCCTCAACGAGGCTTGTCTTGCCTGAGCTGCCATGGCCAAGCAATGCTACGTTTCTGATCCTGTCCGTTGTGTAAACTTTCATATGGTGTACCTCCTTTACGCTTCACCGAATCACAACCTCCATGTCAAATTCGAGTGGCTCGTTTAAAAGAACAGCAATCCTTGCTGCACTTTTATAACAAATGCTAATATTTTCTCCCCACCAGCATTTATCTGATAGGAATATTTTACTAAAGATTAACCATATTTGCAACATATTTGTGCAATCTACACAATGTTTTGATGTACTTCTATACTTCAACGCGTCAACGTGTTATACTGACCACAGTTATATTTGTATTCGATATAATAGTGATATAATAATTAACATAAACGAAGAGAGGAGCCCTCTGGTGGCAGAATCAATCAAAAGATTAAAGGTGGCATTTCTGGGTCTTGGACTTATCGGCGGCTCTATAGCAATGACAATTCGCCGTGTCTTCCCTAATGCCGAGATAATTGCACTCAACCGTTCAGAGATCCCGCTTAATGAAGCACTTAAAGCAGGGATCATAGATGTCGGCGTTCACAAAGTAGATGATGTTTTCAAAAACTGTGACTTTATCTTCTTATGCATGCCCGTAAATACCAACATAGATTATCTAAAAAAAATAGAGCCCTATCTTACAGATAAAACAGTACTGACAGACGTAGGTTCTGTAAAAGGTGTCATCCACGATGCCGTGGAAAAAATCCTTCCGAATGCGCATTTTATCGGCGGTCATCCTATGGCTGGTTCTGAAAAATCAGGTTTCTCGAATGCAAACGACCGTCTCATCGAAAATGCCTACTATATACTCACGCCATCTGCAGCAGCTACTGCAGAGGACGTTCAGAAATATCAGGAACTTGTAAGCAGTCTGGATGCCATTCCATTGGTAATCCCACCTTCAGACCACGATTTCTATACAGCAGCCGTAAGCCATGTACCGCACCTTATCGCCTATACACTCGTGCAGCTTGTAAAAGAAATGGATTCACCCGAGCAGTATATGAAGCTTATCGCAGCAGGTGGTTTCAAGGATATTACCCGAATCGCTTCATCTGATGCGACCATGTGGGAGCAGATATGCATGGAAAACCCTGAAAATATCCGTAAGCTTCTACACGAATATATAAGTCGTCTTCAGCATATCGACGATCTCATAGAAGCTCGCAGTAATTCTAAACTGCATGATTTCTTTTCAGATATGAAGAATTACCGCGACTCTATCCGGGAAAATAAAGGCGTCATTCCCGGCACTTATGATCTTCATTGTGATATCATTGATGAAGCAGGTGCGATCGCAACTATTGCCACAGCGCTTTCCGTCCAGGGCATTTCGATCAAAAATATCGGGATCGTTCACAACAGAACTTTCGAGCAGGGCGCACTTCACATTCAGTTTTACGATGCCGAAGCCAAAAACTGTGCCGCTGCAGTTTTGAAAAAATACAACTATACAGTATATCCATACTGATTTTGACGAGGTTTTTATGAAGATATCAAAGACAAATTCACTTAGAGGAGAAATCAATGTTCCCGGCGACAAATCTATCTCTCACCGCTCTATAATGCTTGGCTCACTTGCCGAAGGTGACACGATCATTACAGGTTTCTTAAAGAGTGCCGACTGCATATCTACAATGAACGCATTTCGCGCCATGGGGATAGATATCGAGGAAAACGGTGAAACGCTCGTAGTTCACGGCAAGGGGCTCAATGGTCTTTCAAAACCGGAGCACATCATAGACTGTGGAAATTCCGGTACAACCACACGCATTTTATCCGGCATACTCTCCGGTCAAAAATTTCCAACAGCGCTTACCGGTGATGAGTCCATACAAAAGCGCCCTATGAAAAGGGTCATCGAGCCACTTTCAAAGCTTGGTGCTTCTATCCGCTCCGTAAAAGATAATGGCTGCGCACCGCTTGAAATAGAGCCCCAACCACTGCATGGCGCAGATATCAGGATTAATATAGCATCTGCTCAGGTAAAATCCGCTCTCTTACTGGCAGGTCTCTATGCAGATGGTTCTGTAAGTGTCACCGAGCCATCACTTTCAAGAAATCACACCGAGCTCATGCTAAAATCCTTTGGTGCAGATATATCCGCCGGAACAGCAGATTCACCAACTGCGATTATAACTCCGGGCAAAACCCTTCACGGGCAGCGTATCAGCGTTCCGGGTGATATTTCTTCTGCCGCCTACTTTATAGGCGCTGCACTCATCACCCCTGATTCCGAAGTTCTCGTAAAAAATGTAGGAATCAACCCGACACGCGCCGGACTCATCGAAGTATTTAAGAATATGAATGCCAATATCACTCTTCTTGATGAACGTGAAGCCGCCGGAGAAAAAGTAGCTGACATACTTGTGAAAACTTCAGAATTAAAGGCATGCACCATAAAAGGAGACATAATCCCAACCCTCATCGACGAGCTTCCTCTCATAGCAGTAGTTGCGTCTCAGGCAGAAGGCACTACAGTCATAGCCGATGCCGAAGAGCTCAAAGTGAAGGAGTCAAACAGGATCGATCTCACCGTAAACAATCTAAACGCCATGGGCGCAGATGCTTCTGCGACAGATGATGGAATGATTATAAGAGGAAAAACTCCCCTCCACCATGCAGTGATCAACACAGCAAAAGACCACCGTATCGCTATGAGTTTTGCTGTGGCAGCTCTCATAAGCAGTGACTCTGAACCGACCGAGATCCTCGACTCAGAATGTGTCGCCATTTCATATCCTGAATTCTTTGACGATCTTGCTTCTCTTAAATAAAAGAAAAAGAACCTGTCATTTACGGCAGGTTCTTCCTATATTTATCACTTTATGCAGTTCATTCAAACTCCTACTGATTTCCAGTGCTTATCTTCATGATTCAGGATTTCACACCCATCTTCGGTAACAAGCACCAGATCTTCCACACGAACTCCAAATCTTCCCGGAAGATAGATTCCAGGCTCGATAGAAAAGATCATTCCCGGCTTTACAGTATCAGTATTAGCACTGCTTACATCGCCCTTTTCATGATCTGTCTGACCGATAAAATGTCCCAGACGGTGATTAAAATACGGGCCATATCCAGCCTCGGTTATCATATCTCTCGCAGCTGCATCTATATCGCAAAGTCTCACTCCCGGCTTAATGATGCTCTCAGCTTTCTCATTTGCTTCTCTTACAAGATCATGAACCTTTGCATAGTCAGGGTCAGAAGGCTCTCCGCATATCGAACTTCTTGTCATGTCAGAGGCATAGCCTTTATAATAGCAGCCCTGATCTATCACGATAGCATCTCCCTCTTTAAGCACAGTTCCATCCGGTTCATGATGTGGATCTGCACCATTAGCACCAAAAGAAACTATAGTCGTAAAGCTAGGACCTTCAGCACCTTCTTCTACGAAATGCTTATTAATAAACTCAGCAACTTCTTTTTCAGTCATTCCAACCTTGATATATTCATAGGCATCATGAACGACTTTATCATTTATCTCAGAAGCCTTCTTCATAAGCTCTATTTCTTTATCATCCTTAATAGCTCTGCAGTCATCCACACAGTCTGAGCCAAGCTCCACCTGGATATTTCTGCATCGCTCCATAAGAGGTATCAGAAATCTTGCTGCCCAGACTTTATCAATTCCAAGTCTTCCATCATCAAGATGCTCTGCTATCATACCAATAGAATCATCGGTATCACTGTACCAAACCTTCTCAATATCTGTTTCTGATATCGTGAAAAGATTATTCAGGAAAAGCACATGTTTTCCATCGGCTTTTACTAAAAGCGCAAATAATCTTTCATATGGATCTACGTAAACACCTGTAAGGTATCGAATGCTCTTAGGATCAGCTACTATAAGCTGAGAAAGTCCTGCTTCTTTCATATTTTTAAGTACTCTGCTAATTTTGTCTTCCACGTTTACCTCCTTAATTCACGGTCATTATCGTTGCGACATCATTAGTTTATTGTACACCACATACAAAAAATTTAAAGTTTTAAGTTTTTTGTATTCTTAAAATTTATATAATCATATATTTTTTTAATACTTTACAAATTTAATTCAACATTTCCGTCATTTTGTACAATCTGTTTTCTTCTCTATAGTCACAATCCACCAAACGTAACGAAATCAAGCTTTTAACGCAATTTTATATTGATTGGTCTGACCATTTTGCTATAAAATATACTCATATAATTTATATTAATAAGTATTTTATATTAATAAGGAGCAAAAAGTGAAGTACTTAAGACAGTTTCTAATTATACTAACCATTTCGTTCATCGGCGAACTTTTGAAGATGTTTCTTCCTTTACCTGTACCATCAAGCATATATGGTATGATCCTTCTCTTTATTCTTTTGCTTACAGGCGTTTTGAAGCTTGAAGCCGTTAAAGAGACCGGAACATTTTTAATAGAGATAATGCCTGTCATGTTTATTCCTGCAGGTGTCGGACTTTTGGAATCATGGGGCGTTTTACAGCCTATGCTTGTTAAAGTTGCTGTCATTACTGTGGTTACATCTCTTACTGTTATGATTTTCAGCGGACGTATAACACAGGCAGTTATCAGAATCGGAAACAAAGGAGATAAAAAATAATGAGTGACATATTTACTACTTCGACATTTGCAGGTGTAACAATCAGTCTTATCGCATATGCGGTCGGCGCTTTCCTTAAGCGCAAGCTCAAACTTGCAATTCTTAACCCGCTGCTTATTTCTATCCTTTTTACAATAGCATTACTTGCAGCCGGCGATATCGAATACGAAAAATATAATGAAGGCGCTAAATATTTAAGCTATCTGCTCACACCTGCTACTGTGTGCCTTGCAATCCCTCTTTACGAGCAGTTTGAGCTCCTTAAGAGCAATTTCAAAGCGATTGCAGTCGGAATTATTTCCGGTGTTATCACAAGCCTTACAACAGTTTTTGTATGTGCTCTTATCATGAATCTTTCTCACAAAGAATATGTTACACTCCTTCCAAAGTCTATCACAACAGCCATTGGAATGGGCGTTTCTGAAGAGCTTGGCGGATACGTTACTATCACTGTTGCAGTTATCATAATAACAGGTGTGCTCGGAAACATCATTGCCGAGCCTGTCTGCAAGATTTTCCATATCGAAGAGCCAATCGCAAAAGGTATTGCCATAGGTTCATCTTCACACGCTATAGGAACAGCCAAAGCTATGGAAATGGGTCAGATAGAAGGTGCAATGAGCAGCCTTTCAATAGCAGTAGCCGGACTCCTTACAGTTATCGGTGCTTCAATCTATTCTATATTTCTTTAAGTTTTAATATAGTAAAAGCTGTGAAGACATATCATCTTCACAGCTTTTTCATCATAATAAATCGGACATTCGCACTCCGCTTCGCTACATGCTCATGAACGCAGAGGTACTTCGTACCTTCTGACACAAGTAAGCTATATCCCCGCTTAATGCTAACGCATTTGGATCGGGAGATTGCTTACTCTGCGTTCAATTCTTCATTCCGTGGTCATCATAGTCCTGAAATGTCTCATAAACTCCGATTCGACACCAGTCAGCTTCAGGCATTCCTACGAAAATTCCTCCGTAGATATTTCCATTCTCCTGACGTCCAACACGCACAATATTTATAAATGCTGTTATGATATCGCCTGTCCAAATCTTAATATCAGACTTATAAACAGCTCCATTAACCAACTCTTTCGTGCAGAAAAATCCAATCCCCGCTCTTGAAATATCAAGAACTTCAACTGAAATATCTCCCTCACTATTATCCACTCTGCTCAACGTCACGCGAACATCAAGATCCATGCGACGAGCTTTTCTTCTCTCTTCTCCATTAGGCATATCAGATAAATCTCCTCTCAAAAACATAACCCTTTTGGCATAAAAAGTGCCTATATACATAATACCCGACCATTAATTGACAGTCAAACATATTATGAAAGCTTAAATCTATGCACAATGCTGTCCATCTCTGCTGCAATATTTTCCTGAGCCGAAGCCATCGTATTAACCTCATCTACCGCATTCGATACACTTGTTATAGAATCTGCAACCTCAGTACTCTGCTCTGCTGAATCCGCTGAAGATTCTGCGATATTTTCTATCGCCGAACTTACTTCATTTATAGAGTGTCTGATAGTCTCGACCATCGCATCTATCTTTCCTGACGCTCTTCCGAAGGCTGCGGCATCCTCACCATACTGCTTGCCTATTCCCATAAAGTACTCATAGTCATTAGAAACTGTATCCTGCACAAATGAAAGCAATTCCTTAGAACTTCCTGAAAGTGAAAGGAAAGCATCCTGTACGCCGCTTACGGTATTCTGGATTTCTTCAACTGCTTCTCCCGTCTGAGTAGCAAGTTTATTGATCTCAGTTGCAACAACTGCAAATCCCTTACCATGTTCACCGGCTCTTGCAGCCTCTATCGAAGCATTAAGCGAAAGAAGATTTATCTGATCCGCTACTTCAGCTATTGTATTTGCCAGATTTCCAATCTTGTCAACAACATTCACCTGTGCAGCTGCGCTTTCCAGTTCTCTTCCTCTCTCATCTGCTATCCTTGAAGCACTGTCATAAGCTTCACGGCTTCTCTCTTCTACATCCACAGCACGCTTAGCAACATTCGATGCATTTTCACTTGTCTGCTGGGTTTCCTCAGCAAGTGTCTGAATCGAAGCATTTATTTCTTCAACTGACGCATTTACCTCTTCTGTTGCAGAGCTCATACTCATGATAGCATCATTCATATTTGTAAGATTACCACGGATACCATCAAACTCTGTACTCAAATTCACTGCTACAGAATTAAGCTTAGAACTTGCATCATTAATCTCTTCAGAGCTTCCTGCAATCTTTCCTATTATCTCCTTATTGCTCGTAAACATGGTATCAAGAGCTTGCGCCATGCTTCCCATCTCATCTGTCCGTTTAGAATTCAGCGCATTTCCCGTATAGTCACCTGATGCAACTACAGAAGCAAATTTCTCAACTTTAATTATGCTCTTAACTATACGAGTTACGATCAAATGTATAGTCAAAAGACATGCTATCAATGCGATCACAAGTACGATGAGCATCCTCTTTCCAAGTACAGTAACAACTTCTGTTTTCTCGCTTTCAAGCATCCTGATGCATAATATCCAATTTACATACGGTATTCTTTCATAGTAAAACTGATACTTTGTACCATTTTCCATAAAAGAACTTATGCCGTTGTTTTCTGAATTGATTGCTTCCTTTCCAGCTTCTGCCAGACTCGTATTCGCATCTTCTGTTATATTTTGGCTATTCTCTGCCTTAGTATTATCAGAATCGTAAATATAGAGACCATTTGCCGTCGTAAGGATTGCTATTCCGCTCTTTCCTATCTTTACTTCCGACATTGCCTGTGAGATATTTGCAAGACCAATATCAACAGTAACACAGCCGATAAATTCACCTGAGTTTAGATCAACGATCGGTGCCGAACACGTAGCCATGATCGATGCGCTCGTTTCGTCATAGTATGGGTCAGTGATCACTGCCTCGACAGATGTCATAGCCTTTGCATTTTTATAGTATTCCTGTGAAAAATAATCATACTCAGCATTACTATAATCATATGTTTCTGCTATAGTACTGCCATCTTTATACCAATATGGTCCCATGTACTTTTCATTAGCATCAAATACGTTTGGTTCAAACCAAAGACCGGCTCCGCTGACCATTTCATTGCCCTCAATCAGCTTCGATACAGCAGCTTTGTACTCAGACATATCAGTAGTCTTATATGTCGCAGACACAAACTTAGATATGTTCAAAGCTGTGCTCCTGACTAATTTAAGCTCGCTGTCAATACTGTTGACATTTGCGTCAAGTGCATTCGAAACCTTCTCATCCACTTCCTTACCGAGGTATATGCGGCTTACATTAACACTTATAAGCATCATTGCAATAAGCGAAACAGCCACTACCGGTATGACTATTCCTAAAATCTTTGTTTTAATACTGGTCTTTCGGATTTTGCCCGCCTTAACTTTGCCTTCACTTTTAATATTGCTTTCACCCATTTTTGTCCCCCTTAAAAGGCAAGTACTTTGTACTTTGCAAATACTAGTGTGTTTTGGCACATTCATAATTAAACTTATGTCATAGCTTGAATGAGCCTTATGCTGGCGATTTCAAGATAGGACATTAGTTTAATTTAGAACGTGTCAATACACAGTGTTTTGGCACATTCATAATTAAACTTATGTTATAGCTTGAATGAGCCTTATGCTGGCGATTTCAAGATAGGACATTAGTTTAATTTAGAACGTGTCAATACACTAAACTGTTTTTTATAATCTCGACTAAATTCTAATGATGCAAACCCTCACCATTAGAGGATTTACATCATTAGAATAAGTCGAGCTAATTAAAAACAGCAATACTAGAGGTTATAGATTTTCACAATTAGTTTATCGGCAAATTTTCATAATTTTTACATACATAGACGCAAGCAATCGTACCAAAACTGTTTTTTATAAAATACTCAGTGAGTCAGAGAAAGTCCCTTCCGGACACCTGACCGGCATAGATTATTCTCCTGTATCTGTTGGAATCCAATCCACAGGATCAGAATAGTTTTCTTCAATCCACTTCTGTGCATCTTCGATTACTTCTCCATTTACTTCAAGCCTGTCTCCATAAGATCCATCTGTTTTTTCTTCGCCATGTAATTCGCCGATCGGTATTTCTTCTACACCATTACTATCAATTTTCATTGTGTAATAATAGGCATCTCCAGCACCTCCGGCGCCCAAATACTTTCCGTCTTTTTGAAGTTCTTCAAAGCACCTCGCTCCCATGCTTGTTCCATAAAATTTTTCATCATCTCGGGTCAGTATTAAATAGTTTCCACCACCTTCATATATATGAAGAACTAGTTCTTTCCCATTCTGATCATCTAAATCCACCAAAGTCACACCTTCTATGTCCGGTTCCGATTTCGACTCTATTGATTCCAAATATTCATTGAAAGTTCTGTTTTTTTCACCATCCCATTCAAAGCTTAAAAAACTCTCTTTGTTATCAAGTACAGCTAAATACTCTTGAAAGTCTTTCTTATCTTCCTCATTCATTTGATCTTCATACTGTTCCCAATCAGGCAATTTATATTCATTGTCGTTTTGATTCTCTTCTTCTAAATCTTCACTCCCTTGCCATTCCTCTTCGGTCTCGGCAACACTCTCAGTATTTACCTGTAAAATATCTTCAGTACTTGTTTCTGTAGAAACTGAACTATTATCAGCTTCGGTCACTACTTCATTTTCTTCTCTTTCTCCACATCCAAAAAGAACTGTTGCTGTAGCAATGATTATCATTGCCTTTTTCCATTTATTCAAAGTCCTTAAAATACTCATACCAAACAAGCGCACTCGCTCCTCTCTCATCTTGCATTTCTATTGTGTCTAACGATCTTTCATATAAATAAATTCTTCCTTAAGCAAAAGGCGTATCGCCACTCACGACAATACGCCTTTTCCCCACGCTCTTTATATCTATCCTTCAGTGATTTTTTACGATAACTCCTAGTATCACCCCAACAATGACGAACGCAGTTCCTGTTATATTTACTTTTTCCTGCTGTTCGATTGTAGGATACATTTCCAGTGATCCGTTTATCATCATATATATCCCGATTATGATCAACAAAAGCGCTATAACTGCGATAGTTATCTTAATTATCCTTATCATTTTGACTCTCCGGCGCAACACAAATTGCTTTGTTTAATGATATTTTGTACATTCTTACCTTGTCCTTTGCTATCATTCCGCGGTCATCGGCACCATGAATAATTGAGCTGGTGATTACATACATATTATCCTTGCTGTTATAAAACCAGTCTACATAACGACCTACGATACTATATGCACACAAGCGGTTGAAGTCGTAATCGAAAATCTGGATATATCTTCTTGTTCCACATATCAGCAACTTTTTGCCGTTAACCGTACGTTTTTCTACAAAAAAGCACGAATCAATAAGACGGTTTATTCAAATATTGTTCTTATACTGTCAAAATGCAAAAAAATCCCCTCATCGGCATATTTTTTTATCTCATCCAGTGACGCAACAGCATATCCTGAAGTTTCCTCTTCCTGTGCAGTCACATCACTCTCATCGAAATCTTTTACAAATTTATATACATCTACAAAATAGTTATTTTTCTCTTCTGGATTTACTCTTTTATATGTATATATCTTCTGCGGTTCTAAGCCCCGCACATCGATCCCTGTTTCCTCTTTTATCTCTCGATACACGGCATCTATAGAACTTTCACCCGCACGAACTCCTCCGCCCGGTATCTCCCACCAGCCCGGCGCCCATTCTTTATCGAGCTTACGCCTTGTTATCAGATATTTCTGATCCGGTCTCTGAACCACTCCAAGTACCGTCAGATGGAAGTCTCCAGGCTGCATATTCCAGTCATTTCTCTCCATAACACGCCCGGTGATCTTTTTATTCTCATCATAAATATCCCAAAACTCCATAGCATTTTCCCCTTTGTCTTTATTACTTTAATTCATTAAAGTAATTATACCAAAAGTAATGGATTTTGTCTCAGTTATAATCCGCCTTTATCATCATTAATCCTTTAGCCGGTGCCGTATATCCTGCTGTCTGACGATCCTTTGCCTCTATAGTTTCTTTCACCGACTCAGGAAGACGTTTTGAAAGTCCAACTTCTATCAATGTTCCGGCGATTATACGCACCATATTCTGAAGGAATCCTGTACCATGCACTGTTATCCTTACATAACCGCCATCCCGTACTATTTCAACTTTATCTACGATTCTCACACAGCTCTTTTTCATCTTCGGATTTCCGCAAAAGCTCTTGAAATCATGTTCACCGATAATATATGCTGCGGCTTCTCTCATCTTATTTACATCAAGCCTCTCATCTATCGGTGTATAAAATCTCCTGTCAAATACCGGCTTTACAGGTCCGTCAAAAATAGTATATCTATATGTTTTCCCTGTCGCGTTATATCTCGCATGAAACCTCTCTCCGGCTTCTCTAACTTCAAGCACTCTTATATCTTCAGGAAGATATTGATTACAGTAATCTCTTATACCGACTTCGCTGAGCTCAGTTTCAAGCCTTACGTTAGCTGTCATATCCTCAGCATGCACTCCTGCATCTGTTCTTCCTGACGCTGTAATATCTATTCCGCTTACATCAGCCTTGCACATCTCTGCAAGTACTTTCTCAATCTTTCCCTGTATTGTATCTACATTCGGCTGATGCTCCCATCCATAATACCGTGTACCATCATAAGCAATTTCAAATCTATAGTTTTTCATAATGCACCACTTCTTTCCTGCTAAAATTTCATTGACATTTTAGCACAAATATAATCGAGGCATCCACCCCAAAGGATGAATGCCTCGTAATATATGTGTGTTATTTATGGCTTATCATTTACCGCTGTCACCATAGTTTGAAAGAACTCTAGCAGAAGGATCATCAACATTACAGCCGGGCCACTCTTTATTAGGCATCCAGAAATCAGGTATCATCTCACCCTGTCCCGGATAAAACTTTTCGAATACCTCCCTATAGTAAAGGCTTTCTTTTGTAAATGGCATAGCATGTGTATATTTCTGACGTTTCTCCTCAAATTCTGCATCTGTATAATGAGCTTCTGCATATTCCTTGATATCATCAACCATTGAATGACCAACAGCATCAGAAAAGGCAGCTTTCTCTCTCATAAGGATGTCTTTTGGCAGCCAATCACTGTTTTCAAATGCATGGCGAAGGAGATACTTACCCTTTCCATAAACATTCATCTTAATGCTCGGATCAAGTCTCATAACATAGTCTACAAGAGCCAGATCACCAAAAGGCACACGAGCTTCAAGCGCATTGACAGCTATACATCTGTCAGCTCTTAATACATCATAGTAGTGAAGCTCTCTGATTCTCTTTTCAGCTTCCTTCTGGAATTCCTCCGGTGTAGGAGCAAAGTCTGTATACTTATATCCAAACATCTCATCAGAGATTTCACCTGTGAGCAGCACTCTGATGTCTGTATTTTCATGGATATACTTACATACCAGATACATTCCGACACTGGCACGTATAGTTGTGATGTCATATGTGCCAAGAGTCTTTATGACTTCCTCTATCGCATTGATAACATCGTCTTTCGTAATAATGACCTCTGTGTGCTCTGTTCCAAGATAGTCTGCAACTTCACGCGCATATTTAAGATCGATCGCATCCACATCCATGCCTATTGCAAAGGTTCTTATCGGTTTATTTGAAATGATCCTCTGCGAAATAGCACATACAAGTGATGAGTCAAGACCACCTGAAAGCAGGAAGCCAACCGGTGCATCAGCATCCATTCGCTTCCAGACACCTTCAACCAGCAATTCACGTATCTTTGCTGACGCTGTATCTACATCATCAAAGATAACATTAGTCACTCCTGCCGGGTCACAATATCTTATGAACTTACCATCTTCGTAGAAGCATCCCGGAGGAAATGGCATTATCTTATCGCAAACCTCGATGAGGTTTTTCGGCTCACTTGCAAAAACGATAGAACCATCTTCAAGATATCCGTAATAAAGCGGACGTATTCCGATCGGATCACGTGCTGCAATGAGCTTACCCTTCTTTGCATCGTAGATGATGAGTGCAAATTCCGCATCAAGGATTCCAAACATCCTGTTTCCATATTTTTCATAAAGAGGAAGAATTATTTCACAATCTGATCCACTCTTGAATTTGAAACCATCAGAAATAAGCTCCTTCTTAACCTCACGAAATCCATAAAGCTCACCATTACATACACACTTATTTCCATTATATTCAAAAGGCTGCATTCCGCGCTCTGTAAGTCCCATGATCGCAAGTCGATTAAATCCAAGCCAGCCATTACCGGCTTCCTCAAATCTTGTCATGTCAGGTCCTCTTGATACTGTTGCTGCAAGGCACTTTCTTGCTGCTTCCTCTGAAATTGATTTCTTTTCAAATCCAATGATAGAACACATATATGTTTCTCCTCTTCTATTAGTAATTACAGCTTGATTTCTTTAATTCTTTCTATAGCTGCTTTTGTATTCTCATGTTTTCCAAATGCTGTAAGACGGAAATATCCTTCGCCTGAAGGACCAAATCCGCTTCCCGGTGTTCCGACGATATTTACTTCTTTGAGCAGATAATCAAAGAATTCCCAGCTTGACATATTGTTTGGTGTCTTCATCCAGATATATGGTGCATTTACACCTCCATATACTGTGAAACCGGCTTCCTTAAGACCTTCTCTGATCATCTTTGCATTTTCCATATAATATGCAACAAGTCCTTTAATTTCCTTCTGACCTTCTGCAGAATATACCGCTTCACCTGCGCGCTGCTGGATATATGGCGCACCATTAAACTTAGTTCCATGACGACGTGCCCAAAGCGGATGAAGAGCATGCCCGTCTGCTGATTTAAGTGCCTTCGGAACTACAGTAAAGCCGAGACGAACACCTGTAAATCCGGCATTCTTAGAAAATGATCTAAGCTCAATAGCACAGGTTTCTGCGCCGTCACACTCATAGATAGAATGTGGGATGCCATCTTCGCTTATATAAGCTTCATAGGCCGCATCAAATATGATCACGCTCTTATGCTCATTTGCATAATCTACCCATTTCTGAAGTTCTTCCTTCTTTAGCGTTGTTCCTGTAGGGTTATTAGGCAGGCAAAGATAGATGATATCAGGTGCTTCACCTTCCGGAAGTGCCGGAACAAAACCATTCTCAGCTGTGCTCGGCATATAAACTACATTGCTCCACTGCTCTGTTGCTTCATTAAATGTACCTGTTCTTCCAGCCATTACATTTGAGTCAACATATACCGGATATACAGGGTCACATACAGCAATCTTATTATCTATAGAAAAAATTTCCTGAATATTTCCTGAATCACTTTTCGCTCCATCAGAAACAAAAATCTCATCAGGCTCAATACTGCATCCACGAGCCTTATAATCATGCTCAGCAATGGCATTTCTTAAGAAATCATATCCAAGGTCAGGTGCATAACCTCTGAAAGTCTCCTCATGAGCCATCTCTTCAGTTGCCTTATTTATCGCACTTACAATAGTAGGAGTAAGCGGTCTCGTAACATCACCGATTCCAAGTCTTATGATCTCTGCATTCGGATTAGACTCTGTATATGCAGCAACCTTTTTTGCAATATTCGAAAAAAGATATGAACCGCGAAGATTCAGATAATTTTCATTTACTTTAAACACTTGATCCATGTCCTCCTTAAATTCCAACGGAACTTCTCATAAATTAACAAAAACCAGACCGGCACCCTTTTGCCGGCCTGGTCTTTCCGCCTTTGAAAAGAATTATCAAATTTAACTTATTTTAATTTTAACGAATTAAAATGTCAATACGTTAAATCAACATATCTTTTTTTCAAAAAATTTCTTGACAGACAAAGAAGCCGGTTTTATAATTCACTCAAACAGGCAAAGGCGCCCAAGTTCTTAGGGAATCTTTGCCTGTTATTTTTTTAAACCAATTAAATTTATAAGATTTCGTCAATCTTAAAAGCTTACCCAAGCAAATTTAACTACCCAGGAGGAGAAACCATGAGCTACACAAGAGAAGACATACTTCGTATCGCAGATGAAGAGGGCGTTGAATTCATCCGTATGCAGTTTACCGATATTTTCGGTCAGCTTAAAAACGTTGCCATCACACGTTCACAGTTGGAGAAGGCACTTGATAATCAGATTATGATAGACGGAAGTTCTATCGAAGGATTCGCACGCATTCACGAATCAGACCAGTACCTTCGTCCGGATCTCGATACTTTCGTGATCTTCCCTTGGAGACCTCAGGAAGGAAAAGTCGCACGTTTCATCTGTGATGTTTACAATCCTGACGGAACACCATTTCAGGGTGATCCAAGATATATCCTTAAGAAAGAGCTTAAAAGAGCTGCAGACATGGGATATACATTCAACGTTGGACCTGAATGTGAATTCTTCTTATTTGAAACAGACGAAAACGGTCGTCCTACAACTACTACAGGCGATCAGGCAGGCTACTTCGATCTCGCACCTCTCGATCACGGTTCAAACACACGTCGTGAGATCTGCCTCGCACTTGAAAAGATGGGCTATGAGATCGAAGCAAGTCATCACGAAGTTGCTGCCGGCCAGCATGAGATCGATTTCAAATATACTGATGCACTCGATGCAGCTGACAAGATCATGACTTTCAAGCTTGCTGTTAAGGCTATCGCTCAGAAGAACGGACTTCATGCAACATTCATGCCGAAGCCTATCTATGGTATCAACGGTTCAGGAATGCACACAAATATGTCTCTTTTCAAAGATGGAAAGAACATTTTCTTTGATGCTGACGGAGAAAAGCAGCTTTCACAGGAAGCCTATAATTACATCGCAGGTATCCTTGAGCACATGAAGGGCATGACAGCTATCACAAACCCTCTTGTAAACTCATACAAGAGACTTGTACCGGGCTATGAAGCTCCTTGCTACCTTGCATGGTCAGCATCTAACCGTTCAGCCCTTATCAGAATCCCTGCATCAAGAGGTTCAGGAACACGTGTTGAGCTCCGCTGCCCAGATCCTGCATGTAATCCATATCTTGAAATTGCTGTATGTCTTGCAGCCGGTCTTGACGGTATCGAGAGAAACCTTACGGCACCTGCTGAGGTTACAGACAATATCTTCACAATGGATGAAGCTACAAGAAAGGCAAACGGCATTGATTCACTTCCTGGAACACTCAGCTATGCTCTCGATGCTCTCGAAAAGGATGAGCTCATCAAGAGAACACTTGGAGAGCACGTTCTTGAGCAGTATCTTGAAGGCAAGAGAGCTGAATGGGATGAATATCGTACACAGGTTTCCGATTGGGAATTAAAAAAATATATGGTAATTTTCTAAAAAATCATCTTTAACTGGAGGCGAAATCTATGGCTGGAATCGTTGTCGCAATTTCTAACGTAAGCCTTCGGGAAAAGATCTCGGGAATATTTGAAAAAAACGGTGTTCGAGTCGGTCTGTCATGCCGCACAGGTGCAGAAGCGATACGTTATATCAACCGCGCAGGCGGTGGTGTCATCGTATGTACTCCTCATCTTGTGGATATGACTGCCGACATGCTATGTGATTCCCTTGGCAAATCTGCATTTTTTCTTGTCATCGGTAAAGCAGATGAATTAAATTTCTGCGAAAACGAAACCGTTTTCAAAAGATCACTTCCAACTTCAGGTGCGGAGCTCTGCGGAAGCGTTCGTATCCTGATCGAGCTTGATTCCAGACGAGGGCATGATCATAAGCCATCCAGATCCAAGGAAGAAAATGATTTGATCATACGGGCAAAAGAGCTTGTTATGGCACATAATAATTTCACCGAAGATCAGGCTTATCGTTTCTTGCAAAAGCAGAGTATGGAGACATCTACCCCTTTAGTAGAGGTAGCAAAAATATTTATAAAAGAATTGGATAGTGTCAACTTTTAACAGCAAAGGTGCTGTGTGTACTTCAACACACAGCACCTTTCATTTTTTAAGGGAGGAAAATAAAATGACAGAAGATGCAATTTCAAGTATTGCTGCGAATGTTTCTTCATCAACCGTATTCGGTGTATGGTTCCTCATAGGAGCCGCATTGGTTTTCTGGATGCAGGCAGGCTTTGCAATGGTAGAGGCAGGCTTTACCAGAGCCAAAAATACCGGTAATATCCTTATGAAAAACCTCATGGATTTCTGCATCGGTACCGTAATGTTTATCCTTATTGGTTTTTCTCTTCTCCTTGGTGAAGATTACATGGGCTTTATCGGTAAGCCGGGATTTGATATCTTTACAGCATATCACAGTTTTGACTTTTCTAACTTCGTTTTCAACTTAGTATTTTGTGCAACCACAGCAACTATCGTTTCCGGTGCAATGGCAGAAAGAACGAAATTTCTCTCCTACTGCGTTTACTCTGCCGTGATCTCAGCACTGATATATCCTATCGAAGCCCATTGGGTATGGGGCGGAGGATGGCTCGCTCAGATGGGCTTCCATGACTTTGCTGGCTCTGCTGCCATTCACTCTGTAGGTGGTGTCTGCGCTCTTATCGGCGCATGGATGCTTGGACCAAGGATTGGTAAATTCACCAAAGACTCTTCAGGAAAGATCACTAAAGTAAATGCATTTCCGGGACACAGTCTTCCCCTCGGCTGCCTTGGCTGCTTCATCCTTTGGCTCGGCTGGTATGGCTTCAACGGTGCCGCAGCAAAAACACTTGAGCAGCTCGGATCAGTCTTTCTTACAACTACAGTTGCACCTGCTATTGCTACCGTCGTTTGTATGATCTTTACATGGATTCACTATGGCAAGCCGGATGTTTCAATGTGCCTCAATGCCTCACTTGCCGGACTTGTTGCCATAACCGCTCCTTGTGATGTCACAGACTGCTTTGGTGCGATCGTTATAGGTATAGTTGCCGGACTTCTCGTATGCTTCGGCGTATGGTTCTGTGATTATGTGATTCATGTAGACGACCCTGTAGGTGCTGTTGCAGTGCATATGCTTAACGGTTTCTGGGGTACTATTGCCGTAGGTCTCTTTGCTACACCTTCTGCACCGGGAAATGAAGATACAGGACTTGTAGGTCTTTTTTACGGCGGCGGCTTCCACGCTCTCGGCATACAGCTTCTTGGACTTGGCTCTATCATCATTTGGACAGCTGTAACCATCACATTTGCTTTCCTTCTCATCAAAGCAACTATCGGTCTTCGTGTTACTGAAGAAGAAGAGATTGTAGGACTTGATGTCAAGGAACATGGCTTAAACTCAGCCTATGCCGGATTCAGCATCATGGATATCTCTAACACTCTTACCATGACAGCCAATGAAAATACCGACCTTGGTACAGACAGCTACGAAAACGCCTCTGACGCTGCAAGAGCTGCTGCCGTCCCTGTAGTTCATGCCAACGAGGGCGACTTCGACACAGGAATGCATAAAGTTACTATCATTTGCCGTCTTGCAAGATTTGACGCACTTAAAAAGGCACTCAACACCCTTGGCGTAACAGGTATGACAATGACTCAGGTCATGGGATGCGGCATACAGCGCGGCTCTAATGAACATTATCGCGGAGCAGTTGTTGATTCTACTCTTATCCCTAAAGTAAAGGTAGAGGTTATCCTCTCTTCTATTCCTGTTGAAAAAGTCATCGAAACAGCAAAGAAGGTTCTTTACACAGGACACATCGGCGACGGAAAGATCTTCGTCTACAACGTACAGCATGTAGTTAAGGTTCGTACAGGTGAGGAAGATGTTGCTGCTCTTGCAGATGTAGAATAAATCATTAGTGTATTGACACATTCATAAGTAAACTTATGAATGTGTCAAATCACTTATTTGATCAATGCAATTACTCCTACTACACAAAACAATGCGACTGCACCAAGTAAAAGAAGTGAATACCCTTCCGAAAGACTGTGCTCACCGCCATCCCAAAACTCACGTTCCATCCCCGGTTTCTCAGGATTAACAAAAAATCTTCTCTTATGTCCCACTTCAAGTTTCTTGGCTGTAAAGAAGCCGTCTTCGATCTTATACTGTTCCCCATTAAAGAAGTAAATATATGAATATATATAGCTTATCCTGTGACTTTTTGTTCTTTCATCATATGTCTTCCTCGCATTGCGACGTTCTACACACTCGGCTGTAACTTCATAAGTGCATCGCTTCTTAAGCTTCTGCTGTGCATCATAAAAATAGTAAACTAATGCTGCTGTAATAAAGCACAAAATTGCTGAAAATCTTCCAACTCCGATAAAATTAATTATTGTTTCCATGGAAACCTCCTGATGTGACTTCATTGTATTGATACGTTCTATATTTAAGCCATGACCTGATTTTGATTATGAATGTGCTGAAACACAAGATCTGAAAAAAAGAATGCCGACAGCACCCTGCCGGCATTCTTAGATTATATCTGCTTTTTATTTAATATACAATAGCTTCTTCTCCGGAAATTTTCTCTCCGTCTTCATCACTTTCTTCAATTGAGCTGATATAAGCGTTTGTCTCAAAGGATTCTGTATCAGCTTCTTCTGAAACTCCTACAGCACTTGGATTGCTTTCATAGTACATCCTGTCAAGAACTGTGATCGTATCAGTCTCGCTGTCATACTCAAATACATCCCAGACTGTACCTGCCTCATAAGGTACATTAAATACTCTAGGCTCAGCAAATCCTGCCTTATAAACAGTTACATAAGCACCTGAATTTGCAAGGTTCATAGAATCATTGCTGCTTCTGTTAGTATAGTCGTGTACACTGAACTTATACTTTCCATTGACTCTCTTATAAATAGTTGTAGTCTCAGGTCCATAGCTTGAAGTATCATCTACATCAAGGTCATCATACTTTTCAGATTCATAGAAATACCTCTTTCCTGAATAGTATGTATGGAATCTTCTGCCATCCGGTGTTGGTCCATTCAAATGAGAGTCAAGATCTCTTGGCTTCTCACCCCACTGAAGCACTATTCTCACTTCATCGCCTTCAAGGAGCGGTGTAACAGTACCATTCTGATTTATATACTTCTTGGAGCCTAAAACTTTAATGTTAAAATGACCGCTATAGTACTTCTTAGCATCACCTTCACGCGGATCAGTTACAAGTACTGTATAACCGCCTGCAGGAAGATATAAGCTGTAAGTACCATCATCATTAAGATCGATAGTTTTTATAACTACACCATTTATAGCATTATAGCCTTCTACTACACTAAGCTTGAGCCCGCCTTCGATACGTCTTCCTGTAAGAGCATCAAATACTGCTCCCTGTGCATATCCATTACCAGCAAGCTCCCTTGGTGCTGCCTCAAGGCGATAGTTCATAACCGCAGTATCACCTTCGTTTATAACTACCTCGCACTCAAGAGTCTTATAGCCGACTTTCTTTACTGTGAGCTTATAGAGACCCGGTAAGAGCTCCTTGAATTCATACTCACCATTATCATTTGTTGTGCATGACTTCTCTGTTGTAGTACTGCTGTTGATCTTTTCAAGTTTTACTTCTGCAAGGTCAAGCGGTGCATTATTTGAATTATCATTATCGCTGTCAAGCTCACAGATACGTCCCTTAAGCGAGCATCTTGTAGTATCTTTATCAAGGTAGATCTTAAGTTTAGAGATCTCAGCAACTTTATCAGCATTGAAATCATCATCTACATATGTCAAGTATCCAGCTTTACTGATAGTAAGCTTATAGTCTCCGTCTGAAAGATTTGAAACACTGAATTTACCTTCCGCATCAGTAGTAACTGTCTTATCTCCGCCGGCACTATTCTTTCTTTCAAACTTTACTTCAGCACCTTCTATAGTAGGATTGTTTGTTGAATCCTTATCGGAGTCTGACGCATAAACGACTCCTGTTTTATTTCTGGTTGACTTATTCCACTCAAGAAGTGTGTAGTCGATATCTTTATGGAACTCAAGCGCTTTCTCTGTCTTCTTCTTTGCTGCCACTCTAAGGTCAACAGCTCCCTTAAGAAGCAGCTTCGCATTTGCTTCAGCACTTCCTTCGACAACAGGTGCTTTTCCCTGCTCCAGAGTAAGCTTACCATCTATATTAGTCTTAGCATCTACTCCTACAGTTCCCTTCACCTGTGCAGGTATTATACCCGCTACCATAAAGCCTACAGCCGGTCCGACACCGAGAGAAGCCTTAGCACTTCCTTCGCCTTCGATCTCAAGCTTGCTTATTGCTGCTGACTTACTATCATAGATGTCAATATCGTGATCACCAATCTTTGTATAAACATCTGCAAGTCTCTTGTTTTCGTAGCTTGAACCATACTTACCTGTAAAGCCGTCTTTCTGTACGTTGATACCCTTTGCATATGAAGTGGTATTTGTGTAAGTAAGTGTTGTCTTTGCTTCGATATTTCCTTCTACATCCATGCAGATAACAACAACTACCATAGGGTCAAGCTTGATTCTCTTTGACTCATCACTTATAGTCTTGATATTTCCATGTACTGCGTGCTTTGAAGCAAGCTTAAATCCTACTGCGCCGAGCACGATCGTCTTATCATATTCAACACCACTGAGTTCATATCCAAAAAGGCTGTACTTAAGATTATCTGTTCCGCTCTTTTTAGAAAAATCTTTAACAATATCGTCTAAAGAAGCAAGATCTCCGCCAAATTCTGCTTTAAGCTGCTTCTCAAGTTTATAATCAACCTTACATTTAAGCTGCTGCGGAAGAGCCTCGGCATACTTTATCGGATGCCACTCAACTCCAAATGAAGGCTTGATGTCTGTCATTCCGATGCTTCCGGAAAGTGTTAATCTATCCTGCTCTGTCTTAGCGTCATCACCGTTAGGGTCACCATCTTTATCAAATAAGACAACATCCGAAAACTTAAGTTTTATACCTTCGCTGAGATCTAACTTTTCAGGATTAATGATCTTCACGAGATTCTGCCACTGCATACCAGGATTTTTTACATAATCGCTGTCAGATGTTTCACCACTTGATGAAACTACCATCTCATTTTCAGAGAATGTACTCTCAGCTGTGAGTATTTCAAAATCATCCTTTACAGAAGCGACCGATGCACCGCTTGGAACCATGATAAAATCAGCACTTCCTACAGAATCATATCCCATCATGATGTCTTCATCAAAAACATCTGAAAGATCCGGCTGTCTCATAATGATTGCTTCACACTCGTCCGGATCACACAGATGATCTACAGGGTAGTTGTCATCATGACCAAGATAAACCAGTGAGAGACCGCCGGTAAAAGTGTCATTATTTTCAATATAGACTACATCACCTTCTTTGATCTTTCTATTTCTGATATATCCGGTAAGGACTGAATTTTGAGACACTGCTATATGAATTTCATCATCTGTAGTATCTTCTGCTGTCTCTTTGTCGTCCATCCATACATCAACGATCGACTCTGCAATATTCTTTATATCATCTTCTGAATCAATCGCTTTGACATTCTCTGTCATATCAAGATTTTCACTAAATCTCTCAAGAGAAACGTCTCTTTTAATACTTGAACCATCTTCCAATACAGCATTGATAGTAAGTGTATTTACGCCTGTTTCAAGTGCAGCTGCAGGGATCTCAAATTCCTGACTTCCATTCACGCTCACACTATTATTTGAAACACCATATGAGTTGATTACAGCAGTTACTGACTTTGCTTTCTTCTCTGCTGAAACATCACCTTTGATCTTAACTGTCTCTTTCTGTGTTTCATAGGCTTCATCGTAAATGTCTTTATCTTCGATAGTTACATCAATATAAGACTCGATTCCCTTTGACTTAAGGCTTACGCTGACCTTAGCAGGCTTTACGACACCATTTTTACCCTTTTCGCCGAAAGTTCCTTCGATCTTTGCGCTTCCGTTATCCTTGATGATAACCTTATCATCATCAGCCTTCTTAAACTTAACGATATTCTGTGTCTTTTTAGAAGTCTTTACTTTCCACTGAGCTGACAGTGAATCGTCTGTGATTCCAAGGAGCTCACTAAGATCAAACTGAGAATTCTTCTTAAGCTTGAGTTTCTTAGTCTTCTTAGGCTTTATTACCTTAACTGTGCATGTCTTTGTTTCACTGCCAACGATAGCATTGACAACGACTTCACCGTCTTTTTTACCTGTTAAGATACCCTTCTTTGATACACCTGCAATCTTCTTTTTAGACTTATCAGCAAGTTCAAACTTACTTACTGACTCCCCTTTAAAGAAAAGCTCCTTAAGATCGATCTTTTCTTTAGCAAGGATTGTTACCGTATTTGCTGAAACCGAATCAGAAGCATTAGCAGTATCATTAACTGTAAATCCCTCTTCTTCAGCCACCACAGGGCTTTCGCTTACGGCTGCGATCTGCGCACCATAAGCAGGCACTGCATTGACCGTTTGCAGTGTCATGGCTGCTGCCAGTAAAACCGGCAATAATCTTTTCTTCATACTTTTCTCCCTTGTTATACTTTTGTATACAGTCTTTTTTACGATTGTATCGTTTGCTGTACAATTTTACTTTAGCATAACAGAGAGAAAACATCAATTATTTATACATAAGTTGTAAAATTTCATCACCTGTCGCGAGATCATCTGAAAAAGCCGTTGCTCCACCGGCTGCAGATCCAAGCCGCAAAGCCGCTTCATAGCTGCCCTCTTTCAAATATCCCGCTATAAAACCAGCCACCATCGAGTCACCTGCACCTACAGTATTTTTTACTGTTCCCTTATGGCAATCTGCAAATGAAGTTTTGCCATTTTCATCAACGAGCATTGCTCCTTTTGAGGACATTGAAACAAGGACATTTCTTGCCCCCATCTTCTGAAGTTCCCTGGCACACTCTTCTATCTCATCATTATTTCCAAGCTTCCTTCCAAAGATCTCTTCAAGCTCGAAATTATTAGGTTTTATCAAGAAAGGCTTGTATTTTAAGACTTTTCTAAGCAGCTCACCCGTCGCGTCTACAACGGTCATAACCTCTTTGTCTTCAAGCCTTTCAAGGATTTTTTCATAGATATCATCCGGTAATGAAGACGGTATGCTTCCTGCAAGCACAAGTACATCACCGTTTTTCATTTCATCTATCTTTTCAAAAAGCTTATCAACAGAAGCCTTATCTATCATAGGTCCCTGTGCATTTATCTCCGTCTCCGCCTCTCCCTTAAGCTTCACATTTATCCTCGTTGAGCCCGACGGAAGATGCACAAAATCTGTGTTTATCCCCATAGCCTTAACGCCTTTTTCAAGCTCATCTCCCGTAAATCCTGCGACAAACCCCAGCGCCGTCGATTCAATTTTAAGGTTTTTAAGAACTCTCGATACATTGATGCCTTTTCCGCCATAAAATATCTCTTCGCTTTCTGACCTGTTCGTCATTCCTATCTCTAACGCCTTATCCATTCTTACTATGTAATCCAGTGCCGGATTAAATGTTATTGTATAGATCATTCTTTCACTTCCTCGATTCATTTTTTATCATTTTAATACAAAAACGGAGGCTGTAAACACAGTCTCCGCTCTTTATTCATTAAAATGCGTATTTAATTCATTTTTTTAACTCTGCCTGAGCCTTGACAGCCTTTGCTCCTGTAAGCTCTTCACTTCTCTTATCAGGCTGAGAGAAGCCGGCATAAATGCTGAAATGGCTTCCGCGCACTTCTCTTATGCCCTCTTCATCAACTGTAGTAAATGCCTTTGCCGGAATCTTTACCGTAACTTCTACAGTCTCATTTTCTTCGATCTTAAGTCTCTTAAATCCGCAAAGTACAGGATTTGGAGGAGCACACTCTGTATCCTCAGCTTTAATATAGAGCTGAAGCACGTCTTCAGTTGCAGTTCCATTATTCTTTACAGTTACCTTTACCTCTGCGCCTTCTTCAGCTGAAGCGTTCACAACTTCTATTTTCTCTGCCCTGCAATCACCATATGTAAGACCGTAGCCGAAAGGATAGAGCGGCTTTCCTGTATAGTATCTGTAAGTTCTGTTCTTCATGCTGTAGTCTTCAAACTCTGGAAGATCATCACAGTTTTCATAGAATGTTACCGGAAGCTTTCCAGAAGGAGATACCTTGCCGAAAAGGATATCAGCAACAACCTTACCGCCTCTTGCCCCCGGATACCATGCCTGAACTACTGCGTCAGCCCTATCCTCAGCATCTGAAAGATTTATAGCAGAGCCAGACATATTTACAAGAATAACCTTCTTTCCTGTTTCAAGAATTGCTTCAATCATCTCTCTCTGTGATGACGGAAGTTCAAGGTCTTCTTTATCTCCTGAAAAATATGCGTTGCCTGTATCACCCTCTTCACCTTCAAGAGTTTCATCAAGACCTGTAACGAGGATCACAACATCAGAACGATCTGCAACAGTCTCTGCTTCTGAGATTCTGTCACCTCTTTCACCATTTGAAAGATTTTCCACATTATCACCATTAAGGTAGCATCCTTCTGAATAAAGCACGTTTATACCACGTTCTTCACAATAATCCTCTATGCCTTCAAGTACTGTTATATATCTTGACGCTGTTCCGTGGTAATTTCCGATAAGTGCCTTTCTTGAATCTGCATTAGGTCCGATCACGCCGATCGTCTTCAACTCGCTATCATCAGCAGAAAGTGGTAAGATTCCATTATTTTTAAGCAAAACAATGCTTTCCTCAGCCACTCTTTCATTAAGCTTTCTATGCTCCTTGCAATCAACGACTGAATAATCGATATCGTCAAACTCTGTCTTTGTGAACATTCCCAGCAGGAATCTTGTAGTAAAGAGTCTTATCGCTGACTGCGTTATGTACTTCTCATCAAGCAGACCGCTGTCTACTGCATCAAGTATCTTCAGATATGTGCATCCACAGTTAACATCTGTTCCGTTCTCAAGCGCCAGCTTAACTGACTCTTCCGGTGTCCTGGTCACTTTATGGTTTTCATGGAAATCTCTTACAGCCCAGCAGTCTGAAACAAAGTGTCCCTTGAATCCCCACTTTTCTCTAAGTATCTTCTGAAGTGAAGGGCTTCCGCAGCATACCTCGCCATTAGTACGGTTGTAGGCACCCATTACAGCCTCTACATCTGCTTCTTTTACACATGCTTCAAATGCAGGAAGATATGTCTCCTCCATGTCTTTCTTTGATGCTACTGCATTAAACTTGTGTCTTACTGCTTCAGGTCCTGAATGTACTGCAAAGTGCTTTGCACAGGCTGCAGTCTTCAAATACTCGCCCTTTCCCTGAAGTCCTTCAACAAAGCGAACTCCAAGTCGTGAAGTAAGATATGGATCTTCTCCATAAGTCTCATGGCCTCTGCCCCAGCGAGGATCTCTGAAAATATTTACATTAGGTGACCAGAAAGTAATACCTTTATAGATATCTCTGTCATCTCTCTTTGACTGCTCGTTATATTTTGCTCTTCCTTCATCTGCTATAGCTGAAGCTATCTCCTCCATGATATCTTCATCAAATGCGGCAGCCATAGCTATAGCCTGTGGAAATACTGTAGCCGTACCTGCTCTTGCAACACCATGAAGTGCTTCATTCCACCAGTTATATGCAGGTATATTAAGCCTTGGTATCGCAGGCGAATCATATCTAAGCTGTGAAGCTTTCTCCTCAAGTGTCATCTTGTCGACCAAATCCTTTGCCAGCCTTGAAGCTTCTTCTCTGTTCATCATTTTTCTCCTCTTAAATGTTTGATTTTTATTAGTAATAATTATATAATGTTTCTATATTAAAGCATTATATTTAGTCATTTTGCACATATAATTTAAGGGGGTATTATAAATTGCATATTTCAAATAATAATAATCCACCCGTAAAATATCTTCAGCCTGACCTGAAGCAGACTTCCGGAAAGCTCGATGAGCGCAACCGTACTGAAATAGTCGACTATGTTGACAATTCCCATTTAAGGATATGGTATAATTTTCAACTCGACCGCTACAGTCCGCATCATCATAATGCCATCGAAATCATCCGTTGTATCGAAAACGGCTATACCGTTACTGCCGGTCAGATCACATATTCTATGAAACAGGGTGATATACTGATAATCCCGCCGCACATGATCCACCATCTCCTTGGCGGCGTTAAGGGTGCGCGCTTTATAATGCTCATCGACCCTACACCAATGTATACTTTTCATGATTATCAGCTTATACTGCCTTTATTTAAGCATGCCATTCATATCACATTCGCCCAAAACCCGGAGCTTCATCACGAAGTAACTCAGTACCTTGAGAAGTCCTCTGAGTATTATTTTAATCATGACATAATGTGGGAATTTTATACATATTCCAATATCATGAATGCATGCGCTGCTATCTGTCGCAGTCAATTTGCGTTATCTGAATGTTTTGATTGCGAAAGTGAAAATATTCAAAAACTCAGTCAAAGTAAATTTTCTTCACTTCTTAACTACATAAGTGAACACTATATGGAAGATATTTCTCTCGAACTTGCCGCCAAATATGTCGGATTTTCTAAATATCATTTTACAAGGTTATTTAAGAAATACTCCGGTATGACATTTCACGAATACCTCGTGCATTGTCGCATACAGGCCGCTGAAGAGCTTCTCTCTTCCAATGTCTCTGTGACTGAAACCGCCTTTCGTACCGGTTTCCACAGTCCTTACGTTTTTTCCAGATCTTTTCGTAAGGAAACCGGAGTATCACCTTCAAAATATATAAGCTGCGCAAAATCGCCTTTTAATGCATGATCTTTATCCCTTTACACTTCCAAGTGCAACTCCTGCGATGATGTATCTTGAAAGCAGGAAATAAACGACTATCAACGGAAGTGCTGTAAGTGCAAGTCCAAGGTAAACCGCACCATACTCTGTTTTATAAATGTCACCTCTCAAAAGAGAGATCATTATAGGAAGCGTGTACCTTTTCTGGTCTGTAAGCAATACCAATGGTGTGAATAAGTTGTTCCAGCTTGAAACGAAAGTAAATATTGCCTGTGTCGCAATAGCAGGCTTCATTATCGGAAGTGCTATCTTATTAAAGATATACAGTTCCTTCGCCCCGTCGATTCGAGCTGACTGTACGATTTCAAGCGAAAGTGCGCCTACCATGTACTGTCTCATGAAGAATACCATTGCCGGTGATGCTATCGCCGGCAATATCAGCATTGAAAGCTGATTTGTCATGTGAACCTTATACACCATCTGGTAGAAACCGATCATAGTGATCTGCGCCGGTATCATCATTATTGCAAGTATAAATTTGAAAAATCCATCCCTCAATTTCCACTCATATACTACAAGTGCATATGCTGTCATTGTTGAGAAATATGTTGCCAGTGCTGTCGTTCCTACAGAGATTATCGTAGAATTCATAAATCCAACTGCAGGGTTAAAGCTCTTTCCCAAAAGCACAGCCATATTTTTCATAAGATATGTCGATGGGATGAGTGATACTGCATGCTGCTGGATCTGTATCGTAGATCTTGTAGCATTCACAAGCATTATTGCAAATGGAAGCAGTGAGATCACAAGAAGCACCAGACAAACTGCAAATATCAGTATTCTTTTAATGGATGAACTGCGTCTCATAAGTATCCTCCTCTTCCTCGACCTTCTTATTAACTACATTTTTTCTCTTTTTCTGCTTTTTCAATGCTTCTTCATCCCTGTCTCTCATCAGCCAGAACAAAAGCGCAGAGGCACTCACGATTATCACAAACATTATCATTGAAGCTGCAGCTGCTCTATTGTATAGATAAGCTCCGCTGAATGCCTGATTATAGATGAATACACTTGTAGTCATAGTAGCGTTATCCGGTCCGCCAAGCAGGAAAAGCTTAGGGATATCAAACATATTAAGTCCGCCTATAAGTGAAGTTACCAATGTGAAAAGCAGAATTGTTCTTATATTCGGAAGAGTGATCTTCCAGAAGATCTGCCATCCATTCGCACCATCTACTTCAGCAGCTTCAAATATATCAGGGCTTATTCCAAGGATTCCTGATATAAGAACTATCATGGTATATCCATACCACATCCATGTCTGGATAAATATTACTATTCCCTTTGCTGCACCTTTCTTAATGAGGAAATTAAAAGGCTCTTTCAAGATTCCGAATCTTACAAGAAGATCATTTACAGGTCCCATAGGATGACCAAAAAGTGCGTTGAAAAGAATTGCCACAGTTGCCGCTGTAATGATATTCGGCATGTAAAATACCACCTTGAAAAGTCCCTTTCCCGGAACTTTCGTCCTTCTGTCTGTAAACCACGCTGCAAGAAGTAATGCCAGCGCCATCTGCGGGATAAAATTTGATACCCAAAGTACTATTGTATTCTTAAAGGCTGTCTGGAATGTCGGGCTCGTTAAAACTGTTCTGAAATTCTGAAAAGGGTCATTCCACAAAAAATGGAAATCTGTTTTGCCGATTCCCTTTAGATCCGTAAAGCCTATAATAGCCGTATAAAGTGTCGGATAAAGTGAAAAAATCGCATAAGAGAGTGCAAACGGAAGACTAAATAGATATCCATATCGCGCATAACTAAAATTATTTTTCTTTTGTTTTGTTCGTTTCACTGCATCTTCCTCCTATTGAAAGTGCCGCCAAAAGTAAATCGGCGGCACTCACAACTATTATTTACTGTGCAGAATCAATTCCAAGTGTATCTGATACTGTCTGTTTGAAATCATTCAAAGTTGCATCTCTGTCCTTTTCGCCTGCTGCATATGAACGAGCCTGATCTCTCCATGCCATGTTGATAGATTCGTCATACTGAGTGAGGTTCTTACCATTTGCATAATCATTAGCCGGGATAAAGTAATCAAACATGTTCTCACCGCCAAGGAAATCAAGTGATCCATCTGACTTCTCCATTACAGTTGCTGATGCAACAGAGTCCTTTGTACCACCTTCTCCATTAAGTGTTCCATTAGCCCACTTATACTGAAGTCCATCTTCTGAAGTATCAAGTGTGATCCATTCAATGATATCCTTAACAGCGCTTACCTTTTCGCTGTCCATATTCTTATTTGCAAGAAGCCATGTGCCGCCCCAGAAGAAGCCTACAGGTGAATCACATACTGCCCAGTCACCATATGTACCTTCGCCTGTCTTTTCACCGCCGCAGTTAGGAGCGATAGTATAGTTGATGAGCCATGCCGGTCCGAAGAAACCAAATACAGGTTTTGAGCCTTCACCCTTCATGTCAGCAAACCATGCATCCTGCCAGTCACGTGTCTGGTTTGACCAGCCCTTATCTGTAAGTTCCTTAGAAATATCGAGAAAAGCCTCTCTCTTTGGATCTATCTGAAGCTGACCTTCATCATTGAGCCAGCCCTTTTCTGAGCTGTTCTCAATAGCATGCCATACATCACCATCACCTGAGATGATCGCATCGCCCTTGGCTGCAAGCTTATCTGCTGCTTCCCAGAACTTATCAAGATTGCCTGAGCCGCCGCCGATTATCTTAGAGATCTCAGCCGGGTCATCTGTACCAAATACATCCTTAGCGATAGATCTTCTGTATATGAAAGCACCGCCTGTTGCCTGATATCCAAGTCCGTCAACATCACCATTAGTATTAGTACCTATATCAACTGAATACTGTGCGATCTGTGCTTCTTTAAGCGCATTGTCGATATCGATTCCTAAATCCTTATATGGCATTGCATAGTCCTGCATATCGCCCTTTGTATACTTAAGAACAAATGCTGCCTCTGCGCAATAAATGTCAGGCTGTTCACTTCCACCTGCCTGTAATGCCTGGTCAAGAGCCGGCTGATATGCACCTTCTGTTGTAGCAATGATCGTTGAGTTTACCTTATAAGGAAAATCAGGATGTTCCTCAACATACTTATCAACCATTCCCGGAACCTCATCAGTAAATGCCCAGATATTAATGGTGCCTTCTCCACCACCATTAGCCGGTGCAGCTGTCTCAGCAGAGCCAGAAGCTTCTTCCTTTGCTTCTGTAGCCGGTACTTCATTTGCTGATGTTCCAGATCCACAGCCTGTCAAAGCTGACACGACCATGATTCCACACACAAACAGAGCCATCATTCTCTTTTTCATTTTCGTCCCTCCTAGATACCCCATAATTTTATAATATTCCGCGGATAATTATTTTTTGTACATAACTATAGTAAACCATCTTTATCAAAGTTTTACTTAACAAAAATTGCTCTCCATTTAACACAAATTGCGTTGTTATTTTTTTTGCTTTAATTTGTCATAACCCCCACCTACGCTAATTCGGATTTCTCCGACTGAGTTAAAAATGCGCAAAAAAGGAACAGGGACGCCTGACATATCCCTGCTCCTTGATTTTCAATTTCAGTTTCATTTATGGCACTAGTGCCTTTATGTTAATTGTAGCAACCGTTAAAAGTTGTCCGTTTCTTAGCCCCATGGATTCTCAGTAGGGTAACGTACTCCTTCCGGCTGATTGTAGCCGATCTCGTCTACGTTTACACCGATGTACTTAAATACCTCATAGAGAGCCTTTCCATGCTTACCAAATGCAACAGCACCATGATGAGGGAAGTTCTTCTCGATAAGCACATGTCTGTAGAATCTGCCCATTTCTTTAATTGCAAATACACCAATTGAACCAAATGACTTAGTAGCAACAGGAAGAACCTCACCCTCTGCGATATATGCTCTAAGTCCGCCTTCAGCTGTACCCTGAAGTCTGTAGAATGTGATATCACCAGGAATGATGTCACCCTCGATAGTTCCGTTGGTAACTTCTCTTGGAAGTGTGCTTGCCATGATCTTCTGATACTTCATCTCGTGGAATGCAAGCTTTGAAGTACATGTATTTCCGCAATGGAAGCCCATGAATGTATCAGTATGCTTGTAATCAAACTTGCCCTTGATGCTCTCAGCATACATATCCTTAGGAACTGAGTTATTGATATCAAGAAGTGTAACTGCATCGTCTGATACAACTTCACCAATGAACTCTGAAAGAGTACCATAGATATCAACTTCGCATGAAACAGGGATACCCTGAGCTGCAAGACGGCTGTTTACGTAGCATGGTACAAAGCCAAACTGTGTCTGGAATGCAGGCCAGCACTTAGTTGTAAGTGTTACATACTTTCTGTATCCTCTGTGCTTCTCAACCCAGTCTTTAAGAGTAAGTTCGTACTGAGCAAGCTTTGGAAGTACCTCAGGAATCTTGTTTCCATCGCCAAGATCCTTCTTCATATCTTCAACTACTTCAGGGATACGGCTGTCTCCCTCGTGATTCTTAAATGACTCAAAAAGATCAAGTTCTGAATTTTCCTCAATTTCAACACCAAGGTTATAGAGCTGCTTGATTGGAGCATTACATGCAAGGAAGTTCATTGGACGAGGTCCAAATGAAATGATCTTAAGGTTCTGAAGTGCATATGCAGCCTTTGCGATTGGAAGGAAATCATGAATCATATCTGCGCAATCTTCTGCATCTCCAACAGGATACTCAGGGATATATGCATGAGTATTTCTGAGTGCAAGGTTATAGCTGGCATTGAGCATACCGCAGTATGCATCTCCTCTGTTATCAAGAAGTCCGCTTTGAGTTTCCTCTGCTGCTGCACAGAACATCTTAGGGCCATCGAAATGCTTTGCAAGAAGTGTCTCTGAGATCTCAGGGCCAAAGTTTCCAAGATATACGCAAAGTGCGTTACAGCCCGCTTTCTTGATATCTTCAAGTGCATTCACCATATCAATCTCGCTCTCGATGATGGTGATAGGGCACTCATAAATATCATTTTTGTCATACTTTGACTCGTAAGCCTTTACAAGTGCTTCTCTTCTGTTCTTAGAAAGCGGTGCAGGGAAGCAATCTCTGCTGACTGCAACAATACCGATCTTTACTTCTGGTGTGTTATTCATCCTGTTCATTTTTATTACCTTCTCTCCTATTCATTTATCCTTAAAATTTGCCTTTAAGCAAAGGGTAAAAGCTCTTAAATTTCTGATAGCGCTCCTCATACTTAGCTACAAGCTCGCTATCCGGTTCAACAGTCTCTACAACCTTTACGATCGCAGCTGCGGCAGCTTCCACATTCTCATATTCTCCGCATCCGACTGCTGCAAGCATTGCGCCGCCAAGTGACGGTCCCTGCTCATTTTCGATAACGTCGATCTTCAGGTTCATTATAGATGCCGCAAGTTTCTTTGAAAGAACTCCCTTTGAACCGCCGCCGCATATCTTACTTCTATCTATCTTGATTCCAAGACTTCTTGCAACTTCAAGTGAATCACGAAGTCCAAACATTATTCCTTCAAGTACTGCAAGGCTCATTTCTTCTCTTGTCGTATCCATTGTCATGCCGATAAATGCGCCTCTTGCAGTAGGATCATTATGCGGTGAACGCTCGCCCATAAGGTATGGAAGGAAAAATACATTATTCTCTCCAAGCTTCTTTATCCTGCCTTCTTCACCTGCATAATCTTCTGTCTTAAGAATCTCTTCAAACCACCATTTTTTGCATGATGCTGCGCTAAGCATACATCCCATAAGATGAAAACGACCATCTGCATGGTCAAATGCATGAAGTGCATTATTGCTGTCCACCTTAAAATCTTTACTTGCGATAAACAGTGTTCCTGATGTACCTACTGAAATATTGCACTGCCCATCTCCGACTGTACCTGTTCCAACTGCTGCTGCAGCATTGTCTCCGGCACCGGCAACAACCTTTACGTTCTCAGAAAGTCCAAGCTCAGCTGCTATGTCGCTTCGAAGTGTTCCTACCACTTCATAGCTCTCATAGAGATGCGGAAGAACTGAAATGTCGATTCCGCAAATATCAGCCATCTCCTGACTCCAGCACTTATGCTCGACATCCAAAAGCAGCATTCCGGAAGCATCAGAATAGTCAGTACAATGTACTCCGGTCAGCTTGTAATTTATATAATCCTTTGGAAGCATGATTTTTTTGATCTTATCAAAATTTTCTTTTTCATGCTTTTTCATCCAAAGGATCTTCGGAGCAGTAAATCCGGCAAAAGCAATATTTCCTGTATATTTTGAAAGTTTATCCTTACCGATAACACTATTTAAATATTCTGTTTCCTCGGTAGTTCTGCCATCATTCCAAAGTATAGCCGGTCTGATCACTCTATCCTCTGCGTCCAGTGCAACAAGTCCATGCATCTGACCGCCTGCGCCTATGCCGGCTATCTCACTTTTATCTGTACCCTCTGTTAATTCCTTGATTCCATTTATTACAGCCTCATACCAATCCGCCGGCTCCTGTTCAGACCAACCCGGATGTGGAAAGCTTACCGGATAATCTTTTGAAACTATCTTAAGAATCTCTCCATCAGCCTTCATCAGCATGAGCTTAACTGCAGATGTGCCAAGATCTACACCAATATAGTTCATGACTACCTCCATATTTAAGAAACTTTTATATAACATCTTTACTAAAGTAACTTTACTATATTCTTTTAATTACCCTAAGTCAATATTTATGTGCAGATTCAAATACTTTTCAGCAAGTCCGACAAACTATTTAAAATTTTTTGTACATATTTTTTTGACACAAGTCATATTTCATCTACAAATCTTTCTACAAAATGGCACGCTCCCCCAAGCATGCCTCCATTTTTATAAAACTTTCCAAGCGAGATATAGTTTCCATCTCGTTCAAATGTATTTTTCTCAGCCGCAAGTTCTCTAAGGCGCGGAAGATATGGCTCAATATACTCACTCACGAAGCCTCCAAGTATCACCGGTCCGTCAAAGATCATACGGATGATATTTATACCTGATGCAAGATGTGTCAGCACATCATTCCAGATCTCCTCATAGTCCTTATCCCCATCTTCCAGCTCCTTGAAAAACTCATCCACGGTCACCCCAAGCTCTTTCGTAAACCTAAGCGCACCACAGTATGCTTCCAGACATCCTCTCTTCCCGCAGCTGCATTTCAAGCCTCCGGGATGAACACAGATATGACCAAATTCCGCACTCCGGTTATTATGTCCTGCATACTTCTTACCGTTCATATAGACAGCACCGCCTATACCATACTCCATAAAAAGATAAGCAAAATCATCCCTCTGTCCGCTGAAAGCCTCAGCCTCTCCGGCACATGTTCCGTCATTGTCTACAAAGACAGGATACGGTATCCTATGTGTCAGATCCTTAATATTCGTATTTTTTACATTAAGAGTAGGTGAGATCATAATTATCCCATTAGCATTATCTATCACTGCCGGAATAGTGATTCCCACGCCCAATAACTTACCTCTGTCAAGCTTATTATCATCAATAAATTCCTCAAGACCTGCCGCAATCGTTTCCCCTGCCTTGGAAATATTTTCAAATTCAGCCTGTATCTTCTTCGCCGCAAGCACTCTAAGCTTTATATCCACTGCAGTAAATCTGATGTGCTTTGCTGAGACTGAAACACCTATTGCTATCCCTACATCATCATTTGTCACATAGCCTATCGCCGGACGTCCTCCGTTTGAAGGCTGGAATTCGCCTTGTTTAATAAGGTCAGCCTCAAGGAGCTCAGCAATATTCTGATGTACAGTCGGAAGTGAACAGCCCATGTCTTCTGCTATCTGCTGCTTACTTATCCCCTCTTTTGAATTATATATAAGCCGATACATGTGATTTCTCGTCAGTCTTCGGCGTTCCGTTATATTTTCACTCATGACCGTTCCTCTTTTGTATATGACTTTTATAATACTACTTTACGATAGTTTTCAACTTATTGCAATAAGACAAATTAATCGAGTAGGAGGCGGTGACTAACCGCCGTCCTCTCACAGCACCGTACGTACCGTTCGGTATACGGCGCTTTCAATAGTTGACGTGCACAGACTGATAGGCTGAGGCTAAATCATAAAAGCCACTGTTTATCAGTCTTTCTTTTGTCATTGCCAGACTTACTGCAACTGTGCGCGTTGTGAACCAATAGCCTCTTCGACTATTACCAGCCTGCCATGCCAAATCCTCAGGTACACCCATCTTAATCAAATTTCGTACCTTTGTTTTAGGTTTCTTCCATTGTTTCCATATGCACATACG
>FOSY01000039.1 GCA_900114405.1 Lachnospiraceae bacterium KH1T2 | reverse complement strand
GGGGATATTATTGAATTTAAAGATGGCACCGAAATCCATAGCAAGCGTGTTATAGGTATTGCCGGAGATGAAATATCATTTTCTGACGACGGTAAGGTAATAAGGAACGGTGAAAAGATCGAGGAAGAATACCTCCCAGAAGGAACAGTAACACTTCCATTTATGAAGGATTCTTATAAAGTACCTGAAGGGTCTGTATTTGTGCTAGGCGATAACAAAAATAAAGTGCAGAAGACAACTATTATACTAATAAACCGTTATCATCTGCACTTTTTATTTTAATCGTCATACTTACTTGAGAGTATTGCACGCCTGATTCAGGTCTGCTTTGCAGACATATTTACTATCCGAATCCACGCACATCCTTGCGGAGCATTTTAACACAGTCGGAGCTTGTACTCAGACCGAGTTAAAATCAACCCTCAAAAATAAGATCACTCACTTTATACTGATTCTCAAGTTCCTCTATTCTCTCATCATCTCCAAAGAGGAAAACCTGAATTGGCTTCATAAGATTTAATGAAAGAACACCGAGTATTGATTTTCCATCAATATATCCTCTGCCTTTTTCTACATCAATGTCACACTCAGATTTTGCATTGATATTACAAAATTCCTTAATCTGCTTTTCATTCTTTAAATTAATCTTCAAGCATTTCTTCATGTCAAAAATCTCCTTTTATTGCATCTTTGCTGTATTCATAGCTTGGAAATACCAAAAACATTAACCATCTATAAATATCAGTTCTAACTGTGGAGTATTGCCTATATTATTAGACAAACAATATGAAAAAAATACTAGCATTTCCCACAAGTATCTACAATAACACATTAATGACCGAATGTATATGTTTTTATCTTCTTATCTACTAATTTCAAGCATATGACTGCATATATTATATTAATCTTATTTAATTTAATCTCTAACTCAAAATCGCTTACATAAGTCAAATTTTAGCTGCAGCATATTCTATATTATGAATAAGCAAAAACTTGTATCAAATTATTTTGTCTTCAATCCTCTAACCGGTATTGTCAAAGCCTGTTCTAAAGTATATCCATGCTGAATTCGATATTTTAAAACATATGCCCTGATCTTATAATGTTCACACATGCTCTTGACAGATCTATATTCATTGCCCAAATGATCCACACACTTTTGTCCGATTCCTTTTCCACAAACTGCAGTCGGACGCAGTGCTCGCTCTACAGAGTCTCCCTGCTTTCTTCGCATACGAAATAGTGTGGCATTAACATTATATGCTCTACACATTTCTGAAATTGATTCATATTCATTTCCTAAATGATCAAAACATTTTTTACCTTTTATCTTTGGAAATTTTCTCTTTTTATATGGCCTCAATAGTTCCTCAAGCGGAAAGCCCTTTTTTAATCTTTGATAATATACATCTGTTGGAATTTGATGATATTCACACATTGCTTTCAAAGTATCAAATTCATTTCCAAGATGATCCTTTAATTTTCTTTTCATTTAATCACCTATAAAATTATAAAAATCAGTTATGTTATAATAATAGCTCGATTTTTGTATATTGTATACACTTTTCTGCTAATATTCTAATTCTTTATAATTAATACATATCAATGTAGTGCCTCGTTCTTATTTAATTTAATGCTGTAGCTTGAAATCTTTAACATAAGATTCATTCAGGCTATGGCACAAGTTTAATTATGAATATGTCAAAGCAAAAATTAAGACCAAGAGCAAGATTATATCTGCTCTCAGCCTTAATTTATTGCACTGCTTATAATTATTTTTCACTTTTTTTATCACGATACAATTCTATATCTGCTCTTTCTATAACATCTATTAAACTCTCAGTTCTTACACAACAGCATGTATATCCAATAGAAAGAGTCAGATTATAATTAATATTTTCTTTTCCAACAATATCTTCAAGACAGTTTTTTAATGACTTTGAAAAATTTACCGGATCACCTATATTCGACCTATATCCCGCTATTACAAATTCATCTCCACCCCAACGCCCTGCAAAAGATGGAAAATCGTGTACAGTCCTCTTTATAGCTTCTGTAATTATTTTTAATGCATGGTCACCTTCATTATGTCCATAGTTATCATTGATATCCTTAAATTTATTTGCATCGATCATAAAAACGTAAAGCGGATCGCTCTCAGAGGTTTGATCTATCGCATCCTCAAGGTATTCTTCAGCCCTGCGGCGATTATTTAATCTGGTCAAAGAATCCTCGTTTATTCTACTTTCCTGCTGATTAATGAACACAATAAAAATCCCGGCAAACAATGCAAAAGCCATAACTGGCGTTCCTGTCATATACATATCCAGCACTTCACCAAATGCGGGTAGTATAAAAAACAGGTTTAGCTCCATGTATTTCTTGGCTCGAATATGATTACGGCTTTTCTTGGCTGCAATCACCGTATATATAGCTCCATACAAAGGATATGAAAAGCCACATATAACCATTATCATGTAGAAGAAGCCTTCCGCAACTGTGCCATTTTCATTAAATTTATATAGCTCTTGCGTAAATGGAGAAAGCGCTGTCACAGCCACTTGAATCAAAACAGGAATTTTTTCTATTTGCCTTCGCAGCTTAATTTCCGTAAAGCTTTCTTCAAGTTCCGCTTGTACAAATCTTAGCCAGAAAAAACCTAATATTACCGCTTCTGTAAATGTTATACTTTCAATGAACGCATTTGTTATCGTCGGAATATGGATTATACCATAGTATCCAGCAGACCATACCATATCTGTTACCAGAAATGCAGCAAAACTAATCAAAACTTTTTCAAATGTTGCTATTTCTTTCTGTTTTGCCGTTCCATTTTTATTTTTTACTATTAGTGCATCTGTACAGAGCAAAAATACAATATCCGTAATCAGATATGTAACATACATAGCACTCAGATTTTTTATATTTATTATTTCCATAGGTATATCCTCTTGTATACCTTAAGTCTAACATAAAAAGACATCGAAAAAATTAAATTCCGATGTCTTTTTTATGTTATTAATGTTCTTTATGTGATACATCTGCATTAATTATCTGATGCCTTAATAGTAAATTTATATTTTTTCCTTGTCCCAAGCTTATCCGAAAGGTTCGACGCTCCATAGACTGCGTAAATTCGAGCTTTTCCTTTTGAATTTACTATTACTGTACCTGTTTCCATATCTACAGACGCCACCGAAGGTTTACTAGAAAACCAGCATACTTCCGCACTTGTACCTTTAACATAATTTGCAGCATTGAAACTTACACCTTTTGTTCCCAGAACTTTCTTTTCTATAATTTCTGGCTTTTCTACCTTAAAAACAACAGAACCATATACTTCTCCTGAAATTTTATCTACCATAGAAATTGTAGCTTGTCCTGAGTTCTTCTTAAATGTAATAAGACCTTTTTTATTTACAACTGCTATTTTTTTATCTGAAGTTGTATACTTAACTGCCTTGCCTGATGCATTAGCATTACTGACCGTATTGAAATATATTTTTTGCCCTGTAACACCTACTATTTCTTTAATCTGAACTGAATCTTCTTTCTCTACCGGTTTCACTTCATTTGACACTGCCTTTTCAGCATCTATGCAGCCTACAACAGAACCTCCGCTCTTACTATTTGAATATGTCACTTTATCTGTAGATGATTTCAGATCATATGTAATGGCATCTGCAACTGATGAATCATCCATATCGATCAAGCTTTTATTTGCCCCATATACAAGTGCCGCTACACCTGCAACCACCGGAGTTGCCATTGATGTTCCATTTAACTTATTGTAATCACTCATAACCTTAGAACTATCTTTATTTTCATATAACGGAACTGTAGATAAAATCCCTGTTCCGGGTGCAGCTATATCCACCCAGTTTCCAAAGTTTGAATAACTTGCGAGTTTTGTAGTGTCTACTTCTCCATTAGAAATTTCTCCAATAGCCCCTACTGCAATTACATGATTCAGTGCTGCCGGGTAATTTTCATCATATACTCCTGCGTTTCCAGCAGCTGCTGCAATCACTCCACCAACGTCATAAACACCATCTATTGCACTCTGCAATTGACTCAGAACGTTTTCATCCACATTTGATGCACCCAAGCTTATATTAACTACATCAATTTTATTTTCAGCTGCCCAATTAAGAGCCCTGATCAAAGCACTTATTTTCAAATCTCCATTTGAATCGCTGCATTTCACTAAGTAAAGATCTACATTTGGTGCAACCCCGCAGCCTCCAAATCCATTTCCACTTACTGCGGCAATTATTCCAGCAACATGAGTACCATGCTGATATTCAGCATCTTTATCATATTCAAGCTGTGTGACATCTGAAGAGCCATCTGTTGCATTATATGTGCCTTTAACATTATCAGCCAGATCTTCATGATCTACCATAAATCCATTATCTATTACCGCAACTTTCACACCATCTCCGCGTGAAATATCCCATGCTTGAATATCATTAATTTTATTATGCTGCCACTGCTCATCAAAATCAGGGTCCACCATAGTATCTGTTAATTCAAGAAGATAATCCGGATAAATGGCTTCTTTGGCTATCCCTGCATCTAATGCCTCTTCCATCTTTTCTTCAACTGTTGAGTTAAATGAAATAACTCCAATGCCAGCTTCAAAAGATTCTAATTCAGCATTATAAGATTTCGCTATCTCAGCTGCGTACTCCTCTGAATCCGCTGTAAAAAAGGCTTGTCCGGAAGCATAATCTTTACCTTCCATATACGAGTTTATACTCTGAATTTCTTCTGTAAGTACTGCCGATACACTCAGCTGTCCATCTAAATTCTCATCATATCTTGTTTGCCCTATAGCCTGTAAAGGACTGCTTAGTACTAAGGCAGAACTTAACACAACAGCACATAATTTTCTTTTCTTCATGTTACCCTCTTCTTAATTTTTATGATCAAATGATTTACAACTATATATATATGCTTCGTAAATATTGACTTATAAATAAGGGCAACAAAAATAAAATTTTTATAAACTCATTCTTATTATAAAATCTCTATTGGTTTGACAACTTCATAATTGATCTTATACATTAGCTTAACTGTCTATTTTTACTATCGAAGATTTCATATTCCAAAGCTTAGGCACCCATCTTAAAACGTATACCGAAAGCTTTGTACCATCATCTGCTGCAATAAACGGCTCTTCCGTATATATTTCTGATTTCATTCCAGCTTCTCGATCCTTACGACATATAAACTCAGCTTTAGCAATCAGTTTTTCTCTAAGCTGCTCTGTTTCTGTATCAAATATCCTCCTCGGATACTTGCTTCCTTCAACATTCAACATATGCAGTATCTTTTGTGTTACATTAACATGTTTGACCATGTGAAGTTTATATGCTATGCGACGTGCCAGCTTCTCTGTAGGTAAATTTCTGTATTTTTCTAAATTTCTAAGTAAAGACATATCATTGCTCTTAACAGCTATCTCTTCCATCAAATCGATTGCTTCGTCTGACGCTTGCCAAACATTCTCTCCTGCATTCGTATCCTCTGATATATACGCAGGATAGCAATTTGCATTCAATGGTGGAAAATCAACTAACGATGCAAGTCTTTTCTCCATATCTGTACATGCTCCATCTCCAAGGCATTTAAGTTTTGTACTTATTATCCATGCCTTATACTCGATTTGCCGGATGTACTCATATTCTTTTACCCAGAAATGGCCAATATTGCTATAACTATAGAGATGATCTTCACATTCTAAACGATCAAAATATAATGTGAAGACAGAATTTTCTCCTTGATGAACTATCAGCACATAACCGTCTCCTTCTCGGTCAATCATCGCTGAGATATAGTCATATTCGCCTGCATGTTCATCAAATTTAACATCATAATATCCTGTCATCAGACAATTCTTAAAAATTAGAAAACTTTCAACTGCATCCGACATTGTGTACACTACTCGAATATCTGACCTAATTCCCGGTTCAGACTTTTCAGGGTTTAATACCTCAAATGTATTGTCTCGAACCAGCATTTCCAATCTTCCAAATTCATCCGGATAAGAATCATCTAATCCCTCGATATAGTAATTATTTGCTGTAAATATTTTATCCATCAATTTAATTTAGCAAAATCAATCTTTTTTGAAAAGAGAACATTAAACTGCTTCAGAATTTCTTTAGAAAAACATCATAAAATAAATAAATTATGATCGTAATTTTATCACAATCACGGGGTATGATAATACCATCAAAAGCAAATACTTTTGATCAGAAAATGCAAATTTTCTTTTTCATACTCCCTCACGGTTACCATTTATGGTAACCGTACTCCCTAAATATTTTACTTTCATAATTTTGTCTGGTGATAAATTTTTCCACTAATAGTCTTCCACTCAACCAAACCTTTATCTATTATCATATAGCTTTGGGGCGAATTATCTTTTGGAATTGCCACAGAGCCCGGATTCATATACAAGAGTCCGTCTCCAAAAAATTCCGATGCAGGAACATGTGTATGTCCATGCAAAAGAATATCTCCTTTTTTCAATGGTGGAATATTTTCTTTGTTTAGAATGTGACCATGAGTTGCATAAATCAACCTATCCCCTATATCAATGATTGCATAATCTGCTAAAATAGGAAATTCTAACACCATCTGATCAACTTCAGAATCACAATTTCCTCTGACACAAAGTACTCTGTCCTTAAGCTTATTTAATATTTTTATGCACGCTTTGGGGTCATACCTTTCAGGAAGATCATTCCTTGGTCCATGATATAAAATATCACCAAGAAGAATAAGCCTGTCAGCTTTCTCTTTTTTTAGATTTTTCGCTATTAATTCGCAGGCTAATGCTGAACCATGTATATCAGAAGCAACCATGTATCTCATCTTTTCTCCTCCTGAACACTCAATAAGTCTTTATCTCCATCAAGTACAGCCTCTAAAAGTATATCGTTATCATCGTAAACTAATTTAAGAGAGAAAAATTTATCTCTTTCAAGTAAAAGTTTATGAAAAATCCGATCACCCTCCCACAAGTTAAGCTCCTGAATTTTATCTGCATCAATCCAATGCAGCTCGCCTTCACAACACTCAATTTCATCTCCGTGAAATTTTTCAGAAGTAAAAAGATATATATATTCTGTAATGTCTCCTCCATAAACAAACGTCAAAATCCCCCTGAATTCTAACATATCCACTACATAACCAGTTTCTTCATATATTTCACGTCTTATGCAATCTTCCGGGCTCTCTCCAAGTTCATTATGTCCGCCAACTCCTATCCACTTCCCACCATTAATATCATTTTTCTTTTTATTTCTTAAAAGCATTAAATACTTGCCATTTTTTCTCAAATAACAAAGTGTACTATTCTTTACCACCATTTTATCTACCTACCAGCAATACTTGTTTGTGAGTATTGCGCACCTGATTCGAGTTTGCTTTGCAGACATATTTCCTATCCGAATCCGTGTGCATACTCGCGAAGCATTTTAACTCAGTCTAAGCTTGTCTCCAAGTACAATTTTTCATAACTTCTCCTACACCAACGATCAGAGGTATGGGATTTCTCTACCTGAGTTAAAAATGAGAGGTCAAATATAAAATGACCTCTCAAAATTATAACACTATTCTTTATCCATCTCTTCATGCATTTTCTTTTTACATGTATACATTCTATTGTCAGCTATTTCACGTAAAATGTCAGGAACCTCACTATCTTCAGGTGCTCTTGCATAACCTGCACTCACAGAAACAGCAATCTTGTATTTATCATTATCTAATATGTCATAAGAAAATACATAATGTATGTTTGTAATTATATCTTGATATTCAGCAATTCCTATACGTTCGTCTACCAGAATGGCAAATTCGTCACCGCCAATCCTAAAAACACTATATTGGGATGCTTTTTTCAATCGAATCGCAGCTTCTTGAAGTACCTCATTTCCAACCGAGTGACCATACCTATCATTTACACTTTTAAAGCGATTTATATCTATGTAAATGATACCATAACATCTTTTCTTTTTAGCAAGCAATTCCAATAATTCACCAAAAACCCTTCTATTTTTCAAGCCCGTCATTTCATCTGTACTGCTAAAATATTCAAGACGCTTTATCAAATAATTATTTACCGTTCTAAATGCAATGTAGTATGAAATTGTATCCAACAATCTTCTCGTGTCAAGAACTTCATTCAATCCATAGTTTTCCACACTTAAAAAACCTATCAAATTCTTATTATGATCAAAAAACGGTGCGCACATAAAATTATGTACCCCACAACGCTTTAAGATTTCATATCCCTCAGATTCAATTTCTTTAATATTCTCAATATCATTTATCTGAACTATTCTGTCATTGATCAGATAATTTTCCCAATTTCGGAAATACTTAACATAATCCATTCCCTGAAATTCTTCTTTTCTGGATTCTTCTCCATTTTTATACCATTCGAACTTTACGCTGACTCTGTCATTCTTCACTTCCCAGATATAGATATGATTCGGCGTTATCACATCACCAATTTCCTCTAGAACTTTCGGCATAATGCTTTCATATTCCATATCTGTACTTATCAGCTTGGTTATTCTAATGATTGCATCTTCCGTGGTTGAATTATTTCTAAATATTTCATTTGCACCATTTTCTGCGCAGACTGCATTGCAGCTATGTATACAGTAATTTTCAATCGACGCCGGTTTTACTTCCAGATCAAACCAGCATCCAACTTCTTTACTAAAAACATGATCATATATTCTTTTCCCAGCATTTATAGACTGCCACGCATAGTTAACCCATACCTGAGATTCTTTATAATTCTTAAAAAGATTCAAAACCGTATATCCTAATAACTCTTCTGGTTTTTTTCTTATTTCCTTACAATATTTTTCATTAACAGCAACGAATCTGGCATCTATTCTTTTGTCTGTACGCTTAAAAACTTCTAGCACAGCATATGACTCCGGAAGGTGCTGAAATATCTCAGCTATCTTATTTTCAGAAATAATACTGTATCGTTTTTCATTATCTACGCCCATAAAATACCCCTCAAAAGTATTTTTACATCACATCAATACAACCTTTTCCTAATACTTAACCTTTTCTAATGATTCCCCATAGCTCATCATCAAATACGTCTTTATTTTCTTTTATATCATCTATTCTTTTAGCCACTTCTTCTGATACAGCAATACGGAAACTATATGCAGCCTTTTCCCTCATCCATTGTTCATACGCTTCATCCGGCTCAAGTTTTTGAATTACTGCTTCTATTCTTTCCAATGCAATCGTATGCAGTTCCTCCAAAAATTCTGTCAAACTACTATCCTGTACATACCTTTCCTTTACTTTTGGCAGCTCATTAACAATGTAATGGCCTGAAAGCATTATACTGTAACGGTATACTCTTTTACTGTTCATAAACATCTCCTAGTTATATTTTTCTCGTAAATTTTTACTTAATCACTTATATCAACGTCTATCGCTACCTGAGCCTCCCAACCGTTAAAATGAGCTTCAATTTCTTTTTTAATCATGTCTCTTAACTTCTTCCGATCTTCAACCTGAAAATCATAAACAATATCAAAACTTATTTTTTTCTCATCTTCGTTGATATAAAAACCATGAAATTGCAGTATGCCCTCATGACTCATAACTATTTTTCGTACTTCTTCACGAACTATAGCCGATTTATTATCTTTTGTATTTACAGAATAAATTCCAACTCCTGTAAGCAGCACACCATGCTTTTTATAGACCTTATCTGTAATTCTTCTTGTAAGCGAATCAATTTCTTCTGCAGTCATTGTGTCATCCACTTCTATGTGTAATGCACCAAGGCGTTTATCCGGCCCATAATTTGTAAGAAACAGGTCATATGCGCCATGAACTTCAGGTTCTTCTGCTACTGTTTTCTTTATAGCTTTTGATATTGATGCTTCTGCGCGTGTACCGAGCATATCATCTACCGATTCAAGAACCATTCCAATTCCTGATCTTATGATAATTATAGCTATAACTACGCCAACCCAGGCTTCCAGGCTCATGTGAAATATCATATATACAAGAGCCGATGCCAAAACCGACATTGAAAGAAGCGCATCAAACAAAGCATCAGACCCTGATGCAACAAGTGAACCAGACTTTACCTGTTCTCCCTTTTTCTTCACATAGCTTCCCAAAATCAATTTAACAAGTACCGCAGCTGCTATTATCGCTATTGAAACATATGAATACTCTGCAGCTTCAGGCCAAATTATTTTTTTTACTGACTCTATTAGCGAGGTTATTCCTGCATATAAAACTATCGCAGCTACCACCATGGAGCTTAAATATTCTATCCTGCCATAGCCTAACGGATGTTTTTTATCAGGTTTCTTTCCTGCCAATTTAGTTCCTATTATTGTTATTACACTTGACAATGCATCAGACAAATTATTGACTGCATCCAATATTACTGCTATCGAATGTGTTGCCATCCCTACAAATGCCTTAAATGCTGCCAAAAAGATATTAGCAATTATTCCTATTATACTTGTACGTATAATAATTTTCTCTCTGTCCACATCATTTCCTCCTCAATAAGTATTCTATTTCTATTATCTTACTAGCTTTATAAGCATAATTCTATTTTTATTATAGCATATAATTTTTTGGATTATTTTATATACTTTTTTTTATTTGCTAATTAATAAATTTTTTTCAACCGATAATTAATTGATGAAATATTTATTTATCGATTAATTTAGAACGTATCAATATATTAGTATAATATCAAAATTCTTCAAACTTTTTTATCAATATATTTATCGGACGGTTCAACGTTTTTTACGTTGCTATTTTTTTCAAGGAGGACTTTCTATGAAACAAAGAGGATTTGGTTCTTTAAAAGCGTTACTAATATGTACAATATTAGCAATTATTTTTATCACCGGCGCATGTATAAGTATTTTTTCTGTTTACAGTACCATTGATAATAATAATCGTAGTGCTAAAGCTTATCGAGAAAAATTAGAAGAAGATGTAATGAATTCACTCAAAAATGAAACTCAAATTGCTGTATCAATAATTGACCAATTCCATCAGCTTCAAGAAGAAGGTACTCTTACTGAAGAAGAAGCAAAAAAACAAGCTGCCGACATTATTCGTGATTTACGTTACGAGGACGGAAGTGGGTATTTTTGGATAGATACCGAAGATGGTACTAATGTAGTTCTCCTTGGAAGAGATACCGAAGGACAATCTCGATGGAACTTGCAAGATAGTTCAGGTAACTACTTCATTCAGGAAATGATCAAAAACGGTATGCAAGAAGGAGGTGGTTATACACGTCTTAACTTTGCAAAACCAAACGAAACAGAAGAATTGCCCAAAATTAACTACACTGTAAATTATGCTCCTTATAAATGGGTATTAGGCACAGGTGTATGGATAGATGAAATTGACAAATTAGAAGCTAATTATACACAAGCTTCCAACGATGCACTTATTTCAAGTATCCGAAATCAAATAATTGTTTTAATTCTATTGTTTATCTTAATGGGTATATACGCGCTAAAGATGAGCAACAAAATTGCCGCCCCTATAAAATATGTTACTGATAAGATGGAATTAATCGCATCTGGCGATTTATCAGCTTTTCCTGATCAGGATTATTTTGAAAAAAACCTTCTTTCAAGAAGAGATGAACTCGGAAAGATGTCTAAAGCTATGTCAGATCTTCATGAAGGTTTACGCGCCCTTATGCAAACTATTTCTGATACTACATCCTATGTTGCTTCTGCATCAGAAGAATTAACAGCCAATGCGCAGCAAAGTGCAGATGCTTCTGACCTTGTATCGAGCTCTATAACCAATGTTGCTGCATCATGTTCTGATCAAAATAATATTGTCGGTACTGCTGGCGAAACTACACAGTCATTTGCAGAAAAAATGGATAAGTTTTCTGAAAAGATATTTGATACTTCTAATCGTATAAATAACACAAATAACGCAGCTCTAAACGGCAAAGATCAAATAGGAACAGCAGTTACACAAATGCATGCTATTGAAGATTCCGTCGTCAATACAGCAAAAGTTGTAGAAAATTTAGGTTCACAACTCAATAAGATCGGAACCATAATCGATGCCATTGCTGACATAGCAAGCGAAACAAGCCTGTTATCGCTTAATGCTTCTATCGAAGCTGCTCGTGCAGGCGAAGCAGGAAGAGGTTTTGCCGTAGTCGCTGATCAGATTCAGAAACTTGCAACGCAATCTGATGAATCTGCGGCAGAAATAGCTGCTCTTATTGAAGGTATACAGCAGCAATCCGAAGAAGCTGTTGCCGCTATGAAGATTGGCTTGGAAAACGTTCAAAAAGGATCTGGAGTTGTTGAAAATTCAGGTGCTAAATTTGATGAAATAGTTGGTATGGTTAACGCAATTGCCAAAGATTCAAACGAAATGAGCTCTATCCTTCAGCAATTAAATGAAGCAACCTCAGATATACAAACAGCATTTTCTTCTATCGATACTAAGAGTTCATCTATTTCTGCAGAAGCTGAAAATGTTTCTTCCGCTTCTGAAGAACAGACAGCAGCAATGCAGGAAATCGCAGAAGCAAGCGGTAAATTAGCAGAAACCGCTCAAGAACTTCAAGAAGCTGTTTTGAAATTTAGTCTATAATTAAATATGGCGGGCACAATAATGTGTCCGCCATATTTATGCTTACATGCTATGCTGTTAATACACAACCTTCTATAAGCTCTCTGATAGACGTATTTCCATCGGATATCGTACTCAATATCTTCTGTACAGAACCATCTTTATAAAAGATTTCAACATCGCCATGAAGATTCTCAGAAACATTATCCGCATTTTCAATACATTGAACTATTGTAAAAAATAATCTAGAAGTTTCTTCTGGGTCAAGAATATCTTCTTTCTCGTCAGAACCATATGCGTTATACACATATTTTGAAATCGTTCCATCCTTTCGGATCGTCCACAGCTCATCGTCATAATCTGATGTAAACTTATAGCCAATCTTTGTAATGTAATTGCTTTCCATATAACTCACCGCTCCTCGAATATCTGTTCGTTATATTTTATCACATTATTTCCTGACTTAAAAGTCCCACCACTTATATTTTTATATTTCAACAATTATTTCCATCCATACTGCATGAATTACTGCCTAGCCGTACGTTATATGGTTCATATCCTTTATTTCTCAAATACTGTTTCCAATCTAAAAATACCATTCCATTTTCTTTTACGCACGCCGGAATACCTATACTTCCACTGCCTCGAATAAAGTCAAAGGCTGGGTCATTATCCCGGTATCTTAAAAAGCTTTTTAAATTTCCTAAATTGCTTATTTCAAGCAATTCATATTCTATTCCATATTTTTCAAAATTATATTCACAGGCAATACAATCAGGACATTCTTTACTTCCATAAACTTTTATCATTGAGTTAAATCCATTCCTTTCATTCTTAAATTCTGAAATTATGTTCACGTCTAAGCTGATCTCCAAATTCAAGATACATAAGCCCCATAACTGTTTGAGCAAGTACTATCAACGCTGCAATCATATATAAAACAGCCATAAACATTATAATGATTTTGAATTTTTTATCCCACTTGCAATACACTTTTATAAGATCTTCTATCATTAAGATCATCAAAAATAAAGTTGGCATTACAATACTTAATACATAAAAAATTTCTGTCACAATCTCCCCATAATCAGCTCCAATTAATGCACCTGTTCCGTAAATTGCAGCAGAGCACACTGCCAAAACAATTGTTATAATATATTTTAAGACTTTAATTTTTTTACTATAAATGAAAGCACTTACAACATTTAATAATGTTATCACCCCAAAATATATATTTATTGTTCTAACTGCCATAACACCCAATAAACCCGCCATATTTTTCTCCATCATACACATATGTTGACACGCTTTGGTTTAATCTGATATTTATCTCAGTCACAAATGATACCTCCCTATAATTAAAATATAAAAAGGAGCTACTTTCTCCGACTAAGATAAACACTCTTCGAGACCGCATAGTGATCTGCATATGAGATACAGCCACACTGACACGTTCTAAATTAAACTAATGTCATATCTTGAAATCGCCAACATAAGCATAAGTTTAATTATGGATGTGCCAAAACCCTAGTATTATTAGCTCGACTTATTCTAATGATGTAAATCCTCTAATGGTGAGGGTTTGCATCATTAGAATTTAGTCGAGATTATAAAAAACAGTTATACTAGAACTCAAGGTAGTTATTATATGACTTATCAGATTAAATACGAACGTGTCAAAATAGTATAAATTATACAATTTTCTGCTATTGTATTTATCGGCATTTTAACGATTTTTTGACGGTATATTTGTGTTTTTATTTTAGCTCTTTTCTTTTATTAATCACACTTTCATTCTTGATTATATATACGAACATTTTTCTAAAATATTGATAAACAAAATTCCATTTTCTAACGCTATTTGCTTATTTTACAAGACACGCAGCACTTTCCCTAATTAATTTTTTTTCTATGTCGATATGTAAATTGAAGGATATATCGAAAGTTGCATATTGCTGCCAGCATAGAAAGGAGTCTAAATGGAAGCTATTGTCGATAACGTTGGAACTAAATTATCTGAATCTGAACAAGAAGCTTTAAAACTTTCATGGAAATACCGAATGGATTTTCCCAAGAACATCAAGTCACCTGTATTATATGTTGAAGTTGCCGTTGCACATGAAGAAATCACTCAGCGTCCATACTATATAGTTCATAGCTATAGTCCGAATACAAATGGCAGCAAGCGCACTATTGAATATTATCATCGAACAAAAAATCAAGAAGTTTCTGAATTAAAAGATATTGTAAATCAGATCTGTCAGGTCGTTGATACTGAAATCTAAAACAAGGCAAAGTCGCTGAAAAGTGACTTTGCCTTATTTTTTCAAATCTAGTACATTGAAAAAGCATTCTGCGAATTGCATCAGTTAATTATTAAAAACAGTTATACTTGTCCCACGAGATTTGCGTCAGCGTAACTAGTGCATTGACACGTTCTAAATCAAACTAATGTCATAGCTCGAAATCGCCAACATAAGGCTCATTCGAGCTATGACATAAGTTTAATTATGAATGTGTCAAAACACT
>FOSY01000034.1 GCA_900114405.1 Lachnospiraceae bacterium KH1T2 | reverse complement strand
CTTTCAGGTGGATCAGGAAAGCGTCTTTGGCCATTGTCAAATGATGTGAGATCCAAGCAGTTTATAAAGTTTTTTAAGAAAGAAGATGGTTCCTATGAGTCAATGGTTCAGCGTATGCTTAAAGGAATCAAAAAGATAGACACTGATGCAAGCGTTACTATTGCTACATCAAAAACACAGGTTCCGTCTATTGTAAATCAGCTGGGTGAAGAAGTAGGAATTTCTGTAGAGCCATGCAGAAGAGATACTTTCCCTGCTATCGCACTTGCGACAGCATATCTTCATGATGTGATGGGCGTTGATAAAAATGAAGAAGTTGTTGTCTGCCCGGTCGATCCTTATGTTGATGATAATTATTTCGAAGCCTTGAAGAAACTTGCTGAGTTTGCAGGTCGTGGAACGGCTAATCTTTCACTTCTTGGTATAGAGCCTACTTATCCATCAGAAAAATATGGATATATCATACCTGAGTCTAAAGAAAACGAGAGTAAGGTAAAGACTTTCAAAGAAAAGCCTGATGAAGAGACAGCTAAGAAATATATCAGCGAGGGTGCTCTTTGGAATGCCGGTGTATTTGCTTATAAGCTTTCGTATGTTCTTGACAGAGCACATGAACTTATTGACTTCAAGAATTACTATGATCTTTTCAAGAAGTACGATACTCTTGAGAAGATAAGCTTTGACTATGCAGTAGTTGAGAAAGAGTCAAGCATTCAGGTTATGAGATTTGCCGGTGAATGGAAAGACCTTGGAACATGGAATACACTTACAGAGGCTGTAGAAGACAGCATAATCGGTAATGGCGTAATGAATGAAAAGTGTTCTAATGTAAGTATCGTAAATGAGCTTAATGTTCCTGTTCTTGCTATGGGACTTAAAGATGTTGTAATCTCTGCAAGTGCTCAGGGAATCCTTGTTTCTGATAAGGCTCAGTCAAGCTACATCAAGCCATATGTCGATAAGATGGATGAAAAGATCATGTTTGCCGATAAAGCATGGGGTAGTTTTACTATCATTGATGTTGAGGATGACAGCCTGACAATTAAGGTTCTTCTTTCTCCGGGCCATCATATGAACTATCATAGTCATGAGTATCGTAATGAGGTCTGGACAGTTATCGGCGGACGCGGAACAGCAATCGTTGATGGTGCGCCGAGAAAGATCAAGACAGGTGATGTTGTAACGATGGCTGCAGGTGTTAAGCATACAGTTATCGCAGAAACTGAGCTTGAGATGATAGAAGTTCAGATGGGTAAAGACATCAGTGAAAAAGATAAGATCGTATATGATTACGATTTTGACAGACTTAAATAATTTTTTTTAATATAAAATGCCAATCTGATATTAATAATATATCAGATTGGTATTTTATTAGTCTCTTTGAAATAGGTCTCGTGTATAAACCTTTTCTTTTACATCATCTAATGAGTTAGAATATCTATTAGCAATTATGGCATTGCTTATCTTTTTGAATTCATCTAAATTATTAACAATTTTACTACCGAAAAATGTAGTTCCGTCTTTTAGTGTTGGTTCGTAAACAATGACTTTAGCACCTTTGGCCTTAATACGTTTCATAACACCCTGGATAGAACTCTGTCGAAAGTTATCGGAGTTTGACTTCATTGTAAGTCTGTAAACACCGATTGTTATGTCTTTTTCATCGTTAGGATCATAACCATTTGCTTCAGTGTAATTATAGTATCCTGCAATTCTAAGTACCTGATCGGCGATGAAATCTTTTCTTGTACGGTTGGATTCTACAATCGCTTCTATCAGATTTTCCGGCACATCTTCATAGTTAGCAAGGAGCTGCTTAGTATCTTTTGGAAGGCAGTAGCCGCCATAACCAAAGGATGGGTTGTTATAATGTGTTCCGATTCTTGGGTCAAGGCATACTCCGTCGATAATGTCTTTGGTATTTAATCCCTTTGATTCAGCATAGGTATCAAGCTCATTGAAATAAGATACTCGAAGTGCAAGATATGTATTTGCAAAGAGCTTAACAGCTTCTGCTTCTGTGAATCCCATGAATAAAGTCTCGATATATTCTTTAATGGCACCTTCCTGTAGGAGTGCTGCAAAAGTGTGAGCAGCTTTTACCAAGCGTTCATTTGAAGCGTCTGTTCCGACAATGATTCTTGAAGGATAAAGATTGTCATAGAGTGCTTTTGATTCACGAAGAAATTCAGGACTGAAAATAATGTTTTCAGTATTATATTTCTTTCGGACAGATTCAGTATATCCAACAGGTATTGTAGACTTAATAACCATGATTGCATTAGGGTTAACAGACATAACTAATTCTATAACAGCTTCTACGGCTGATGTATCGAAGTAGTTTCTCTTTGCATCATAGTTGGTTGGAGCGGCGATAACTACGAAGTCTGCATTTTTATAAGCAGCTTCTCCGTCCAAAGTTGCGCTAAGATCGAGATCTTTCTCTGCAAGATATTTCTCGATATAATCATCCTGAATTGGTGATTTACGTCTATTGATAAGGTCAACTTTTTCTGGAATGATATCGACGGCTGTAACGTGGTTGTGCTGTGCAAGAAGAGTGGCTATAGAGAGACCAACATATCCTGTTCCAGCAACTGCAATATTTAATGGGGATACACTTTTGAGCATATCACCTGAGGCAACAAAGACTTCTGACGGATCAAAATCAAGAGCATTGCCGAGTGCTTCGAGCTGCTGAAGAGATGGAATATAATCTTCTGATTCTATATGACTTAGCATTGTACGATTGATACCGGTAAGCTCAGCAAGCTGTGCCTGTGTCATCTTCTTATCCTTGCGTTTAGATGAAACAAGCTCAGCAAGATGTTTCTGAGATAGTTTTTTCATAGTTGTTCCTTTCTTGTGTTATTGAAAATAACATTTGAAGTTGGCTGATAAATTAAGTTTATGATAACACTAGATGGATAAAATGGCAATAAAAGTGCTATGAAAGAATTGCTTGAATGAGAAATAATGAGAGTGGTGTTATAAATAATAACATGGGTGATTTGAAAAGAAAGTATGTATTATTTAGAAGCAATACGCGAGTTGATTATTTGATACGGACAAATGTGGATGTGATTGAGGGGATTTAGTGCTATAATATCAAATGGTTGTTTGTAAAATATAAGTATTTATGAAGTTTGGAATTATGTATTCTAGATGTCATTTAGAGAAAATCATCTAAAGTATAAAATAGCATATTTAAATTTAATGGACATATATTTAAGGATAGGATGTTTGTTAATTTGATGTTTTGCATTATGGAGAAAAGATAGTGGCAAGAGTTTGTATTATAGATTATAACGATTGGATTCCTTATGAGGGTTTTGCAGAGGGAAGTGGAAGAAGTGAAAAAGTATGGCTTCAATCAAAAAATTGAGAAATTGGACTTTTTAAATTTCCTAAATACGATTCCAATACTCATGAAAATACTACTGAGCATGTTTCGGAGTATTTGGCACATCAAATAGGAAATGTCCTTGGAATAGAGACAGCACAGGTTCAAATTGGCAGTTATGAGGGAAGAATAGGAAGTATGAGTTTTCTTATTAATAAGCAGAATGAGGCTATTGTAGAAGGTGCAGCTTTTATTACGGGAAGCCATCCGGATTATAATTTGGAATTGATGCAGGAAACTCAGAGTGGAAGATATTATTGCCTAAATCATCTATTGGAGATAAGTGATTCTCCAGATATTGTAGATAAATGGATTCAGATGATGTTGTTCGATTATTTGATAGGAAATACTGACAGGCATCAAAATAATTGGGCAATGTTGGTGAGCTACTTAGATGGACATAAAAATTCACAGCGTGTTTGTCCTTTGTATGATAATGGATCTTCCTTATGTTGTTATGTGAATGAACGCATTGTTTTAGATTATTTGGGAAAAGATAGGAATAGGTTTGAATCACTTGTGAATACTAAATCGCGATCAATGATTCGTATTGATGGCTTTCAGAAGAAGCGTCCTACGCATTTGGAAGTCGTTGATTATCTCTTACATAAATATTCTTATGCCATTGAATTTAGTGATGAAATTATTTCGCGAATGACAGTTGAAAAAATTGATGAACTATTAGATGAATATGGTGATGTTTTATCCAAGAATAAAGTTAATTTGATAAAAAAATATTTAATTCGTAAAATTGAACTGCTGGTGAGTAGGGTTGAAAAGGTGAGTGCACATGAGAGAACATAATTATTTATATCTTATTTGGAAAGATCCAAAATCGAGAAAAAATTATACAGTTGGAAGACTAGAGAAGAGTGAATCAAGGTATGTTTTTGAATACTGTAATGAATATAAGGAAGCACATAAAGTTGGAGGTATGATGATTCAAGCGTTTCCGGAGGAAAAAAGATACGAAAGTGAAGAACTTTTTCCTTTGTTTACAAGTCGTTTGCCAGATAAAAAACGAAAAAATATAGAAGTAATTCTTGAAAAATATGGATTGGATCATTACGATGGCTTCGAATTATTGAGAAAAAGTGGAGGTAGGTTACCTATTGATACTTTTGAATTCATAGATCCAATTTTTGATGATGATCTTGAGATTGAAAGAGAGTTTTATATTGAGGGAATTCGTCATTCATGCAGTTGCCATGGAAAAAATTGTGAATTTCGTCCGCAAATAGAAGTAGGAATGAATCTTAATTTCAGATTAGATAATACCAATAAGTATGACGTATGTGCTGTACAAGTGTTAACTGAAAAAAAAGAAGTTTTAGGTTATATTCCTCGTTACTATAGTCAAAGTATTAGTGAAAGAATTAATAATGGAATGACATATGAGTGTATTGTTTTAGAAGCTAATGAGGAAGGAAATTGTCAGGAATGTGTTAAAGTTAGGCTTACTATGCCTAAAAAGACAACTGCTAGTATTCCCTCCCTAAAAATTATGTAGGAAATTATCTCATACCATTGGTGCCTGTACTGTGAACATAATTAATTCAACACATGTTGCAATTAAGTTTTTTATTGATGACAGCTCTGAAAAAGAGCCTATAGCTGTACCAAGAAGAATATGATTTGTTGTTGATTAATGCGAGTATGTTGAATCTTTGTTGCCGTTTACGAAAAAATGGGATTAAAGAAGAAATAATTGATTTGAGGACGGGTGAAGTTGAATTCCTGCAAAAAATGCTGATGTTTAATATTTGGTAAATCACCATGAGAAATTGTATAGTTCAAATGAAAAGAGGATACCTTGGTTCAAAAATGATTAGATCAATTCACAAATATCATATAATACATGCATGAAACATGGGAGGTTTTTATGAAGAAAGAAGAAATTAAAGAACTTCTAAAGAGTATTAGCTCTCCGTTTGTATTAGAGAAAGATACAGAGTATTATCCTGCTGTTCAAGATAAGCTCTCAAATTTGAAAACATTATTATCTGTTTGTGGGGCAGAGGATAAAATAATAAAAGCAGCAGATTCATTTAGAAAGACTCTGCTAGCTATTCTGCGAGAATATTATAAAGGTAATATTGCTTATGCTCAGATGAAGATGATAAATCAGATTAAGGCTATCTGTACTGAGGATCTTGAGGCCGTCTGCGATATAAATAACTGTAAGGTTTTTGATGGTGATGCGGAGGATATTCCTTTTTTTCGTGCAAGGCTTGATGCAGATGAAGATGGATTTAAAGCTAAGGATATGGGAGTTATCCCTTTTTCATTGAGAACTAAGTGTGCGACAGAGCGGTTTAGTATGCCGGGTCTACCTTGTTTATATCTTGGAAATACATCCTATGTATGTTGGCTTGAAATGGGGAAACCTGCTGACTTTCGATTTAACGTGTCCCCTGTAATTATTGATAGAAGTCAGAAGATATTTGATCTGACGGTTTCATCTGGATACATTTTTGAACATAATAGTAAAGGTGAGGTAATTATTTCTGGAGATATTACGGTAGGACTTGTTAAGCGTGTGATGCTCACACTTTGTACGTTGTTTAGAGTAAAAGAATCTAACAGACACTTTAAATCAGAGTATGTAATATCGCAGCTTGTAATGTTGGCCTGTCAGAAGAAAGGTTTGGATGGAGTAGCTTATATTTCATCTAAGGTGTCAAATTCAGCTATATTTGGAGTATGTGCTATCAATGTTGCGTTATATGCAGGATACCCCAATAACACATTCCGCATTAATTGTGAAAAATCAGACCTTGAAGATCACGTTGAAATAGGGGACTCTTTCAATTACGCTATGTATAAGCAATTTACTGAAGTTGAACCGCTATTGCGCTCACCGTTGTGGATAGATAGGTGCAAATGGATTAAGAATATTGAAGTCTATGGACAGCAGTACCCATATAGGGAAACGGAATTTTATGATTTCGATAAATTTCTATTTTATAAGTGGGAAGCCAAAAAGAAAGGAAAAACATAAACATTTACTTTATGAATAGTAAAGGAAGGTTGATTTGATGACTGGAAACTTTGTAGTTCCGGAAGAGTATAGAAAGCCGGAGTCTGTAGAAATAGCAGTAAAACTATTGGAACATTATTTGGAAAATAAGGATTCTGAAAATAGAGGGCTCATTACATATGGTGATTTGTGTAAAAAGCTTAGCTTTGAAATGAATCCAAGGACAATTGAGCGTAATCTTGGAGATATTTCGTTTGCGTGTAAGGAAAACTATTTACCTCCGATTTCGGCGTTAGTAGTCAATAAGGATGAAGGATTACCGGGTGCAGGTTTCTTTGCTGCATACTTTCCAGAGAAGAAAGGCGTTGATCGTATCGATGTGTGGATGGATATCTTTAAGAAAATTCATGCATATCAGGATTGGAGCAAAGTATTGGAAGCTTATAGAAAAATAGATATCGTATAGTGAGTCCTGTTGGGATACTTCATATAGTGGACTGGAAATTTCAAGTAAGTCATATAGAATAAGGTTGATAGTAACATGAAAACTGTTAAATTTGGGGAATTAGAAAAATGAGAGTATTCAAAAAAATAAACAATATTATATCATCTGATGCTGCCAGGGATACATCAAATGAATTGATCAAGAATGCTATTGGAGCATTAATGAAGGATCCAGTGGCATTTTTAGAATTAGTGAAGCAATCTAAACTTGTTCCATCTATGCTTAGAGATGCTATATTCATGGAGTGCTTTCAAGTATTTCTCTTAAACTCTTATGACTTTGATGAGTATAAGCAGGAGTTTGTAGATGATAACATGACTTCATTTGCAGTGGCACTTGCAGAGGTCAGTCCTAATGAGGAATCAGGATACAAAGGTGATCTGGATAAGCTAAATGAGTATGCAAAAAGAATTATAAAAATTATAGATGACTGTGGCACGATTCAAAAATCGTTTTATATTGCCTGCTTAGCAAGAGCAGTGAGAAGCAAAAAGATAGATGCCAATAAGTTCTTTAAGTTATCTCATTGCATAAGGAATCTTACGGAAGAAGACTTATTGCTGTTGAATAAATCAGTAAGTACAGACGTTGTAGACTCAGAAGAAGACTATATTGATGATTTTAGAGCTTTGGGACTTATGAGGGATGTTGCTGGCGGATTTATTTACACAAAGAGGGCGTTTGAACTTAAAAAATACGCTCTAGATTATGAGTGTAAAGTAGATATTCCAGATAAGTTTCAAGAGAGATATAAACCGATAACTTTTGAACCAATAGGTGATGATGGGATTTAATCTTTGTTCAACTAACAGATATTTTAGGACGTATTATAATGACAAAAAATAACAACAATCTTGCAGTTTTATTCCCAGGAATAGGATATAATAATGACAGACCGCTTTTATACTATGCAAAGAGAATTGCAAAGCAAAAGGGTTATGACATCATCGCAATCAATTATACTTTTCCTAATAAGGCTATCGATATAAAAGGTAATGCTGATAAAATGAGGCAGGCTTTTGAACTTGCAATATTGCAGGCAAGTTCACAACTTGAGAAGGTTGATTTTTCAAACTACGACAGGATTATATTTATCGGAAAAAGCATAGGAACTGCTGTGGCTGCATATTATGACATGGAACATGAAGTTAATGCAGAGCATGTGGTCTTTACACCGGTTCCTTATACATTTGAAAATCTGAGAAGGCACTGCGGAATAGTATTTCATGGTACTTCGGATCCGTGGTGCGATACCGGTCTTGTGGAAGATAAATGCAGAGAGTTTGATTTGGATCTTTATAAGATAAAAGGTGCAAATCATTCTCTTGAAACTTCGTCAATTGATGCTGATATAAAAAATCTTGCACAGATAGTAGAATATTTGGAAGATTTATTTTAAACATAAAGTGAGCTTGCAACTATGGTAGATAGTCATTAGAGGAGCAGTTGGGATGAGTACGTATATTTGGTGCGAAGACTCAGGATCAGGTTTTTTATTTTGGAAAAAATTATTCAATGTACTGTATGAGGAATTTACGGTTGAGACTAAAAAGAATAATTCTGAATTGTTCAAGGCAGCATTAAAAGTTGACAGTGAGAATGAATACTATATTATTATGGATTATTTTATAGATAATCCAAATGTATTGAGGGAAACAAAAAGATTATCTGATATAATTAAAGACAAGAAGAATGTTCATACTATTAAAATTCCCTCATTTGAATTTATAATTTTATCATTTACATTGTTAGAAAAGTGGATTTTTACAGAAGAAGATGAGCTGCGAGATAAGAGAAAAGAACATTTGCAGCTTAAGGACTTGCTAGTAGACAGCTTGATGAATGAAAATTATGAACTTAATGAGGGGAAAATATCAGAATTAAGAGAAAAGCTCAATTATTCCGACTCTTTGTATTTAGAACAGTTATTGGCAAAATTACTATATGAAATAACCAGAAATACCGGATTCGAAACTTCAAAAGGAAAGCTTGGAGAATGTTTTACCGTTGACTGCTGTACTTGGGAGTCAAAGCAATCGGATGATCTTTGCGGACTTGAGTATAACCACCTTTCTTATGTAGAAAAAATGAGGCTAATAGCAGATAATTCTGTTATAAAGGATTCTTTTGTGAAAGCAGGCTTATAAATGATTACAGTATATAAAAAAAGTAAGCTACCTAAAGATGTTGAATTAATTAGATTAAACGACTCTTACTTTAATAAGTTTACGGCAGCACTATTGAATGACAATGCAAAGCCAATTATAAAACAAATAGATAGATCGGAACTATTAAATAAATATTCATTTGCATCAAGGTTTGATGGAACGGGATTGAATATTGATAAGTTATCTACCGGGTGCAAAACGGCATTAAATATTTTCTATAATGCAGACAAGGTTTTTGATATTTCTGAATGTGGGGAGAATGCACTTGAACTGATATATTCTTTTGAAAAAGGGAAGGTTTACTGTGATTATCCTATGATTCCATTTAATCTGATTCGAGCAGAAGCGTTTGATGGTGGTAAAGCTTTAGTTTTTAATGACTATGAAGAATTGAAAAAATGGTGGGAATATGAAGATTAAGCCAGTAGTTCTTGAAAAAATAAATACAAGGCATACCAATTACTTGATTGACTTTGAATTTGAGACGAATATAACTTTTATAATAGGAGATTCCGGAACAGGAAAATCAGCGGTCTTTTCTTTTATTAACGAATTTTCATATGAAGAAAAGAGATTAAGATGTTTTAATTATATTGATTATAATAAGAACTATAAACAGTCTATTAGAAATTCAAAAAATAAAATTTTTGTTATTGATAATGCAGATATATTATTAGATGACGGAATGAGAAGATATATTTCCAAAGATGTCATGAATCAGTATATTATCATTGGAAGGAATCCTAGAGGATTGGCACTTTCTTATGATGAAATTTATGAAATAGAATCATCTGAAAGCAATGATATTATTTGTTTCAGGTTGAAAAAAGCGCTTATTTAGTACTTAACTTTGGAAGAGATATTGATTTGCGTTATATATAGCATTTTTTAAGGTTAATCTATAGTGGCAAAAGAATTAAAAAGAAGTGAATATGATATGACAGAGCTTGCCGAGAAGATAAGGCTCTTTAGAGAGTATCTTGGCTTGACCAGCAAGGCTTTTGGTGAGGGAATTGGATATTCCGGCAGCTATATAAGTCAGCTGGAGCATGAGACAAGGGATATTCCTGAAAATATAGTTAATCTCATTTGCAATGCTTATGGAGTTGATGTTGAGTATTTTGCCGGGAATATTTCTTTGGAGGATGCAACGTAAGCTAAATGTATTACACCGGTAAAAATCCTTGAAATACATTTCGTTTTTATTTTTTACAGATCAGTTTCGTTTTTCTAATCTGTAGAGCAAGTCCTTTTTATTTTATCTGTCCACGGCATCAATTCATCTATATATTCGGACTCATCATTGTAGCCCATCATTTCAATCAATACCGTTTCAAGATATTTCATTACATTTAGCCTGTTACGTTTTGCACTTTCAACCAAACTATATTTGATTGCACTGGTTTCAGCTCCATCGGTAGAGTTGTGGAACAGAAAGTTCTTTCTTCCGACAGCATATGGACGAGCACTGTTCTCCGCAAAATTATTAGAAATCGGTATACGTTCATCCTGCAGATAATTCATAAGGTAAGGTTTCTGATTTTGAGCATAATTAACAGCCTTGCCCAGACGACTCCCGCCTGAAGCATGGATAGTATCAAGCCATTTCCAAAATTTTTCCCATATTTCCGGTTCTTCTTTTTCACGGATCTGTTTTCTTCGGTTAGGGTATTCCGTACGATTCAACTCTCTCTCTTTCTCAAAGAGCTGGTTGCAGAAATCAAATCCAATTTCTGCCGGAATAACCGTTCCGTTCGATTCTTCCTTTTTCCTGGCAGCTGGGATCGCATCTGCCCACTTCCTCCGGACATGTGCAAGACATCCGCATCTTGTGATAGTATCTGGTAGCTTATTGTATCCCTGATATCCGTCACATACGGCATACTTTCCTTTGAATTCCCTTAGGAATTCTTTGGCATGTTATCCATGTCTTGATGACTGATATTCATACATCGCGATGGGAGGAAGTCCATCATTTCCGGTGCAGTACATCCACATATAGGATTTAGACTGTGGTGTCTTTCCTTTATCTTTGAGAACCTGACACGGAGTCTCATCCATACAGATCAATATCCTGTCCATCAGATAATGATGCAGTCTTTCATAGACAGGTCTGAAATATTTATCAGCACAGGTTATGATCTAGTTAGACATTGTAGCCCGTGGGATTTTTACTCCTTCTTGCAAGAAACTCTTTTCCTGCCTGTACAGTGGAACTGCATTTATGTACTTCATATATGTTATAAACGCAACGATTGAAGGCGTAGCTGGGCTTCCCTTAATCAGGTTCTCAGGTACCTTTGCGCTTACGATTACTGAAGATTCATCATTCTCACCGTTACAATGCCTACAGATCACAGTTTCCTGATAAATTTCTATGTGTTCAATTTTTGCAGGAATGATCTCAATCTCATCTCTCACAAACTTTTCACCAAGATGCTCCATTTCACCATTGCAGTTAGGACATATACGATTTTCTGCACTTACAGGGATAACTCGCTTTTCTGATGGAAGATTTTTATATATCTCTTCATTTGTAGACTTCTTTTTTCGGGACTCTTTTCTTTTATAGGATGAAATTTCTTTTTCAATTTCAACATCTTCCAGTGTTTCATCTCCGAAAAAACTTAGCTGTCCGGGAATGTTGAAGTTTTTGGATTTTTCACTTTTTGAGCCAAAGATAGCCTTTTTTAGGTAAGCTATAGTTTCTGCCTGCTCAGCAATAGTCTGCGCCTGTAAGGCAAGCTTCTTATGTCTGTTCGCCTGGTCACCAGATATATATTTTTGACGCCGGACAGATCGCCTAACAAATGTCTTGCAGGATTATAAGCGTATCCCGCAACGTATTTAAATCAGAATTAGCATCTATATCTATGAGAAAATTTCCACAGGATATATGAATACCGCTTTGATCAGTACTGACAGCATGTTGAATTCTCATATCTTTATTTGATTTAACCGAAGATGAAGAAGATTGTTCATCCTGAACAATCTGAATGGGAACAACTTGATGAGTCTCATATCCGAAATGGGCAGGAATTTCATATGACTTGCTTCCTTCAATCTTTTTATGTATCTGTAAAAAGAAGTCTGACTCATTCCATTGGCTTTACACCACTCTTTATCAGTCATACTACTTGTGCGGCATCTCTGAATTGCTTCAAACAATTCATCATCGGATTTAAAATAGGCTCTTGGCATCGAATCTCCTTCCTTGACACATTGGAAGTAAATTTTTCCAACATGTTGATAATATGAAAGTAAAATTTCTCAAACTGCCAATGCAGCAGATTTGAGGTCGATACCATTATGAATGAAAAACATATATCTGAAAATCCGGAGAAATACATGACACTTACAGTTTATCTGTGCTATATTGAATCTGGGTATAAAATATCAAAAGTAAAGGAGATGTATTTTTCATGAATTATTGTGTTAGATATATAGAAAGTGAATCTATGCCTGTTCAAGGAAAAGCACAGGATATATACAGAAGATATGGGAGAGAATGGAATATACGTGAACACGGAAACGGTAATGGGAATTGGCTATTGACAAAACGAAGCGACATTCTCGTAAATGGTAAAAGTTATAGGGAGTTTGTTCTTGAACACTATGGTAAATGTAAATTGACTCGTAAGCTTGCTGAGAAGTTTGAAAATGATTTGAACAACGGTAAGATAAATCTAATATAATTTAAGAGTAGTACATATAAAGTTACTAGCTGCAATAATTGATAGCATTGGATGAGCATGGACATGATGCAAACCAATGCTATTAATTTAAATATTTTAATTGTTGACTCAATAAACAAGATACAATATAATATGTTTATTATACAAACTAATATGAAAAGGGGGTTATATGCAGGAACTTGTTGGATTATCAGAAATAGCTGAAATAGCAGGGGCATCTAATCAGACAGTAAGTAATTGGAAAAAACGTTACGAAGATTTTCCTGAGCCTATAGCGCAAATTAAGGCAGGAGAATTTTATGATAAGGATCATATTGTTAAATGGTTAAAAAGGAAGGGAAAGATTATGGGAGCAAAAATAGTTGCATTTATTAACTTAAAGGGTGGAGTAGCTAAGACTACAACTACTGTTGGAACAGCTACAGTATTGGCAGGTACATTTGGCAAAAAAGTTTTGGTCATAGATTTGGACCCACAGACAAACTGTACGACCATGCTCATCGGTGAAGAAAAGTGGAAAGAGTTGAACAACGATAAGCACACTCTATACACATTGTTCAAGGATGCTCTTGACGAAAAAAATAATTTTGATATTGAAAAGACGCTTCAAAAATCTGTTTCGAATATCCGTGATGTAAATAATTTGGATTTGCTGCCATCAAGTCTGGACATGGTTGATCTGCAGGACAGGATTGCTACAGCACCACAAGGTCAGTTCTATGCCAATAATCCTACAGAGATAATTAAGAGAGCTGTAAAAAACATAAAAAATGACTATGATTACATTTTAATAGATTGTCCACCAAATATGGGATTGATTACCCTGAATGGTTTAAGGATAGCGGATGGATATGTGATACCTACTATTCCGGATGTACTTTCTACGTATGGTATCCCACAGATTATTAATAGAGTTAATAAGTTTTCTGACAGTATCGGCGAAGAGATTGAATGCTTAGGAATAGTTGCAACTAAAGTAAGAATGCAGTCTTCTTTACACAATAGGACATTGAATCAGTTGAGGATGGAGAAAGATGCACCAATGTTTAAGACTGTTTTTTATGAGAATAATCAAATGGGTGAAGCTGCTGAGTATCAACCAATAGGTACTCTGAGACAAAAGTGGGGATATCAGGGACAGTACGACAGACTTGAAGCATTTACGATAGAACTTATGGATAAACTGGAGGCATAATATGGCGATGGATTTTTTATCAAAGCTGCGTCAATTGGCTGATGTTGTTATAGATGAAGCTAAGACAAATAAAGAATTTGCAAGTAAGCTTGAAGCAGTTTTGTCGGATAAAGATAGTACTACTGAACAAGAAGCTTCTTCAAAAAAAGCGGGTGGCAAACGAGCTTCGAATAGAAGAGATGCAGCAGTGCTAGATCCTGTTTCATTGATTATAGAGGGAGAGAGTATTCTTAGTGAGAGATTACATCCTTTGACAATAAAGGAATTAAAGGACATTATTGCTGAGTACGGGATGGATCCATCTAAGCTTGCTATGAAATGGAAAGATAAAGAAAGACTGATTAATCATATAATTGACACGTCTAAGAGAAGAGCATCAAAGGGAGATGCGTTTAGGGATAATTGAATATTTAGTTTAGTGGCGAATTCGTTAATCTGAAAGATAGAATCCAGACTATTTAGTTTATCTATAGTATTTATGAATCATATATTTGATAAGCGGCTTAAATAGAGAGATGGATTTGAAAGGATGTGGATAATAATGCTTAAAATAGAAAAGGAGTTTTCGTTAAAGCAATTGATAGAGGATGAAGATTTTATAATAGTTCTTGATACAAATGTATTACTTAATGTATATAGATATAGTCCGGATTTCTCGGATTTTGCTATGAATTGTTTGGATATCGTAAAGGATAATATTGTGCTTCCGAGCATAGTTCGTATGGAATATGGGAAGCGGTGCCGTGCTGAGTATGCAAAAATGAATAATCGCGTAAGTATTGCCAAAACAAATATTCAAAAACAAATAGATGTTTCGAAAAAAACTGTGCTTAGTTCATTGAATGATTTGAAAAGATTTAAGTATCCAGATGTTGATGTCCTCAGAACTGATCTTGAAAATAAGATGAATGAATTGATTTCAATTAAGGAAGCTTTTTTTGATGATAGATCCGTTATTGATTATATAGCACATTCTTGGGATTCAGATTGGTTGATGAGTCTAGTTGAATATATTGAAAATAAGGGAAATGTTCTTCCGGAATTAACAGTTAACGAGATATATGAGTGGGACGAAGAAGGCGAGCACAGATACAAAAAAAATATACCACCAGGATATATGGATGCAAAAAATAAAAAAGGTGTGCGTCAGTATAGTGATTTTTTTATCTGGAAAGAAGTGTTAAGATATGCAGACGCAAATAAGAAGGATGTAATTTTTGTTACTGATGATACAAAAGAAGATTGGTGGCGTAGTGATAATGATAATATTGTATTTTGTTCGGAATTACTTATGGAATTTGAAAAGACTGGATGTAGAATTCTTCCTCTTACATCGGATATGTTCTATAAAGAAATTTCTGATGCATATAATATTAATAGGGTAGATACTGTAGATATTGCATTAAATATGACGGATTCAGAATATGGTGAAATGGTTGCAGAACGGGTATTTGATAATGCATGCTATGAATTGTATTACAATGCAATAGATTATATTGATGAGGAAACGGCACACATTGGTACGGAAGGAATCGATGAATTTGAGATAGTCAATCATGAGTTTATTGATGCCAAGAGACTTACTAGAGATGGCACCGCATTTACATATTCGTTTGAATTTAATGTTGTGCTTGAGGGAACATCATATGATTATTGGGGAAAAGATGATGAAACAAAAGAGATAATCACGTCTCTGGGATGTAATCATGTATTTGAAGGAACAATATATATTCAAGTAGAACGTGAGGCAGATATATTTATTGATTTAGAAGAATGCAGTTTTGAATCAGCTACAATTGTTAAAGGAGAATTGAAAGAAACATCTTATGAAGAACTATATGAAGATTACGATGAAGACGATCAATAGGTTTTAGCAATTTTAGCGTTCTATATTTTGGAAATGGAGTATAAGTGGCTATGATTATTTCTATAGATGATGTTGTTAGAGAAGTACCTTCATATATTGACAGGTCTATTGAACGTATTTTTTATTATGATGAAAGCAATAATATAGGGAAGCTTTGGATAAAACAAAATTCATGTGGAGAAGGAGAATTCAATGTAGATATTGATGAAAACTTTATTATTGCAGGAATTTCTGTTCCTAAAACAGGGCTTGGTATTAATAAGAATGAATTATATAAACGTCTAGGCATTCCAAAACAAGCACCTGAATTGAAGTTTCGGAGTCATTTTTCTGAAAAAGATATACTTAAAACAGTATCGAGACAAAGAACACTAAATTTTATGAGATTGTTAGATGAATTGGATGTAGATATTCATGTTAGTAATATTAATAATCTGTATTATGGTATAGTAGATATTGTTGATTCATTTGTAAACATAGAGAAGCTTAATGAATGGAGTGTAAATAGAAATATTTTATTTCAAGATAGCTATTTTAGACTAAAGGAATTACTGTATTTACTGCTTCGTAAGAATCTTTCAGATACAGAAAGACTCTTTTTTGAATGTGGATACCCTAATGTTAATGATCAAAGGCAATTCTGTGAATCCCTTGTTTCTATTATTAGAAATGCCTATAACGATATTTCTGATAAGGATTTTTTTTATGATGAAAAAATAGATGGAATGCTTTTGGAATATTTTATAAAATCAATAGATGAAGAGAAAGACAAAGAGGCAATATTTCTCAAAGGAAATAAAGATGGTGTATTAGTGGATAATTATGTTTTGTGGTATCTGCATCTTTGTATGCTATTCCCTGATTCTCATCATATCTTTGATAAGACAAGACAAATATCTAGAGAATTAAAAAATATCCATGTTGTGAAGAATGATGATTACTCGGAAATTAATGTGGACTGTACTAATGGTATTCAATTGGAAAATGAAGAGTTTATAGAAAACTATGAGTTTGTCGATTCTAAGGATGAAATAGGAATTCAGATTTCTGATATTATATGTGGCATATATGGTCAGCTATATACATATATCAATAAGAAATCAGATAAAGAATTAATAGAAGATATTGATACTTTAAATGAAACTCAATGTGAATGCTTGTCAATTATAGGAAAGATACATCATTTATCTGATAGGAAAAATCAAGGTTATTTTTATTCTACAGCGCCAATTAATTTTCAATCTAGAGTTGATTTTTTCTTAGAAATGTCGAGTAAAAAGTTGTTATCTATAAAAGTGGATAACTTCATTAAAAATAAAAAAGGTAATAAAATTAATGAGTAATGGTAATAGGTGGTAATTCTGGTGCCTGTTACTGTAAACAAATTATGAACGAGTGTTCGGGACAGCTGACAGGCATTATGTTTTGAGGTATAGTTCATATTATTGAAAAACAGAACATAATATTGAAAAAATCAATACATATAGATGTGTAGGGAAAGTAAGAAATGGGGACTAAATGACGATAAGTGAGCGAATATTTGAAAGACTGGTATAACGATCTTGTTGAATAACTGCTGATTTCATGCGATAATAAACTTGGAAGGACTAGATATGGATACAAATTTATCACAGACAATTGATATATTGTCATCGGGTGAAGGATGCGATGCAAGATATGATGCAAGTATAAAAGAGATGCTTGCAGACAAACAGGTTTTGGCAAGAATTCTTAAATATACGCTTGATGAGTTTAAGGATATTGATATCGATACCATAATAATGAATATTGATGAACCGCAAGTTTCAGCAGTACGGATGGAACCGGGCCATACCAATACAGAAAAAATACATAAAATGTCTGAAGAAGATGTCATACTAGGTGAAGGTAAGATAATTTATGACATTAGATTTACAGTCTATTGTGGTGATGAACCTATAAAAATTCTAATAAATATTGAAGCTCAAAAGAGTACGGATCCATCAAAATTAGGATATCATTTAGATAATAGGATTTTGTATTATCTTGGAAGGATGGTATCAGCTCAGAAAGAGGTTGAGTTTGCCAAATCGGAGTATGATAATCTGAAGGCAGTCAGAAGTATATGGATATGCATGGATACCGCAGATGATGAGGATTCTATTAATAGAATTCGTTTTGTGCAGGAGACATTGTACGGAAAGGAAATGCAACTATCTGATATAGATAAAGTACAGGGCGTGATAATCCGATTGCGTAATAATGAAGCTGTGGAAACTTCCAAGAATGTGCTTATAGCTATGTTGGAAGAACTTCTGCGAAATGATTCGTCAGATGTAAAGAAAAGAAAACTTTCAGAAAAGTATGGATTAATAATGAATACGGATACTGAAAGGAGGATCAACACTATGTGTAATTTAAGCGAGGCTTTAATAGAAAGAACACTTGAGCAGGGAAAAGAAGAAAAAACAATAGAATTGATAAGAACATTTATGATAAATGGTGGTAGCGAAGCTATGGCAAAGAAACTGCTTAATGTGACTGACGAGCAGATTGCTATGGCTCGTTCTAAAAAAGAATTATAATAATCATAAATAATAGAATAAAGTGCCTGTCACTGCTATCGAACATTAACTTAAATGAAATAGTAAATTCCAGTTTCAGAAATTATCGATAAAATGCGGATTTAAATTCCGCTTTGGCACCTTAACAACTTCATATTTTTGCCATATAATGAGCCCATAAGCACCCAGATATTTATTTTTTTGCATGCTAATGGGGCACCTGGAAAATAGTGTGCGAGACTAAATTCCACATGCCTTTTGTGTAAGACTAAATTCTGGCGCAGTGAAATCTGCCTGTGCTTTATACTATTTTATTTCAACAGGGCTGGACATAGCATTACTTCATCTGGGGCTATCAGTTCTAGTCCCAATGCTTTATGAATCTTGTTGTCCAGGAGTAAAAGAGATAGTTCATATGGGCTGTGCTCATTGAGACTGTCTCTTTTTTCACTATTTATGTGATTCATCATAAGACGAACCTTATCTTGATCAAGGTCTGCAAATGAGCTTCCCTTTGGTCTTATATACCGTATGTACTCATGATTCTTCTCACAAGCTCCTTTCTGCCAAAAGCAGTAAGGATCACAGTAGAAAACAGTAGTTACCTGAGTACCATCGCTGAGGTTTTCCATGGCTTCACGAGCTGCAAATTCAGAGCCGCCATCTGTAAGTATTACAGGAAACAGCTTCTTGAAGGAATCTGCACCAAGAACACCTTTAAGCCAGTCAAATACGGCCACGACGCATTCCTGAGTCTGATGCTCCATGAGGAACATAAGCATCAGATTACAGTTACGAAATGTGAAAGTTAAGATTACTTTTCCTTCACCTTTCATTCCTTCCACACAGTCCATCTCAACTACATTTATGTTTGAGTTTTCTTTCATGAACTTGAGAAAATCTTCGTAGTTGTGCTCTTTACGGTAGGAGCGGTCTCTGGCACTTGTCTGGGTCGCTTTCTTTCGCTTTTTGTATCTGACTGCACGCCTTAGATCACCATTGCGTACTTCAAAAACGCTGTCATTGATATAGGAATAAAGCGTTCTTCTTGAACAGCCAAGTTCTTCTGCGTGAGTTGCGTAAACATGCCCTATAGACTGATGTTTGTCTCTGATAAGAGGAACAAGTATATCATTCATTGCTTGTATGCTTTCAGGTGTCTGGTTTATTCCTGTCCTGCAGTCTACAAGTACGCTGCGATATTCATCATGAGCATACTTTGAGGAGTAGAATTTCCTTGGCATAAGGCAGCTCACCTTTTTGCCACAGCCATTGCAGACATACGGAGGCTTTTTAAGCTTCTCGCATTCAGCGGTTTCGTAACCTGGGCAAACATCTATGCATCTGAAATTCGGGCGACGGCATATCTTGCATTTGATACCGCACTGTTCGTTGCATAGACATACTATTTCGCAGTTTTTTCTGTGAATGCATGGTGGATTGGTATATCCAGCGTCAGGCCTCTCCTTGGTCTTAGAATGAAGCCTTACCTCCTTGGAAATGGTCGAAGGATCCTTTCCAATGGTTCTTGCTATTTCTGCAAAAGATTTATTATTGGTAAGACCTTTCTCTATTTCTACTCTTTGATCATAAGTTAAGTGTTTCTGATTGCCATTATTCATAATTATCTCCAATCTGCACAGGCAGGCAATCAGCTGCCCAAACATTATATAGAGATAAATATCATAAGAGCAATATGGCAAAAATATATGTGTAAGAGTTACTTCTAGACCTCTAGAATTTACTCTTGCAAACTGGAATTAAAATATACATTTAAGT
>FOSY01000031.1:2991-22889 GCA_900114405.1 Lachnospiraceae bacterium KH1T2 | reverse complement strand
CTTTTCAAAATCCTCACACATTTGAACTTCATCTATCAAAACAAAGTTTTGCATATTCTCTTTATACAAAGAGTTTATATGTTCATACAGCGCTCGAAAAGTGAGCAGTTCTTCAAACTCCGGCAGGTTAAAATTGATATGGATTATATTTGCATCTTGTATATTTTCATCTATATATTTTTTTAATGATTCCAAAAGCTTTGACTTTCCGCATCGTCTTACACCGGTAATGACTTTTATATCCGGAGTTCCTATTACATTGATTATTTTCTCCATATAGGAATTTCTTGGGATGAGCCTCATAATATCCATTTCTCTCTTTCTGTTTGATGAGATTATTCTATCATGTCTATTAGCCATTTTCAATATTTTTTCATTTTTGGCTAATAGAAGCATGGCATTAAAAAACAGCACCGGACATTTGACTATCCGATGCTGTGTAACCTATCTGCTAACCTGGATCTCAATATAGCTTGTTACAAAATGAAATAATGTTGATATTTTTTCTTGGTCTCCCAAATATCGAGTACCATACCGAGTACCACGGGAGTACCATTTTTCTATAAAATACATAGAGTTATAACAAGTTATATGTGAGTTGTAATTTCTGCAAGTCCAGTATTTACAGTGCTTTCCGCGTTTTCAAAAATTGGTGATGCATTGGTGAAAACATTTTTTATAGCTACATACTCCTTTGCCTGTTGCTTCTTTCCTTCCAGGTCAAATTTATCCTTCACAGCCAGAACCGGGAACAAATCTGATTTTATTTTTGAAAAGACAAGACTGTCTATAGCAGATGTATCGAAGTTTTTGTTCACTTCTTTTGCCGAGATCGTTGCATAGAAAATAATGCATTTTCTAAACAAGTCTTCCTCTCCTGCAAACAGATTAATATCAGCCATATTCCCGAGCTCTTACATCAAGCTCTCTTCTATTAAATTGCGGCATCTTCTAGCACTCCGTTTTTCATTCTCTTAATATTTTTCGGATAAACCAACTTCCATTCTCCGGAATAAGCAAGATTATTTATAACGGATGTCAAATATCTCTTTGAATTTCCGCTCCTTATCCGTAATCCTCACGCCGCCGCCAAATTCCGGAAAAACTATACCTTCTTTCATCTGTTCTTTTACATAATGATAAGTGTACCCATCAAATTCAAAGTCGTGAAAACGTGTCTCTGAGCCAACATAAACCTCATAGAAAACCTGATCGGCAGTTCCATAATATTCAAATGCTGTATGATGTGATACATATGAAGATGGTGTGATAACACTGGCAATTTGAAATCTGTTCACCACTGGCCCGCCATTTTCACCGCTAAGACACGTATATAACCCATTTCGTATTTTTAGCACCATATTTTCCTTCAGAAGCTTTCCTAATGCCATCCTTGCTGTCCGTTCACTTGAATACAGGGCATTAACCTCTTTCATAGAAAAAATGGGGTATTGTAGTAGTTCATAATATAAGTTCATATACTCGCTCCATGATGTTAATTATTTGTCGGATTTTACTCTAATATATGTCATTTGCATACATATTTTTAACTTATCACCACAGAGTTGTTTTGTTGAGTTAAGTTTATGTACTTTTTTACCATATTTATTGCCACTATCGTACAATATATAAACCAAGCAACAACATGGATTATTCTATATTTCTGGTCAGATATAAATATTGATTTACACTTAAAATTGACCCAGGGTTAATACTTAAAACTGACCCACCCCAGATGATGAGCAGTCAGTATAAAACATTTCGATAATACACTGTACCTTGAAATTTTAATACTTAGAATTGACCCACCTCTTTGAGGTTTTATAGAATTCTTTCCGTATGCATACCCTTCAACCAAATAAATAGATTTTGTCGCCTTTTGAATAATCGATGCTATCAAACTAAATGCATAATATATCTGACCATCATAAAAAATCTTTTGTTCAGATTCAGTATGATCAGAAATATACTCAAAGACCTCATCAAATTTTTCTTCTGTCTTTTTTGAAACTCTAGCTGTTTAAGCTCAACTGCACTGATGCGTTCAAACAACATTGCATTACTTGCCATAAAACGACGCATTTCCACAAATGCATTCATTATCTTTATGCTTACATTTATAGCCGTTTCACTATTCAGTACGGCTGAAAGCATTGCAATTCCTTGCTCCGTGAAAACATATGGTAAATATCTACGTCCACCATACTCTTCACTTGAGGTCGCAATTTGCGACCTCAAGTGGCTGCGTCCTCAAGATTGTTAAAATTCTTCATGAAGCTGATCTGCTGTGATGCCATAGGAATCCAAAAGCTGATTTGTCACCAGAATGCTGGCTCTGCCCTCATCCGAAGCATCCAAAACAAAGCGATATACCACCGCCATGTCTTCGATGTTCTTGTGAGGAACCTTCTCAAGCATGTCAGCATTTCTCTCTGCTGGAACCACTTCCATGGAAAGCGTCTGTTTCATCTGGTCATAATCATTGACCTTATCGATATCAAAGCTCTTTGACTCTGTGATTCCCTTCGCAGCCTAATCAGAAGCTCTCTCCACGATATCGATATAATCCCTTCCGTCCTCATACGCTGCAAAAGCACTGCTAAGATTGATGTTTACACCAATCACGCTTCCCGGTGCCTTCACTGTCAAAGCATCATACCCATCGTTCAACTTATCAATGTGCCGAACATCGGTCTCTGCTTCGATTCCCCTTTTTGCAAGATTCTTAAGCACATCCTTCTCCATGTCCTGTTTGAATTTTTCGTAGTCCATTGTCTACCTCCTTTGAATAGTTACCGCTCAAAATGAGCGCAAAAAAGCAGCTATCTCGATTTGAGATAACTGCTATGTAACGTTCAATATTCAATTAGGTCGAGAAATTTGAATTTCTTTATTTCTTTTTCTTTGGAGCAGGCAATTCATCAACCATAGAATTCAAGAGCTCATTCATGAAATTTTTGTTATCTATGTCGTCAACCAAAAGCATTTCCTTAGCTCCGTCATAGGGTGTTTCATATTGAGCGTTCGGCATCATCTCTTTGGCAGATTTCGTTGGCTTTACAAGAAATCTATCATCATAGATTACACCGATAATCTTCCCCTGATAATAGATGATGTATTCCCCCATCATTGCCTTGTATGATATTTCATCAAGTGATGATAGTTGGTCTAAAATGAATTCCAAGTAATCTTTACTTGAAGCCATTGAAAACATCCTCCTCGACAAGCTGGATTGTATACTATATAGCCTTATACATAGTGATTTCATCAAGGGTACTTCCATCATCAAGTATAAATGCATTAGGAAGTCGTCCCCATTCTTCAAAACCCATTTTTTTATAGAGACCTTGAGCAGTTTTATTATCTGAAAGGACACCGAGTTCTATATACTGATATCCTGCAGTTTTAGCAAATTTAATTGCATATTCCATAAGTATGGTACCTAATCCTTCTCCATGATATTCTTTTCGAACAGCAAGGCCAATACTGCAACGATGTTTAGTTTTTCTTCCTTTACCTACATTTCTAATAGCTATATTCCCAATAATTCTATTTCCATCAAAAATGGAAAGCATACCTTGACGATCATCCTCGAAAAGTCCATTTAATCGTTCTCTTTCAGCAAGAATATCTTTCTCTGTTTGTCCAACTTCATTCCCATATCTAGACATAAAATGTGTATCATTAGATACTTGATGCATAAAATCGAGAAATTGTTCCGCATAATCAGGACCTATAGATACAATCCTTAATTCTTTGCCACTCTTACAAGTTATGATTTCAGCTTCAAAATGCATTATTGTCCCTCCTATGTAGTTAAACTATTCGACACATCCCGATTTGTTAATTTCACTGCCTTACATTATATTAATCCACATCCATCATGGAATACACAATTCGAAAGCAGAAAAAAGAACAGCTATCTTTTTCAACGTAGCTTTCCCGCTCTGATAATATTTTCCAATTCTTACAACGATTCAATAAATTCTACAAGCTTCTCAGCTATTATATCTTGCCTAAAATTATGTACATAATGACCACAATCCAGTTCTATAACTTCTGCATTTGTAAGATCTGAAATATAATCACTTTGAATATCTATCCAATTTTCAACACCTGTTTCATGTCCATCTGATACAAACATGAGCATTGGTATATCAGGCTTGGGCTTTCTATCAATTTCTGTTACTGCATCCGAAATTGCCAAACCCTCATTTATGATACAAGTATTTACTGCTTTACTTGCAGCAAGCGCCCTATAAATCTTCTTTTCTTTGTCTGTAAGTTTTTCTGGAAGCTGACTATCAGAATAAAATAACCTAACTATCCCTAGTTCACGAGCAAAAGCTGCAAGCCTTTCCTTTTTAATTGTGCTGTCCCAGTCCCAATTATCGTAGGCTCTCGGAAGTGCCATATCAAGACCAACAATAGCTTCCACTTCATCTGGGTAATTTTGAGCCCACATTATTGCTTCAATTCCTGACATAGAATGCGGACAAAGAATATACGGGCCTTCTATTCCTGCCTTGGTGAGTGCTTCCCTATCTTGTCTAAGAATAGTTTCAAAGGATCTCTCACTATCAACCACATCACTAAACCCATATCCAAATTTTTCAATAACAACTATTTTATAATCGCTACTCAAAAGAGAATACAAACTTTTAAAATCAAGAACCGGTGCAGCAGTGCCAGACCCTGAAAGGAAAAGAAGTGTATGTTTTCCTTCGCCTTCGGTGTATATATTCATCTTATGACCATCCACTTCGACATATTGCCCAATAGGTTTCTCTATTAGCGCCTCTTCAGATGCAAGCATAATCTTGTTATAGATAAAAATTCCACCAATAAGAAAAACCAACACTATGAATAGTAGTAATAAAATCTTCCCAGTAATTCTAGGTATTTTTTTCATTTTTTCTCTCTTCATATATAATTCATCATCTGAACAACTCAAGCTATTTCTTCCTAGATCACCTGAAACCAGAACATCTTGTAGCACTCACTGGTCTTATCAAATAAATGCCCGAAATATTCAATTCTTAATCCGTCTGATTCCGGTAATGTAAAATCCATACCTTATCTCCTTGTGGTTTTAAGAAATATATTAAGCCACTTCTCGTCTTGTCGTCCGGGGCGTACATCTTTTGTGATCCAGAGTTTTTCAACTGTAAGCTCCTTCATATCAGATATAAAGTCCTGAAAAGAATCCTTTGTGAAATCCGTAAAGAATCTCCCGTTTCTCATCCCCGAAAAGTCACCGTATTTGAATGAGCTGTATATAATACCACCACTATGCAGCGCCTTCTCCATATGTATCAAAACATTCTTAAGTTCATGTTTGGAAAGATGAAGAATGGATGAACATGCCCATATTCCGTCATATTTATCAAGTTCATCAAAATCATTGAAGTCCATTTCCACCACGGGAATACCTGTCTTCTCCCGGGCAATCATGCACAATGCAGATGAGCCATCCAGCGCCGTAACATTATATCCTTTTTGCAGAAAATATAGTGAATCCCGTCCGCTGCCACAACCAAAGTCAAGGATAGAAGCTCTCGCCTTTAATTCTGAAAGAAAGGCATCCTGCATTTCGGAGAAATCAATATTCGCCGTACTATCAACATAGTTCTCAGCATTATTCTCATAATACTCTATTGTTTTGTTCTTAAATCCTTTACGTTCCTTGGCTTTTTCAATGAGCTCAGATGCCTCATTCAAAGCACTCTCAAGGAAATCTGCTTCCCACTCTCTGCCCTTCTTCTCTTCCTTCTTTATTGCAGCCCATGCTTCATGCAGTTCTTCTTCGGAAGCATACTTCACACCTGAAAACACATGCGGATGTCTCCTGATCATTTTATCCGAAACTGTCTTAGCAACATCTTCAAAAGTAAACAGCCCCTCTTCTTCCGCTATCACTGAGTGGAAGATCACCTGCAACAGCAGATCCCCAAGTTCTTCCCTTAGGTTCACTGCGTCTCCGGTATCTTCCAGAATATTTATACCTCCAACAACTTCAGCAGCTTCCTCTATACATGCTGCTTTCAAGCTGGAATGTGTCTGCGCCCTATCCCAAGAGCAACCATTTTCACTACGTAGCTTTTCTACCACTGCCTTAAGTCTGTCTATTTCAGATTTTGCCTTAGGCATCCTCTTTTCAAATCTGAAGAACATATCCTTCCCATCATCACCTTCGGGTGCGTTTGGATCAATATGTTTTGGATTATAAAACTCCACTGCCGAAAAACCACAGCGGTTAATATAAAAATGAATATTTCTCGTATCAAAATATGGCGTACAAGTCTCCCAAAGCTCAACTTCCGGATGCATGGATTCAATATGATTCCATATCTGCTGACCAATACCCTTACTTTGTATTCCACTTTTTACATATAAGAAATCTAAGTGTCCATGGGCACCATTAATGACCACAATTGCTCCACCGCACATCTGACCATCTACAACTGCCTTATAAGCAATTGATCCATTTGCATTAAGTGACTTATCTATGTGTGATTCCGGCAATATTTCTTCATCCAGATTTTCTTCCCAGACAGCCGCCCCCAACTGGAATGCTTCCTGCATGTCATGTTTGTAATCTGCCAAGTCAATATTTTCAACCGGTAATAACTCAAACTTCATTTATATTCTGCTCCATTAACTTCCATAAATCTTTTAATCACTTCTGTTCTTCGAAATCTTTATTCACATCTGCTAAGAGATGCACTGCCACTGTATTTCTCCGAAAACTCGTCTGCGTTCCATGTTTCATAGTACTCAAGTATGTCTGAATCTCCATCTGCAGACTGATAAGTGTACTGCACTCCGTTTTCAGACTCGGCTTGGATTTTATAACCTCCATCTTTCAATTCCTCGAATTGCGAGATACTATCAATATGATCTGGAACAAACTCTTTATTATCCATATGACCATAAATAATTTCATCATCACCAAACTGCACATAGTATTCCGGCTGCATTTCACCGTCAACCTCATAACCTATGGATGCTGTCTGCCAGGTTCCAGATATCACTGGTTCACTCGCTTTCGATGCCACAAAAATAGATGTCGGCCCATCCGCTCCTTCTATTACTGTGATATCTCCTTTTTTCGATTCACACCCTACTGTTCCTATTACCATTATCAGCAGGAATGCAGCCACAATTCCCTTTTTCAATTTAGTCACTTTCTTAAATTCGTCAAACAATTTCACTTTAATTCACACCCTTCCAGCTTCCTTTTTTAATTACAGCCATAATCAAAATAAATCGGTGCCTGCAAAGAAGGCAGATTGGGAGTATTACTCAGCAGTTCCTTCAACACAGCTTCCTCTTTTTCTGGCTCATCTCAAAGAATCTTTCTAGTATTGCTGTTTTTAATTAGCTGAACTTATACTAACGATGTAAATTCTTTGCTGATGAGAGTTTACATCGTTAGTGTTTAGTCCAGGTTATTAAAAACAGTTATACTAGTTTTTGGCACATTCATAATTAAACTCATGCCATATTTTTTCCATGTTTTTATAAAACAAAGGCAGCTGTAATCCCTGTTTCTTTCCTTCATCATATACACATTTACAACCATACAAAATATCATTTACATCACTATGCAAAGTCATGATCCTGGATGTAAGTTCATTGGAAGAAAAAAGTTTTTTCATCGCAAGCCCTGCTATTCCCGAAGGAATTTTGTATGGCATCAACTCATTTTTATAGCATTTTAGATTAACACCTCTGCCTTCCACGGTTTTTATAGTTTCTCGTATTGACTTAACCGCTAAACTAAGAGCCTTTGAATCAGACATTAATTCTCTGGCTAACTGATCAGGCTTATCAATCCCACCATTTCTTCCAGCAGTTGATGTTACACCTGCATTAATTGCCATGTGAATCCAAATCCATTCGAACATATCATAAGGAATTTCTTGTTTTATATCTGCTGAATTTAGAAGAGATATCAGATTTGAATAATTAGATATATTCGCCTTTTCCCGACTCTCAAGCATGATATGATCAAACAGAACACAGTCCAACAAACCATCAGTGTTCATATGCCCTCCGGCTGTCGGAAATGCTGTAATATACTCAAAATCACCTATTATTTTTTCGATATCCTTACGTTCATTCCAAAAATTACAAAATAAAATAATAGTTCCCTTGAGATTTCTTTTTTCTATTGTTTTTATAGCAGCTTCAAGTTTTCCACTTGCAACACTTACGATTATAAAGTCATATTTCTCATTATTCTTAGCTGCAGACACTTTATACTTATCATGCTTTTCTTCACCCTTACCGATATAGCGTCCATCCAATAAACGAACCGATACCTCTGAAGGAATATTCTTTTTTCCATCTCTTATGATATGAAAAGTTTCATGTCCTGCATTCTGAAAAGCATATGCATAAGTTGTGCCTATCACTCCCAGTCCCAATATTGCCACTCTCATGATGTCTCTCCTACAAACCTTGACTCCCTATTTCAGCTCAATTGTAACGATATATTTGTCGCATTTAAGTATCAAATAATTATCTCCATAAGTATCACTGCCTCTACTTACTTTCCGTCTGGGAAACTCGTAAATGCCTCGCACTCCTGTAACGGCAGACCATATTTTTCCCTTGTCTCAGCGAATGCTTTCATCATAAAAGACATGTTTCTTGCAAGGTTTCTCATAGTCTGCAAACCTTCAAGATCCTTCTTCACATCTTCAGCTGTAAATCCATGCACCTGATTCCAATAAGTACTTGAAGCAACCGGCATTGAACTAATCGTGAAATATTTGTTCAAAACATCAAATGACGCCGTATTTCCACCCCTCCTACAACTCACAACAGCTGCACCGACCTTCATCTGTTTTGAAAATGACGTGCTGTAGAACAGGCGATCCATAAATGAAAGAATCGTTCCATTTGGAGATCCATAATAAACAGGACTTCCAACAACAAGTCCATCAGCCAGCTCAAACTTAGCCGCAACCTCATTTACGAGATCATCATTAAAAATACACTTTCCATTCTTCACGCAATATCCGCAAGAAATGCAGCCTCTCACGCCTTTATTACCAACATGAATAAGCTCTGTCTCAACACCTTCCTCATGAAATATCTTTACCATTTCGTTAAGTGCAGTTGCTGTGCAGCCATTAGCCTTCGGACTGCCATTTAATAAAATCACTTTAGCCATTCAGAACTCTCCTATCCAACTTAACACTCTAATTCACAAAACCGTATATCCTTCAGGAACCAGCACATTCTATGCCCGTTCAAAATTCTCCATCTTATTTTACCATCTCATGATAAATGAAGCTATTTCTTTCAATCATCACACCAATAACACCTATAAATTTTATAAAAAAATACTATCCGGCAATGGTATCTGCATTTATCTTTGCCTCTAGCAACGCTGCCCTTCCCACTTCCATAAAACAATGTGACAAAATGGGAATTTCTCCAAAAATTTACTCATTTTCACTTCCTCTTGGAGCTACTATAAATATGGACGGAAGCTGTATAACACTATTTATCTCAGCGCTTTTCTGCGCAAAGATTTTTCAGGTTCCGATAACTCCAAGCATTCTTCTTTCTTTATTTATTTCGATCATGGTTCTGTCTGTGGGAAGTCCCGGTGTGCCGGGTGGAAACCTTGTATGTATAGCTCTTCTGCTTCCTCAAATTGGTGTTCCAGCAGAGACGATCAGTCTCATTATGGGGCTCTATCCCCTTGTAGGAATGATGCAGACTTGTACTAATGTTACCGGAGATGCTGTTGTCTCCATGATAGTCGCCAAACGCGAAGGCCTGTTGAATCTGGAAATGTATAATTCAAATTCATGATAATGGTAAACTAATCCGACCTCCGGCATATGCTAAGGAGGTCGGATACTTTTTTCCACATTCTGAATATCTTCAAATCTGTTATTTATGGCTTTTCAAAATATCAGCAAGCTCCTTAATACGATCATTTTCTAAGGAACCTAGACGATACCGGAAATTCAAAATATGTATCCGGATATGGTTCATTATCAAGGTAAAAATGCCACCACTCACAGTCAATCGTCAAAAATCCATTCCTAACCATTGCTTTCTGTAATATCATCCTGTTTTCATATTGCTCATCAGTGATTCCTCTATAGTCAGGATGTGAAACCTCACTAAAAAGATCAAACGGGCTTCCCATATCAACTTCTTTTCCACTCTTCATATCAAGAAGTGTCAGATCGATCGCACTGCCTCTGCTGTGCCCTGATTGTTTCGCCACATACCCTTTAGCAAAAAGCTCCTGCTTCTCAAGCTCAGGATAAAAATAACTTTTCATCCTGATATCCTGATCTTCTATCCCCCAAAGCACGAACTGTCTCACAGCACATGCCGGTCGATAGGCATCCAAAACCTTCAATCTATATCCCTGAACATTCAATTCATTACTGACACTTTTAAGTGCGCGGGCTGCTTCGATCGTCAGCAATGCGCATGGTTCTTCATATCCATCTATCCTGTCGCCAATAAAATTATACGTGGAATAATACCTTATCTCCTGCACAATACTCGGAACAAACTCCCCAAGAACTACAAAACCTGATGGATCAAATTCCCTTCCCTTAGATGCGTTACTCATTCTAAAATTCCCCCTAAAAATTTTATCTTAAAAAGAGCAGTCGCTCAATTATGAACGGCTGCCCTAAATTTATACTTTCTGATTGCGCCCCGCTGCAACATCTTCACCACTTCCACAAAACTTTTTAATAAATACCGGATATACTGCTACTGCAAAGAACATCATCAAAAATCTTGCTATAAAATTGCCCCAATGTCCTCCAAGTGCTTCAACAAAAATTGCAGATCCCAGATACTCTTTCCATGATAATACAATTCCTGCACCTATACATGACATTATCGGAAGATTTCTCGAAGTCACCGGAATTTCATAATGAACATAATGTCTTTCAATATAACTTCCGGCTATAAATCCCAAAAACATTCCACAAGCCTTAAATGTATCATTCATCATCTTCTGCGGATCAACCAACAGCTGACCATCTACAAAATCCATCGGATATGGCTTAACCTGGATATATACAAGAGCGGCGATCACCAGCAAAACTCCTGCCAGTGACAATTTATCAAGCGCATTTTCGTTATCTCCAAATTTATCCTGAATTTTTCCCACAACTATCAGCAATATAGTAGTTGCACCAAATCCAACAACGACATCCTGCGGTGTATGAACCCCAAGAAAGTTTCTTGAAAAGCCTGTCAGCACCAGCAGTAATATACAGATACCGGAAAGCCAGCGCCTTTTATTAAACTGCCATATCGCTGTTTCTCCATACATGACCGTAGCTACAGTAGTATGTCCGCTAGGGAAAGAATATCCTGTTGCCGCCACTTTTGAATCTCCTGCCGGCTCGATCAGTTCAGATCTTATCCACGGTCTGTATGCGCAAACAGTTAATTTTAAAATACCATTCAAGAGCTCTGCGCCGCTATACGATGCCAAAAATCTATATCCCCACTTTTTATCTGCACACCAAAACAGGACAAATGGCAGCAACGGCATCACGTCTACAGCTATCTTTGATATCGCATTAAAGAATTCATTAAATATTCCGCCAGTAGCATTGCGCAATTCCTGCAAAAATAATAAATATTGAATATCTAACTGCATATATCTCCCTCCCAAATCAATCATTTCTGTAAAGGTTTGCTTCCTTAACCTCTAGTTTATTTTTATTTAATAATACTTTATAAATAATTAATTTGTTGTTTTTTTGAATATACAATTAGATCCTACGCATAAGAAAATGCTTAAATCCTGGCTTTTATATGCATTTACGTATTGTATTAAATTTAATACTCTTATAAAGCAATGTTTATTTTTCTACAACAGAAAAACCTACAACTTCCGCTTCCGCATACTCATCATACATACTCGGAAGAATAGAATCATCTGAGGTCTCTCCGCTCAAATCTTCTTCTGCTGATTCATAAAAGTATGTCGCATTACCATCTTCATCAAATTCTTCATATGCCTTTTCAGCAGCCGTAAGCTTATCTTTATCGATTGTATATTTACCCATGAAATGATTACCTCCAACGAAAAGCTTGCCATCTTTTACAGCCAATGGATAAGCAGTTCCTCCTGCCTCAACTCCACCAACATATTTAATCGCACCATCATCTCCATACATATACACACTTGCATCGATTGCTGCCATATTTCCATCACCATTATCATAGCAGCCACTTGCAACAAGCAATACATCAATTCCACCAATATTTACGTTTGCATATCCCATTCCGCTTTCAAGCTTTCGGTCAACAATTTGAGTGAAAGTGTCGCATCCGGAAATATCGATCTGTGATGAACCACCCATATCTTCAGAAACTTCCTCTGATACTTCTGTTGATGCTTCTGTTGCTGCTTTGGAACTGCTTTCCACTGAGGTTTCCTCTGAGCTTGCCGCATTTTTCTCACTTTCCGCTGCCGCAGTTGAAACTGCTTGCGAAATATTTGATTCTTTTGGCTTAACTCCACCCGCACATCCTGCTAAACTCATACACAAAATAGCTGATAAAATCACGATTCTCGATTTCATAACACCCTCCATAATTTTTTCATGTCAATACTTTATTGTAAGTATTGCGCACTGGATTCCAGTCTGCTTTGCAGACATATTTCCTATCTGAATCCATACGCATCCTCACTAAGCGTTTTAACTCAGTCGTAGCTTACATCCTGACTGAGTTACAGTTTCTCTTAAATATAATTATATATTTTTACTCAATAATGTAAACTTTATCTTGATATTATCATAAATTTATGTTAAGATTCTAATGTTCGGCCGGTGTGTCGGAATGGCAGACGAGGCAGACTCAAAATCTGTTGTCAGTGATGGCGTACGGGTTCAAGTCCCGTCACCGGCATAAAACGATCCGCGTATGCGGGTCGTTTTTTTATTTTAAATAAACCAAAAAACCGGACAGCTCTGCAATCAATGTCAGACTCTGTCCGGTTAATTTCATTAACAGATTAATGGTGGAATAATCTCATTCCAGTAAATGCCATCGTGATATTATACTTATCACATGTCTCAATTACATTATCATCTCTGATCGATCCACCCGGCTGCGCGATATATGAAACACCGCTCTTATGTGCTCTCTCTATATTATCACCAAATGGGAAGAAAGCATCTGATCCAAGCGCAACACCTGTATTCTTATCAAGCCATGCTCTCTTATCAGCCTCTGTAAATACATTTGGCTTTGTCTTAAATACTTTCTGCCACTCACCTTCAGCAAGCACATCCATATAATCCTGTCCAAGATAAACATCAATAGCATTATCTCTATCTGCTCGTCTTACATCATCAAGAAATGGAAGTTCAAGCACTTGTGGAGACTGACGGAGGAACCAGTTATCAGCCTTGCTTCCTGCAAGTCTTGTACAATGAATTCTTGACTGCTGTCCTGCACCGATACCTATTGCCTGGCCACCCTTTGCATATGCAACAGAGTTTGACTGTGTATACTTAAGTACGATAAGCGCAAGTATAAGATCAGTTTTAGCTGATTCAGGAAGCTCTTTGTTTTTTGTAACAATATTATTGAGCAGTTCTTTATTTATCTCAAAATTATTTCTTCCCTGCTCAAATGTAACACCAAAGACCTGCTTACGTTCTATCGGATTCGGAACATAATCTTTATCGATCTGGAGAATACAATAATTTCCTTTTTTCTTACTCTTGAGGATTTCAAGCGCTTCCGGTTCATATCCCGGAGCAATGATACCATCTGAAACCTCTCTCTTTACAAGGTTAGCTGTATCTACATCGCAAACATCTGAAAGAGAAATAAAATCACCATAGGATGACATTCTGTCTGCGCCTCTGGCACGTGCGTAAGCACACGCAAGCGGACTAAGCTCACCAAGATCATCAACCCAATAAATTTTTGCTTCTACATCAGTAAGCGGAAGACCTACTGCAGCACCTGCAGGTGACACATGCTTAAATGATGTAGCTGCCGGGAGGCCTGACGCTTCTTTAAGCTCCTTAACAAGCTGCCAGCCATTAAAAGCATCAAGAAGGTTTATATATCCAGGTCTGCCATTAAGGACCGTCATAGGCAGATCAGAACCATCCTCCATAAAAACTCTTGCAGGCTTCTGATTCGGGTTGCATCCATACTTCAGTGAAAATTCGTTCATCTTAATCTCCATTCAGCTATATGATTACTTATTTTTATTTACGATTCTTGACTCATATCTTCCTGTTTCAAGATCGATAAAGCGTGTAAACAGTGAAACCTTATTATTCTCATCAAGAGCATTCCAGACATTATCAGTAAATGTATCTATGTCACCTTCAATCTCTACGACTCTCGGCTCGCCTTCAAAACTTGGAAGAGGATTAGTATTTTCCTGATATGTATGAATGAATCTTCCAATACCCGGCTTTGGATCATTATATGCAAAATTGAAGCGCAGGCATGATGACGGATCTCCTGCATCGCTCTTAAGAATTGAAAGCGCAAAATTGCATTTCTTATCCTCAATATGAACTATTCCTGAAATTCTAGGAGTATAGTTAGGACCATCAGGCTCAAATTCACGTGAACGAAGTGACTGTTCGAATGTCATCTGGCGATCCATATTTTCATAGATCGTATCTGTCTGATCACCATTTGTAACAATTGTCTTGTTTCCCAGTACTCTGACCGGTGCATAAATGATTAGTGACGGATCTTCCATTTTTGACTCATCAAAAGCCTGAGTACGGATTCCCTCTCCGTCAGTAACAAACACCCTGTTTCTGCTGTTTTCTGAGCGTCCCATGATAAAATAGGCAATAACGGCTTTTTTTCCGTCCTTAGACATGCCAAGTACTATACCTCTGCCCGGGTACTCGTTGTTTTTCAGCAATTCCGTCAGTTTCTTTGTAAGCATTGATGTTTCCTCCTAATATATGACAAGTCTCAATATCGTTATCTCTCCTGAACTATTTCAGGTTTAAGCCTCTTGAGACAGGTCTTCAATTTGCCAATCTATTGGCTCAACACCATGTTCTGTAAGGAACTGGTTACATTTGGAAAAGTGTCTGCAGCCAAAAAATCCTCTATATGCAGACAACGGACTGGGATGTGCAGCCTTAAGCACCAGATGTTTCGGATTCGTAATCATCGAAGCCTTACTTTGTGCCGGTCTGCCCCATAACATATATACAATTGGACGGTCCTGTGATTCAACCGCTCTGATAATAGCATCAGTAAACTGCTCCCATCCATGATTCTGATGGGAACCTGCTTCATGCGCCCTCACTGTAAGAACAGTATTCAGCATAAGAACACCTTCCTTAGCCCACTTTATCAGATATCCATTATCAGGTATCTTACAGCCTAAATCTTCATGAAGTTCTTTATAAATATTTTGTAATGATGGGGGTATGTCTTTTTTCTTAACATCAGGCAGTACTGAAAAAGATAGACCATGAGCCTGATGTTCATTATGATATGGGTCCTGCCCAAGTATAACAGCCTTAACCTTGTGCAGTTCCGTCAGATGAAGCGCATTAAAAATATCCCCTGAAGGCGGATATATAACGTGCGTAGAATATTCATTTTTAACAAATTCAAAAAGCTGCGTATAGTACGGTTTCTTAAACTCTTCAGAAACCGCAGGCAGCCAGTCATTACTTATTGCAGACATCTTACATTAACTCCTTTTTCCTTTAAATAGGACTTTAAATCTGAAATTTCAAGCTCTCTATAATGAAAAAGTGATGCTGCCAATGCTGCTTCCGCATGACCATCTGTCAATACATCATAAAAGTGTTCCTTAGTCCCGGCTCCACCAGAAGCGATTACCGGAACATTTACACTATCTGCCGCTTTTTTGGTAAGTTCAATATCATAACCACATTTTGTTCCATCGCAGTCCATACTGGTCAGCAAAATTTCGCCCGCTCCCAGCTCAACTACTCTCTTCACCCATTCAAGGGCATCTATTCCTGTATCAATCCTTCCTCCGGCTTTATAAACATTCCATGAGCCATTATCCGGATTTCTTTTCGCATCGATAGCTGCAACAACACACTGACTTCCAAATTTTTGTGCTGCCTCGGTAATAAGTTCCGGATTATCTATTGCAGCACTATTGACAGCCACTTTATCAGCACCTTCTCTAAGGATTGCCTTAAAATCATCTATCGAGCGAATTCCACCGCCAACAGTAAACGGTATAAATACCTGCTTTGCTACTTCTCTTACAAGTTCCGTAACTGTTTCCCGCTTATCACTTGTTGCAGTTATGTCAAGAAAAACAAGCTCATCAGCGCCTTCTCTATCATAAGCTTTAGCCACCTCGACCGGATCGCCTGCATCTCGTAGATTTATAAAATTAACGCCCTTAACAACTCGTCCATTGTCAACATCAAGACATGGGATGATACGCTTGGTATACATTAATTTATTACCTCACCTGTAAAAAGTTATCTAGTATCTTAAGACCGGTATCAGAACTCTTCTCCGGATGAAACTGTGTTGCAAAAACATTTCCTGATTCAACAGAAGCATCAACTGTCACACCATAGTCTATCACAGCCTTAACAACATTTCTATCCTCTGCTGCACAATAATATGAATGAACAAAGTAAACAAAAGCATTTTCGTTTATTCCCTTAAATAATCGTCCATTATTCATGATATTCAGCGAATTCCAGCCGACATTAGGCACTTTAAGGGCACTATTCTCCGGAATCTTTTTTACTCTTCCCTTCAAAATCCCAAGTCCTTCCACTCCAATAGACTCTTCACTTGATTCAAAGAGAAGCTGCTGTCCCAAGCATATGCCAAGAAACGGAATATTTTTATCAGCAACAGCCTTGATCACATTTTTCAGATCATACTTCTTTATATTCTCCATAGCTTCGCCAAATGCTCCGACTCCCGGAAGAATCACATGATCTGCACTCAATATCTCCTCTGCTTTACGAGTAACACAGACATCCATACCGAGACTTTGAACAGCTTTTTCAACACTTTTTATATTCCCAGCATCGTAATCAATGATAGCAACCATAGCACCTTTTCATCCTTTCAGATTATTTAATAGTATAAATTAATGTACAATTATATGCAATGACTGTGCACAAAAAAAATCTGCAGGAAATTTTCCTGCAGATTTTCATTATTGTTGTGAATATGTACCATCACTGCCTTTGATAACGTTAAATTCATATAGAACCGCGCCATCATCACTTTCAGGTATTCCTTCCTGCGATTCGGTCTCGCCTTCATCCTCAGCTTCTTCAGAAGACGTTTTCTCTTCAAATGCGTTAGGATCAGGATCATAATCAAAGCCTAACTGATTTGCTTTTTCAGCAGCTCTCTGCTCAGTTTTCGCCTTCTTCTGTGCACTTCTTGCTGCTTCCGCCGCCTTAGCATCCAGCTGAAGAGCGGTATTATACTTCCAATCAGGATCAACAATATCCATCAATTTGAGCGTATATTGAATCTTATTTGGTTCATTAAGGATCTCATTTGCACTATCTATGCTAACACCGAAATCATCTGTAAGTGCCGACAAAATTTTATTATATGTATCTGTCATCAGGAAATCCACGCCCATTTCGCGAGCATCCGGCAGCAAATAGTTATACAATCCAATTCCCTGTATAAGAGAATCAAGTGCTTCAAGCTTCTTTCCCCTGCTCATGAATTCATTGTATGAGTCATACTTACGCGCTAATCTCATGATCATCGCAGAAGCATCGTACATCTGCTGGCTTTCATCATCAAGCTTAGTTAAACCTGCGAAGGTTGAATATGCTGCGCTGTAATCACCCTTCTTATACTGCGACTTACCCAAATTTACAAAACTTGCCTTAGGGAATATAGCCAAACAGAACAGAATCATTGCAAGCATTGAACCAAAGAAAATGACAACTGCCAAAATTTTCTTTTTGGAAATCTTCTTTTCTGGCGGTCCATCATCCACAGGCTTCTCTTTCTTCTGTTTTGCCTTCTTTTCTTTCTTAGCCTGCTCTTTCTTTTCCTTCTTTTCTTTCTTTTCTTTTTCTTTCTGCTCTTTCTTCTCTTTCTTTTTCTTCTCTCTATCTGCTTTTTCTGCTTCTGCTATTACTTTATTATTCTCTTTCGTAGCAGCACTTGGATTTTTGACATTTGTTCCATCTGCCGGAACTTCATCATCGTCATCATCCCCATCAGAATCAAAGAAAAGCTTGATTATCTTCTGTAAGAATCCCTGTTTCTTAGGCTCACCATTTTCGTCAACTTCCTGCGCATCCGACTTTGCAGAAGGAGCAGCTTCTCCAGCACTTTCTGTGCTCGGCTCACTTCCTGCCTGATCTTCTTCCTCTAAACCTTCGGTGCCCTCATCATCGCCAATGCCAGACAATAAAGAAGCCATTTCATCGTCAACCATATCACTCGAATCACTTTTAGCGAGAAGATCATTTATTTCTGACATTTCATTATCTTCCGGCATTGATCCAAGCAGATCTGCAAGTTCCGGATCATCCTCTCCTTCATCTGACATAGAACTAACTGGAGATTCTTCGATAGGTGTTTCATTTGAAGTTTCTACAGTAGCCGTTTCAGGCTCATTTGTAGTTTCTTCTTCACTTAATTCTGGAATTGTATCCAGCAGCTTAGCTATCTCATCATCTGACATCATACTATTTTCACCACTGTCAGATTTTACATCTGGCTCAAGCTCTGATACTGGTTCCGGTCTTGGTTCTGGCATAGGCTCAGGCTCCATTTCCACTACAGGTTCTGGCTCTGGTTCCAGTTCTGTTATTGGTTCTGGTTCCGACTCCGATATCGGTTCCTCTACAGCATCTTCTAACTCTAATGTCTCTATATCATTCTCTGCCTTAATGGATTCAACACTTGTATCTGATTCATAATCAGCTGGCGCTTCCATGTTGATCTCATCATCTGTTACAGGCTCAACAACCGGCTGCGGTGCATCTGCCAGCATCGCCTCTATTTCTTCTGGTGTCATCACATGGTTTGGATCATCTGACACCTCTGGTATCGCCTCTGGCTCCGGCTCTGGTTCTGGTTCCGGCTCGGGTTCCGGTTCCGGCTCGGGTTCAGCTGATCCTACTAATGCGGCTATCTCTTCTGGTGTCATCACATGGTTCGGATCATCTGACACCTCTGGTATCGCCTCTGGCTCCGGCTCTGGTTCCGGCTCGAGTTCCGGTTCTGGCTCCGGTTCTAGTTCTTTTGCTTCTGTTTTTTCTACTGAAGTTTTTTCAACTTTAATCGGATCAGCTTCGCCAAATTCTCCTGTATCTAAATTTTTAGCATCTTCTATGATAGATTCCAATGTCGTGTCAGACTCATAATCTGCCGGCATTTCCATACTTATATCGTCATCAGTCACTGGTTCCACAACAGGTTCGACCGGAGTTTCTAACATTGCTGCAATCTCATCCGGAGACAGCACACTCTCTTGCGATTCCATTAGTGGCTCTTCTTCAACTGGCGCAGACTCATTCTCCTTCAAAGGGACTTCGTCCTCTATTGCAGGTTCGTCATCCATCACAGGAACTTCATCCTCTAGCGTAGGCTCGTCCTCCATCAAAGGAATTTCGTCCTCTAGCGCTGGTTCTTCCTCCATCACAGGAACTTCATCCTCTAGCGTAGGCTCGTCCTCCATCACAGGAACTTCATCCTCTAACGCTGGCTCGACCTCCATCACAGGAGCTTCGGCCTCTAACGCAGGCTCTTCCTCCATCACAGGAGCTTCGTCCTCTAACGCAGGCTCTTCCTCCATCACAGGAACTTCATCCTCTAACGTAGGCTCGTCCTCCATCACAGGAACTTCATCCTCTAACGCTGGCTCGACCTCCATCACAGGAGCTTCG
>FOSY01000031.1:0-2730 GCA_900114405.1 Lachnospiraceae bacterium KH1T2 | reverse complement strand
CTCGGCCTCCATCACAGGAGCTTCGTCCTCTAGCGCTGGTTCTTCCTCCATCACAGGAACTTCATCCTCTAGCGTAGACTCTTCCTCCATCACAGAAGCTTCGCCCTCTAACGTAGGCTCGGCCTCCATCACAGGAACTTCATCCTCTAACGCTGGTTCGGCCTCCATCAAAGGCGCAGAGCTATCCTCTTCTGAAATATCTCCAAGAATAGGCTCTGTTCCAGGTGGAATCAACATTACAGGCTCTTGATTTAGCGGCTCATCCAGCATAGCCTCTATCTCTTCAGAAGTGTATACATGATTGTCATCTAGATTTTTTATGCCATTTTCAAAATTTTCTTGTGGCGCTGAAATTTCTTCAGAAGATAATACACCCATTTCTTCCGTTTCTTTTTTCTTTTCTGAATTTTCTGCCCCATCAAGACCTTTTAACAATTTGTCCAGATAATTTTCATCAGAACTCATATGGACTCTCCCTCATAAGTCTATAATATGATGTTATGGTCGAAATTATGCCAAATTATTGTTTTGTACCTTGTGCTCCCACAATTCAATCGAATGCTCTTATTTTGAATCAGGTATCATAACATTGCTCTGTATTATTGTGTTATAAAATTGTCCGGATATTCTGCTATTGAAATAGCTTTATCAACTAGTTCTTCCGGCATAAAGGCTAATTTTTTATTTACTCTTATAAAATCAGACTTAGCATTAATTGATGCCATTTTTTCAAAAGGCCAACGAATAATGTTAGGCTGCTCCAATGTAACGCCTAATTCTAAAATACAGGTGACACGATTCATTGTTGCCATTATCCACTTTGTATACAGTTCCCAATTAGCATCTGCAGTACTTCCATTTTTTTTATACTCTCTGACAGGTGCTGTAATTCGTTTAGGATTGAACCCCGTTTTTTCAAGTATGTCTGACGTATCCTCTGTAATTATAAAATAATTTTTTTCGGCGATAAGATTAAGTAATTCCTGATATGCCTTTTCGCATTTTGTACTGCTGACATCTTCAGAAAAATGTGTACCAATCCCTATAAGTAAATAATCGGCATTTTTTATTTTTTCCTTAACAAGTTCCAAATCTTTCATAATAATTTCCCCTATGCGATAATAAAACCCGGAACACTAACGCTTCCGGGTTTTATTATCTTATTTAATAATTTTCGGTAACTCTTATTGCTAAGCACATTTTGCACTTCACATTAAGCTTCTCTTAATAAACCATTAGCTTTCTTCTCAAGCAAATCATCAATAGCCCGAACTAAATTACCAATCTCAGGTTTAGAAAGCTGAGCATCTGCTCCAAGCTGTTCACCTTTTCTCTTCATTTCCTCATTTACAAGAGATGAGAAAATTATAACCGGTACATGTTTTGTTGTATCGTCAGATTTTATAAGTTTTGTAAGATGGTGTCCATCCATTATCGGCATCTCAATATCTGTTATTACTAATCCAACCTTCTGATCAAGAGTACCTTCATCACGGCATTTCGTAACAAAATTCCAAGCCTCCTGGCCATTTACACAGTCTATAAGGCGTGTATATCCTGATTTCTTCAAAGAATCGGAAATCAGCTTATGCAAAAGAGCTGAATCTTCAGCGAGAACAATCTGAACATCACTTCTTCTTGTTCCTCTGTCCTCAACTTGAGTAACTTTCAAACCTGTTTCTGGGCTTATGTCAGTTACAATTTTTTCAAAATCAAGAATAATTACAAGTCGGCTGTCAAACTTAACAATACCGGTAGACACACCGCTTTCTACAGTATTTACAGTTGCATCGGGTTTAATGATAGCTCCCCACGACACTCTGTGAATTCCAACTACTGCATCAACATGAAATGCAATATCAAGCTTATTAAAGTTTGTTATTATAAACAAACCTTTTTCATCCTGATTTCCTCTCTGAAGGCAATTTTTAAGATTGATAGCTGTGATCATGGTATCACGGGGCATGAAGATACCCTCAATACTCGGATGTGAATTTGGAACCGGAGTAACCGGCTGAAAGGGGATAATTTCTTTAATTTTAGCAACATTAATGCCATAAGACTCCCCATCGAGTTTAAATTCCAGTATCTCGAGCTCATTTGTCCCGTTCTCAAGTAAAATATTAGTTTCCATCCCCGTACCTCACGTAAAACATTTTCATGAATCTGTGATTATTATAGCATATCAAGTCCCAAAAATACACAAAATCTAAGGTCTAAATTCAATACTTTTCATTAAAAATAGCTGAATTTCTGTGCAGAATTCAATACAAGTATAAATTATTTATAATAGATAATTTACCTTTTTATTTATTATTTTTCAAAATTCGTTTAAAACAAAAAAAGAACAGCAAAACTGTTCTTTCATCTGAACACCAAAAACCGAACATCAAACCTCATTAATTACATCCATTCTGCTTCCCGATTTCTTTGGACAAGCACTCGACCTATTAGTAATGGTCAGCTACATGCATCACTGCACTTCTACCTCCATCCTATCTACCCTGTACTCTTCAGGGGGTCTCCCGAGGCTCGTAGCCTCTTGGATATCTCATCTTGGAGTCGGCTTCACGCTTAGATGCCTTCAGCGTTTATCCGATCCGGACTTGGCTACTCTGTCGTGGATTTGGTATCCAGCAGATGCACCAGCGGTCCGTCCATCCCGGTCCTCTCGTACTAAGGACAGCTCTCCTCAGATATCCTACGCCTGCGCCGGATAGGGACCGAACT
>FOSY01000033.1 GCA_900114405.1 Lachnospiraceae bacterium KH1T2 | reverse complement strand
TGCTTTACAATCGCCCTTGGGCTACGCCGCAATTTTTTATAAAATAGTTACCATTGAATCAATTGGATTTCTTTTTTTACCGCTAGATACACCTTTGAAATCGCTAGCGCGAAATCCCAAATCCAGGAAACAAATAGGATAGATGTTTTCTGGCAGGTCAAAAACCTTCTGTGTTTTAAGAACATCATTCACTCCAGCCCAACATGTATCCAATCCTATATCTGTTGCTGCTAGCATCATATGTGTTGCTGCAATAACACCATCTGTCAAATAGCTATTTCCACCCTGAAAATTACTTGCAGCATTTTTATCGGAACATACTAGAATTACCATCGGTGCTCCATAACGGCATGGATGAACACTGTCCATCCTCTGAAGAGCTTCTCCACTTTTTAGTATATACACTCGTTGTGGTTGTTTATTAAAAGCTGTTGGGGCTAAGCGCCCTGCTTCTAGAATATATTTCACTTGATCTTCTGTTGGCTTTGTATCGCTGTACTTACGAACAGACTCTCTCTTCTGAATAACTTTATTAAATTCCATATCTATAATCTCCTTTGCTACATTGATTCTGTTATTTAAAAGATATGGTAGTTACTCAAAAAATCCAAAACTCCACAGTAACATAGCAAATTTCATGAATCTCGTTCCTCCGGCGAATTTACTAAGTATAAGTTAAATAACTCATCCTCAATTATACGGAATGAATTTTAAAAATGTCAGTGAAAAATTTCTTCTCTTATACTCCATTAGCCTAGGCATCGTTAAATACTTCGTATTCATCATTTGGATGAAGGACAAGCTTTCTGTTCAAATACTTCTCAATATCGAACCAGTTCTTCTTGTCATAATCTGCTGTCAGCTTGTAATTCGGATGCTGTGTCAGGTCATATTTATCAGAGAAGAACGGTCTCACGCCTCTTACCTGCACTATACATTTTGAACCATCCATCACTGCCAGCTGATCCATACTCATGAGATCGTGTCCGAGCTTCTGATAATTCAGATTGTAGCTCTTTGACTGACCTCGCGTTTCACCTGTGTTATAAGTATCAATAGTTTCTTTTCCAAGGATTTCATTCAGGTCCTTAAGTGTTGTTTTCTCAGAGCCTCCAAGAAAGATCTGAGAGTCCATATTTCCTATGATCGTATCTGCATTATCTTTGTAGATTGCTTTAAGCTGTGACTTTGCCTGAAGAACAAGACATACAGAAATCTCACGGCTTCGTATTGTCGCCACCAGCTTTTCCAGATTAGGTATCTGTCCGATATTGGCTGCTTCATCAATTAGACAGCGCACATGAACCGGAAGCCTGCCGCCATACACATCATCAGCTTTCTCACACAGGAGATTGAACATCTGCGTATAGACCATGCTGATCAAGAAATTGAAGGTTGCATCTGTATCCGACATGATCAGAAACAGTGCTGTCTTTTCATCTCCGATCTTATCAAGCTCCAGCTCATCATAAGATGTTATCTCACGAAGCTCTTTGATATCAAATGGTGCAAGACGTGCACCGCAGCTCACAAGTATTGACTTTGCTGTCTTTCCCGCTGCCAGTTTGTACTTTTTATACTGCCTTACAGCAAAGTGTTCCGGATCCTTTTCCTCAAGTTCATCAAACATCATATCCACCGGATTTTTAAATTCCTCATCATCTTCCCTGACTTCCATTGCATTCAGCATTTCAAGAAGTGTTGCAAAATTTTGCTCTTCCTCCGGTGCTTCATAATGGATATATCCGATAAGAGCGCAGTAAAGAAGCGTTTCCGACTTCGTCCAAAATTCATCCCCGCCCTTTCCTTCGCCTTTTGTGTTGGCTATCAAGGTAGTGACAAGCTTCAGGATATCCTTTTCTGAGTGGATATATGCGAAAGGATTATAATGCATAGACCTTTTAAAATTTATAGTATTTAGGATCTTTATCTTATATTTGTTCTTCAAAAGTGCCGTTCCGCACTCGTTCACGATAGTCCCTTTCGGATCACAGACAACGTATGAACTGTGCATCTGCAGCAGGTTCGGTTTTAATACGAATCGGGTCTTGCCTGATCCAGATCCGCCTACCACAAGCAGATTTTTATTTCTCGCATACTTTGGATTTTTGGGTCTGCTGTTCATCGTGAGTCTTTCCGTCTGGGAGAGTATGACGTTATTCTTAAATTCCGGATCAATGTACGGCTCGATATCTTCATGTGTGCCCCATCTGGCAGAGCCGTATTCTTCGTTATGGCGAAATTTCCTGGCATTTTTCCCCTTCAGGTATACCGCCAGACGAAGTGCCCCGGCTAAAGCGATTCCTACACCAATATCAAAAAGATTCAGACTCGGCAGCACATTAGAAAAAGCTTTATCCAGGCATCCCTTCAAAATGAGGTTCTGCAGCTTTTCTGAAAAATCTGCTCCTCTGGCTAATCGCCATGCCTCACCAAGATTTGGTGCGAACAGACCGAACACGAAATACGGCAGATTTAAGAGCAGCTTCTTTTTAATTTTACTGTTCATCGAATCACCGCCTTTACCTTTTCCACTGCTTTTCTTGGACTTTCTGCCATTTTTTGCTTAAGCTCCTTCAGATGCTCAAGAAGACTTGGTCTTACCTGACCCTTTTCAATCTTCATCATCCTGGCAGTATACTCTGCGACCAGATGCTCTACTGCATCACGGTCTCTTGCCTTGAAGAAAACAGTATATTTTTCAGGCTCGATATACTTGCTCTTCATAACAGCAAAATCAACTCCGTATTTTTTCGCGATTCTCTTAAAGTCCCGAAGCCCAAGTGTATCGATATCTACAGTCTGTGCTCCTTCATCCTTTCTGAGCAGCTGTTTTACCGTCATTTTTCCTTTGGGATTTTTTATGTTATCCGAAATTTTTCTTATTGGTGCTTTCACTGCATTTTCTGCAGCCTTAAGAAGTTTATCAACAGTAGGCTTCCCAACGGTCTGCCAGACAAACTGTGCTGCTGGCTTAATGATCTCATCATCAACTTCCTTTGCCAGTTCCTCATTCAGCAATTACCTCACTCCCTCCTGTCAAAAAGGAGTGTCCGCTGCCGATCAATCATAGCCGATCACTCCGTTAATTGTTGTAACGATGACTTTGGCTTTCTTTGCGATTGCAATATCATCTTTTACATCCTCATTCTGCTTTCCGCCGCAAATCACAAGAAATCTTGCTCTGCGCAAAAGGTCTTCTGACATTTCCTTTCTGCGCTTATGTGCATCTGTATCTTCATCCGAAAAGATCCCATCAAATGCAAGGATCGGACAAAGCGGAAGATATCCTTCCTTCACCAGCTCACTGCAATATTTCTTTGCTTCATCCCTTGCAGCTACTGGATTCTTACTCCATGCTGCTGTCACATAAGCTCTCGGAATCGTTCTGCTCATGTCGCCCTCCTTATAAAATCTCCAATGCTGAAAATCTCTCACCATCATTGACCATAGTTACCATGCGGCTCTCTAAAAGATCCATGACAACCTCCAGCTCATCATCCGGGATCAAAGAAAGTACATCGTCTTCAATTGTCATGACCAGCATGCTTCCGACCAAAAACTTTCCTGTCATCTGCTCAAATGTCTTATCATCATTGAAAATAACCATGTACTTACCATTCCCAATAAGGATCGAAGCTCCCTTTGATTCAAGTCTCTTCAAAATTTCCTTTACTTCATCCATATCTGCAAATCTCTTATCTCCATTTGTCGCAATGATAAATGCATGCTCAGACACTTCATTTTCCTGTCTTTCTGCCTCAACAAATCCATCTGTAACCGGATCAAGATTAATCTTAATTTCTCTATTCATTTTCAGATCTCCTTCGTAAAAATAATCAAATTCCACGTTCTGCCCTCATACTTCTTTCTCTGAACCCACCCATGATATTTTTCATGCAAGGCCAACAAAAGCTCCTCCCTCTGCCATAACAGCAAGGTTCGGAGCAATTGCAGGGTGAAGGTGCTGGTCCAGAACTCATAAAAGGTGAATGTCCGCCTCTCTTTGTTCCCGTAGCGACTTTCGTAATTTTGAGTATTGAACCAGATCTTTTCATAAAGCTTCGCCTCCCCTTGTCTTCTTCACTGCATCCTTTGCATGCTTCTCAGGTGCTTTCTTAGCGGCTTCTTCCTTCTTTGCTTTAAGGTCACCAAGTACAGAGTCTTTTCCATCTGTACGCTCATCGGTATCTTTTTCAATGTCATTCTCAGCCTGTCGCTGCTCATACTTATCCGCAAGTTCAAATAAATGCTCTTTGGAATCATAGTGATAGACATGATCCGTAAGCCTGTCTTCAGGTGCTACCTGTGTTGCATTCACATCCTTTACCATTGCTTCAAGGTCTTTCGCAGTCATACGGCCATCATCTTTGACAAGGATCACCTCATGCACGCTGCTTGGGATCACATAAAAATCCCCCTCAAGCTTTACAGCTGCATCTTCCATAAAGTCAGGATAAGCGATGACACCTGCGCCTCTGTTCTTATCAGGAACTGTTGCAACAAACATCTGCTCATCTGCCGGATCAATCATAGGGATTGCGTCTGTCCCCATCATCTCACCGAGGATTTCCGACATTCCCTTTATCTCTGATGGTCTGATCTCAGGTGAATTTTTCATTGCATCTTCGTGAAGCTGCTCCGGTGTCACACCAAACTGCTCCATCATCTTGTCAGTGACAAGGATTGTTCCGTTTCCCGAATTATTCTCATCAAGTACCAGGCGATAAACCACAGCCATGTCTTCCATCTGCTTATGCGGAACATTTTTAAGCATCTCCTCATTTCGATCAGCCGACACAACTTCCATCGAAAGCTTTTCCTTCATCACGCTATAGTCTGTGAGCGAATCAATATCAAGATCAGGAACATTTTCAAGAGCTGACGCAGCTGATTCAGCAGCCTTTGCAACAACTTCATCAAATGGAGTGCCATCCTCATAAGCTTTGTAGGCTGATTCCATATTCAGGTTCACACCGATCCTGCTTCCTTCCGGCTTAATACTCACAGCATCGTATGCCTGGTTAAGTTTCTCCGTTCTGTTCTCCTCAACCGTCACATCCATGCCTTTATCCCCAAGTGCAGCCTTGATATCATTCTTGAAACTCTCTTTGAATTCCTTATAATCCATGTTTTTCTCCTTTGTGCTTTCCTGTGCGTTCCTCCGGATCGTCACCCGGACATTGACATACAAAAAGCGCCAGACTCGTGACTTATACATCACGCTCTGACGCTTTTTAAATGCCATATTCTTTTGCAAAAGAGAAAAAGGAAAGTGGTTCTCTGTCTGACCGCTTTCCTTTGTCATTATAATAATATCACTATTAAATCTTAGATAAAAGACCTCTCAGGGGGTCACGTGGGAGTCAGTAGGGGGTCTGCAGGGAGTCTGTCGGGGACATTTTTCAAATATCTGCCAGAAAACCTGTAATACTATTAAGTATCGCTGATCCAAATTCCTTTAGGAATACTGGAACTCCACCAATGATCATTCCTATAAGAATTGACTGCCATACGAAAGTTATATTGTGTGGATCCATAACCAGCGATATAATGCCGCCTATTATAAAGAAACCGCCTAACAGCCCTGTAAGCATGCAGATCACTCTGCCCGCAAAGCTGAACATAAAATTGAATATAGTTAATATGAGTACAACCGGTAATATCGCAAGTTTAAGTAAGAAATGCAGAATTCCAAATATTCCTTTTACTATAGTCATGATCTTTTTCCTCCATCTCGTATTTCAAGAAGCAGGCTATATATCTCAACCAGCTTATCATCTGTACTTAATCTTTTGAACTCCTCTATCGACTTCGCCTTATCAGATGTCATCTCTATACTGTAATCTTTTATATCAGGAAGGACCTTATGTTCCTTTGTGATCATCCTGTATCCGGTTTCTAATCTTTCAAGCTCCATCTGCTTTATCGTCCACGCTGTACATATCGATAAAAGATCCGAAAAGAAAATTTTCTGCTGACCGGTGCTTTTCTTAAAACTGCCTATTACAAGCTCTCCATCTTCATCCTTTATTGTAATAGTTCTGGTCGCAGGATAATCAAGCTCAACATCTTTATTGTCCGGCAAAGGAATTTTCGCTGCTTCTTCCCAATTAAGCTCTCCCTGTTCACGTATATACTTTGCAGCAAAAGAGAATGCATAAGCATATGCAGCTGTTTCCTTGCGTACAAACGGATTCAGTTCCATTATTTTTCTCGCTCCCATTACGAGAGCATCTGTTTCCCTTAAACCTTTCTGCATTATGCATCCCTCCTGTTTCGTTTGTGCTTTTTGTGCTTATATTATATATAATATATCCATTGTATGATGTTTTGCAAGTGCTTAATGTGCTTTTTTATAAGTGCATATTTTGCATATCATAATTTACTGCCTGCTGATAATAGCTCCCTATCGTTGTCGGCGCATTGAAAAGCACTGTAAGCATATATTTTTTGATATTTCTGACTTTTGTAGTATTATCCTTCAAACACCCAAGCACGTATTCAATATGATCATAGTTAAGCTTCAAAAATCTTGATCTTACAAGTTCCAAAGGGTATCTGTCCTTTGCTATGACTATCTCCTCATTCCTGGATATCACCGTTTCCAAGATCAGCTCGTAGATTTCCCTGATAATATCCACTTCAAAGGGATGTCTCTCTATAAGGCTGTCATAGCCTATGTTTTCGCGTACCAGCTTTGAATATCCGCTATATTCAGACATGACACTGTCTCTTTTCTTTTCCATCTCCTCAGAAGAGATAAGATTAGATTTGTTGTCATTAAAGTCAGTATTATTGTTATTATTCTTATTAGGGTTGATTTTACCAACTTCTTGACTTTTATTTTCTAAACCTTTAGAAGTTGATTTTTCAAACCTCTTGAAGTTTGTTTTTTCAACTTCAGAGCCGCTTATCTCTGCCTTGTCTTCCTGTATGTAAAAACTTTTCACATAGATCCTTGTTGGTTTTCCCTGTCCCTGACGTTTCTTCTCTATCAGACCTATCCCGTCTTTGACATCAAGTTCTGCTATAGTAGATATGGCTTTATTCTTCTTGCAGTTAAGAAATTCCATCGTATCCTCTACTGAAAAGTATATATATGCTCTGTTCTGCTCGTCCATCCAGCCATTTTTTACTGATAATCCAATCCTGTCTAACATCAGACCATATAGAACTTTTGCATCTGTAGACAGTCCGCTGAAATACTTATTTGTAAACAGGAGCTTTGGTATCCGGTAGAAAGTAAACTGATCCGCTTCATTTCCGGTAAAATACTTAAATATCGGCTTCTCTCCCATGTCAGCTCCTCCTTTCCTGAAGTGTCGATTTTGGCACCTCAATATTTTTCAGACCGCATTCGCAGTCGCAAAGTTTTTTACATATATAATGCTCGGAAGACCTCCGCCTCTTTTACGTTTTTCTATAAGTCCTACTGCTTCCAATTCTGCAAGGCAGTCCATAGTCTTTTTCTTTGTCAGATTCATATCTGCCTGTATTTCTGATATTGGATAAATTATATATATCCGGCCTTCCGAATCCATCCACTTGTTTTTCAGCGAAACCGCCATTTTATCGATCATCATCCCATACATGATTTTTGAGTAACACGATATTTCAGAAAAAACTTCACTCGTCATAAGCAGTTTCGGAATGCGTATGAAGTTATAGTTATCTGCTTCATCCCTGCAAATAAATCTTAGTCCCATGTGTTATCTCCTTCCTCACGATCTGACGTATCATTAGCTTTTTTCCATTCTTCAAGCAGCTTAATAATGGTTTCTTCCCTTTGCTGTCTGCTGAACTCTGCTGGAAAATATTTATCCAGTTTTGATGCTGATAAAGTGATCTTTCCTCTTTCCTTTGGCTTTGGAAGTACATCATTCATGATCTGGATCAGTGACAGCTGTGTCAGATCTGATGGATTAGACACATTCCTGACTGCTTCGATCTGTTCTTTCTTTAAGAAGCCGTTATCTTTGATATATTCATAAATCCAAGTCTGAATATTTTTATCTACAAATGAGATCTCCACAGCAAGTACAAGACCTATCTTCTTTTCATCAACATACTGCAATAATTCCGGGATAAGTTCCGTCAGCCTTATAAAACGCTTTACCTGTGTTGCCGACATTCCAATATTCTGACCTGCAATCTGCGAAGACAACTTCGGACCATCATGGTCTGAAGTTAAATCTGTCCTGCTTCCCTGTCTCCGTAATGCATCCATCTTCATTTTTAATGAGAACGCACGCTCAGAGGGAAGTATTTCTTCCCTCTGCATATTCGCATCAACCATCGCTATGATTGATTCATCATTGGTCATTTCTTTTATAATCGCCGGTATTGTGGTCAATCCTGCAAGTTTTGCCGCATGCATCCTTCGATGACCTGAAATCATTTCATATGTTCCTTCATCATCAGGTCTTACCAGCACAGGAACAAGAACACCATTATTTCTGATACTCTCTACAAGATCTGTCATGCTTTCATCATCCAAAACCTTGAAGGGATGATTTTCAAACGGATATATCTGATCTATGCGAATCTCTGATGTAGCATCCTTCTCTACAGGCGCTCCCAGCAGTTCTTCCACCGATTCAAAATGAACCTTTTCTCTCTTAGCCATTCTTCAGCACCTCCTCTGTCAGTTCCCGATATGCTTCTGCGGCTTTTCCCTTCGGATCATATTCGAATATGCTCTTTGCCGCCTGGCTCGTTTCTGATGCCCTGACCGACATCGGAATTTCTATCTTAAATACCGGAATAGCCTTTCCATATACCTCATTGACTTCATCTACGATTTCCTTAGCATAAGTAGTTCGGCGGTCAACCATTGTAAAAAGTATTCCTTCGATATCAAGATCATTATTCAAGCGCCGCTTTACTGTATATATTGTCTTTATAAGCTGCTGAAGACCTTTTACCGGAAGATATGCCGCCTGAACCGGTATGAGAACACAGTCAGCACAGGCAAGTGCGTTGACAGTAAGTATTCCAAGTGAAGGCATGCAGTCGATCAGCACATAATCATAATTTACCCTTACATTTTCCATATATGTTCTGAGAACAAGCTCTCTGCTCATGGCATTTACAAGAGATACCTCTGCCGCAGACAGGTCTATACTTGCCGGAAGAAGATCCATAGTATCTGAAATATGAAGCAGACCATAATCAGAGTCCATTTCTTTGTCATTTACAATATGATCGATCACATTCGTAATTGTCGCGGACAGTTTATCCGGCTCCCGATATCCCATACAAAGAGTTAAAGAAGCCTGTGGATCCAGATCTATCAGCAGAACCTTTTTTCCAGCTTTCGACAGTCCCGCTCCAAGATTTACTGTAGATGTGGTCTTACCCACGCCGCCTTTCTGATTTGCGATAGCTATAACCTTACTCATTTGCTTTTCCCTCCGATTCTTTTTTCATCATTTCTCTAAGTCTCGTTAAGTGCATCATTTTCTCATATTGAAGCTCAGGAATTTTTTCTTCTTTTTTAGGATTCGTTTGCTGTTCCTGAACTGCTTCCATAATTTCAAGAATTGTCCGTATCGGAGTCATGAGTTCTTCATCCATATCTCCGGCACATTCGAGTCGTTTTAACTCAGCTAGTATTTCATTCAGGGTTCTCCGGAACTGAAAGATCATCTGCATATTTCCTACTGCGATCACTTTGTTTTTCAGTACGGCATTTATAAGATAATCCTGTTTATTTCTGTATCCTAACAGTCGTTAGCGTTTATCAAGTTCTTCTGCTTCCTCCGGTGACATACGAAAAGCCACGCTTTTATTTCTCCACCTGTTTTTATCATCCTTAACTTTTTGTGACATTCATGAATCCCTCTCTTTCCTGATCAAGCTTTTTCGCCATATCAGTCTGAACCGTTGGAAACAGATGTGCATAGCGATATGTTATATCTACAGCCTCATGACCGACTCTTTCAGCTATTGCAAGTGGTGTAAATCCCATATTTATCAAAAGTGATACATGGCTGTGGCGAAGATCATGTATACGAATACGCTTAACACCTGTAGCTTCTACTCCACGATCCATCTCATGATGCAGGAAACTTTTGCTGATCAGAAAAATCCTGTCATTTTCTCCAATTCCGTATATATGACTCAGATAAGTCTTAACCTCAATCCTAAGAAAATCGGGCATATATATAGTTCTTTTACTTTTAGGAGTCTTAGGATCTGTGATAACATCCTTACCTCCAAGTCTCTGATATGACTTGTTTATATCAAGAGTGCTGTCTTCAAAATCAAAATCAGCCGGAGTCAATGCCAACAGTTCTCCTAGTCTTATCCCACACCAGTAAAGCAGCTCAAATGCCATATAGGATTCTTCTTTATCTGCGATTGCTTCTGCAAAGCGTTCATATTCTGGTTGTGTCCAAAAGTCGATATTCTTTGCTTCTTCCTTTCCCATATTTCCGACTTTACGTGCAAAATTTACTTTCAATCCGTATAAATTCACAGCATGGTTCAGAATCGCACTGAGCTGATTATGAATTGTCTTAAGATAAGTCTTCGAATAACTTCTGCCTCTTTTATCCTTCATATTCATAATTTCATTCTGCCAGGCAACTATGTCCGGAGCAGTGATCTTACTGAGCTTCTTGTTTTTGAAATACGGGAGTATTTTCTTATTTATAATCGCCTCCTTTGTTGACCAGGTATTTGCTCTTAGCCTCGGCTTCATGTCCTCAATATATGTCTTAACAAAGTCGCCAAATGTCATATCAACATCCTTGGCTGCCTTTAATTGAAATTGACGTTCCCATTCAACCGCATCACTGCGTCTTTCAAAGCCACGTTTTGTTTTCTGCTTCTTTTCACCCGTCCAGTCAACGTATCTTGTCCTGACTTCCCACAGTCCATTCTTATCATTTTTGATGACAGCCATCTTTATCACTCCTTTTCATTTTTCCGATTTAATCATTAAATCCATAGAAATGTTCTGCCAAATACTTTTCGCTGATTCTGCCGCTGATTGTGTAAAAGCCTCTTGCCTTAAGATCCTTATTTGCCTGCTGTATAATCTTGTAAGCTTTGCTTTCAGAAATTCCAAGTGCTTCCTTAACGTCCTTCACTGTCATAAGTCTTGTCTGTGCCATGATATTTCCCCTCCAATTAGTCTGATTTATTATTCAGTTCATTTATGTACTGTTTGTATGTATTATCTTAGCAGTTCATTTCTGTACTGTCAATACTATTTGACATTTTTCATTTCATTTATGAACTGTTGATGTTATACTTAGAACGTACGAACCTACATTTATTAAGAAAGAAGGTATGCAGTATGGCTAAAGCTGAAGCTAAATATATACATCCACTTGGCGCAAAGATCCGTAAATATAGAACCTTAAAAGGCCTTACTCAGAAGGAGCTCGGTGAAAAATGCCAACTTAACGAATCAACGATCCGAAACTACGAACTCGGAAATCGCTATCCTGATGAAGTCACCCTCAGTACAATCGCTGATGCTCTCGGCATTGCTCAGAGTGCTCTTGCAGATCCTGATCCATCCAAAGTCTTCAATGCTGTTCAGATACTTTTTGACCTTGAAGAAAGATATGGTCTGACTCCGGTCACGGTAAACGGTGAAGTCCACCTCATACAGAAGCCTTTAGCAGAGGATGCTTCTCCCCGTGAAGAACTTGATCATCTTCAGATGAAGCAGAGCCTGCGTATATGGAACCACATCAAGAAAGTCTATAATGAAGGCAATCTTCTTGATGAAGAATACGAAAATTGGAAGAGCCTCTATCCTGACTTCATCGAAACTGAAAATTGTTATGATTATGAAGAGGATCCGTCAATCGAAAAACGTATAACGGAAATATCTTCCAAAATCGAATCCGTTACTGATGATGAAAAGGCTTCAAAACGTCCGCGCAAAACTCACATTTAACATCTCTATATGAAATTTTTCCGGAACTTATCCGGTACAAAACGGGAAAAAATATGCCAGATTAGGCAATAGATATAAATGATGACCACCGTGGAATTATTCATCGGAATGGTGTACGAAAATAATCCGGTTGTCATTTGGTTGTCACCGGAAATAAAAAGTGGCTGAAAACCCCTTAAAATCAAGGTTTTCAACCACTTTAAAATTATTCGAGCTCAATCGTAGCCGGCGGCTTCGAAGTGCAATCATAAAGTACTCTATTAACACCCTTAACCTCGTTAACGATTCTATCTGTAACCTTCTGTAGAAGTTCAAATGGAAGCGGAGCTGCCTCTGCTGTCATGAAGTCACTTGTAATGACCGCTCTAAGCGCTACAGCATAGTCATACGTTCTTCCATCTCCCATTACACCTACAGAACGCATATTTGTAAGTGCCGCATAATACTGACTGATCTTTGTATTCCATCCTGCACGAGCAACTTCCTCTCTAAAAATTGCATCAGCATCCTGAACCATACGAACTTTATCAGCTGTAACCTCACCTATAATACGAATTCCAAGACCTGGACCAGGGAACGGCTGACGGAAAACAAGATGCTCCGGTATACCAAGCTTAAGACCCGCAGCTCTTACCTCATCCTTAAAGAGCATGCGAAGCGGCTCGACAATTTCCTTAAAGTCAACATAGTCAGGAAGACCGCCAACATTGTGGTGTGACTTAATAGTTGCAGATTTTCCAAGGCCTGACTCGATAACGTCCGGGTAAATAGTACCCTGTCCAAGGAAATCAACTGCACCGATTTTCTTAGCCTCTTCCTCAAATACTCGGATAAATTCTTCTCCGATTATCTTTCTCTTCTTCTCAGGCTCCGTAACTCCTTTAAGCTTTTCATAGAAACGTTCCTGCGCATTTACACGAATAAAATTAAGCTTATATGGTCCGGATGGTCCGAATACAGCTTCAACTTCATCACCTTCATTCTTTCTAAGAAGGCCATGATCAACAAACACACAAGTAAGCTGTTCACCGACTGCCTTAGATAAAAGAACTGCAGCAACAGAAGAATCTACGCCGCCTGAAAGTGCACAAAGAACTCTTCCCTTACCAATCTTTTTGCGAAGATTTTCGATTGTTGTCTCAACAAAAGACTCCATCTTCCATTCAGCTTTACATCCACATATATCAAGTACAAAGTTTCTAAGTATCTTTGTACCTTCCTCAGTATGAACAACTTCAGGATGAAACTGCACAGCGTATAAATTTTTTTCCTCATCGCACATTCCTGCAACAGGGCAATTTTCAGTTCTGGCAATATTCTTAAAACTATCCGGCATTTCAGCAATGTAGTCGGTATGGCTCATCCAACAAATAGATGTTCCTCTTACTTCCTTAAAAAGCTTTGCTTTGGTATCAACATCCAGAGTTGTCTTACCATACTCAGAAACAGGTGCTGTCGCAACCTTTCCGCCGAGTACGTGTGCCATTGTCTGTGCACCATAGCATATGCCGAGCACTGGTATGCCAAGCTCAAAAAGTTCCTTATCACAAAGAGCTGCATTTTCTTCAAAAACGCTATTTGGACCGCCTGTAAGAATAATTCCTTTTGGTGCCATCTCTCTGATCTTATCAACAGAGAGTGTATATGGATGAACTTCACAGTAAACATTACTTTCACGAACTCTTCGTGCAATAAGCTGATTGTACTGTCCACCGAAGTCCAACACAATGATCATTTCAGAACTCAAACCACTACCTCACTTTTCACCTTATTAATAATTTATATATTTTACATGAAATGCCCTATTTATGCAAATTATCAGACATAAAAAAGCTTAAAAACTTACTGAAAAAACACTTCAAATTTTATTATAAAACTTCAAGTCTCGCATTGCGAAGCTTGGCGCATGATTTGCAGATTACCACACATTTATCTCAATCGATGATTGCAAGCCCACCTGAGATAAAAAAATTTTATACAAAAATGGCAGCCGTCAAATGACGACTGCCACATAATTTACAATTTATACGTTCTTTCTTGATGTTTCCTTCAAACGTGTAAGAGCTCTTGCAAGCGAAGCCTGTGACATCTTATATTCAACAATAGACTTTCTCTGGCGCATCTGCTCCTCGGCACGTTCAAGAGCTGCCTGAGCTCTTGCGCGGTCGATATTTTCAGGAAGCTCACAAGTATCTACCAGTACCGTACAACGATTGTTTGCGAACTGAGCCGTACCAACGCCTACAATGACTTTATGCCATTCATTATCCGGTGTTTGATATCTCAAAGTACCGACATCTACCGCAATGATCATCTCTTCATGATGAGCCATCAATTCTCTCTCACCATCAATTGTACTGAAAAGTACTGCCTGAACTTTTCCTTCAAAAAATATACCGTTTGAAGCTATGATTCTGAAATAATAAGTCTCAGCCATTAAAGTGTCTTCGCTTTCTCTGCGACATCATCGATAGTTCCTACATTGAAGAACGCATTTTCCGGATACTTATCAGCATCACCATTAATGATAGCCTGGAATCCACGGATAGTTTCCTTAAGCGGAACATACTTTCCAGGGATACCTGTAAAGTTTTCAGCTACATGGAACGGCTGAGAAAGGAATCTCTGAACCTTTCTTGCACGATATACTGTCTGCTTATCAGATTCGGAAAGTTCTTCCATACCAAGAATTGCGATGATATCCTGCAGTTCCTTATACTTCTGAAGCATTCTCTGTACAGCAAGCGCTGTCTCGTAATGCTCCTTACCAACTACGTCAGCCTCAAGAATACGAGATGATGACTCAAGTGGATCAACCGCCGGATAAATACCCTGCTCAACAATCTTTCTGGAAAGTACTGTTGTAGCATCCAGATGTGCGAATGTTGTAGCCGGAGCCGGGTCAGTCAAGTCATCCGCAGGAACGTAAACAGCCTGTACTGATGTAACAGAACCATTCTTTGTTGAAGCAATTCGCTCCTGAAGTTCACCCATATCTGTAGCAAGTGTAGGCTGATAACCTACTGCTGAAGGCATACGTCCGAGCATTGATGAAACCTCAGAACCAGCCTGCAGGAAACGGAAGATATTATCAATGAAGAGAAGCACGTCTTTATGCTGCTCATCACGGAAATATTCAGCCATTGTAAGTCCTGTCTCAGCAACTCTCATACGAGCGCCAGGTGGCTCATTCATCTGTCCAAATACCAGTGCTGTTTTTTCAAGAACACCGGATTCACTCATTTCTGACCAAAGGTCATTACCTTCTCTTGAACGCTCACCAACACCTGTGAATATAGAATATCCACCATGCTCAGTAGCAATATTAGTGATCAACTCCTGGATAAGTACCGTCTTACCTACACCGGCACCACCGAAAAGTCCGATCTTACCGCCCTTAGCATACGGTGCAAGAAGGTCAATAACCTTAATACCTGTTTCAAGGACTTCCTGTACTGGAGACTGATCTTCAAATTTAGGCGGCTCACGATGGATAGACCACTTATTGTCAGTCTTAATCTGATCACCATTATCAATAGTATCTCCAAATACATTAAAGAGACGTCCTAATGTCTGTTCTCCAACCGGAACACTGATTGGTCCGCCGGTTGAAAGCACCGGCATCCCTTTATAGAGACCTTCACTTGCACTAAGCATAATGCAACGAACTTTACCGTCTCCGAGATGCTGTGCTACCTCCATATGACCCTTGCCGTCATTATCGACTACAAGAGCATCTCTAATATAGGGCAGGTTGTTCTTGTCCTCAAACTCGACATCGACAACCGGGCCCATAACCTGAACAATTTTACCTTTATTCACGTAAGTTTCCTTTCATGATCTTCGATCAGGTTCAGTCTTTCTGTGCAGCCTTCGCACCTGCACAAACCTCTGTGATCTCCTGTGTGATCATTGCCTGTCGAACACGATTATACTGAATACTCAGATCGTGCAAAATTTCATTTGCACTCTTATTAGCGGCCTGCATCGCCTGCATTCGAGCATTCTGCTCAGAACAAAATGACTCAACAAGAGCACTATATATATAGCCCGTCGTACAGTTAGGAACAACTGCGTTAATAACTGCATCCGGTGATGGTTCCAACATAAACTCTTCCTGATATACATCCATCGGAAGCGATACATCCGGAACACTGGCCTTCAACGGAAGCAGTACCTGATTTACATTTTCCGTTGCCATACTGTTTACCATAAATGTATAAACAATATTAAGTGAATGAATTTCACGTTTCGTAAACAACTCCAGCATTCTGAGAGAAATCATTCTTGCTCTGTGCAAAGAAGGATTTTGAGCTGTGTAGTGAAACTGCTCATCAATCTGTATATGCTTAGACTCGAAATATTGTCTTCCAAGTTCACCAACTACAAACAGTTTAGTATTCTTATGCTTGCTCATTGCCTCTTCTGTCATTTTAAGGACATTGTGATTATATGAACCAGCAAGACCTTTATCTGCTGTAATTACAAGGTACGCATATACTTTTTCATCCTCGGGAAGCTCGTCGAATGTCTCAAAATAAGGATTTTCGATATCCGGCAAATGCCTCCTGAGTCGATCAACCATTGCCTCCATTCCAAAGAAATAAGGCTCTGTTGCTTCAAGATCTTTTCTTGCCTTCTGAAGTTTCGTTGAAGAAATCAGATACATAGCATTAGTGATCTTCTGCGTCTGCTTTATGCTGTTTATACGATCCTTAATCTCCTTGGTATTTGCCATTTGCCTTGAACTCCTCTACCGCTTTGATAATTTTGTTCTTAAGATCATCTTCAAGCGTCTTTCTTGTGCTGAGTTCGTTCATAATATCTGCATGGCTTTCCTTCATATACTGAAGAAGGTCGAGCTGGAATTCCTTTACTTTAGTCTTATCGACATCCATAAACATCTTATTATTTGCAGCTACAAGTGTAACTACCTGATCAGCCATTGAGAGCGGATGCTCAAGTGGCTGCTTAAGAATTTCCATAAGTGCCTGACCATTTGTCAGCATATCCTTTGTAGACTGATCCAAATCAGAAGAGAACTGTGTAAATACAGCCATCTCACGATACTGGGCAAGGTCTACTCGAAGTGAACCAGAAGCCTTCTTCATAGCTTTAGTCTGTGCAGCACCACCAACTCGTGATACAGAAAGTCCTACGTTAACGGCAGGTCTCTGACCTTCAAAGAAAAGATCACTTTCAAGGAAGATCTGTCCGTCTGTAATAGAAATTACATTTGTAGGGATGTATGCTGATACATCACCAGCCTGTGTCTCAATGATTGGAAGGGCTGTAATAGAACCACCGCCAAGCTTATCTGAAAGTCGGCTTGATCTCTCAAGCAATCTTGAATGCAGATAGAATACATCACCCGGATAAGCTTCTCTGCCAGGTGGACGTCCCAAAAGCAAAGAAATTGCACGATAAGCAACTGCATGCTTTGAAAGATCATCATAAACGATCAAAACGTCTTTTCCATTATGCATAAAGTACTCAGCTAAAGCTGTTCCTGAGTACGGTGCGATATACTGCAAAGGTGAAGGATCACTTGCTGTAGCTGACATAATTATTGTATAGTCAAGCGCACCATTCTTTTTAAGTGTATTAACAATTTTTGCAACAGTAGAAGCCTTCTGTCCAATCGCTACATAGATACAGATTACATCCTTACCCTTCTGGTTAATGATAGTATCAGTAGCAATAGAAGTCTTACCTGTCTGACGATCACCGATGATCAACTCACGCTGACCACGTCCGATAGGGAACATTGAGTCAATTGCAAGAATACCAGTTTCCATAGGAACTGTTACAGGCTTTCTATCAATGATACCCGGTGCCGGATTTTCGATAGGTCTTGTTTCAGTTGTTTTGATATCTCCCTTACCATCGATAGGTGCACCAAGTGCATCAACGACTCTTCCAAGATAATCATCACCAACAGAAATACCAGCTCTTTCACCTGTTCTTACAACATGTGAACCGGCTCTGATTCCTGTATCAAGACCGAAAAGAATTGCACTAATGGTATCTTCCTTAATATCCTGAACCATTCCCTTTACGCCATTGTCAAAAATAACAATTTCTCCGTAAACTGCATGATCAAGACCTTTAATTGTAGAAATACCATCGCCAATCTTTACAACTGTACCAACTTCACTTGATTCTGCACGAAGTTCAAATTCTTCAACTTCTGTTTTAAGAATCTCAATAATATCATCAGCGCTGCGCTGTGACCGACGCATGCCCTTTGCAAGCATGTCCTGAAACTGCTTAACTCGACCAGCAGTACTCCAGTCATATTCTTTACTGCCATACTTAAGAACAAAACCACCACCAATGGATTCATCCTTTGTCTGCTTAATCTCTACCTCAGAAGCTCCTGTTTTTTTCTTAAGGAAGCTTTCAATCTGAGATAACTGCTTAGCACTTGGAGCAGTAACATAAATAAGTTCAGCACTGAGTTTTCCGTTTATTAAAATCTCAGGTGTTTTAGCTGTCAACTTCTTCACCTGCCTTGCTTATGAATTCATCATAAAGACCGCTGTCGAGTTCAGCACTATTCTGTGACGCTGCAATTTTCTTTGTAGCTGCTGCAACAATATCTGCAATTCTCTTTTCTGCATCAGCCTGCTTTCTCTTAACATCAAGATCAGCCTTAGCTTCTGCATCTGAAATAATTTCTGCAGCACGCTTATTAGCATCACCAACTATTCTGTCATACTCAGCGTCTGCTTTCTTTGTAGATTCCGCAATAGCATCGCTCTTAAGCTTATCAATATCCTTAAGCTGAGATTCGAAAGACTTAACTTTCTCTTCTGCATTTCTAACAGCTTCTTCTGCAGCCTTTTTATCCTTCGAAATTTCTTCCTGTCTCTTTTCAAGCACGGCATTTACCGGTTTGAAAAGGAAAAACTTCATGATCAGAAATAAAACCAGGAGATTGACTACTGTAAGGACAATACTTACCGGATTAATGGCTATAATATTCCCAGACAATATTCTGTCCTCCTAATTATTTAAGTACGAAGATTACCATGATAGCAACAAGCAAAGCATAAATAGCAGTTGCTTCTGCGAGTGCAGAACCAAGGATCAGCATACTTCTAATCTTTCCTTCTGCCTCTGGCTGACGGGCTACAGCCTCACAAGCCTTTCCTGTCGCCATACCGACACCAATACCTGCTCCGAGACATCCTATTGCTGCAATACCTGCACCAATTGCTGTTACAACCATTCTTTTTTTCCTCCTTAAAATTATCTTTTCAATCAATAATTATCATGAATAAATTTTATTTTTACTCAGCAGCCTCTGACAGATAAATACTTGTTAAAAATACAAATACGTATGCCTGAATCAATCCATCAAAGATGTCGAAGTAAAGACTAAATACTACTGGTATAAATGCCGGTATTACCATTTTTATCAATGACATGATTACATATCCACCAAAGATATTACCGAAAAGTCGCATGCAAAGCGAAAGCGGCTTGGTAAATATTTCGAGAATATTAAGGGGAGTAACAATTGCCATCGGTTCTGTAAACGATTTACAATATCCTCCAAATCCTTTACATGTAAAACCGGTGTAGAGCATTAACAAAACTGACATAATTGCCAGTGCAGCTGTTATACTCAAATCCTTTGTTGGCGGTTTCATAAATGTGTAAGCACTGCTTACCTTTGTCTCAAATAATGCAGACAAATTTGAAATTGCGATGAAAACCAATACTGTACAGATATAATCTGTGTATTTGGCAGCCTTTTCACCGAGCATTGATCTTGCTGCTCCTTGAATCCATTGCACAAACGACTCAACAGCCACCTGTACCTTTCCAGGATTATCTACTTTGAGGTTATGCGTTAGTGCAATGCACACAACTAACATAACAAGCAGAAGTATCCAGGTGTTGAATACGGATTCAGTTATTGTAAAAGAACCAATTTGAAATAAAGGATTTATCCCAAGTTCTTCTACAAGTTTCTCGCCAATATCCACTTTTAACGCCTCCTTTGTACAGAATTTATTTAAATTATAGTTCTTAAAATAAGCAAAGTCTATTATTTCGGCCCGAAATTGTTGCACTTTTCACAATGCATTAAATTAATTCATATAATTTAAGCAAAAATCTAAGCACATTTATTTATTATAGGTCTTTTTGCACAATAATCAACCCTATTTTTAGTATATTTATAACAAATTAATTTTGGCAACAAAAAAGCCCCAAAGTCTTACAAAGACCTTGAGGCATAACCTATAGAGGCGACGACCAGGATCGAACTGGTGATCAGGGTGTTGCAGACCCGTGCCTTACCGCTTGGCTACATCGCCGTACATTTAATTAAAACTCCCCGAGTAGGGCTCGAACCTACAACCCCTCGGTTAACAGCCGAGTGCTCTACCATTGAGCTATCGAGGAATATATATTTTGGTATCTGAACACCAAAAACCGAACATCAAACCTCATTAA
>FOSY01000021.1 GCA_900114405.1 Lachnospiraceae bacterium KH1T2 | reverse complement strand
GTTATCCCCCTGTATGAGGCAGGTTATCCACGCGTTACTCACCCGTCCGCCACTCGACAGTCAATTCCTTTGTCCGAAGACTCAGTCATCTCAGTCTCGTTCGACTTGCATGTGTTAGGCACGCCGCCAGCGTTCATCCTGAGCCAGGATCGAACTCTCGATTATAGTTTCTTTCCTTTGGCTTAGTTACACTAGCTTTTTGCTTTGCGCTTCTTTACCATTTTTACTGTTTGGTTTCATTCATTTCTGAATAACTCTTTAACGTCTTTTGACGTTTTCGAATTTTCAGGGTTGCATTGCTGTTTATTTGTCAATGTTCTTCCTTCAAAACCTTGTGTTTATCAAGATTTTTCAGATCTTTGTTTCGTCGTCTCGCGACGACATGTGTTATATTAGCACTTAAATTTATATGTGTCAACAACATTTTTAAAAATTTCTTAAAATTGTTTGTTTTTATATGCACAGATACAAGATATACACTGTATTTTCTTTAAGCTACAAATCTTAGTAAAATATTATTATTATATATGAATGACAAAATTTTATCTGATTCTACAATTTCAAAAAACGAAGTTCCTATTTTTCCTCCGACAAAGATTGTCATAAAAAGCATAAAAAGGCATATAAGCAACGCACCTTCAAGCAATCCAGCAACGCCTCCGGCCAATCGATTAAGTCCATGCACTACAGGTATTTTGTCTATTATATCAAGCATAAGACCTATTGAACGGAGTATGAACTTTGTAAATACAAAAATTATAAGCAAAGCTATTATCCTCACTACCATCCGCGCCATAAATGCAGCGATATAATCCTGAAATGCATCTATAAGAAGTGCCGTGTATGTTTCTGATGTATTATTTGATATAAGCAGCATTTTTATAACCTGCGGAATGTTAAAAGAGTTTATAGCCTCAGTTTCAGATGCCTGTCCAAGCGTCATTTTACTGATTGCGCCGCTTATATTCCCATAGACCGCTGTATATATTCCTGTATTTTCTTTTATAAAATTTGCAACCATCGGAGCCATGTACGCGACAATAAAAAGTGCCAGAGCAGAGGACATCAGAGCAAATACCACTCTTAAAAATCCCTGTCTGACACCGTTTATCAAAAAGTATACCATGACTATGAGCATCGCAATCAATATGTATTCTGCTGTCATTTTATTTTAGCCTTATCATTTGCGTTATCTCTCTGTTTACCAGATAATATCTTGCCGGTGTATTAGACGGCGTCATTAGTAATACTGTATCATCAAAGCTTCCTGCAAATTTTTGCAATCCTCGTTTATTGAAGATCACACATTCTGACTCATTATAAATGATTATCTGCCTTGATGATATTTGAATATCCGTATACGCAAGTTCAAATTCCTGTTCAAGTTTTAAGTTGCCTCTGGAATCATACAAGTTAAGCTTATATGAATCATTATTTTTGTCGCCCCTAAACACAAGAGCGATCTCATTATTTCCGTAAAATACAGACTGTATCTCTCCGTCTATGGCATTATTTGATACCATTTCAGGCTTCTGGCTTCCTCTAAATGTCACCAGACTGTCGTCGCCTATCGCAACTACAGATTCATCACTTAAAAACTTCAACTCAGGATATACAGAGCTTCCATAATCATATCCACTCACATAGTTATCTGTCTCATTTTGGCCTACTCCTCCGAAATTATAAAAAGCTATCGAAGAAGTGAGCTCTCCCTGATCCATCCTTATGTAGGATACTCCAAGGACAAGTCCACTCGGCGAGAGCGCAACAGCCACCGGATAACCGCTTTGCGTCATTGTACACTTAAGCCCCGCAAGCTGATTTCCTTCTTTGTCATAAACATTGATCCTTGTCGAATTCCCATCTTCAAGCACTGCAGCTACAACCCCCTGTGAAGCAACGCAGAAATCCTTCACCGGAAGTCTGGTGTCGATGGTCGTCTGATTTCCGCTTCCATCTACTACCAGAATATTTGTCGCACCTTCATCGCCCATAGCGACATAATTTTCACATGTCGCTATGTGCGGTGTCTGCATTTCATAGGTGATGTTCCAAATTGTCTTATTCAGACCGTCAAATGCTTCAACACCATCCTGGCTGTATTTAAGGATATGTCCATTATAAGCCATATATTTCGCTGTATCTGAATCAGAACGCACTGACCTTGCTGTAACTGTATAGTCCGAATACACCTTTGTATCCAAATAGTTCGTCACAAATGCAGCCGCCAAAATAACAAGTGTTACGATCAGCAGCACACGTACTACGCGAAATATCTTATGTTTGGTTACCTTCGCATCATAATTTTCTTTTTTTTCTGTATTATCTACTACTTTAAGATTAGGCATATATTATATTGTTGTAAACTTATACGTTGTCGTATAACTATACTTCTTTCCCGCACTAAATATTGGCTTTTCAAAGCCTTCCTGATTCACTGCATTAGGGAAAAACTGTGTCTCAAGCGCCAGTCCGCTGCGCTTCCTGTATGTTGCACCATCTTTTCCTGCAATGCCATCACGAATATAATTTCCGGCATAGAACTGAACGCCCGGAAGTGTTGAATAAACTTCCATGCGTCTGCCGCAATCTCTCTCCTCAACTACAGCGATAAGCCCCGGCTTATCAACCACATAATTGTGGTCGTACCCACCTGTTATTTCTAACTGAGCATTTTTCTCATCGATTCGCTCACCGATTTTTCTAAATTCTCTGAAATCAAACGGAGTGCCTTCTACGCTTGCATTTTCACCTGTCGGTATTGAGCCTTCGCCAACAGGGTTGTAACGTGATGCCTCAATCTTTATGAAATGATCCAAAATAGTTCCATTGCCGTGTCCTGCAAGATTCCAGTATGAATGATTTGTGCAGTTGATAACTGTCTTTTTATCAGATATTCCTTCATAGTGAATATCCAAAGCATCTTCATCTGTAAGTGTAAAGCTGACTTTCATGTCAAGAGTTCCCGGGAATCCGTTTTCTCCATCAGGACTGATGTAGCTGAATGTTACGCAATTTCTTGCTTCATCCGGTGATGCTACCCACAATTTTTTATGGAAGCCATTATCTATCGCACTGTGAAGGTTATTACTTCCTTCATTTGCAGGAAGGTTATATCTTGTTCCATCAATTTCAAATGTTGCACCTGCAATACGGTTTGCATTTCTGCCGACTGTCGCGCCAAAAAATTCATCATTTGTGAAATATGGCTCAAGTGTATCATAGCCCAATGCAACATCTTCCATCATTCCATCTTTATCCGGAACAATGACCGATGTAATTATCGCACCATATTCTGAAACACTGACACTTACACCATTTTTGTTCTGCAATGTGTAAAGAAATACATCTCTTCCATCTACAGTCTGACCGAAAAGCTCTTTTTTAATCTCCATTTGTGATACCTCTCCTTAATTTTTTAACTAGCTGTTTATTTTTTAGTCGTTATAACTCTGTCCTACCCTCTAATGCACGAAGAAGTGTAACTTCATCGACATTTTCCAAGTCTCCGCCAACCGGGACTCCGCTGGCTATTCTGCTGCATTTTATGCCTGTCGGCTTGATAAGCTTACTTATATACATCGCTGTTGTCTCACCTTCAAGGCTGGAATTTGTAGCAATTATGACTTCATTTACGTCTCCTTCAAGCCTACGCATAAGCTCTTTCAGCTTAATATCTGCCGGGCCTATTCCAAGCATCGGCGAGATAGCCCCATGAAGTACGTGGTACACACCTTCAAACTTACCTGTTCTCTCATATGCTGCCAGGTCACGAGTAGTTTCAACGACCATTATTACTGAATGATCCCTCTTCTCGCTTGCGCATATAGGGCATAACTCCTGATCTGTAAGTGTATAACACTCTTTACAATAATGGATGCTTTGTTTAGCATCCAAAAGTGTATCTGTAAGTCTTTTTACATGATCTTCCGGCTCATTTATAAGATAAAATGCCAATCTGGCGGCTGACTTTGCGCCTATACCGGGAAGTGCCGAAAGTTCTTCGATCAATTTATTGATCTTGTCTGAATACAGTTCCATATTACATCAAACCGCCGAGTCCGCCTGCAAGCTTACCCATAGCTGCATTTGAAGCCTCATCAGCCTGTTTCATTGCTTCATTTACTGCAGCAATAACAAGATCCTGAAGAGTTTCTACATCATCCGGATCAACAGCTTCAGGGCTGATCTTAATGCTCTTAAGCTCCTTTTTGCCTGTAACCACTGCTTCAACAGCTCCGCCACCGGCTGCAGCTGTAAATTCCTTTGTTTCGAGTGCCTTTGCATTCTCTTCCATCTGACGCTGCATACGCTGAGCCTGTTTCATCAGATTATTCATTCCTCCGGGCATCATGCCTCCCGGAAATCCACCTCTTCTTGCCATTTTAATTACTCCTTTTCATCGGTTATTTCAATATCATCCCAGACTATCATATTATCATAGTTAGGATACTCTTCATCAAATATTTTTCCTGCGCCTGACATGACCATCTTAAACTTAACGTCTTTTCCAACCACTTCATTCAGCGCAGCTTGTATCTGCTCGACATTTTCATTTGCAATCTCAAGATTCAGCGCATTGGTTTCAGTCGTGCTGTCGAAGATTATCATAAGCATATCATCTTTTACTGTAGGATGTGCAAATTTTATTGCCGTGGCAACCATACCATCCAGCTTTTTAAGCATTTTACCCCAGCTCTTTATCGCTGTTTCCACATCTTCCGGAAGTGCCGGCGGAAGCGGAACTTTCTTTCGCGGCTTCTGCTCTTCTGTCGCAGAAGGCGCCTGCACAGCTGCAACTCTCACGCCTTTGGAAATATCTTTTTCAATATTCTCAAGACGCTGCTTCATTGAAGCCAGATCTGTCTCCATCTCCGGTTTCATAAGCTTTATGACCGCTATTTCAGTAAGCACACGCTTCTGTGTCGAATACTTGATAGCTCCTGAAAGCTCTGAAAATATGCGTATAAACCTCATCAAAGTATCTGCATTTACTAATTTTGCCTCCTCTTTGAGCACATTCAATGTTTCAGTGGACACGTCAATAACGTCCTCCATGTTTTCGTCAGATGTGCTTACTAAAAGAAGATTACGCAGATACCATGTAAAGTCAGATACAAATGCCGTCAGTTCCCTTCCCTGCATTATCACTTCTTCAAGGATCGAGATCGCACCTGTGACATTTCTATCCAATATCTGATCGAGAAACCTTCCATATACCGAATTATCTACAGCACCAAGCACATCAAGCGCTTTGTCGTACGTTAAAAGCTGCCCATAGTTGAACGCCATACACTGGTCAAGCAGACTCAGCGCATCTCGCATCGAACCATCCGCACACTTTGCTACAAAGCGAAGCGCTTTATCTTCTACCTGCATATTTTCGGTATCCGCAAGTTCCCTCATCCTGTTCACCATCGTATCGATAGTCATTCTATGGAAATCATACCTCTGACATCTCGAAAGGATAGTGATCGGTATCTTATTTACCTCTGTAGTTGCAAGGATGAATATTACATAAGACGGCGGCTCTTCAAGCGTTTTCAGCAATGCATTGAACGCTCCGATTGAAAGCATGTGCACCTCATCTATTATGTAAACCTTAAACCTGCCCTCTGTAGGACGATATGCTACTTCATCCCTGATCTCTCGGATATTATCAACACCATTATTTGATGCGGCATCTATCTCGATTACATTCATCGAGGTACCGGCAGCGATACTTTTACAAGTAGGACACTCTCCACAAGGGCTTCCGTCCTCTTGTCTATTTTCGCAATTGACCGCTTTGGCAAAAAGCTTCGCCACAGTAGTCTTACCGGTACCTCTTGTTCCGCAGAACAGGTAAGCATGGCCTACCCGATCTGCAGTTATTTGATTTTTCAACGTTGTAACTATCGCGTCCTGTCCTTTGACATCTTCAAAGCGATCCGGACGGAATTTTCTGTATAATGCCTGATATGCCATTAAATCACTTTAATCTCCAAAACTTATTCCAAGCATCTTTGCTTCTTTTATGATAGACGAATTAGGATCGACCATCTTTAACTTTCCTGCAACTTCTTCAAGCGGCACCTTTACTACTTCACGATTTCTATAGCCGACCATGAAGCCGTATTTGCCTTCGAGTATGAGCTTACCTGCTTCCGCACCAAGTCTTGAAGCAAAAACTCTGTCGTAAGGGCATGGGCTTCCGCCGCGCTGCATGTGACCAGGAACCGTAACTCGCACTTCCTGCCCTGTCTTCTTGTAAATCTCTTCCGCCAGTCTATATGAAACAGAAGGGTGAGTAGCCGCCTTCATTTTCTTTTTATATTCCTTTTTAGAAAGCTTGGCATCCTCTTTACTTATAGCGCCTTCGGCTACAGCAATGATAGTAAAACGCGAGCCTCTTCTCTTTCTTGCATCTATCGCCTCTACTACCTTATCAATGTCATATGGTATTTCAGGGATAAGAATTATATCAGCACCACTGGCAACTCCGGCATTAAGCGTAAGAAAACCAACTTTATGCCCCATAACTTCTACTATAAAAACTCTGCTATGAGAATCAGCTGTAGTATGAATACAGTCAATCGCATTTGATGCAATATCCACCGCACTTTGGAAACCAAATGTCATATCTGTTCCCCAAAGATCGTTATCGATGGTCTTCGGAAGTGTGATCACATTAAGTCCCTCATCTCTAAGAAGGTTAGCCGTCTTATGGGTTCCGTTTCCACCCAAAATAACAAGGCAGTCCAGATTCAGCTTAAAGTAGCTGTGCTTCATAGCTTCTACTTTATCAAGTCCATTTGCATCCGGTTCACGAATTGTCTTAAACGGAGTCCTTGATGAACCCAGAATCGTTCCGCCCCTTGTAAGAATACCCGAAAAATCAGATACATCAAGCATTCTATAGTTTCCATAGATCAAACCCTGGTAGCCATTAAGAAATCCATAGATTTCTATCTGTTCGCCGCTGAATATGAGTGATTTCACAACACCGCGCATTGCTGCATTTAAAGCCTGACAGTCACCGCCGCTTGTAAGCATTCCAATTCTTTTCATGGACACATTGCCTCCTTATAACATTTTAAACTGTATGTGATACTTCGTTAACATGCATTTTTACATCCCAACCATACAAAAACAGTTATTCATATTATAATTCATTTTACGGCATGCGTAAACTTTAGTTCGGCTTTTTTATGTACTTAAAACTAAAAAACCCACCGGAGTTATACTCCGGCAGGCAGATCATTCAAGTCCGGTCGTTTCATCTATGCCAAGCATGATGTTCATATTCTGAACAGCTGCACCGGACGCGCCTTTTCCAAGATTATCAAACAGTGCTGTTATCGATGTCTGCTCCTCATTTCCGCAGACTACTATCTCAAGCTTATTTGTTCCCTCAAGTGTATTTGCATAGAGTGTTCCCGGATTTTCTCCGAACGGTATCACACCTACAAAGTGCTCATTCTCGTAATAATGCGAAAGCCTTTCTGCAATTGCTTCTGCACTTGGCTTTTCATTCAGCAGACGATTTTGCAGCATGATCGTCGTTGCCATTCCTTTGTAGTAATCATCTACCACCGGCATAAATACAGGAGCATTCAGCAGTCCTGTCATTTTCTTCATCTCCGGGATATGCTTATGTTTAAGCGTAAGACCGTAAATTCCGGGTGAATCCAGCTTTTTATCCCGCGAATCAGCTTCATAATCGGCAATCATTTTCTTACCACCGCCGGAATATCCTGTAAGAGAATAACATGTAAGCGGATAGTCCTTTGGAAGTATGCCAAGCCTTACCAGCGGGGCAGTTATTGAAATAAAGCCCGTCGCATGGCAGCCCGGATTGGCGATCCTTTTACCATTTTTTATCTTTTCCCTCTGGTCGGGCGAAAGTTCAGGGTAGCCATAAACCCAATCATCACTTGTTCTATGTGCTGTAGAAGCATCTATCACGCGTACATTCGGATCATCTATCAGCGAAACCGCCTCTCTCGCACCGTCGTCAGGCAGACACAAAAAAACTATATCTGCCGCATTTAAGAACTTTTTTCGCTCACTCAGATCATGTCTCTTATCTTCATCGATCCTTAGCAGCTCTAAATCATCCCTTGCGCCTATCCGGTCATATATCTGCAATCCCGTCGTTCCGCTCTGTCCATCAATGTACACTTTTGTTTTCATAATCAGAATGCCTCCGCTTAATCTGCGAATAAATTATTATAGGATTTAAATCTTAAGATATTGTATCAAACATAAATTTTCATTGCAACGCTTTAACGCAATAAAGAATAGAATGCAAAAAGAGACATACCGCGCGGATATGCCTCTTTTATCTTTAATATGCAGTTTTTACACTGTATCAATCACACTCACGTACTACCTTACGAACCTTAAGAACTGAAGGAGGTGCTACTGAGAGCTCATCAACACCCATCTTAAGGAATGTCTCTGTAAGAGATGTATCAGCAGCAAGCTCTCCACAGATACCAGCCCAAATGCCGTTCTTATGAGCATTTTCTACTGTCATCTCAATAAGTCTGAGTACAGCTTCATGGTGGATATCACAGAAATCTTCAAGAGCTGCATTCTGACGGTCAATAGCCAAAGTGTACTGTGTCAAATCGTTTGTACCGATACTGAAGAAGTCAACTTCCTTAGCAAGTCTGTCAGTAATGAGTGCAGCTGCAGGAGTCTCTATCATAACACCCTGTGGTGCATCCTTGTAAGGTATGCCCTGCTCTTTAAGCTCAGCCTTAACCTCAGCTACCATCTTCTTGATCTGCTCGATCTCAGACATAGATGTGATCATCGGATACATGATGTGGATGTTTCCGTATGCAGCAGCGCGGAAGAGTGCGCGGAGCTGTGTCTTGAATACTTCAGGTCTCTTAAGACAGATACGGATAGCACGGAATCCCATTGCCGGGTTATCCTCATGTCCGAGCTCAAAGTAATCACACTGCTTATCAGCACCGATATCAAGTGTACGGATGATAACTTTCTTACCAGCCATGAGCTCAGCAGCCTTACGGTAAATAGTAAACTGCTCTTCTTCTGTAGGATATGTTTCCTTACCGAGATAGATGAACTCACTTCTGAAAAGTCCGATTCCGCCTGCATCATACTGAATAGCAGAACCGATGTCAGAAAGGTTTCCAACGTTAGCGAAAAGCATTACCTTCTGGCCTGACTTTGTCTCATTTGGCTTGCCCTTAAGCTCAAGAAGAAGCTTCTTTGCCTGATTCTGTGCTTCAAGGCGATCATTGTATTCCTTAGATGTTGCTTCATCAGGATCTACAATGAAGATACCCTTATCAGAGTCAAGAATACCTGTCTTACCATTCCATGACTCCTGTACATCAACATTGATGATAGCCGGAATGTTCATAGTTCTGGCAAGGATTGCTGTATGTGAATTAGAAGATCCCTTGCGTGTAACGAATGCAAGGATCTTTGATTTATCAAGCTGAACTGTCTCACTTGGTGTAAGATCATCAGCAACAAGAATTGAAGGCTCTGAAGCGTCTACTGAAGCTTCTGTCTCGCCTGAAAGGATTCTGATAACACGCTCTGAAATATCTTTTACGTCTACTGAACGAGCCTTAAAGTACTCATCATCCATAGATGCAAATGTTTCAGCAAAGTTGTCACCTGTTACGGCAACAGCGTACTCTGCGTTCATCTGCTGTGACTCAATGATATTATTTACAGAGTCATTATATCCATCATCCTCAAGCATCATTGCATGTACATCGAAGATTTCTGCATCAGCTTCGCCGATTTCATTCTTTGTCTTCTCGTATAATGCACGCAGCTGAGCGATGGCTTCATTTCTGGCATCCTCATAACGCTGCTTTTCTGCCTCTGTATCTTCGGTATGCTTTCTTTCTACAACCTGCTCCTTTTTTCCGAGCCAGGCAATTCTACCTACCGCGATTCCTTCGTATATTTTTTTACCTGTATAGCGTTCCATCAATATCTCCTTATTTTATCCCTTAAGGAATTTTAAATAAACCCACCGTAACCGATGGGTTTAAAAAAAGCATATAGAGATCTGCTGATTACAGATTCTCTTCCATGAACTTTTTGATTCCTTCGAAAGCTTCTGCCTCGTCTTCGCCTTCAACAGAAACCTTGATAACAGCATCCTTCATGATACCCATAGCCATGATAGCCATAAGTGCCTTAGCGCTTGAAGACTTACCGTTGTATTCGATCTTGATGTCGCTCTTGTACTGCTTAGCTGCCTTTACGAGCAGTCCTGCTGGACGTGCGTGAAGTCCTACTTCGTCAGTGATCTTGTACTCAAATGTCTGCATAATTTTTCTCCTTTGAATTAAATACACAAAATAAACACACAAAGTTATAATTTAAAACACTTTGCTCATCATAAGCATTATAACAGGAAATCCGTGAAATGGAAGAGAAAAATAAAAAACGTTGACCATATCGCCCTTTAAGGCTAAAATAGATAGGATTTTATAAGAACTTATAAATTACAGAAAGGAACTATGATGGAAGATTTCTCAAAATTTGAAAATGTAAATATACTGAATCATCCATTGATTCAGCACAAAATTACACGTCTTCGTGATAAGAGTACCGGTACTGCCGAATTCAGAAAGTTGGTAAACGAGATTGCTATACTGATGGGTTACGAAGCACTCCGTGATCTCGAAACAGAAGACGTTGAGATCGAAACTCCTATTGAGAAAACAATGGCTCCTGTACTTGCAGGTAAAAAGCAGGCTGTTGTACCTATCCTCCGCGCAGGCCTTGGAATGACAGATGGTATTCTCTCACTTCTCCCTGCAGCAAAGGTTGGACACATCGGTCTGTACCGTGATGAAGAGACTCACAAGCCTCACGCTTACTACTGTAAGCTTCCTGAACCAATCAGTCTCCGTACTATCATCGTTACTGATCCAATGCTCGCAACAGGCGGTTCAGCTATCGACGCTATCAACTTCATCAAGGATAAGGGCGGCAAGAAGATCAAATTTATGTGTATCATCGCAGCTCCGGAAGGACTCGAGGCACTTTGCAAAGCTCATCCTGATATCCAGATCTATGTTGGTCATGTTGATCGTCAGCTTAACGAAAACGCTTATATCTGCCCTGGTCTTGGTGATGCCGGAGACAGAATCTTTGGAACAAAGTAATTTCTTACGTAAAATAAGGTGCCGGAAAATCCGACACCTTATTTTTATGCCATAAATCCTCTGCTTTTTTCCTGATCTATCATATCATTTGCGCCTTCAGGTCCGTATGTCAAGCCGCTAAAGACCTGCTCTGTGTTTTTCATAACAGGATCTGACACATCCTGCTTCGCAACTTCGACAAATGAATCATGCAGATTATTAAGTATCATCTCGCATTCGCCGAGATTTGAACGATCTCTCTTCATTACAGCCTTATCAAATTCTAATGTAACATAGTTATATAACCTTGCAAGCGGGAGCGAGATCTCTGCATAGTCCATATTAAGGGCATCTCTCAGCTGCTCAACACATCTCTTTGAGTGCTTGATGCTGCTCTCAAATTCTTCTTCAGAAGCTGCCTCCTTCGCCTCATTAAGATAATCGAGTGCTATCTCGTAAGTGATAACACTGATTTCTGTCTTATTTGCCTGTGTGATCCTTCTTGTATAATCCTGCTTTTTTTCTGGTGTCATTTTTATCCCCCTTTTTACTGCAGCAGCTGAAGTGCCTGCTGTGGTGCCTGATTAGCCTGCGCCAGCATCGCTGTCGATGCCTGTACTAAAACCTGCGCATTTGTATATGTGATCATTTCCTCTGCCATATCAGTATCCGCGATTCTGGAAACTGACGTATTGAGGTTTTCTGTTGAAGCCGCGATAAAGTTAATAGATTTTTCTATACGGTTCTGATATGCACCAATGGCAGATCTTGCTTTATTCACATATTCCAGTGCATGTTTAACCTTCGCAATACCGACTTCTGCTCCCGATTCAGTGCTCAGGTCAAGATCATCAAGATCCATGATGTCAAGTGAGATCGAAGGCAGGCTCATATTAATCGCCTCTTCCTCATTTGCGCCGACCTGTACCCTCATAGCTCCATTTCCGGTCAATGTTGTATCAAAATTACCTGTCGAAAGCGATACCGGGAAATATGAGATAGTTCTGCCATTCGCATCGGTATATGTAGTCGCTGTATCAGATACAACCTTCGTTCCATTAAACTTAGGATTGATCTTATATGTGATCTCCTCTCCGTCATCACCGTTGATGGTTATTATCTGATAACCATCGGCGCAGAAGTTTACCGAACCACGGTTAAGCGTATCAGTATACACGCCATTGAAAAACGCTGTAGGATTGCCGTCGGTAAGATTTTCCGAGTCAACATAAGTTATCGGAACATTCATAACGACATCCCCATCCTTGCCCGGTATATTCGAGCATGTAACCTCTATATACGGCGGCGGTCCTGCAACTGTCGTTTCTGTGATACTTGAATCTTCGTAAGTATCCGCATTGATATTGTCACTATATCTTATAACAGTCACATCTTTATCTGTCGTATATGCCTTGTCTACGAAGGTTCCGTCAAAAAGCCTTTGACCGTTATACTCTGTAGTATCGGAAATTCTCTGGATCTCCGACCTCAGCTGCTTTGCTTCCTCATTGATCATTGCTCTATCTGATGATGAAAGTGTACCGTTTGCTGATTTTACAGAAAGCTCATTAAGCCTCTGGATCATATTAGTAACTTCCGTAAGCGCGGCATCTGCTGTTTCACACACTGACTTACCCTTTGTGGCATTTGTGTCACACTTATCCAGCGCTTCTATAAGCTGCCTCATCCTACCGGAAATAGCATATCCCGTAGGGTCGTCACCTGCCACATTGATCTTAAAACCTGATGACAATTTTCTGCTGGAAGCGGAAAACATATCTTCGTTGATCTTTAACGCATTGTTCGTAACATATGCTGTGACATTACTGTTAATCCTCATAAAACTCCTCCGTCCTGAACCACAGCCTGACTTACACGGCTCTTATCCCTTACTGCCGAAATAAAAGCCTTAGCTGTTCGGTAGAGAGCAGGAGACGCAGATTCCTTTCTTTCCCCATTGCTCAATTTTTTCAAACATCCTTGTTTTACATTGCCCTGAATAATCATCTGCAGACTTCCCATTTGAAGTCCTTCCTGCTGAAGAGCTTTTTCAAATCCCGCTGCAAATTTTTCCAAATCCTGTGGTAAACTACTTTCAACACTTCCACTGACCACGTTCCCGTCAAGTATGAAGCTTGCAGCAACGGATTGCGATGCGCCATCTTCCATAATTACATCTACACGCTGCTCTCCGTCTCCATGCACTATCTTCAGGTTAATGGATGTTAGTTTTCCGTCTATCCATACAGGCACTTCATAGTCTTCACTTCCAGAAAACCGCTTTGCTATGGATATCTGTTTATGAATATTCTGAAGCATCTTAAGATCAATTGAATTATCGGCAGATATCTCTTGATTGCTTAGTATCTGAACCGCTTCTTCTGAAAATTCGTCATATTCCTCTTCCGCTGATTCACTATCTTCAAATGCTTCGTGCAGTTTTTCTATCCTTTCATTCAGGCGCTTCTTACCATTCGAATCTGCAAGATTAAATAATTTTGCAAATACCGCACCTCTTTCTCCAAGAAGATTCGCTGCTGCATTTATATTTTCAGCTGTGATCTCGATGTCTAAATTCTGTAAAATACGATATATTTCCTCGTCAGCTTTAGACGATCTCGCTATCTCATCAAACGCAGCTTTATACTCATCCTGCTGCGCAAGAGCCTCTGCTTCAGTACTGTCAGGTGCATTCCTGAGCGCATCAAGCAATTCATTCAGCTCTGTATTCTCATTTACGCCCGCATCATGAAGCTTCTGCGGATCAAGCTTTTTAAATACCTCATGCACGACATTTTTCAGATAGCTGTCAGCTTCAAAAGCCGCATTTATCTGCGTATCTATCTTTAAGTACTCTGATTCTTTTGACTCTGTACCACCAAAATCATCATCAACCTTATATTCAACCCGTCCTTTTTTCCTTAGAGCCCTTGTTTCAGTAAGAAGATTTTTTAATGTAAGCTCTTTCCCGGAGCCGATAAGTCCGCCTATCGCAGCTCCGTCATCTTTTTCAAGATTATAGAAAAGACGGTATAATCCGATATATGACTGTGCTTCCTCCTCTGTGATCTTATGATTATGCTCTAATCTCACAAGGAATTTTGCATAATCCTCTGCTGATGTAATGTCATCATCACTTTCCAGCCCGTCGATCATGCTTGACAATGCAGTCACATCTATTTCAAGCGGATTCACTCTCTGCTGTATAAGCTTCACAACCGTTACCGGCTTCATCTTGTCCAGAAGAGAACGCACACTTTCATCCACTTCTCTGACATTTTGAATATTCTCCGGAGTTATCTCCATACTGTTATAACCCAATATCCTTACAGCACGTTCGTTATCCGCTGTAGCTTTCATGCCTATCTCACGCAGAAGATCATCCATATTTCTGAATGCCTGCTTAATATTGTCGCCAAGGTCTTTTCTGACCTCAGTTCCTACAGCCTCATACGTCTGAACAGCATCTTCGTAGCGCTTCTGTATCGGCTCTCCCGCCTCATAAATATCATTAAGCGTATATTCTTCTGCAGAATTAAACAGAGCCACCACATCTGCCGGCATATTTCTTATTGCTTCAGTTTTACGGATAGTACTTTCATAAACATCGGCATATTCTTTTATATCCTCAGCCGAAGCTGCCTCTCTTCCGAATGCGGCCCTATAATAGTTCTCCTCTTTTTCCTTAAGGAGCTCCACTTTTTCAGAAAGTTCTGCTGTATCAATAGCATAGTTGCTCTCTGCCATAGCCCTGTTTGCATCATAGGTCATCGCAAGGCGGGTCTCTTCCATATATCTTTCATTTTTTGTTTCCCTATATCCGCGCACAAGGTATGCCTCTACCGCTCTATTTCCTTCCGCCATTGCCTGCGTTATCTCTTCAAGAAGCATTGGCTCATCAAGCGGAGATTCTATGTTCTTTATATCTTCATAAAGCTGAAGCGTCTCGCCTGTAAGCGGAACATTATTTTTTATAAGCCATTTCGCATCATCCCTGAGTTCGTCAGTGACTTCAAAACCGGCATTTTTGATTATCGTATCTATCTGCTCTTCAAGGTCTCCCAAATCATCTGAAATCACACCGCTGAAGACATAACCATTATCTTCTTTGGTAAAAGCCGCACCGGGTGCCTTAATAGACGCTCCACCAGCCGCAAACTGCGCAGAGTACACGTTTTCGATAGTTGGCTCAAGGTCATTCTCTGTCATATATAACTTGGCAGAGTCAGACAGCGGCTCGATCCTTGAAGCCTGTTCGAGAGCAGACTTCACCTCTTTTATATTTTCATCGGTAGCCGGAAGATCAGCCTTTTCAAGTGCTTCTGCAATATCAGCCTCCGTCATATCCCCGGCAAGTGAATTTGCCGCCGCAACACTGCCTGTTATCTCTGCGACCTTCGTTTTATCTATAGCATCGGTAAATCCCGCTATATTCTTTCCGGCTTTTGCAAGGGTTACCTTTATCCTGTCAAGATTTGTGATTGCCTCACCAGCCGGCATTTTCGCCGGATTGCAGCCATCTTTGACCAGCTCGCCGAAGTCATCACCAGACATGGTATTAGACATTACTGCCATATATTTATGTGCAACATTCGCATCATAATTGTCTGCATGCTTAAGACTTTCCGCCAGAGTTCCGGCTTTATTTTTATTTTTAAGCGCAGCACCCATGAAGCCGGAGCTGACTCCTTTCAAGCTGTCTTCTGAAAAAAAGACTCCATCCTTCACGCTCTGTCTGCTGTTTTTAACATCTATAGTTTTTTTCTCACTAAGTTTTTTATTTTGATTTAAATTTTCTACTTCAGCAAAGGTAATTTTCATAACTATCCTCTTTTTCAGAAAAACTGTTCTGTAACTTTTTAAGTACCGCTTCTGACTATTATTTCGGCGCTCATGTATAAATTCTTAACCTTTGCACTACACAGCTTTGAAACATCAGCAAATGAAGAAAAAACCGATGCCTCGTTTAACAAAGCATCGGTTTAATTTCTCAATATTTAGTTAAATTCATAAATGACAACTCCAAATGGAGGAAGCTTAAATCCGATAGAATAATCTTTTCCATCCCATGATATAGGCTCTGCCTTAACTGTCTTCGGCACTGTGCAGCCACTTCCGCCATACTTTGGATCATCACTATTCAAAACAAGCTTATATGTTCCCGGCTTAAGAACACCCATCCTGTAGTCGTCTCTCTCCACCGGAGTAAAGTTTACAACTATTGCAAGGTTCTTTTTACCTGTAGAATTCTTTCTCACATAAGAGTAAAGACTCTTTTCTGTGTCGTCAGCGTTTATCCACTCGAAGCCGTCATTTGTATTATCAAGCTCCCAAAGTGAAGAGTAATTGCGGTAGATCCTAAGCAGCTCTGCAACGTAATCCTTCATCTTGGCATGCTCAGGGTCCTGTAAAAGGAACCAATCGATCTCTCTTGCCTCTGACCACTCTCTTTCCTGCGCAAATTCCTGTCCCATGAACAGCAATTTCTTTCCGGAGTGTGTAAGCATAAATCCATATGCCGCACGCAGATTTGCGAACTTTTCACCGCGCAGTCCCGGCATCTTATTAAACATAGAACACTTAAGGTGTACAACCTCGTCATGTGAAAGAACAAGGATATAGTTCTCTGCACTATTGTAACTCATCGCAAAGGTCATCTTATAGTGATTATCCTTACGGAAATATGGATCAAGCTTCATGTAATCGCAGAAATCATGCATCCAGCCCATGTTCCACTTAAATGAAAATCCAAGTCCGTTATCTTCTGGTTTTGCTGTGACTTTCGGCCACGCTGTAGACTCTTCTGCTATCATCATCGTTCCGTGGAACATACCAAGTACGACTGAATTCAAGTGCTTGAAAAATTCTATAGCCTCAAGATTCTCATTTTTTCCATATTTATTCGGAACCCACTGACCTGACTGTTTACCATAGTCAAGGTAGAGCATTGAAGCGACTGCATCCACACGAAGACCATCTATATGAAACTCCTTCATCCAATAAATAGCATTTGCAATGAGGAAATTTCTGACTTCATTCTTTCCATAGTCAAATATCTTTGTGCCCCAGTCAGGATGCTCGCCTTTTCTCGGATCAGCATATTCAAAGAGCGGCTCGCCATCAAAGTCTGCAAGTCCATGCTCATCCCTAGGGAAGTGTGCAGGAACCCAGTCAAGAATAACTCCGATATTATTCTCATGGAGTTTATTTACAAGATATCTGAAATCATCAGGATTTCCATACCTTGATGTAGGTGCATAGTAGCCTGTGACCTGATATCCCCATGACCCATCAAAAGGATACTCAGCTATTCCCATAAGCTCAACATGGGTGTACTGCATCTCTTTCAGATACTCAACTATCTTATCCGCAAAATCTCTGTACGAATAAAGCCCTGCATCATCCGGCTTAGGATGTCTCATCCACGAACCCAAATGGCACTCATAGATAGCAAGCGGTTCATGATTCATATCCTTCTTTTCACGCTCTGCCATCCAGCTTCTGTCATTCCATTTGAAGCCATCTGAAATAAATACCCTTGAAGCTGTTCCGGGACGAAGCTCTGCATATACAGCAAACGGATCTGCCTTATAAACAAATCCACCGCCGGATTTTTCTATACAGAACTTATACATTGCACCTGACTGAATGCCCGGCATAAATATCTGCCAGATACCTATCTCATCAAGTCGTTCCATGTAGTTAGCTTCCTGATCCCAGTTATTAAACTCACCAACAAGCCTTACACTTCTTGCATGAGGTGCCCATACAGCGAAAAATACGCCGCTCTGACCGTTCTCAACAGATGCATGTGCTCCAAGTTTTTTATATATCTCATAATGTGTTCCCTGACCAAAGTAATACTGGTCATCCTTGGAGATAAAAACCTTTTCCGGCACAATAGGTTCTACTGTCTGCTTTTTTACAGCAACGCTTTCCTTATCTGCCTTAACTACTGCCTTTGCCCTACGCTTGCTCATAATTCAATTTTCCCCCGATATAAAATTTATTTAAATGAAATCTCTCTCTTTGAGAATTACGTAATCATCCTGATCATAACGTTTTCCGACGATCATCTCAAAAACATGCTTGATAGAATGCTTTTCAGAATGCTTGATCGCCTCGTCTACGATCTTCTCCACCTCATTTATCGTGACATAGTGCTCCGCTGTCTGAAGCTCATCTATCCTTGTGTACAGAGCAAGGATACCCATATCATCGATAGTACACTCATTTTCCTTAGCATACTCCCTTGCATGGAAAACAAGATCATCGTTAGTATATGTCGGAATATTTATCTTTACACTGAAAATATCATCCATCCATGCATGATCTGACTCAGCACGTTTCATAGCAAGGCGCGCATCCTCCATAAATACAACTATGCTCGTATCCTGCTTAAGAAGATGATCGTGTATCTTATCCAACGATTCATCCGAAAGATCGCCTGCCCTCTCAATAACAAGCGCACCTCCGTCAAGTGCTCTTAAAGCCTTGTCTATATCCTTTGTATTAAAAAGATCAGCCTTTATACGTGCGATCTTTCCAAGGAAATCCTCATTATTCAGCCTGAGATCCGCTGAAATAGCCGCTGCAAGATTGATTCTCGCTTTTTCCTCATTACCTGTGATGATGACATTTCCGCATTTACCTTCCATCGTGATATTATCAAGCGCTTCACGAATTATTTCCGGAAGTTTGTGCATAGGAAGGAAATCCGCAAAGATTTCTTTTTCCTCGTCGCTGAATCCATCAACTTCCTTCGGTTTCGGAACAGCATACTTCTTCTTCGCACCTGTACGTATCACCGGTTTCTCTATTTCTCTCGGCGGATCATCCTCAGTGATTTCATCTTCCGCTTCGTCATCCTCATAAGATTCTGCAGAACCATACCCGGCGTCCTCATCTTCATCAGCCTCATCAGAATCTTCGTCAGCTTCCTCTTCTTCATCAGCCTCGTCAGCGTCTTCGTCGGCTTCCTCTTCTTCATCAGCCTCGTCAGCGTCTTCGTCGGCTTCCTCTTCTTCATCGACTTCGTCAGAATCCTCGTCAGTCTCCTCATCTTCATAGGATTCCTCAGAATCTTCCTCGACTTCCTCTTCTTCATCAGCCTCATCAGCGTCTTCGTTGACTTCCTCATCTTCATAAGGCTTCTCAAAAGTCCTGTAAGTCTCCTCTTCCTCAGGCAGCTCTTCCGGCTCTTCATCCATTTCATATGTTTCCGCAGTATTCTCAACTTCCTCTGCTTCATACGAAATATTCTCAGAAGGCTCGTAAACTGTCTCTTCAGAAGCTTCCTCTCCCGTATTTTCCTCTTCTTCAGGCTCTTCGTAGGCTTCCGTCTGATAGCGCTCACGCATTTCCTGCGGATCTCTGAGCGGAAGTACTTTCGCTGTCGGGATGATCTTTTCCTCTTTTTCCCTAAGCGGTTGTCCTGTTTTCATGGCAAACTCAGCAAGATTCTTCCGGATTTCTGCCTGAAGATTCATCGTGCTGTATTTACTCATGTTAACAGGCTTGATCTCGATATCCTCAGCATTGATAGCCTGATTAATCTCCTTCTGCGGAATCCTCTTAGTCGGCTGATTAGAAGGGTCGATCTGCTTGATCTGTATAGAGATCGGTCCTGTCGAAGCAGTTTTTACGATATCTTCCACTTCACTTGCCGGCTTTTCCGGCTCTTCTTCTGCTTCAAAACTTCCTGTGAACATCGGATTTACCGGTTCTTCCTGCGGCTCTTCCTCTTCCGGAAGGCTCTCTTCCTGAAGACTCTCTTCCGCTTCTTCCTCCGGCTCTTCAGCTAGCTGTTCATCCTCTTCAAGATCATCATCCTCTTCCAAAAGCTCGGACGGCGTCTTGTCAGGCTCATTCCTAAGAGCATACTTTCGCTTCTGATCTTCTGTAAGATCAGCATGCTGCATCTTGAGTTCCATGGCTTTCGTAACGTATCTGCCCCTTCCAAACCATACGATAAGCTCATCACACTCATCGATGCACTCTCTTATCTGTCCATTTTTGTGATAAAGAAGCGCAAGCTCATATGCCCAGCGTTCCTGGTACTCCGCTTCTTTTAATTTAACCAATACCTGAATGCATTCCTCAAGTCCAACTCCCTGCGACTGATAAAGCTTGTATTGGAGTATATATATTCCGGGATCTCCCGGAGCAAGACGCATATACTCCTTTAAATACTTTACCGCTTCAGGAAGTTCTCCGAGTTTGATGGAAAGCTCACAGAGCGCATAGACAATAGTCCGCCCTTCCGGATATCGTCTATATGCCATTAGTAAGATTCCTCTCGCATCTTCGTATCTTCGGTTAACCTTATAAATCTCACTGACTGTGCATAGCATCGATATGCTTCTGACTCTGCGCCAGTCGATCGTGTCGGCAATGTTCATTGCCTCATAGAAATCACGATTTGAGATCAGTGATTTTATCTGTGCCACACGCACTTTGTATTCATAACGATCCAACTCTTTGATACCCCTGCTAAATTTTCAAGTTAATGTATTCATTTCAGTACTTTATAATTTTATTTTGAGTTTATCACAGCGCATTGGCACTGTCAAAAAAGTCCGCTAATTTACCGAACTCTTCAAGGCTTAATTCCTCGCCTCGTACAGTTGGCTTTTTGCCGATAAATTCAATTCCTTCGAGCACCTGCTCACGTGTCATATTTAATTCCGGTGAGTTTTTAAGTCCATTTGCCAGAGTTTTTCTCCTCTGGTTAAAGGAAGCTCTTATAAGCGCAAAAAGAAGCTTCTCATTCTTTACCTTTATCTTAGGCTCAGCACTTCTTACCAGATGAACTACCGTAGAACCGACCTTCGGTGCCGGCATAAAGCATGAAGGAGGTACTTCAGCAACTATCTCTATATCAGAATAGTACTGAACCGCAAGTGAAAGTGCGCCGTATATCTTACTTCCCGGGCCCGCCTTCATCCTGTCCGCAACTTCCTTCTGTATCATGATAGTGATGCTCGCTATCGGTGCGTGACTTTCAAAAAGTCCCATGATTATTGGTGTTGTGATGTAATATGGAAGATTTGCCACTACTCTGATAGGCTTTCCGCCATTCTTCTCTTCTGCCAATGCAGCGATATCCATTTTAAGAATATCATTATTGATAACCGTCACATTATCATAAGCTGCAAGCGTATCTCCAAGCACTGGGATAAGCTTCTTATCCACTTCGACTGCAACAACTTCTCTTGCCGCCTCACACAGATACTGCGTCATTGTACCGATTCCCGGTCCGATCTCTAAGACAAAATCATCCTTAGTCGTACCTGATGAAGACACTATTCTTTTAAGGATATTGTCATCAATAAGAAAGTTCTGTCCAAATTTTTTCTTTACTTCAAAGTCATGCTCTTTCATGACCTCACGTGTTCTTGTTGGATTTCCAAGATCTGCCATCCTGCTCTTACTCCTTTATCCTATATAAATCCAATGCATTCCGGTAGGTCTGCTCATATACTTCTTCTGCCGTTATCTCCTTGATCTCCGCTATCTTTTCTGCTACATATGTGAGATTCACAGAAGAATTTCTCTTGCCCCTGTAAGGTGTAGGTGCAAGATACGGCGAATCCGTCTCCAAGACGATCCTTTCAAGCGGGATTGCTCTTACTACCTCGACTGCCTTTTTTGCATTCTTAAATGTTACCACACCGCCTATGCCTATATAAAATCCCATTTTAACATAGAGCTGTGCCATTTCCGGAGAATATGAGAAGCAGTGGATCACTCCTCCTATCTCCTCTCCATGCTGTTCCTTAAGTATATTGTAAGTGTCCTCTGCTGCATCTCTTGAGTGGATTATCACAGGAAGCTTTAGCTCTCTTGCAAGGTCAAGCTGTCTGATAAACCATCTTTTCTGAAGTTCCTTATCAGGTCCTTCTTCCCAATAGTCAAGCCCTGTCTCTCCGACAGCTACAGCTCTTTCAAAGCTTTCAAGCTTTTCCTTGATTCCCTCAATATCGTCTTCTGTAAGTTCTGCGATCTCAGCCGGGTGAATTCCAAAAGCTGCAAAGCTTTCCGGATGCTTCCTGCAAAGTTCCAATGTAGTATCAAGCGATGCCAGGTCATTTCCTACATTTACAAAATGCCTGACTCCCGCTGCACTAAACCCTGCCAGAAGCTCTTCCCGGTCCTCATCGAACGCCGCATCATCATAATGAGCATGTGTATCAAAAATCATTAACTCCTAGTGCCTTCCTTTACTGCTGAAAATAACTTACCGTTGATAATATAATCAACCGGCACATTTCCCTGACCAAGCTGCTCAACTACATATTTATAAATATCCGCAAACTGAATATCCGTAGTTGATGTGAGCTCAGCAGTTACATGCAATTTATTGTCATCAGCTGAGTATACCACATATGCGTCCGCTGTCGATACCGAAGGATAATCTTTAATAGTATTTTCAATCTTTCCAAGTTCCGGAAAGCTTCTTCCAACTACCGTCTCATTCAAAACGCGACGTCCTGCATCTTCGATAAAATCAACATATCCGTCAGGTGTGATCCTTGCAACACGCCCTGTTTTATACAGCATTCCGCCGCCGTAAGGATACTCTACTTTGTCCGTACAGCCCTTCACCTCATGATTAAGGATATAAAGCTCTCCCCAAGCACCATATGGCTTCTTCTGGTAGCGGTCATCAAAAACATACGGCCGTACAAGCTCTTTTTCTCCTACTCCCGAAACTATCTCTTCACCTGCTGCCGCATTCAGCTTACCTGCTTCTATATAGAAGTGCTTCGGATACAGGCTCTCCGGAATATGCTTCTTAAGCCTGCGTACAGAAGGCTCAGTGTACATCGCAAGTATCACATAGTTCATAACCTTCACAAATACATCGATCAGCGCTTCATCAAAACGGTTCTCCCAGTAACGCACTTCATATCTGTAGCCTGCATTCTCAGCGTATACCATCATGTGGAACGGCAGGCTTGAAAGGACTATCCTCTGTCTCTCAGCCGGTGCATCTCCTATGGTATTGATATTCAGGATATCCCCCTGATATTGGAAGAACATCTCATCCGCATGCAATGTGGACATATGGCATTTCATCGTCTCCATTATCTGTCCTGCCATTCGCTTTAAGAGCTTCGGAACAGTCTCATGCGGAATATTTGTATATCTGAAAAAGTACGTCAGGAAAAGCGGTCCTGAGAGACGATTCCACCTGCTGTCAGTTCTTCCGCTGTGAATACTCGTGCTTACCGTATCATTTTCATCCATGAAAATGCTTATAGTATAGTTAAATGCTGTAAGGAATATGACATTTTCAGATACTCCATATTTCTTGCAGAGTCCCAAAAGCTCATTCCTGTTTATGCCGTCAAACATACCCTCGCATCTGCTGCTGATTCCTGTATCAAGGTCGTGGCAGTCCCTTCGCACAAGTATGCTTCGATCTACCTTTTTCCCCTTAAGCAATCGCTCGAAATATTCCTTATTCTTCTCCTTAGTTCCGTTCTTTTCGCGTTCCAGATAGTCAAGGATATATTCATAATATGTGTACTGCTCAGGCTTAAGCACTTCTCCCTTATATAAGCGGTTCAGATCTTCAAAAAGGATATTCATCGTCATTCCATCGCCCAAAATATGCGCGATATCAAAGAACAGATAATTTGCAGAATCCGTCTCGTAAATTCCTATATGAAAAAGATTCTCACCCTTCTTATATGTAAACGGTCTTAAAAGTCTCCTCTTTTCATCCTCCCAACCTCTGTCAGAAATGATGATTATAGGAATCTCGATGTGTCTTCCGTCTTTTCTGTAATTCATGAGCACTTTGCCGCTCTCATCAGGCTGTATGATATCCTTAAGCTCCGGATGAACCTCAAAAAGTGCCTCGACCGCACTCTTAAGCCTTCTCAGCTCTACAGTCGGGCTCAGCTTAAAGAGGAATGGAAGATTCGCCGTCGTATTTCCTCTCATCACATAAGCGAAATATGTCTGTAATGAAGTCAGCGGATAAACATCACGCTTTGAATAGTCGATCTTATCCGAATTATTCTTCTCCCAGTACAGCTTTTCCAAGAGCTCAATAGTCGGATTTGCCATAAGCTCTTCTAACGTAACAGAGAATTTAAGCTCCTTATACAGCTCAGAAAGGAACATAACACTTCCCATAGAGTCCATACCCACTTCATAAAGATTCATACGGATTCCGAAAGTACTGTGCCCGATGGATGCCACCGCAATGTCATATATCTTGTGCTGGATATCCGTTTCCGGAAGCTCCATTACCTTACGCGTTTCTTTCTCCTTATCACGATTAGAAAAGAATTTAGAACGGATTATCTTTCGTGACGACGTCTTTTCAAAAGGCTTCTTTCTTATCTTTAACCTGATTATCTTCTGGTAAGAAGCAAGTTTTTCATTGATCTTACGGACAACATCATTTATCGCTGTTTCTATATCACTTATACCCTTGGCATCTGCATACGCAAAATTCGGATATATCTCAGCCGCGATATTATCGCCGTTTTCGAAAACGATGATATCTGAAACCAGCTCTTCATCATCGAAGTACTTCTCTATCTGCTCAGGTGAAACATTCTCGCCATTGCTGAGAATTATCAGGTTCTTCTTTCTTCCTGTCATAAAAAGGAATCCGTCTTCATCCAGATATCCCAAGTCTCCTGTATGAAGCCAGCCCTCTGCATCCAGCGTCTCAGCTGTATTCTCAGGCTCTTTATAATATCCCATCATCACTGAAGGGCTCTTAACGACTATCTCTCCATCAACTATCTTTATCTGGCAGCCCTTCACCGGTCGTCCAAGTGAAGCCACTTTATCGGGCCTGTCCCAATCCGGCGCAGCAATCTTCGGAGAGCACTCACTCATGCCATATCCCTGACCTATCTCTATCCCAAATCTTCTGTAATCCTCAGCAAGCTCCGGTGATAAATAGCCTCCTCCGGTCGTTATCCTGTGCATATTTTCGCCGAGCACTTCTGCAGCAATTTCCTTCTTATCCCTCTCCGGGTGCTGCATTTCAAGAAGCTTCATCCTGTTCATCAAGGACTTCGCCATCATCGGCACAAGCCGCATACTTGTGGGCTTAAATAAGCGCAGATGATCCACCATCTTCTTTAAGTCTTTATTTAAGCATATAGTGCTGCCATATCTCATGCCCATAAGCATGTCATCATCTATACAAAAAACGTGGTGTAGCGGAAGAACTGAAAGATAAACTTCACTGTCCTGCTTTCCCGGAAGGTCTGACGCAAAACAGTTATCTATAAGATTTCCCTGTGAGAGCATTACGCCCTTAGATCTGCCTGTAGTTCCTGATGTGTATAAGATCATAGCACAGCGGTTTGTGCTGAATTCTTCATTAAAGCTCTTACCCCTATACTCAGTAAGAATGTCTTTCAGAGATGCACTATTACGTCCTGAAGCGAAAGAATATATCTTCCCAAGGCTTGCGCATGTTCCAAGCATCATCTCTGCTCTTTCCTTATATTCCCAGTCGTAAAAAAGCACGTCCACTGCTGCTCTTGACAGGTTTTCATTCATGACTTCAAGGCTCATCTGAATGTCCATAGGCACTACGACATTGCCACTCATGAGCACGCCAAAAAGTGCTGTCAGATACTCCTTTGAACTTCCGCCATAAAAACCGATATGAAGCGGATGACCTGCTTTCTTTTCCTCCGCAGCAGCCCATGCAGCTACGCACTCACTTTCCTCGGCGAACTCACTGTATTTAACATCATAAATACTGTCATTGTCCTCAAACCTCAAAAATACGCGATTTCCATACTCTGCTGCTGCATTTTTTACAAGGTCTCTAATAGTTTTTGTCTTTGCGGCATCCATTGTATTTATACTCTCCTCCCAAAAATAGTTACTTTTTACGGCCCTTAAAGACCGCATCTTCACCATAGCGTGAATTTATATCATTCATCATTTTTCTGAGCTTTGCCCTTCTTTCCTCGCCTTCATCAGGCTTCTTCATTTCATCGCTCAGAGAAATGGAATTCCCCTTCATGAGATCAAAAAGAGTCATTTGACGATATTCCTGTCGATCAAGATTAGTTCCGCCCACTCCTATAAGCCGAACCTTAAAACCTTTTGAAAACAGTCCCTCGTCCCCTTTAAGCATCTCTTCTAATAATCCAATTGCCGTTTTTTCTATTAAATTTGCATCATTTGTTGAATTTATGAGTTTCCTTTGATGTGACCGCCGCCTGAAATCATCCGTCTTAACACTCGCTTCTATCGTTCCTGCAAAAACACCATCCCTCGCAAGGCGTCTCGCTACACTCTCAGCAAGCTCATGAACTACCGGCAGCCCCACAGTCTCAAAGTTCTTCTCATCTACATCTACTGAGATCGTAGATTCATTAGAATAACTCTTTGCATCCCTTTCTTCTTCACTTACAGGCGAATCACTTATACCATTCGCACTCTCGTAAATATACGCTCCTGCGTTGTCTCCAAGTATAGAGATCAGGACTTCTAACGGAGTGACAGCCGCCTCTCCTATAGTCCTTATGCCATAGTTTTCCAGCTTAGCCGCAGTTCTCTTTCCGCAGCCATAAAGGTCACCTATCGGCAGGGGCCACATTTTTTCCTTTATTTCATCAGGGTACAAAGTATGTATCTTATCAGGTTTTTCAAAATCACTTGCCATCTTGGCAAGAAGCTTATTAACAGAGATACCGACATTCACCGTAAACCCAAGCGAATCACGTATCTCATCTTTAATAGCTGCAGCTTCTTTGCATGGGTCTGAAGCCACTTTCGTTCCTGTAAAATCAAGATATGCTTCATCTATTGAAGCCTGCTGCACTACCGGCGCATGTTTCCTCAATATTTTGATGAACTCATGTGAATATTCTCGATAAGTCTTAAAATCAGATTTAACAAGCACCAGATCAGGACACTTCTGAAGTGCCTTAACGACAGGCTCTGCCGTCTTTATACCAAGCTTTTTTGCCGGTATCGATCTGGCAGTTATTATACCATGCCTTGTTTCGACATCCCCTCCGACAGCCGACGGTATCTTCCTAAGGTCGACCGCTTCCGGATCTTCCTTAAGCCTCTTCACCGCAGACCATGAAAGGAAAGCACTATTAACATCTACATGAAAAATACATCTTTCATTCATCTCATCAGTATAGCACACTTTTCTCACATAAGGGGTGATACAAGTCTAAGAAGACACTGTCTGATCCTAAGCGAAAGGTTGCGGTGATCATATTTATCAGTAACCTCTCTGCTCACGGCATACATGTCATTAAAGTCTTTCTTGATATCTTTTATCACCTTTGATTTATAGAAATATATTCCATTCTCAAAATGCAGATACAAACTTCTAAAGTCAAGATTTATAGTTCCAACTATCGCAGAAACATCATCCGCAATGCACATTTTAGAATGACAGAAGCCCGGAGTATACTCAAAGATCCTCACTCCGTCCCTTGCAAGCTGCGCATAATATGACCTCGTCTCAGAGTAGACCAGCCTTTTATCAGGTATTCCGGGTGTTATTATCCTTACATCCACTCCGCGCTTTGCTGCGTCCACGATTTCTCTCGACATTTCATCTGTGATTATAAGATAAGGCGTAGTGAACCAGCAATATTTCTTCGCAGTCCTCAGCATATTCATATATACGGTTTCTGCAAGCGGCTCCTGAAGCATAGGGCTGTCCGCATACGGAAGTACATATCCGTCATCTTCTATGTCTTCGCAGCTGACCGCTGTATACTTCTCTCCATCCTCCCCTGAATCCGTAAGCTTGATATAGTTCCACATGCCCATAAATATGAGGACGAGGCTCTTTACTGCATCACCTGTTATCTTAACACCACTGTCCTTCCAGAAGCCATACGGCTCTGTGATGTGGAAATACTCATTTGCAAGATTATATCCGCCTACAAATCCCACCTTTCCGTCGATAACAGTTATCTTTCGGTGGTCTCTGTAATTCATGAAAACATGGATTATCGGTGAAACCGGATTAAAATCCCTCACCTGTACGCCTGCCGACTCCAGCTCTTTACTGAAAGATTTGTCGATGAACATTATAGAGCCGATATCATCAAAAATAAGGCGCACTTCCACGCCGGCTCTCGCCTTCTCCATGAGCACCTGCTTGAAGGGTTCAAAGCCGACACCGTCTTCCACAGCGTGATATTCCATAAAAATATACTTCTCTGCTTTCTTAAGCTCTTCGATCTGCGCTGCAGCACCGACTGCTCCGTCATTATAGAACTCAGTTCTTGTATGCTTCCATACGGAAAATCCGCCCTGATAGATGATATACTTCATAAAAGAGCCGATATATGGATCATCCTTATCGACCTCCTGTATCACCTTGGCATTGACAGGGTAAACTTCTGAAAGCGCTTCATCAAGCCCTCTGTATTCACTTTTCTGCTTCGAAAGAGCCCCCTTTCTCCCAAAGAAAAGGTAAAGCATCATTCCCATCGGAGGAAGTCCAAGTATCAAAATGATCCACGGGAGCTTATATGAAGCGTTCATATGTCTTCCATACACAAGCAGCGCCAATATTACTGTGATAACTCCATATACAACATTTACCCATGGTCTCCCGTCTTCTAGAAATCTGAGCAGCCAAAAAGCCCATATGATATGAAAACTTAATGAGACTAAAACCACAGCCAGACGCAGTACACTGCTTTTTGTTTCAGATTTCTTTTCAACCCTCATCTTTTTCATACTTTTATCCTTTTTTATAATTTTTGATAAATTCACGATCCACACAAAGATGTTTCCATTATAACACAAATCAGTTACTGTTCACTCGCTTACAGCTCGCTTCAGTAACTGGTTTTGCCATTAGAGATTGCCTACGGCAATGGGCAAAACCCAGTGGCTTACCAAGTATATTGGGGCATAACTGCGCAGCGTAGTGCGCAGTTTGCCTCTGAACAGTAATACAAATCATCCCCTGATTTTTAAAGCTATGTTGCAACACTTTAAAGTAGTATAGTATAATGTCATTAGAATTTGCTATATTTTGAAAAAGACAGGAGGGATTTAATTTGGCTAATAATAAAATCAATGAGATCACCCCCGAAATCCTTCGCCTTGCGCATCATGCAGAGGATTCTACGATCATAGATTCTTCTCTTTATGTTAAATATGATGTTAAACGAGGTCTTCGTGACCTAAACGGAAAAGGTGTTCTGGCTGGTCTTACTCATATTTCAGATGTTAATGCTAAAAAGATCGTGGACGGAAAAGAGGTTCCCGCAGAAGGTAATCTCTACTACCGCGGATATAACATCAAAGACCTTGTAAAAGGTTTTACCGCAGACAACAATTTCGGTTTTGAAGAGATCACATACCTCTTGCTGTTTGACAAGCTTCCTACTCATGAAGAGCTGAAAGAGTTCAGAAATCTGCTTGCTTACTACCGCACTCTTCCCACAGACTTCGTGAGAGATTCCATCATGAAAGCGCCAAGCCGCGACATGATGAATGTTTTAGCAAGAAGTGTTTTGACACTCTACGCTTATGATGATAAGGCAGACGATATCTCAGTTCCAAATGTACTTCGTCAATGCCTCCAGCTGATAGCTATTTTCCCTATGCTTTCTGTATACGGCTATCAGGCATACCGCCACTACCATGAAGGTGACAGTCTTTTTATTCACCACCCGCAAAAAGAACTTTCAGCAGCAGAGAATCTGCTTCATCTTTTAAGACCTGACAGTAAATATACCGAGCTTGAAGCAAAGATTCTCGATATTGCTCTGGTTCTCCACATGGATCACGGCGGAGGTAACAACTCGACCTTTACAACGCACGTAGTATCTTCCACCGGAACAGATACCTACTCCGCTATCGCAGCCTCACTAGGCTCTCTTAAAGGTCCTCGTCACGGCGGCGCAAATATAAAAGTCGTTAAAATGATGGATAACATCATGCAAAACGTAAAAGATTACAAAGACGATGAAGAAATAGCTTCTTACCTCGGAAAGCTCCTGAATAAACAGGCATTCGACAAGAGCGGTCTTATCTATGGTATGGGACACGCTGTTTATTCACTTTCTGACCCGCGAGAAGTCATCTTCCGTTCCTTTGTGGAAAAGCTCGCTGTGGAAAAAGGTCTCTCAGACATTTTTGACCTCTATGCCAAAGTCGCTGAGCTCGGACCTAAAGTCATCGCCGGAGAGCGCCCTATCTACAAGGGTGTCTGCTGTAATGTGGACTTTTATTCCGGCTTCGTTTACAAGATGTTGGGGCTTCCTGAGGAACTGTTCACACCGCTTTTTGCATGTGCAAGGATCTCCGGCTGGAGCGCCCACCGTATAGAAGAGCTCTCTAATAGAGGAAAGATCATCCGCCCGGCTTACAAGACTATCGAGCCGAAGCAGGATTATACACCAATCGATAAACGCTGAAACTTTCGGAAGGCAGAAATGCCTTCCGAATTTACTATACAATTTATTTTATAAAATCTTCACATTTTTCTATTTTTATGTACATATGTTTGTACAACATAGTGTGTTTCCACAACTTATCCACACCAACACACCCGCTAATTCACAGCTTTTCTACACACTTATCCCCAAGTTATCCACAATTTGTGCATTCATTATGCAGGGCTTTAAACAGCTAAACTGTGTACACTTAAGAGGGAAGAAACGAGAAAAATACCTGCAAAAAGGGCAGAAAATAGCCAGAAATCCGTGCTATTGACACGGATTTTCACTTATGATATTTTAAGGTGCAGCATTTTTGCTGCACCCTTGGCTTATTCTCTCGGAGGAATAGTTGTATGTTAAATTTTTTATTCATATTTAAAAACGTCATGCTTGGCGTAGGGCTCGCAATGGATGCGTTCACAGTGTCGATTGCAAATGGCCTCAATGAGCCGCACATGCGCGCCAGAAAAACACTCTGCATCGCAGGTGCTTACGGATTCTTTCAGTGGTTCATGCCTATGGTCGGCTGGCTCTGTGTACACACCATAGTCACTTACTTTTCATCTTTCGAAAAGTTTATTCCATGGATAGCCTTGATCCTCCTTGCATGGATCGGTGGAAAAATGATCTTCGAATCACTCAGTCACAAAGACGAAGAAGAGTTCGTTCCTTCACGTCTGAACTTCACGACACTTGTGATCCAGGGTATCGCAACTTCGATCGATGCGCTTTCAGTAGGCTTCACAATCGCCTCATATGACCTTGCAAAAGCATGTGTCAGCTCAGTCATCATCGCAGTCGTAACCTTCCTCATATGCATGGTAGGGCTTCACCTCGGTAAGACCTTAGGCGAAAAGCTTTCCGGAAAAGCCGAGATACTTGGCGGCATAATACTCATCGCCATCGGTCTCGAAATCTTTATTCAGGACGTTTTTCTTTAATCACATTCTTACGCAGACTTTTCTGGAGAGAGGCTGTATTTCTCTCCCAGAAAACTCCATCTGCATATCCCTGTATCGAATTATCTTCATCAGCCATTTCAAGCCGCTTCTCAGCCCAGACACAATATTGCTCATTCTGCTCTATGCCGATATATCTTCTTCCAAGCTTCTTGGCTGTCACCGCAGTTGAGCCGGAGCCCGCAAAAGGATCAAAAACAAGCTCGCCCTTGTTTGAGCTCGCAAGTATGAGCTTAGCCAGCAGTTTTTCAGGCTTCTGCGTCGGATGTGCTGTATTTTCAGGCATCGACCAATACGGTATCGAAATATCATCCCAGAAATTCGAAGGATACGTATTCCTGAAATTTCCTTCCGTAGTCTCTTCCCAGTCTTTTGGCTTTCCATCCACCTTATATGGAGCTACTACTCTCCTGCGCATCTTTACATCTTCCACATTGAAAGTATATTCATCCGAATTAGTGGCAAACCAAATGTCTTCCATGCCGTTTTTCCAATTCGTCAGTGCGCCGCGCCCCTTTTCCCTCTGCCACGTTATGCGGTTCTGCACCTTAAAATATCTGCATAAAACGTCGTATATAGCAGAGCTTGACTGCCAGTCACAGCATACATAAATGGTCGCTGTATCCTTCATGCATGCCTTAACTGCCTTCACCCATCGCTCAGTATACTCCGCATAAAAATCATCCGAAGTCTTCTTAAATTTATTGCCATGAAAGTTCTTATCCAGATTATAAGGCGGATCTACTATTACAAGATCCGCAAATTTCTCCGGCAGAAATTTCATCGTCTCAAATGTGTCTCCACATATCGTTTTATCTGTGACCGTATCTATTTCAATCTTTTCACTTAAAGAAATACAGCGCTTTAGATATTCCTTTCCTTCCTCTACCGATATATCAATTGTGCGGTTTTTTGCCGATTTCAAAAGCTTTATCTCCCAATTCCAAAATTTTTTCAATATATTATAACATTTACTATTAATTTTTTTTATTTTTATGTCGATAATATTTTTACAGTTGTGTGTAGTAGTTACTGTTCAGAGGCAAACTGCGCACTACGCTGCGCAGTTATGCCCCAATATACTTGGTAAGCCACTAGTGTATTGACACGTTCTAAATTAAACTAATGTCCTAACTTGAAATCGCCAACATAAGGCTCATTCAAGCTATGACATAAGTTTAATTATGAATGTGCCAAAACACTAGGTTTTGCCCATTGCCGTAGGCAATCTCTAATGGCAAAACCCGTTACTGAAGCGAGCTGTAAGCGAGTGAACAGTAACGTGTAGTACTTAATTTTTCACCATTGAATGGAGGATAACTATGAGTAAGTATGCAGGGACACAAACTGAGAAAAATCTTCAGGCAGCTTTTGCCGGAGAATCTCAAGCAAGAAACAAGTACACCTATTTCGCTTCTGTCGCAAAGAAGGAAGGCTATGAGCAGATATCTGCTCTTTTCCTGAAAACAGCAGATAACGAAAAAGAGCACGCCAAAATGTGGTTCAAAGAGCTCGAAGGCATAGGAAAGACTGCCGACAATCTGAAAGAAGCCGCTGACGGCGAAAACTACGAATGGACAGATATGTATGACGGTTTCGCAAAGACCGCTGAAGAGGAAGGCTTCCCTGAGCTCGCTGCGAAATTCCGCGCAGTAGCCGAGATCGAGAAGCATCACGAAGAGCGTTATCGCGCACTTCTTAAGAATGTCGAGACAGCTCAGGTCTTCGAAAAGAGCGAGGTAAAGGTTTGGGAATGCCGCAACTGCGGACATATAGTAGTCGGAACAAAAGCTCCGGATGTATGCCCTGTCTGCAATCATCCTAAGAGCTATTTCGAAATACACGCAGAGAACTATTAAAAACAAGGGTTCAGTTCATGAGTGGACTGAACCCTTTAAATATCTGCGCAACGTCACCCACTTTTGTGTGTTTTTTGGTTGACATTCTTCAGCAATATTCCTATAATCCTTTTTGATACACAATATTAATAGGCATCAAATGTTTACATAATACGGAGGCGGGTACATGACTACCGAAAAAAATAACACACAATTCATCACTACCACAGCTTTAATGACAGCACTTATCTGCATTCTGGGTCCTATGTCCATACCGATAGGCCCTGTCCCGATCTCACTCCAGAACCTTGCGATTTACATAACTATTTATGTCCTCGGCACTAAGCGCGGAACGATAGCATATGTCATCTACCTTATACTCGGTCTCTGCGGACTTCCCGTACTCGCCGGCTATTCAGGCGGAGTAGGTAAGATCGTCGGCCCGACAGGCGGCTACCTCATCGGCTTCATCCCTATGGCTCTCTGCATGGGCATACTCATCAAAAAACACTACAAAAATGTGATACTCAGCATAGTTATAATGGAAGCTTCAACGTGGATTGCCTATCTTTTGGGCACAGCATGGCTTGCATTCTCAACACACACGAGCTTCGGCACGGCCTTTTCCCTCGGTGTTGCTCCATTTATAATCCTTGACCTCATCAAAATGGTCATCTCAGCAATTGCAGGCCCGGTACTCCGTGACCGCCTGAGAACCTTCACAGCTCTCGAAACTGCATAATCACACTATTAGGAGAAAACTATGACACCATCAGAACTTGCTGAAGCGATCATCAGCGGAAAAAGACTTAAAAAAGGCGACGACGAAGTACAAATGCTTCTAAATGCAGACCTTGACGAGCTCAAGGCTGGCGCAAACCATATCCGCGAGGAACTCTGCGGAAATAAGATCGACTTATGCACCATAATAAGCGGCAGAAGCGGAAGATGCAGCGAAAACTGCAAATTCTGTGCCCAGTCCGGGCATCATCACACCTCTTGCGAAGAGTATGACTTCATGGATATCGAAAAGATAATCGCAAGTGCAAAAGCCAATGAAGACGAGGAAGTAAGCCGATTCTCGATCGTAGACTCAGGCTATGGCCCTACTCCGTCAGATTTCGAAAAGATAATCACTGCCTTTGAACGCATGAACCACGAGTTAAAAATAGAGCTCTGCTGTTCATTGGGCTTCATGACTTCCGAGCAGTTTCACCGCCTCCACATGGCAGGCGTGAGCAGTATCCACTGCAATATCGAAACCTCTCGCAGGAACTTCCCTAATATATGCACCACGCACACCTTTGAAGATAAGATAAAAAATATCAAGCGTGCTCAGGCAGAAGGCTTAAACGTCTGCTCCGGCGGTATAATCGGGCTCGGAGAGACATGGGAAGACCGTATCGACATGGCATTCACTCTCTCAGAGCTTCATATAATGTCCATCCCGATAAACTCACTCATGCCGATAAAAGGCACTCCGCTTGAAAATGTGAAACGCCTTACAAGCGAAGATATCTTAAGGACTATCGCACTCTTCCGCTACATAAACCCGGAAGCCGAGATACGCCTCGCAGGCGGACGCTCGCTCATGGCTGATAACGGCAGAGAAACCTTCCTCGCCGGCGCGAATGCCAGCATTACCGGAAATATGCTGACTACCTGCGGCTCAACCATCAAGAGCGATAAAGAAATGCTCGCCGAGCTGGGGCTCGACAGTACACCAGACTGGCAGAACCCGGTAAACGAACGCTGGGACTTAAACTATAGAATCGACGATGTTGCAAACAAAATGCGCAGCTCCGCATCATAAACAGATCGGCAGGGAACATATATCCCTGCCGATTTTATCATAACTCTATATTTTGAAGCTTAGCCAGCTCTGTAAATACTTCGCCGATCTTCCTCTTGATGACAAGCGTATTCTTCGCCGGTTTCACACCGATCTCACTCTCATTTATCACGACCACAGTATTACCCTTAAAATAATTAATGAATGACGCAGCCGGGTAAACAGTCAGCGATGTTCCGCCGATTATCAGCATATCTGCCTTCGCTAATGCGTGTATTGCTCCGCTCACCTGGTCATCAGGAAGGCTTTCCTCATAAAGTGTGATATCAGGTCTGATAATTCCGCCGCAGCTGCACTTCGGAATCGGCTCTTCTGATTCAAAGATATAATCTTCCGGATACTCCCTTCCACAGCTCATGCAGTAATTCCTTAGCGCACTACCATGTATCTCGTAAACTGCCTGACTTCCGGCCTTTTGGTGAAGCCCGTCAATATTTTGTGTGACTATCCCCAAAAGCTTTCCGCTCTCCTCCAGTTTCGCAAGGTACTTATGCGCATTATTCGGCTCGATGCTCCTTGTGTCCATCTTCTGCCTGTGAAACTCATAGTAAACCTTTGGCTCATTCACAAGGCAGCTGTGGCTCAGCAGATACTCCGGCTGATACATGTCAAACCTTACATCATGCTGATTATATAAACCATCTTTGCTTCGAAAATCAGGAATGCCACTTTCGGTCGATACTCCTGCACCGCCAAAAAAGACTATCCTCTGAGAATCCTTGATAAACTGATCTAATTGCTTGATCTCATCCTGCATAATTAAGCCTCCTTTATATTTTATCTTTCCTGCGTAAAGCTATATAAAATGCTATACATATGACAAGCTGAAGCATCCCTCCAAGTGGTGCCGCACACCCCATAGGGAAAAGTGTATCCGGGTACATTACCGAAGCCAGATACGCCCCCGGCACTCTGATCGTAAGGATCGACGCCACATTGTGAATAAAAGATATGATCGAAATCCCGCTCGCTACGAAAAATCCACTGAAGCAAAAATGAAACGACGCTACCACACAGTCAAAAACATACGACCTCATATATGAGACACCAAGCTCGATAACTCTCTCCTCCGATGTGAAAAGCCCAATGACAAAGGGAGAGATAAACTGAAATGCGACCGCGAATATAATGCCAATGCCGGCTGAAATACTCATCCCATAAAACAAAACTCTCCTCGCAAGCTCCTTCTTCCCTGCGCCTATCGACTGCGAGCTTATGGTAGATACAGTAGACATCATCGTAGACGGGACTAGGAATAAGAATGAAATAATCTTCTCAACTATCCCGACTGCAGCTGAGATTTCCACGCCTCGCCTATTCGCTATCACAGTTATGATAAGAAACGAAATCTGTATAAAACCGTCCTGAAGCGACACCGGAACTCCTATCTTCATGATATCCGCTATAGTTCGCCTCTCAGGGCGTAAGTCACTTCTTTTTATCCTCACGAGCCTCTTCACCTTGATCGCAAGCAGAGAAATGACTACGCTGAACGCCTGTGCACAGACCGTACCATATGCCGCACCCGAAGCCTTCATATTTAAAGCGCCTATAAAAACATAGTCAAGAATTATGTTAACCACACATGCGATCCCGATAAACCACATCGGGCTCTTTGAATCCCCCATCCCTCTAAATATAGAAGAAATCAGATTATAGGCAACTATAAAGGGAATCCCCGCAAAACACACTATGAGATACTTCTTTGTCTCAGAAACCGCTTCCAAAGGTGTACTCATAGCTCTTACTATAAGGTCAATACCACCCAATAGAATTATCGTAACTATCACCGCCACGATCAAGAACATAACGATAGAATTTCCGATGATCTTCGTCTTCCTTCCCTCATCATGCGCTCCGACTGCTCTGGCTATGAGTACCACCGAGCCCATGGCAAGCCCGACCACCATCACAGTTATCATATGCATGACCTGTGAGCCTATCGAAACTGCCGAAATGACAGCCGCTCCATTATACTGCCCTACGATAAAAAGATCCGCCATACCATACAATGTCTGCAAAAAATACGACAAAAGGTACGGCAGCGAAAAGATCACGATATTCCTAAGTAAGCTCCCCTGAGTCAAGTCTCTCTGCATATTTTCACCTCTGCCAATTTGATATAAGTATTATAGCATGCTAACACTCACTTTGCGTAAGTTCGCTTATCGTGCTACTATATGTCTAACGCATCAATTACTTGGAAAGGAAATCTACAATGGAACTTAATAAAAAAGAAGTTAAAGAGCGCGTAGAAGCATACCGCGATGAGCTGCTCGACCGCCTCGGTAAACTCGTTGCTATCAATAGTGAAGAAGGTACACCAACTGCAGATATGCCATTTGGCGAAGGTCCTGCAAAGGCTCTTAATACTGCACTTGATATGCTCGATAAAGATGGATTCAAAACCGTAAATGTGGACAACTACGCAGGCTATGCCGAAATGGGCGAAGGCGATAAGGTCATCGGCGTGATCGGCCACCTCGATGTAGTACCTGCAAAGAAATCAGACGGCTGGGACACTGAACCATACGAAATGGTAGAAAAAGACGGCATTGTTTACGGCCGTGGTGTCGCTGATGATAAGGGTGCTGTAGTCGCATCCATGATCTCTTTCAAAGTCATCAAGGACATGGGACTTCCTATGAATAAGAGAGTACGTCTCATCATGGGTACTAACGAAGAGACAGGCTCAAAGTGCCTTGAGCACTATGTCGAGAAAGAAGGTCACGTAGACTTAGGCTTCACACCTGACGGAGATTTCCCTGGAATCTACGGTGAGAAGGGAATCATGAGAGTAGACTACAGCTCAAAGAGCTCAAATATCCTCGACGTTCAGGGCGGAAACGCTGTAAATATCGTCTGCGATAAAGTAAATGCCAAGGTTAAGGCTGGAAGCTTCGACGAAGCAAAATTTGCTTCCTATATAGAAGAAAACGGTCTTACTTTTGAATCAGGCAAAGACGGCGATGCTGTAGCTCTTACAGTATTTGGTAAAGCCGCACACGCTTCAACTCCTGACCTCGGAGTAAACGCTATCAGCCACCTTTTCGCCGGACTTAAAGCTGCCGGAATGGAAGATCCTTTCGTTGACTTCTACTGCTCACGCATCGGCGTAGATACTAACGGCGCTTCATTCTTTAACGAAGCTGTAACTGATGAATATGGAGACCTCACACTCAACAGCGGCGTCATCTCTATGAAGGACGGAGTAGTAAACGGAATCATCGATATCCGCTTCCCTGTAACCTTCAAGAAGGAAGAGATCATCGCGAAGATCAAGCTCGAAGAGCCAAACGGTTCCTTCAAGGTTTCGACTGCAGTTGATCCGCTCTTCATCGATCCTAAGTCTCCACTCGTGACATCGCTCGCTTCTGCATACGAAGAGATCACAGGCGACCACGAGAATAAGCCTATGGTAATCGGCGGCGGCACATACGCTAAGGAGATCAACAATACAATGGCATTCGGCTGTGCTTTCCCAGGCAAGGACTACCGCATCCACAACACAAACGAGTGGTGCCCTGTAGATGAGCTCCTGCTTCAGGCTGAAATTTACGTTCATGCTATCATGAAACTTGTTGAGGTATAAAAAGTCTTAATCGGCATTAGTAAGGGGCAAAATTTACTTTTGACCCTTACATCATAATTATCTAACTGATAAATAATTGGAGAATTTTTATGAACGATATGATCCTAATGCACAAAAATGAGCCTTGCGGAATATTATCAATAGATGATATCACCGGAAAATTCTCCGGCTATATAGACAATGGAAACAAATTATCTCCTTATCTCGGAAATACAGATTTAAAGAAAATGAAAATCTGGTGGGAATCACGTGCGATTCCAGGTTCAAGAGAAACAATAAAAAAACTTATCAACTCTTTAGAAGTGATAACTCCCGAAGATTATCTCGCAAAAAATCTTGCATTAAGCATTACGGATACCTATTGGATCAAACCTGTCGATGTAGAGATAAACTATACTGATATTAACCTTTTTGGCTTAAGAAAATATAACGAAGAAAAAATCCCATACCACAATGCGACCTCCTATGATCCAAATGCCTCCCTTGGTGGGCAGATGGAAAAATATTGGGATTTATCTGAAGATTATCCGGTACTTGTAAAGGAAAGTTATAAGGCAGAAGGACAACAGGCTGTTAATGAACTATTTGCTTCGAAAATACATTCCATGCAAAATACGAGTATCGCATTTACCAATTATTCTATCAGCCCGATGTTCAATGGTGGTATCGAATCAAGATGTAAAGCATTCACAAGCCCTGACATCGAATTTATTTCTGCCTACGAAATAATATCTTCCCAAAAATTTTCTAACAACCTGTCTATGTATGAAGCATATATTAATATATGTTCTGAGAATGGACTCGATCGAGAACAGATGCAGGATTTCATGGATTATCAAACTTTGACTGATTTCGTCATAAGCAATACTGACGAACATTTAGCAAATTTTGGAGTTCTACGTGATGCGAATACAATGCAATTATTAGGACCTGCGCCTATATTCGATTCCGGAAACAGTATGTTTTTCTCAGATCTGAAGAAAACGCCATTTACAAGAGCAGAACTTCTAGAAAGAAAGATCACTTCTTTCTACAAAACCGAAGAAAAAATGTTAAAGCAAGTAAAAAACAAAAAGATCGTAAAATCGGACCTTCTTCCGTCTCCTGACAAGGTAGCCGATTTTTACAAAGAAAATGGAATCCGGGAAGACAGAGCTGAACTTATAGCCAAAAACTATGCTAACAAGTGCGTAATGTTACAGGAATTTCAGCATGGAAAAATAATATCGTTGTACAACGAAAAACAGTCTGCTGCGTTCTCTTTTCAGTAAACAAGTCAGCTTTAATAAGCGTCCGCATGCGGGCGCTTATTTTTTTGCTAAAAATGCCGATTTTATCAGCTTTTTTTGTACTGAATAAAGACCAAAAAACATACGGTATTTCTATTCCAAAATCAAAATCGATATTGTAAAATTGATTTTAACAGAAGACGGAGTTTAAATAAGCAGTTTTTTCCGAGGCATTAAATTGCGTATTTAAATGGAAGGAGGCACGAGAGAGTTTAGAGTTTGAAACTGCTTATGCTTCGAAAGAGAGGAGAAAAAAAGATGAAGAACAATAAAACTTTGTCAATTTTACTTACCGTCGCATTGGCTTTCGCCAATACCGGGGGGGGTACCGACTTATGCAGCAGAAGATGCTGAAGCTGTAGTCGATGCAGCTGAAGATACAGGTGTAGAAACTGAGACTGATGGGGAAGAAGTAGAGCCATCAGCTTCAAATACAGGTATAAAAGGACCTATCAATTTTCTAGGATATGATCTTTCATCCACTCATAATTTTGATTATGAGACTACCGAAAACGATGGCGTAACAACCGTTGATTTTAAAAAAGTCAGTGACAATATCGTGATTTCAAAAAAACACGATACTACTACTACAATGTTAAACGTTAAGAGCTCTGCTGCAAACGAGGATGAACTCCCGAAGGAAGCGGATGAAGACGATAAACATCATTCTGTAGTACTTGACACAAACTTTGAAGGTAGTAATTTTATCTCTTTTGATGTCTTTAATCTCGACATAACTAATATAATCCCAAAAGTTAAAACTGGAACGACTGTAAGTATCGGTCAGATTTCTTGTACTAAAGAAAATACTCCTGTAAAAATCTCTATCGATCCAGAGGCATTAGATTCTGACGATTACTTATACAGGCTCTATTATGATAAAAAAACAGAACAAAATGGAGTAACCACAATAACACAACAGAAAGTATGGGATTTCACTAAGGATACTCCTATATTTACTGATGAATCAACTTCAGTTGTTTCAAACCAAGTATTAAATTTACGCTGCATTAAGCGCAATAGTTCTGAAATAGAACTTAACGTCGGTTTTGATGGTTCTAAATATGTAACTACTGCAAATACAGACGCTGCAACTGCCATTACAGAACTTCTTGAGGATGCGGCTTCCCTGACAGGCATCACTTTGACATTACCTGAAAGCAGTGAAGAGGCTGAAACTCTTGAAATCACTGATAAATCTGGTTTACCAAACGCATTAGCTGATGCAGCTAATAAAGGAATCCCTGTTACTTTGAAGCTGAACAGCGATACCTCTATCGAGTTCCCAGTTGAAGCTACTACATATGCTGCTCCGATAGTTTTCACTGCAAAGCGTACAGAGAAGACTCTTGATACATTCAAGGATAAGGAAGACACTTCATATACTTACAAGGGATATGCAGGTGTATTTAGTGTTGTTAATGATTCACCTGAAACTGATATAACAGATAAATTCACATTCACACTTTATGACCTTCCTAGCAACCTTACAAAGAAGGAAACAGGCAATACAAAGTATACTACATTCTCTCAGATAGGTGATGCAACAAACGGCGTTAGACCAGTTTCAACAACTTTATCAAACTATGGCACTGAAGCTTTTACAACAGACAACGCTGTTAAATTCACACCACCTGCAGATTACACCACCGGAGACATCAAAGATGCAACTTGGTATCTCCTTGACTGTGAAGTTGTAACAAATCACATATACTTCGACGCTAACGTTCCTGAAGGCTTCACATTTGAGTATGATGAAGATTCATTAGCAAAGAATTATCCTAGTGTATATGCAGTCAGCGATAACAAGACTACTCTTGTAGCTTCAATTCCTCAGGGTACTACCAATGATGTTATTGTTCCTTCAGGAAATGCTGTAAAGATGACTAAGGGAAATAAGCCTTATACACTTTATGGATGGGTTCTTGGTAAGAAAGTTGCTGCCGCTTCTAAAAAAACTGATACTTACTATCCAATCAAAGACGACGGTACAACCGATACTACTCCTGTCACTACCGTAACAGATGTAAGAGAAAAAACAAAAGAGGAAAATAATAATACTCCTTGGACGCCTAAAACTACTGAAGATCTTGAAGATCCAGCACCAACAGATAAAAACGTTCCAACCTATTACGCAGTATGGTATGCTGACAAGGCAAAGGTTGCATTCGACCTTAACTTTGAAGGTGCTACACTCGACAGCTTTGCATACCGCAGCAGCAGTTACACAGAAGACAAAGAAAATAATCAGCTCTATGTAGTATTTGATCCTGAAGCAACTGCTCAGACTTCAGATAAAGCAGGTCTTTTTGTCGAAACAAAGGTTACATCACCTAGTATGAAGGCAAATGCTCGTCCTGGTTATGAATTCAAGGGATGGTCTCCTAACAAAGATGCAACAGCTGCAGATTCTGAGGAGTTCTATCAGTTTGACTTCGACTACGACTATGCAGGCGGAACAACATACTACGCAATATGGGAAAAGACTTCTGCTGATGAAGTAACTCCTGCAACAGTTACATTTGATGCTAACGGTGGTGAGTTCACTTCTACACCTAGCGGATACACAAAGAACGACAAGGTTCTTACGGTAGAATTTGCTACAGAAGATGCAGCTGACGTAGCAGTTCCAGCAAGCTCAGTACTTAAGCGTACAGGCTACAAGTTCTTAGGATGGAGCCCAAGTAAAGAAGGCGCAGCTGATGCAACTTTGACAAAGGTTAACTACAATACAGGCACAGTTACATTCTATGCAGTATGGGAAAAGACCTCTGATGAGACTCCTTCAGACAATGAGCCTGGTAAGGAAGAGCCTGGCAAGGAAGATTCAGGCAATAACAATGAGACTCCATCAGCAAACACAACTCCTTCTGTAAACTATGTTGAGAAGACAGTTGCAGCAGCTACAGTTGATGGTAAGTCAGTATCAGTTTGCTACGCATCAAAGCAGCTCTATCAGGGCAGAAAGCTTAAGAACTTTGATGCTATTGATTACATCACAGTTAACGGAGTTTCTTACAATGGCTCTAAGGTTGTTGTAAAGGTTTCTAAGGGCAAGGATGCAGGCTCTAAGGTTACATTCCTGATCAAGAAGATCAAGGGCGAGTCTAAGGAATTCAATAAGGCTCTTAAAGCACAGAAGCTCACATACACAGTTGAGATCGTCCCTGTTGACG
>FOSY01000059.1 GCA_900114405.1 Lachnospiraceae bacterium KH1T2 | reverse complement strand
TATTTAGATAGAATCTGTAAAAAAGCTTAAGTATACAGTATGTCAGTGCATAACTAACTATATAAGGAAATCACATTCTAAAGTGAATGACATTGATTCACAGTTATTAACCAGAAATAAAATACCCATATTTGCATTTCACCTTCAATTTCTTGCCACTTGCGCCCAAACACAAGACAGGTCTATGTATGTATTGTATGATAGCATCATCAAAGAGAGGAGGCAGGGTAATGAAGGTAAACGTCGACATATCTTCCGAATACAAAGAGCCATATGCAGTGATATATACAAATGAAGTCACGGAGGACATACAACGAATAATTGATATGTTTGGCTCAAAGGACAGTCCAGTAATAGCCCTTCAGTCTAATGGGGACATGATAATTCTACAGCCGAGTGAAATCTATATGGTCAGAGTGGAGAATGGTGAAACAATAATATACACAGAAAAAAGGATTTATTGTTCGCGAAAAAGGCTATATGAGATTGGGCATCAGCTAGGTAGACAGTTCATGCAGATTTCAAAATCAACACTTGTAAATCTGTCCTACATGGACAGTATAGAACCGGGTTTTAGCGGAACACTTCTACTAAAACTGAAAAATGGGTGTAAGGATTATGTTTCCAGAACATACCTTTCTGAATTCAAAAAATATCTTGGTTTATAGGAGGAATAATCATGAGAGAAGTCTTAAAAAGAGCAGTTCTAGGAATCGGAATAGCAATGTGTTTTTTCAGTATATCAGGAATGATATTTGATATTGCAGGTGGTGGAAACTTCGAGCTTGATAACTACCGTTTTACCAAAATGGTAATAGGATGCATTATTGTAGGGCTTGGATTTGGGGTCCCAACAATCATTTATAAAGCCGAGAACATCCCCATGCCTATTCGCATCCTTATACATATAGGAATAGGTTCTATAATTTATACTGTTATTGCTTTTCAAGTTGGTTGGGCTAGAACAGGTGGCTTGTGGAATAGCGTAATAGCAATTGTGATCCAGCTTCTCATAGCTTTTGCTATATGGTTTTTCTTCATGTTGCATTACCGCAACGAAGCAAAACGAATAAATGACAAAATCCAAGCAATGAAATAAAGAAGCCATAATACATACAGCTACCGGCAGATTTTTGATAGTCTGCCGGTGTTTTTTCTGTGAATAGTAACTAGATTTATCTATAATGAGGATGGAAATTACATGTAAAAATATATGGATAGAAGAAAAAGGATCGAAGAATTAAGAAGAAAGAGCACTATAAAAAAATTAACTGAAAAATTTACAGCAAGCGGAGTAAATATCTCACATGCTGACTTTTAGACTGTGGAGAATACATTAAGTATTCAAAAAGGAATTATCGATAGACTTTAGCTTATAGATAAAGAGAGTGGAAGTGAGATATTTAGGAATGATGGAGATGTATTGCTATCGCAGTAGGAGTCGGAGCAGCTTTGATAGGTGCAATGACTGCTGGTGGAATATGCTCAAGTGCAAGTGGTGGAAACTTTGCAAACCCTCACCATTAGAGGATTTACATCATTAGAATAAGTCGAGCTAATTAAAAACAGCAATACTAGAGATAATCGAAATATTGTTGACTATAAATTTGTTAAAAAGTTGAATTAATAAAACAGATACTTTCAGGCAAGAGGATATTAAGGTTTGAGGTGGATTTAAGAATGGATATTATAGCAATACAGGAAAAAATTGATGGAACACAATAT
>FOSY01000029.1 GCA_900114405.1 Lachnospiraceae bacterium KH1T2 | reverse complement strand
TTTAATTAGCTGGACTTATACTAACGATGTAAATTCTTTGCTGATGAGAGTTTGCATCGTTAGTGTTTAGTCCAGGTTATTAAAAACAGTTATACGAGTATAACTTATCTTTGGAATTTTTTATTGATTGGCAGGTTTTCATATTTATCCGGCGATTACTCTTCTGGAAAAATAATCTTAAAAACCGCAAAGTAAATTATCATAGAAACCCCACCTGTAATTACTGTTACCAGTAGATTATATACCTGAATGCTAAAATATTCCTGTGCGATTGGAAGCCATAGTCCATTGATCGCATTGCATACAAGTGATATTAACACCCATGCTATAAAATACCACATTCCTTGATAATATACATTACCATGACTTTTAAATGTAATATTTCTTTGCAATGGAAAATTTATACATTGCGCAAGAAATGAGCCAACTTCATAACTTAAAAAATATCCCAGTCCCCCTCCAATCATTACTTCACCAAATTCATTCCTTGCAACTTCGTATCCTAATATATTCCACTTATATGAATGTCCTAATAATGTGACTTGTATCTGAGGCCACATAAATTCTCTGCCGGCCAGCTCTTTTCCCAACAGATACGGCATAAACGTAAACACGAGATATTGAAAAACTGTCACGCTCATGCTAAATATGTAAAAATACAATATTTGATAAAGTATTTTTGACAATTTAGGATGGCGCTCTCCAAACGCCATCCATCTTTCTTTGATCAATGTCTTCACTCAATATACCTCTGCACGATTCTAAAAATCACTTCACCCTACGTATCATAAAACTAACTATTACTGATAATGCCGAACTTATTGCTGCTAAAATGGATATTGAAACAATATTTCCCATTTGCGAAACATCTCCAAACATATTTATGCCCTGAAACAGATCTACAAATGTACCTACCGAGTCAGAAAGCAATTTAAACAATGCGAGACTATAGCCGGTTGTTGCAAACACGTAAAAGATATCGTTATCAAAATGCAAAAGCAATACATCAAAGACTATAGCCATAACAAATCCGGCAACTATAATATAGTCCATTGCATCATGCGCTGCAGACCAACTGACAAACCTTATAAGTCCTGCAAGCCCTACGATCATTGCCGCAATGACAATGATCTCATTCAATCGAAGTCTTTTAAAAAAATTCATTACGCATTAGCCTCCTCGACCAATATATTTTCAACAGCCTTTCTGCCTTTGAAGATTAAAAATATAAATAGGATATCTATCAGTGAAAGTAAAATTATAACAGCTGTCATAAGCGGCTGCCACCACGGTGTCACTGCAACCACTTTCGAATTTACACTATAACCATTCATAATTGCACTATTTACTACCGGATAAAGGTAATGGTGTGCTGATTCTTTCAATATATTAGCAAGATTACCATCATCATTTGCCTTTATTGCCTTTTCAATCGTCTGAGAACTTGCTCCGCCGAAGTCGATGCAATAACTGTTAACGCCTGCCGCAAGTGTTGAAACAAAGTGAACTTTATATGGCTCACCTGATGCTACCGCATCAGTTTCTACCTGACCAATGAATCCCCACTCTCCGCGAAGCAGATCCGTTATCAATGCCTTGCTGGCTGAGCACCACTTAAGTCCGATCCTGTTGAATCCCTGCATTACACTTTGACTCTTGGCAACGGCTATTGCACCTTCAAAACATCTTAAATCGCCTTCACGAAATGCCTGTTCATTAAAGAAACATGCAATTCCCTGTCGATTATTTTCCTGATCATTACCTGCAAAATGCTTTATTCCGGCATGTACTCCCTTTGATTCCATTCCTTCTACTTCAGGAATCGTGCAAAGATATGTCATGTTGGCATCTTCTGAAAAATATTCGAAATTTCTTCCTCCAAAAGGTGTTCTATGAAGATTTCCTCCCGGCATCCAATCGCATTCCATATCCAGATATAGGCACTCTTCTCCCATCAGCTCACCTCTGCGCTTCATAAGATCCTTATTATATGTAGAAGCAAGGATCAGCTGACATGGAAAACATGTATCATCTCTTCCATCTCCATATTTTTCTTTATCGAAGGTTCCACCTACACCATCCGGACCATCTCCTACAACAACTGCAGGCTTTCCAACCGATGTGATCTCACCTGTTCCAAAATTATCTGCAGTAAGACTTGCAAGCTCTGTAAGCGTAAACTGATCCAGATACTCACCCCATTTTTCATCATCGTAATCCAAACCGATAAGCGACGCCAATGATATGCCTTTATTTTTTCCCAAAGCTACTTCACTAAGTGATGGTGCATCATTTGGTTTTTCGTAATATTCTCCATTCATTTCGCTGATCATTTCATCTGTTGCCGCAACTTTTGTTGCCTCTGAAGGATATGTTCTATCCCAATCACTTCTTGAAATATAAGTTACGGCATTCTTAATCCAATAATTTAAATCAGCATCCTCAAATAAATTAGTTACAGTATTTCCTGAATATCTCGAAACAGAATACTTTTGAGTGTCTAAATCCTCATTCCACTTATATGTATTTTCAGCATTTCCAACAGCCTCTGTACCGTCTGCATTTATAAGTCCTTCTGCACCTTTTGCTGCAAGTATATTATTTAAGGCCTTATGTACATCATCTCCCAGCGTAAGGTAATATTCACCCTCGCTCATGATATAGCCTTTTGCCTTTGTATAATCATAGCTTGCCAGCAGGTATTTATCGCACACTATTTCAACCGTCTCGCTCTGCCCCGGCTCTAATTTTCCTGTTTTTGTAAAATTCAGTAATTGAATAGAAGCTTTTTCAACATTATTTGATTTTTCATAATCCCCATAAGGAGTCTGTGCATAGATCTGAACAACACTCTTTCCAGCCTTTTCTCCTGTATTTTTGACATTGACCTTTACATCTATTTCGTCAGCACCGACTTCAACATTCTCAATTTTCTGCTCAAACTGTGTATATGAAAGACCATATCCAAATGGATAAGTCACTTCATCCGCATAATTCCATTCTTTTCCTGTCGATGAGCCTTTAGTGCTATCAGCATTTCCCTGCTTTAACACAGTATCTTCATATCTTGTTTCATAATATTTATATCCTACATAAATTCCTTCTGCCTGTGAATCATAGTAAGAAATATCATTTTCTCCTTCAGTCGTTTTTTTCAGAACTTCTTCAATGTTTGTCCACTTTTGGTTATTTCCACTTGCATTTACTACAGCAGGTAAAGAAAGTGAATTTGCTGCATATGTATCTGTCAGATGACCGCTTGGATTTGCTTCACCCGTGAGCAATTTCACAACACCTTCAAAACCTCTCTGCCCCGGTTCACCTATCCACAGGCATGCATCAACACCATATTCGTCAAGCCAGTCAAGCTCCATAGGATTTCCGGTATTCAGCAGCACGATTATTTTTTTGAACTTTCCAGAATCCTTTATCATACGTAAAAGATTTTTTTCATCCTCATGAAGAGCAAGTTGACTTTTTCCTTCCGTATCCTTAGTGGCAAGCTCAACACCTTCACCTCCTTCTCTTGCAAACATTACAATGGCAGCATCATTATATCCATCAGCCCATGATGATTGAATATCTGATGTATAAAATGTACTTTTTTCTTCGCCCATAGAAAGTACTGATGAAGTTTGCGTTATAAAGTCAAATGCACCCGTTCCTCTTTCAGTCTTTGAAGCCTTGTAAGCCTCTTTTAACTTACAATTTACATTAAATCCTTCATTTTCAAATGCTTCATATGGATCAATGCAATACTCTCCTTTATATCCATTTGATCCCGCCGATGCAGCTTTATACAAAGGTTGTGCGAAAGCATGCCCGAACAGAGTCACATTCCTTTCATTTTCATTTAACGGAAGCGCATTATCATCATTTTTTAACAATACCGCACCTTCCTCTTCTTCAAGGACGCTCTCATCATAAGTATCATTGATAAGTTTCTGAAGATTATCTGCATTCAAATCACCATACTCACTTTTAAAATATTCTGTATCAGATGCTTCATCATCCTCATTTACCACTTTGCTTGTTTTAATCCCAAGGGCTCCATTTACTGTGCCAGCATAACTATACATACAGTTTGTACCGACTACAGTAAATGTAAGCAAAAGTGACGTTAATGACGCTAATCCTGTCCAAAGTCTATTCCTTCTCATATACCATGTACCTCCTCGTGATATATAAGATTTTACATTTCAATTTTATAAGTACAAGGCATCAGGCACAGCCTGTATCCCGCATGGCATAAATTGACCTATCAAATGTCTGACACATTAGAGTTAACACATTTTTTACAATTTCATTCATTGACATTGCTAAAAATGTATACTACCATTGTGTAGCAAGCTACAAATTATGATATTTGATTTGAGGAAAAGATGGCAGAAAGACGAATTCCTGAGTTAATACAGCTTATTAGTGATAAATTCCATGCAGAAGCCGATGAAAAATTCAGTCAATACGGCATCACTGGCTCACAGATAAAACTCTTAATTCAGCTCATAGAAAATGGAAATGAAATGACACAGAGGGAACTTGAGCTTAAAATGGATGTCTCACATCCTACTGTAGTAGGTCTGGTTAACAGGCTAGAGCAAAACGGCTTTCTAAAATGTTGTATTTGCACAAGCGATAAGCGAAATAAAATAGTCAGGACAACAGATAAAGCTCTCGAAGTTGCCAAAAACATACGTGATGGCTACTTTGAACATGAACGCAAAATGCTCGATGGTTTCGACAACGAGGAAATCAAAATACTTCACAACATGCTTACACGCCTGTATAAAAATGTATGACAATATCTTTAATGCCTCGCTCAATTGGCGAGGTAAAAAAATGACAAAAAAATGTAGCATACTACAGGCAAATGATCACTCTGTAAAAAAGCATATTTGCTTTTATTTATACATATATTTAGGAGGAAATTTATGAACACTATCATAAGTACAATAGCAAGATGTGTCCGCCAATATAAAAAAGAATCTTTATTGGCTCCGCTTTTTGTTACTTTAGAAGTCATTCTTGAATGTGCTATGCCATTAGCTATGGCAGACGTCATTGATAAAATGACCGGAAATTCTTTATCTGAAATTATTAAATTAGGAATTGCACTCGTTATAATGGCAATGCTTTCCCTATTCTTCGGAGCAATGGCGGGCAGATTTTCCGCTACTGCCTCAACCGGATTGGCAAAAAATATCCGTCAGGATCTCTTTTTTAAGATTCAGGATTTTGCTTTTACAGATATAGATAAATTCTCTACATCATCACTTGTAACAAGGCTCACGACCGATGTTACAAATGTTCAAAATGCTTATCAGATGATAATCCGACTTGCTGTCAGAACTCCATTGATGATTATTTTCTCAGTAATAATGAGTTTTTCTATAAATCCTAAGATGGCAATGATCTTTTTGATCATTATACCACTTCTTATGCTGATACTTTTTGGGATAATATTCACTGTCATGCCTATTTTCAAACGTATCTTTAAGAAGTACGATGCGATGAACAACTCTGTTCAGGAAAATATTTCAGGAATACGAGTTGTAAAAGCCTTTGTGCGTGAAACACATGAGCAAGAAAAATTCACGACCGCTTCAGAAAATGTCAGAGCCGATTTTACAGCAGCAGAAAAGATACTTGCCTTCAATAGCCCTTCTATGATCCTTTTTGTTTATACATCGATCATGCTCATAAGTTACTTCGGTGCAACTACTATCATATCAAGCCATTCAGCAGAGCTCACAACAGGCGAACTTTCATCGCTTATAACCTATGGTATCCAGATCCTTATGGCTATAATGATGCTTTCAATGGTTTTTGTAATGACCTCAATGGCCGTTGAGTCTTCGGAACGTATCGTTGAAGTATTAACTCATGAAAGTTCACTTAAGTCACCCGAAAACGGTATTAAGGAAGTAAAAGACGGAAGCATTGTTTTTGATAATGTTTCATTTAAGTATTCTAAACACAGCAGCAAAAATGCGCTCGAAAATATCAATCTTGATATTAAATCCGGTCAGACAGTAGGAATCATAGGCGGCACCGGCTCATCTAAGAGCTCGCTTATTCAGCTTATTTCAAGATTATATGATGTTACTGAAGGAACGCTTACTGTAGGCGGTGTTGATGTAAAAAAATATGATCTTCAATCACTTAGAGACAATGTAGCAGTCGTACTTCAGAAAAATATACTTTTCTCTGGAACTATCAAAGAAAATCTCAGGTGGGGAAATAAAAATGCCACTGATGAGCAAATAGAACATGTATGTAAGCTTGCTCAGGCAGATGAATTTGTGCAGCAGTTCCCAGACAAATATGACACATATATCGAGCAGGGCGGAACTAATGTTTCCGGCGGTCAGAAACAACGTTTATGTATCGCAAGAGCTCTTTTGAAGAAACCTAAAGTGCTGATCCTTGACGACTCAACGTCAGCCGTTGATACCAAGACCGATGCTCTTATAAGGAAAGCATTCCGTGAGGAGATCCCTGACACGACCAAGATCATCATTGCCCAAAGAACCTCTTCTATTTCAGATGCTGACATTATCCTCGTTATGGAAGACGGACATATCGTAGAACGTGGAAATCATGACGAGCTTATGGCTCTTAATGGAATTTACAGAGAAATATATGATTCACAAAATAAAGCTAAGGAGGAAGACTAATGAAGAATGGAATAAAAAAAGGTACCTTCTCAAGGCTTATTAAATACATCTTTAGTCACTATAAAATTCAAATGATAGTTGTCATTGCAGCTATAATAATAAATGCACTTGCCTCCGCTTCTGCAACTTTTTTTCTGCAAAGACTTATCGACGAATGTGTTACTCCCGGACTTGAGCAGGGACTTGGTGCAGTATGGTCAAAGCTTTTATCTATTTTGATAACAATGGGTACTATTTATCTTTTAGGCATAATTGCATCAGGAACATATACAAGGATCATGGCAACCGTCACACAAGGTACTCTTAAGCATTTCAGAGATGATATGTTTGTAAAAATGCAGACTCTGCCAATAAAATATTTCGATACACATGCGCATGGCGATATCATGAGTACCTACACTAATGACGTCGATGCAATCCGCCAGCTTATCGGACAAAGTATGCCGCTCGTAATTCAGTCAACAATTTCTATAGTCTCTATCATTTGTATGATGATGTATTTCAGCTTCCAGCTTACATTGATAGTTATAGTTTTTAGTGCTCTTATGGTAACCGTAGCTCGAAAGTTCGCCGGCGCAAGTGCTAAATATATGACAGAGCAGCAGAAATCACTCGCAAAAGAAGAAGGCTTCATCGAAGAAATGATGGAAGGTCAGAAAGTCATCAAAGTATTTTGCCACGAAGAAGAGAGCAAGAAAGCATTCGTCAAACTCAATGACCAGCTTTTTCATGATGGAGATACTGCCAACAGATACGGCAATATGTTAATGCCTATCCTCGCCAATATAGGAAATCTTATGTACGTTGTTATCTCTATAGTCGGAGCTGTAATGGTATTTCTGGGCGCAAAAAACTTTGGTCTTTCAGGCGGTGGTCTTGTTACTGCTGGTATCATCGTGTCATTTCTTGATATGGCAAGACAGTTTTCGCAAACTATCAGCCAGACTTCAATGCAGGTTTCAATGATCGCTATGGGTCTTGCCGGAGCTAGTCGTGTATTCGGACTTATTGATGAAAAATCTGAGGCAGATGAAGGCTATGTTTCTCTGGTAAATGCTGAAAGAAATGAAGATGGAACTCTTCGTGAAGTCGACAGACACACAGGGCTTTGGGCCTGGAAACACCCACACAGTGCAGATAATACTGTCACATACTCCGAACTCAAAGGTGACATTGTTATGGAACATGTCGATTTCGGATACAATGATAAGAAGCTTGTCCTTAAAGATATTTCATTATATGCAAAACCCGGACAAAAAATTGCATTTGTCGGTGCTACAGGAGCAGGCAAAACAACTATCACAAACCTTATAAACAGATTTTATGACATCCCTGACGGAAAAATCCGATATGATGGCATCAACATAGGGAAAATCAAAAAGCCTGAACTTAGGCGTTCTCTTGGAATTGTCCTTCAGGATGTAAACCTCTTCACCGGAACTGTAATGGATAATATCCGCTATGGTAAACTTAATGCTACTGACGAGGAATGCATTGCTGCAGCAAAACTTGCTAATGCTGACAGCTTTATCAGAAGACTTCCTGACGGTTACAATACAATGCTCACCGGAAATGGATCAAGTCTTTCTCAGGGACAAAGGCAGCTCATTTCAATCGCTCGTGCAGCTGTTGCTGATCCACCAGTCATGATTCTTGATGAAGCAACCAGCTCTATTGACACAAGAACCGAGGCTCTTGTTCAGAAAGGAATGGACAACCTTATGAAAGGAAGAACTGTTTTCGTAATTGCTCACAGACTTTCTACCGTTAAAAACAGCGATGCCATCATGGTTCTCGACCACGGACGTATCATTGAACGAGGAACACACGATGAACTTATACAGCAAAAGGGAACTTATTTCCAACTTTATACAGGCGCCTTTGAGTTAGAATAATTTACAATAAAATACTCGAAAGAGATACTTATACCTCTTTCGAGTATTTTTTATGGAGTAAATTTACATTCATGTGTTACTCCATTATCATCAACTATACTTATATCTATTGAACTCCACCCTGGAGAATCAACAGCGACTGCGCATTGGGCTCTGCAGCCTTCATCTTCCATAATTCCCTTCGGCGAATAATTCAATTCTAATGGATAAGAGCTTCCGAATTCTCCTCCACCATCTAACAGACTTATCTCGTCTCCAAACGAAATCTGCAGCTCACCGGAATATCCCATGTTCATATATCCATAGTCAATAATGTATACTGCCGCCGGCTCACTGTCTCCGGTACGTTCATCAGTTTCCGTAACCGAATTAATCTGTATAGCCCACTGACCATCTACTTCCCAAGTCTCTCCTATCTTATGTGTTTCAGAAGAAATCCCCCCAGTCACATTAATATTGCCATCACTTGTTTCTGCCTGTGGCTGCTCATCACTTTGCACTTCTACCTGCCAATTATCCATATTGTTCTGATCATTTGCAACAGGCGCATTTTGAGCATATGTTTCTTCATTTTCACTTGAAAATGCAGGTTTCATCCAATTTTGTATGTATGCGGCGCATACAACTGTTCCTGCAGTTAAAATAACTGGTATAGACACTATCCCAAGAATATATAAGCCCTTATTCATTTACACTACCCCCTCAAGTGTATATTTCATACACTAATTTTAAGCTTATTCTATGAATTTGTGCCCTTTTTTATATAAATATCAGAATCATATTTAAAATTTAATAAATAGCATTTTATATTTTTTTCAGCCATCTAAGTTTCGTTGAATGTGCCCTTGGATTTCTGAAGCATTCCTCTGCTGTCGGTCGTATAACATCCTTACTGCACTCAAATTCAGCTGTTTTAGAAAGCTCCTTAAATGCTTTCTTCACAAGTCTGTCTTCTCCTGAATGAAACGTGAGAATTGCAGCTCTTCCGCCTCTTTCAAGAACATTCGGAAGCTTCTCTAAAAAATCATATAGTACTTCAAATTCGCTGTTCACATCTATTCTCAAAGCCTGAAAAACTCTCGCACACGATTTTTTAGCCGCTTCCTTTTTTTCTGCATCTGAAAGCTTCTTTATATCCTTCTGCCTTAATATAACCTCTTGAATAAGCTCTCTTAACGCTGTTGTAGTGTCAATTTTAAGTCCTTTTCTCTGTGACTTTACTATCTCTTCTGCTATCTCCTGCGCATAAGGTTCGTCAGAATTTTCGACAAACATTCCAATCATCTCTTCTTTAGTGAGATTTGCGAGACGCTCTGCCGCTGACTCACCATGTTCCGGATCCATCCTAAGGTCAAGTGGTCCGTCAATTTTATATGAAAATCCTCTGCTTGGATCATCTATCTGCATTGATGAAACGCCAAGATCAGCAAGTAAAAAATTGAACGGTCCATATTTTTCTGATACCTTATCAATATTTCTAAAATTCGTATGTATTGCTGTAAATATTTCTTCTCCAAATCCTCTCTCTGCAATACGTACCTTTGTCTTCTCTATCTCGATTGGATCAACATCCAAAGAATACAGATGCCCTTCACCTTTGAGCTCCTCAAGCATTTTCGTCGTATGACCACCATAGCCCAATGTACAGTCAAGCCCTTTTTCACCAGGCTGTATATTAAGTACATCCAAAATTTCTTTTACCATGATAGGTATGTGCATTCCAGCCGGTGTACTTCCTTTTGAGATTACTTTTTCTATTGTTTCCGCATATTTCTCCGGATTATGTTCTTTATACTTTTCACTAAACTTTCTTGGATATTTACCGCTGTAATGCGGTCTTCGCTTATGTTTCTGCTGTTCTTCCATAAATTTACTCCTGAATATTATTCTCTTTATCCAAAGTATACCATATCACTCCCTAAGCTTTTTACATTTCTGAATATTTTCTATAAAATGATATTGTGTTGTATTATAAATTCAAGTCCCAGCTCGTGAGACTTACTCGGACTTTACGCCGACGCAGCTTACATTTTTTTGGAGGTAAGTTTTACAATGTATAAAATGATTTTTTCTGATTTAGACGAAACTCTCCTTTTCAATCACCATGTATCTAAGGTAAATTGCGAATCAATTAAAAAAGCAAGGAAAAGTGGCATCAAATTTGTTCCTACAACCGGACGACCTATCAATATGATCCAAGAAATACTAAAAGAGATTGGTACTTACAACTGTCCAGGAGAATACTCAATCGGATATAACGGAGGCATGGTCGTTGAAAATGAAAATAACCGTATACTTCATTTTGTAGAATTATCACATGATGATGCTGAGATCATTTTTTATGAAAGCATCAAAAGAAACTTGTGCACATTTGTTTTTACCATTGACTGCTGCTACATCTATAACCCGACAGAATATGAAGTCAGAAGGAAAATAGCTCAAAAAGCCCCATTTAAACTAATGAGCGATACAGATTTTTCAATTTTTAAGAATGACACGCTTGGTAAAATCATGATTTCTTCTGAAGCTCCTCTTAGATTAAGAAAATTTCAAAAAGATGCAGAACAGTTTTTGACAAAAAATACTTCTATATCGCCTTCTGCAGGAGGACGGTACCTTGAATGCACAGCCTCCGGTGTAACTAAAGGCTCTGGACTGCTTTGGCTTACTGATTTCTTAAAGATTTCACCAATGGAGGTTATCGCCATCGGTGATAATTATAATGACGAGTCAATGATATTAGAAGCAGGACTAGGTGCTTGTGTTTCAAGTGCTGTTCCACAATTAAAAACAATTTCTGATTATATATGCGAAAAAGATTATAAAACTGATGCTGTCGCGGAAGTTATAGAAAAGTTCATATCAGTCGGTGGAACAATCTCCTCTTGAACTAAACGCTCTGCAAGAATTTTCGTATGAAATATGTTATCTGCTCTGATGCAGATTCGACATAAAGTCTCGCAGAACGAGCTCAAATTGCCACAAAAAAAGTTGACCATGTGAAGCCTCACACGACTAAAGTCGCGTGCTTCCATACCCGTTTTTCTGGGGTGCGGACTCATTGACTACATATACGGTCTGACACCGAGACACTTACGCCGCAGCGCAAAGCTCTGCATTCAGACTAATTAACGTAGACAACGTGCATGTGCTCCTATACACAGCTTCTGGAACTTTTGCCAAAAGCTGCTGCCCTTTCGTCACCGGAAGGGACTTTATGATCTCACGTATAAAATATCTTGCCCCTATGTTGTATGAAGCATTTAGATCACAGTTATATATCTTTCCTGTACTGAACTCGCACAGACTGTATTTTCCCTTAGTTTTTGCCGATTCATTTCCTCGCAGCACTCTGCCGGAACCATCAAAGGCAAGCCTTGACGTGCCCCATACATTTACCCTGGATATACGCATACTGAGCCTGTGAGCCTTGTCTGCTACCATTGATTGAACATAACGGGCTTTCCACATTTGTAATCTCATCTTTTTTGAACCACGTTTTCTCCCATCAAGCTCAAGATGCTCAAAAACAATGGTATTAACGTTATATTCCTGTGCCATATCAACAATGAAATGTGCTGTTTTTACTGCGATATCATCGTTTACACCGTCAGCAAGTCTCCATAGACGTGATAATCTGCGTGAACCATGCCGCTGGGCTGCCTTAATGCGGTCAGTCTTACGCTTCAGAGAGTCGTATTCTCTCGACAGTCGCAGGAAACGCCTTCCGAGGATCGTGCCATCTGATCGCATTACTGAACATGTGCAGGCATTATTGATACCTAAGTCAACAGCAAGTACTGTCTGATCGAAAATATCTGTTTCATCGAGTTTTACCTTTTCCTCAAATGCAAAATCAAGAAACCACTGTTTACCGCGTTTCTGTAAGGTAGGCACACATTCTTTTCTGGAAAAACAGTATTTTTTTATATAATCAACATCCGTTTTTCGCAGTGAAACTGTAATCCAGTCCCATGTATTGTGATAAAACACCTTTAATTCTGCATGAAGATCATCAATCCTCCTGAAAGTATTCCCTCTGTACATTGCCGGATATATGTATCCGGCCTTTGGAAATGACGGTTGTTCACCTCTCAGGTTGCGGTCTGTATTTTCCCAGTTATCAAGGTTTGATTTATATGAACATACTTTTCCGTATGCTTCAGCAATCGCAGCTCTCCTAAGATATGAAGGAAACTTATAAAAGTTTACAGCAAGATCATAGATCACAACCGGTCTTTTCTTTGATGTGACACTATAGCTCTCCGCCAGGTTCACAGCCTTGTTCTGATTTGAACATACAGAAAACTCATCCCATTCTTTAAGCATCACATCAATATAAAAATCAACAGCTCTGCGATAGAGTATGATCGTATCCTTGAAAATGTGATTATATTCTTTTATTTTTACCGAATATGTGGACATTATCTTCATATCACAGAGCCTCCTTTCGCCTTAACGTTCTTTTTGTGAGTCGATGTAATGCTTTACCTGCTCAAAACTTCTGTCACTGACAGTAACAATGCAATAGGATGGATTCCAAAGATGTCCTCCCCACAACTGTTTTTTTAATTCAGGATGTTTCATGAACAGCCATCGTGCCGTATTTCCCTTTAGGATTTTTATCATATCTGAAGGAAAAAACTGCGGTTTGCAGTCTACGAGAATATGTATATGATCCGGCATAACTTCCATTGCAAGTATTGAAAAGGAATACTCCTTTGCCAGCTCGTTAAGATATCCCTTAATATCATCATCGATACCATTAAAAAGAACTTTTTTCCGATACTTGGTACACCATACAATGTGATACTGTAAAGAATATACATAACCTCTACCATATGTAAGTTTTGAGTAATTTGTATTATAAATAGTTTTATCCATGTAACTATTATACCATATGTGAGCATAAAGAAAAAGAAGCGGCGGTCCTCACGACTAAAGTCACGAGAATGCGCCGCCGCAGTTATTCAATTACGGTCAACTTTTTTCATCTACTTTATAAGTTATTCGATCATCAATTTTCTATTTGCTTCTCTTCTCGAACTAATTATTGATAAAAATTTCGAAATCTGATTAGACAAAAGAACCACAATACTCTCAATAGCTATAACAATGATCACACCAACCAAGCCTTCGTATCTGATTGTAAAGCATCCGGCTAACATTAATGAAAAACCTATTATCATAAAGTTTAGATGCGTTGCAAATATGATCAGTGAATTTCTCCCAAAAAATACAAATAAACGATTCTTCGAAAAGAAAAGCTTTGCTAATATTATCACTCCATAAGAACCACATATGGCATTGATATAATAAACGACCGGATTTCCGATCACTGAATTCCTTAAATCCACAAAATTATATCTGAATAAAAGCAGATTTATAAATATTAATACCAAAGCCACTGCAAAAAGTTTTACCTTTTCCAATTGATAAAGCTTTTTTGATTTTTCAAATAAATAGCCCAAAAATAAGAATATAAACCCTATCAATGCTCTATTTATAATATTGAATCCAGTAGTTAATGGAATAAGCCTTTCTCCACAGTCATTACATATATGAGTAAATACCGCATATATCGTAGTTACAGCTGCAACTACAAGCGTAAATATACACGCTGAACGTTTATCTCTCACCACTCTGTGCAATATCAAAAATACAGTTTCTGCTATAAATAGCGCCGGTAAAAACCACAACGTCTGTATACCGTCAAGATTCAGCGTATTAACCCCGGCTTTACATATCTTCGATATGAATCCCTTTAAGTTTTCATGCTGCACAGAATCCAAGGCAATCACCATGATACTCAGCAAACTAAACATCACATACGGGCCCAAAAGATTTGTTGCTTTTCTTTTAATATTATCCCATAACGATCTGATCTTCCACTTTTCTCCATATGCCAGCAACATGCCTGAAATTATAAAAAAAATAGGCATATGAAAAGAATATATATACTGGCTTATAAGCCGATTTCTTAAATTCATATGACCTATGATCACGCAAATGATAGCAATCCCTCTTGCAGAATCCAGATAGCTAAGTCTATCACAACTTTCCACACTATATTTCAATTTGATACCTATCCCAATCCCCTATTAACTGTATTTCTCAACTTCTAATATTTAGTATATGATATTTATATACTCAAAGCAATCGTAATAAAACACAATTTTTAAGAAATAATTTATACAATTTTAATATTATATTCATGTTGCGTTTACATTTCTTATTTTAACCACTTTTTTTATATTCAATACTCGCTTGCGCTAACGATTAGAGGTGAGGAATTTCTCCGCCTGAATAAAAAACTCACTTCATATACACCTTTTCACCAAATAATATGACTACACGAAATATAGCGTTAACGTAAAATTTTAACCACATATCATCTACTCTGTTTTTACACTTTTCTCATTTTCTTATTTACTCAACGTTGGTCATATTTTATAAAAAGTGTCTCAAAGCTTTGTTTTTTCGCATTTTTTTATATTATCCAAAAGGTGTATAAATAGGGTAGTTCAATACTGTTTATATTATCTCTAAAAGTGCTAAAATAAGCGTATCGATCATAATTTACAAATAAAGGAGAGGCTATGACTCTTAGAAAAGATGCTGATTTCATAATAAATAATTCAATAAAAGCTGTTCTTCCTGATACAGCCGTGAAAAAAGCTTTGGCGAATAAAAAATTCGGCAAAGGAAATATTATACTCGTATCCATAGGAAAAGCAGGGTGGCAAATGGCCAAAGCAGCTTCTGAAATGCTAGGAAGTGAAATTTCAAAAGGAATTGTAATTACAAAATATGATCATTCACGTGGCCCCATCGCCAATTTTGAAATTATTGAAGCAGGACATCCTGTTCCTGACGAAAACTCCTTCTACGGGACAAAAGCTGCAATTGATCTCGTTTCTAATCTCACTCATGATGACACTGTCCTTTTTCTAATTTCCGGAGGCGGTTCATCACTTTTTGAAAAACCTCTCATTTCTCCTGATGAACTGACTGATCTAACCAAACAGTTACTCGCATCAGGTGCAGACATAACAGAAATAAATACTATCAGAAAGCGCATCTCTGCCGTTAAAGGTGGAAAATTTGCCAAACTGTGCAGTCCGGCAAAGGTATTCAGTATAGTTTTAAGTGATATTATAGGAGATCCTTTAGATATGATTGCTTCCGGCCCTGCTTATCCGGATAAATCGACTGCCGATGATGCAAAGAAAATAGCTCAAAAATATAAGCTGAATCTAAGCGATGAAGTCAAAGAGCTCTTAAACATTGAAACTCCAAAATCTCTTGAAAATGTAGAAACATACATAACCGGCAGCGTACGCGAACTATGCTCCGCCGCTAAAGAAGCCTGTGAAAAACTCGGCTACAGCACAAATATTTTAACAGACTGCCTTTGTTGTGAAGCATCCGATGCCGGTTCTTTCCTTGCTTCAATAGCAAAAACGCATCAATCCTCTAATCGTTCACTTGCCTTTATCGCAGGTGGCGAAACAATCGTCCATCTCAAAGGTTCCGGGCTCGGCGGACGTAATCAGGAGCTGGTTCTTTCTGCATCAAAATCTATCAAGAGTTTGAATGACACTTGTATTTTCAGTATAGGAAGTGACGGTACTGATGGTCCAACTGATGCCGCCGGCGGATATGCTGATAGCAATTTTCCGCTTTCTGATGCTGAGATCGAAGCATACATGTCAGATAACGATTCCTATCATGCATTAGAAAAAGCTTCATGTCTGATTAAAACCGGAGCAACAGGTACTAATGTAAATGATATTGCTGTTTTACTTATTAAACGATAAGTATATTTTATTATTTTGTTCTCATTTCAAGAAGCTTATACATTAACCCCTCTTCAACCATGTCAGGATTTGCGTGAAATATATCTATAAAATCTGAATCAGAACTTCTATTAATAAAAGCCGGATATAAAAAGCCAAAATCAGGCTTATCCGGCTCTCCCTCATCTGTCAACGGGCTCACCGTACAAATCAGAAAATCATATACTTCTTCAGATTCCCCCAATTGATTTTTATCATTTCCTTTTGTCGGAACATCATACGTTCCTGTAAATAAAAAAACTGCAAAATTATAATCAACCGGATATCCATCTGCAACCTGCTCGTAAAAAACATCCATAAGTGCATCATTCTTGAGATGGCAATCTTTAAGGGCATTCAGCAACATATACATGCTGTTTATCCCCTTCGCTTTATCAGGAATTTCATATCGTTTTAATTGAATATTAGTTACTGAAAAAGGAATTGTCTTTGCCAATTCAAGATTCTTAGTTTTTTCAAAAGGTTTTAAGTTTAGAAAATTAACATTAAAAGTGCCTTCAACCTCTCCTTCATCGTCAATATAGGCACCTGCAATCCTTGTAAAGCAATTTCTCTTAAGTGTCATTCTGCGTGTAAGTTCGAGCATATCCTCACGGTCGATCACCATGCGTAAATTCCACCCTTCCTGTTAATTTACCAATTATATGGTTTCTTTATCTATATAGTATCATAATTATATTTATGGCGGCGATGTATTCCTAAATTATGCATAAATAGTCAAACAAAATCAGCACCAGTTATGTATACATTTTACATAACCATTGACAAAAAAATATCATTGTTTATAATCTCATTCAGAGATAATATTTTTTCTTTGGATAAAAGAAAAAAACTGTACTCTGTCATATATACGCTTTGTTATTTCATTATCCTAAAGGAACGTACCCAGCACTTGCGTAAGGGCGGGTAACAATCGACGAAAGGAGGCAAGTGGAATGACACTGAACATGCTAAAAGGCAAGATTCACCGGGCAACCGTTACTCAGGCAGCACTTGAGTACGTCGGAAGCATCACTATCGACGAGGATCTAATGAAGGCTGCAGGCATCCGTGAATACGAAAAAGTCCAGATTGCAGATGTTGATAACGGCAGTAGATTTGAAACCTATGTCATTGCTGGAAAAGCCGGAAGTGGAGTTATCTGCTTAAATGGCGCAGCAGCAAGATGCGTAAGCGTAAGCGACAAGGTTATCATCATGTCATATGCATCAATGACACCTGAAGAAGCTGATGAACATAAGCCTCAGGTTGTCTTTGTAGATGACCATAATCATATAAGCCGAATCACAAGCTATGAGCATCATGGTCTGCTTAAAGATATGGACTAATATCTATTGAATTAATTTGCTAAGATCATAATATTACCCCATTTTTATCAAAATGAAATAATAATGCAGCAGATTGCAGATTAACTATCTCCAATTATTTTAGGCTACCGAGATACAATGATCTCAGGTTGATAAGGAGAAAAAATGAAAACTGCATCAACAATTAAAGAAGTTCGTGCCTTAGTCAAAGAATGGAAAAAAGAAGGTTTTACAATTGGACTTGTTCCAACAATGGGCTTTCTTCATGAAGGGCACGCAAGTCTCATAAAACGCGCACATGAAGAATGTGATCGCGTAGTAGTATCTGATTTTGTAAATCCCACTCAGTTCGGTCCTAACGAAGATCTTGAAGCATATCCAAGAGATTTTGACAGAGATTGCCGCCTTTGCAAAGAAAACGGAGCAGATCTCGTTTTTCATCCCTCACCGGATGAAATGTATCACGATCAGCACACCTATATGAACATTGACACTTTGTCAGAAACTCTTTGCGGCGTAACACGTCCAATACATTTTCGTGGTGTATGTACAGTTGTTTCAAAACTTTTTAATATAGTTACACCAGATAAAGCATATTTTGGAGAAAAAGATGCTCAGCAGCTCGCCATCATCCGTAAAATGGTTATTGATATGAATTTTGATATTGAGATCATCGGCTGCCCAATAGTACGTGAAGCTGATGGTCTTGCCAAATCTTCAAGAAATACATATCTTACACCAGAAGAACGCAAAGCTGCTCTTTGTCTTTCTCAGGCAGTTTCTAAAGGAAAAAGCACTATTTGCAAAAACTGCAGCTCATCATCCGTAATAAATGAAATGAAATCGATCATCGATGCAGAGCCTCTTGCCAAAATCGATTATGTATCTGTAGTAGATGCCAATAACATGCAGCCTGTTGAAAAAGTATCCAATGATGTACTTGTAGCAATGGCTGTTTATATTGGAAAAACACGACTTATTGACAATTTCAGCTTTCATGTGGAGAAATGATATATGATGAGGAAAATTGGCAATTTAGCTTCTTTTTTAAGTCTTAATATAGGCTTTATAATAATAATATGCTCTCTTTTAGCCTTTTGGAAACCTGAAGCAATCGCATGGGCAACAAGCTATACTACATTCTTTCTCGGTACAGCAATGTTTGGAATGGGGCTCACTATCCATCCTTCAGACTTCAAATCAATACTTATAAGACCCAAAGCTATAATTTTAGGCGCGATCGCACAATATACAATTATGCCGCTTACAGCATGGCTTCTTTGTATACTGCTTCGCTTACCAGCTGATCTTGCTCTTGGAGTTATACTTGTAGGATGCTGTCCTGGAGGAACTGCCAGCAACGTTATAACTTATATAGCCGGCGGTGATGTAGCACTTTCTGTTGGAATGACGATCGTTTCTACTCTTGCAGCCCCTATAATGACTCCTCTATTAACATACTTACTTGCCGGCTCATGGGTAGAAGTATCATTAACAGCAATGATATTATCTGTTGTTAAAGTTGTATTGATACCAGTTTTAGCTGGAATTATCCTTAATGCTATTTTTGCTAAACAGGTTCAAAAGATAAAGGAAATTCTGCCTCTTATTTCTGTGATAGCTATAGTTACGATCATCTCAGGGATTGTTGCAAATAATAGGGAAAAGCTTCTCACTACAGGTCTGCTTACTTTAACAGCTGTCATATTGCACAATATAATTGGTATGACAATAGGCTTTGGCGTTGCAAAACTTTTCAAATATGATTATGAAAAAACTACCGCGCTGGCAATTGAAATCGGAATGCAAAACAGCGGTCTTGCCGTATCACTTGCAGCTGCAAACTTTTCAATGAATCCACTTGCAACCCTTCCCGGTGCGATATTCAGCGTATGGCATAATATTGCAGGATCTATATTTGCAAGTATCCGTCGAAAAGAAGGCAAAACTGAAGTCGAAGTCTAATTCTTTATCCAAAAAAGGCTCACCCCTAAGCAGTTTAGCTTAAGGATGAGCTTTTTAACTAACAGAGTGATTCTCAAATATTCACTCCATATTATGCAATTTTATAATACAAATTCAATTAACCAACCGATGCATTTACATATGCCATATAGCTGATTCCAAAATCATCGCAGCCATTAGGAAACATGTTTGTCGTTTCGCTCAAAGGCATTCCATACGTTTCCGCGCCATTATCAATCCTTCTGCCTTCTCCCATGCATCTGTTGCCAGCGTTAAACTCACAGTTTTTACAATTCCTCTCAATCTTAAGATTAAGATTAGAGTCATACTCATATACTACCTTCGTATTCTCCATATCCAATACCTCTTTCCCCTTCGGAACAGCTCTTTTAGATACTGCTTCCTTATTGAAATATTGGATTAATTATATTTCAGAATAGAATATGTATCAATTAAGATTTTTATGTATTAAGTTGTATTCTTTATCAATTTACTCTGTATACAAAAGATTGCTATTCTGATATCTTTCCTTCACCTCTTCAACTTCATTTTGATTTCCAATAACATAAACTTCAAGTGGTTCATAAAGATTTAATGTCATTAAACCAATAACAGATTTACCATCAACGTAGCTCTGTCCGTTAACAACATCTATTTCGCAGTCTGATTTCATATTAATATTCAAGAAATCTTTGATCTGCTTCTCATTTCCCAGACTTACCTTTACGCTTTGTGGCATAATATTGTTCCCCTTTCTGAATAATTAAATACCTCACCCTTATAGTCAGAATACCATAAACTTTTTAATTTTTGAAGATTTCTTTATATAATTTTACCAAAATTTTAATGTATACAGTTTGTTTGTCTCAATCGTAAATTGTCTCCTCGTCTAAATAAAAAGTCAGGGCTTTGTGATATGATATCATCATTGTGTCCTGACTTTTTGCTTATTAAAGTATCTTATGAATTTTATCAATATCAGCTTTGATAAAAGCTCTCCGCAATTCTTTATATTTGCTATTGAATTCTTTTGGATATCTGTAGTTTTCAAGCTCTTTCATTACAACTTCTGCGCTCTCATAATCATGTGCATTTACAAATTCTTTAATTGCTGAGAGGATTTCATTCAGCTCCGACATATCAATTTCAGGCTTGAGTTTCTCAGATTCTTCGATATCCTTCTCTTGTCCAAAACCTTCTAACTTATGATAATAGCTTCTGTAAAGCTCGATCATCGGACCATTTTCTCTGATCACCCTATCCATACGACCCAGATTTCCAGCTTCTTCAATCTTTCTTGCTCTATCCGCAAGTTCTAATGCCCCGATAAGTTCCGAAGTATTTTTCAGAGTATGAATACAATTTATATATTCCTTCCACCTTTTATTACTGAAACATTCTTCTATAAGGTTACTTTTTTCCTCAATATCATCTCTGAATTTTGTTAACAAAACATTCAAGAGACTTGCCTCGCCAGTGTTTTCAAGCGCTATATTTAAGTCTATCCCCTCCAAAGCCGTTAATTTTTGCAAAAGACCCTCTTCAGAATTTTGATTTGTTATATTTTCCATGTTGTCATACTCAGAGGTTCCAAGTAAATATAATTTATCTTTAGGAATAAATTTAACAAGCGCTCTTTCAAGTTTCTCACTTTCCAATGGTTTACAGATCGCATCTGCGAAACCTTCATTTATGTATTTTTCTCTTTCACTACTCCCAGAACTGGCCGTTAAGATGATACATGGTACACCTTTATTTATACCTTTAGAAATTTCACGGATCTTACGAAATGTATTTATACCGTCCAAATGCGGCATCATTAAGTCAAGCAGCACGCAATCATAATGCACTTTCTGAATCAAATTAAGTGCTTCATAACCATTATGACAAGTATCCAGGCTTACAAGCGTATTTTTTAAAAGTCCCTTAACCACTGTAAGATTCATTTCGGTATCGTCTACTACCAATATTTTTGCCTCAGGCGCTTTAAAAAGTGTTATATATTTTTCATCTACATCATTATCCTCAATCTGACGTTCTGTAAAAGACTCAGATATTGATTCATTCCTACTGTCATATACTTTTTCCGGAACATGCGCTGTTTTATAATATGAAATTTCCATATCATCAATTTCTTCTGAATCTACTTCTTTTTCAACAAAAAATGCTCTTATAGCCTCATCATTTAGAGTATCTTGCTTTTCCATGGATTTATTTTTACGCAGGTAACTCGATATTTTATCTTTCTGCGACATATAATTAATTAAAACCATGATTGGAATAAAACCTATTGTCTTAAAAAACTTTATTAATACTTCTGCCGAAGTTCCATAATAAAAAGATAGTAAAAAGATAGTGATGATTACTGCCAAGCACATAAGTATATAATTTACTACCGTATCCAAATACAATTCAGAAGCAATTACTACAAAAATCATAAACATCATTGTAATAAAAACTGTACCCGCAGATATAGTTGCCACACAGCCTGCAAGTATTAAAAACACAATTGCCCGACTTATCCAATGCTTATCCGATACCTTTATTTTTTTTAACGCGTCTGCAATTTCAAAAATCAATATTACAAGGCAGAAAAAAAGGTATTTTAAGAAGTCTTTATTAGGAATTATTCCTAATAACGAAGCCATAGACATGCCCGCCATAATATAGCCGTAGAAATGCATCAGCATTCTTAGCATTCTTAAATCACGCCTTTGAATAGGCGCTTTTGCTGTATTATACTCTTCCTCTGTAAAGCCAAAGTGGTTTACCCTAAACCATTTCCCTCCGAAATTCATATTTTCCCCTTATAGTTGCAATTCTCATCCATTGATATTTGATATGGATTTATGTCAGCGCAGCTGACATATTTCATATACAAATGCCTATATATACTCATTTTTCCCTTTACATAATATTATTATACTTTTAATAATATTATAGTATCATCCAAAATTCCGTCAAATTCAAACAATCTTTTCTATGTATTCTTACACATAGTTTATGTATTTCAAAGATATAATTACAAGACAGCTTTTGGTTTATTTTATTTGATACAAGAAATTTAATTTGATATCATATAATCTTGTAAAATATCAATAATTTTGAGGTAAATAGCAATGGATATTATTTCTACTAAATTCAGCTTAACCAACCCTGACGGATTTATTATCAGAGGCTATGAACTTCATAGCGAAAACTCATCAGGAAAACTCCCTGCCGTTATAATCTCTCATGGTTTTACTTCCTCTATTGAAGAAACTACTCCATATGGAAATATAATCGCTGCAGAAGGGTATCGTGCTTTTGTTTATGATTTTTGTGGTGGCGGATTTAATTCTTTAAGTGAAGGATCATTTGAAGATTATATGACGACCCTTACAGAAAAAGGTGATTTAGAATCGGTATTAGAATATGTACGTTCAAGAGATGACGTCGATACAGACCAAATAGCCATAATGGGCTGTTCACAGGGTGGTTTTGTTTCAACACTTGCCGCGCCTGAAGTCTCTGATAAGATTAAAGCTCTCATGCTCATATATCCTGCACTTTGTATCCCTGACGATGCTCGTCGCGGCAGTATGCAAGTTCTCAATTTTGATCCTCAGAATATTCCAGATCATGTAGGCACGTCACCTATGCGTATCTGCCGTGACTACATCAAAACAGTATTGGATATCGACATTTACGATGTGCTAAAAAAATATCACAAATCAGTCTTCATAATACATGGTACTTCTGACAAAATTGTTCCTGTCGAATATGCTCAAAAGGCTTTCTCTGTTCTACAAGATAACGGAAATGATGTCGAGATGCATCTTATTGAAAATGGTCCTCACGGTTTCTTTGATAAATATTTTGCAGAAGCTGCAAATCATATCATCGCATATCTCAATAAAGTTTTCACTCGTTGATATGATTAATATTTAAGTATGGAACTGCTAAAACAGCTCCATACTTATCTTTCTTTATTTCCATCATGCAGTGATTTTTCTGCTCTTTTTATAATTCTAGGTAAAATATCATCATTTTTTCCAAAAGCAAGTCCAACAGAAATATCTATATTAATATTCCTATTACTATAAATGACGTTGACTTTCATACATTGATTATATAGCTCTCGCTTAAGCATCAAGCCGTTTTCTTCACCTGCTGAAGCAAATACTCCAACCAACGTATTTCTGTCCCATCTTCCTATAAGATCACTCTGCCTTGACCTCTTTTTTATTTGGTCTCCTAGAGCTTTGATTATCTCATCACCTATTGTTTTATTATTTCTAGCAATCAAATTATCAAGATTATTTATTTTAATAAATGTAACAATAAACGGATTTTCAAAATGTCTTTTTTCTTGAATCTTACTTTCTATATAATAGCTAATATAGCTTCTATCAGGAAAATCTGTCGCCGGATCACGCAACTTCTTTATTTCAAGTTTTTCTGCAGGTTCATAAAATTCCACCATTGATTTTTGCGCAAATATTTCTACAGCACCGACAATATTTCCATCAATTACTATTGGATACGCATTTACGACAATTTCAATAATTTCTCCATTACAGCCGCGCACATACACTGGTTTTATATGTATTTTCTCATCAGCCATAGCCTCTGCAACAGGACATATAACAGCACAATTATTTGTGTGCTCCATATGTCTAAAACTTGTATCGTCACAGACTTTACCTATCATTTCCTCTTCGGTGTAGCCTGTTATCTTCTCTGCCGCATAATTCCAATAAAAAATTCTTTTTTCTAAGTCAACACAGAAAACGCCATCACTAATATTATCAAGAATTCTTTTCATTAAAAATAATTTCTGCTCATCTGTCATTTCCATATGTTAATTCACTCCGAACTCATGACTTATTCAAGTCTCGTCACTCAAGACTTGGCACGGGATTTGCGTCAACGCAACTGACGTTTTTCACAATAAAATCACTCGGTCAAATTACTACAATTAATGTATTTATCGGCAAAAAAGAGCTTAAATATTACTAGTGTTTTGACACATTCATAATTAAACTTATGTCATAGCTCGAATGAGCCTTATGTTGGCGATTTC
>FOSY01000025.1 GCA_900114405.1 Lachnospiraceae bacterium KH1T2 | reverse complement strand
GACTAAAATATGCCTGTCAGAAAGTTTATGATATTGCTCCTCACTCATTGTCCTTAACTCCTAACTGATATTTTTCCTGAATCCCCCTACGCATCAGGTCAAGAAATGTTATAGTTTCACCTTCCTCAACGGAATAAATACGTGCAAGGTTTTCCAGTTCCTTTTTCCATTCGTAAGGAATAGAAATATTGATCTGTACGTTATTACTTTTAGGTCGTGCCATTTATCTGCCCCTCCATACTTTCAATAATTCACCAGCTGTAAAATCGGGTTCCAAACTTTCTTCTCTTAAAAGATTCCTCACAAACTTTGCATCAAATTTATCGTTGGGAGCCATTGTACCTTTAGCAATCTCAAATGCATAGGAATCCATCAGTTTTACAAAAGGCTTGTTCTTTTTCATCCATTGTTCAATATGTCGCTTTTTTGCAAGATGCTCCTTGTCTTTATTCTTGTCTCTATTTTTATATGCAAAAGCGGCATATGCCTTTTGTGCTGTTTTATACCCATACCCCTGAGCATCATCAAGAACCTCACCGGTATCGGTTGACACTATACAATATCTCATTTCAAATGTGTCATATGCGGGAGAATTATTCCAAGGTTCTTCCTTGTCCACAACTGCATCATGATGTGTGGTTACTTTGTATTGGATTGCTTTGTAGGTTTTATCCATAATTTTTGTGTACCTCATGTATTTATTACATAGATTATATATTATTTCTATGTATATATCAAAAAGAAAACGGCTTCATCCCACAGGCGAGCCTGTGGGTTTTCGCCTACGTTAAGCTAAAATTTACTTTATAACATAGTTATCAGGAAGTTCTTTATCCGCTACTGCTCTGAATTTCACATATTCTGCACGCTTCATCCCTATATCAAGGTCATCGTCCCACGGCACAAATCCACCATGTCTCACTGCTCCAAGCAATGTTCCCCAGTCTGCAAAGTATTCAATATTGTATTTTATACATATTCTATCTATTTCCGCTAATACTTCTAAATTGGCTGCCCAGGCTTGCTTTATAGGCGCAGGTATATAAAATCCATTCCTTACCTCATCTCTGAAGAAATCCGCATCAATCTTCATACAGCTGCTTTTCCTCCAAGCAGTTCACGCTAGCTAATCTTGTTTACATCCTCCACATATAGTTCTATATTTCTGACACATCCAAACATCTCTATCTTTGAGCGAATTACACCTCGTGATGCATCGATATGATCTACAATAAACACATTGTCACCATATATTTCCGGATATTCAACTTTATCTCCCGGATGTATTTCTGTATCATTTATCCACATGTCCTCTATTTTATATGGTGAAGTTACTTCTCTGGATTTCAATTCTTCAATCCACGGCAAACGTGGATCAGTGTCTCCCCACAATCCAAAGTCTATTTTTCTTCTCTTCCCAAATACATCTGCTTCAACTGTAGCAAATCGATGACGATACTCCATCTTGACAATATATTTTCTATATTTCTCCAATGGTCCTTTTACCACATCTATACGTCCAGCCTTAGACAAATGTACATAACTTACATGCATAATGCCATCATCAAGAATGCTTTTTAAAAATTCTTCATCGTCCTTACTTATAGGGATAAAAATCTTCTGCTCGTTATTTTTTTCTATTACCCCCAATAATGATGTAAATTGCGGTATCTTTTTTAAGGCATCATGTACTACAGCTGGTTCGTCCGTATCTATCAATATGTATCCTGGAAACAAACGACGAAGCATTATAAGGCACTTATCTTTTCTCCGCCTTACACTTTCATATACCGGCACTACGCATTTCCTATATATTTTGCTGTCTAGTCTTTCTTCCAACCAAAATTTCGTATTCTGCTCTTCACCGCTTTTCACCTGTATTACATACCACATAACTCACCTTTTCTCCCCGATATTGATGTTTGCGCTGTAAATAAAGATATAGCTAATAACGCGAAGTATATAAATTTTCAATACTTCACAAATATCATCTATATATAACTTTTGAAAAAATTTTTGAACTTTTATAAAGATTTGAATTACTGATATATGACATCCTCCAATTGCCATATATAGATCACTTTCCCTCAATACCTCAATATTTTCCCTTTAATTATTAAATTATATCACATACGTATTTTGCATAATGTACATTTTATCGCGCATTATACAGTGTACTCTTTTAGAAAATTATAGAGTTAATCACTAACTATTTTCTCCCAATAATATTTTAGTATAATTCTCCGTTTTTAATCGCATTATATCAAGTCCTTTATTAAGTTCATTCATCGGGAATCTATGTGATATCAGTCTTTCCGGATGTATAGCCTTCTCTTTAATCTTTTTTATAACATAATGCCAGTCATCATCTTCATCTCCTGTAAATGATGAATTCCATGTTCCTTTTATAGTCAATTGATTTCTAAGTATCTTCCAATAAATATCTTTCATGAAGCAAATATCTGAAGCCGGATTTCCAACCATGATTACCTCAGCCTCCGGCTTTGCATATTCTATGGTCTCTGATATACTTTCGTTTTTCCCCACGCATTCAAAAACGTAATCTGCTTCCCCATTTTTAATATCTGTGCTTTTAATTCCAAGCTCTTCTAGTTTTTCATACTGATACGCTTTATTCCCAATAGCATGAACTGCAATGCCCATCTCATTAAGAAGCATCGTTATCATAAGCCCTATCGTACCTAAGCCAATAACCACTGCCCTCTTTCCGATTTTCGTTTCGACTTTTCTTACAGCATGAACTGCAACTGCAAGTGGTTCAAACATAGCCGCCTGCTCATACGAAATTTCATCTGGTATTTCAATTAAATTTCTCTCCGGGACAAGCACATATTCTGCAAATCCCCCATCACATCGACTTCCAAGGTAATTATAATTTTTGCACATCTCATATTTTTGCTCTCTGCAAGGCTCACACTTTTCACATGGGATAAGCGGAAATACTCCTACCCTTTTACTTTTCCATCTTTTTGATCCTTCTATAACTAGTCCCGAAAACTCATGTCCAGGTATTAATGGATGTTTATGTGCTCCTGTTTTAAATATCCTAGGGATATCCGAGCCACAAATCCCCGCTGCCATAACCTTTACTAAGCACCAGCCTTCACGCAGATCAGGCATAGCCACCTCCATATATTCCAACTCATTAATCCCTTTCAGAACCCAAGCCTTCATAGCTTCCCCTTTCAGTGTATTGACACGTTCTCATCCATTTAAAACATTAATAGGAGCCCACAATAGGCTCCCATTATATAAATTTCAACTATTGTTTTAATAATTCTCTCGATGAAATTGGTATCGAAAATACAAAACTCTCATCCTCTTTCCTTAGTTCCATGCGAATATCATTTAAAATTTTCTCATATGGTTTATCTTTTCCAAAAAGTACTGTAGTTCCAAGTATAAATCCATCAACACCTAAAGGCGCATATTTTAATATCTTTTCCATCCCACATGCACCGTCCCAATAAAGCTTAAATCCCATCTGATTTTTAAGTTTTATCAAACGCTCTATTTTTTCGCCTACATACGGAAGGAACATTTGTCCTGCACTTCCTGGATTAACTGACATTACCAAAACTTTATCAACTATACGAAGCATTTCATAAACTGTTTCTACGCTTGTTCCCGGATTAATAGCAATCCCCGGCACCATCTCCGCATCGATAATTTTCTGAAGTGTCGCAGAAGGATGGTACTCAGCTTCCGGATGAATATATACAGTATCACCTTTTCTAAGCTTTTTTAAGAAAATATCAATTGTATTATTTGGATGTTCTATCATAAGATGCACATCCAACGGCTTTTTAGTTGCGGATGCAATGTATGCCATATCATTTAGTGACATTGCATAATTAGACACAAATATGCCATCCATTATATCTATATGAAAAGAATCTATATTCCCAGCTTCCAAAGCCCGCACTTCATCTCTAAGCGACGCATAGTCAGCACACATCATAGATGCATTAAATTCTATACACATATACCCCACCTCCTGCATCTATAACGTATATCGGCAAATATCTTTTTTTCAACAGTACTTATGCTTAAAAATTTATACATCAACATTTTCTATCATAACACATTTATCGGCTTTTAAGAAAAGCTGAACTAAAGAACTCTGATCTCCATAGTATGCATCACTTAGTATCACCGCTCTGTCCAGATCCGCGCTGTCATCAAATATTCCGAAGCCCTCTTCTATGTACTTCTCTTTTATGGATATATACCTTTCATACAGACCTTCACCTAAATTTTTAAACGTTGTTTCTATCAATGGATGCGGCCGCCAAAGTAAAGTAACACTATCCTTATGTGCCTTAAAAATTTCAAAACTTCTTTCCAACTTGTCTAAAAGTTTTTCTCCATGCTCAATTGCTGAAGTAACACCTATATTGTAAAGTACCACCTTTTTTAACGAGCCATCATTTTTCTTTATAAGGTAAGTCCACTCTTCCGGTATGCTTAAATCTTCTCTGTTCGTATTTTTAATTTTGTCTACCTTGGGTGATCCCCAACCTTTAATGCAGCCCTGTAAAAATTTTTTCACTGTCTCTTCATCATATTTATCACTTCTTTTCATCAAAAGTCGCGTAAGAACTTTGATATATATTTTTGCCATATTTTCAGACTGCACTATTACAAGATCTGCATTATGTACTCCCGGCTGATCTATGAAGGACTCCATCTCTTCTATTTTTCCTTCATCATCCGGGTCAATTTCATCTACTATAAAATAAGGTATATAAATAAGCTTATCTGTGTATTTTCTTAAATACGTTGAATAAAAATAAGGATGAACACTTGTAAGAATATTGTATTCATCATATGGATTATGTATATATATCTCATCCGGATGGCGTCCTTCGAAATCATATTTCCTATAGTCCGTGATTGGCACATACTCAGGGTAAAGCTCACCTTCATAATGCTCTTCTCCAAACGATCCGTCTGGATTTTTATCAAAATACGGTATAGGTATCACATAAGCCTCCGTATCCGGATCTGCATCAGCTTTTTTCCAAACGCTCTCCAAACTATCCCACATAGATGCTTTATATGGCAGAAATACGACCTCCTTTTTATCCGCCGGCAGATCGTATAATATCCTTATTTCCACCTGATTCAGCTGTGACTTTATCTCTTCTTTAATTTTTTTAATCTGCAGCTCATCTTCTTTGATTATAGACAAGTTAAATATATTTTCACAATATTCTTCTAAAATCTTTATTATCAAATTTATCTTATCAGTATCATAATTCGCTTCCAGCGAATTACCAATCAATATAGCTTTATTTTGACATTCGCTTAATCTATCATCGTCCAAACTCTCGCCACACACAATTTCATTATTAATCTTCTTCAGGCTATTTAATATCTCTAAAATTTGCCTTTTCTTCACTTTCAATACCTCTTAAATAATATTTCTCAAACTCTTCGTAATCTATATATCTTCAAACCGCTTGTCATTACCTTTAATATTCCTAATATCGATTTTATCTATTTTCTCCATAACATATTTATTTTCTTCATATGGAATAGTTATTGTCTTCTTTTTTGCTGCCGCTAATCTTTTCATCCATTCAATATGGTCAAATCTTTCCTTCTTAACTCCATCCATTTGTGCTTTCAGGCACATGGTAAGTCCATATACATACATCTGAGCTATTTCATACTCTACTGCCATTTTTATTCCTTGATAATTAGTAAGATCATGTACCCTTTCATAATTTGCCAGCATGGCATTATAGATATTCTCGCAGTACTTTTGCGGCTCCTGAATTTTTGATGCTGATTCTGCTTCATTGTTATATTGATAAAGGATTTCCTTCACATTCCCGATAGATTTTGCTTTTGCAAACATATAAGTTAATATATCTGAATCTTCCAATATACAGTTATTTCGCATACGTACAGGCGGATTTTCAAATAAATACCGCTTGTAAAGCTTTGTGTACAGATATCCTCCGCCTACTATCAGCCTGCTTCTTTTATCATCATCCAAAGTCCCCGTGACATTATCTCCTGTATAAATGATTGCTTTCTCTTCTGCCTTAAAAATCATGCCGCAGTCTACAATGTCATAATCTCCCTCTATTGCTTTTTCATATAATCTTTCAAATAATCGATCACTTACAAAATCATCGGCATCTGCAAACCCTATATAATCGCCACTTGCTGCATCTATTCCAAGATTTCTGGCTCCTCCTGGTCCTAAGTTTTCCTTTGAATTAATAATTTTTACCAAACTTGGAAACTGACTTTGACACCGCATTAAAATTTCAAGTGTATTATCCGAAGAAGCATCATTAATAATAATTATTTCTATATCATTTAACGACTGATGGACTACAGGTCCCAATGACGTGGGCAGAATATGTGCCGCATTATATGCAGGTATTATCACACTAACTTTAATTTTTGAAGTCTTACTTTCACTCATTCGCTATCTCCCATCAAAGCACATAATTTATATATATATTTCGGACAAACTAAAATTTTTATTAAGAAATCCGATACTATTAATAAATTCATATATTTTCTAAAAATATGAGGATTCTTACTATGAATATTTTGCTGTACGATGTCACAAACTCATTTCTTCAATATGATATTGAGATTGTATTAAAAGAACTCGGTCACAAAGTAAAAAATGTATCTTGTCCACGGTCAGATATGTTAAATGGAATATACGAAAATCCATCTGCCGAGGCATTGCTTAATGAAGATCTGAAATCATACAAATGGGATATTGTTATGACAAATAATTTTTTCCCTTTCATTGCTGAAATTTGTCATAGAGCAAATGTACCTTATATATCATGGTGTTATGACTCACCAATGAACTTATCTGATGAGTCATCAATGGCTTATGCAACTAACAAAATATTACATTTTGATCGTTATGAATGCGCCAGATATAATGCAATGGGTTTTGACAACGTTCATCACATTCCATTAGCAGTCAATATTTCCAGACTTGATAAAGTGCCTTCCGCTTCACCTTGCATTTCCGATGTGTCGCTTATAGGTCAGGTGTATGATTCAAAATATCCTGCTTTTAGAGCCTTACTCAGCCCTCGCATCAAAGGATTTTTAGATGGCATATGTCAAGCCCAGCAAAAAATATATGGATTCTATATGATCGACGAAATGTTAACAGACGAAATCTTAGCAGAAATAAATAATGACATTGAAAAGTCACGCAATCCTTCATTGCAGCCAACTAAAAGACAGATTTCGTATCTCATAGCAACACACCTGACTCATATAGAAAGATTGTCTTTACTCAAATTGTCTGCTGAGATATGTGATACAAAGCTTTATACCATATCCGTTTCTGATAACGACCGGGAAATTCTCAGCAAAGTTTCAATTAACAAACCTGTATCGTATGAAACGGAAATGCCAAGCATATTTAAAAACAGTAAGATCAACCTTTGTCCTACCCACAGGGCAATACGCTCAGGAATTCCTCTGCGTGCTTTAGATATAATGGCATGTAAAGGCTTTCTTTTATCAAATTATCAGTCAGAGCTTGCTGAATACTTTGAAAATGAGCAAGATTGCATAATGTATGATTCTTTCGAAGATGCCATTGAAAAAATAAAATTTTACCTGGCACAAGATGATGAACGCGAGAGAATTGCTTTAAATGGGTATGAAAAAGTTAGAAATAATTTTAACTTAAAAGCACGCCTCGGAGAAATTTTAGAAGGAGTTATTTAACATGCCAGACGAAAAGGTACTTGTTACAAGAAGCTCTATGCCTTCTTATGAAGAATATATAGAAGCCATCAAACCCTTATGGGATACTCACTGGCTCACAAACATGGGGAAATATCACAAGGATTTAGAAAGCAAACTCAAAAGTTTTCTTGATGTTCCAGAGCTTTCACTTACTGTTAATGGACACATGGCTCTTGAATTAGCTATACAAGCCTTTAACTTTCCTGAAGGCAGTGAAGTAATTACTACTCCCTTTACTTTTATATCCACCACACACGCAATTGTTAGAAATAGGCTTAAACCGGTTTTTTGTGATGTCAAAGAATCCGATGGTACAATCGATGAGTCAAAAATAGAAGAACTCATCACCGAAAAAACCGTAGCAATCATACCTGTACACGTATATGGTCATGTATGCAGCGTTGAAGCTATTGAACAGATTGCCTACAAATACAATTTAAAGGTAATCTACGATGCTGCTCATGCTTTCGGAGTTTCATATAAGGGCAAGGGAATTGCCAATTATGGTGATGCTGCAATTTTTAGCTTTCATGCTACCAAAGTGTTTAACACGATTGAAGGTGGCGCTATCGGATTTAAAGAACATAGTCTCTATGAAAAAATATTTAACCTGAAAAACTTTGGTATTCGTGGTGAGGAATTAGTCGTTGAAGTTGGTGCAAATGCAAAAATGAATGAGTTCTGTGCGATCATGGGACTTTGTAACCTTAAGCATTTACCTGATGCTATAAATGACAGAAAAAGAATATGTGACAGATATGATGAAAATCTAAAAGCAATTAAAGGAATACGATTGTTAAAAGGGAGCGCATCTGCAAGCCGAAACTATGCATACTATCCTATTCTAATCACAGATGAGTACTATACGAGCAGAAACGAAGTATACGAAATGCTCAAAGCCAACAATATCTTTCTAAGAAAATACTTCTACCCACTAACGTCTGATCAGGCGTGTTTTAAGAATAAATATAAGCACCTTGAACTAAATATAGCTAAACGACTTTCATCTCAAATTCTGGTCTTACCACTTTATGAAGGGCTTGAAGATGAAAAAATAGATATGATTACAAACCTATTGCACCATTAAAAAGGAGTGAAGATTATGGAATTACCTGTCAACTCAAATCCAGTTATAGTAAATACGCAGAAAAGACTTTTGAAAATTGCCAAACTCGTTACACAAATTCTTGAAAATCATAAGATTCCATATATGTTGGCACTGGGTACTTTGCTCGGCGCCGTACGTCATAAAGGATTCATTCCATGGGATGACGATTTTGATATCATTATTTTCGATGAGTATTATGACCAAGCCATGATTTTTTTACGAAACGAGCTTTCTTCAGATTTATTTTTAGAAGATCAGTATTCAGAGCCTTTATATTTCCATAGTTGGGCACATGTTAAAGACCTAAATAGTATTGTTGAATTTGAAGAATTTCCTCAGGATGCTTATTATTCTCACAAAGGAATCTCATTCGACCTGTATCGCTCAAAAAAAATGCCTTTCCATGAATTACAGCAATATTTAATCAATGAAAATTTACGCTATGTTAATTGTCGTTACGAAAAAGGGCTTATTTCAAAAGACGAATATCAGAAAAGAATTATCAGCATTGACAAAGATATAAGTATGCCTAATCCTCATAAAGATGACTCTTCCTTCGTATACAGTCTTATTGGTATTTACAAAACAAAGCACATGTATGAAGACGATATATTTCCTTTGAAAAAATATACTTTTGAAGATACACAATTCCTAGGGCCTAATAACGCTGATGCAATCCTTAAAAGTGTATACGGTGACTATATGAAATTTCCGCCAGTTGAAAAAAGGCGTTCTCACTATTCAAAAGTCATTTTTAAGTAGTATATTATCATAAATAATTTTGACACGTTCGTATTCCAATGACAGATCCGAACGTGTCAAAATATCAACTTCTTAATTTATCAAACATTCTACCATCTCGGGTGAGAAAACCGGCATCAAAAATTTATCCTTAATTCTCTGCCTTTCAGCAAATGAATCATCAATAAATATAAATTTAGTATTTTCCTTTATATAATCAGCTTTGCACTGATTCCTATCAATTCGAATAATTTCATCAAACAAAGATAGTAATCTATAATTCAATAATTCATTTTCCAAGTCACCTATATGCTTTGACAATAATATTATACTTTTTTGATTATTTATGCATTGATAGAGAAATCTAACTAACTCTGTATTGATTTTTTTACTATCTAAGATTAAGCAATCATCATAGTCTACATATACTACATCATAATCGATTTCAAGATGATACTTGCAATCCATTGATCTATCTATTTCTACATCATAATCATTTTTTTCGATTTTTACATCAAAATCGAATGCGTCAAAGAGCGTAAGCAACGCAGAGTTTATGCCTTTTGCCCTAGATAAAGCTGACGAACCTCCCAGCCTGGCTGCAGTTTCTAATAAATACAATTCTCCATCTTCACCATATTTAACCTGTGCAAACCATGCTCCTCTAAATTTAATTTTTTCATTAATTTTATTAGCAATCTCGATAAAAGGCGCCTGTTCACCAACAAAAGTTGTATTTACACTGATACCGCATTTAATCCGATTCCTTTTCCTTGCGGCAGCATATAATAATTCGCCTTCCTTATTTGTAAAACAATCAATAGTATATTCATCTCCTGGCAAATATTCCGTAATTATGCTATTGGGATACTTTTCCAAATATATACATAATTCTTCTTCCGAGTTAATGATAGCTGTTCCTTTTGAACCATATCCAATATCCGGCTTAGCGAATACCGGATACCGGAGAATACTATCTCTTTCATACTCCATAGGCACATTTATTGTTTTTCTCAATGTATCGTATGTTTTCCTTTTTGATAAACATATCCTAGTAGTTTCAACTGGTGATCCTATAATTTTACAGCCTAAATATTCCTCATTTTCCTTCAACAATGTAATAACCTTATCCATTGACGGATAAATTGCATCAATTTGACGTTTATTAACTATCTCCTTCAATTCCCTTAGCAATCTACTATCGTTTGCAAATGGAAGATTTCCTATATAATCTTCGTACACAAATTCTCCATGATCATGTATAGAACTCGCACCAATCAAATGAAAATAAGTAGAATAGCCAGCCGCCTTATATATTTCCAAGGCAATTTCTGAACCACAAGGAAAAACTAAAATATTCTTTCTTGGCATATATTTATACCTCCTTCCATATAGCTCAATCCGTCGATACTCGCTTGCTAGTGTTTTGACACATTCATAATTAAACTTATGTCATAGCTCGAATGAGCCTTATGTTGGCGATTTCGAGATATGACATTAGTTTGATTTAGAACGTGTCAATGCACTAGTATTGCAAGCCAGATTCGGTTCTGCTTTGCAGACATATTTCCTATCCAAATTCGTACACATCCTCGCGGAGCATTTTAACTAAACCTTTCGAGTATATATCGGCACAAAATCAACATATTTTCATTCGGATATTCTTACAAATTTAGACTTTTAAGACTCCATTTCTAATTTTTTTTGCCGAAATAATAGTATAAAGGGGGAAGTAATACACAATGAAAGCTTTAATTCTAAACTCTGGACTGGGAAGTCGCATGGGAAAACTAGCTTCTAAGCACCCCAAATGTATGACTGAAATTGCTCCAGGTGAAACAATTATATCGCGCCAGCTGCGCTTACTTTCAAAGAATAATATAGATAAAATCGTAATTACCACAGGCTTATTCGATAATATTTTAATTGCCTATTGTAAAAGTCTTGAATTACCAATAGACATAGAATTTATTAAAAATCCTTTGTATAGAGACACTAATTATATTTATTCAATATACTGTGCCAGAGATCATCTTTCAGACGATATACTATTAATGCACGGTGATCTTGTTTTTGATGAAGTAGTCTTGCAAGGTATTATCGCCGCCAAACGATCTGTAATGGCTGTTTCATCTACCTTGCCATTACCTCAAAAAGACTTTAAGGCTGTAATCAATAATGATCACATCGTTTCTATAGGAATAGATTTTTTTAATTCTGCAGTTGAAGCGCAGGCCTTATATAAACTGGAACGTGATACCTGGAATTTATGGCTGGAAAACATTATTGCCTTTTGCGAATCAGATGATTCTCAAAAAAGGAAATGCTATGCCGAAGCCGCATTTAATGAGATAAGCGATAAATGTCTGATCTATCCATATGACTGTAAGGATTTATTATGCAGTGAAATTGATGATTCAAATGATTTATATATAGTTTCCCAAAAACTAAGCTGTCTAAATAATTGATATAAGGAGACGGTATTATGCAGAAACGTGTTTATATGTGTATGAGCACAGATGTAATTCATAGTGGTCACATTAATATCATAAAAAAAGCATCTGAACTAGGTACACTAACAGTCGGAGTACTTTCTGATGAAGCTGTAAGTTCCTATAAACGATATCCTCTAATACCTTTTCATGAAAGAATGGCAATGATTGAAAATATAAAAGGTGTAAGTCATGTCGTTGAGCAAAAAACTCTTTCTTACAAAGATAATCTTGAAAAATATCAACCGGATATAGTTGTACACGGTGACAATTGGAAGACTGACTTTCAGAAAGAAATTCGTACAGAGGTACTCGATATTCTAAATTCTTATGGCGGAAGACTTATAGAATTTCCATATACAAATGATCCTAAAATTAACGAAATAGACCGACGTGCAAGAGCTGAGCTCTCAACTCCGCATTTTAGAAGAGGACGTCTAAAAAGGCTTATCTCAATAAAAGGAATTGTGACTGCAATGGAAGCTCACGATGGGCTTACCGGTCTATTAGTTGAAAATACAGTAGTCCATCAGGAAGGTGGAGCTCATCAATTTGATGCTATGTGGGTTTCATCCCTATGCGACTCAACAGCAAAAGGAAAACCTGATATAGAGCTTGTAGACATGACCAGTCGTTTTAGAACCATCGAAGATTTAACTGAGGTTACAACCAAGCCTATCATCTTTGATGCAGATACAGGCGGATTAAAAGAACATTTTGCTTATACCATAAGATCGCTCGAGCGTCTCGGTGTATCAATGGCGATTATAGAAGATAAAACCGGATTAAAAAAGAATTCGCTCTTCGGAAATGAAGTGAAACAAACACAGGATAGCATAGAAAATTTTTGCGAAAAAATCAAAGTTGGAAAAGCTGCTCAACGCACTTCAGATTTTATGATATGTGCCCGCTGCGAAAGCCTTATTCTAGAGCAAGGTATGGATGATGCTTTAACTCGTACACGCGCCTATGTAAAAGCCGGTGCAGACGCTATCATGATACACAGCCGCCAGAAAGATCCTTCTGAAATAATCGAATTTATCAATTTATTCCGTAAAACTGATAAAATAACACCTATAGTACTTGTTCCAACATCATTCAATTCGGTTACTGAAGAAGAGTGGCAAAAATACGGTGCAAATGTAATAATATATGCTAATCAGATGATGCGCGCTTCTGTTCCTGCAATGCAGCGCTGCGCAGAAATGATACTTGAACATCACCGAGCAGAAGAAGTTGATTCTATGTGCATGCCATTTAAAGATATAATACGCTTAATCCCTGCTGAATAGAATTTTACCGAGGCTAAGATGATAGATCAAAAAATAATAGAAACACTAAATAATTACACAGAGCTTGATAATTATCTTATTAAAAACTGCGTCCCAAAAATTTTTCTAGTGTGCGGTCACTCTATCAATCATTTAACTTTAGGAAAATATTTTGACAACATGAAGTCAAGAATAGACATTGAAGTCATAAAATTCAGTGATTTCCAGCCAAACCCTTCGTATGATTCTATTGTTAATGGTGTAAATAAATTTATCGAGTCACAAGCTAACACTATTATTGCTGTAGGTGGAGGCAGTGCAATCGATGTTGCTAAGTGTATAAAAATTTATAGCAATATGGATCATAGTAAAAACTATCTTCAGCAAAAAATCGTACCAAACAGTATTCACCTTATAGCCATACCAACTACTGCCGGAACAGGATCTGAAGCAACTCGATATGCAGTCATATACTACAACGGAGAAAAGCAGTCTATATCTGATTTTAGCTGCATACCCTCACTTGTTATGCTTGATCCAACAGTTTTAAAAACTCTGCCATTATTTCAGAAAAAGGCTACCATGCTAGATGCTTTATGCCATTCACTTGAAAGTTTTTGGTCTGTTAACAGCACAGCAGAAAGTCTTAAATCCAGTGAAGCAGCACTACGAATAATCCTTTCTAATATTTCAGATTATCTAAATAATAGCGACACTGGAAATGCAAACATGATGCGAGCCTCTTATATAGCAGGTAAAGCTATAAACATAACGCAAACTACTGCCGGTCACGCTATGTGTTATAAACTAACGAAAATGTATGATATACCGCATGGATATGCTGCTGCGCTTGTTAATACTGAATTGTGGCCATGGATGATAGCTAATTCAGAAAGGTGCTGCGATAAACGCGGCTCTAAGCATCTTCTTGGCTGCTTTGAAAAAATTTCTGAAATTTTCAACACAAGCAGTCCTTGCGACGCTGCCAAATTATTTCAAAACATTGTTAATTCTTTAAATATGCCTGTAATTTCTGCTAAAACTGAAGCTGATATTGATATTTTACAAGCTTCTGTTAATCCTGTTCGCCTGAAAAATAATCCTATAAAACTAGAAACAGATGACATATCATATATTTATAAAAGAATACTTAAAATTACTGACAGAAATTAATTTAAGAGGAAGATATGAACGTCGAAAATTTTGTTAAGATACTTAATTCAGATTTTTATACCGGTGTACCTGATTCTCTATTGAAGCCTTTATGCAATTATCTCATGCATAAATATGGTATTGATTCCAAGCACCATATAATTGCTGCAAACGAGGGTAATTGTACAGCACTTGCAGCAGGTTATTATATGGCAACCAGAAAAATTCCAGTAGTATACATGCAAAATAGTGGCGAAGGAAACATTATTAATCCAGTTGCTTCTCTACTAAATGATGAAGTATATGCTATTCCGATGATATTTATTATAGGCTGGCGTGGAGAACCGGGAATTCATGACGAACCTCAGCATGTATATCAAGGCAAAGTAACAAGAACCCTACTTAATGATATGGACATAGCAAACTCAGTCATTACGCCTGAAACAACTGAAAATGAATTAAAAGACATCATGTCCGACTACAGTACAATTCTGAGTCATGGAAAAAGTATCGCATTCGTTATAGAAAAAGGTGCTCTTACTTCTAATATAGAAATAACTTACAAAAATAATTTCATTATGAAGAGAGAAGAAATCATTGAGCATATTGTTTCTATATCTCAGGAAGATCCTATAATTTCAACAACAGGAAAAGCAAGCCGGGAATTATTTGAAATAAGATGTGCTAACCAGCAAAGTCACAAGTATGATTTTCTTACAGTCGGCTCCATGGGACATGCATCAAGCATTGCATTAGGTGTGGCTCTCAACAAAACTTCTCAAAAAATCTGGTGTATCGACGGAGATGGTGCCGCTTTGATGCATATGGGAAGTATGGCTGTTATCGGAGCTAATCGACCCAAAAATCTAATTCACATTTTGATAAATAATAATGCTCATGAAACCGTAGGAGGATTGCCCACTGTTGCAAATTCCGCTGATATGGTCAGCATTGCCAAAGCCTGCGGATATCCTTACGCTGTAAGTGTTGACTCTTTTGAAAATTTGGATAACGAACTAAAAGCTGCTAAAAATCGCAATGAACTCTGCTTTATAGAAGTCAAAGCCGCTATTGGTGCACGAAGTAATTTAGGAAGACCTACAACCACTGCTTTAGAAAATAAAGAAAATTTTATGGATTATTTAAATTCCTTAAGCTAAATAAAATGGTAGCACAAATGATGCTACCATTTTTCATACTAACGTGAAAGCAAGCTTCTTACTTCCATTCCAGCATTCATAGTTTTTTATTAATTCTTTATCAAAAGGAGAATTTATCTGATCATTTCCATCTGTATCAGCTATGCACAACAATGACTGTATTTCAGAGATTACTTCCATCATTTCACTACAATTTCTATGAACCAATACTAAGATTTCACCTATACGGTGTCCAATATCACCTGTATTTTTTATCGTATCATTTATATATTTCTTCTGTTGAACATCTATTACATATGGAAGTTTTCGTATTTCATTTAGCCCATCATAATCACCAATTGCCTCGCCGATGCAATATGAAATGATGCTTTTTACTAAATTTTTTCCTGTCGCTTCACAATGTATTCTCTCAAATTCATTTCCCGGAAATCTAATTCCCGGATCATATAATCTTACTGTATCCCCATCTCTTTTGCTACTTCAACCACTTTTAAATGTGGTCCTATACCACTCAACACTAATAATTTCTTCATACCCTTTTCCCTATATTATCAGTAATACTCACTCACAACATCAACCTCAAAATCAGTAGTCCCATTTCCAGAAATATATTTAGACATATCAAATAGAATGTCTCTTATTTTTTTCATATCTGTCTTTTCTTTAGCTGCAAGCGTTTCTACTTTACTTTCAAGTAGTTCCAATATGGGTACCGCAGAAAGTATCCAATTCATATAAGCTAATCTTATATCTGACTCTTTCTCTAAATATTTACTATTATTGATTGCATATTGAATCTCGTATGCAAACGATATACGTCCTGAAGCTAACAACCCTCTGTTATTTATAGATTGTCCAGCGTGTATTCTAAAGCAGCTAAGCGGTTCTCTGATATAGACTAAATTTCCATACTGCATGGCTCTCAGCCACAAAGGATAATCCGATATATTGTACCTTCCTTCTTTTCCTGACCACCCTTTATATCTTCCATTTAATATAGATTTTTTCACTAATACTGTCGTTGGCTCACCAATAAAATTCCGACTGCTTTTAAGCAAATAATTCCCAGCTGCAATGCCATCATATACTGTTGTTTCTTCAGCAACCGGTTTAGAAAATGATGCATCAGGTAATCTATTGCCTTTATTATCAATTAATTCCCTGTATGATGTCACTAAAGAAACATCCTCATATTTAAGAAAATAATCGATCATTTTAGCAATCTTTTCAGGCTTAAACAAGTCATCATCCATCATGTAATTTACATATTCAGCTTTTGGATTGTCATAATTATAATAACGTGAAATATTTTTTTCTTTTTCATCTTCCGGATAAAATTCATATTTAATTCGCGAATCTGCTCTTAAATACTTCTGTATTAACTTACATGTTCTATCATCATGACTATTATCCGTAATGTATATATCAAGATTCCTATATGTCTGATTTATTACACTTTTAAGCGCTTCTTCAAAATATTCCGGTCTCTGAAAAGTTGGTATTACCACTGAAACCAATGGGTAAATATCCTTTGAATATTCATCTAAAAATATCTTTTGTTCTTCATAAGTAGCTGCACCACAAACTCTATCATATTTAATCCATGGATTATCGTCAACTGCTACTACTGTTTTATATCCTTCACGCTTATATTCAATACATTCCGCAGTATCATAAAATGATTCCCCTGTGAAAATATCACTTCTCCATGCTAAATTCCCTTTTATAGCCATAAAGAAGCCTTCTACTGATATAACTTCATTTAAGAAAGTTCTATTAGGATTTTCAGTTAAAATGCTTCCACTTTCCGCTTTCAATTGTCCATATATTTTACCAGATTCATTTGCCAAGCCACTCGTTGGTATATATTTAGCCCCAGTTACACCGATTATGGCAATCTTATCATCCGAAGAATATATATCTATTAACTTATCAACAAGTTTTTCTTCGATAATTTCCGCATTTCCATCAATATATATATTCATTTCTGCATTAGAAACATTTCTGGCTTCCTCGTATGCAGCAGCCATTCCATTTTCTGCTGTGGTCTCGATAAAGTTTATATAATATCCTTCAGGTACTCTTAATCGTTTTATGGAATCAATCAATCTCTCATATTTACATTCATCTCTTTTAACTGAAATAAAACTGATCTGCTTCATTCTATTCTCCCAAAACTCTATTTTTCATCTCAGTATGCCGCAAATATTAAGCACTATATACTCAACCTCATTCAATCTACCAATTATTGAATCTTTATAATATATCGACATTTTTAATGAAATGTTAATGTCACCATATCCCAATTATATATACCAAAGACTCAAGCAAATATATATTAGAGTTCACTTGATACATCTACATCAAATGCCGTAGTACCTTTTCCATTTATATATAGTGACATATTACAAAGAATATCTTCAATTTTACCTTTATCTTCTTTCTCTCTTGCACTTAATTCGTTTTCTATAGTTTCCAACTCCCTTAATATCCTGGATGTCAGGCTTATCCACATTAGATATGCTAATCTAATATCTTTTTCCTCAGTAAGATACACATTATGATGAATTGCATACTGAATCTCATAAGCCATTGTAACTGCATTAAAAACCGTTATATCACGCCGATTAAGCGATTGTCCTTCATGAATTCTAAAATAACTTAATGGCTCTCGTATATAAACCATATTTCCATATTGAAGTATCCTTAGCCATAAAGGATAATCCGAAATGTTATAGCGACCTTCCTCTCCAGACCATCCCTTATAACGCCCATTTAAGTACTTTTTCTTTATTAAAGGTGTTGTCGGCTCTCCTATATAATTACAATAATTTATTAAGATCCCCCTTCCTGCAGACTTCCCATCGAAAAGTGTGGTTTCTTCTGCAATAGGTCTCGAAAACTTTTCATCCGGAATTTTATTTCCTTCAGCATCTATTAACTGCCTATAAGAAGTAACTAATGCTATACTTTCATCTTTCAGATAAAAATCCATCATTTTAGCTATTTTCTCAGGTGCAAATAAGTCATCATCCATCATATAATTTACATATTCAGCATTCTTATTGTCGTATGTATAATATCTTGCAATATTTTGTTCCTTACTATCTTCCGGATAAAATTCATATTTTATACGGTTATCTTCCTTTAAATATTTCTCCATAAGCTTTGCCGTTATATTATCATGACTATTATCCGTTATATAAATATCCAAATTTCTGTATGTCTGCGCAAGAACGCTCTTTAACGCAAGTTCAAAATACTCCGGGCGCTGGAACGTTGGAATGACTACTGAAACAAGAGGATAAATATCCTTAGAATATTCATCTAAAAAAATTTGCTGTTCCTCATAACTTGCCTCAACACCTACACGTTCAAATTTTATCCACGGTTCATCTTCTTTTATTACCACACTTTTCAACCCCGCACGCATATATTCCATGCACTGTGCAGTATCATAAAAAGCTTTTCCATGAAAAAGATCTTTTCTCCAACTAATCTTTCCTTTTATAGCCATGAAAAATCCCTCTACGCACATCACAGGAATTATTTTTTTATCTATATCACAGCCTTGCTTAGTCCTACCGTCCTCATTTTTATAAGAGCCATAAATTTTACTTGATTCATTTGCAAAACCACTAGTTGGGATGTAGCCTGCACCTAGCACACCTACTATCGCAATCTCAGAATCAGTTTCATATATATCCAGTAAACTATACAAAAAGTCATCTTTAATGATTTCAGCATTTCCATCGATATAAATATTTATCTCAGCTTTCGATAATTGCCTTGCCTCCTCATACGCTGATGCAATTCCATCTTCTGAAGATGCTTCCAAAAATGATATTGAACAATCATCAGGTACTTTCAGATTCCTTATTGAATTTAATAGTCTTTCAAATTTGTAATCTTCATTTCGAACTGAAATAAAACATATTTTTTTCATTCTCTCTATAATCCCCTCCAGATTTCTTTTCATAACCTCTGATCAAAATGCAATTTTATTTTTTTACATATTTCATTACTGCCCCAACAACTTCTCCAAATCCTTTATGAGTGCATATGTGTTTTCTCCCGGTTTCACTATGCATCTTAGCAAGCAATACGCATACCACATATCGCCCCTTTCAAAATATGATTCCGCAATTTTTAATATTATCTTCTCTCTATGTCCTATATACGAAAGTGCTCCATAGAGTACCATAGCTATTGCATACGGAGAAATTTCATTATCATAAATAAATTCAATTCCTTCTCGCTGTAAATCTTCTGCAAAATCAAACTCGATTCTTCTAAGATAAAAATTTAATCTGAGCCACTTTTCTCTCAATTGTAAAAAATTTTGTATTCCGGCAATAAATGGCTTAAATTTTAACTTCTTTTCAGATAAAAGAGCAGATGAAATCATTTTGACAATCATAATGTCCTTAGACATCTTTAACTCATTATTTTTCAATCCAACGGCAATCTTTTCATAGTTAGAAATAAAACTCTCAACATCACATTTTTTTAAGCATTTTTCTATATCAATTATGAATTTATGTTGATTTTCTAGATAATATTCTTTTTGTTCTTCAAGATTTCGAAGCATCTCTATATAATCATTGTCGTTTGTATTTGCTGCTTCTTTATATTCTTCATTTTCTAAATCAAATAATTCATTTCCATATTCTTCTATAAACTTTTTTCTATTTTCGTTGTAATCAAAAAGTTTCAGTATTCCACCATCATCATGAACACACCATGCTGATTTTTGATCCGGTACCACAATACGATAACCTCTTCTACGATATTCAAAGCTTTCTGATACATCATAGAAATCAAATTTATTGAATAAATCTTCTCTCCAAAAAATGTTTTTTGAAGTGGCAATACAAAAGCCATCAACGCAAATTACATCATTTAATAGTGACAAATCATAAAATTCTTCTTCGTTATACTTTTCTTCTGATGGTCTAAAAAGATTTCCTCGATACTCCCCACCACGCCACATTACTCCACATTTAGGCAAATATCGTACTCCTGCCATACCTATAATGCCTATTTTAGGATCACTTTCAAAAATTCTAATTACATTTTCTAAAAAATATCTGTTTATTATAAATACATCCTGATGAAGATAAACTTTTATTTCTGCATCCGAAGCATCCATCACCGTGTTATATCCCTCTGTCATAGATGAAGCATTTTTTATAGTTCTTATCTCTATGCTCCAACCTTCTGGAACATATAATCTCTCTATATACAAACGACATTCTGCCATCATAAGATCGTTATTGACACATGCTATAAAACAAATCTTTTTCATCTGATTTGACCTCTCCATAACTTCTATGCTTTCTAATATCTTTTAACTTTAATTAGCATTTCAACTATTCTATCTTCGTATCTAAACTTTTCATTTACAATTGAATTACCTCTTTCACAAATCTTCTCTCTGCTTGTGTCATTTCTTAAATAAAAATCCATTTTATCCACAGCCTCTTCCAAGCTGCTATATAAAATTACACTTTCTCCATCTTCGAAATATTCCATTAACTCCGGCTGCCAACTGCATAATAAAGTTCCACCGCACTTCATTATGTCCAAAGCTCTTAATGGAATTCCTGAAATAATACTTCTGACTGTTGGGCACAAATTTATCTTGCTGTATTTAAAAACGTATGGCATTTCATTGAAATAATGTACCATTCCCATGCTTTTCACATCAGTTTGAAAATCATATAAATCATTAGAATAAAACTTCGTATCAAACATCTTCCCAGCCGTTTCCATTAAGATAATTCTTTCTATATTTGTAATTTTCTTTTGTATAGCTGTTTGCAATCCCAACTTAGTTAATTTATATTTGTTCCCTATAGCTTCATATGCATTATTTACTCTTACCATTATTTCAGAATTAAGCATGTACTTTAATATATTTTCTCCATATATCAGCTGCTGCGCCATTAATGCACTTTCCAAATAGCCCTTTGTATAATCGTCCAGAGGAATAATAAGGGCTTCATACATTTCTGAATATAGTTGTCCTACAAACGAAACTTCCGCAGAATACTTTTCCTTTAATAAGCTATTTTCTTTAAGCTTTCGGTCACCTGCAGCCAACGGTATATGAAATACATTTGTATGACCACGTTTCACATACTCATGCACTTCGGCTTTATCAAAAAGAAAAATATAATTTCTCTCAAAGTTAAAAAAAGTTTCAAGGCTTTCTGCCAATGGTGAGTCATAGCTCCAGGATAAATATGGAACCTTAAAATTATCAGCGACAAGAGCTACTAATGGAAAAAAATTAACGCTAAACACCAGATCACATTTAATACTCCTCATTTTTTCTGTAAATTTGTCAACAAAAAAAGCATCATTTAACCTGTCTTCAAAATTGTAATATACCGTTCTTACCTCGTGCCCAAGCTGCTTAAATGTTTTACATATATCACGGTATGTATAGCTTCCCATATCAAAGAATAATATTTTCATATATCTCACCATTGCATTTATGATAAAATTAACTAAAAAGGGGGAATATAAGCTTATGAAAATTGTGATAGTCACACACAAAGACAGCAATATATTCAATAAAAAAAATGAACTAATGTCAGCCTTATCAGAACACAGCGTCTCCATTATTTTCCGTACCAGTCAAGAAAATATTTTATCTAAACTAAATTCCGAGTCTCCTGACTTGCTTATCTCGATAGATCTTGAAGGTTTTGATATGTCTACCCTTACGGGAGGATACGCATATAATTTACTTAAAATTCAGCAGTTGCATCTGCTTCTAAATAAGTCTTTATTTAACTCTTCAATCCTTTCTAGTCCACTATCGCTGCGCATGACATTTATCTGCCCAAAAGAATCTGATGCCAATATGCTGAAAAAGAAATTTCCTGATCTCCCCTCTGTCTATAGCCTTGAAAATTTACCTGCCTCATATCCTTTTATGATTGCTTCAAAACTATTCAAAGTTATTTAAAATACTCCGATATTATTTTCGGCAGGTATTAATTATTTATTAATACTTTACATTGCTGGAGGTAGATATATGAATATTTTGCTTATAGATATCGGTTCTTACATGACAGGTGATATTCTGCTTACTTTAAGAAATACAGAACATGATGTTTCTGATATTTTTTTTAGTTTTAAGGGGAAAGATAAATACAATAACCCAGAATTTGAGCAGCTTTTCGAAAACACTCTTAATCAAAACAAAAAGTTTGATGTATGTTTTTCTACTCTGATATATCCTGTAATAGCCCGTTTATGCTTTGAACATAATATTCCTTATGTTGTTTGGAGTTACGACTCACCTATTAATTTACAGACTACCGAAGGTCTTGATTATCCGACAAACCACTTCTATCTCTTTGACCGAAATGAAGCTGCACGTTGGAATTCGAAAGGATTTTCCTGCTTTAAGCATTTGCCCTTGGCCGTGAATGCCCGCCGCTTAAAACAAATATGTAAATATGATCCCACTTTTTCATGTGATGTTTCAATGATGGGAAAGCTATATCGTTCCACTCTTCCATATCTAAAAAATCATATGGATAAATACTGTCAGGGATTCATCGATGGATTAATAAATTCACAATTAAATCTTTATGGCAGTTTTCTAATTGATAACGCTCTGACTGACGATATTATCAATAAGATAAATGATTCATTACAAAAAAATAATTCAAACTTTATTAACGTAACTAAAGCGCAGCTATCATATTCAATATCTACCCAGATCACATATATAGAACGGATTTCTATACTGCGGCTGCTCTCTTCCAAATGCAGCACACATCTTTACACTTACACAACATCAGCAGACGAGCAGGCACTGCTCAAAAACGTTTCTATACATGGTCCGATCGACTACGGCTTTCAGATGCCTAATTTATTTTTCTCAAGCAAGATCAATTTAAATGCAACATTAAAGGATATTCAAAGCGGCATATGCCTCCGGGCCTTGGATATACTCGGCTGTGGTGGTTTCCTGCTTACCAACTATCAGGAAGAAATTGCAGAACATTTTGTAAATGAGAAGGAAGTTGTCATGTATGAAAGTATCGAAGATGCTGTTGCTAAAGCTGAGTTCTATTTAAAACATGATGATCTAAGAGAAAAAATAGCTCTTGCCGGCCAAGAGCGTGCTGCATCTGATTTTAGATTTGAAGACCGTATAAAAGTTTTATTCTCTGAATTATAACCGTGAGGTAGTTTATGGCAAACCCAGATATTCATTTTAATACTCTTGTAGTTACAACACCATCTGATTATATTCGCGTAAGAGGATTGTTACATAGGATTCCTGAAAACATTAAGTACGGGAAAATTATATTTATCGGAAATGATGAAGTCGGAAAGCTCACTTCAGAAGATTTTGAACCCAGCGTATGTGAATACATCAACGAAAATGATATACTTCCATTTGACAGCGTTCACGAACTAATGAAGGAACGTCTTATCCCTATCGCAAATGGGCATGAAATCCCAAGAAAAAGTACCGGATGGTACTATCAGCAATTCATAAAAATGATATATTCTTCCATTTGTGAGGACGAATGGTATATGACTTGGGATGGTGACACTATTCCATGTAAAAACATACCTATGTTTCATGAAGAGACCAGTCTTCCTTACTTTGATTACAAAACAGAACATCATACGCTTTACTTCGATACCCTAAAAAAAATACTGCCTGGAATAAATAAAATAATCAGTAATTCATTTATCTCAGAACATATGCTTTTTAACAAAAAATATATGTCTGAAATGCTTTCTAAAATTGAAACTAACGAAAATATTCCAGGCAACCTGTTTTGGGAAAAAATACTTAATGTGATTGAGCCTGAGCATATTCAAGAAGCTGCTTTCAGCGAATTTGAAAGCTACGGAAGCTATGTTTCGATATGTCATACCGGCTCCTACCGCTTAAGAGAATGGCACTCTTTTAGATATGGAGGTCTGTACTTTGACCCGGAAACTATCACTAATGATGATTTCAACTGGCTTAGTAAAGACTTTTTTGCAATATCATTTGAAAAGCAGCAATCTGTTAGAGATGATCTTAAAAATTTATTTAACAATAAAGACTATCAAAAAAAATTATCAGCCAGAAAAATGTTAGAAATCGCGCAGGATGCAGCCACCGATGGATACAAAGAAGTATGGTCAAATTAAGTAACGACAGCTGATCAAATTCAGCTGTCGCTCTTTTTATCCATATATAACTTTAAGCATTTTACTTACTGCAATAGGATATGTATAATTTCCGGCCACTTTTTTATATCCGTTAATCCCAATCCTTATCCTCTCTTCATCATGCTTCAGATAATACCCGGCAAGATCTTGCATTTCTTCAAAATTATGGAAAACTACAATCTCTTTTCCTATATCAAATAATTCTTCCAACTCCTGCTGATAATTTGATAAAACAAAGCCTCCGGTTCCCATAATATCAAAAGTTCTAAGCGGCACTCCTGAAATTATACTATGTAAGCATATGCTTAAATTTATCTTACTCAGATAATATACCTTAGGCACCTCTTCATATGCGAGCGTCGGACGTATATCAATTCCGGGAATCTCTATATCATTATCTCCAGAATATAAAACCGTTCTATACTGATCAAGTTTCTTTAGCATTTCTATCCTCTCAACCTTTGCCAAAGAATAACTCAAAAGCTTCAGTTCAAAGTAATCTGAATCACTTATCCCGATTACCTCACTCGGCCTTTCTCCGCAGATAATATTTAAATCCATTACAAGTTCTTCATTCATTACGTGTGTTATATGCTCTTTTCCATCCCATTTTGCAAATCCATCAGAAAGAAGCCTGTCTAACTCATTCCTTACTTTATCAGAAGCTCTCAAATAATAATCTCTATATGCTGTCGCCTTTTCATTATATAGTGACCCGATAAATGATATGTCGCACGAATATTTGTCTTCATCTGCTTTTGAAATATTTAATTTCCCTGTTTTAGTTATATTCGCAGCTAATGGAAGATAGCAAATATTCCTTAATCCGATTCGCCTGAATTCCTTTTCCTGATACTTGTCAAAAGTAAAAAAATAATTTGTTTCGTATTTTGCCTGAGGTGTATACACTGCCTGTACAGGCATATCATAAAACCATGCTGCATATGGAATTTCAACCACTTTGCATGCCTCACCTACAGTAGGAGAAAAATTCATCGTAAAGGCAATATCTGTTTTATTATCCTTAAAAAATTTTATAGTTTCCTCTAAATACTCCTCATCAAAATCAACATTCCCACATGGCAGATTTAGAAATTCACACTCATGTCCACACTCTAGTATCCCCCATGCCAGATCCACAAATCCAATATCCTTAAAATTCACATATACACAGTTTAATTTTTTCATAAATTATGTACGTTCAACTCCCTCAAAAAATTCCGGATAACTGTCCTTTAACACTCTTCTATAGTGGTAGTAATTATCTAAGTTCAAAAAACCATCATCATGAAAGCACCAAGGATCTTCCTGCCTTGGAACCACAACTTTATATCCTGCCTTATGAAATTCAAAGCTCTGACTTACGTCGTAAAAATCCCATCCGGTAAATATATCTTCTCTCCACGGAATATCATACTGCGATGCTATAAAAAAGCCATCGATAGCCTCTACTTCCACAAACTCACCATTTATGGTTCCAAAAAATGAACGCCAGGTTTCATAATTATTGTTGCAATACAAAGCCCCCAAGCGACTATGATTCCATAGCATAACACCATTTTCAGGCAGTTTCGGAATTCCCACCATTCCGATAAGTCCAACATCTTTATCTTTGAATATACGAAGCAAATCACTTAATATATTTCTATTTATAAAAAAAACATCCTGATGTGTATATATTTTATATTTGGCATTACTGCTATTCATTGCCTCATTATATCCTGAAGTCATACTTACAGCATCTTCAACAGAAAGAAATTCCAACTCATATCCTTCCGGAATTATCAATCTATTTATATAATATGAAGCTTCCTCCATTGCCTCTCTGTCATTTACACACATAATAATGCAAAATTTATGATCATCAATCTCTCTATTCATTTTGCAGCTCCATAACAAGCATTTTAACGCTCTCTGTTTGGTATTTATAACTTTCTAATATCTTAATTGCAGCTTTTTTTTCTCCCAATGCATGGTATAACTGTGCAAGCGATATCACAAATTGCTCAATTTCCGGAAACATACCATTTCCGGTTTTAAGTAAAATTAAAGCATGGCTTATCATTCGGTGCTCAATGCATTTGAACGCTATAGTCAAGAGTTCTCCCTGCCTGTCATAATTACACCATGTAATCATCTTAGCCAATGCATAACCTGAAATATTTTTGCATTCTATAAAATCGATTAAAATCTCAGCTGCTTCATCATCTTTCGCAAGTTCATGTCTTATGAGCAGCCTCTTTATCTTCCAGAAATTTTTTCTTAGCTCATCTTCATTTTTCCCGGAATCTAAAACATTATTTTTTACATTACTGTCTCTCTCTGTACTATATATGTCCATCAGCATGAAAAGTATAGAAAACTGATTTATCTGTAAACATATATCCTGAAATCTTTTATCAGCAAATATTTTTAATAGCTCGTATTTTGAATCAGCATCATGCTTGCTTAAAAGTTTCGTTATTTTAGGTGCAATCACTTTAATATATTCATCCGTTTCTATTTTTCTTTCAGCAAGCCGAATTTCTTCATCTATTGCAAATTTTTCCGTTCCTTTATCAACAAACTGCTGAGCATCCATCTCTTTAATCTCCAACCTTATTCTTATCATTACCTTATAAATATTATCGGATTATTTTATGAATATTTTAGAAGATTGAAAAAGAAGCCGGCTTTCACACCGACTTCTTCCATGATATCTGATATCAGATTTGATTTTACTGCAAGAGCTGTGTAACGCCCTGCTGTGACTGATTTGCCTGTGCAAGCATTGACTGTCCTGCCTGTGCAAGAATATTCGCTGATGAATAGCGAACCATTTCTGTCGCCATATCTGTATCACGAATTTCTGACTCTGCAGCTGTAGTATTCTCAACGATATTATCGAGATTCTTGATCGTATGCTCGAGTCTGTTCTGAATTGCACCAAGGTCTGAACGCATCTTAGAAACAGATGTTATGGCTGACTTAACTGTCGTAATAGCCCCCATAGCATTATCTGCCCCTGCGGTTCCGCTTACTTTAAGTCCAAGTATTCCTATTCCTTTAGCTGTCATTGCAGATATGCTTATACCGATACGATCATTGCCATCATTCTCAGAACCAACCTGCAAATACTTACCTGAAAACGTTCCGTCAAGAAGATACTGGTTATTAAACTCTGTTGTACTTGATGTACGATCGATTTCTGATACAAGCGCTGATACTTCCTGCTGAATGTAGTTACGATCTTCAGAAGTAAGAGTATCATTTGCAGCCTTAACTGTAAGCTCATTTATTCTCTGAAGCATACTGTGTACTTCTTCAAGCGCACCTTCTGCTGTCTGCACTACTGAGATACCATCCTCAGCATTAGCAGACGCCTGTGTAAGGCCTCTGATCTGACGTCTCATCTTCTCAGAAATTGCAAGTCCTGCTGCATCATCTGCTGCTCTGTTGATCTTATATCCTGATGAAAGCTTTTCTGTAGATTTCTTAAGAACACCTTCTGTAATGCCATACATTCTGTTAGCATTCATTGCGGATATATTGTGCTGTACTACCATAAGATTTTACCTCCATGTGATAACTACCGAAACTCCATTTCCGGATCAAAGTATTAATAAATTAATAGTTTTGACCGGATGCCGCGTCCATGGTTTTCACGCCATCCTGCTCCGGGATCCCCTTAGGTTCCTTTACCACGAAACCTGCTCCCTTACACACAATATATCGGAGGCAAGCTATAAAACTTTAGTATGCACTAAAAAAAGGACAGACTACCACTGTAGCCTGTCCATAAATCCAATATTGAATTATTGTTATGATTAGCCGAGAAGTGAAAGGACACCCTGCTTAGACTGATTTGCCTGTGCGAGCATTGACTGTCCTGCCTGTGCAATGATGTTTGATGCAGAATATCTAACCATCTCTGTTGCCATATCTGTATCACGGATCTCTGACTCTGCTGACTGAGTATTCTCTGCGATGTTGTCAAGATTCTTGATTGTGTGCTCAAGTCTGTTCTGGATTGCACCAAGGTCTGATCTCTGCTGTGATACTGACTTGATAGCATCCTTGATAGTTGTTATTGCCTTATTAGCCTTATCAGCTCCTGCTGTTCCGCTTACTGCAAGTCCACTTACACCGATGTTGCTTGCTGTCATTGCTGAGATGCTGATAGCGATACGATCATTAGCATTATTCTCAGAACCAACCTGCAGGCACTTTCCTGTGAATGATCCATCAAGAAGGAACTGGTTGTTGAACTGAGTTGTACTTGCTGTACGATCGATCTCTGATACAAGTGCTGATACTTCCTGCTGGATGTAGTTACGATCCTCTGA
>FOSY01000002.1 GCA_900114405.1 Lachnospiraceae bacterium KH1T2 | reverse complement strand
AGAATAAAATCCTTAAAACATAATTTACGGTTACGAGTAAAATCCTTACCAGGATGAACAGCGAATTGTTCGGGATTCTTTGCCAGTTCATCGATTGATGCTATAAGTATCATTTTTACAACATCTGCATATGCCATGTGTGCCTCCTTAATTAGGTTAGTTGATAGTGAACAAATCCTAATTAATTGGCTTTTTTCTGATTGATAATCAGAAAAAAGCCGCACATATGCACTATTTTGTCAAGCGTATAATCTTTAATTTACTATATTTTTTGAGTTACTGGTATAAAAATGGAATCCTACATATTTTTCATAGGATTCCGTAAAGTGAATGACATTGGGTGTGAAGTGTCAGAATTTTCTCTGCGAAAAAACGGTGTGCCGCAGGGATATATGTTTGACGTTAGAGATATTACTGAGGAGCAGAGAGTGATCAGCGTAATGCAGGATTATAATGATACACTCAACGCCGAGGTAAATAAGCAGATTGAGAAAAACAGAAAAATTCAGGGCAAAGTCGTTATGGGACTGGCTGATATGGCTGATGCGCAAGATAAATACACTAAAGGCCATGTAGTTCGGGCAATGGGATTTTGTAAAATCTTGCTTGATGAGATAAAGAAACAAAAAATGTATATACTTGATGATGAATATGTTTCTAATATTATGAGTGCCTTGCCGATGTATGATCTGGGACTGGTGAGCATAGATCATTCACTGCGTCAAAAGCGACACAAACTTACCAAGGAAGAATATGAGATTTACAAAACGCATGTCCAAAAAAGTGTTGATTTCGTGCACATTATTCTTGATGAAGTAGAAAATGAGAATTTTATAAAAGTGGCATCTAACATAGCTAAATATCATCATGAACATTGGGATGGAAGGGGCTATCCGGAGGGACTTGTGGGAGAAATGATCCCGCTTGAAGCAAGGATAGTTGCCTTAGCGGATTCTTATGACAGTAGTATTTCAGAAAGATATGAAAATGCCATTTACAAGATTGAAGATAAATCTGACATTGACGAAAATGAGTTGCTGGATAAGGTGTTAAATGAATCGGCAGAAGTCATAGAAGAGCAGATGGGATGTAAATTTGATCCTAATCTGCAAATGGTATTTCTAGCTTGCAGATCGCAATTAGAGGACGCATATAAAAGCAATATAGAAGGTAAAATGGGTTGATAGTTTATATCAGCCCATTGTTTCTGTATAGAAATATTTTAGTGTTGCGAAGAGTATCTTCATGTGCTAATATAATGCCTTGTGTCGTAAGCAGAAGAGTAAATGGCAGATAATATAAAAGTACGAACAGTGGGTGGGGCGTATAAAAATGCAAATCCATAGATAAGTCTCGCGGAACGAGACGTGAATTTAGGAAGGATAATAAAAACAAATGGATATCAGAATTACTAAAATAAGATACCAGTTTGCAACAAATGAGTCGGATGAAGAATGGACGATCAAGTCAAATGGTGAAGTGATCGTGTGCAAGCATAGTGGTAAGGACTCAGAGACAACAGAGCTTGAGCTTGGTACAGAAGATGTAAGTGTTGTTTTAGCTCAGGTTCAGGACTGCATCGATAATCTTGTTGAAACGGATGATTCGGATGAAAATGTCGCACTTTTTTACAAGGACGGAACTGTTAGAACTATATCAAGTTTTGCATCAAACGGTAAGGTTAGAGTGGGAAATTTGATTGAGTCATTCATGATTTCTGAATTGCTTACTATGTAAGCATCAATATATTAGTGTTTTGGCTTATTCATATTTGATCGGGAATGCGATGCGTGATTAAATACGAATGAGTCAAAGTGCTGTAAAGCTACATTTTGAAAGGAAGAAAAGATAAAAAAGTTTACTTGAAAAAAATTTGTAAAAAAAATTAAAAAAGTACTTGCAAAAAAACAAAAAATGTATATAATAAATATTGTTGCGTGAGCGATACAAAATAAATAAAAAACAAACACGCGGGTGTAGTTCAATGGTAGAACACCAGCCTTCCAAGCTGGATACGTGGGTTCGATTCCCATCACCCGCTCTTTTTATGCCCTGAGAAATACTTTTTTGTCAGGGCATTTTTCATGAGAGCGTGTTGAGTTGTATGTGCTTGTGCAGCAGGTACGTGGTGTTGTTCTTTGGATATTTTTTTAGGAATGTATATATGATTATTAAAAATTGTGAATTAAAAAATCTTAAAGAATTACAGGGGATTTGTCGGAAGACATTTTCTGAGACATTTGCAGAGCAAAATACAGAAGAGGATATGAATAAATACCTTGATGAAACATACAATGACGATGTGCTCAGCAAAGAAATATCGGATAAAGATAGTAAGATTTTTCTTGCGTATGATGATAATGGTGAAGTTCTCGGCTATCTGAAGGTAAATAGAGGAAGCGCGCAGACAGAGAAGGGCTATGAAGGTTCACTGGAAATTCAAAGGATATATATAGCCAAGGCTGCTAAGGGCCAGGGAATCGGCTCTAAGTTTATGGAGCTTGCAGAAAATCAGGCGCGAGAATGGAAACTTTCATATATCTGGCTTGGAGTTTGGGAGTTTAACTATCAGGCACAGAAATTTTATAAGGGAAAAGGTTTTACAAGATTTTCTGAGCACGTGTTTGTCTTGGGTGAAGATAAACAGACAGATTTTCTTATGAAAAAAGTTTTGTAATTTAGAATCAGCCTCGTGAGGCTTGTGCCGATACGGTGGATATATTTCATGTGTGGAATTTTGCGCAGTGCTGATTTCAGCCGGAAATAAATTGTTGCAAATTATGAAAATTTTAACAATGTTCTTGACACGTATGTACAAATCATTTAATGTGTATACCCGACGGTTATAATTGCATACAAAAGAGGAAAAGTAATGAAATCGCTGGAAGATTATATGATAGAGTACAATGAGTACGTTGAAAGAGCAAGGCAGGCAAATATTACATCGATAAATGAACCTGAGGAATGGGTGCTGATGCACTTCCTTGAGGATCATAATATAAAACTTTTTGAATTTGATGATGATGAAGTGCTTATGACAGCGTTAGAGCTAAAAAATCATGGGCAGGATGACCTTTTGAAGTTTATTCTCAAGGGGATTGATAAGGCAAAGGAAATTTTATATCAGAATATTCCTATTCGTTTTATCAGATTTACTATAAATTTATAAGAGTTTTTCTTTCATTCATGGTGATGTATTGAGTATGCCATGCGCGAAAGTTTAGCATTATGTTATGAGGGAGCTTACAATAAGTTAGTAGATATGCTGAATACACTTGATTCAGCTTTTTACAGGTACTTAGTAAGCTCTTTTTTCATGCATATGTGTATTGACACGTTCTAAATTAAACTAATGTCCTATCTTGAAATCGCCAACATAAGGCTCATTCAAGCTATGACATAAGTTTAATTATGAATGTGCCAAAACACAAGTGTTTTTCTTTACAATATTGTATACAAGAATTATAATCTATTAGGAAGGAAAAATCTTAAACTGACTTCAGTCTAAATGATTTCTGTAAAGCAGAGAGAGGCAGCTAAGTATTACTGGAAAGACTTGAAAATAAAGCGAAAACTACATAATGGGCAAACTTATTGTAAAGTAAGGACGCAAAGCTATAGGGCCCAGTTGGCATGGGCAGCCAGTTGCCATGAAGTAGTTTCCCGTTGGAAGCGAGGAACGAACATGAATAAAAAACTTAATATCTTTGTAAGATCGATTTGCATTTTCGGTATTTTATTTTTTGCATGTGTGCTGATGAAGAGAGATGTTATGGCATCAAGTGCAGTAAAGGTTGATACAACAATGCTGCAGCAGATAAATGGACTTCGCACGCAGAAAGGGCTTCCGAAGCTTATTTTGGATGATTCACTGACAAAGATTGCAGAAGTCAGGGCAAATGAAGCATCTTTTAAGTGGAGTCATGAAAGACCAAACGGTGAGCAGGGTTCGGACATGATAGCTAGAAATAAATGGCGAGGTGAAAATCTTTCTTATGTCAATTCTTCCAATTATAATGGAACTGAGTCTGAGCAGGTTGGTATTGCGGATCTGATGTTTACTAATCTTTGTAATAGTCCAACTCATTTGGATAACATGCTTTTTTCGGAATATACTAAGATTGGTATATCTTCATACGAAGTTTCTACAGCGAATGGCAAAAAAATCACCACAGCTTATATGTTTTCAAATTAACACAAAGAGAATATAAAAAAATCATTGAATTTTAAAAGTTCGTTAAGAACAGTTTAATATCCATTCTGTATACTGTTTTATAGTGTTTTGGTACATATACATTTAATTCTATACTTCAGTCCGGATAAACTTTATATTAGTGATTTTCGGATAGAGTATAAGATTAACTAAGAATGATGTAAAACAGAAATTGATCATACAGAAGGAGATAGATTTAATGTTAAACGAAATTTTAGAGGCTGAAGCTGTTGCGGAATATGATTTCCTTGCATCGCATTGTCCTAAGATAGAAGCTACTAAAGATGGAATTGAGACATATATACGCAGCTTTGCAGATAATAAAAATAAAGACAGCGATATGGTAGTTCTCGGAAATACGGGAATGCTTCTTGAAATTGAAAGTAAAGGCTTCTTTAACGACGAGATAACAGCTAATCTTTATGAAAAGAATGATCCGCGTAATGTAGCTTACAGAACAGGGATTTTCAGATGCTTTAAGGATGATGGTTTTGCCGGGATATTGAATGAGTTAAGAGATGAAATGTTTCTTAGATGTTCTGCATAAGTATGAATTCTTGTACGTAAATTACAGGAACACGCATTTACTGCGGGTTCCGTCTGAAAGCAAAAAACAAGCGGCAAACAAGCCCGCAGCGCAGCTGCATTTAAATGGCTTGTTTGCGGAATTTTTGAAGCTTTGCTGCAAAAATCTATAACTTTTTATTACCCACTGCTTTTTGAGTAGTGGGTTTTATTATTTTAAATCAGTTGGAGTACAAACTCCGGCTGCTTAAGACTTTCTGCGAGGATGCGCACGGATTCAGCAGTATTGATGAAAGAAACAAATTGTACGAAAAAAACAAATGATTTTGTTTAAAACTGTAAAACATTAACGATTTAAATGAAAAAAGTGCATCTATTGAATATTTTTTGATGACAAGTTATTGTCTTCGGGTGTAATATGGGTTAGATAAAAAATTTATCTGCTGTTTTGGCACATATTTATGTGCTATAGCTAATCTTTACTTCAAAAAGAGGAGAATGTTTGCATGAAATCTTATTTGAAAATGTCCAAAGAAGAGCTTGCTTCTGAAATTGAAGCACTTCGCAAAGAGTACAAAAAGTATCAGTCATTAGAGCTTGAACTGGATATGAGCCGTGGAAAACCTTGCAGAGAACAGCTTGATCTGTCTATGGGTCTGATGGATGCGCTTAATTCTGATGCAGACCTGTCATGCGAAGATGGAACAGACTGTCGAAACTATGGTGTTCTTGACGGTATTCATGAGGCCAAGGTGCTTATTGGCGACATGATGGAAAACAATCCTGATAATATTTTGATTTATGGCAATTCTTCTCTGAATGTTATGTATGATCAGATTGCCCGTTCTTTTACTCATGGTGTAATGGGAAATACTCCTTGGTGCAAACTTGATAAGATCAAGTGGCTCTGCCCAGTGCCGGGATATGACAGACACTTTGGTATCACAGAGTACTTCGGGATTGAGATGATACCTGTTCCGATGAGTGTCAATGGACCTGATATGGATATGGTGGAGAAGCTTGTTGCAAGTGATGAGGCAATCAAGGGTATATGGTGTGTTCCTAAATATTCAAATCCGCAGGGTTACTCTTACAATGATGAAACTGTAAGAAGATTTGCAAGACTTAAACCGGCGGCTAAAGATTTCCGTATCTATTGGGATAATGCATATGGCATTCATCATCTTTATGACGATCATCAGGATTACTTGATTGAGATTCTCGCAGAATGTAAGAGAGCTGGAAATCCAGATCTTGTTTATAAATTTTCTTCAACATCAAAGATAACTTTCCCTGGAAGTGGTATCGCTGCAATTGCGACAAGTGCAAATAACCTTGAAGATATCAGACTGCAGCTTACACATCAGACAATTGGACATGATAAGGTAAATCAGCTCCGTCATGTGAGATTTTTCGGCGATATTCATGGCATGGTAGAGCATATGCGCAAGCATGCTGACATCATCAGACCTAAGTTTGAAGCAGTAGAGAAGATCTTTGATGAAAATCTTAAAGGTCTTGAGATAGCAGAGTGGACTAAGCCAAATGGCGGATACTTCATAAGTTTTGATGGACTTGAGGGTACAGCAAAGCTTATAGTTGACAGAGCGAAGAAGGCAGGAGTAAAGCTTACTCCGGCAGGATCAACATGGCCGCTTCATAAGGATCCTAAGGACAATAATATCCGTATTGCGCCTACTTACCCTACATTGGAAGATCTTAAGACAGCAGCAAAGCTCTTTACGGTATGCGTAAGACTTGTCAGTGCAGAGAAAATCTATGAGAATTTTGGTAAGAACGAAAAAGTTGAAGAAAAGAAGAAGGAAGTAAAGAAAGCATAAAAATAAAAGCTTCGAAGATATTAATCTTTGAAGCTTTTTTAATTGTGTAGTTTCACTTAGATTTAGATGTACGGCTATTAATTTCGTGTCGTCTTATTATTCCATCACAAAGCATGGAGACTACATAGTCAAGACCAAGGGATTTAATTTTCTTATATTCTTCAGCTGAAATATCTTTGTTTGTTAAAAGGTCTTGGATATCATTTCTTGTTTGTAACCATTCGTCGTCAGATAAATATTTACCTCTACGGATTATTCTATCCTCAAGTTCTGCGGCTGTTATCATATATGCACCCCTATTTAGTAAAAACATCTTGCATACAATATACAACAAAAACAAAAAAGTTGCTATCCCCAAATGTGATGTTTTAGTAAAAAAACATTAGTTTAATACAGAGTGTTCTGTGAGTTTTGAGGCAATCGAACGTATTAATGGTGCATTTTCCGTTAGTGAAATCAGTTCACAGTAAACTTTGTATTTATTGCCGCAGAATTTCTTATTTATAAGAGGGTCCATGTAATGTGCAACTTCATCTGGCAGGCGATCGAATCCCAGATAATCACCACTGTTGATCTTAGTGCTTGCTTCATAAAATTGCGGAACTATTTCATAGTTGGCAGTGATACCTTTGCTTAACATATCACTATGAAGCTGACTAAAGAATATTTTTGGATCACCCCAACAGGTGATTTTTTTATTGCTTAAATCGGATAATTCTATTGAATTTTTGTCTATCAATGGATTCTGACGATTCATCAAGATAGTGATAGAACTTGATGATAAAGGAATCTCGTGGATCTTTTCATTTTTTAATGGCATGGAAATGATCAATGCGCATTCGTATTTTTTGCTTAGGACTCCTTCCAATGCTTCGTAATTAAGGACGGTATGTATATTGCCGGAAGGTATATTGTTTTTGTCGATAAATTTTCCAATGGCATCCATTGTTTCAGGAGCGTAGAACGGAATCAATGAGTTTGAAATGGCAATTTTTATATCGGAGGAAACTTCTTTTTCCATGGAATGATCCATTTCATTCTTCACGGTGATAAGTTTTATTGCGTTGTCATATAGTGTCTGACCTTCAGGAGTCAGGCTAAGATGATTGTGATTATTAACGATGAGCGGCATACCGTAAAAGCTTTCGAGCGTTTTAAGCGCATGCTGCATAGCTTGCCTTGAAATGAAACTTTTCTCTGCGGCTGTCGTAAAATTCAGCTCTTCGCAGAGCTTTGTGTAGTAGTAGTAAACTGAAATATCCATACGTTGTTTAATCTCCTATGAAAATTATAGTATAGATGTATCTCAAACGCAAATAATTATTGCGTTTACTGGATAATACTTCTGCATCTTGCTAATTGGGATTTTTGTATAATTAAGTTATATGAAGCTATAATGCAAATTTGGAAAAGGAATTAAAAGAAGTATGGCGAACAAAGACAAAATTTCCAGAAGCACATTTATTAAAGGGTTAGCTGCAGGTGCAGCCAGCCTTGCAACATTTGGAATACTTGAGGTGGCAGATAAGGCAGGCGGAAGCAGCGCAGCTAAGGCAACAGCGAAAGCAGGAGCAAGCGCAGCAGGCGGAGAGTCTGTATTTACACCGGGAACATATACAGCTAGTGCACAGGGCATGGAAAGCGAAGTTACTGTTTCTATCACGGTAGATGAAAAGAGTATCCTTGAAGCATCTGTCACAGCTGATGGAGAAACAAAGGAGATAGGTCAGGCTGCGGCACCAACTCTGGCGCAGCAGATACTTGATGTTCAGAGCGAAAATATTGATGGCGTAAGTGGTGCGACAAGGACTACGGATGCTGTACGTAAAGCATGTGAGAACTGTCTTGCACAGGCAAAAGGAATTGATGTTTCTTTGCTTGGCTCAGATAAAGAAGAAAAAGTAAATGTTGACTGGCTTGGTGAAGAACCTGAAATTGCAGAAGCAGATATTAAAGAAAAAGTTGAATGTGACGTGCTCGTAATAGGTGCAGGAAGCTCAGGAGCTTTTGCGGCAGCTGCAGCGGCAGAACTTGGCGCTAAGACGATATTGATAGAGAAGTTCAAGCACGACATGGCATCAGGCATCCGTGATACTTTTGCAGCAGTCGGTTCATCACAGCAGAAGGCTGACGGACATGATGTTGATCCTAAAAAATATGTGAGATATCTTCGTGACTGGAGTCAGGGTTATACAAGTCCGGCGCTTGCAAAGGCATTTGTAGAAAATTCAGGTGAACTTATTGACTGGTATACAGATGTACTTAAGCAGGGAGGAATGGACTTTGCGCATGAGATCGATGAAGAGAATCCGGATGCAAATTATGAAGTGATGGATGTCGGTCATTCTGTACAGTATACTAGTGAGTATTATGAGCAGCTTACTCTTGATAAAGTGCTTGATTATGCCCAGGGCAAAGGACTTGAAGTTCGATATGAAGTTACTATGGTCAAGCTGATAAAGGACGGCGAGAGAGTTTGCGGTATCATTGCGAAGAATAGTGATGACACGTATTCTCAGTATAATGCAAAGGGCGGAGTGATCGTTGCGACAGGTGGTTACTCTGCAAATGATGATATGATGAATGCGCTTCAGCCGTGGAGCGTTGAGCAGACATGTATAAATTATTCAAAGTCAGGCTCAAAGGGCGATGGGATCAAAGCTTGTCTTTGGGCAGGAGCAGCCTTTGATAATACACATTCTGCAATGATATTTGACCGTGGTGCAGTTAAACCGGATGAGTCAGGAAAAGTGGATGATGGAAAATTGTTTTGGATGGGCTCACAGCCATTCCTTAAAGTAAATCTTGCTGGTAAGAGATTCATGAATGAGTTTCAGCCTTATGACTATATTCTTCATACTGCGGATACTCAGAAGGATCATACTTATATCACGGTTTGGGATAGCAGCTGGAAAGATGATGTAGCTCAGTTTGCAACTCATGGATGCAGCCGTCTTATACCGCATGCAAATGGTACACTTCCGGTATTTGATATTCCGACGGTGGAAGGATTTAATAAGGAATTGCTTGAGCAGGGCTATATCGTTGAAGCAGATTCTATTGAAGAGCTTGCTGAAAAGATTGGAGTACCGACTGACACATTTACTAAAACGGTAGAAGACTATAATGATATCGTTGATGCTGGCGAAGACATGGAGTTTGGAAAGGAGAAAAACCATCTTTCTAAACTTGATGCAGCTCCTTTTTATGCAGCGCGTCAGGCGGGCGGTTATCTAATCTGCACATTGGATGGTATCAAAATAGATGAGAGTATGAGAGCGCTTAGTACTGCAGGAGATCCTATAGAAGGACTTTATGTATGCGGTGACTGCTCAGGAAATTACTTTAGTGGAAGTTATCCAAACATGCTTTCAGGATGTGCAGCGGGCAGATCTGCAACTTTTGGAAGACTTTGCGGTAAATATGCTGCCAAGGAAGCAGGGTTCTAACTGAATCTAACGATGTGAGAGCACTGAATTTTATAAAAGGACGTTGGCAACGTGAGCCAGCGTCTTTTTTTCTTACTTACACGGTGAATCCGACAAAGTTATATTCTTTGTTCTTTTTCAAGAGAAGTTAATGTGGAATATAATTGAGAAAACCGCTCTATGAGGTATAATAGGAAGAGCTGATAAGAATAAGTTCATAAGGCTTTTATAAAACCCAGGGTTGAACTCTGGGTTTTATCTTTTGTATAATCAATTCAACGAAATGAATGAGTGGAAAGAATTATATCAAGCGGGCAGTTCACCCGTCATCTTGATATTAAATGTATCTGGATTAGATACTATATCATTTACAATTTGAGAGTTAGAGGGAGACTGTTTTAAGAAATGGATAAAATAAAACTATCATATGATCAGCAGATAGATGATTTAAAAGAAAAGAATGTAAAATTTGAATTATACAGTGAAGAAGATGCAAGGAAATTTCTTCAGTATAATAATTACTATTTTAAGCTGAAATCATATGCTAGCAATTATACAAAATACAGCAAAGTAGAGTTATCAAATAAATATATTAATCTTGATTTTGCATATCTTGTTGAGCTTAGTACGTTAGATATGTATTTGCGTAGATTAATTGTAGGCTTGTGCTTAGATGTTGAGCATTTGCTAAAAACACGTCTGATGAGGGATATTACTAATAATGAGCAAGAAGATGGCTATGAAATAGTAAAAAAATATAATGATAATTATTATTCTGTTATTGCAGGTATAAAGGCAAACAAAGATAAATCTGCTACTTCTGATTTGATTAAGAATTTTGATGAAAACGATAATATTCCGGTATGGAGTTTTATTGAAACTTTATCGTTTGGTCATTTTATTGAGTTGTATGATTTGTACTATGGAGTGTATGGAGGTCATTCTTACTCGTCATATTTGGGAAGTATTAAATTTTTAAGGAATGCAGCTGCTCATAATAGCTGTTTGTTGAATTCTATGCGTAAGCCGTATTCTATAAAGATTAAAAAGAATAAAGATATAATGGATGCATTATCAAAGTCAAATAAGTTTTCTACAAGTTATAAAAAGAAGATGGAAAATCCTGTAGTACATGATTTTGTTGTGTTGCTATTTGTATATTATGATATTTTAAATACACCAGCAAATAGAACTATGAGAGAAAAAGGTATGCGGCAGGTTAAGGAGTTGTTCTTAAAAACTATGCTTAGAAATGACAATGCGAATATGTTTAAAAAGAATGATGTGCTTGTAGAGAATTATCATTTTATCTGTGCAGTAATAGATTATTTAGAAAATTGCAGAAATAAGCCTGTGTTAAAAAAATGATTGACATGTTATGATTCATGTTTTACTATAATAATAACGAACGAAAACCTTCGAGGTTTTCAGCGGAAGCGGTGCCTGCATCAATTCCGTCCTTGTTTTACGAAGAGAGAGCACTTAGGTGTTCTTTTTTGTATAAATAGACTTTTGACAGCGAGCTTGAAAAATCCCTCTTATCCCTATCCCCGTTTGTGCGAGGTGGTGATAAGAGGGATTTTTTATGTCGTGGAAAAAATGTTCCAGTGAAATATTGCATTGTTGTGGTCAAGTGTTTTTGTAACGATCTGGTCTAAGTAATTGCTACAGATAAAGTAGTCAATAAGCAGACCAAGGATTAGAATGACAGCCTTGAACTGTCATCCAACCAGGCACTATAATGAGTAAGGTTTGAACATCTGAACTGATCACAGGGGCAATCTACTCTTTTAAATCCTACAGTAAATTTACGCCGTCTAAACAATTATGGAAGTTGTGGCTGCTTTTTGCTATTATTATAGTAAACGTCAGATAGATTTGTCGTTTACTACAGATGTCAGATACCTATTAAGAGATTCTGGATTGAGGTGGGATTGAATTATGGCTGTACAGGGAGCAACTAAAAAAAAGAAAAAAACAAGGCTTCAAGAGCCGAGAAAATACAATGTAATCATGTACAATGATGATTTTACGACTATGGAGTTTGTAGTTGAAGTCTTGGAGGAAATATTTCATAAAACAAGAGAAGAAGCGGAAACTCTTATGATGGCAGTCCATGAAGGCGGTAAAGCAATAGTCGGCTGTTATCCTTTTGATATAGCAGCTACAAGAGTAAGCGCAGCTCGATCAAGGGCGAAGGAAGCTGGATTCCCATTTAAGATCACACTTGAGGAGGCATAAGATATGGACGTAACCGAAGAGGTGGCAAAAATTTTAAGAACAGCAATAGGAGTTTCATTAAGGAGAAATTATGAATATGTAACTCCGGAAGTGCTTCTTCTTGTATTGTGCGAAGAAACTGAATTCAGGACCGCATTTTCTGAGTGCGGAGGAAGTATTGAAGAACTTTCAGCAAACTTGGAAAAGTACTTAAGTGAGAACATGCCTGAGATTGATAGAAAAATAAAAGTTAATCCTGAAATTTCTAACGATATGAGTATGGTTATGAATATTGCCAATAGTACGGCAATGAAAAGCGGTAAACCAGCGGTAGAGATTGCACATGTCATACATGGCATTTTTAGCTTAAGGGATAGTTATGCGCTATATTACATCGTTCAGCAGGGCTTGGAAGAGACTGATCTGCTCAGTGAATTAGAGACTGAGCCGGAAGTTGATGATCTATTTGAACCAGTTTACGGTGTTGATGAAAACGTAGTCGGTGGTGCTGAAGCGGTGGCTGATTATGCGCCATGCATCAACGATATGCTTGATAATGTCAATCCTTTGATCGGCAGAGAAGAGGAGCTTGAAAGAACAATTCAGATCCTCTGCAGAAAAGATAAAAATAACCCGCTTCATGTGGGAGAGCCGGGAGTTGGCAAAACAGCAGTGACATATGGTCTTGCGAAGCTTCTTAATGAAGGAAAAGTCCCGGAAACATTAAAAGGTGCAAAGATTTATGCACTTGATCTTGGAAGTGCCCTCGCCGGAACTCAGTATAGGGGCGATTTTGAGAAGAGGCTTAAAAGGATACTTAAATGTATTCAGGTTGAGGAAAAACCGATAATCTACATTGATGAAATCCATAATCTGCTTGGAGCAGGTGCTACAGGCGAAGGCTCATTTGATGCTTCAAATATATTAAAGCCCTATCTAGCTGATGGCCATATACGTTTCATTGGTGCAACAACTTTTGAAGAGTATAAGAAGCATTTTGAAAAAAGCAAGAGTCTTGTAAGAAGATTTCAAAATGTAGAGATAAAAGAGCCGGGAATCGAGGAAACGGTAAGGATACTGGAAGGCCTGAAAAAGAAATATGAGAGTTTCCATGGCGTATATTATAGTAAGGGCGTCATAGAATATGCGGTAGAAATGAGCTCAAAGTACATCAATGAGAGATTTCTTCCGGATAAGGCAATCGATCTTATAGATGAAGCCGGCGCATATAGAAAAATTCATCCGCTTGCACAGAAGCGTCAGAGTGTAGGTAAAGACCTGATAGATGATATTTTGACTAAGATATGCAGAATACCTAAGCAGACAGTAGAAGCAGATGATATGCAGGGCTTGGCAACATTGGAGAAGCGTATGCTTGCGCAGGTTTATGGGCAGGACAAAGCAATCGAGCAAGTTGTAAATGCTGTGAAATTTTCAAAGGCTGGTCTGGCAGAAGATACAAAGCCATTGGCAAGTTTGCTTTTCGTAGGCCCGACAGGTGTCGGTAAGACAGAGATTGCAAAAACTCTTGCTAAGGAGCTAGGAATAAAGCTGGTGCGTTTTGACATGAGTGAGTATGAAGAAAAGCACTCAGTTGCAAAGTTTATAGGCGCTCCGGCAGGCTATGTTGGCTACGAGGAAGGTGGTCTTTTAACTGAGGAGATCAGAAAGAACCCTTCGTGTGTTCTGCTGCTCGATGAAATTGAAAAAGCTCATTCGGATATCTACAATATGCTCCTGCAGGTGATGGACTATGCAACACTTACAGATAATCAGGGAAGAAAAGCTGATTTTAGAAATGTTATCATCATTATGACTTCAAATGCCGGTGCCAGCCGAATGGGTAAGGCTGGGATAGGTTTTCAGGCTGAGGATATATCATCAGATACGCTTATGGATGCAGTAAAGAATACTTTCCAACCTGAGTTCAGAAACAGACTTAGCGGCATAGTTGCATTCAACAGCATGGATGACAGGATGGCTGGTCTCATAGCTGAGAAAAAGCTGCGTGAGCTTGCAGATATGCTTAGGAAGAAGAATATTGAGTTTACTGTTGATAAGGCGGCGACTGAGCTTGTAAAGGTAAAGGGAATAAGTAATGAATATGGAGCTCGTGAGCTTGACAGGGTTATCAGAAATGAAGTAAAACCGCTGCTTGTTGATGAGATACTTTTTGGAGCGCTTAAGAAAGGTGGTAAGTGCTGTCTAGGTGTGAATAAAGATAAATTTGAAGTGAAAATTAAGAAGGGAAATAAGAAATAAAAGGGGAAAATTGTGCCGGTTTATAGATTAGATAGTGATGTATGGTTCCCTAAACCTGAACTTGCAGAAGACGACGGCCTGCTTGCAGTGGGAGGAGACCTTAGCATTGAAAGGCTTATATTGGCGTATAGTAATGGGATATTTCCATGGTATAATCCGGGTGAAGAAATCGTGTGGTGGTGTCCGAAGAAAAGATTCATAATACGCCCTTCGGAGATACACATTTCTCATTCCATGAAAAAGTTTTTTAAGCATCATGATATAAAAGTGGAATTTAATAGAGACTTTGCCGATACTATGCATAGGTGCAGGATGAAGAGAGAGCATAGCGAAGGCGGCACATGGATAGGTGACGACATGGAAAAAGCATATCAAATGTTGCAAAAATTTGGCTATGCAATGAGCGTGGAGTCATATATCGATGGAGAACTGGCAGGGGGGCTTTATGGAGTAATACTTGGAAGATGCTTTTTTGGAGAGAGTATGTTCAGCGATAAAGAGAATGGCTCTAAAATTGCACTTATAAAGCTTTCACAGTTTTTGGAGGCAAATGGTTTTTTAATGATCGACTGCCAGTTTCATACACCGCATCTTGAAAGCATGGGCGGTGTATATATAAGCTGGGAAGAGTTTAAGTATAATCTTGAACATATGAAGTGGGATGAGGATGATCTGTAGGACGTGTACATGAGTAGATTAACAAAAAGAGCTGCGGCTCTGATGGGGATAATCTTTTTGGTTGGTAATCTGCCTCTAAATGTGGCAGCGGATGAGCCTAAAAGAGCTGCTGATTATGAAAAACATATTGATATCTGGGGAGAGTATGTCCCTGGAAATACAGGAGAGAGCAAACTTTCCTGCATGAATATAAACACTGAGACTAATTATGGAGATATCGCTTCAGAATTTTCTAAGGTGATCGTCGGCGGCGATTATAAAGAAGCAGAGCAGACGATAGATTCAATGACGTACTATGCGGAAATCCAGCCTGGATATGAATCTGAGAGATTTGATGACAGGCCGTATCTTATACCTTATCCGGCTGATAACAGAAAAGTTGTTTTAAGCAGGATGCCTGAGACTCTTGAAGTGAGCGGAAATGCAGCAGATGTTGACAGTGTAAGCGAAAATGAAGTTAGCAAAAATGCGGTTAGCAGAAACAAAGTTAGGAAGAACGCAGTAAGCAGGAATACAGTTAGTAAAAATGTGATAAGCAGAAATAAAGTTAGTAAAAACGCAGTAAGTAAGAATTCATTAAGCAAAGATGCTGTGAGCAGAAATACGATCAGTAAAAATGGTGCTGCTTTGAGCGGAGGTTCGCCGGCTGTGATAATCATTTCCGGTGGGGCTTATACCTATAAATCGATGGATGGTTCTGATTTTGAATCAAAGGATATAGCAATTGCGCTCAATAGCTATGGAATAAGTGCTTTTGTACTTCATTATCGATCAAATCCGTATGAATACCCATATCCGTGGCTGGATCTGCAGAGAGCAGTAAGGCATTTGCGTTTTTATGCTGAAGATTATGGAATCGATCCGGAAAAAATAAGTATCCTTGGATGCTCCGCAGGAGGAAATCTTGCAGGAACGTTCATAAATGAGATCAGAGGCGAAGATTTACTGCCGGAAGAATATTTAAAGGATGAAATCGACTGTGTGAGTGATAACGTTGCATCTGCTGCATTAATTTATCCTGTGACTACATTCAAGTATAATATTTCGATGCTATTTGCCGCCTTTCCGGCAGCGGAGGTACAAGACGGAAATAGAAGAAATGAATTGCTGAATAAGATGGATCTTGCGTCAAACTTTAATTCAGCAGATATTCCTCAGATTGTTTGCTATGGAACGGCTGACAGGCTTGTAAATCATGAGGGGACTCTTGAATATGTCTCAGCGGCTAAAAATGCGGGAGCTGATATAGAGAGCTATCAACTGGAAGGCTTGGATCATGCTTTTCGATGTGATAATTACATAGATGGATATGTAAAATGGCTTAAAGAGAAGGTTAGATCTCATCCGGGCGAGACATGAGTACTTGCGTTAAATAAAATATTGTGATAATTATAGGAAGAGTGGCAAAGACGTTGCTAGTGCATATGTAAATGCATTAAAAATGTCTTTGCCTTTTTGTTTTGCAATAAATATTTTGAGAATAATTTATGAAGGCAGGAGAGTAAAATGGCTTTGACATTGGAAAAGATATACTACATAGCAATGAGAAAGTATAAGATGAATCTGGTTGCCGGAAAAGAAGGGATCACAGCTAATGTTTCATGGCTCCATGTAGTAGAAGAGATTAAATATGCAAGTTTTTTGACCGGAGGCGAGCTTGTGCTGTACACAGGTGCTAAGACCGGAAGTGGGAATATCATAGATTTTATCAGAGAGATAGCCAGGTATAAGGCATCCGGACTTGTGATTAATGTGGGCGGATACATTAGAGAAATCCCACAGGAAATAATTGATTATGCTAATGAAAATTCGTTTCCTGTGTTTACACTTCCCTGGGAAGTGCGTCTGGTAGAGATATCGAGAGAGTTTGGAAGCATGATAATCAGGAGCGAAGAGAATGAAAAGAGCTTGTGCAGTGCATTTAAGTCAGCTATATTTTCGCCTGAGGAAGTAAATGAATACTTGCCCTTTTTTAAGAAGCATAATCTGTTTGATAAGAAATATTGCTTAATCAAATGCAGGCCTGAAATTGAGTATGCACATAGTGATCCTGATATAACAAAGCTATATTATGAATTAAGGGAAGTATTTGAGAGAGTACTGAATAGATATAGAGAAATATTTGTGATATTCAGGCACGAACAATATCTTACAATGATCATTCCGGAAGTGCACAGAGAGGAGTGTCAGGAAATCATATCACTGATCCAAAGCAATAAGAAATCAGTGAAGAATGTGCTTAGAATATATTTTGCGGTCAGTAGATTTAATATAAGTGTAGAGAATCTGAGCAGAGAATATAATAATCTGAGCAGTGTGATAAAAATGATGAAGAAAGAAGATGAGAATATATGTTACAGGGAAGATCTGGGACTTATAAATGTCATTTTTGCAGCTGATAATACGAAAAACCTTATAGAATACAAAAATGAAACTATTGGTAAACTTGAAAAATATGATGCAGAAAATAACACCAACTATGTTGGCATACTCAAAACGTATCTTGAAAAAGACTGCAATATGAATGATGCAGCTAAAGAATTTTATTTACATCGTAATACATTTGCATACCATATGAATAAAATATCAGAACTCTTAAATGTGGATCTTTACTCCATGAATGATAGGACAAAGTTATTAGTGGCAATCAAGATAAAGGATTTGTATGAATTGTAAAACTTTACAATAAAGTTAGTTTGCCCGTCCAATTGAAAAGCAATTTATATGTGATAATATCAATTTATAAAATAAATAAGTCAATAAAACAGCTGATGCAAAGGCGCGTGTACATAGATACATGCGCCTTTTGTTGTTAAAAGAAATGGATGGAGGATAACTATTATGAAAAATGCATTGCCACAAATCATTACAGACAAAATTCCGGGACCTAAGTCAGAGAGTATTTTGGAGAGACGGGACAAATCAGTTCCAAGAGCTTTGTGTGGGAAAACATATCCGATAGTGATCGATAAAGGAGAAGGCGCAGTATTTCAGGATGTGGATGGAAATATTTTTCTTGACTGGATTGGTGGAGTCGGAGTGTTAAATGCGGGATACTCTGATCCGAGGATCGTAGAGGCTGTGCAGAAACAGGCTGAGCGATACTTCCATACAATTTTTAACATTGTTGCACATGAAGGATACATAGAGCTTGCAGAGAAACTAAATGAAATCATGCCATGCAGAGGCAAGGAGTTAAAAACATACTTTGCAAACTCAGGAGCTGAATGCGATGAGAATGCAGTAAAAATTGCTAAGGCATATACGGGAAGAAGCAATGTGGTATGTTTTACAGGTGCTTTCCATGGCAGGACTAACTTAACAATGGCACTTACTGCGAAGAAGGCGTATGCACTTGGAATGGGACCTTTCCCGTCAGGAATCTACAGAGCACCATATCCATACATGTATAGAGCACCGAAGGGATATACAGAAGAGGAAGCTATTAAGTATTATCTGGACGGATTATATAAGGTATTTGACGAAGGAGCACCGGCAAAAGAGGTTGCATGTATCATTGTAGAGCCATTACAGGGAGAAGGCGGATTTATCCCGGCACCTATCGAGTGGGTAAAGGCAGTCAGACAGATCTGCGATGAAAATGGAATCGTTTTGATCGCAGATGAGGTACAGTGCGGTAACTGCAGAACAGGTAAATATTTTGCCTCTGAGTACTGGAAGGAAGCTGGAGCAGCACCGGATATCATTACTACAGCTAAATCCCTTGGCGCGGGAGTTCCGATAAGTGCGATCACAGGAACTGCTGAGATAATGGATGCGGCTGTTCCGGGAACGATTGGAGGAACATATTGCGGAAATGCATTGGCTTGCGCATCTGCGCTTAAGACCATGGAAATCATGAAGGAAGAAGATTATGCAGGGAAAGCAAGACATATCGGAGAACTTGTAAGCAAAAAGCTTCATGAAATGCAGGATAAATATGAGGTGATCGGTGATGTCAGAGGTCTTGGGGCAATGATAGGCATTGAATTTGTTAAAGACAGAGAGAGTAAAGAGCCGGCAACTGAACTTGTATCCAAGCTTATAGCTGCTGCTTTTAGAAAAGGACTTTTGATAGAGGGCGCAGGAACGTATAACAATGTGATCAGATTTCTTGCCCCGCTTACAATGACTGACGAACAGACAAAGAGGGGCTTGGAAATATTTGAAGAAGCATTACTTGAAGTAATGTAAAAAGCGGAGGAAGCATATGGATAAACGTATGATCATATCTGTTGGTTGTGAATATGCAAGTGGCGGAGCAGAGATTGGGAAAATAATTGCAGAAGATATGGGGATCGAATACTATGACAGGGAGTTGATCGATCAGATCATAACCAGAGTCGGAATATCACAGAATCTGCTTGATCTTGCGGACGCTGGAGCATACGTAAAGGGAAGAAGAACTTCAGAAAATAATGCAGGCGGTCCAACTCAATATAAGAATCTTACAGACAGGCTTGTATTTGTTCAGAAACAGATTGTAAAAAAACTTGCTGACCGATCTCCATGTGTGATCATAGGTAGATGTGCAGACTATATTTTAAGAGATAAGAAAAATGTATTGAATGTTTTTATATATGCGCCTTTGGAAGACCGTATTCAGAGAACAATGGAATATGTGGGATGTGACAGAGAAGCGGCTGTAAAGATCATAGAAGAGAATGATGAAATGTATCATGCAAGGTATATGCAGATAACCGGAACATTCAGAGGAGACAGGCATAACAGACATATTCTTATAGACAGTAGTCTTTTGGGAATAGCAGGAACAGCAAAATATATAGAAAAACTGGTTTACATGGCAAAGGAGGCGTAAAGATATGGATAACAGTAAAAAGTCAGACTTTGATAAAGTACTGGGTGCTTGGGACATATTGGTCATAGCCTTCGGTGCGATGATAGGATGGGGATGGGTAGTATCTACAGGCAGCTGGATTGAAAACGGTGGTGTGATAGGCGGAGTTCTTGGGTTTGCGATTGGCGGTACTATGATATTCTTTGTGGGTTTAACATACGCCGAACTTACAGCAGCTATGCCTCAGTGCGGAGGAGAGCATGTTTTCAGTCACAGAGCCTTGGGACCGGTGGGATCGTTTGTATGTACCTGGGCTATTGTTTTGGGTTATGTCAGCGTTGCGTGTTTCGAAGCTTGTGCGCTTCCGACGATCATTACGTACATATATCCTGATTTCCTTAAAGGCTATTTATATACAGTGGCAGGCTTTGATGTATATGCATCATGGCTTGCTGTAGCAGTAATAGTAGCTGTTTTTATCACTTATATAAATATCAGAGGGGTAAAAACAGCGGCTATCTTGCAGACCATACTTACAGTGATAATTGGAGTAGTGGGCATAATGCTCATAGCGGCTTCTGGAATTAATGGAGATGTGGCTAATCTTGAAGGGCAGATTTTTTCATCAGAAAGTGGAATATTGGGTTCGATGTTTAAGGTTGCCCTTGTTACTCCATTTTTCTTTATAGGTTTTGATGTAATACCGCAGGCAGCGGAGGAAATAAATGTTGATCTGAAAAAGATAGGTAAAATTCTTATTTTGTCAATCGTGATGGCGGTTGCGTTTTATGCACTTATTGTTATGGGAGTAGGGTATGTAATGTCTTCAGATGAGATTGAAAAGTCAATGGCTGGAAGCGGACTTGTAACGGCGGATGCGATGGCGAAGGCATTTAATAGCTCTGCGATGGCGAAAGTACTGATCGTAGGCGGTATGTGCGGTATCGTGACAAGCTGGAACTCTTTTTTAATGGGTGGCAGCCGGGCATTGTATTCTATGGCAGAATCTTATATGATACCGAAATTCTTTTCAAAATTGCATCCTAGATATAAGACACCTGTAAATGCGCTTTATCTTGTCGGTGCTTTAACGATCCTTGCACCGTTTGCAGGCAGAAAGATGCTTGTGTGGATCGTAGATGCAGGTAACTTCGGATGCTGTGCGGCATATTGTCTGGTGGCGGTTTCATTTGTGATCTTAAGGAAAAAAGAGCCTGATCTTGTGCGACCGTATAAAGTACCGGCATATAGATTTGTAGGAACTATGGCTATACTGATGTCAGGCTTTATGGTCGTATGCTATATGGTACCGGCTTCAGGGTCTGCACTTGTATGGCAGGAATGGATGATCGCAGGAGGATGGTGCATATTAGGCGTAATCTTCTTTGCTGCAAGCAAGATAAAGTACAGAGATATGTTTGGAATTCTCATAAATGTCATATCTGATGAAGATGCTGCAGCATTGCAGGTAAGTGACTTTGAGCTGAATAAAGCGCTGGATACAGCTATTGATGAGGCGATTACAATGGCTCTAAAAAGCAGAGGAGTAGCGTTATGATTTTTAATTACTATTTGCCTGTAAATATTGTTTTTGGGAGAGGCAAAGTAAGTGAAGTTGGGAGACTAACAAAGCCTTACGGCAGAAAAGCTTTGATAGTTACCGGAAAGAGCAGTGCACTTAAATCCGGTTTATATGATAAAGTCAGTCTGAGTCTTAAAAAAGAAGGAATTGAATCTGTTTTATTTAATAAGGTGAGTCGGAACCCGCTTACGACTACAGCTATGGAGGGTGCTGCTGCTGCAAAAGAGAATGGATGTGATGTGGTAGTTGCTATTGGCGGCGGCTCAATCATGGACTGTGCCAAAGCTATAGCATTTATAGCAGAAAATGAAGGCGATATCAATGATTATATTTTTAACCGTCGGGTAAGCGATAAGGCATTGCCATTGATATTAATTCCCACTACATGCGGAACAGGATCGGAAGGAAATGGATTTGCTGTGCTGACTAATCCGGAAAATGGTGATAAGAAGAGTCTAAGATGCAGCGCCATCGTTGCGAAAGTGTCTATAGTAGATCCGGAGTGTATGATGACGATGCCGAAAAATGTTCTTGCTTCGGTTGGATTTGATGCATTGTGCCACTGTATGGAGGCATATACTTCGAATATTGCACAGCCATTTACTGATGCACTCAGCACTTATGGAATAGCTTTGATTACGGACAGTCTTTGCAAACTGTATGAAAAGGAAAACGGTGAAGCAGAACTTTGGGAGAAATTAACAGTAGGCAGTACAATTGGAGGAATGGTCATAAATACTGCAGGTGTTACTCTTGCGCATGGTATGGAGCATCCGGCAAGCGGGCTTAAGAATATCGTTCATGGCCAAGGGCTTGCAGCGCTTACACCGACTGTAATAGAAGCAACTTATGATGGAAAAGCCAAGGAAAAATTTGAATTTATTTCTCAAAAGCTTGGAGGAAAAAAGGCTTCTGACTGTGCAGATGCTGTGCGAAGATTATTAGAGAAATTAGACCTTGATTTGACACTTTCAGATTTGGGTATACAGAAAGAAGATATTTTATGGATGAGTGAAAATTGCATGAAAGTATCAGCGTCTAATTTAGCGAATACTCCTGCAGAGATTGGGATTGATGATATTGTGAAGATTTATGAAAAGTCACTTTGATTAAGGCAGGCTTACTAAAAGCAGTTATGTCTCAGCCGGGGGATAATCTCCGACTGAGATAAAATATAACAGAATAATAAAAAAAGTCTAAAAAAGTTGTTGACAGAAGTTTGATGTCGTGATAATATAACATTCGTCGCAAGGACAGCGGCACAAAAGAAAATAAAAGTTATGGAGAGGTATCGAAGTGGTCATAACGAGGCGGTCTTGAAAACCGTTTGGCGGCAACGCCACATGGGTTCGAATCCCATCCTCTCCGCTACAAAAACAGGAAATCTGATCGGATTTCCTGTTTTTGTTTTACGAGGATTTTTGAAGAAATTCTTTGTAGGGTAAAATGCCTTGCGAGCGAAGTTTCCATGCTTATGCTCGCGTGTAAAGAGTCATTTTGAGAGTTTTCTTTATGATTATTTGAGGTGAGATGGTTTGAAAGTAAGGATGGCAGATGTTGCAAAAAAATTGGGGATATCTAAAGCGGCGGTTTCGTTGGCAATAAATAATAAACCAGGTGTCAGTGAAGAAACAAGATGCCGGGTTTTAAATTGCATGGAGCAGCTTCAGCAATCTTGTAAATAATGGTCTCAAAAGTACTGAAAATCCATCATTTGGCGGCTGACGATACTAGAAGATGCGCAGAGCGGCGATACTATTCACATTATCTGCGAAGCGCAAGATGATGGAAAGCATAATCTCAAGCACTATGCGAGAGTTATAGTTACAGTAGAATAATAGAGGATTTATACCCTGCCTTGTGTGTTGAGGCAGGGTATTTTTATCACAGTCGATAGAATCTGCGACTGTGATAATTGCATAATGGCAGATTATTTGCTATTGTTTGAGTCATATAAAGATAAGAGGAAGATACATATATTATGAAAAAACAGTATGATGAGGCGTCTATTGAAGCAGAATTTGCAAGACTAATGAATGAAAATATTTCAAAAGGTCTAAAAAAGGGGCAGATTGTAAAGGGACTTGTTACTAAAATTTCTAAGGGTAAAATAAATCTTAAGATCAAAGAAAAATATGAAGGGGTCATATTTGCGGATACAACCGGAATTGAAAGGGGCGACACAATAGAAGCGTGTGTGTTGAATTTTAAGAAAGGTGTGTATTCACTATCGCTGAAACGCCATATCCCGAAAAGTAAAAAGGGAAGTGCACCAGATGTTTCAAAGAAAAAGAGGGCTAAGGGTAAAGAAGCTGAGGTGAATGAAGAAACATCGATGGTCAAGGTTGGAGATGTTGTTGAAGGTTATGTAGTAAGCGTAATTCCGGATACGATAATTTTGGACGTTAATGAAGAGTATACAGGACTTATAAGCATAGAGGAATATTCAGCTGAACCACCTGAGAATCTTATGCTTGCAGTCGAAATTGGCGATGTGATAAAAGCTAAGGTGATGAAAATACATGAAGATGAGCTGATATTGTCGTGTAAATAGTTCTGCCTTTTGACCTAAAACAGCCTTATAAATATTGGGGAATTTTTTCGATAAATAAAGTGGATAATTATAATTTTGGCTGTTAATGAGGTTTTAGGCTTTTGCGAAACTAAGTGATTCAAATCGAATAAGTGTGCGAACTAAGAATTTTGAAAACATTGCTGCAATTTCCTGTTCTTCAGTTTCAAGCTCATTCATTGTATCGATAAAGATGTTGAACACGAGTTGTAAAGCTTCCGCAAATGAAATATCATTCAATTCTTTATGCAGATATACAAATATTTCACCTAGCGTGCGCTGGTCTGTACTGCATCTTTGTTCATACGCAAGTATCATATATATTGAGAAAACTATGGCAACATGAGCTGTCATGGCATCGTAGGATATTGCTCTGCATTCAGAAGTAAGTTTTAGCTGTGATTTACATATTTTGAAAAATACCTCGATATTCCAGCGTTTTCCATAAGTTTGTATGATTTCTTCTTCGGAAAGAGAAATGATAAGATACTTTTTTACGACTGTACTAATTACTACTTTGAAATTGAAGAGGAAGACGGAGATAAAAATACGGCAAAAGCAAAGAACACCGCCCAAACCCAATCGTCCAAATGGGAATGTTTATGGATGGTGATGGCATTCCATTAGCCTTTTCACTTTTTCCGGGCAATGCCAATGAGCAGACTTCACTAAAGCCACTCGAAGAAAAAGTGCTTTCGGAGTTCGAATGCCAGAAATTTGTATATTGCAGTGATGCCGGTCTTGGTTCTGAAAAAATCAGAAACTACAATCATATGGGCGAAAGAGCATTTATCGTTACCCAGTCAATAAAAAACTGAAGAATGAGGACAGAGAATGGGCACTCGATAAAAATGGTTTTAAAAGAGTATCCGATGATAAGCCGGTAGATATAACAAAGCTGTCTGATGATGATTCCGGTTTGTATTATAAAGAAGAACCCTACACTCCTAAACAAATACATCAGCGGCTTATCGTTACATATTCGCCTAAATTTGCCAGATATCAGAAAGCTATCCGTGATGCGCAGGTAGACCGTGCTCAGAAACTTATCGATTCAGGAGCAGCCAAAAGAGGAAGAAGAAATCCTAATGATCCAAGACGTTTCATTGGAAAAATTGCTGTTACAGAAGATGGCGAAAAAGCTACGGTAAAGAATTATTTAGATACAGATAAAATCGAGCATGAAGCCCTTTATGATGGATTATACGCAGTGTCCACAGATCTGTTAGATGATCCTCCCATTGAGGATATCTTAAAGGTCGGTGAAGGGCGTTGGGAAATTGAAGAATGCTTCAGGATAATGAAAACAGATTTCGAAGCCAGACCTGTATATCTAAAATTAGAAACAAGAATAAAAGCGCATTTCCTTTCATGCTTCTTGTCCTTAATCATTTATAGATATTTAGAAAGAGCAATAGGTTTCAATCATACATGTGACAAAATATTAACTACGCTAAGAGAAATGAATTTTGTAAATATCAAAGAACAAGGATTTGTCCCAACTTATAAAAGAACAAAGTTAACTGATGCTCTTCATGACGCCTGTGGTTTCAAAACCGACTATGAATTCATTACCAAAAGCCAAATGAGAACTATTCAAAAAGAAAGTAAGAACAGGAAAAAAATACCATAATTCAAAACGAAGATAAAAGTCTCGAAACCCATTATAAAATATAGGGTTCCGAGACTTTCTTCGCTTTTGAACTGTCAAACTCAGGATCTTAACACAAAATGATGAAAAATTAATAATGTTATATTTTTTATTTTGCATTCGTGTGCGTTTTTTAAATATATAAAAAGAATATTGCGATGACAAAATATGTCTAAGCAAAATATTATACTATAAAGGTAAAGGTCAAGGTAAAGAATAAAAAACAGGATTTTGAAACTATATAAGTTGATTCATGAAGGAAGGTAAGCACATGGTTTATTGGAACAATGAAAATAAGGGCATTTGCAATTATGAGAGGCTTAAGTATCAGGAAATATTTGAGAATGAAAAAGCTGACCGACGAAAACTCGTTGAAGAGTTTATTAGATTCATACCAAGTAATATGGGTGAAGTTAAGAATCTGATGGATATCGTAGATATAGTTAATGAGGAAATTGTTAAGCTTAACATTTCTGATGCAAATGTTATTGATTCTGCAGAAAAACTGTCACTGCAGTTTAGAAAATTGCAGCAGGACATAGAAATATCGGAACTGCTTATGAATATCGAAAAATTGTCTGGTGCATTTTCAAGAAAAGATGTTGCAATGCTTAAATCGCATGTGATGGAAGCAGAACTAAATATGCAGCGTGGAGATATAGATGGAACCATTTTTAGTCTAGAGGCTATATGTGAGAACTATGAGTATATTCTGAAAAATGTAATATATTTGCCAGATAATGTTTATAGATACATAGGACATAAAGATAGAAGTACAAGACAATGCTATGAATGTGAAAAAGAAGTATTAGTTAGTCCTGATTATAAGAAGAATAGTTTTATTAATAAGGTAATTTCTTTAGTGTCTTCGACATTTGTTGTAGTTGATTGTTAAAAGGGATAAGAGCGCGTAAGATTTTTTCATAGTATATGCTGTGAAAATCTAAAACTGCATAATAAAGTTATGGAGTAATCTTTATGATTTTTAATAAATGTTTTTGTAACTTTAATAAAAATGTATACACAAAAATATTATAATATTAATCAAAGAAAGATAGTTCAAAGGAAATAAAAAGTAAGATTGGATTAGAATCAGCGAAATAGTGTTTTTGCTTATTTCTATTTGGGGAGGATAGATGAATCAGGATATTCGTATAAAAGATTTAATTAATAATATTCCACTGGAAAAGAAACTAGAAGTCATGAGAATGTATGGGATAGATAGTAATATGATTGCTGTTCCAGACGATATTTTAGATGTAGTGATTGATGATAATGTGTTGGTGAACAATAGAATTGTTATAGCGAAAAAAATGGCTGAGTTCATAGTTGAATTGTACAAAGCTAATATTGATTCGCTGTGTGACGGATTTAATAGTGTAAGGGAAGATAGGGATTCAGATTTAAAATCAAGAATGGAAGCTGCTGTTATGATCGTAAAACGCGCACTTACACTTGATGGGAATCGTAAAATACAGCAACTTGATTATGCAGCAGATGAAACTATAGGGTGTATTAATGCTTTTTATGATGATTTGATGAGACATATTGATGCAATACGAAAAATTCACACGCAAAGCAATGTGGAGTTTTTTTTTAAGTCACGTAAGAATTTAAAGGACTGTAAATACGAAATGAAAGGAGCGATAAATAAGGCAAAGCTGTTTAAAACATCGTATGGTTTGTTGTTCACTATCCAGGATATTTCTGGCGATGATACATCACGGTTTCAAGAAGATTATAGCAATAAGATAGGTAATATCTTAAGTTCAAACAACTGTTTGCTTATGGCAAAGTATTGTGAAGCTGAACAAGACAAGCAATTCTGGTACTCGTTATCTGAGTTTTTGGCAGAGGAGCTTGCTTATCATATTGAAGAATCAAAAATCGGTAGAGAGAACAGAAACTGTTATTGGAATGATGATTTAGATGAAGAGATTTAATATTGGATTATAGGAGGTTATGTAATGGATAAGCAAAAAGCAGATTATGTTAATAATAATAAAACTGATTCTTGTAATCATAATTTTAGATTTGAAGGAATGGAGGAATATGATAAAAGGGGAATTGAAGGTATAAAGAATAATGTAAAGATGATAGGAAAAGTCATAGGTGGAGTAGCGTTTTGTGCGTTTGCTGGTGCAATTACACTTGCTGGAGCAATGCTTAAAACTGAAGCAAAGTATACGATTGGAGATAGTGGTAAAAATAAGGGCAAAAATGATGGCGAGTATATGTCATAGATGGTTTATAAGGGGAGATTAAATTTGGATATATTTAATGAGCCGTTATTAGATAATAAGGATATGATCGAACATAATGTTGGTTCTTCTAGGCTCATTCAAGAGACATTTAGAATCCAACAAGGTGAAAGCTGTTATTCTGCTTTAGCGAAAATAATTGAAATAGATAAGCAACAAATTGATGAATTCGCTAGGTTTTGTGGCACAGCTTTGGGAGATGCAATAATAAATTATCGTAATTCTAATCTGCTTTTGAGAGGTATAGTTACAGATAACAATTGTAGTCAAGTTGGAACAATTGCTAGTGTGACAACAGAATTTGGGATAAAAGCGTTGTCTGAAGGTGTTCGTTATTTTTGTGGAAAAAAAGCAAATTATGATAATATTGAAAAGGTATATTCTTTTTTGTGGAACTATGCGTATTCGGATATAAACGAATCAGACATGAGACGAGCAAAGATTGAATTGTTAAAAATAAGAAATGGATTTCCGCTTTCTGATTCTGAAAAAAAGAAACTACATGAAAAATACATTGATGAGCCTGTAACTAACCTTGAAGATATGCATAGCTTTTCTATAATACTGAACAATGAAGACTTGTGTGAGGCACTTTCATATCAGATTTTTGTATTATATTGTCAAAAATATGGCGATGAGAATGGTATTCTTGCTGAAAATCTAGAAAATAGAAATACTAATTATAAAGGAATGAAGCGACTTTTAGAGTATTATGATTTCTTAGGATATACGGGTAGTCATGCTCGAGAGCTTATTAGGGAAAATGCTAATTCATATGATACTATTTCTAGAGATCAGAACCGTTATATAGAATTTGGAGGAAGACTTGTCACAGATTACTCATTTGAACTTCCTAATGTTGATATTGATAGAATCAGAAATCATTGTACAAATTTGTCAAAATGTGCTCCGTGTCAGTTGAGAAAAAGAAAACCTATAGTAACAAAGAGGCTAGGAGACATGTTAATTAAAAGACCAGATATTGCCATTAACTCAGGAGCTCTAGCTTTATCCCAATTTAATCTGAACAATGATGTTATTATAGAAAAAATTAGAAAAAATTGCAGAAATGAAGGAATGGATAGTGATATTTTTGAATTAGTGTATGATAAATCAAAAGATATAATGAAAAAAACTAATTTGTTAACCTAAATACAGTGGAGCGACTTTTGAATTTAAGGGACTGGGAAGGAGCTTAGCTTTTCATGAAAAATTTAGGATACTGTTTTTTATCCTATAGTATAATTTGCACTTTAACAGCTTTGGGGTATAAAAATTATGCTAATAGGAGCATTTGAGATAAAAAGAATTGAAAAAGAAATCGATAGACTGGAAAGCAAAAAAAAATTTATGAATGATGTTGAAAAACAAAAATTAGACAAAAAGATTCATAAGTTAAAGAAATTGCGCAAGGATATGATGTTCTTGGCATGACTGTAAACTAATGCTTAAGAATAAATTTCTTAGATTAAAAAAAGAGACCTGCTATGGAAAAATGGGCTAAGAAGCTTTCATTTTGATATCGGGTTTCTTTTTTTATAAAAAATGAAAATTATTTTAACATGACAAATAATGTCATGTTTGATGGTTATAATCATTCTATAGAAAGCCTAGAGAAAGATTAATAAGATTGAGGGAGTGGCAGTGGAAGAAAAACAATCTAAAAATTCGAGAATTCTAAGTATATATGCCCGATTAAGCGCTGGGTTTACGGTAATAAAATCCGAGGAAGCCATGCGTTTTAAGGTTGATGAACGAACGATACAAAGGGATGTTGACGATTTCTTAAGGGAAGAAGCGGCAGTCTAAATGAACTTATGTAATTTATGGGAAGAGGAAAAAGCAGTCTATGATATATGACGTAATGTAATATTTGCCTTGCTCTATTTTTAGAACATACATGAATTTATTCATTGAATTGTCGATGTAAATAATATATGCAATTATTGATGCCATTGTTGGACAGGTGTAATTGAAGGGACGTGATTCTGTGAATTCAAATGAGAATAATGCTGGAGAAATGCTTCGTCTGAATAAAGAAGAAAGTCGAAGATTAATCACATCCGGAGATAAATGTGATAAATATGATTATCTTATAGCTGTTGTATGTGGGGCGATTGGCGGGATGGTAGATATATTTTTAGTTGGTTCGCCAGAAAACAGTGCATTGGGAAAATGGACTGACGTTCAAGTTGATAATGCTGTTAAGAAATTTGCCCAAATATCCGGTTGGAAACCTAAAGCGGGAAAGGCAGATAGTGTTGCTAGTGCTATCGGATTTCTCGAGAAAAGATTTAAGGTAAACTATGATCAGCGGTATTCGACAGACGTGGATAACCTATTCAAGATGTCTACGAAGAATCATCATATGATGTCTCTTGCACATTCTCCGGATATAATTGGACTATTTTTTTCTATATTAAATCAGTTTACTTCTACAGCTTCGTTTATTGCTGATGGACAGATAATTCATATTAGTACGGATACATTTGAACTCCATGGCTCAAACTTTATTTCTAAAATATTTTGCGGGATAGGAAACTGGATTGGTCATGTTATGTCTGACATCGCGGGAAGTTCCGGAAGTAGAGGTAATAAGGGTCGCGGTACTGGTATTGTGATGCCGTTCTATGAACTATTTGGATTGTGTAAATTTGGCAAATTTAATGTGGGAAAAGATAAGCAGGATCTGGCAACGATAGCAACAAGGGCGTTTCAGGAAGGTTATGATTTCAGATATGGATTGTCTATGGCAGTTCCGGTTATAATTACAGACCTCTCTATTCGTTTAATATGGGGATTAAGAAGACATTTTCAGTTCAATAAAACCATTAAAGAATGTATACCTACAGCAAAGCATGCTGATTTGAGAATAATGCTTATATTTGGAAATGGAACATTATGTGTTATGGATGGAATTGATGCAGGTGTACGTTCGGGAGGAAACTTCTTGTTATTTTTCATGCGGCTGAATTTGATAGCATGGTTTAGGTTAGTATCACTTGTTCTTAAAGAAGTATGTATTAGAATTGGCATATCAACTCCACTTCAAGCGTATTTGGAAGCATATAATAGAATAAATGAGGCACTAAACTATTATCTGCATGAATTAGAAAAGATAGATATTGAGGCATTTAGGAAAGAAACAGATGAATATAACGGTATTGTAAAATTGTTTAGAAGTGATATGACAAATGATGAGCTTAACAGCGTTCTTCTACGAACATTTGACAGAATGGGATATAACAAACCATGGCAGGGCGATTTTAACGAACATATGTCAAATAAGAATGCAACGCTTATATTTGAGTGATGTTTAATTGCAAGCATTGTGGCAGCTGTTGTAGGAATCTTGATAAAAGCGATATTTATGCACATCTTGATCGTGGTGATGGAGTGTGCAGATATTTAATGGGAAATGACTGCTCTATATATGATACTAGACCCTTGCTCTGCCGGATAGATGATTCGTATGACAGTGTTTTTAGCAATATAATGTCTAGAGAAGAATTCTATAGAATAAATGAAAATGCATGTAATATGTTACGAGGATTGGAGGGATGATATATGCCATTACCTTTTATTTTGGGCGCAGCAGCGGCTGCAGCAGCAGTAGGTGGTATTGGGAGTGGAATTCATGGTGCTGTTAAAATGAAGGAAGCAAATGACACTATGAAATCAGCAGATAAACGACATAAAAAGAATATTAAACGATTTGAAGTCGCAAGTTCTGATACAAATAAAGTAATGGATAAACTTGGGGAATTGGAGCTTGAAATACTTCATAGTTTTGATGATTTTTCGAATGTTATTGAGAAAATACAGAACCGTCCTCAATTTAAAGAGTATTCTAAGGATGGGGTGAAACTTCCAAAGTATGATAAAAAGTCATTAAAAGAGGTATCAGTTGGAGCAGGGGTACTATTGGGGGGACTTGGCGGAGCAGCTGCTGGAACAGCAGGAGGATTTGCGGCAGCTGGCGCGACAACATCAGCGGTAATGGCACTTGGAACTGCATCTACAGGTACTGCTATAGCATCGCTTAGTGGTGCGGCGGCTACTAATGCGACTCTTGCTGCATTAGGTGGAGGTGCAATTACGGCGGGAGGCGGAGGTATTGCATTAGGTACTACAATTTTGGGAGCAACAACATTGGGAGTTGGTTTGCTTGTAGGTGGGGTTATTTTTAATGTAACTGGAAGTAATCTATCTGCAAAGGCAGATAAGGCATGGGATCAGATGAAACGTGCAGAGAAAACAATAAATAAAGCTTGTGATTATCTTAATGAATTGAAATCAGTTGCAGGAAGATATACTTTTTCGTTGAACAAAGCCAGAGATAAGTATAATGAAATATTTGGATATGTTACATATGCTGTAAATAATTTGCATAAGACGGACTGGGACGATTTTTCGTATGATGAAAAAATTGCAACACAAAACGCCGTACTGTTAGTGGGACTCTTATATAAGATGTGTCAGGTAAAACTTGTTATAAAGGCGGAATCAGATAAAGAAATGAATACAATCAATTATGTTGGAATTGACGAAGCCATTAGAGACTCGGATTCAGTGCTGGAAAGTATCTGATTGACAATTTTTGAACTAAGCAAGGTCGATTTACTGATAATACGAGTACTATGTGCCGGGTAAGATAATAAGCTGTAATGTACTTGGCAACAATATTATCCATGCACACAAAGAGGGTATGTATTTTGTAAGATATTTTTATAATGATCCATGCGATGCTCATGACAATTCTGTCTATATAAACAAAAATATCTGTGGTAATTACAAAGAAATAGTGGGTACAGGAGCTCTTGAGAGAAAAAATCTTTTGTATAAATTCATGATAGCTTAGGATAATACTTGGATACTTTCATTAGTGTTGGTAGCAGGAGAAGGGATATGGAACACTATTTTAAGATAAAGGATTATTATAGTAAGTTGTTAAATCTTGTAAAAAGCTGTATTGATGTTTGGTATGAAAAGGAAAGTTCATGAAAAGGTAATTGATAATGTTATTTCGGGATTTTATTCAATGATCGGGAAGGAAAAGATTGAGGAAAATGATCAGAAGCTATAGATTATAAGAACTGAAAATCTATTATTCAATAATATAGGAATGAACATGGAAGAAAAGCAATCAAAAAATTCAAGAATCCTTAGTATGTATGTTAGATTATGTACTGGTTATACGATAATAAAGGCTGAAGAAGCTGCAAAGTATAATGTGGATGAGAGAACTATACAGCGAGATATTGATGATATAAGGGCATTTTTAGATGAGCAGAAAAGTCATGATGTTAATGAACACAGAGAAATTGTTTACAGCAGGCAACACGGCGGTTTTGTAATGCGAGAAGGGCATTCATCACTAATGTCCAACAGTGAAATATTGGCAGTAAGTAAGGTTTTATTGGATAGCAGAGCCTTCACCAAAAAAGAAATCTCAGAAATATTAGACAAAATGATTGCAGGGTGTGTGCCAGAAAAAAATGTAAAGATGGTTGCTGACCTAATTGCAAATGAAAAATATCATTATGTGGAGCTTCATCACGGAAAAGAACTGAAGGAACTTCTTTGGAATTTAGGTGAGGACATTAAGAAGAATCGGCGAATAGAAATTAAATATGAAAAATTATCGAAGGAACGAAAAAAAAACACATATATCGTGGAACCCGTAGGAATACTTTTTTCTGAGTATTATTTTTACCTGAATGCCTTTATTAATGAGGCAAATGATAAAGGTGAGTATTCTCACAAATACCAATATCCTGCAATCTTCAGATTGGATAGAATTATTGAAAGGAAAGAAACTGGAGATAGATTTTCTGTTATTTATAGTAACAGATTTGAAGAGGGGGAGTTCAGAAAGAAGATTCAATTTATGTTTGCCGGTGAACTGCTTAAGGTGAGATTCAAGTATTATGGCTTAAGTATTGATGCTGTTACAGATAGGCTTCCGACAGTAAAAATAATTGAGAAAAAAGAAGATTATATTACATTTGAAGCGGAAGTTTATGGCAAAGGGATTGTAATGTGGTTGTTAAGTCAAGGCAAGAATGTAGAAGTGATAAAGCCGGAATCCTTGAGAAATGAGATAAAGAAGCAACTTCAGGAAATCATAGGGTATTATTCTTGAATCAGATAAGTAATCAAGGAGACTGACTATGGATATTATGCCAAATCTTAACGATTTTATGAAAAAGAAGAAGTATAAGTGTTCAAAATGCGGTAAGTCACTCAAGCAGACTAAATCTGAGTATCAGGCTTATAATCATAAGTGCCCTGAGTGTGGAGGAATTCTTATTCCAAATAAAATAGATCCGAGAATATTTTAATTCGGGTTTTAGATATTTAACGGTACAAAAATTTTTTGACGTTATTTAGGAAAGGAGAAGCCATGAGTTCTGAACACAAAGATACGCAAATTCTATAGACAAAGCAATTAAAAAGACAATAAAAGAAGTAGCACCTGTTTACTATAATTGTCTAATCATAATTTCGGAATGATAAGAATTGATTTTTTCAATATTTAGTTGAATGATTATGTTGGGGAGAAAATCCATGGTAGAAGATGATTATAATGAGTTAATTGAAATGGAAGCACCTAAAGAGTTTGAAAAAAAGAAGAAAGAGGCTGAAGAAATCATTAACGATGCAGATAAAATGGAAAGGTTCTTACAGAGGTTACAAAAAAAGATTGAATTAGTACCTCTGGGTGGACAATATTTGTCAAAAATTCCTGTATTAGCATCACTTGTAAGAATGAATTTTAAAAAACAGTATTCTGATTTGCCAATAGGTAGCCTTATAGCTATTGTAGCAGCGCTTTTGTATTTTATTTCACCTTTTGACATTATTCCAGATTTTATTCCAATTATAGGATATCTTGATGATGCTGCAGTTATGGCTATATGTTTAAAACTTGTTGAATCCGATGTTCAAGAATATGAAAAATGGAGAATAGAGAATGGAATCATAGACGACGATATCTTTATATAATGATATAACATACATATTTTTACTAAAACTATCAGAGATTATTTCAAAGCAAATTTTTTATCGACTATATTGCTGATAGCGTTTTTGATTAGTTGAATTCTATAAGGAAAACGAAAGATAACACAGTAGTGAAGGACTTATAAAGAGATATGATAAATGAAAAATTGCTTGAAAGGATATCAATAATTCATGCTGATATAACTAAAATACATGATTTTGATGCTGTAGTATGTAGTTCAAATTATATGTTAATTCCTTCAGAGAAAGAAAAGCTTATCTGGTATTTAGATGCTTATCAGAAGTTTATGGAAAATGATTGAATAATTGATGGTTAATATATATTTAATGTTGGAATGAGTGATAATGTTTTTATATTATAGATAGAAATAATTATAGAAGCATCTTTATTAAGATAGAACTAATTTTGACTATATACTTAATCATTAATTGTTTTATTAGTTATCCTGCAAAGTCTAGATTTTGGATAAACATTTTTTTATTTGAAAGGAGTAAAAGAAATGAGTCATCATCATAGGAACCATCATCATAATAAAAATGATTTAGCGACCATTTTAAAGAATATAAAAAAAGGTGTTTACAAGGATGCAAGAGATATTCCTGATGTAGCACTAAAGTATTTAAAAAGACATCCTGAATTATTGATAGAATTTGGTATAAAAATAATTGGTTTATAAAAAGAGTTTTTAGAAATTATGTATAGTGACATTATTTGTCATCTCATCTTGCTATACTTTAATTATTAAAATCTAGGACGATTAAGTTGAATATACCTACTTAATGTATCTTTAATTTGGATAGTTAAAATAGCGAGGAAATTTATGCAAAAAATCACAGGAAAATACAACACTGCAAAGGTTTTCACTGATAAATGTGAAGATACTTGCATTGAGCAGATTACAGATTTATTGAATCAAGAGCCTTTTGTAGATGCTAAAGTCAGAATCATGCCGGACTGTCATGCTGGGAAAAGCTGTGTTATCGGTTTTACAGCGGATCTTGGGGATAAAATTATTCCGAACATTGTTGGTGTTGATATTGGATGCGGAATGCTTACTCTTGAGCTTGGTAAGATTGATATTGATTATGTCAGGTTTGATGAGATTGTGAGAAAGTATGTGCCTTCCGGAAGAGAAGTTAACGAAGGCAGGCTGATGAAGTTTCCTAAGCTTCAGGAGTTGAAGTGCTATAGGGAATTAAAGGACTCCAAGAAGATGGAACGAGCCATTGGTTCTCTTGGCGGTGGAAATCATTTTATTGAAATAGATGTAGATGATGAAGGCAATAAATACCTTGTAATTCATACAGGGAGCAGGCAGTTAGGAATACAGGTCTGCGATATTTATCAAAAAATTGCAATAGGAATTCATACAGGTAAGGAAGAATTATGGGCTGAGGAAGATAGAATAAAAAGAGAGTACAAGGCTGCTGGAAGAAGGGCTGAGATTCATGATGTAATCATGGAATTACATCGGAATTTCAATCAGAAAGCACCTGATGTTCCGGTTGATTTATGCTTTCTTACAGGAGAATATAGTCAGGCTTATCTTCATGATATGAAAATCTGTCAGGAGTATGCTGATGAAAACAGACATATGATAGCAAAGCAGATTGTGGAGCATTATGGGTTGAATCCAGTTAGTGAGTTTACAACGGTTCATAATTATATCGATCATGAATCAAACATTATCAGAAAAGGTGCCGTATCTGCAAAGAAAGGTGAGAGGCTGTTAATTCCAATAAATATGAGAGATGGTTCTCTGATATGCATTGGTAAGGGTAATGAGGACTGGAATTATTCTGCACCTCATGGAGCTGGAAGACTATTCTCAAGAACAGAGGCTTTCAACAGATTTACAGTCGAAGAATTCGAAAAAACAATGAAAGATGCCGGAATATATACTACTTGCGTTAATCATTCCACACTAGATGAAAGCCCATTTGCATATAAAGGTATGGACGATATAGTCGGAAATATTGAGCCGACAGCTGAGATAGTTAAGGTGATTAAGCCGGTATATAATTTCAAGGCAAACAGTACTACTATCAAAAAAACTGCAAAACAGCTCGAAAATGAAACGGACAACGAATGTGAATAAAGCCTATACGCGGTTTGTGGGTAGAGGGGGCATGTATGCTATTAATGCCAAATAGTAAAAACCTATTCAAAAATGAGCGGTACAAATGCTCAAAATGTGGTAAATCTATTAAGCTGTCAAAAGTAGAATATCAGGCAAATAACAGGAAATGCCCTAAATGTGGAGGAATATTACTACCATATAAAATTGATCCGAGAATGTTTTTGGCTTAGATAATTTTTATAGAAAACTTTTCAAAGTGACAAAATATGTCATAGACTCCTGCTTGCGCCGTCATGTTATTGATAATAAAAGCCTTTACAAAGTAATTGAAATTCTGTATACTAAAACAATCTTTTTCAAAAGTAATTCTTAGCGCCTCAGATAGTCTATCTGATAAGGGCGTACTCCAGTTAAAATTTGTGTGGTATAATATTTCCACCAGAAAGGTTTTTTAGTTAATGGATTTTGAGCTAAAACAGTATTCAAAGGCTGCCAGAGAGACAGCAAAGAATCTGAGAATAATTGATGATACATTGTTTAGGCTGATGGCAAAAAACAAAAAGGTCTGTCAGGAGATATTGAGGATTTTATTAGATATGCCGGAACTGATAGTGATTCGTTCTGATGCACAATACACTATTACAAGTCTGCATAGGGAAATCATAATAGATGCGTTTTGCATTTTGAAAGATGGATCATACTGTAATATAGAAATGCAGAAGTCGGACAGTAATGATGATATAGGTCGTGTAAGGTTTCATGCAAGCACAATGACAGCAAATCTTACACCTAAAGGAACAGATTTTGATAATGTTCCGGACGTTAAGATAGTATATTTGACAGAGTATGATGCTTTAAATAGTGGGCAAACTATAACGCATGTAACAAGATGCATGAGACTTAGTGACGGAAGGTATGTACCGGTAAATGATGGAGAAGATATATACTTTGCTAACACATGTGTAGATGATAAGACTGATAAAGCAGAACTTATGAAGCTTATGTTGAGGAGAGATGTATTTTATAATGAGAAGTTTCCGGCAATAAGTGATTCGATAAACTATTACAAGAGGACGAAGGGAGGTCTTAATAAGATGTGTAAAGCTGTTGAAGAGTATGCTCAGAGTGTTGCGCAGATGGCTACTGCTGAGGCAAATAAAAGGGCTGAAGAAGCTAATAAAAAAGCACAAGCGGCTAATAAAAAGGCCGAAGCGGCTAATAAAAAGGCCGAAGAAGCTAATAAAAAGGTTGAAGAAGCTGATAAAAAAGCAAATGAAACTATTAAGAATCTATTGAGTGCAGGTAAACTTTCAATTGAAGAAATAGCTGATGCGGTGTCGGAGCCAGTTGATAAGATCAAGGCTATTGCTGAGAAAATGAATAAAAAGTAGAAAATTTATTGCAAAATGACATTATATGTCATCTACATTTGATATACTTTAGTCAAATTAAACCACAGGTTCATTGCAAAAGGCTTTGTATCGTGGTATAGTTTGATTCAGTAGTGTTTAACAACGATTCTATCAGAGAAAGGAGGTCATAACTATGACGAATAATAATTTATTTAACTTTAGTAACATTGACAACGAAATCAGAGGTATGGCTATCCTTTTCTCTGTCGTTTAAGAGGACAAATCTGTCCATTTTTCAACAGAAGAAACCATAAAGTGATACCATTACCTTTTTGAATCTGTAGAAATGAGAGGCTTATTTCTCATGCCTGCAGGTTGATAAGAAAGGTATCAGATTTTATGAATTTACCAATTACAATTTCACAGGACGAATTATTAGAAGTTTTATTGAGTGTGGCACCTTCAAGACCGGTCTTCATCTGGGGAGCTCCTGGTATTGGAAAGTCTGCCCTTGTAGAAGAATTTGCTATGGAAGTAGGGCTTGAGTGCGTTTCACTTCTCGGAAGTCAGCTTGCACCGGAAGACATTATCGGTATTCCGCAGATTAGAGGCAATACATCTGAATTTCTTCCGCCAAAGATGATTGCAAGAGATGAGCCATATGTGCTTTTTCTTGATGAGCTTAATGCCTGCACACAGGAAGTACAGAAGGCTTTTTACAGCCTTATATATGAAAGAAGAGTAGGCGAATATCATCTTCCGGAGGGAAGTATCGTTATCGGAGCAGGTAACAGGGCTCAGGATTCTGCAATTGTAAAGACCATGTCAAGTGCGCTTATTAACAGGATGTTTCATGTACAGCTCAAGCCGGATGTAAAAAGCTGGCTTTCATGGGCTTATTCAGCAGGTATTCATCCATGGATAACTGACTACATAAACCAGCGTCCGGATCATCTTTTCTCAGAGCCGCCTAAAACAGAGGAGCCGTTCTCAACTCCGAGATCATGGCATATGCTCAGTGATGCACTTAAAGAATTTGGAGCAGGCGAGAAGGATCTTTCTGATAAAACAATCAGAATGCTTGCATACGGCAGTGTATCTGCTGCACACGCAGGAATGTTTGCTGCATTTATCAAGCAGATGAACAACAGATATCTTCTTTCAGATATCATCAAGGGAGAGGCAAGATGGCCAGACAAGCCTGAGGACAGGGATGTTTTATATTTTCTTTCACAGTCCTTCAGAGCACAGCTTGTTCATGATCTTCCGGAGAAGAAAGCAGCACTTAATAAAGAATCTCAGTACCTTGCTCACAGGGCAAAGGTTCTTATCAAGGAGCTTGCAAAGATCAACTATGAGCTTGCACAGATGGTTGTTTCTTCAGATGACGGAAAAGTTATTCCTGAGTGGTTCATGATCGAGATAGTAAGAGATCTGCCGAGGCTTGTAGCACAGGAGAAGAAAAAAGATGGCAAAACGGCATGAAGCAAAGATAAATGAAAATGAACAGCGTATAAGAGATGGAATGAAGATCACTTCTGCAAATGGGATTTTTTCATCTTTTGTATATAGCAGCATCGTAATATGCGGTCGAGAAAAGCTCGGGAAAAAAGTTCCTGCAGTATCAAACGCTGACGGAAAAATATTTCTGAATAAGGACATATATCTTAGCTCAAAGCAGTGGGCTTACGCTATTGCCCACTGTATCCTTCACAACTGCTTCGGGCACTATGATGCAGAAAAGGTTCCGGGATATATGACTGAAGGCGCAGATGGAAAGAAGAAAAAGGTAGTATCTTTTAATAAAAAAATCTGGAATATTGCCTGTGACATATATGTAGATAAGTTCTTAAATGACATAAAGCTGGGAGAACCGCTCAGCACCAGTACAGTTACTTCTCTTCCGCAAGGAATGCTGGACGATGAACTGAAAATCTATGATTTCCTTATCCGTGAAAACTGGGATGAGAATAATCAGGCTTTTGGAGTCGGTGCACCTGACATGATGGATATGTCGGGACTTGATAAGCCGCTTGTGTATGAAGGAAAAGATCTTTGGGGGAATGAAAAACATAACGAATTTGCAAGTCGTTTTGCGTGCAGCATTGTCAACTCTGTGAGTCAGGCTATATCAGATGCAGCTGACAGGCAGAGAGTGGCTGCAACAAAGGGAGAGCTTGCAGCGGAGTGGTTTATTAACAGCTTTCCATTACTTGGTGCTATCGCAGCATCATTTAAGATCATCGAGGATATAGAGATATGTCATGCTGATGATATCAAGATTGCGGCTGTTGATGCGTGGAATGGTGAGATATATCTGAATCCTTCAGTACGACTTTCGACACTGGAACTCCGATTTGTCCTCGCCCATGAATTTCTGCATGCGGCACTTATGCATCACAGGAGATGCGAGGGCAGGGATCCTTATCTTTGGAATATTGCAACAGACTATGTCATAAATGGCTGGCTTGTAGAGATGAAGATCGGAACGCTGCCCGAGAACGCTTTATATGATTCAGAACTCAAGGGAATGTCTGCCGAGGAAATATATGACAGGATAATTGAGGATATAAGGACATTTCAGAAGCAGCTTACCTTCAGAGGATACGGCTTGGGTGATATTCTTAGGAACCCGCTTGATGGAAGAAAAAGGATTAACGGTGTAGGTGCAGGAGTATCTCTTGATGAGTTTTACAGAAATGCTCTTGCACAGGGTCTTGAATATGAGGAGATGAGAGGAAGAGGACTCATTCCGGCAGGACTTGTAGAGGAAATTAGGGCTCTTGCCATACCGCCTATTCCATGGGATGTAAAGCTTGCAGAGTGGTTTGATGCTCATATCAGACCAATTGAGAAATACAGAAGCTATGCACATCCGAGCAGAAGACAGAGCAGTACACCGGACATCCCAAGACCGAGATCTGTGTATCGTGAGTCTGACTTAAAGTCACGTACTTTTGGAGTAGTTATAGATACATCAGGCTCTATGAGTACTTCTGAGATAGGAAAGGCTCTTGGAGCCATTGCCAGCTATTCGGCAGCAAAAGACGTAGCAGCAGCCAGAGTGATATTCTGCGATGCTGATGCTTACGACGCAGGATATATGTCGCCTGAAGAAATAGCCGGAAGAGTTAAGGTAATAGGAAGAGGCGGAACAAGACTTCAGCCGGCAATTTCCCTCTTGCAGAGGGCAAAGGATTTTCCGAAAGACGGACCGATTTTGATAATCACAGATGGTGAGATAGAGGATCACCTTGATATAAAAAATGAACATGCATACCTTCTTCCAGTAGGATGCAGACTGCCTTTTAAGGCAAGGGGAGAAGTGTTTTATTTTGATTAATAGGAGTTTTTGATATTTTATGGAAATAATTAAGGGAGCCTACACATCGGCTCAGATTTTTACTACCAAGAATAACGCAATAGATCAGTATGCTGTTGCACAGCTTCAGATGATATGTGACCAGTCGGCATCGGAAGGATGTCGCATCAGGGTAATGCCGGATGTACATCCGGGAAAGGTTGGAACTATCGGTCTCACAATGACTGTGGGAGAAAAGATTATGCCAAACCTTATCGGTATTGATATCGGATGCGGTATGACGCTTGCACAAATCAAGGGCAAGAAGATTGAGTTTCAGAAGCTTGATACAGTCATCCGTGATAATATCCCATCGGGATTTAATGTGAGGAATAAGGCACATCATCTTGCAGAGCAGTTTGATTTTTCAGAGCTCAGATGTGCTTCTCACATAAGGACTGAAAAGGCAGTTCTCAGCCTTGGCACGCTTGGTGGAGGCAATCATTTCATAGAAGCTGACAAAGATGATGAAGGCAATCTTTACATTGTAATTCATTCCGGAAGCCGCCATTTAGGTAAGGAAGTTACGGAGTATTATCTCGACGAAGGACAGAAATACTTAAAAAGCAAAGGCATAGAAATACCATATGAAATTACATGGCTTGAGGGTGAGCTTATGCAGGACTATATTCATGATCTTGGAGTGGTTCAGAAATATGCTTCTCTAAACCGGGAGATAATTCTTGCGGAACTCTTAAAGGGAATGAAATGGAAAGTGGTTGACAGCTACGAGTGCATTCATAATTATGTGGATGCATCTGAAGAAACACTGAAATTATTTGGCACTCCGATGCTTAGAAAGGGTGCAATATCAGCCAAGAAGGATGAGAAGGTTATAATTCCGATAAATATGCGAGATGGAATTATCCTTGCTACCGGACTTGGAAATGAAGAATGGAACACATCAGCTCCGCATGGCTCAGGAAGGATCATGAAGCGTGAAGATGTGAAGTCCCATTTTACAGTATCGTCGTATAAATCCGAGATGAAAGGGATTTATACAAGCTGCGTTTGCAAAGAAACATTGGATGAAGCTCCGTTTGCTTACAGGGCAATAGATGAGATCGTTGAAGTAATCGGAGATACGGTACAGATAGATAAGGTTATAAGACCTATATTTAATTACAAGGACAAGGGTGAGAGAAATTGATAGTACAGTTAAGTTCGGGACAGGGACCGGCAGAATGTGAGCTTGCAGTAGTCAAGCTCTACGAATCCCTGAAATCAGAATATGGAGATATAGAGCTTATTCACAGGCATGAGGCAAAGACTGCCGGATGCTGCGTTTCGATAATGTTCAGCACAGATGAGGATTTATCAGAGCTTGAGGGAACGGTGCAGTGGATATGTGAGAGTCCATTTAGACCGCATCACAAGAGAAAAAACTGGTTTGTGGATGTCAGCATTATTCCGGAGGCAGATGAAGTGCCTAAATTTAATGAAAAGGATATCAGATGGGAGCGATTTCACTGTGGAGGAAATGGCGGTCAGAACGTAAATAAGGTTGAGACCGGCATGAGGCTGATACACATTCCAACAGGAATTACAATAACTTCTACAGAAGAACGCTCTCAGTTCCACAATAAAAATAAGGCACTGAAGAAGCTCGCAGCATTGCTTAAAGAACAGGAATCAGCGAGTCAGGCAAAGCAGACAAATGATGCCTGGCGGGAACATAACAGGATAGTAAGAGGCAATCCAGTAAGAGTATACAAAGGAATGGAATTTGTTCAGCGGAGAAAGTGAGGAAATGATATAACTTATTTGCTTTAGCGATGATTATATCCTGATTAAGCATAGAGGAATATTCAGCTGAACCACCTGAGAATCTTATGCTTGAGGTCGAAACTGGCGATGTGATAAAAGCTAAGGTGATGAAAATACATGAAGATGAGCTGATATTGTCGTGTAAATAGTTCTGCCTTTTGACCTAAAACAGCCTTATAAATATTTGGGAATATTCCGATAAATTAAGTGGATAATTATAATTTTGGCTGTTAATGAGGTTTTACATGGATTGCTATGGATTTAATAAAAATAATATTGAAAATAATATTATTTTAAGAGGGCTAGATAAGATGCCTGTGGGCTTTTTTATATATAGGGCACATGCGGGTGAAGAAATTCTTTATGCCAATACAGCCGTTCTTAAGCTATTTGAGTGCGATACGTTTAATGAATTTTTGGAAATTACCGGAGGAAGTTTTAAGGGGGTAGTCTACCCTGATGATTATGAAAATGTTGAAAAAGACATTAACAGGCAGATTGGGAATAATCCCGGAAATTTTGATCATATAAATTTTAGGATACGTACAAAAGGCGGAAAAGTAGAATATATTGAAGATTATGGATACTATGTAAATGAGCCGGATATCGGTCCTATTTTTTATGTATTTATAATCATGGCTTATGCTCATTTGGACAGCCTTACGCATTTGCCTAATAGGGGATACTTTTTTGAATTGGCAGAAGAAAAGCAATCAAATATTTACAAGGATGGCGGGCAGACAGTCATGATCTCCTTCAATCTCATAGGAATGAAAGGCTATAACGGTAGATATGGCTATGCAGAAGGAGATAAGCTTCTGATCGGTTTTTCAAATATTTTAAGAAAAAAATTTGGAAATGGCTGTTGTGCCAGATTTGGAGAGAATCATTTTTTTGCTTTTTCGGAAGAGAGCAATATAGAAAATAAGCTGGATAGTATCATAAATGAATTTAAGACAATAAATGATGGGCGAAGCCTGCCTTTAAGGATAGGTCTGGTAAAGTATGACCCGGAGTTGTCAATAACTACACTGTGCTATAGAGCTCAGCTGGCTGGAGAATCTAAAGGTGAGGTTTATGCATCTGGCTATGTGTGGTTTGACTTAAAGCTGGCAGAAAAATCCAAAAAAGTTGAATATATCATAAGCAATATAGATAAAGCAATTTCTGAAGGATGGATAAAGATCTATACTCAGCCAGTCATGAGGGCTCTTACAGGTGAACTTTGTAATTGTGAAGCCCTTGCGAGATGGATCGATCCTGTATACGGTATGATCTCACCGGGAGAATTTATACCGGTACTGGAAGCAAATGGTTTATCATATAAGCTTGATATTTACGTTATACGTCGTGTAGTAGAACTTCAGCAGAACAGAAGCAGCAGAGGTGAGCTGGTGATACCTATCTCTGTTAATATTTCGCGTGCGGATTTCGATGTATGTGATCCCGTAGAGATTTTGATATCTGAGATGGATAGTCACGATGTGCGTAGAAATTATATATGCGTTGAAATAACAGAAACATCGCTTATAAATGATAATGATGTAGTGAAAATGGCAATAGAACGCTTCCATGACGAAGGAATTGAAGTCTGGATGGATGACTTTGGAAGCGGATATTCATCATTGAATATTCTAAAAGAATTTGATTTCGATGAAATAAAAATTGATATGATCTTTTTGAGAAATTTCAATGAGAAATCAAAAAAAATAATAAGAGATACTGTCCACATGGCAAAAAATCTGGGAATACATGTTTTGGCTGAAGGTGTTGAGACACAAGAACAGCTTGATTTCCTGAAAAGTGTCGGGTGTGAAAAGATACAGGGATATTATTTTGGAAAACCACAGTCTATAGCAGATACGGTGCGTACTATCAGGGAACAGAATATCCAGATAGAATCCAGAGAAACAGCAGAATTCTATAAACTTACAGGATGTGTAGATATTATATCGGATACACCGCTTGCGCTTGTTCTCTATAGTGAGGATGATTTCAATATTGTTTATAACAATTTAAAATTTGAGGACGCCCTGGTAAAACTAGGCTACAGCAAAGAAAGTACTATGAATGATTTTTTGAATAACTCAAAAAATATAGTAGGAAGAAAATTCTTAAATCTGGTTAAAAAAGCTGTAGCAAGTCGTGAAGCAGAGCACATGGCGCTCAACTATGAAGGAAATTATTTTGATGTGAGTTTTAAGCTTATTGCGCAATCACGTCAGGATACGATGTTTTTTGTCAATCTTGATAAGATCTACTATGATTCCGAGAAAGAATTGGCAGAACGTAAACTTCAGGTATTTCGGGCGTTAGCAGAAGCTTTCGACAGTATTTATCTTGTTGATTATGTAAATGATTGCAGAACGATAGTATCGAGCAGCATACCTTTAGAAAATGAAAATGATGTATTTTATGGATTGCAGCAGTTTTATGATAATTATAAGATAAGAAGACTGCATGTAGAAGATCATGAAAGATGGTATGCCTCTGTAACACGTGAAGGTATAAAGCAAAGGCTGCTAAATGCTAAACGTGGCTATTTTAGCGATGTGTACAGAGTTAAGAATGATGATGGCTCGTATATGAGTATAGAAGTGCTTGTAATTGCATACTCCAAATATGAAAATGAAAAATATATAGTCTGCATAAGAGCCGCAGGAAATAAAATGATAGAAAGAGATGCTGAGAAAGATGAAACAAAGATCAGCAAGTCTGTACTTTGGGAAAGTTTCGTAAACGAAAGCAATCTAAAGATTTTCTGGAAAGATAAGAACAGACGATTTGTCGGCGGCAGTCGCAGCTTTATCGAATATTATGATTTTAAAACAGAAAAAGATTTTGTTGGCAAGACGGATGAAGAACTAGGATGGCATATAGATGACAGCCAGTTCAAAAATGACGAATTGAGTGTCATTGAAAAAGGAAATCTGATAATCAATTCGCCTGGACAAAATATTGTAGATGGTGTCATACATTATATTACGGCAAATAAATTCCCTATATATGAAAATGGCGATATAATTGGACTTGTAGGATATGCCATAGATGTCGACAAAGATATAGAAGATGATAGAATCTTAAGGAATAGCGTCATTGACCCAATCACAGGAATGATGAATAATCGAGGAATGCAGGATGCACTCGCACTTCTTGACGATAATTACAGAACTAATTGTGAAGATTATGTATACGCTCTAATCAGAATTGATGGGTACAGAGATATTAAAGCAGACTACGGTGATGAACTTGCTAAAGAGTTTATGCGGAAGTGTGCAGAAATATTACGGCAGAATATAGACGAGAGAGCTACATTGTCAAGATTGTATGCATGCGAGTTTGCTGTAATTGGAAAATGTTCTAAGGATTATTTACTCGAAGATAATATCTTGAATGCTGTAAGGTTATTAAAGAATGTAAAAGAGATTGAAGGGCGTTCGTGCATCACTCATGTGAAATATGGCATAACGCATGGCTCAAATTCAGATTCAATAAGTGAGGTAGTTTCTGACGTAAGAGAGAAACTTCAAAATTGTAATGAGCATGAGCTTGGGCTTCTTAAGAAGAATGAACGCATGATGATAGATCTGTTTGCCGACATACCGATGCCATATGTTGTCATGCATGTTATTTTGGATGAAACCGGTAATAAGGCAGTTGATATGGTTTATAAATTTGTAAATAGAAAATATTGCGAATTGATAAACTACAGTGAAGAAGAACTGATCAACAGTAATTATTTAGAAAAGTTTCCATATACAACTCCTGAAATATTGGAATTTGCCTATAGAGCTTCGAAGGGAGAATATGTACATGGAAATGCCTATGATGCAGCAATAGGAAGGTATGCAAGGTGTGTAGTAGCGCCTACTTCAGAAAGTGGTTGCGTAGCCTGGCTTTTGTATTTAAGCGATAGTGATATAAAATAGTTGTTCAGCTTAGAATTAGGAGGGACATAATGCCAATGCCGGTAAAATTAAATCTTTCAAATAAAGATAACATTAAGCGTTTCATAAATATCAATATGAATACGAATTGTGAGATTGATGTTGTGAATGGAAGAATTTCTATTGATGGCAAATCTATCGTGGGATTGATGTCGCTTGATCTGATGAAGCCAGTGGATGTTTTTATAATAGGTGACAGCGACGAAATCAATGAAGTTAAGTCGTTGTATGAGAAAAATAACCTTACTTGCTAAAAATGACATTATAGGAAGGCATCAAATTTTACAGTATCAGACAGAATTTTTGGAGGCTGATGATGAAGGAATGGACAAGGGAAGAAAGATATAGATTTCTGGAATCGCCGGATGAAGTCAGGGATCTATATAAAAAAATCAGTGAATCAAAGTACAGGCAGACTTATCATATACAGCCTGTAACCGGTCTGCTGAATGATCCAAATGGTTTCCTGCATTATAATGATGAGTGGCATCTTTTTTATCAATGGTTTCCGTTTGGACCGGTTCATGGTCTTAAGCATTGGTATCATGTTTCGTCAAAAGACCTTGTAACATGGAAAAATTGCGGATTAGCTGTTGCGCCTGACAAGTGGTATGATAATCGTGGTGCTTACTCAGGTTCGGCGCTTGTTACGGATGGCAGACTTTATCTTTACTATACCGGAAATCATAGAGATGAAAACTGGGTGAGGACACCATATACCTGCATGGCTGAGCTTTTTGAAGGTAGCTGGAGGGTTCATAAGTCGAAAGAACCGCTTTTTGGTCCGGTGGAGGGCTACACAGAGCATCAGAGAGATCCAAAGATAATAAAACTTGAAGAAGACAGATATGTGATCGTACTTGGAGCACAGAATGACGCAAAGCAGGGACGTGCTATAGTATTTGAATCAGACAATCCTGTTTCAGGCTGGAAGTTTAAGGGCGAGATAAATGTTCCGGGATTTATGGATTTTGGTGATATGTGGGAGTGCCCGTCAGTTCAGAATGTGAGCGGATATAATGTTTTGATGTTTTGCCCACAGCATATTACATTGAAGTACAGAGGTCAGTCACAGAATCATAATGGCTATCTGATAGGTTCGATGGACTGGGATAAGCTTGTTTTCCAGCCTATAGGACAGTTCCACGAGCTTGATTTTGGCTTTGACTCATATGCAGCAGAATGTGCAGCGCGCAGAAGAACATGGGCTGAGACTACAATGATCGCATGGATGGGAATACCTGATGCGGAGTATCCGACAGATGAAGAGATGTGGAGCGGATGTCTCACGCTTCCAAGAACACTCAGGGTGAGAAACAGACGTCTGATACAGGAGCCGTTGCAGGAGCTTACGCAGCTTAGAGTTGACGAAGCTGACCCTGATACGGGAATTTTACCTGATGCGTGTGAGATGAATGTTTATAATCAGGAAAAAGATCTTGATCTATCACTATTCACTAAAGAAGATGGTTCAGGTGGAATAAACATTCATTTTGACTATGATACAAAGGTGCTCATAGTAAACAGATCAGGCATGACGCAGCTTTTTAATGAAGAAGATGGAAATATCAGGATAAGAAAGCTTGACAATAAGCTGGATCATCTGAGAATATATATAGATAGAAGTTCTGTTGAGATTTTTGTAAATAGCGGCGACGCTGTATTTACGTCAAGGGTATTTCCTTTGGACACAGAACACAATTTTAAGATGAATACACAGGCAGAAATCCATATTTGGAATTTAAAACCTGCAATAAAAGATAATTTTGTTATTTAATTGTTTAAATAATGTGATAAAATGTAAGTAACTGTTAATGTATAATTTGAAAAACGGAGAGTAAAGTGTATGATGGGGATACGAACATTTAGATACAGTGTGATGCTTTCTGGCAGCTATATCGAGAATGAGCTTCCGAGCCTGATAGAAAAGTATGCCGGAGACAAGGAGATGCTTGAATTTCTTGAAGAAGTCAGGGATAAAGCGGTCAGCAGACGTGAAGATGTAATGAAAATGCTTGCGCCTGGTGGAAAAGATGAGGCATGGATGAGAGATAATGCTGCATTTAGTTTCCGTATATCAGTTTCGGAAGAGCTGGCAGAGAGGATTGATGAGCTTCGCTCTGATGAAGCAGATCCACATAATGGCTTGTGGGGCGTTATTCGTAGAGGATAAGAGGATAAATGGCAGAGACTTTTTTAGTCTCTGCCATTTTTTACATAACGAAATGTTCTCTTTACTACAATAATTTGTATATATGTGTTACAATGACACCGACTAGTTAATTATTTCAGATAAGGTGAAGAGTTACGTTTATGAGTGAAAAAAATATTCTAATTACAAATGATGATGGGATTGATAGCAATGGATTGGCAAGGCTTGCTGAAGTCGCAAAGAATTTTGGTAAAGTCTGGGTCATAGCTCCTGATGGGCAGCGCAGTGCTACGTCTCACAAGATAGCAATACGTGAGCCGATTGACATTTATAAGGTTGATTTTCCTGTTGATGGAGTGGAAGCTTATAAAATGACAGGCACACCGGCTGATTGTGTTCGTATCGGTGTACCAAATATTGTTAAGGGGAAAACGGATATCGTTCTTTCTGGAATCAATTATGGATATAACAGCGGTCTTGACATTCAATATTCAGGAACTGTCGGAGCGGCTATGGAAGCAGCGTCAATGGGGATTCATGCTATAGCACTTTCAGAGGCGGCAAATGAGATGCATGAAGTTACAGACTTTTATCTGAGCCCGGTGCTTTCATCAATGATAAATTATAAGCTTGGCTTTAATCAAATCTGGAACGTAAACTTCCCAGGCTGTACTATGTCAGGTTTTAGAGGAATTTTGCCGGAAAGAAAAGTAGCTGATATCGGTTTATTTATCGATAAATATGTGGAAGAAAAGCTTTCTGATGGAGGGACGAGAGTTACTATTTCAAATGAATGTGTGAAAGATGCGCCGGATGGAACAGATCTCAGGGCACTTTTGGACGGATATATATCAATAAGCAGATTAATGAATATTTCAAACAGATAAACGTAAAGGACAGTGTTGAAAACTGTCCTTTTTTTAACGTATAAGAAATTCCGTTGGAATTCCTATAAGTTAAAAAATGCACTGCATGCATAGGATGCGACGCGCGCAGATAAGAAGAGCCTGCGGATTGCGCGCTTGCGCAGAGAATTCGATAAAGTCGGATTAAATTTTACAAAAATTTAAGAATTCTGGTATAATGTATGCAAAATGGATTCTGGAGGAATGTATGAAAGAAGAGATCAAGGGTGGTTTATTTTGGGGAATGTTAATGGCGTGTATTGCAGGGATGTTAGCTGATATGGGAATCCTTTTGTTTAGTCCTAAAGTTCCGATGGCAGCGATGGTCTTTAACATTTTTATCTTTTTTGTAATTTTATCAGGTACTTTATGGGGATATATTGCGAAAGATAATGACGAGGATGAAAATGAGAAAAGGCGCGGAGCAATCCCAATGGGGCTGACAGTTGATTCACTGACAGGCTTGCAGGACAGGCAGGCATTTTTAGATGCCAGCAAAGTGTTTAAGAAGCAAAGAGATATAGGTGTTGCGTATTGCAGCCTGAACCTCCTTAAATATATAAATTCAAGAGAAGGGGCAGCAGCGGGAGACCAGTATATAAGAACTTTTGCAGAGCTTTTGCTGATACATTTCAGATTTGAAAGTTTATTTCACATAGGCGGAGATGATTTTATTATAGTCATGCCTGAAATTTCTGAAAGTATCTACAAGGAAAGAATAAAGAAATTTAAAGAAGTACTGGCTGAAGATAAGCTTATAAAGGCTGCGATAGGTGATTCGTTTGGGGATGGAAAAGAAATAGATGAGCTTGTGCAAAGAGCAAAAGCTATGATGCAGACTGAAAGGAAAAAAATATATGAGAGTTTTCCTAAGATCTGCAAAAAAGTAGAAAATATGGCATAAAGTTGAAAGCTCCGGCCTTAGAGGTCGGAGCTGCTTGTTTCTATTGTAGAATATATAGCTTTTATGGCATCAGTGTATTTGTCATCTGGAACGCCGATAAGAAGATTAAGCTTTCCTGCGCCTTGATTTATGGTGCTGATCTCTATGTCGGCTCTAGAAATAGCATCAAGTACTTTGATATTTGCATTGCTTGACTCTGTAGCTTTTTCACCGACAACAGCTATCATCGAAATGTTTTCTTTAAGAGCTATAAAGTCAGGGTTGAGTTCTTTCTTGATCTCATCGAGCAGATCATCTCTGCAGTCTCGTAATAAATCTGTTTTGATCACAAGTGTTACTGTGTCTATCCCTGTAAGGCATTGCTCGAAAGGAAGCTCTCTTCGTTTCAGGATATCAAGTATGGCGGCGCTGAATCCGGCACCGTCACTTACCATGACTTTCTCGACCTGAATGACTGACATTCCTTTCCTGCCGGCTACCCCGACAACAGGGTATTTTGTTTCTCCCTTAGGAAGTTTTCTGACGATCATAGTTCCTTTGTCCTCCGGGCTGTTAGTATTTCGTATATTGATCGGTATTCCGGCTTCTGATGCAGAAAGTACAGAATCAGTATGAAGTACAGAAGCTCCCATGTATGAAAGAGTGCGTAATTCTCTGTAGCTTAAAAAGTCAACAGATTTTGGATTCTTGATGATACGCGGATCTGCTGCCATAAGTCCTGAAACATCGGTCCAGTTTTCATAAAGATCTGCATGTATGGCGTGTGCGGCAAGACTTCCTGTAACATCGGATCCGCCTCTTGAGAAGGTGTGTATTCTTCCTGTCGAATCAGCGCCGTAAAAGCCTGCGATCACTGCGTTTTTTAGCGGATGCAGAGATGCGCCTATTGCACGATATGTCATCACAGGATCTAGAACACCATCTTCATTAAAGCAGATACACCAGATCGGGTCTACAAAGGTGAAGCCAAGATATGAAGCGAGTATCTTTGAATTGAGATATTCTCCGCGGCTTGCTGTATATTCAAGGTCGGGTTCATTTTTTAAGTGATTACGTATCACATCAAATTCTTCATTAAGCGGAAAAGAAATTTTTAATTCAGAAATTATATCATGGAAACGTTTTTCAATTCTTTTAAGTTCAGCCTCAAAATCTGTCCCGTTATCAGCTTTTTTGAAACACGATATAAGCATGTCGGTTACTTTGATATCGTCATCAAAACGTTTTCCCGGAGCGGAGGCAACTATAAAGCGACGTGAAGGATCAGAATTTATAATGTCCTTTATTTTTTTGAATTGTCCGGCATCGGCTAGTGATGTGCCGCCGAACTTTGCGACTATAGTTTTCATATGTGTCCTCTTGTAAAGTTTTTATCTCTACATTATACAACGCCGTCGGACTGATTTCATTAAAAAGAATCTGTTTTGTACTTATAAGTGCTCCGTTGGGGAATCATAGGCATGCAGCAAATTTATAGTTGAACTCTGTATTGGCATAGTCAACTACTCTTTTTAGCTCATGTATGTCCTGCGTATGGGTACGCCCATAAGTAGTTTTGCCAATCTGCTTTCCAAGTTCGTCTTCGTAGTGAAAACGTGTGATGTAATAAGGTTTTTCGCTGTCAGAGAACCTTGTGAGACCAATTTCAGCAATAAAATAAACGGTCAAAGAACCGCGTTTTTTGGGCTTTATAAAGTCTAATTTTCGCTTCCACGAATTTTCGAGAGCCTTTTTTTCGTTTTCTGTGATTACTTCATTTTTTGTAAGCATAGCATTTCCTTCCGGTAGTATTTTTAAGATGATGCATATTGTATACACCAAAAGCTATTATCACAGATTTTGCTTAATAGGTGGGTTTTATTTTACATACAATCACAAAAGTATCTGATTTTATACACTTGAGCGGGTTGGTGAGAGAAATAAAATGATTTCAATCAAAGACCGTATGTCACCAATTGTATAAAATACACTTGCTATATTTGAAATCATTTTTATGACAACTATCCGTATATCTTAAGGCTGTATGAAAATATAATTTCAAAAGTGCTTATTAATTTATGGGTGTTTGTCGATAAAATGATAGAACGATTTTCGTTTAAGAAAGGTGTTTGTTGAAATGAAGAAATTTGATCATGTAGTAAAAAATCCAATGGGTGTTCATGCAAGACCTGCAGCTCTTGTAGCACAGGCATGTACTTCATTCAAGAGTGTTGTTACAATTTCTACTGATGATAAGACTGCGGACGGAAGCAATGTGCTCCAGCTTCTTGGTCTTGGCGCTATCAAGGGAACTAATCTTCACATTACTATCGAAGGTGCTGATGAAGAGGAAGCTTATGAGAAGCTTGTAGCTGCTATCAATAGCGCAGAGCCAAAGAGCAAAAAGCTTGATCTTATCAAGATCGCTTTCTTTGGAACAAAGAGTTATGACCGTATCTTTTTCAGCGAGCTCAGCAAGGATCGTGGCGAGGGTGCATACAATGCTGATATCAAATATTTCAGCACTCGTCTTACAGAGGAGACAGCATCACTTGCTGACGGATATGATGCAGTATGTATTTTCGTAAATGATGATGCATCACGTCCTGTTATCGAGACACTTAATAAATGCGGTGTTAAGCTCATCCTTCTTAGATGCGCAGGCTTTAATAACGTAGATATGGAAGCTGCAAAGGAATATGGAATGACAGTTCTTCGTGTTCCGGCTTACTCTCCATATGCAGTAGCAGAGCATGCAATGACAATCATCCAGGCTGCTAACCGTCGTATCCACAAGGCTTATAACAAGGTTAAGGACAATAACTTTGCACTTTCAGGTCTTCTTGGAATCGATCTTCACAATAAGGTTGCAGGTATCATGGGTACAGGTCGTATAGGTGTCTGCATGGCTAATATCTGCAAGGGTTATGGAATGACAGTTCTTGGATGGGATGCTTTCCCTAATAAGAAGCTTGAAGAGGATGGTCTTCTTACATATGTTTCTAAGGAAGAGCTTCTTAAGAGATCTGATCTTATCTCTCTTCATGCACCACTTATCATGGGTGAAGGCGGAACACATCACCTTATCGATGCAAATGCTATCAGCCTTATGAAAGATAACGTAATGCTTGTTAATACATCACGTGGAGGTCTTATCGACATCAATGCTCTTATGGATGCATTAAAGCAGGATAAGTTCCATGCTGTTGCACTTGATGTATATGAAGGCGAAGATGAGAATGTTTACACAGATCATTCAGAGGATATGCTCTCTAATGACATCGTCGCAAGACTTGTTTCATTCCCAAATCTTATCCTTACATCTCATCAGGCATTCTTTACAAGAGAAGCACTCCAGGCTATCGCTGCTGTAACAATGGAAAACGCTCGTAATTTCAATGAGTCACTTCCATATGGTGCTGCTGAAGTTAAATAAATTATATAAATGCAAAAGAGAACCCCGTCGGAGTTCTCTTTTGTACTAAGCAGTTATAATGCATTCTTAGGGCAGTTATTAACACATTCCATGCAAAGGATGCAGTCAGTACCGTTTTTTCTTTTTCTGGAATTATCTGTCACATCTACGTCCATCGGGCATATTTTTTTACATTTTCCACAGTTTATACATTTATCTTTATCACAAGTGATGCGGATCAATGCAAAGTAGCTCATTGGTTTTAAGAATACTGTGATAGGACATATATATTTACAGAAAGCACGATTGTCCTTGAATAGTATTGCCAATGTAATACCGGCTAAGTAGTAGAGCAAATTTCCAATGATAAAAGCCCAAAACATGATACGTTCTATATTTCCCACTCGAGATAGAAAGAGTGCAGAAACAAATATAAGTGAAAGGGTAAAGGTGACATATCTTATCCAATTAATGTTTTTTCTTGGGAGCGAGGGCGTCTTGTAAGGCAATAGATCAAGAAACATTGCTGTCCAGCAGGCATAACCGCACCAACCTCTGCCAAAGATCAATGGACCGGCAAGCTTGGCTACGGCATAATGGATCGTTGCGGCCTCAAATGTACCTGTGAAAAGATAGTACCAAAAGCCTTCGAGCTGCATATTTTCACTGCAGATAAGCCCGAGATAGATGAGCATATAAAGACCTATCAAAAGTTGAACTACGCGCCTGGCGTATTTGTACCTTCTCATATAGAGGGAAATCCCAATAGACAAAGAAATTCCGATATAGCTGAAATTATATAGATAGAAAATGTTATCTTTGAGGTGCCAAAGTGTAAATGCAGTCACTTCAAAAATAATGAGTATGATGGCAGGAGTTAAATACTTATCAAGTCGCTTCATAATAGAGTCCCTCCGGAATTTAATCCTTTCAATTCTATCATGGATAGCCTGAAATAGACATATATAAGATGAGAGATTTCTTTATACTTTTTTTTGAAAGTTTTAGATATATTAATATGAAATTCCCTTTAATTGTGTCTATTTTGTGATATACTTTCACCTGCAAAAGAACGTGACTAAATTTTAATGATGTACCCCCATATCAATGTAGGTGAAACTACCAATTTCCCCAAAGAATCAATAAAAAAACAATATAATTTTAAGGAGGCAAAGTGAAAACACAGGCTGGTGCAAAGAAATCAAAATCCGTAAATTTTGTAAGTGGGTTTAATAGTATTAAGACTAAAATAATAATGGCGGCTATAAGCGTGGCAGTCATTCCGCTTATAATTGTTGTAAGTGTCAACTTTATGAAAAGCCAGAGTGAGTCTATCAGATCATCAAAGGATAATCTCAGCTGGTCAGCATGGTACCTTCAGGCAGCAGTGCAGCAGATATTTGAAGAAAACAAGACTGCACTTATGGGACTTGCTTCTTCTTCGAGTATGATAGACTTTCTAAAGAATGGTGAAACAAGCGAAAACAGAGCGGATATACTCCGTCAGATGAAGTTAATAAATGAGTCCTTTAAAGATGATAACCAGATAGTTCTTTCTAATATGCAAGGAATGATGGTATTAAGAAGTGACGAAGGAAAATGCGTAGATATTTCTGAAAGAGATTATTTTCAGAAAGCTTCAAAGGGAGAGGTAAATGTTGCGGCTGTTTTTGTAAGCGGCTCGACAAAGGTAAGAAACACATGTATTGCAGTTCCGGTAAAAGATGATAATGGCAATGTTATCGGTGTTTTACACAGAAGTTATAACATAAATGATCTGCATGCAATACTCGCTGAAGATGGTATAGAAGCATTTATAGTTGATAATGCTGGAATCCTTGCAGCTCATTCTCAATACGAGATCGACGCTGATGCAGAGCCGGTTGACTTCAATAAATCACCTTACATGACATCAGGTAAAGAGTCAGATACATATGAAAGTACTGTAACTGGTCATAGAACCTATGTTTCTTATGTAAAAGAACCTGTTTCACAGTATACGATCTGTGTGGCAGAAAGTGTTGATACTATCCTTGCAGGAGCAAGAGCGAGTGCATTTAGTGGAATAGTTCTTGGATTAATAGTACTTGTAGTTGTAGTTATTTTTTCATTTATCATGTCAAACAAGTTTACAGCGCCTATACTTGAGGTTGATAAAAGCCTTGGTGAACTTGCTGACGGAAAATTTAAGAAAATCAGACGATTTGTAAATAGAAAAGATGAACTTGGAAAAATTGTTCAAAATACAAATTCAGTAATAGAAAAGCTTGAGACGATAGTAAGCTACATTAAAGAGTCAGCTAATACAGTTGGAAATTCTTCGGAAGAACTTTCAGAGATGGCAAATCAGATAGCAGCTACAACTGAAAGCGTTGCAGGCGCAGTGCAGGAAATAGCTACAGGAGCAGCTCAGCAGGCAGAAGAGATACAGTCAGCAGCAGAAGGATCAAACAAGATAACAAAGGCTGTAGAGAGCGTACAGGGTTCATCAAATAATGTAAATGAATTAGCTGCACGAATGAAAAAGGCATCTGAAGATTCAAGCAAATCACTTATGTCACTTCAGGAGTCTTCAAGCGGCATGACAACTAAGATAGAAGAAATCTCAGCCAAGATTTCTGCAACTCAGGAAGCTGTTGCGGATATAAATGAAAGAGTTGAAGGAATTTCAGGAATTGCATCTCAGACTAACCTTCTGTCACTTAATGCTTCTATTGAGGCTGCCAGATCAGGTGAATATGGAAGAGGTTTTGCGGTAGTTGCATCTGAAATACGTCAGCTTGCAGATGATTCAGAAAATCTTGCGCAGGAGATCAGAGGCGTAATGGATGCCCTTTTAACTCAGGCACAGGAAGCTGTAAAAGCTGCTGTTGAGATCAAAGAGGGCAATATAGAGCAGCAGAAAGCACTTGCGAATACCCTTTTATCTGTAAAGGGAATGCTTAGAGATATAGAGCAGACTGCGTCAGGAGTTAATGTCATTTCATCAGATGCAGATGAATGTGTAGCTTCAAATAAGATCGTAAGCGACGCTATGTCTTCACTTACAGCAATCTCTGAAGAAAATGCGGCTTCTTCTGAAACTACAGGGGCTTCGGTTGAAGAACTTTCAGCGACAGTAACAACACTTGCAGAATCTGCTTCAGGACTTCATGATGTTGCTGAAAAGCTTAATGAGGAAATCGCATTCTTCAAATAAATCTGAGACGATAGAAAACCGCTTTGTATTGTGCTAAAATAAGATGTTTTATTTGATCAAGAAATGCATGGAGGTTTGAAGTGTCAGATTTAGAACAGTATTTATCTGGTATATTTGCAGAAAAGGTTCAGAAAATGGTTATCAGTAAACCGGCAAATAAAAGCGGAAAGTACAGGAAGATAAATATCGCACCGGTAAATGACTTTTATCAGGTGTCTAAATATACAGAAAAACAGGTTTTTCACGATAATGTTGAATGCAGAGAAATAGTTTCAAAGTGCGTAGAGCTGATGGATGGACAGTTCATGCAGCTCAACGCATGGACAGATAATAAAGAATTTGCGCTTAAAATATCTAAAAAAGGAAAGCTTCTCTTTAATGAAAAGAAAGTTTCAGCAGATAAGGTTAAAAAAGCCGACAATTCGCATAATCGCCAGAAAAACTATATTTTAAAAGAAGGCGAAATAATAGAACCGTTGATCGATATGGGGATTTTTACCAGTGAGGGAAAAATCGTAAGAACAATGTACGATAAGTACCGTCAGATCAACAGATTTATAGAAATAATCGATGATACTATCCGCGAAAAGAAGATGAAAAGTCTTAATATCATCGATTTCGGCTGCGGAAAGTCATATCTGACGTTTATTGTATACTACTATCTGACAGAGGTCAGGGGAATTGATGCAAATATCATAGGACTTGACCTGAAAGAAGATGTTATAAAAAAGTGCAATGAAGCGGCTAAGAAATATGGATATGAGAAGCTAAGATTTGAGCTTGGCGACATAAACGGTTTTAAGTGTCCTTTTGACGTGGATATGGTCATGACGCTGCATGCATGTGATACGGCAACAGATTATGCTCTTTTTAATGCTATCTCGTGGAATGCAAAGATGATCTTTTCTGTTCCATGCTGCCAGCATGAATTAAATAAGCAGATGGAGACGGAAAATCTTTCTATACTTACACGGTATGGGATAATACAGGAGAGATTTGCAGCACTCCTTACGGACTCTATAAGAGGAAATCTGCTTACATATTCCGGGTATAAGACGCAGCTTTTGGAATTTATTGATTTTGCTCATACACCGAAAAACATTTTAATAAGAGCCATAAAGAAGCCATCACTTCCGGCTGTCAGGAAAGCCGCATTGACAGAAGTGGAAAATGCGATAAAAGAATTTAACGTAGAGCCTACTTTGTATAATCTTCTTGAAATCAAAAAGTGATGATGTTATTGAAAAAGGCAGTGTTTGCATGTATTGTAAAACACTGCCTTTCGTCTCATATGTGCTGACGCAAATATCTATCGTATTGAAATATTCACGATGAAAGTATTTCTAACATCTTATCGTGCTCAATGTTTTTGAAAGCTTTACAGAAAGAGTTAAATTTTTCTGTATCCTTTTCAGAAAGCTTATATTTAGAAAGTTCATTGATAACACTTTCTGCGCTGTCATAGTCGAAGGCTTCGATAAATTCTTTAAGAGTGCTGATCATTTCGTCATAAAGTCCTGCATCGATCGGAGGCAGTTCACTGTCGGCAGCGGATTCATTTTCAGATATCGCAGAAAGTTTTGACTTATAACTTCTATAAAGTGATAGAAGTTCGGGTGTGTCTGCTCTTATGGCAGAAATATCTAAATTATTTCCGGCTTCTTCAAGCGCTTTAGCCATGAGTGATAGCTTCATTGCACCGATAAGCCTTGCGGAGCTTTTAAGTGCATGAACATAAATTGTGTAGTTTTTCCAATCTTCAGAGAATTCATAATTTTCTATGAGAGAACTCTTTTCATCAATAGTCTCATAAAACTGTATCACCAGCTCTTTAAGTAATTCAGCACTTCCGCAGTTATCCATAGCAGCTTTTAAGTCAATACCATGAAGCGCTCTAAGCTGATCCATGAGTATAGTAGAATCTGACTTGGTTTCGCTTACCGCTGTACTTGAGTCAAGCTCATCATATTCCTTAGTACCAGCCTTATTGACCTTAGATGGAGGAAGCAGGCTGCAGAGCAGCTCTTCAAGCTTTGCGCTGTCAATCGGTTTTGAAAGATAGTCATCAAAACCTGCCTTAAGGTAATTTTCTCTTGCCCCACTGATAGCATTGGCAGTTAATGCGATGCATGGAGTGTCTTTATTGATGTTATCTGCCATTTCATGCATCTTCTGCAAGGTTTCGATTCCGTCCATTTTAGGCATTCTGTGATCGATGAAGATACAATCATACTTGATCTTTTTGACCTGAGATAGAGCATCAAAGCCGTTCTCAACAGTATCCACGCAGATCATAGTCTGCTTTAAGAGCCCTTTTGCGACAGTCAGATTCATAACAGTATCATCAACTACAAGTATTCTTGCTGTAGGAGCTTTGAAAAGAACTTTGTATTTATTTTTTGCTTCAATAGATTTTTTATATGAAACAGTAAAGTTTCCAATCGGAACATCTTTAACTATTTTTTGCTCGATCTCGAAAGAAAACTCGCTTCCTTTCCCGTAAACGCTGTTTACATTAAGCTGTGTATTCATGAGAGATAGGAGCATCTTTACGATACTCATTCCAAGACCTGTACCTTCGATAGTACGATTTCTTGTCTCCTCGATCCTTTCAAATGGAGAGTATAACTTTTGGAGATCTTCCTCTTTTATGCCGATTCCAGTATCCGTGATGGTAAATTTGAGCACGATGACAGAATCTTCTTTGCGTTTGTAAGAAACATCAAGTGTTACAGAGCCTTTTTCTGTGTATTTTATAGCATTGGTCATTATGTTCAGGACACATTGTCTGATCCTTATGTCGTCGCCGAAGAGGATATAGGGAATGTCAGGATCTACATTTATGATGAGTTGCAGAGACTTTTGCTCCGCCTTGATGTTTGTCATGTTTACAAGGTCATTTATCACAGAGCTAAGGTCGTATTCTACTGGGATTATCTCCATCTTTCCGGCTTCAATTTTAGAAAAGTCTAAAATATCATTTACGAGAGAAAGCAGAGTGCGGCCTGAATTTTGTATGTTTACGGCATATTCTTTGAGCTGCGGCTCATCATATTCTCTTAAGATCATTTCATCCATTCCGAGGATTGCATTGATTGGAGTTCGTATCTCATGAGACATTCTGGAAAGAAATGATGTCTTGGCAGTATTTGCCTCCTGAGCTACACGAAGTTCGTGAAAAAGTTTTTCTTCATTTCTGACAACATTGATATAGTCAACAGTAGCATACAGCATTTTTTCTATGCTGTGACGCAAGTCTTCTAATTCATCATGCGTTGAAATATTAAGATCACATAAAAGCTGTACGCTTTTTATAAGCTTTTCTTCATCCATATCCTCAAGATGATTCATTGCTTCGGACATTTCTACGATCGGACGGGTAAACCTTCTCTTTATGAAATAATCCATAAGTATACCGATGCAGATAGAAGGAGTCAGAAGCATAAGTGTCAGGCGGAAGTCAAAAGCAAAAGTTTCGTTGTGGATTCTTTGCTTCATCTTGTCTTGAGAATTTTTGTATTTACCCAGAGTTACGTCGTGAAGATCAATATCTTCTTCTTGGAGGAAGATTTCTGCTGATGGCGTGGAATCGGAATTAAGCTCCTGACTTGCACTGAAAAGTGCCGGCATAAGGTAGTGAATAGAAAGTACAGCTGTAGATACGATAAGTATCATTGAAAACATAATAAGAGCTGTAAGTTTATGGCTTATTTTGGAGAGTTTAGTGTGGTCGATCCGGGGAGTTCCATTTTCATAAAAATAGTTAGAAAAGCCCCAAAACATGCGCTTAAAGTCCAATGAAGCATACTTATGAGCCTGCCTGAGCAGGAAAAGACTGATAAAGCACTCTGGCAGGGCACTTAGAAAGAAGATCACATTATAACGGGTGCTGAACATAATATGAAAAGTGTTAGTTGCGATAGAGATCATAAGAGCCCAGCCGTTTCCAAGGATCAGTGATATGATGATTAAGGATAAAATGGCATGTGATCGATTATGCAGAAAGCCTCTAGAACATATTAACTGAACAGCGAGTATAAGTATCAGATAAATAAAAGAGGTATATATAAAAATTCCGCTTGTGATGGTTTTGAAGATAATTGATATCAGAACAGCAGTAGCTGCACCGGTGGAGCCAAGCAAGCCGGTGATAAGTATCAAAGGGATATCCTTGAAAGTATAGAAGCTGACTGGAGATAAATAAAAAAACAAAGAGTTGTCATTATTTATAAAAAATACAGCAAGAATTATCAGTGAGAGATTTAGAAAATCTCTTATAATGCTAAATTTTGAATTGTATCTATTCTTTATTTTTTTGAAAAGGCTAATCATATGATATAATCACTCCCATTCTGTAGATTAATCCGCTTATCTATTTATCGGCTTTTATTTGGATAGATGTAACTGTTAATAAGATTCTTAATGTAGTACAATGTTTAATAGAATTGCGGAGTGTAAAGTACAAAGCAATTAATATCAGGTAATTAATAGGCAAGCACAAAATTAGGATAAAATATGAAAAAAGTAGTAGTTTTTGGAGGCGGTACGGGATTGTCATGCCTCCTTTCCGGACTTAAACAGTTCCCTGTAGACGTGACAACTATAGTTACAGTAAGCGACAATGGAAGCAGTACAGGTCAGCTTAAGGAAGAATTAGATATTCCAGCAGTAGGAGATATAGGTAAAGTTCTTCTGGCTATGGCAAATGCGGATGAAGACCTGATTGATCTTTTAGGATACCGTTTTCAGAAAGATGGTTCTCTTTACAATCATCCTGTAAGGAATATCCTTATGGCGGCATTGATAGACTTAAAGGGCAGCCTTACAGATGCTACCAAGTACATGTGTAAGCTTCTCGATATAAAAGGAACGGTTCTGCCGCTTTCGGAGGATAAGATCGACCTTGTTGGTGAAAATGATCAGAGGCATCATAAGTTTTTTGGAGAAGTGGAAGTCAGTAAAAATATTCGCCATATAAAAAAGCTTTCATATGATCATGATATAAAAGTAAGCAGCAAAGTTCAGAAAAAGATAACGGGAGCCGACCTTATAATATTTAGTCCCGGAAGCCTGTATACGAGCATTATCCCACATCTGATAGCACCGCAGGTAAGAGATGCCCTTGAGAAAACGGAAGCGCCGATAATGTATGTTTCGAACCTTGTTTCTCAGCCTGGTGAGACAGATGACCTGACAGTGAGCGGACATGTGAAGGTGCTTAATCAATATATGGATAAGCGCAAAGTTGACTGTGTCATAGCAAATAATGGTGAAGTGGATCAGGAAACTGCTGACCGCTATAAGAATAATGAGAATAAAAATGCTGTCGTACTGGATAGAGAAGAGCTTAAAAAGCTTAATGTAAAGCTTATAGAAGATGATATCATAAGGCTCAATGAGCATGGAAAGATACGACATGATGAACTCAAAACAGCATTTTTGATCTTCAGCTATCTGATGAGAATGAAGTGATGCTTGAGATTAGATTTGTAGAAAATATTTAAGGAAAACTTAAGTTTATGCGCAAAGCGCACAGGCGAATTTGTGAAAAATTACAAAAGACTTATTGAAAACATATAACAAATACCTTAAAATAACGCCTCATATTAGTTAAAAATGTATAAAATGTTGTGAAAATATAGTAAAAAGTGTACAAAAAATCAGATTGATTTATCTTGGTAAAGTGATAAACTGTATACAGTAGAGGGCAAAAATTTATTTATAGAGGAGTTTAACTATGGAAAAATGTGTAACAGTAAGTCTTAAGAATAACCAGAATCTTAAAGAGTTTCTTAGCATAAACAGTAAATCTCATTGCGACATTGATGTTGCAAGTGGCCACAGTTTTATTGACGGTAAGTCACTGCTTGGTTTACTGAGTCTTGATCTTATGAGTCCGCTCAAAGTTTTTCTTATCGGTGACACAGAAAAGGTTTCTGCTGTTGAAAAGCAGTATAGAAGCTCAGATATAATCGCTGAAGTATGAATTCGTCAAAATAACCTAAAAATTAAATAATTTTGGGGAAATCTGTTAATTGTTTTCCTGCGGTATTAAAAGTATTATAGGAATATCTAAAATATTTTACGCAGGAGGAAACAAAGAGTATGAAATTTACAGTTTTGGATAAATTTGGACCTGCCATTTCTAAGGAAATGATAGGTCTTTTTTTTGAAGATATTAACTTTGCAGGTGATGGCGGACTTTATGCTGAAATGATCGAAAACAGATCGTTTGAAGCTAAAGATGCGCATGGTACACCGGGAAATTTCTACACAGTAGATGATAATGGATATGCGTGGAGTGCATATTCTGAAAACGGTGAACTGCCAAGACTTCAGATAGTAGGCGGCACTCCGCTTTCTGAAGCTAATCCGCACTACATGAGGATCACGGCAAGTGCAGCGGGACAGGGATTCAAAAATAAAGCATATGATGGAATAGTTCTTAAGAAAGGTTTGGAATACAATATTTCATTTTATGCGAGACCTGTTGACTATGCCGGAAAAGGCGTGAAGGTAAGCATCATAAAAGACGGAGAGATTTACGGAGAAGAAATTGTAGAGCTTAAGGAAGTGGCAGAGTATATGCCATTTGCGGATACAGATACAGAAATCCCTGAAGGTGAGTGGGGAGAGATGATTCGCTCTGCGCGTAAGTCAGATGATGGAACTCGTGTAAGAAAGAATTCATGGACGAAATATGAAGCTGTGATAGAAGCCCGCGATAATGTAAGAGGTGCTGATTTTGTGATCACGCTTGATGATGCAGGTGTTGTTGAATTTGACCTTATCTCAATGTTTCCTGGAGATGCAGTTGCAGGTGTATTCAGAAAAGACCTTTTTGATGCGCTCGATGACATACATCCGGGATTCATCAGATTCCCTGGCGGATGCATCATAGAAGGCATAAGTCTTGAAAACAGGTATCGTTGGAAAAATACAGTAGGAGATATAAAAGACAGGAAGTATATTCCAAATCTTTGGGCATTTCAGGATGACAGATTTGCAAAAGGTGATGATGTTCAAAGACCTGATTCTCATTATGGACAGAGCTTCGGTATGGGATTCTATGAGTACTTTGTACTTTGCGAGATGCTTGGCGCAAAAGCACTTCCTGTACTTAATATAGGTGCAGCGTGCCAGTTCCGTTCTACAGAAATAGTTCCTATCGACTCTGCGGAATTTGACGAATATGTTCAGGATGCAATTGATCTCGTGGAATTTGCAAATGGTCCGGTAAGCAGCAAGTGGGGAGCACTCAGAGCAGAGATGGGACATCCTGAGCCATTTTTCCTTACAATGATCGGAATCGGCAATGAGCAGTGGGAGACTAAGTATCTTGACTTTTTTGAAAGATATGAACGTTTTGAAAAGGCTATCCATGAGAAATATCCTGAGATACAGCTTGTTGGTTCTGCAGGACCTGGTATTGATATGTCACTTGCTAAGGATGCATGGAATTTCTATCATTTGAAAGAAAAGAAAAATGACTTTTGCTATGCTGTAGATGAGCATTACTATGTTTCACCGCAGTGGATGTACGAGCATGTTAATTTTTATGATACATATCCAAGAAGCACGGGAGTTTTTGCAGGCGAATATGCTGCCCATCCGGAAGACAAGGAAAACACACTGGAAGGCGCTCTGGCAGAAGCTGCAATGATGACAGGCTTTGAGAAAAATGCTGATGTTATCAAACTTGCTTCATATGCGCCGCTCTTTAATAGAGTAGGTCACAGCCAGTGGAAGCCGGATATGATATGGTTTGATGATGCAAATGTATATCTTACTCCGAGCTACCAGGTTCAGAAGCTTTTTGCAAATAATCTTGGGGACATGGTGATCCCTATGAACGATCAGGAGAAGGAATTCCAAAAGAAAAAGATATATATTTCTGCATCACGCAAAGCTTCAGGTGAGCTTATCATCAAGGCGGTAAATGCCGGAGATGAAGACTTTACGCTTGAGCTTGACTACGAAAATGGTGACTTAGTCGAAGGTGCTGCAAGATTGCAGATATTAAAAAATGCAGGGGAAAAGCCGGAGAATATGCCGGAACCTTCTGAAATAGTGGAAAAAGAAGTGGAACTTGACGGTAAAGTGAAACTTCAGGCAAAGACATTTACAGTGATCACAGTTTTATAATACACTAGGGTACAAAAGCAGCTCATATGCTTTTGTACCCTTTTTTAATGGCGTCGTATTAATTCTGAATGTTGTTCATAAAATTCTGTTTTATGGGCATACATTCGTGAATCAAGCTTTGAAATAAAATGGTCTATGTCTTCGCTTGACGGGTCGAAAGTACCGATTCCATAAGAAAGTGAAAGCTCGTATTGCTTATTGTTTGTACGGTTGTAGTTTTCGAGCTGCTCGATCAGTTTATCGATTAACGCTTCCAAAGCTTCCTTATCTTGCAATTTAGTAAATATTATAAATTCATCACCTGCATATCTGACAACAAAGCCATCTTCCGGCGTTATGTTCTGCAAAATATGCGCAACATTTTGTAATGCAAGATCACCTTCAATATGACCATAATTGTCATTGATGAACTTAAACATGTTAACATCCATCATGATCCCGCTATGCATGTCACGGTAATAACTTGAGTTATAGAGAAAAGATCTGTTGAGCAGTCCGGTAAGTGAATCGATGTAGGCAGCTTCATTTTGCAGAGAAAGGAGGCAGCCGAGCAGAGAAACGGCAACGGCAGGCCAGCAAAGTGATGTGCCATAATTCAACATCTGAAATGTGTATCCGGCACTTACAGGAACTAAAAATCCGGCTATAGGGAAAAAACGTATACGTTTTTTGTATTGCTTATAACTTATATATATCCGGATGCTGTACATAAGCAGTAAAAATACGAAAAAGATTGAAACAAGTATGCCATGCTTCCGGTGATAGACATTATTTGCGTCAATGTAAAAGAAAATTGGGAAAAACATATTAAGCAGGTAGAAGCCTGTTATAGCAGATGCCATCACCTGAATTCTTTTGAGAGAAACACTTACTACATTAGCCGAGCCGATAAGGTGGGACTTTAGAAACATCGTCCAGAGCATGATCATCCAGATCGTTCCGATGCATAGATAGGTGTTTCCCAATATATTCAGTACCTTGTATATTTTCCCAGGATGTCCATCCACAGTGAAAACTATAGGGTCTACGATGCAGGCAATGATCGTGAGTATCATTAAAGAACGAAGATTTTTAATATCTGCACGTTTGGAATGCATAAAGGTAGACCGTAAGCAATAGAATGACATCAGAAGGATGGCTATTCCAAATATGTTAGAGGTATATATTGCCTCAAGATTAACGGTATCCATTAAACTCTCCTAAAATGTATTCAAAATATAAATCATGTTTTTAAATTTTAAAATACCACAAGAATATAATACTATAAAAAAACGATTGTATCCAAAAAAAGGCATTTGTAAAAAAAGGGCTTTTGGAATTGTCTATTATTACATATTTATACTGAAAAAAATATGGGATAAAATAAAGAAAAGAGGCGAATTAGTTCATTAAAGTAGAAACATTGGCAATCCGTTTTTGATATGAAAAGAGGGGATAGATAATATGATGATTAAAGAGGATGCTATGGTTGTTACTGCTGAAGAACATAAAGAAAAAGCTATAGAAAAGATAAGGGCAAATCTTGTAGGAAGAGAAAAAATTTATGAAGGAGAGAGGAGGACGTACATTAAAGACAAAAGAGAAAAGTTTATAAAATAAAGTTTATTATACAAAACACTTTAAAAATGAATAAAAAAAGGTAATTCAACTTTAAATGTTTTAATTTAAGAAATTCTAGTATATAATACTTCTATGCTTTAACACGCTAAAGGTACCAATGAAGGTACTGAGTGCAAAGCACATATATCGTAAAGCAAAGACGCTTATAAAAGACTGAATTTTGACATGTTTAAAAGATATTATCATATGGCTGCATATGAGATCTGGACATGGCATGATTAGTCTCTTTTAAGCGTCTTTTTTTGTCTTTCGGGACGAGGCTTGAATACCTTTAAGAAGTTCATGCGGTGAACATGTTGGCAAGGAGGAAGAAAATGGCTCAGATATTAAGACGAAATCAAAAAATCGACTATGAAAAGCTGATCAATGAACATGATGCCTGTGGTATAGGATCGGTGATAAACATTGACGGTCATCAGGATTATAGAACCCTCGATGATGCTTTGACTATAGTCGAGAAGCTTGAGCATAGAGCAGGTAAGGATGCGACAGGAAAAGTTGGTGATGGAGTAGGAATCCTGGTACAGATCTGCCATGGATTTTTTAAGAAGGCTGCAAAAGAGGCAGGTATTGAGCTTGGAGACGAAAGAGACTATGGTGTAGGAATGTTCTTTTTCCCACAGGATATGATGAAAAGAACATTTGCGATGAGAATGATGGAAGTCATAATTGAGAAGGAAGGGCTTAAGTTCCTTGGTTGGAGAGATGTTCCAACTCATCCGGAAATTCTTGGAAAACCTGCGCTTGACTGTATGCCTTACATAAGCCAGTGCTTCATAGAGCGTCCAAAAGACGTTGAAAGGGGCATAGATTTTGACAGAAAATTATATGTGATCAGAAGAGAATTTGAACAGTCGTCTGATGATACTTATATCTGCAGTCTTTCTTCAAGAACTATCGTATATAAGGGGATGTTCCTTGTTAAGCAGCTTAGAAGATTTTATTCTGACCTGCAGAGCAAAGAATATAAAACGGCTATAGCAATTGTGCATTCACGTTTTTCGACAAATACAACTCCTTCATGGCACAGAGCACATCCATACAGGATGATCGCACATAATGGAGAGATAAACACTATCAGAGGAAATATCGACAGAATGCTTGCAAGAGAAGAGACAATGACTTCTCCAAATATGGCAGATGATCTCGATAAAGTTTATCCTATCGTTAACAGATCAGGCTCGGATTCAGCGATGCTTGATAATACGCTTGAATTCTTATATATGAATGGCATGGACCTTCCTCTTGCGATGATGGTAACTATACCTGAGCCATGGAAGCACAATAGGTTCATGGATGAAAATAAGAAAGACTTTTATCACTATTATGCTACGATGATGGAGCCATGGGATGGACCGGCTGCAATCATCTTTTCGGATGGCGATGTGGTAGGTGCGATACTTGACAGAAACGGACTTAGACCATCAAGATACTACATCACTGATGACAACAGGCTGATATTGGCTTCTGAAGTCGGAGTGCTTGATATTGAGCCTGAGCATATAGTGAAGAAGTCAAGACTTGAACCGGGAAAGATCCTCTTGGTAAATACAAAGGAAAAGAGAATAATCTCAGACGAAGAGTGCAAGGAGTATTATGCTGCGCGCCGTCCATATGGAGAACTTCTTGATAGAAACCTTCTTCATCTTGCAGAGCTTGCGATCCCGAATAAAAAGATCATGACTCATGATCAGGAGACAAGAGACAGGCTGTACAAGGTATTTGGCTATACATATGAGAATGTCATGAATGATATCCTTCAGATGGCTAAAAACGGTGTTGAGCAGACTGTTTCTATGGGACATGATATTCCATTGGCTGTACTTTCGCGTCAGCATCAGCTCTTGTTTAACTATTTCAAGCAGCTTTTTGCGCAGGTTACTAATCCGCCGATCGACTCGCTGCGTGAAAAGATTGTAACTGACACAACTGTCTACATCGGCTCGGATGGAGACCTTCTGAATGATAAGAATACAAACTGTACGGTGCTTGAGCTTGATAATCCTATCCTTACGGGAGTGGATCTTCTTAAGATCAAGATGCTTGATAAGCCTGGTTTCAAGACACAGACAATAAGCCTTCTGTATTACAAGAATACAAGCCTTGAAAAAGCACTAGACATGCTGAATGTTTTGGTAGATAAGGCAGTTTCACAGGGAAGTAATATCATTGTGCTCTCAGATCAGGGAGTGGATGAAAACCATGTTCCAATCCCTTCATTACTTGCGGTTTCTTCTGTAGAGCAGCATCTTGTAGATACAAGGAAGAGAACGGCAGTTTCACTGATATTGGAGTCTGCGGAGCCAAGGGATGTCCATCAGGTAGCAACACTTTTGGGCTTTGGCGCACGCGCTATTAACCCTTATCTTGCACACGAGTGTATAGGTGAGCTTATAGATGGAGGAATTCTGGATAAGGATTACCACACAGCTGTAGATGACTATAATAAAGCTCTGCTTGGCGGTGTTGTTAAGATTGCAGCAAAGATGGGAATTTCGACTGTTCAGTCTTATCAGTCAGCCAGAATTTTTGAGGCGATCGGTCTTTCAAAGGAAGTCATCGACAAGTACTTTACCGGAACTGTATCAAGAGTTGGCGGTATAGGCATGAAGGAAATCGAAGAGGGAATTGCTTTCCGTCATAATCATGTATTTGATCCATTAGGACTTGCAGTTGATGCAACACTTGACAGCGTAGGCTTCCATGGACTCCGTTCCGGAAAAGATAAGGAAGATCACCTTTACAGCCCTGAAACCATAATAAATCTCCAGCAGTCAGTTAAAAAAGGAGATTATGAACAGTTCAGAGTTTACACAGACTTGGTAGATGATTCTTCAAGACCGCATACATTACGTGGCTTAACAGAGTTTAATGCTGTACAGGAGCCGATCCCGATCGAAGAGGTTGAGAGCGTAGAAAACATTGTTAAGAGGTTCAAGACCGGAGCAATGTCATATGGTTCCATTTCACAGGAAGCACATGAGACTTTGGCAATCGCGATGAATCACCTTGGCGGTAAATCAAATACAGGTGAAGGCGGAGAAGATCCTGTAAGATTTGGCACTGATAAAAACTCTGCGATAAAGCAGGTAGCGTCAGGACGCTTCGGCGTTACATCAGCTTACCTTAACAGTGCGGTTGAGATACAGATCAAAATGGCACAGGGCGCAAAGCCCGGCGAAGGCGGACATCTTCCGGGAAAGAAAGTTTATCCATGGGTTGCAAAGGTTCGTTATTCAACTCCGGGAGTTTCACTTATTTCACCGCCGCCTCACCATGATATATACTCGATCGAAGACCTTGCACAGCTTATATATGATCTTAAAAATGCAAACAGATATGCGAAGATATCTGTAAAGTTGGTTTCAGAAGCCGGAGTTGGTACTATAGCCGCAGGTGTCGCAAAGGCTGGTGCGCAGGTAATACTTATATCAGGCTATGACGGAGGAACAGGTGCCGCACCGGGATCATCAGTTCACAATGCAGGGCTGCCATGGGAACTTGGTGTAGCTGAAGCACACAGAAGCCTTATGGAAAATGGACTTCGTGACAGGGTGATACTTGAAACAGACGGTAAGCTGATGAGCGGCAGAGATGTAGTGGCAGCGGCATTACTTGGTGCTGAGGAATATGGCTTTGCTACTGCGCCGCTTGTATGCGAAGGCTGTATGATGATGAGGGTTTGCAGTAAGGATACATGCCCTGTGGGAGTAGCAACGCAGAATAAAGAACTTAGAAAGAGATTTGCAGGCAAACCGGAATATGTAGAAAATTTCATGAAGTTTATCGCTCAGCAGATGAGAGAGATAATGGCTCAGCTTGGATTCAGGACTGTTGAGGAAATGATCGGAAGAACTGACTGCCTTAAAAAGAGAGAAAATCATATAACAGAAAGAGCTGCAAAGGTCGATCTTACGGGTATTTTGGATCAAAGATATGCACATGCGGAGGGAACACACTTTGATCCTAAGCATGTTTATGATTTCCAGCTTGAAAAAACTTTGGATGAGTCTGTATTACTTAAAGAATTTGCAGAGGCACTTGCAACAAAGCCTGATAAAAAGGGAAGATTTGATGTGGAACCGCAGCGGGTTTCATTGAAGATCTCTTCAACAGACCGTTCTTTCGGAACGATCCTTGGTTCAGATATCACGAGAAACTTTGGGGATAAGCTTCCTGATGATACCTTCACAGTTTGTGCTGAGGGCGGCGGTGGACAGAGCTTTGGTGCATTTATACCTAAGGGACTTACGCTCAGGCTTACAGGTGATGCAAATGATGGATTTGGAAAGGGACTTTCAGGAGGAAAGGTAATTGTAACGCCTTCGAAGAAGTCTAAATTCAAGGCTTCCGAGAATATCATAATAGGTAATGTGGCTCTTTATGGTGCAACTTCCGGTACTGCTTATGTATGTGGTATCGCAGGAGAGAGATTCTGCGTAAGAAATTCCGGTGCGACTGCAGTTGCAGAAGGATGCGGAGACCACGGACTTGAGTACATGACAGGCGGAAGAGCAGTTATCTTAGGAAAGACCGGCAAAAACTTTGCAGCAGGTATGTCCGGCGGAATTGCATATGTTCTTGATGTGGATCACACATTATATAAGCGCATGAATAAGGATATGGTTTCATTGCAGCAGCTTACTGATAAATATGATATTCAGGAGCTTAAGCAGATACTTAGTGACTACGTAAAAGAGACTGGTTCTGAACTGGCAGCAGATATACTTAATAATTTTGACTCTCATATTCAGAATTTCAAGAAGATAATCCCTAACGATTATCAGAGAATGCTTACTGCCATTGGAAAATATGAAGAGCAGGGTATCTCGCATGAAAATGCGGTTCTTGAAGCATTTGAGGAAGTTACGGCTTGAAATTATAGTGAACGATAAAGATAATTTGCCGTTTACTTAAAATTAGAACAGGAGAAAAGTTATGGGAAAACCAACAGGATTTATGGAATATTCCAGAAAAAATAATATAGATGTACCTGCCGGAGAGAGAGTTAAAAATTTTAAGGAATTTCATGTACCGCTTTCTGCACCGGATCGTATGGAACAGGCAGCAAGATGTATGAATTGCGGAGTACCGATGTGTCAGTCTGCGATAAAACTAAAGGGGATGGTCACAGGCTGTCCTCTCCATAATCTTATACCGGAATGGAATGACCAGATTTATAATGGGCATTTTGAACACGCATTTTCAAGACTTCAAAAGACATCAAACTTCCCTGAGTTCACAGGAAGAGTTTGCCCGGCATTATGTGAAAAAGCCTGTATTAATGGTGAGTATGGAGAAGCTGTAACTATACATGATAATGAGCTTTTTAATATCGAGACAGCATGGGCAAATGGATATATCAAACCGCGTATTCCAAAGATCAGGAGTAATAAGAAAATAGCAGTTGTTGGAAGTGGTCCGTCAGGACTTGCATGTGCGGATGAGTTGAATCACCGCGGACATAATGTGACTGTCTTTGAAAGAGATGACAGGATAGGCGGTCTGCTGATGTATGGCATACCTAATATGAAGCTTGATAAGAGTGTAATATTCAGGCGTCAGAAGCTTATGGAGCAGGAGGGTGTAGTTTTCCGTACTGGTGTCAACGTAGTCGGTGATGGAGATGTGAAGAAAGACGGAAGTACGATAACAGCAAAAGAGCTTTTGAAGAGTTTTGATGCAGTGATCCTTTGCTGCGGCGCAAAGCAGGCGCGAGGTCTCAATGGTGCTGATCCGGAAAAGGTCAAAGGAGTTTACTATGCGGTAGATTTCCTTAAAGCAACAACTAAAGCGATGCTTGATGAAGGATTTAAGGATGGCAGATGGATAGATGCTGACGGCACAGCAGATGAAAGAGTTGTTGACAATTTCATGAAGTCTGAGGGCTTTATAAGTGCAAGAGGGAAAAATGTGGTAGTCGTAGGTGGTGGTGACACCGGCAATGACTGCATAGGTACGTCTATAAGACATGGATGCAAGTCTATAACAGCGCTTGAAATGATGCCTGCACCTCCGGAGAAGCGAAGTGAATCTAATCCTTGGCCGGAGTGGCCGCTTGTAAAGAAGACTGACTACGGTCATGAGGAGGCAATCGAACTCTTCGGACATGACCCAAGAGTCTATGAGACGACTGTTAAAGAGATACATACTGATAAAAAGGGAAATTTGAAAGAAATCGTGACGGTTAAAGTTAAGTTTGGGGCAGACAGAAGCCTGAGCTTTGTTGAAGGTTCAGAGAAGAAGATTCCGTGTGATATATTACTCATTGCGGCAGGCTTTACCGGCTGTGAAGCTTACACAGCAAATGCTTTTGGAATTAAACTTACTGAACGCGGAGTGGCTGCAACACAGCAGGAGTGCTATAAGACCAATGTGGATAAAGTTTTTACCGCAGGGGATATGCATAGAGGTCAGTCTCTTGTCGTCTGGGCAGTAGCAGAAGGCAGAAAAGCAGCACGTGAAGTTGATGAATATCTTATGGGATACACAGCTCTAAGGGAAGCATAAAATTATAAATTAAAATACCATTGGGCAAAATATAGTGCCTGATGGTATTTTTTTTCTTTAATAGTTTTGAATTAAGCCTAAATTACCGATAAATAAAAATGAATACATATATAAATATACAAAGGTCCAAATGAGTTGGGGTACTTGATATGGAGATATTTCAATTAGCTGCGGCATCAAATGCTTTGAAAGAACAATTTGAAAAGAATAATGCTTCGATAGATCATTTCGTTGATTCACTTACAGGTCTTTTGAACATGAAGTGTTTTCTGGCTGTTGCCGAAGAAAAGTTAAGAAATATTCAGAAAAATAGCACAAAACCGGCAATAGTCTCTTTTAATCTGAGCGGATTGAAGCTTTTTAACTCTAAATACGGCATGGAGGCAGGAAATATGCTTCTGTGCGCTTTTGCGAAGATCTTGATAAGATATTTTTCTGAAATAAACTGTTCAAGATTTAGTGAAGATCATTTCTATGTGATCACTGATATGAATGGACTTTCGGAGAAGTTAGAGGCGCTTTTTGCAGAAGTCAAAGAAATAAATGATGGAAAGTCGCTTCCGGTCAGAGCCGGTATATATAATAAATTCGATAAGTATATTCCTGCAAGTGTGGCGTGTGACAGGGCAAGAATTGCCTGTGATCATAAGAGATCCTCTTATGTGTCATTGAGCATATTTTTTGATGACAGAATGGAAAAGGCACTGCTTGACAGAGACTATATCATCTCTAATCTTGATAAAGCACTTGAAAATGGCTATGTAAAAGTTTATTATCAGCCACAGATTCGCCTTTTAGATGGGAAAATGTGCGGAGTAGAAGCACTTGCCAGATGGGAAGACCCGGAATATGGAAATCTATCACCGGCAGTTTTTATCCCTATTTTGGAAGACAATAATCTTACATACAAGTTAGATAAATTTATAATTAAAAGTGTGGCAAAGGATATCGTAAACTTGTATAAGATCGGATGGATACCTGTTCCGGTATCTTTTAATCTGTCGCGCACAGACTTTATATCAATGAATCCAAGCTATGAATTGGAAAGGATCACAACTGAGTATGGTCTTCCAAAATATATGTTTAGGATTGAAATTACAGAAAGTACAGTAATGGAAGACCCGGAAGGGCTTAGAGAGCAGATAAAGAAGTTTCACGAAATGGGCTTTGAAGTGCTCATGGACGACTTTGGAAGTGCATATTCGTCCTTAAATACACTGCGTGACTTCGAGTTTGATGAGATTAAGATCGACAGATGTTTCTTAAACAATTTTAGTGATAAAAGTAAAACGATCATAGAGTCAATGATCCTCATGGCAAAGAAGATCGGAATACATGCGCTTACAGAAGGCGCTGAAACAGCAGAACAGGTTGAATTTTTAAGAAAGATCGGCTGCGAAATAGTTCAGGGATACTATTATGGAAAACCGGTATGTTTTGACTCGATAGAAAAAATGATCGCTTCGAATGATCTGATAAGAGAAGAATATGAAGAAAAGACATTTTTTGAATCAGTCGGACTGGTGAATGTCATTAATGATAATCCATTTGCTCTAGTGCTTTATAATGGCAGAAAATTTGAGCTTTTTTACTCAAATGATAAATTTAATAAAATAATGCACAGCAATAGAACGCCTGAAGCTGAGGTTTTCGAAAGAATTGTAAATTCTCCACTTTCAAATATCAGCAGGAAGATCAGACAAAATGCTGATAAAGCGATAAAAAGCGGTAGGGATGAGGAAGTAACTATAATTAGCAATAACAGGATATATAAGGTGGTCTTCAGAGATATAGCGGGTTACGTGAACGGCAGAATGCTTAAAGTATTTCTCTATGATATTACTTTTGAAGATGACGGCGAGATTAAAGAACAGATAAACAATGTTCTCAGAAATCTTGTTACGGTATTTAGCAGTATTTATTATATTGACTACAATGAAGATACTATCCGAAATGTGGTAAGTGATAAAAGATTTGGAGAATTATCTGGAACAACAGGCAGATTTTCGGAATTTTTAGATTTACTTCTGCAGAAAAAAAGAGTTTGTCCTGTGGACGAGGAAAGATTTATCAAAGCTTTCGATAATGAATATATAAGTGAAAAGATGAAGCAGATAAATCGTGAAAGTTACTCTGAGATGTACCGTATAAAGATGTCAGGTAGTGAATATAGCTGGATCGAGTTTATGTTTATAGCTCTTCCTGCATCTGAAAGAAAGAAGATCCTTTTAAGTCTAAGGATTTTGGAAAATGGAGAAAAGGATGAATTCATCAATGAGATAAAGAGAGTGGCCGGTCCTCATTTATTGGAAAAAAGCTTTAATGTCAAAGGTGAGGAGATTGACTTTAACTCATATATTTTTAACTCGCTTATGGATAAGACGGAACTGAAATTCTTCTGGAAAGATACGGAAAGAAGATTCTTCGGGGCAAATGAAGCGTTTCTGGATTATTTTGGGATACGTTCAAGTGAGATTATCCAGGGTAAAACGGATGAAGAACTGGGCTGGCACATCAATGATCCTGAGTTTGAAGCTGATGAATTAAGGGTGATAATCAGGGGCGAGACTGTCAGAAATTCACACGGCAGGATATTGGTCAATGGTATCGAGAGGAAAATAGTTGCTAATAAGTATCCGATAATAAAGAATGGAGAAATAATCGGACTTGTAGGGTACTTTGTCGACTCTGATACAGTGCTTTCGCCTTCGGAAGAAATTGATAATGCTTTGTTCATGGACATCAATTCCGGACTTATGAATATAAGAGGCCTGTTTCTGATGCTGCAAAGCTATGATGATAATCGTAGAAAGAACAATAAAAATTATGGCATTGCGTTGATAGAAATCTCAAATTATTCTCATATTTATGTAAAATATGGGCAAAAACTGACGGAAAAACTTGTAAACTATGTCGTCAGATGTATAAATAGGTCATTTGGCAAAACTGCTGTGATCGCACAGACAAAGAACGGATGCTATGCAGTTTGTGATAAGGAATATACCAAACAGCAGATAACTGATATGGCTGAGCACTGCAAACGAAAGATTGATATGTCTACAGAACTTAATGTTTTTGACATTGAAATGATAGTTAACTATGGCGTTGCAATGGGCGATGAAAGAGAGGGGGTACAGGATGTATTCAGCCTGGCACTACTCAGACTTTTGGAGAATAGAAGCATAGTTGACGGCGGCGATTTTTATGAAAGAATGGCTGAGGAAGTCATACCGGATGTTTACAGAGATCTCCCGCTGCCGTATGCGATCATCAGACCTTATGTAGAAGATGGGAAAATAGCGCCCAGTGATGTCGAATATCTTTTTATCAATCAGAAATATAGTGATATGTGCGGAATGAGCCGTGAAAAGCTCATAGGTAAAACATATAAGAGTGTTTTTAACGAAACAGAGATTGACTGGGTAACTTACGCAAAGCGTGCGACTAATGGCGAGATCATCAAGGGAAGAGGATATGGAGGTGCATTTGGGCACTGGGTTGACTTTATCATGGCTCCGGCTTCCATACCAGGCACATGCTACATTGTACTTTGGCCTATTGATGATAGTAAAAAGGAGCGCGACCTGCTTACCAAAGGTCATGCGACAGATAATGCGATAATCAAGATTGCGAGATATTTGAATGGCATAAAGGATTACGAACTTTCTATAAATCGTGCTCTTTCTGAGATTGGCCGAACGGTGCATTCTAAGATGATACATATTTTAGATGCTACAGGAAAGCTTCAGTTTGAGTGGAGAGCTGACGGAAACGTAGGACTTTTCAATGACGAAAACCTTAAAAAGGATTTTGACTTGGCGGTTGAAAGCCTTAATTCATCACCAAGTATCGTCATAGACAATATTCAGGACGACTATGCAGGAAATAGTCTTGTGAAGAAATTTTTCGAAGCTGAAGGCATTGATAATGTTTTGATAACGCCTCTATATGACAATGGAGAAATCATTGCGATCATGAGTGTTGAAAATTTCCTCAAAGATGAAACGGTCAATACAAAGCAGCTTGCTGAAGATGCTTCATACTTCATTTCTGCAAAGATGCTGAATAACAGACTTATGAAAGAACTCGATAAACTCAGCACCAGAGATACTTTGACAGGATTGATGAATCGACAGGGCTTCAGAAATGAAGTTGAAAAGCTGATGGATTATTACCCTGAGCTGCGGTATACGCTGATAGTTTTGGACATTGATGATTTTAAGCTTGTAAATGATGCTTATGGACATCTTATGGGTGATAAGGCACTGCAAGTGCTTGCAGCGAATCTGGAAGAAGTTTTTTCTGATAATTGTGTCATTTCAAGGAGCGGCGGAGATGAATTCTGTGTTTTGGCTAAAGACAAAGATCAGGAAGAGATTGAGCAGCTTATAAAAGAAATATCAGAGAAAACGCTTTTTATCGATGTAAATGGGAAAATGGTCAAATTTACTATTTCGATAGGATACTCAGACACGCCGGTGCTGACGACAGATATAAAAATCCTTCTAGAAGAAGCAGATGCGGCTCTTTATGAGGTGAAATCAAAGTGTAAGGGCAGTTATAAGCGGTATTCTGCAGATATGAATCTTACAAAGAGATCACAGCTTGCATTTAATCTGGATGCTATGACGGAAAATCTTCCATCAGCAGTAATGGTATATAAAGCGGAAGATGACCGTAAGATCTTATATGTAAACAAAGTTTTCATAAAGCTATTTGGCTGTGTGGACTTTGAAGATTTCATAGAGGCTACGGGTGGAACTATCAATGGAGTAGTTTATAAGGATGATGCTTTGAGACTTAAGAATGAATTGGAAGTCGATGAGCGATATGGTAACGGCACTGTATTTTTCAGGATCGTTACTAAAGACGGCAATGTCAAGATGATAGAATGCCGCAGAAATGTCGTTGAGAATAATTTTTATGGAAGAGTAGTGTATATGCTGCTGACGGATATTGAAAACTAGTGACTAGTATAATGCCTTGGACGAAGAGCTATGGAGAAAAACTTCATAGCTCTTTTTTAATTATAGGAAATTCTGATGATATTTCATATGAGTCGAAAAATATGCAATTCATCCCCATACAAGTGTCATTCGTCAGGAATAGCACATTTAGTGATGATTTTATGGTAGGCTATTCTTATAATTTTGAGAGGAGGTCTATATGACATTTGACTATAAGTTGAATCCCAGATATATCTTGAAAGGACTCGGTGCAGCATGGTGTATCGTGACATCATATCTTACACCGGTCTGGTTAACAATGGCTTTTTTGTGCTTATCAGGGAAGATTGGCATGTATGGTTATTCAGTAAAAAATGGAAGTGCTTTCAGAGTTGGATTATTATATCTGATAACATGGCTGCTTTTTGGATTGCTTGCTGATATCATTATACTTCTGAAGGGATATGCAGAGAGCAAATATAGAAAATGGATCATCGTTATGATGGCAGTCTCAGTACTTTATTTTTTCTTTATTTCAAATTTTAATAGCGTAAATTTTGTTGCAACTATCGTTGGATGATATTATATGCAAACATGTTCTGATATCGTGGTTATCTCACATGTTTAGTAAATAAATAAAGAATCCTGCTTTTTACGGCAGGATTCCTTATTACGTTTTATTGAACATGTGGCTTCTTGATCAATTCCTTTATTTCGTTAACGGCAATAGTACCAAAAATGAAAATTCCCATTACTGAAATGCTCAATGCAAAAGCTACTGAAAAGAATGCACCTACCATACTTAGAAACTCCATATACAATGCCTCCTTTAAGTCTTATGAAAAGCTGATCTTATCAGCTGTTTTACTTATCTTTATTTAAGTATAAATTATGTTTGGCGAAAAGAAAAACGATAAAAATTTATAACTGTGATAAGTATTACTTTTCACTTGACGAACTAAGTGGTAAGCTTAACTTGAGAGGTGAAAGAGATGGAGAAGATAAATGCAGAAGTTTTTTTATCAGTTGCAGAAACGGGCAGTTTTAGAAGTACTGCTGATAAGCTGGGCTATACTCAAGCTGGTATAAGCTATATTGTAAACTCGATGGAGAAAGAGACAGGACTTTCGCTTTTTATACGAGAGCACAACGGTGTGCGGCTGAGCCGTGAAGGAGAGGAGCTTCTCCCATATATGAAGCAGCTGCAAGTGTGGGAAAGGCAGTTTAAGCAGATCGTTGGTGAATTGAATGGTTTGAAAAAGGGAACGCTAAGAGTGCAGATCTTTGACAGTATTTCGATACATTGGATACCGGGAATAGTAAAACGCTTTCATGATGATTTTCCGGGAGTTAAGATCGAGCTGATCTCTGAGGAGGATAGCGCAAGGGCTGAACAGATGGTAGTAAGCGGTGAAGTTGACTGTGGTTTTTTCCTCACAACAGTTAAGTCTGATATAGACTATTATCCTCTAATAGAAGAAAATCTGCTTGCAATCGTTGCACCGGATCATCCAATTGCAAAATGCGAAAAGTTTCCGATAAAAAAACTTGGAGATTTTCCATATATAAGTATGAAATATGATGACCATACCGGTATAGGGGCGATCTTTGAGAAAAGAAATGTTAAGCCTGATACGACCTTTTGCATGGATAATGATTATGCTGCTATGGGGATGGTCGGAAAAGGACTTGGCTATTGTATTTTTCCGGAACTTTTATTGACTGACATGCCTGAAGATCTTAAGTGCATGGAATTTGACGAGCCTCAGAAAAGGACTATAAGTATAGGAACTGCTTCGTTTGATACCTGCTCGAAGGCGTGCCTTAAATTTATAGAATATACAAAAGAATGGGTGAAAGAGTACATTAATAAAAAATAATTTGATGAGTTTATTTAAGAGTTGTTCCACTGTTTTGGCGGTGGAGCAACTTTTTTATTATATGAAGTTAAATTGATAATTGAAATTTATGCGAATTTAATCTATATTAATATATTGTATACTGTATACGTGAAAAATTATAATTTGTTTATATATTTTATTTGAGGGATTTACTAATGGCGGAGATAAACCTAAGAAAACTTAGCAGAGCTGAACTTTTGGAAATGATGATAAAGTTTTCGGAAGATGCTGAGGCATCTGAAGCAAGAGCGAAGCAAAGAGAGGCTGAGATTGAGGAAGAAAAGAGACAGTTTATTATAGAGCAGTCTAAAGAAAGAGCAGAGCTTTTGAAGCGCTTTGACGAAGAAAAAGCTGAAATGAGAAGAAAATTTAACGAGCAGAAGGCAATACTTCAGGCTAAGTTTGATAAGGATATAAATGGGCTTAAAGAAAGACTGGAGCGTGAGAAGGCGGAGCTGCAGAAAGAAGTTGATGATGCATTGGAAAAGATAGGAAAAGCCGGAACTTTGGCAGATGCAGCATTATCACTTAATGGAGTATTTGAGGCCGCTCATAAAGCGTCAGCTATGTATTACAAAGAAGTAAAAGCCAAGTGTGATGAATTGGAAAGAGAAACAAAGCTCAAGTGTGAGCAAAAAATAAGAGAAGCATCAGAAAAGTCGTCATTCAGGCAGTAAGGTTATGAAGAAGATAGATATGGAAAAACCGAAGGCAGAGCAGAAGAAGGAAATAGTAAAGCCGTCGTTGGAACAGCTTAAAGCAGAGCTCAGACATGAAAAGAGAAAAATAGAGTATAGAAAAGCATTCAGAGGAACATGTTTTGTCCTTTTGGCTGTAGCTGCTGCTGCGGTGCTTATTTCAAGCTTTTTTCTTACTGTACTTAAAGTATCGGGAGATAGCATGTCACCGTCGCTTGAATTGGGGCAGATAGTAGTCGCGCATAATAGTGAAAAATTTAACCCCGGAGAAATGATCGCATTTTATTTCAATAATAAAGTGCTGGTAAAGCGTGTCATAGGCTCTCCCGGAGATTGGATAGATATTGATGAAAATGGAGTTGTGAAAGTGAATGGAGTTGAGCTTGACGAACCATATTTGAAAGAAAGAAGTCAATATGCTGACTCTAGTTCGGAAAGCGATAAGGTATCTTTCCCATATCAAGTACCGGAAAGCAGATATTTTGTTTTGGGAGACAATAGAACTGTGTCTATAGACAGCCGTTCGACAGTCGTCGGCTGCGTGTCTAAGGAACAGTTGATCGGAAAACTTATTTTAAGGGTATATCCTTTTAAGGCATTTGGAAGATTGAATTAGTTTAGAGGGAAATTTGATGCGTCACAAGTATGAAAATCGCGCAAAAAGATTAATGGAGAGACGTAAATTCCGAAGAAAGGTCGCTGTCTTACTGATCATTTTATCAGTATTGGTCTGTGCAGCGACTATGTATAGCCTAAAGCAGCCGGCAATTGCTGTATCAGAGAATGCGGTAGAAGAGGTAGGAATGGTCATGGATGAGGAGAGCAGCTCGGAAGCCGAAAACGGTTCGGATGACGAAAGTACCGAAGAAGGCGGCACAGAAGGCGATATAGAAGAGGAAAGTTCAGAAAAAGACAGTTCGGATGATGCGTCGAAGGAGTCGTCAGAAGAGGCGGAGCATGAATATATATCTGAGGAAGGGACGAATGCTGCTGGCAGCGACTCAGTAAGTGTTGATGATGCCGAAAAGGAAACGAAGAACTTCAAATTAACTAAAGATGAAGAAAATTCGGTATCAGATGATGATATATCGTCCGACAAAGGTGTTTCGGGCAATAGTGCAGTAGAGAGTGCTGTTTCGGTCAATAGTGTATCGAATGATGATGCAGAGTATAACAGTGCATCAGACAATGAAGTGTCAGAAAATAGCGCAGTTTCAGGCAATAGTACCTCTGAGAATGCTGTGTCAGAAAATGAAGTATCAGAAAATGCTGTTTCAGATAATCAGGTAAAGAAAGTATATGTATACGAAGATGAGAAGATCAAAGTAACAGCTTCTCTTGAAAATGAAGAAGCAATACCTGCAGGTGCAGAGTTTGTCGTCACTGAGCTTACAAGTGATACAAAAGGATATAACTATGACGCATATATTGATGCATTAAATAATAAAGCAGAAGATATAGCTTCAATTTCCGGAAATGAAGCAAAGTCAGAATATAATGAAAAAAATACGCTTATGTATGACATTGCTTTTATAAAGGATGGTCAGGAAGTGCAGCCTACTGAGGGTGCAGTAAACATAGTCGCGGAATTTAAGAAAAATCAGCTGAAAAATGATCTGGCTGCGGAAGAAAAGGAAGATATAAATGTTGTTCATCTGCCTATAAAAGAAGATGTTAAAGAATCAGAAAATATCGCATTGACGGAAGAAGCAACTTCTATAAGCTCAAATGATATTGAAGTAAAAAGCCTTATAGATGCAAAAACAGATATTGATGAGACTGAAAAGGTCGAGTTCAGCGAAGAAACTTTCTCCGTATATGCATTTTGTAATGAATCAAAAATATGGTGTCTGACGTCGACTGGAAATCTGCGAATTCATAAGATGGTAGTAAATGACTTTGGTTCATCGTTTGTGAGAAATGGAACAAAGTCGAGCTCAGGAATGCTGTCGAATGTCACATTCAGGATCACGGATGACTTTAGGAAAAAATATATCGTATTTACAGGGTTTACGGATGTTGAGCATGGAAGAGTAAGAAATGGAGCTGCTTTAGAATATGACCTTTATACACATCAGATAACAGGTTCATATAACGTAGAATATAACAACAATGCACAATGGACGGTTTTTGATCTTCCTTCGGGAGTGTATCAGGTTGAGGAAGTCGCGGATGGACTTACTCTTAAATATGATGTGAAGAAGAATAAAGTAATTCCTATTGAAAAATCCGGATATAGTCGTATTACGAAATATGATCTTACCGTGGATGATGAAGAAAGCAGCAATTACAAGTTTGGCTCTGGTGGAATTAACTATAGAAGAGTATATTCTAAAGATCTTTTCAGACATGAAGATCTGGGACCGGATAATGTGTATGTCGGAAATATTTTTGTGGGAAATTCGTCGCATACGGAAACGGTTCAGGTTTGTAACTATTACAGTACTCCACTGGCTCCAATCTCTGTAAATAAGTGCTTTTCAGGCGGTAAATGGGGAGATAAGGACATCTTTACCTTTAAGGTTGAAGCTGTAGGTGCGTATGATACTTATCTTTCCGATGGAAAAACGTCAGTAGTGATACCTGCAGACAAAATGCCTATGCCGGAAAATACTACGATCTCAGTTACAAAGAAAGATGCTGTGGTCGATTCGAACGGAAACTATAGTGCTGAAGCAAACTTCGGATATGTGTACTACACCTATGAAGGAACTTATAAATATAAGGTTACTGAGATTCAGGGAAATGACAAAAGCATAGTATACGATAAGAACGAATATTACATATATGTAAAAGTTTCAAAGCAATATACGAAATTTAAGAAAGAATACAAGACATCGAAAATTGCAAACTTTTCCAGGAATTATTATGGCGGAAAGCCGTGGGCAAGTTATATATACAGCGATGATGGCGGGCTGATATATGCAACGGAAGATTTCTATTATCTTGGTGCAGATGAAGTATATGAAGACTCAAATGGCAAGGCTTTGGGTGAGTGTACGCTGAGACTTGGAGAAAATCCTAAGACTGCATGTGTTCAGGATAATCCTTATATATATAAATATAATTATGGTAATCCTATAACGTTTAATAATACAAGGTCTGCAAGCCTTGAGGTAAAAAAGATATGGCTTGACAGCAATGGAGAGCAGGAGAATGAGAAGCATATGACTCCGCTCGTGCTGGAAGTATGGTGCAAGAGCGAAGGAAGCAGTGAATGGAGAAAATATATACCATTGGGTAAAAGTTCTGTTTATACAATAGAGCTTAGCAGTCAAAATAAGTGGAAGGCAAAGATTAAAGATCTGCCTCTATATGCTCCGGATGGCAAAAGGTATGTTTACAGCATAAAAGAAGATGAAATATATCAAAAGACGCATTCTGTAACTTATGAATATGCAGGCAAGACGTATTCCTCAGATCAGGCTCCGGGATATGAGATGAAACTTGACAGTAAGAAAAACTCATATGGATGTGTGACGATCAGGAATAAAAGTGAGGTTAGCTATGTGCTTCCTGAAACAGGCGGTATAGGTGACAATCCTTTTAGGACAATTGGTTTGATATTTATGGCAGCGGCAATCGCTCGCATAGTGTATCATCTCATTTTTAAAAAAACTAATCCTACATCTTGAAATCGCCAGCATGAGGTTCATTCAGGCTGCAGATGAAATAATTAGTGGTAACAGCGCTTTTAAGCGATAGTTACATAGATATTTAAGCTTAACGAAAGGGAGTAACAATGAAACAGTTAGGTAAATGGAAAAGGCTCTTTGCCGGAATCATAGCGTCGGCAATGGTTTTAACGACAGGTGTAAGTGCTATGGCAGATACAAAAGTTGAAACGGGCTCGATCACTATCGAAAATGCAGTAAAAGATACAACAAATACAGATGGTACAAAAAATGAATATAATTATAGCCTGTATCGTGTATTTGATTTTGAAGGATCTACTGTAAGTGCTAATGGTAATTACTCAAATGGTGTGTATAAGCTCAGCTCAAAATGGGCAGGAAAGAATTTCAAAAGTGGTTATTTCACAGTAAATGCTGATGGAACACTGAAATTTGCAGAAAGCTTCAATACTGAAGATGCTGCAAAGTTTGCAAAAGAAGCAATTGAATATGCAAAAAATAATGGTATATCACCTGACTTAACAAAGGCTGATGCCACAAGCAGAAAAAATGTGAATGATAAGACAGAAAAGATTGTATTTAACGCTCTTCCGCTTGGTTATTATCTTGTGGATTCATCTGTTGGCGCAGCACTTGCACTTGATACTACAGCGAAAGATGTTGTTATCAGAGAAAAGAATGAAGTGCCTACACTTGATAAGAAAGTTAAAGATGACGCAGGCAACTGGGGCGATACTAATGATTCGGGTATAGGCAAAACGGTTGAGTTCAGGGTAACCATCCATGCAAAGAAGGGCGCTGAGAAGTATGTGCTCCACGATAATATGTCAAAAGGACTTTCATTCAATGGTATAAGCAAAATAGATATCATTGGAAAAAATGGCGATACTATCGGCGTTATGGAAGGTGATGACCTCAAAAAAGCATTAGATGCTTCGTTAAAGTTAAATCCTTCAGATGAAGATACATTTGATCTTGACTGCAAGCAGACATGTCTTGATTTTATAAGTGATGATGTAGATATTGTTGTTTATTACTCGGCTGTAGTGAATGAAGAGGCACTCATCGCACCGGATGAAAATACAAACGATGCAAGACTTGAGTATGGTGATGGACACTTTACAGAGTGGGATCAGACAAAGACATATGTATATGCGTTTGACCTTCATAAATTTGCTGAAGGAAAAGAGAATCTTGCAGATGCCAGATTTGCACTTATTTCAGAAAACGGTGTATCTGTAAACCTTATAAAAAAAGATGACAATAATTACCGTGTTGCTAAAGCGGGTGAAGCAGGTGCTGTAACTGACTTTGTAACTAATGAAAATGGAATGATCAATATTTCAGGACTTGATGCAGGTGAGTATGCACTCAAAGAGTTAGAGGCACCTTCAGGATATAATAAACTCGATAAGCCGGTTAAGGTGGTCATAAAGAGAAAGAATGAAAAAGCTGACGGTAAATATCTTGTAATTGAAAACGATCAGGAAAAGCCGGATCATAAGGTCGATATTGAAAACTTGACAGGTGCAGTACTTCCTTCAACAGGTGGTATGGGTACTACAATGTTTTATATCGTAGGTGGTTTCCTTATAGTATGTGCTTTTGTGACATTTATTGTAAGAAGAAATACAGTTGATTAAGTTTTTTGCTTCCCTGCTTAGGCGGGGAAGCTGTTTGATGCATTACTGATATGATATGAGGAAATCATGAAGAAACATTTATCAACAATTTTAACGGCTGTGATGCTTATAGCTGGACTATGCATATTTCTCTATCCGTCAGTCAGTAATTATATAAACAGTAAACATCAGAGCAGGGTAGTGAATGATTATAATGCAGCTTTGGAAAAATTGTCACAAGCTGACTATGATAAATTTTGGGCTGCAGCACAGGAATATAATGAAAAGCTTACAAAAAAAGCTGCAAATTTTAATTTAACAGATAAGGAAATGGCTGAATATGAAAAGGTTCTTGATCCGACGGGAACCGGAGTCATGGGCCACTTGGAAATTATGAACATAGGTGTTGACCTTCCGATTTATCATGGAGTAGATGAATCGGTACTTTCAGTCGGAATAGGACATCTGCCGGGAACATCACTTCCCATAGGCGGAGCGAGCACACATACGGTGTTATCGGGACATAGAGGATTGCCTTCGGCAAAGCTTTTATCTGACCTTGATCAAATGGTGGTGGGAGATACATTTCTGCTGCATATCATGGATAAAACTATAGCATATCAGGTAGATCAGATAAATATAGTGCTTCCGGAGGAAACACAGCTGCTCGGAATATATGATGATGAAGACTACTGTACACTTATCACATGTACGCCTTATGGAGTTAATTCACATAGGCTTCTGGTACGTGGTAAGCGTGTTGAATATAATGCAGAAGCAAGGCTTATAGTGTCAGCAGATGCTGTCAGAGTAAGTACACTTTTGGTGGCTCCATTTATCGCAGGGCCAATGATATTGATGATTTTAGTGATATATATGATGAAAACAGCAAAGCAAAGAAGGTGAAATGAGGATGCGGTTGAATAGATTTTTATATAATATCATAGCAATGGCATTGATCTTGCTGCTTTCTTTTGCTCTACCTGCTGCAGCAGCACAGAGGACGGGCATAGATGTGTCCCAAAAGGGAAGTATTACTCTTAAGTTTCAATATAAAGATGAATTACTTTCGGGTGTAAATGTAAGAATATATAAAGCTGCTGATATTGATGAAAATGGAAGATTTATTCTCGATAAAGCATATAAAAGCGATGACGGATTTACGACCACAGACTTAAATGAAATAAGGGAAGATTCTGAGTGGGAAAAATACCGTAAGTCAATAGAAGCATGTATATACAGTAAAAAAATAGAGCCTACAGCCGCAGAAAGATCAGATGATAATGGAATCGCAGGTTTTAAGAATCTGGAACTTGGACTGTACTATGTGATATCGGATCCTCTTGAACAGGCAAAGTGCAGATATGCTTTTTCGCCTTTTTTCATTTCTATACCTTCAAAGGATGAAAACGGTACATGGACAAATGTGGTATATGATGTGGTTGGGGTACCGAAATGTGAAAGATTTGAAGTGGATTCTGAGACAGTAAAATATTCACTTTTTAAGAGATGGAGTGATTCTGGTAACGCAGACAAAAGACCGGAATCGATTGAAGTGACTATCTATAAAGATGGGCAGGTCTACTGTGAAACTGAGCTTTCTGAAAAAAATAATTGGCGTTATTCATGGGAAAGTGAGCCGGGGCATAACTGGACAATGTCTGAAAAAAGGGTGAAAGGCTATAAAATGAGCCTTTCAGCTGGTAAAAATAGTTTTACGATGACGAATACTTATAAAGTACCGGATAAAACTAATGATAATCCGCCACCGGTTGAAGATAATCCGCCAAGTGGTGTTTTAGGAAAGATAATGGAGCCAATATCTGATGTACTGGGTGAAATTTTCGGACCTGAGGCTGATGTGCTTGGAGAGAGAAAACTTCCGCAGACGGGACAGTTGTGGTGGCCTGCAGCAGTACTTTTGATATTAGGGATAGCATTTTGCATGTATGGATTTATCTGTGAAAGAGATAAAGATAGGAAATAAAAGATGAAGGGAAAGATCTTTATTATATTAGGGCTTTTGTGCATTCTGGGTGCATTTAGCCTTTATATGCACAATATTAGAGAGGATGAAAATGCCGGAAAAATGGCGGCTGTTTTGAAAGAAGGCGTTATGGGCCAGCTTTCCGAAGATGATGGAGTGCCTCGGGAGGGAGAAATGCCGGCTGTAGATGTGGATGGACACACATTTATAGGTATCATCACAATCCCTTCACTTGATCTGGAACTTCCGATAAACCGTGAATGGTCACGTGCAAATGCTAAGATAGCACCATGCCGTTACAAAGGTTCGGCATATGAAAATAATCTGATCATAGCAGCCCATAATTACAGCAGACATTTTGGACGGATAAATGAACTGATGAGCGGTGATGAAGTGATCATTACAGATGTGGACGGTCATAAGTTTACTTATGAAGTTGTAAATACTGAAACATTGGGTTCATATGATGTTGATGAGATGGAAGAGGGAGATTGGGATTTAACTATTTTTACATGTACAATTGGCGGCAGAAGTCGCGTAACGGTGAGATGTGTGAGACACTGAAAATGTCTCGCACATTTTTTTACTTATAGAAATTCTGCTGGAATTCCTATCAAAAATGCACTGCATGTATTAGATGTGACGCGTGCGAATAGGAAAGTTGGCAGTAGCTCTGAAATCTGATCAGATGATATTTTGGACTATTTTATTTTTGTTTGAAAAAAGGTATGATAATCCATAAGTTGTGAGAAATGACATAGGGAGGAACTTTGCTATATGGACAGTTATATTACTTATCATGATGAAATACCGGATGTGGAAACATATTTTGAATTGAGATCTTCTGTTGATTGGTCGGTTTTCTGTGGTGAACAGTCTGAAAAAGCATTGAATAATAGCTATTACTGCGTTGTTGCCAAGGATGGAGATAGTACTGTGGCTATGGGAAGAGTCGTTGGAGATGGCATGTACTGCGACATAGTAGATGTTATGGTGAAACCGCAGTATCAGGGAAAAAAGATTGGATCAACAATAATCAATAAACTTGTAGAGAGAATAGATGAGGGAACTCCCGAAGGTGGCAAAGCAAGTATTCAGCTGATTGCAGCTTCAGGAAAGGAAGGATTTTATGTTAAACAGGGCTTTACGATTTTACCGAATGAAGACTCTGGCCCGGCTTTAAGGAAATTGATATATAAATAAAAGATAAATCTTCATCTGCTAAATAAGGTATACAGAAATTATGATTGATATAAAAAACTTTTCAGAACCTTTACATGGGATTTCAAGAGATAGGTAGGAATCTTAGGGCTTTCAAGCTGAAAGACGGCTCATATGTTGATGAGATTAATATGATTTTATTTTTATAATTTATGAACGGAACGATGATTATAAAAAGAACTGTCTAGTATAAATTTTGCATAACCCTTGTTAAATAAGTTTTCGGATGATATATTAAAAAGGTTGGCTGGCATAAGAATTTGAAATAAAGTTATGCTATTCGACACTCAAAAAAAGAAATGAGTTAGAGATTATATGGAGAAATTATATATTATCGTGCCGGCGTATAATGAGTCGGAAAATATTGAAAACCTTATAAATGATTGGTACCCGGTAGTTGAAAAGCATAATGGCGAAGGGGAGTCCAGACTTGTCGTTGTAAATGATGGAAGCAAAGACAATACATATGATAAGCTTTGCGAGCTGGCTGAGAGCAGACCAATGCTGAAGCCTATGACAAAGCCTAATGGCGGACATGGTCCAACGCTTCTTTTTGGTTATAGATATGCGATTGAAAATAATGCAGACTATATTTTTCAGACAGATTCCGATGGGCAGACTGACCCGGCAGAATTTGAGCAGTTCTGGAACCTGAGAAATGAATATGATGCGATACTTGGAGATAGAACTGCCAGACAGGATGGAGCTTCGAGAAAATTTGTAGAAGACATACTGCTTTTGATCTTAAGACTGACTTTTGGTGTTAAGATATCGGATTCAAATGCTCCATTCCGACTTATGAAAAAAGAACTTGTTGAAAAGTATATAAAGAAGATGCCTGAAGACTTTAATCTTCCAAATGTTATGCTTTCAACGTATTTCGCATATTTTCATGAAAAACTTAAATTTGTAGAAATTTCATTCAAGCCAAGGCAGGCAGGAACAAATTCTATTAATATCAAGAAAATCGTGAAGATTGGCTGGAAAGCCTTAAAGGATTTCCGTGATCTGAAAAAACATATAAATGATTAATTAAGAGGCAAGGACTGTATTTTCAGCCCCTGCTTTTTTAATTTTTGTATGAATACAATATGTTTTGTACATTTAGCAGTGAAAATGTTGTAATATATATACATAATGAAGGGAAAAATAAATACCCCAGGGCATCTAAGGCTTGACTGATAAGTAGGGGATCAGTACATAAAGGGGAAATGGGGAATGAAAAAAAGAGCTTTTTTGTTAGCCAGTCTTATGCTGTTTGGCATGCTCTCATATACAGATCAGGCTGCAGCGGCAAATGTTGATCAGTCAGCAAAGCTTTATGATTCTATAGATGATCTTTTTGATAATGCGTCAAAACTTGAAGGTGAAGCTATAGTTGATTCTGTTGAAGGGATGGAATCTGACTATTCAGGCCTGAGCGGATTGTCTGATACGGATGAGATTAAGAATGCGTTGAAAGAATATGAGAAAGCAAAGTCAGACTATATTTCGGGGGCTGCATCCAAGTGCTCATATGGTGATACTATCTTAGCTGAGTGGAAAAAGCAGAAAAGTCTTACGGAATCGATGATTCCAAGTGGTAGCAAACTTAAAAATTTTGAGTCTGTGGTATCGGTTACAGATGTAGTAGATAATGGTGATAAAAAATCCATTAATATCTATGAATGGAATGCGTTGAGCTTTAAGTACAGTGATGATTCGAGTGTAGAATCATCGGGCTATGGGTTTAACTATACAGCGGTTGTAAAGAAAAACAAGATCAAAGCTGTAACGGGTACAGAAGCAAATTATGAAGAAGGAAATGAAAATTCTGAATCAGAAGCATGTGTATATGCTGACGTCGTTTCGTCAACTAATTCAGCAGAAGATACAGAGATCACATTTACATATTCGTCTTCAGAGGCTTCTGCATATGCACAGGAGCATGCGTTAAATTACAATGCAGATTACAGGAGTTTCCCGAGACATGACTGTGCAAATTTTGTAAGTCAGTGCCTTTATAAAGGCGGACTTCCGATGAATTCGAAGTGGAATTACTATGGGTATAGTGACTACACTACATCGTGGTCGTGCGCAGGCGGTCTGATGAATTATCTGTCTAGAAATATAGGCAAGCTTGTAGATAATTGCAGTGCCGCGGATATATCTGTTGGAGATCCGGTGTTTTACTGGACAGGAACTCGCTGGGGACATGTGGGAATCTGCACGAAAGTTGATTCTCATGGAAATCCGCAGGTTTGCGCGCACACAAATGATAGACTTAATGTTGAATGGGATATGTATGAAAGATGCAGAGTTATTCAGATCCCTTCAGAAAAAAAGGCTGAGAATACAGAAGAGTCAAATAAAGAAAGCTCATCTGTCAAGTTAAATGCCAAGTATAATGATCAGATAACTTTTCAGGGAAGTGCAAAGATAACTCCTAAAACTTTCGGCGGAATAACTGTCACATATAAAAATAAAGAATATAAGGTATCAAAGATCAAAGTAGATACGGAAAATCAGCGTTTCCAGATCACAAAACTTAAAAAAGCATCGGACAAGGCTGATGAGGCAGTGAAGAAGGCTACCAAGGGAAAGAATGGGCTGACGTATAATGTTGCTGCTTATAAAGTGACTGATGAAGACAAAGTGAAAGTTAAATATAAGAATGAAAAGAAGAAAAAGCTTAAGTCTGTAAAAGTTAAAATTGCAGGAGAATGGTATAAAGCGGACAAGAGTGAATACAGTTATGATAATTCAACAAAAGTAATTACGTTTAATGGAACTAATTTGGTTGGAAGTTATAGTTTGAAGAAGTGAAAATTAAAAACGATGTGATGATTTTGCACAGTTCTTTTGTTCTTGATTAAAAACAATTTGTTGAAATTGTATTGATTCTTATGCCTTTTTGGGGTTAAAATAGTAAAAGTTGTTGTAGTGAATCATGAAAGGGAATTGGTATGCGTACACAAAATATAAACATCGTAAGTTATGACAAAAAGTGGAAAGACGAATTCAACAAAATCTCTGCTGAGCTTGAAAAGGCGCTTGGCAAGACTGCGTTGAAGATAGAGCATGTAGGGTCTACGTCTGTAGAGGGTATGGCATCCAAGCCGATCATCGATGTAGATATTGTTGTTGAGAATGATGAGAAGGTAAAAGAAGCTATCGAGAAGCTCGCAAAGGTAGGCTATGAGCATGAGGGTGATCTTGGAATCAAAGATCGTGAAGCTTTCAAATATGAGGGTAAGGAACATTTGATGGAACATCACATTTATGTGTGCAAGAAAGATTCAGAAGAGCTTAAAAGACATCTTGAATTTAGAGATTATCTCAGACAGCATCCGGAAGAGGTTAAAGAATACAGCGCTGTAAAGGAGAAGGCAGCGGTTCTTTATCCTCATAATATCGAAGGCTATGCTAAGTTTAAGATGCCTGTTATCGAAAGAATCTATGCTCAGATAGATGATTAAAAAACAAGGCTTTGTACGTAAACCAGATAGGGGATAATCCTTATCTGGTTTTGTACTGTGGGAAATGGAAGTATTTATGGAAGATTTAATTAGTGTTATTGTGCCTGTTTATGGAGTTGAGCCATATTTGGAAGAATGTATTGAGTCGATTATCAATCAGAAATATACGAATTTGGAAATAATTCTTATAGATGATGGTTCTCCTGATAAGTGCGGCGAGATATGTGATAAATATGCAGCGCAGGATAAGCGTATCAGAGTAATCCATAATGAAAATCATGGACTCTCTTATAGCAGAAACTGCGGTTTGGACATTGCAAAGGGTGAATACATAGCGTTCTGCGACTCTGATGATGTATTAGATCCAAGATTATACGAGTATCTGTATGGTATTATAAATAAAGGTCATACAGATATTTCAATGTGTTCTTTCAGGGAATTTATCAATGGCGATAAGTATGAGATTGACACGGATATTGATAACGCAGAAATAATCGAATATTCAAAAAAAAGCTTTGCCGAAAACCTTCTGCTGGATTTTCCGGCTCCATATATAATGGTTTGCAATAAGCTTTTCAGAAGAGAGATAATAGGTGATACTCGTTTTAAGTTAGGTGTGATATGTGAAGATAATATCTTTATGTCAGATCTTTTAGTTAAGGGTACTTCCTGTGCTAGATCAAGTGCTCATCTGTATATGTACCGAAGAAACAGAAATGGAAGCACGATGTCGACTCGAAATGCGTTTCTTTTGAAAAGTAGTATGGCATCGAAAGTATATCAATATAAAGTGCTTAGAAATTCATATGGCGAAGAATATAGAAAGAGGCTTCTGTGTAAGACGCTCAACAGATGCAGCCGACACACAGCTGAAGTGTATTGGTATATGGAACGCCCTGAATCAAAAGAAATGCGGAGTGACTGGTGTACTCTCTATGATGAAGAAAAGAGTTTTATCACTAGTACGAAGGAAAAGCTTAAATTAGGTCTTTTCAGATATTTCCCGCATTTATATTATGCGATCATGAAGAAAAAAGTTAAGGTTGTTTGATAAGTAATTGTATTAAAGCTGCAGAGCCGTTAGATTAGTGGTTCTGCAGCTTTTAAATTATGTTTTTAGTTTGGTAATGGATTTTCTTCTATATATTTTTCAAGAATACCGGCTGCACAGGCACAAAGTTCAGGGCATGGGCGTTTTTTATAGTATTCGTCAGTCCTTTTTTCAGGAACTGAAACATCGCTTTTGTGATCAAGCCCTAAAAGCTCTCTGCATACGATAGAGCCATTTTTTTCACGGAAACGTTTTGCAAGTTCCTGAACTCTTGCGTAAAGTTCTTTTTTGCCTTCATAGTCCTTGGGATCGTTATAGCCATAAAGCATTCCAAGAACCATGAACATTCCGCTTACAGTGCCGCATACTTCTCTGAGTCGGCCCATTCCACCGCCAAATGGTGAACACATAGTAAGAACTTTCTCTACATCCATGTCATACATGTCTTCGAAAGCCTTTACTACAGACTGCGTGCAGTTATATCCTTGTAAAAAATTTTCTTTAGCTTTTGCTGCGTGATCAATGTTTTCCATAATGATTTCTCCTATTTTTAAGCCTTACTTTAGTTTAATCAAGTATGAAAAAATAGTCAAATGAGGAAAACTTATATTTACTTTAATTTGATCGTTTTACTGTAGATACTGTCGATGGTGTCGTAGTAACCATCATCCTTCATGCTGTCGATAGCATTTTCTATCTTAGTCAGGTCCTCATCTGTGTAGGAGCTGTCTTTCTTTAGACGGAACATTTCGCCATAGTAATAGCACTCGTGAATGTCTTCAAAATTTTTGTACTGGTTTTGCAGAGTAGTGTCAAGGTTGGCGATGTAATTTATGTAATCATCAGATGAAATATAATCACAGGCATAGCACAGTGCGATCAGGTGTATGGCTCTTTCATAGTCATAGGCTGCAAGACCGTTTTCACCGAAGCGGACATAAGCACAGGCGGCGCCTTTTACTGCGTAAAAATCTGAAACATGTATACCGTTTTCCTTGAAATATTCAGGAGTGATCTCCTTTGAAGTTTCTATATCAAAGTGATAGCCATAGTCAGCTTTGATAGCTTCGACTGCCTTTAAGACATTTTTATTTTCTTTTACAATTTTTTTGAAATATGCCCTTTGACCGTATCTTAAAAGCTTATCAATAATTGTGTCTGCATCTTCTGGACTTTCAATGTTCCATGTGGATGAGAGATAGTCCTTGATCTCGTCATCGTTTATGAACTGTAATGCATGACCACCGATCTCATCGGCTTCTCCGTCTTCCATATAGGCGTATAGAGAGGTTACTCCTGCGGCAAAATCATAGGCCGATGAATTTAAGAAATCTGAGTCGCTTGGCTCTGGATCATAATGATCGAATCTTGAAAAAAGTCTGTCTGCATTTTGATCTTCCTCTAAATCTGAAAGATCATATGAAAAGCTGCCGGCGATATTTTTTTGAACTAATGGGATCACATTAAATATGACCAGGAAAAATGCAAAGCCAAGGAAAAAGTTCCTGAAAAAATTTAGCTTTTTTCTGTCATCAGTTGAGAAATCGTTGTATTTAAGGCAGATATTATTATCTCTAAGATAAGAGGCAAAAATATCATAATTTCTAAAGTACTGATCTATTGGTGCATGCGTATATAAAAGCTTCTGACCGATCTGCAGATGGATTTCATCTACAGTATATTTCCGCCCTTTAGAGTAATAAGTAGTAGGTCCCTTATAGGCTTTTGTGATTTCTGAAACATTGATATTTTTAGTCTTTATCGGAAAATCTGAAATTGTGATCTGCGGTCCGTCGACATTTATTTTCAAATTGTTTGAAAAGACTAATTCCGGGAAGAAAATAAGCGCCATGCTGAATGAACCACTAATAAAAAATTTATTGACTAAATTTGTGGTTATGCCTGCTGCAAACATCAATGAAAAGATAAACAGTATGATCACGATATTCAACAATATTAAAAATGTACGGCATTGTTTGTGAACGCTGAATTTATAAATATCCTGACAGCTGTTATTACGTTGTATATGTTTTTTGGTGTTTATGTCGAATATATTTATATCGTGCTGTCTGATCAGATTCAGAAATTGATCGCAATATTCACCTTTGATATCATCAAGGTCGATAGTATAGTCCTTTAGATCGGAGTCGATAAACGTAATGAATTTATATCGATCAACATAGCAGTTTATATATCTGTCAATATTTATTTTACTTTTTAAGATGCCGTGTTTTACATATATTGAATCAGTGGTTATAACATAGCTTTTTTTAAGCAGTAAAACTATTATCAGGACGATAGAAATGATGATGATAGCAAGATTTCTAAAGTAAGTGATCTTGTCTTCGGTAGCATCTACAGCAAATGAGATCAGAATTCCGAATAGTAAGATGATTCCAATAATAAAAAGATAAACTTTATAAAAATCTCCATCAGCAGGAAGAATCAGATCATCGTCTTTGTAGTGTGGTAAGTGGTATTTCTTAAACATTTTTCTCTCCGTAAATTTTAATTAAATGTCATTGAACCAGCAGCTGTATATATAAGATCAAATTTTCTAATGGCGTATAATAAGTCGCTAAAAGTAAAATTGCGAAGGTAATAATACCGTTTCGCAAAGAATGAAAAGTGCAGTCATATTCAGCCGTGATGGCATCCTTGCTGTAAGGGACACCATTATCTCTGAGGTATGAGGTAAAAAGCTCATAGTTGATCAATTCCGGGCTGATGGATGCTCTTGTATATAAAAGCTTTGAGGCGACTTTTAACTGGAGCTCTTCAACATATTCATTTCCGCTTCTGTAATGATAAGCAACTTGCTTTTTATGCATTGAAGTTATATCTGAAACGTCAATAGTTCTCGTTTTAGAAGGAAAGCAGGAAATAGTGATCTCTGATCCATTTATATGTATTTTCATCAATTGAGAGAAAATAATATTCGGGATATTTAAGACGAATGCAGTACATAAAACGAGCAGAAGAAGTTTATAAAGCATATTGTCAGCTGCATTTATCGATAAAATAAACAGGGTTATAGAAATAAATAATGAAAAAAATCCGCCTAGTATAAGGAAAAGCACAGGATGCTTTTGACAAAGGGTGAAATTATAGATGTTTGAACTTTTGTAGTTAGTGTATTCATATTTTTTGGTATCGATATCCAGGATATTGATATTGTGTTTACGAATAACGTCCAGAAATTGTTCGCAGTGAGCTTTGTCAGTATTTTCAAGGTTTATTACGAAATCCTTTGAAGAAAGGTTGTTGAGAGTTATAAATTTTCTGCTGGATACATAGCAGTTAATGTAATTTTCAAGCTTTAATCTTTTTTGGAAAATACCATGTTTTACGTAGATAGAATCGTCTGTGATGGTGTAGCTTCGATTGATAAAAAAGAAAAACATAAATATTAAAAAGATTACTATAGCTGATATTTTAGCTATGACATATAACAATATCATATCCTCCGATCATGTTTACTAAATTTCATTAGTTTTATATATTAGCACAAGGAATTTTAATTAGAACAATTTTAGGAAAATTTTTAAGAAAATTGAAAGATTGGAAAATAATTGCCGGTTGGCGTAAGCTATGTAAAAGTATTATAATTAAGGCTTACAGAATTAATTAATGGAAGGAATCAGTATGAAGATAGAAGAATTTTTTGATGAAGTTTTGACTGTAAGGATGACGCCTGAGAGAGATGCGCTGGATATCATCGATCAGACACTTCTTCCGGGAACTATTAAAAGAATAAATCTTAAGACCAAGGAAGAAATCTGGGAGGCTATAAAGAAACTTAGAGTCAGAGGTGCTCCGGCAATTGGTGTTTCTGCGGCTTTTGGAATCGCTTTGCTTGCATCCAAGATAGAAGCGTCAGATTTTGAAGTTTTTTATAAAGAGTTCAAGGAAAACAAAGATTACCTTGCTTCCTCAAGACCGACTGCGGTGAATCTTTTCTGGGCACTGAACAGGATGGAGAAGGTATGTCAGGCTTCTAAGGATAAAAGCATTGAGGAGATAAAAAATATTCTTTTTGAAGAAGCCTATAAGATTCAGGCAGAGGATGTGCAGATCAGCAGAAATATTGGAGAAATTGGATTTAAGATACTTGAAGAGCTTAAGGAAGACGGTGAGCCGATAGGTATCGAGACACATTGTAATGCAGGAACTCTCGCAACTGCTAAATATGGTACAGCGACAGCACCTATGTATATTGCGCTGGAACATGGATGGAAAGGCAGCGACATGCATGTTTACTGTGATGAGACAAGACCGCTGCTGCAGGGCGCGCGCCTTACTGCATTTGAGCTTAAGCAGGCAGGTATAACAACTACAGTACAATGTGATAACATGGCATCAGCATTGCAGAAGCTTGGCAAGGTAAAAGTTATTTTTGTGGGTTGTGACAGAGTTGCACGAAATGGAGATGCTGCGAATAAAATAGGTACAAGCCTTTTGGCAATCTGTGCAAAACATTATGGAATTCCGTTTTATGTATGTGCTCCAAGTTCTACAATTGATATGGAGACACCTACAGGCAAAGAAATCCCAATTGAAATGCGAGACAGTGAAGAGATAACTTCTATGTGGTATAAGGAACGTATGGCACCGGAAGGGATAGAGGTGTTTAATCCGGCATTTGATGTTACAGACCATGACCTGATCACAGGAATAATTACAGAAAAGGGTCTGTGTACTGCGCCATATGATAAGGCGTTTGAAAAATTAGGCATATGTTGATAAGCTGCTAGTGGAGAGAATTTGTATGGATTACAAAAAGTTGATAGTTGAAAGCGGTAAGGAGATCGTTAAGAGAGGCTTCACCGTTGAAACGTGGGGAAATATCAGTGCTTTCGATGCCGAAGATGGCAAGGTGTACCTGACACCAAGTGCTATGAAATATGACTCTATCTCAGAAGAGGATGTCGTGGTACTTGATCTTGAAGGAAATGTATTAGAAGGCAATAGAAAGCCGACTATTGAAACCGGAATGCATCTGGGATTATATAAGGCAAGAAAAGATATCAGGGCTATCATACATACGCATCCGATGTACTCAATGATCTATGCGTGTCAGGGAAAGAATATCCCTCAGTTTACGGATGAGGCGGCTCAGAGACTCGGTGGCGAGGTGCTTTGTACAGCACAGTATCAGCTGCCGGGAACTGCTGAGCTTGCAGAAGAGGTTGTAAAAGCTATGCCGGCTGAGCATATGGCTTGCCTCATTAGAAATCATGGGGCTGTCTGCACCGGAAGAGATATGAATGAAGCCTTTAAGACAGCAACGATTTTGGAGGTTACAGCGCAGCAGCTTTACATGATAGAGTCTACAGGGGGAAGAGCGATTGGAATCGCTCAGGAAAACATTGACTATATGTGGGATTTTGCAAGAAATAAATATGGACAGGGAAAATAAACAAAGAGGAGAAAAATAAATGAAGAAAAAAATGATCTCATTGGTACTTAGTGTAGTGCTTGCAGGTGCATTGGCTGCACTTACGGGATGTGGAAGTAATGGAGCAAATAATTCTGCTGAAACTGCATCGGCTTCAGAAGAAGCGGTTTCAAGTGAAGCTGATGAGGCAGCGGGAGATGACTCAGACCTTCTAAGCGGCAAACATCATGCAGAGATAAATGTTAAAGATTACGGGACTATAAAGGTTGAGCTTGATGCAGATAATGCGCCGATCTCAGTTACAAACTTTGTTGATCTGGCTAAGAACGGATTTTATGATGGACTTACATTTCACAGGATCATTTCCGGCTTCATGATTCAAGGTGGAGACCCTAATGGAAACGGAACAGGTGGTTCAGATAAGAATATCAAGGGAGAGTTTGCATCAAACGGAGTTGACAACCCTCTTTCGCATACGCGAGGTGCTATCTCAATGGCAAGATCAAATGATCCTGACAGTGCAAGCTCTCAGTTTTTCATAGTACATGAAGATAGTGATTTCCTCGATGGAGAATATGCTGTTTTTGGATATGTGACAGAGGGAATGGAGATAGTTGATAAAATCTGCGAAGACGTTCCTGTGCAGGACAATAATGGAACAGTAGAACCTGAAGATCAGCCTGTGATCGAGAGCATTAAGATTGTTGATTAAATTATAATTGTAAAATAATTAATCTTATACAATTAGTTAACAAATAGTTAACGCTTGCATGTTAAAATGCATTTTAAATAACAAAATAAAAGATAGGGGGATCGGCAAATGTCTGATTTTAATGATTTTTTTAATTCCTCCGGAAGAGGAAATCATAATGACAATAATGCAAATAATAAAAAACCGGAAAACAGAAGGCCGCTGATTTTTTATTATGCAATAGCGCTTATTGTTATTTTGTTGCTTAATACGTTCGTAATCCCTGAGTTTATGAATCGTGCAATACAGACGACTACCTATACTGAGTTTATGCATTCGGTACAACGCTCAGAAATAGTTAAAGTCAATATGAATAGTGAGTATATACTTTATAGTATTGATGTTGGCGGCAGGGAAAAGCTCTGCAAGACAGGGCGGCTTGCGAATGAATATGTAGAATCAAAAGTTTTGGAGACCTTATATAATCAGGGAGTCGACTTCGATGAGGAAATACCTGTTCAGACGAGTCCGCTTCTGGCATTTGTATTGAGCTGGATAGTTCCGATACTTCTTTTCTGGTGGCTTGGAAGAATGCTTTCTAAGAGAATGTCAAATTCAATGGGCACCGGCGGAGGAATGTTCGGAGGTCTTGGCAGATCTAAGGCAAGAGAGTACGAGAAAAAAGATGGAGAAGTTGTAACTTTCAGAGATGTTGCTGGTGAAGATGAAGCTAAAGAGCTTCTTTCAGAAATGGTAGACTATCTTAAAGTGCCTGATAAGTACACAAAGATTGGCGCACATATTCCTAAGGGAGCTTTGCTTGTAGGCCCTCCTGGAACAGGTAAGACACTTCTTGCCAAGGCAGTTGCAGGTGAGGCAGGAGTACCATTTTTCTCAATCTCCGGTTCTGAATTTGTGGAAATGTTTGTAGGTATGGGTGCTGCCAAGGTAAGAGATCTCTTTGACCAGGCAAAGAAAAAAGCACCTTGTATCATTTTCATCGATGAGATCGATGCCATCGGAAAAAAGCGTGGCGGAAGCGGTCTTGGAGGAAATGATGAGAGAGAGCAGACTTTGAATCAGCTTCTCACAGAAATGGACGGCTTTGACTCTGCAAAGGCAATAATCGTGCTTGCAGCTACGAACCAGCCGGATCAACTTGATCCTGCGCTGCTTCGTCCGGGAAGATTTGACAGACGTGTTCCTGTGGAACTTCCTGATTTTCAGGGAAGAATTGATATTCTTAAGGTTCATGCAAAGAATATCAGAGTTGGCGATGATGTAAATCTGGAAGCGATTGCAAAGACTGCACCGGGAGCAAGTGGTGCAGAGCTTGCAAATATCATTAACGAGGCTGCTCTTCGTGCGGTAAGATCAGGCAGAGAGTTTGTTATACAGTCAGATCTTGAGGAATCCGTTGAGGTTGTCATTGCAGGATATCAGAAGAAAAATAAGGTGATGACTGAGAAGGAAAAGCTCATTGTTTCATACCATGAGGTAGGACATGCAATGGTTGCGGCACTTCAGAAGAATTCTTCACCGGTGCATAAGATAACGATAATCCCTAGAACATCAGGTGCGCTTGGCTATACGATGCAGGTAGATGATGAGGGTAATCATTATCTTTACTCTAAGGAAGAGCTTGAAAATAAGATTGCTACTCTTACAGGCGGTAGATGTGCCGAAGAGCTTATATTTGGCTCAGTCACAACAGGTGCTTCGAATGATATCGAGCAGGCAACAAAGCATGCAAGGGCAATGATCACAAGATACGGTATGACAGATGAAATCGGTATGGTTGCCATGGAACAGCTTCAGAATCAGTATCTTGGCGGAGATTCAAGCCTTACATGCTCTCCTGAGACACAGACTCAGATTGATAAAATGACAGTAGAGCTTGTAAAGAAACAGCACGACAAAGCATATAAGCTTCTTGAAGATAATATCGGAAAGCTTCATGAGATCACAAAGTATCTCTATGATAAGGAAACTATCACAGGTGAGGAATTCATGGAGATATTGAACCGTAAAGAAGAAAAGGCTGAAGCTGAAACAGCTGAGACAATAGAAGAGTGATTACTTTTTGGGACTGTGAAATTTCGCAGTCCCTTTATTTATGTGATACTTTCACAAGGCTTTATTTCAGGTAAGGTAGTGTAGCTGTGGATGATGAGAGATGGGTTTTCTATTTTTCGAATGATCATGTCAGCAGCCTGCATACCCATATCGTGGACGTTTATATCAACTATTATTGGCTTGGGTTCTATGATAGTTGTGTATGGATAAACGTCAAAAGTCATAAAAACAATGTCGTCAGGGGCAGAAAGTCCTAATTCTGTCAATGCACGGGAGCAGCCGACAGCTAGAGTATTGTTTTCGCATACGATAGCTTTTGGAGGCTCATTCATTTGCATGAATTTCATAGCTGCACTATAGCCTTCCTGCCATGTGGAATTGGTATATGCTATGTATTCCGGTGATATTTTTTTCTTATGCTTGAGCATGACTGTTCTGAAACCACGTTCTCTTTCGTGAGAAATAAAGTCGGATTTCTTCCCGGCTATAAATGAGATAGGTGAGATGTCTTTTTTAGCAATATATTCAGCGGCATATTGACCGGCAAGTAAGTGGTTGGTGTCTATCCAGCATAAATGATCGTCAAAGTCCGGATGACCGATAACAATATGCGGAAAATTGTTTTTTAGTATTAAGTCTGTAATTTCAGGATTTATCACAGAACCATGTATAACGATACCGTCCGCACTCTTGCGCGCAATGATATTGGAAACAGTTTCCTTTGGGTGCGATGCATCTGCAATATCCATCAGAGTCATGGTAAAGCCTTGTTTGGCAAGAGCGGAAAAGACTCCGCACATGATGTCGAACATATGTGGATTTGTATATGCTTCACCTTTAGAAAGAGATGTAAGGTAAATTATATTTTTTGTATTTCCACGAGCAAAACTTACTGCCTGCGAATTAGGTGTATAATTCAGGGCTTTGATAGAAGCATTGACTTTATCTTTAGTTTTTTGGGAAATTGTTTTCCAATTATTCAGTACTTTTGAAACGGTCGATACAGATACACCAGCATGCTCGGCAACGTCTTTAATTGTTACTGCCATCGTAATCCTCCGTATTTATTATTAATAATAGAATATCATAATTAGATAAATAAAAAGTCACAAAAAGCATAATTTAGTATAGCGGTTTCCTGATAAAAAATGGAATGCTTGATTAAATTGTATTGAAAGCAGATACAAAAAGAACAATAATAAATTTAACTTAGTTGGAGAAATTTCCACATATAATCGTTAGCGTAGGTGGGATATGAAATTATACTTATTTGGGGTACAAGCTCCGACTGAGTTAAAACGATCAGTTAGGAAAGCTATTTCTTAAAATATGGAGGATTTGCAAAATGAAGAAGAAATTAGTAAGTATTATTGTTTGTGCAGCAATTTCTGTTGTTTCTTTGGCGGGATGTGGAAGTGCAGCAAGTGCAGCAAATGAAAACGGAAATAGTTCAGAGAACACGGGTACTGAGACGAAAGCAGAAGATGCAGTTTCAAATCTTATTGCAGCAACTAAGACACCTGTTGAGCTGACTTTATGGTGTCCTGAAACACAGGAGTATCAGTCGGTCATGGCTGAGCTCGTAGACGAATTTAAGAAAAAATATCCGGAAGTGGATTTCAATATAACAATAGGTTCTGAATCAGATGCAGAATGCAAAAATGATGTTCTTTCAGATGTAGAAGAAGCAGCAGATGTATTTATATTCCCAGATGATCAGCTACCGGATCTTGTTAAAGCTGGAGCACTTCAGAAGATCGAAGCAACCTATACTTATGACCCGAAGCAGACAAATGCGCCGCAAATAGTCGAAGCAGCTTCTGAAAATGGGGACCTGTATGCGTATCCGCTTACTGCATCAAATGGTTATTTCCTTTTTTATGATAAGACTAAGTTATCAGAGGAAGATGTAAAAAGCTGGGATTCACTGCTTGAAGCGGCTGAGAAGCAGGGAAAAACTGTTGGTATGGAAGTTTCTGGAGCGTGGTTTTTATATGGATTCTTTGCAGGCGCAGGGCTCGATATGAAAGTTGGGGATGATGGAAAAAACATTTGTAACTGGAATGCGACGGATACGAAATATAAAGGCAGTGATGTTGCAAGTGCGATCACAGAGATATGTAAAAATCCGGCAATGAAAAATTGTGTTAATGAGGATGCTCAGTCATTTGCATTAAATGGTCAGATGATAGCAGATGTGAATGGTGCCTGGGCTATCAATGCATTTAAGAAGGCATATGGTGATGGATATGCAGCCGCTAAACTGCCTACATTTACTGTTAACGGTGAACAGGTTCAGATGGGCTCATTTGCCGGTTATAAGTTTGTAGGAGTCAATGCATATTCTAAAAATCCGGGATGGGCAATGCTTTTAAGTGAGTTTATTACAGATAAAACAAGTCAGGAAAAAATTTCTTTGGCAACAGGAGAGGCTCCGGCTAATACAGAAGCTGCAGAATCATCTGAAATTTCATCAGAGCCTGCTTTAGAAGCACTTGCAGAACAGGCAAAATACTCAAGTTTACAGAGAGTTGGGGACAATTACTGGGAGCCTGCAGCTTCATTGGGACAGTCACTCGTAGAAGGTAAGTATAGTGATGTGCAGAAATTATTGGATGATGCTGTAGCAGGAATTACACAATGATGAGCAGGATGTGTAGAGATGAAAGAACATAAATTTATTAAGGCTCTGAAAGATGGAACTGCATGTACGAAGATATCGCTCATTTTATGGGGGATAGGATATATATGCAATGGGCAGGTTGTAAAAGGTGTGATAAAGCAGCTGTATCAGATATTTTTGATCATATTTACTGCATTAGTAACCGGAAATTATATACTTAAGCTTGGAAGCCTTGGAACAGTTCAGAGAGAAGAAGTTTTTGATGCACTCACACTTACTAAAAAGGTCAATGATTATGATAATTCGTTGCTCATATTGCTTGGCGGAATTATTGGAATCCTGTGCATAGCACTTTATGTATTTTCGTGTGTGAACAACGTTGAAAATGTGTATGAGCTTCAGATCGAGCATAAAGAAGGAAAGCACATAAATAGTTTCCGTGAGGATATAAAAGACCTGCTTGGCAAAAAATTTCATATAACACTGCTTACTTTGCCGGGGATAGGTATCGTAGTGATAAAGCTGATCCCGATATTGTTTATGATCTGTATTGCTTTCACTAACTATGATAAAGAACATCAGCCGCCTACATATCTTTTTACATGGCGAGGACTTGAAAATTTCAAAACGCTTTTTACTACGACGTCAACGATCACTTTCGGATATGTTTTTGCAAGAATTTTGATATGGACACTTATTTGGGCAGCATTGGCGACAGCAACAACTTTTTTGGGCGGTGTATTTCTTGCCAAATTCATATGTGATAAGCGGACGAAGTTTCCTAAATTGTGGAGAAGCCTTTTTGTATTGGTAATAGCGATACCACAGTTTGTGACTTTGCTGCTTGTAGGAAAGATGTTTGGTGATTATGGAATTATAAATAGTTTTTGTAATTCTGTGGGAATTACGAACTTCTTACAGGATATCGGAGTGGTGAGCAAAGGGCTAAGCTATATACCTTTTCTTTCGAAACCTATATGGGCAAATATCATGGTGGTTTTGATAAATATATGGGTTGGAGTTCCATTTCAGATGCTTAGTGCTACTGGAGTTATCATGAATATTCCATCAGACCAACTTGAAAGTGCCAAAATAGATGGTGCAACAGATAGTCAGATTTTTTGGAAGATAACGATTCCATATATATTATTTGTAATGGGTCCAAGTCTTTTGACAGGATTTATTGCAAATATAAACAATTTTAACGTTATCTATCTCTTAACGAATGATTATGTAACAACAAATATGAATTATGCTAATTCGAATGCAAAAGAAGTTGACTTGCTGATTACGTGGCTTTTTACGCTGACTAATGAGTATTCAAATTATAAGATGGCTTCGGTTATAGGCATTTGCGTATTTGTAATATGTGCAGCATTTACATTGATAAGTTTTTCAAGGATGATAGCTGCTAATAAAGAGGAGGAGTATCAATGAATAAGAAATTGGTATCGTTGGTTCTTCGTCATATGTTTTTAGCCTTTTTAGCTTTTTTGTGGCTGATTCCGATAGTTTGGCTGCTGGTTACGTCTTTCAGTGCTTACAAGGGAATAAATACAATGCATTTTTTCCCGGAAAGTTTCTCGATTGATAATTATGTACAGTTATTTGCAAGACCTGATACGGTTGCAAATTATCCTTCGTGGTTTAAGAATTCGATGATAATCGGCGTATTTACTTGTATTATTTCGACAAGCTTTGTTTTGATGGTCTCATACGCATTTAGCTGTATGCGGTTTAAGGCTAGAAAAACGTTGATGAGTTTTTCAATAATATTAGATATGTTTCCGGGAGTTCTTTCCATGATTGCTGTTTATTTTGTAATGAAACTGCTTGGTCTGACTAATAGTATCGTGGGACTTGTAGTGATCTACTCAGCAGGATCAGGCCTTGGCTACCTGATATGTAAAGGCTTCTTTGATACTATCCCTGTATCACTTAGAGAATCAGCAAGATTGGAAGGTGCATCAGAATTTATAATTTTTACAAGGATAATTATTCCATTATCCAAGCCTATCATAGTGTATACAGTTATAAATTCGTTTCTTTCACCGTGGATGGACTTTGTAATGGCTAAGCTTATGATACGGTCGAAAAATCCATGCGATTGGACAATGGCCATGGGACTTTTTAACTTAGTTCAAAAATCCCTTGTGGGAGATTATTTTTCAGTATTTTGTGCAGGTGGAATAATTGTTGCGATCCCGATATCGATTTTGTTCTTGATAATGCAGCGTTTTTATATTGAAGGTATAACCGGAGGAGCAGTGAAAGGATAATATGAATAAAGAAGCGATATTACATATGCCATTGTCTCAATACGCATATGCAATTGATGAAGATAAACTAACTATAAGAATAAGAACAGCAAAAAATGATGTAAATGGATGCAGCTTGTTCTACGGTGACAGAGTAGCTGAAGAAAAACCTATTCCAGTAGAGGAGGTTTTGATGCATAAATGTGCATCAGATGACCTTTTTGATTACTATGAAGCCACATTTCAAACTGAGTATACAAGAGTGTGTTATTACTTTAAGCTGAAAACTGCAGAGCAGGTTTTTTATTACTGTGTAAGAGGGTTTTTCAGCGAAAAAGTAAGCAATTATGAGGAGTTTTTCCAATTTCCATTCATCAGGAGAGAAGAAGTAGTCAGAGAGCCGGAATGGACGAATTCTGCAGTAATGTATCACATTTTTCCCGACAGTTTTGCTGATGCTAGACATAGTATATCTGCTAAGAGTAGGGAAATTGAGGATGAATGTGCAGTTTATAGAGGTAAAAATGGTGGAACAATAGCCGGAATACGGGAAAATCTTGACTATTTGGAAGAGCTTGGAGTAAATCTTATCTATCTTAATCCTATTTTTAAGGCTAATTCATATCATAAATATGATACTGTCGACTATTTTGATATAGACCCTTGCTTTGGAACAAAGGATGAATTTCGGAAGCTTGTTGAGGATATGCATTCAAGAAATATGAAAATTATTCTCGACGGAGTTTTTAATCATTGCGGACCTGATTTCTTTGCTTTTAAGGATGTGCTTGAGAAAGGGGAAGCTTCACAATATGTAAAATGGTTTTATAGAATGGAATTTCCTGTCAGATATGAGTATCCGCCTAATTATGACTGCTTTGCATATGTGAAGGAAATGCCTAAGTTAAACACAAGCAATGACGAGGTGAGAAACTTTATTTGTGAAGTTGGTAAGTATTGGATTCATGAATTTGATATTGACGGGTGGAGACTTGATGTTGCGAATGAGGTAGATCATGATACCTGGAGAGCTTTTAGAAAAGCGGTGAAAGAAGTAAAAAAAGATGCTTTTTTGATTGCAGAAATATGGGAAGATGCCGAAGCATGGCTTGGCGGAAGCCAGTTTGACTCTGCAATGAATTATAGCTTTACATATCTTTGCAGGGATTTCTTTGCTTCACGAAATATAAATGCTATAGAATTTGATGAACAGATGCAGAAGACATTTATGAGATATCCATTGCCGGTAACTAATGCACAGATGAACTTTTTGGATTCGCATGATGTACCACGTTTTTTGTACTATTGTGGAAATGATGTAAATAAGCTGAAATTGGCGTACTTCTATTTGATGATGTCACCCGGGATCCCTTCAATTTTTTATGGAGATGAATGCTTCGTAAGTGGTGATACAGAAGACTTGTACAGAGCACCTATGCCGTGGCAAGAGGTTGGTAACGAATTTAGCAGAGTGCTTAGGAAATGGATAGAGCTTAGGAAAAACCACAAAGCTCTGACTAAAGGTATATATAAATCTCTATATGCGGATGAAGAGGGACTATATATTTTTGAACGTAAATATGAAAGTGAATGCCTGGTCATAATCATTAATAATTCTGAAATTGAAAGAATTATTGAATTAAAGGATATTATTGGCGGCGAGAGAAAGGGGGTAAGTATTGACGATGGCCAGAAAATTGCCGGCAAAGTGAAGGTAGGAGCATTTGAAGGTAGGATTGTGGGTGTAGTTTGATAATTATGGAAAATTGGAGGCAACTGTATGAGATTAAGAAGGTTAACAGCTGGAATATTTGGTCTTGGTATGGCTCTGTCATTCATGCTTAGTCCTATAAATGTCATGGCTGGTGAAGGTCTTGAAGGAAATTCTATATATCAGATCATGGTAGATAGGTTTTATGATGGCGATCCAAGTAATAATGCTAAAGGCGAAGCATTTAGGAATACCGAGAATTATGAAGATGATTTTAGATACATGCATGGTGGAGATTGGCAAGGTGTAATTGATAAGATTCCTTATATAAAGGGGATGGGATATACAGCTATATGGATTTCTCCAGTCGCAGATCCACAACTTTGGGGAGTACCGGATTCTAATGGAAAGCAATGGCCGACAGCATACCATGGATATAATGTTTATGATCCAAATCGTGCAAACAGGTATTTTGGAAGCTTAGATCCGAATGAAAGTAAGCAGAAACTTAAGGAATTGGTTGATGTTTGTCATAAAAACGGAATCAAAGTCATAATCGATATCGTACCTAATCATATAGGTGATTATATACAGGGAACATATGGAAATGCACATTATACTAAGAAAAACAATTCATTAAAGGAAGGATCAGAAGTACAGCCTGCAGAGCCATTTAATAATATTAATTGGTATCATAATCAGGGAGACATAGATTTTAGCAAAGAGCATCCGCACAATAGACAAAGTACAGAAATGCTTGAAAGTCATGATCTTGGAGGATTAGATGATATCGATTTTAATAACGAACAAGCTAAAAAGGCTGTATTTGAATCTATTAAAGAATGGTTTGACTATACTGGAGCTGATGGAGCAAGAGTAGATGCTGCAAAGTGTATGTCACCTGCGATTATACATGAATTACAAGAATATATTGGTGTACCTACATTCGGTGAGAATTTCGACATGGATGTTGACTTTGTGAGTCAATGGGTTGGAGATGATGCTGAAAGTGGTATGCTCGACTTTCCACTATTCCAGGCTGTAGTTAATGACTTTGCATATGGAAAGAATTTTGATAATACTGATGAAATATCATTGAAAAAAATCTTTGATCAGGATTACATGTATGGTGACCATGTAAATCAGATGGTCACATTTATTGATAATCATGATAGAAATAGGTTTTTGACAGAAGCTGGTGGAAATGTAAGAAAAATGCAGAATGCGCTTGCCTTTATTTTCACATGCCGCGGTGTTCCAACTGTTTTTCAGGGAACAGAGCAAAATCGAGGAAATGCAAATGGAAAATGCATAGATGGTATCGCTGATACATGGAATAGATGGAGCATGCAAACAAAAAACTATGAAGGTGAGGTCATTGCAGATTATTTCAACACAGATACAGACACATATAAGCTGATTGCTTCATTAAATGAATTAAGACAGGAAAATACTGCACTTCGCGAAGGTACACAGAGGGAAATGTGGTCATCACCTCATTATTATGCATTTTCGAGAAGAGTAGATTCTGGAGAGGATGAAGGTCAGGAAATAGTTTGTGCATTTAACAATTCTGATAATACTATAGAGAATACAATGAAAATCCGTGCGGAAAGCAGTATAGCAGCGGGAGCAATTTTGGAAAATGTATTTGATAGTAGTGACAGGGTTAAAGTAACATCATCGAAAACGGTAAAAATATCTGTTGATGGAAATTCTTACAAGATTTATAAACTTGTAGAAAATGGAAATGAAGAAAATGATGAAAATGTTGTGGTAAACTTTACGATTAAAAATGCAGAAACATTTTGGGGACAGAATATATATCTTGTTGGAAATATAGACGAACTTGGAAACTGGGATCCAGATAATGCTGTTGGTCCAGCCAAATGTGATGATTATCCAACATGGAATATAGAAGTGAGTTTGCCGAAAGATAAGGAAGTAGAGTTTAAGGCAATAAAGAAGGACGATAGCGGAAACGTTGTATGGGAAAGTGGTGATAATCACAAATTTACGGTAACTGGAGATACCGATGATTACACAATTTATTGGAAATAATAATTGAGATAGAATGAGTTATTTGTTGTTAATTAACAGTAAAATGTATAAAGGCACGAGGGTTGAAGCTCTCGTGCTTTTTGTCTTGTAAGTCTGTTGATGCGACGCGTATATTGTGATAAACTATACTCACAAAGATGAGGTGACATAGCATGGATATTTCGGATGAAGTAAGAAATCTTAGAAGTGAAATGGGGCTTAACCGCAAAGAATTTTGTGAGTATTATGAGATTCCATATAGAACTATGACTGATTGGGAGGCTGGAAAAAGGAAAATGCCAACTTACTTACTCAGGCTTATGGAATACAAAGCACGCATGGAACAGCTTATTCCTTTAGAATGATGTGACGTAAATCATAAGAGGATTTTGGCTATGGATAAAAGAGATAAAGAAGTGCTTAACATGCAGCTTACTTTGATTCCAATATTAGCTAAAGCATGGAAGAAATCATATTCTGAATTGTCAGATATATTTCACAAGTACGATATACCTAGCTATATTGATGTATGTTATGAGAGCTATAATTCCATGGGCAATCAAGGCATTATCAATGACTTGGAAGATTTTATAAGCATTCAGGGTGGACGCATAGATAAAGCATAAACGAACCTAAAAAAATATATAGAAACGAGGATTGCATTTGGAAACAGAACAGCAAAGAAAAGAACGAGAACGACAGGAAGATCTTCAGAGGCTAAGAGGCCTAAGGCCTATTGATGATGATTTTATGAGATGCTTGTTTCGAGAAAACATCCCATTGACACAGCATGTACTTAGAATTATTACAGGCAAATCAGATCTCATTATAGAGAATGTTGAAACTCAGGCAGATATGAAGCGGCTTGTAGGTGCAAGATCCATATGTCTGGACGCTTACGGAACGGATGATGCTGGAAAGAAATATGACATGGAAGTACAGCGTTCTGATAAGGGAGCTGGAGTTCATCGTGCAAGATACCATTCAAGTGCGATGGACATTGATAATCTTGATGCAGGGCAGGAGTTTGACGAACTGCCGGAGACCTATACAATATTTATCACAGAGAACGATATATATGGTAAGGAATTGCCATTTTATCCAATTGAAAGAATTAATATGGCAACAGGCGAACCATTTGGCGATGGTGAGCACATCTTATATGTCAATGGAGCATATCGTGGAGATGATGAAATTGGAAATTTGATGCATGATTTTTCCTGTTCGGATCCTAATGATATGATAAATAAAGACTTGGCAGATCGAAGCAGGTACTTCAAAGAGACTGAGGAAGGAGTGAGCGAAGTGTGTAAGGTAATGGAAGATATGAGAAATGAAGCATCAGTAAGAACTTACATTGAGGCATGCTTGGATTTTGGCATAAAAGATAAAGAAGAAATCATTGCTAAGCTCCTGGAGAAGTTCAAGTTCTTAACAAGAGAGCAGGCAAATAAGTACTTTGCGTAAAAGCGCTTTTGGGTACAGTTTGAGTACACTAAGTTTTGAACGATATGTATGATAGAGAAAAACGTATCAAAAGATACGTTTGTATGATGGATAATAAGATATAATACGGTTTGAATCTAACTCGTAATCGAGCTGGAATGAGTTATTTGTCCAAGGGCAAAAAAGATTATACTCCTAAAGGTAAACTGTTTTATCCTGAAAGAATTAAATAAAACAATAGTAACAGACCTTGAAAAGGACTAATGAGATTCTTTTCCAAGGTCTGTTCTTTTGTTCATTTACGATATATATGTTCTTGCGGAGATATCTCAGGTGATCACGGAGAAATACTATGGAACCATTCAGCTGGAGCAGGAAGAGAATATGGTGATCTTTACGGCTTTGATGATGATTCCGGGATAAGATTTACCGTTCACATCGAAAAAACTGCCGTTCACTACACGGGGGTTTATATCTGTTTTGCGGCTTCCGAAAAAGAGATTAGATAAGAATATCTATCCTTTCATAATCGGATGAAACGGATTTCATGATCAATGGTCAAAGGAGGACAAGAATATGGCATTATCGAGTATTATGACCGGGGCGCTTTTGTCAGCGAATACATCAAGGCAGATCGCGCATGTTCAGCATGCTACCAAGAAACAGATGGATGGTCACGCCGGTGTGCTTGAAGCTGAAATAAAACTTGATTCCGCGAGTGGCGGAGATGTGACGAAGAAAAAAGAGGAGCTTGAAGAGACGCAAAAGAAAGCGGCAGAACTTGCAGAAACAACAATAAATACACTGACTACAGCGAACGAGGATTTAAAGAAGGCAGCTAAGGAAGATCAGGAAGTACAGAGAGCAGAGAAGGCTGCTGAAAAGAAGAAAGCAGAGAAAGCTGCAGAGAAGAAGAAAGCTGAAAAAGAGGCGGCAGAGGAAAGAATCGAGAAGGCTAAAGTATCCACACCAGAGAGTAGTGAAGGATCTGATGAGGGAGCAACAGTATCTATAGAGGGAACCGTGCTAGATGGTGCGTCGATTGATATTGTATCTTCCGGTATTGCAGTGAGTACAGGAACTGTATCGGAACCGGCAGGAAAGAATGTGGATGTGAAGGCGTGATTTAAAGATGCTATGTTTCGTACCAATATATAAGATTACAGCAGGGTTAAAGTGACCTGATCTATATCCTGTTGGATAAGGATCACAAGAAACAGGATGAACTATTCCAACAGCTTTATGATGAAATCAGCGAAAACATTGTTCCGGTGAGGTCCGATCGCCACTATCATAGAACAAAAGGGCAATTGGCCGGGGACTATTCGAATACTCACAAGAGAAGCTTTTGATGCTTCACAGGAGTATTATGCCCATTCAATCCATTCCGGCCTCATTATTATACTTGCGAACGCCTAACATATATCGAAAGCAAACAAATGACCTTTGCGAACCCTGACGATCTACGATGCGTCAAGTCTGTTCATTCAGACTGTCCGTTTAAATGAAAAACTTAACGAGACCTTTTTGTGGGTATATTACGAAAATCCCTTAAAAAGGTCTTTTTTCATGCGTTTTTTTCTCAGTCCTGACATATAGTTACAGGGTTACTTTTATAAATCGAATGGATGATCCATGTTCCACTCTGAGGGTTCCAGGAAACCGGTGCACTTTTCTAAAGGTTCATTATCTCTCCAAAACTTAACTATTTATACATAGTTGTCGATATTATTGAAGATAAGTGGAATTATTAAAATTCACTAAATACAGTATGGTACATATGTTTGTGAGTATCAATTCACAGGGATGCTCCACCTGCTAAAGCAAGCAGGTTTCTGCCTTTGGTAACGAAAGGATTAAAATTATGAAGAAGAAAACAATGAGCCGTTTACTGACTGCAACGTTGGTTGTGTGTATGGTCATTTCCGGATGCAGCGCTCTCGACACACCCGAAGCGACGTCCGTAACAGAGACTACGGAGACTAAAGGTGAAGAAAAAGAACCAGATTCCACGGAGGGAAGCGTTACCGGCATTAAGGAAGCTGAAGCTGAAGCCGTAGAAGAAGAGACGGCACTGTCCTTATGGGGAAAAGGAGAGCTCTTTACCGTAAAGGAAAAAGAGTATCAGATTGAGACCAAGACTCTGCCTCTATATATCGGTGACACGGATCCGGAGAATACCTTTGAAATTGAAGTAGCGTTTATGGACGGAGTGACGGATATCCCCTATATCACGTTAGATACCATGGAAAGTCTGATTGCCAGGGTGACCGGTCTGTTTTATGGAGCACAAGGAGGGGAGAAATATTCCCTGGAGATTGAAAAGGACGCTGATACGGTAACCCTGACCAGGGAGACCCAATATCCTGCAAGGATTGACTTTGCAAAAGACACGATCAAATTCTATGACTACGATGCATTCATCCGAATATCAGATTCAGATCCGTTGCTAGACGTCATCGCTTCCAACGGGTTCAATGAGGACGGAAAGCCTCATCTGTTCCAGAAGAGCGATTCCTCTTTTGAACGGTACGGTGATCCGGTGACCTTCAGTCCCGGAGAGTACGGCATAGACCTGGTGGCTCAGGGCGGCGAATACTATCTGCCTCTGCAGCTGGTGAGCGATATCATCCTGTCTCAGTACAGTGTCACTACGCTGTACAATGGGGAGGCTGTCTTTGCTCAGGCCGGGGGAAATCTGGATGCCATCGCAGACAAATACTATATCTCTAACCCGCCTGCGGAAAGAAGCCAAGAGCTGGCAGCCTTTAACTATAAGGAGCTTTGCTTCGCCCTGGACGCTCTCTATGGCTTAAAAGAACAGCATAATATCAAGAATTTCGACAATCTCTTCCAGATGACAGGTCTGGCGGTGGATATGCTTAGTACGGATCCACAGGTGGCGGGTCAGGCGCTGGCGGATCTTACTATCAAGTATTTCGATGACAGCCACAGCGGTTTTATTTCAAAATCCTATATGATGAAACAGGAACCTGAAAGGAATTTCGGTCCATCTATAATCAACAGAAGAGATGACAAAGAAAGATATACAAAAGCCAGGGAGAAATACTATCCTGACGAGATCCCCGGATACGAGGAAGTTGGAAACACGGCCTATATTACCTTTGACGAGTTCTATTTTGCTGATGTTGATTATTACAACGGAGAAAAAACTGAGGATCACCCGGAGGATACGGTGGGGCTGATGATCCATGCCTATAATGAGATCACCAGAGAAGGAAGCCCCATTGAGAATGTTGTCCTGGATCTGTCCAACAATGGAGGTGGTATGGCGGATGCCGCCGCATATGTGATAGGTATGTTTTTGGGTGATGGATCCATCTGCATGATGAATCCTCTTTCCGGCGCTCTGGTATCCCAAAATTTCAAGATTGATGCAAACCTGGACCGCAAGTTTGACGAGAAGGACAGCCTGCGAAACTACAATCTGTTCTGCCTGACCACATCCAAGAGCTTTTCTTGCGGCAATCTTGTGCCCAGCGTATTCAAGAATTCCAACAGGGTAATGATACTCGGACAGACCTCAGGTGGTGGAGCATGCGTGGTCCAGAACCTCACTACCGCCGATGGATGTCCTTTCCAGATATCGGGCTTAAAGCGCCTGGCATACATGAAAAACGGTTCCTTCTATGATATAGACCAGGGAGTGACACCGGACTTTGTAATCCCCAAACCAGAACAGTTCTACGACAGGCAGTATCTCACAACATACATCAATGGATTGCTGGGAATATAACTTAAACAAAAAGACCGGATGAGCTAAATACCTTCGTTCTTTTATGCAAGCAGGAGGCTACCTATGAAAAAGAGACTGATTAGTAGTATTTTGTCATTGATAATAGTGGCTGGTACATTTTTTACCGGATGTGGAAGCACAGGGACTACCAACGTAACATCCGGCAGTGCCAATGAACAGCAGAGCACCATGACTGAGAGTGATGAAAACAAAGAATCTGAACCGATAGATACTTCAGTGGAAACAACTGCAGCTGATCACCCCGGTGCAAAGTGGATTGACTCCGGGATTTACGGAACCTATGAGGGTATGGGCGATATCAGCCTTAAGGATGATTTTGCGGCAGCCATTAACCGGGACTGGGCTGAGAACGTAAAGCTAAGAGAGGGCGCAGAAAATGTTTCCGCAAGAACAGAGCAGACTGATAATATCAACCAAGCAAAGCTTGCAGTCCTGACTGGCGAAAAAAAGGATGATCAGGATCTGACATCACTCCAAAACTATTACGCACTGCTTACGGACTGGGATACCAGAAATAAAGAAGGACTTGACCCATTAAAGCCCTATGTGGAGGATCTTATGTCTATTTCCTCCGTTGAGGAGATGACGAAATACTACTCTGATCCGGGACGCAATCTCTATGGAACGCCGATGGTGAGTGTCTCAATTATACCGGAACCGCTGGATCCCTTTGTTAATATGCTGTGTATTCAGAATGTTTCTCTGCTGTCGGATGAACCCGATGACTATCAGGAGGGAGCCCCGGAAACCGATGGACTTGCCATTAAGCATAAGACTGCGGAGTACATGCTGAAACGTCTCGGATACTCTGAAAGCGAGGCGAACGATATCTTTGATACTGCAAAAGGGTTTGAACGTAAATTCCTTCCGGGGATAGAAGCCATCATGGCGGACATTTCGGGAGATCCCACAAGCACGCTTACAATCGCAGAGTTTGAGGAGAAATACAAAAAACTTCCTTTTGCGGATATCTTCAGGTCTTTAGGTTATGATGTCGATTTCAAAGGAAAGATCATGGTAGGGTATACAAAGATTGTTGACAGCTTTGATGAGAATTATTCGGATGAAAATATTGAAGGTATCAAAGCGTGGACGCTTGTAAATACACTTTTGGATTTCACGAAATACTGTGATTTTGAAACATATGAAGAGACAGCAAAATTGAACGGCTCCAAGACTATAAACGATGCTGATTTCTATGCGTTGAAAGTGATGGAAGACACTGTGCCCTCCATGGTGGATCAGATGTATGTCAATTATTGCTTTGATAAGAGCATCAAGCCCCAGGTGGAGGAGCTGACTGATATGATGGTAAAAGCCTACCGTAAGATGCTTATGGAAGAGGATTGGCTTTCTGATGAGACAAAGGCGATCGCCATCGAAAAACTGGATAACATTAAACTGCATATCTGCTATCCGGAAAAAGTGTATGATGTCAAATGCGATGCCATCGGAACCGCTACCGAAGGCGAAACGGCACTCAGCGCTATTATCAAGGGAAGAAGATACTTCAGGCTGTCAGAGGCGGCTCCGTTATCCTGTAAAAATGACGGAACCTATTGGAGATATGATACGTATTACAGCACTTTGGGGGCAATATATATGCCGCAGGATAATTCCATGAATATCTTAGCCGGTATCTGCGGTGGCGACTATTATGATGAAAGCTGGCCTTTGGAAAAGAAGATGGGCGGCCTTTGCATGATAGTTGGCCATGAGCTCACTCATGCCTTTGATACAACCGGTGCCAATTATGATAAAGACGGAGCTCAGACGATCTGGTGGACAGATGAAGACGGGAAGGCTTTCCAGGAACGGGTGGATAAACTGCTCAAGTACTACAGTGAGCTGGCGCCGATGCCGCAGGTTTCCGATGCCACCTACGGAGAAGAGGGAGCGCAGTTGATTCAGGGAGAAGCCATTTCGGATCTTGGATCCTTAAAGTGCCTGCTCTCCATTGCGAAGGAGCAGGAGGATTTCGATTACGACACATTCTTCAAACAGATTGCCATCATTCAGAAGCAGGCACGTTATGAGGAAGCGGAAAAAGAATACGTTGATACCAATGATCATCCAGTGGAAGCCTATCGTGCCAATGTTCCGCTACAGAACTACGATGATTTCCTGAATTTCTATGATATTAAAGAAGGGGACGGCATGTATCTTGCTCCTGAAGATCGTATCACTGTCTGGTAAATTTTGGGGTTGATCATTTGCCACCCAATGATTTTTTCTGATTTAACAGGAGGATTTTATGAAGAGAATATTGATTTCACTGACATTGGTATCGGCTTTGTCAATAAACCTTGTCGCCTGCGGATCATCAGGCTCAAACGAAACAACGGCTTCCGCATCCATAGAAGCATCGGATGTAGTAGATGCACAGGTTACGACAGAACCTACAACGGAGCAATCTACGAAATCACCGGAAGAAGTGAACGAAGCGCAGGAGACAGGTGCTTATGATGTGGCGCAGCTTGAAGTAGTCGATCCGGATGGTAAAGCTTCAACTATCAGTGGCTTTATGAAAGAAGGCATTCCGGTTCCTTATGTTGATGTTGTTGAATATATGAATAAAGTATATGATACGGCCAATGTATTCTCTTTATCATCACAAGGCAGTGGAGTGTATAAGATAAGTAATGCCAAAGGCAATATGACAGTTGATACGGTTAAGGATACACTACATTCTGATAAAATAGAGCAGTTCTTATATAACGATCAGAGGCTGAATCCGACAGATGATACAGAATATGTATATGAACATATCATTGCTACTGATTACAGAAAAGATCCCTACGCCCTTGATATCGATCTTTCAAATTACGGAATAGATATCATAGAAGAAGGCGGCAAAGTATATTTTCCGCTTACAACAGCAGCTGATTTTACAGGGGTTTCTTATTTGAATACTGTTTATTATGATAATAAGATTTATCTGAATTACAGTTCCGACAAACCTTCTGTTAACTGGGAGGACTATTTCAATAAAGAAGTCAGGGATGCCGGTGAGATAGCATATACCTATGGGGAGCTTTGCTTTGTTATGGATAATATATATGGCAACGCACCGCATTGTATATTAGCTGAGTCTATCAGGGATAAAGGATTTGATGCCACGCTTGAAAGCTACAGTGATGAGACAAGGCAGGTAAAAGAGCTTCTTAATTCTGATAAGACTGTTGATCTGTTATTTGGTACCATAATTTTGTCAACTATGTTATATGATGGCGGTCATACAGATCTTTCTACGGATATTCTCACTGACCTTGATGGGACAACGGCGTTCGCTGAACTTGGCAGGATCGTAAAAGAGGAACCCGACAATATAAGGACTGTTCTTTATCGGAAGTGGTACGGCGATTATATAAGTAAAATGGAAGCCAAGATGATAATCAAAGAGTACGGCAGTGAGTTTGATAAATATCAGGCTGTTTTTGATGAAGAGACAGAAGAAGGACAACGCTATCGTTACTATGAATTTGATGACACCGGAATCTTTGTATATACAAATTATGACGATAATGTTGTAAGGAACTTTAAGAAAGCGCTTGATCTTGCGAAAGAGCATGGCATGAAGAATTTCATATTTGATGATTCGGATAATGGCGGAGGTTCTACAGAATCATGTATGTATATGCTTAATGCCGTTACCAAAGATAAGCGAGATGAATTCTACTATGAAAGTGCAATGACCGGCAATGCGACATATGAAAAGTTAGATTACGATATGGATCAGGATGGTAAATTTGAAGGGGACGATGAAGACTTTGATTATGGCTTTAATTATGCCGTTATGTGTTCCCAGGGTTCATTTTCAAGCGGCAATCTGTTCCCTTGTCTGTGTAAGGAAGCCGGAATTCCGATAATAGGAGAGAAAAGTGCTGGCGGAACATGCAATCTTGTTTTCTTTAAAATGAATCAGGGTGTTCAATATTCAGCATCAGCATTCAGAGTATTTAACTATCAGAATGGAGGAAATGTAGAAGCCGGTGTATCACCAGATTATGATATTACAAAGAAAAATACAGACGGAACAACAGATTACAGTGATTTCCGTAATTTCGAATTGCTTGATCAGATAGTTGATGATCATTACGGAACGTAATATGTATATCCATTCTTTCCGTTTAATTCAACCAAAAAAGGATCCCTCCATAATTGTCCCTGCTTTATTTTTGAAAGGAATACTTTAGATTAACGGGGTTAAGACGATTATGAACAAGCGATTAAAACGGTAATAAGGACATGAGTTTATGCGTTGTATAATATATTATGGTGTGCTATTATAGCCATAAGATATAGGACGGTTACGGATTGGGAGTTGGGTAACAGGGGTATGCCGGAATACTTTTTAGACTTGCCTTTATAACGTAATGAAGCTAAGGACATGGTTTGAAATGAAATTGAAACTGAGCTTGGATAATAGATAGTTTAAATTTGAATATGTGATCATAAATTTTGAAACGATTAAGGCTCAACCCTGGTTAATATCTGGGATTGAGCCTATTCTTCTGTGCGACATAAATTTAATTTTTTCTACTGGATATAGCAGAAAGGTATTTTTTGCAGGTAATTGTTGAAAATGATAAGAATTAAAGATATTGCAAAGCTTTGTGGCGTAAGTACGGCTACAGTTTCAAATGTAATTCATGGTAAATTAAATAAAGTCTCACCTGAAGTAAGGGAAAAAATTGAGGCAGCAATCAAGGAAAATGGATATGTACCAAATCAGTCGGCACTTTCGCTTGCAAGTACCAAATCTGACATGATAGGGATAGTTGTAACTGATAAAATGGGAAGCAAGTATGTCATGGAAGATCCGTATTTCAGCAGGCTCTTTACTTTCCTTGAACGAGAAATCCGGATAATGGGTAAATATATGCTGCTTATACTCGGTCATACGGCGGACGAGGTGCTTGTACAGGCAAATCGGTGGAATCTTGATGGTCTGATACTTTGTAATATTCATCCTGACCTTATGTTTGCGATAACAGCCGGATATGATAAACCTGTAGTAACTATTGACTCTCTCTTTGAATATGATTGTGACAGCATAGTACAGATAAGAACCGATGATTATCATGGTGGATATCTTATGGGAGAGTACTTTGCAAAAATGGGGCATAAAAATGTCGCTATGATCGCAGATAATGATGTAGCAGGCGACCACTTCAGATGGAAAGGCTTTCAAAAGGGACTTTCTGATAATGGAGTGAATATCAATGATAAATCACATATTATTATTAAATCTGCAAATAAGATGGAGCATGATGAATTTGAAAGAGTATTTCCTATACTCAGAAATATGACGGCATTGTTTTGTGCTTCTGATTACTATGCGTTGGTCTGCAGTCAACACTTGAGAAATCATGGCGTGCGGATACCTGAAGATATTTCTATTGCTGGATTTGATGATATATTGTATTCGACATTGTTTAAGCCAGAGTTAACGACGATCCATCAAGATGTTGAAGAGAAGGCTAAAAAGTCAGTACAGAGTTTACTCAAAATGATTGATAAAAAAACAGTAAAGCATCAGATGCTTACTTCGGTAAGGCTTGTGGAAAGAGAATCAGTAATACAGGCAGAGTAAGTTATGCGCATAACCTATTGACGCAAGCGGAAGCTTGCGTTATTTTTTTAATATAAGTTATGCGCATAACCCGAGGAAATGTATTTCATTATTTAAGGGTAAATATCATATATGAAAGGTAATGATTATGAAGAAGAAATCTGTTGCTGTTTTATTGATTACTGTTATGACGAGTGCACTAATCCTGCCTGGATGTGCAAAGAGTGATAAAAAAGAGGTGGAATTTTTCTCTTCAAAAGCTGAAAATGCAGAGATAATGAAGACTTTAGTTGATGAATTCAACAAAGAAAATGCAGCTTCCGGCGTAACAGTTGTCCTTAATACACCTGCTGATGCGGGAACTGTACTGAAAACGAGGCTTGCAAAGAATGATATACCGGATATTATTGCATATGGCGGAGACAGCACTTATACAGAGCTGCAGTCAGCTGGAGTATTGAAGGATCTGAGCGGAGCTGATTATCTCAATACTGTTCAGGATGCTTACATGCAGATGGTCTATGATGTTCAGAAGAATAAAGAGCAGGTTCCATATGCAGTACCATATGCAGCAAACGCTTCAGGTGTGATTTACAACGTAGACAAATTTAATGAGTTGGGTCTTGAAGTACCGAAAACCTGGGATGAATTTCTGGATGTAATAAGGAAAATTGAGGACAGCGGTGAAACTCCTTTTGAATATACATTTAAGGATACATGGACACTCTGCTGTGCATGGAACAGTATTGCGCCAGACCTTGCACCGGATACATTTAATGATGAGAGACGTAAGGGTAATACAAGCTTTGCAGCTACACATCAGGAAATAGCAGGCAAGTATCTTGAACTTATGAAACATGCTCAAAAGGATATACTCGGTACAGGATATGATGACGGAAACAAGGCATTTGCCAATGGTGAAGGCGTGATGATGATAAACGGAAACTGGGTATTAAATCAGCTTGTTACAGCAAATGCTGATGTGAATGTTGATATGTTCGCAGTTCCAGCATCCAATGATACTTCACATAATTATGTGACATCAGGAATTGATGTACTTCTTTGTGAGAGTAAAACTTCCAAGTATCCAGAGGTTGCAGATGCATTTATGAGTTTTATGATGAGGAAAGAGAATAACCAGAAATATATTGATGACCAGTTTGCATTTTCACCAATAGAAGGTGTGACACAGTCGGATGCAAAGGTTGCAGGCATACAGAAGGATATCGAGTCTGGAAAGGTTGCAAATTTTCCGGATCATTACTACCCATCAGGGTTTGATCTTGCAGAGGCTCTTTCGGAGTTTGCCATGAATTATGTCAATGGTGAGGAAGACAGCAAGAATATTGACACATTTCTCAAGGAACTTGATAATCAGTATGACGCAGTTAATATAGCAGAATGAAAGAAAGTATAAGCTGTTTACAGACAGACGGAGCGGTTATGTCTGTGACCAGCAGGCACAAAGAGAAGAAGGAATCAAGGATGAAAAGGAAAAACAAAAAAGTAGATACAGTATATTATCTTGGCGTCGGATTTATGGCTGTATTGTTTTTCATTTTTCATACCTGTGCATTTCTTAAAGGTATTTTTTTCAGTTTCACTGACTGGAAGGGATACGGAGCCTGGAATTTTGTAGGATTAAAAAACTATTTTTACGTTTTTAAGAATAAGGATATATTGGCGGCATACGCATTTACTTTCAAATTTGCCTTTATAAGCACAATTGCAGTAAATATTGTGAGTTTGATTCTTGCGTGTGCATTGAATGCAAAGATCAGATTTAAGAATTTCTTAAAGGGAATATACTTCCTGCCGTATATGCTTGGAAGCCTTATAGTAGGATTCATTTTTAACTTTATTTTTGGAAACATAATTCCAAAGCTTGGTCAGACTATTGGAAACGAAAGTATGTCGGTCAATATTCTTGGAACAAGCCATGCTATGTGGGCAATAGTATTTGTAACAGTATGGGCGGGATGTGCGTTTAATACACTCATATATATTGCAGGTCTTCAGTCGATAGATACTGATATATATGAGGCAGCAGCTCTTGATGGCGCACATGGTTTCAAGCGTTTCAGACTGATAACGTTTCCACTGCTTGCGCCGTCTTTTACAATAAATATGGTGCTGTCAGTAAAGGGCTATCTTATGGTCTATGATCAGATTATGGCAATGACTGGCGGAGGTCCTGGAAATACCACGACTTCGATAGCAGTAATGATTTATAAGCAAGGTCTTGGAAAAGGTCAGTTTGCAGTCCAGACAGCTAATGCTGTAATTCTTTTTATAGTTGTTGTTGCAATATCAATTTTCCAGCTAAGGATACTTGAAAAGAGAGAGGAGAAGGTAGGATGATTAAAACTGCGGAGAAAAAGAATAATTTGATTACGATTATCCTGCTGATAGGAGCGGTGGTTTTTATATTTCTGCCGCTCTATATGACGATAGTAATTGCTGTCAAAGACCCAACTGATATGAATAATGTGCTGGCACTGCCGAGAAAGCTCAGATTGTCTAATTTTGCAGATGCGTGGACAATGACTGATTTTCCGCGAAAATTTCTTAATACGGCATTTATTACGGTAGTCAATCTTGTATTTACACTTATCACAAATTCCTTTGTGGCATATGCGATTACCAGAAATCGTAAGAAGAGCAAATTTTTTTCGATAGTGTATTACTATTTTATCAGTGCCATGTTTATTCCGTTTCATGTGATCATGCTGCCGCTTGTAATACAGGCAAGTACATTTCATATGGATAATATTTTCGGAATAACATTCCTTTATATAGTTTTTGGACTTCCGATGAATATATTTATTTATAGTGGTGCGATAAAATCTATACCAGAAGCGCTTGATGAGGCGGCACGAATTGATGGTGCATCTCCGCTTCAGATATTTTGGAATATAATATTTCCTGTATTAAAGCCTACTAGCGCTACAGTAGCTATTCTATCTTTCATGTGGACATGGAATGACTTCACAATGCCTCTTGTTCTGCTGACGGATCAGAAACAGCAGACACTGCAGCTGGCACAGTATATTTTTAGTGGTGAATTTTCAGTAAATTATAATCTTGCATTTGCGTCATACACGATGGTACTTATACCTGTATTGGCAATCTATCTGATTTGCCAGAAGTGGATCATGAACGGAGTAGTTGCAGGTGCAGTAAAATAAGGAGTTGAACATATTAATGGAAAAATTATGGTGGAAAAATGCGGTTGTATATCAGATATATCCAAGGAGCTTTAATGATTCTAATGGTGATGGTATAGGTGATATCAATGGAATTACGGAAAAGCTGGACTATCTTAAGGAGCTTGGGATAGATGTCATATGGCTGTCACCGGTATACAAGTCTCCTAATGATGATAATGGCTATGATATAAGTGATTATCAGGATATTATGGATGACTTTGGATGCATGGCAGATTTTGACAGAATGCTTTCAAAAGCGCATTCTATGGGAATCCATATCATGATGGATCTTGTGGTTAATCATACTTCTGATGAGCATAAGTGGTTTATTGAGAGCAGAAAGAGCAAAAACAGTGCCAAAAGAGATTTTTATATCTGGCGTGACGGAAAGGATGGCAAGCTTCCAAACAGATGGGAGTCAGCTTTCAGCGGCTCTGCCTGGGAGTATGACAGTGAAAGTGGACAGTACTATCTGCATTCATTTTCAAAGAAGCAGCCCGATTTGAATTGGGACAATCCTGAAGTCAGAAGAGCAGTTTTTGACATGATGAACTGGTGGTGCGAAAAGGGCATCGATGGTTTCAGGATGGATGTTATCAGCATGATCTCCAAGCGTGAGGGACTTCCGGATGGAGCAGAACTGGGAAATGGATATACATCAAATACCAGTTGCGACGGACCGAGAGTTCATGAATATATAAGAGAAATGAACAAAGAGGTTTTGTCCCGATATCCGCTGATCACAGTAGGAGAGTGTCCGGGCGTTGATGTCGAGGCAGCAAAAAAATATGCTAATACAGATGGCTCTGAATTAAACATGATCTTTCAGTTTGAGCATGTTTCAGGTTCACAAAAGAAAGCATCACGCTTTGGCAAGTGGGATGCTGAGGCAATGACTATGCCTGAGCTGCGGGAAAATTTCACAAAATGGCAGAAATCGCTTGAAGGCTGCGGATGGAATAGTCTGTATTGGGATAATCATGACCAGCCAAGATGCGTGTCAAGATTTGGAAATGACAGTGATGAATATCGCGAGCTTTCAGCTAAGATGCTTGCAACATGCCTTCACTTCCTCAAGGGAACACCTTATATTTATCAGGGCGAAGAGCTGGGCATGACAAACGCTTACATGGATGATATTGCTGATTATAGGGATATCGAGAGTTTGAACGCATATAAAGGGCTTACAGCTGAAAATAAGATTCCAGCTGATGAAGTGATGGGGTATCTAAGGAATGTCAGCCGTGATAATGCAAGAACTCCTATGCAGTGGGATGACAGTGCGAATGCAGGTTTTAGTGAAGGTGAGCCGTGGATAAAGGTTAACGACAACTATAAGAAGATCAATGCTGCAGAGCAGATAAATGATGAAGATTCTGTATTTAGTTACTACAAAAAACTGATAGCACTGCGCCATAGTTTGGATATTATGGTGGATGGTGTATATGATCTTCTGCTTGAGAATGATCCTGATATCTATGCATATACAAGGACTTTGGGAGACGATAAACTTCTGGTGCTTTGCAACTTTTCTGACAAAAATGTTGAGATAGCAGCTGAAGTAAAAGCAATGATCAACAAGTCAAAGAGTATTGTGATACAAAATTATAAGGACAGTAGCAGCGATGAGCTTCGAGCATATGAGGCAATAGTTTATATGATCTGACAGCGATGTTATATGGAAATGTATTGTCAATGAATGATTTGGAGAAGGTATGAAGAGAGAAAAATGGTGGAAAGATAAGGTTATTTATCAGATTTATCCTAAGAGCTTCAATGATAGCAATGATGACGGAATAGGTGACTTAAAAGGGATAATTGAAAAAATAGACTATCTAAAGGGGCTTGGAGTGGATATTTTGTGGCTGTCTCCATGCTTCAAGTCACCATTTGCAGATCAGGGCTATGATATAAGTGACTATTATGAGATAGATCCTCAGTTTGGCTCGATCGAAGATATGGAAAGGCTTATCGAAGAAGCCAAAAAACGTGATATGTATATATTGCTTGACCTGGTAGTTAATCACTGTTCGGATGAGCATGAATGGTTTAAGCAAGCCTGTGAAGATCCAGATGGAAGGTATGGGAAATACTTTTATATACGTGACAGACTTTCGGATGGAAAGGTACCGACAAACTGGAGAAGCTATTTCGGAGGCAGTGTATGGTCGGAGCTGCCGGGGCATCCTGACAAGGTCTATTTTCATGCATTTCATGAAAAGCAGCCTGACTTGAATTGGGAAAATCCTGAAGTCAGAACTGAAATATACAAAATGATATGCTGGTGGCTTGAAAAAGGTATTGCAGGTTTTAGGATAGATGCCATTAGAAATATACGCAAGCCTAAAGTTTTTGAAAATTACACACCGGATGGAGAAGATGGACTTTGCAGTATAGACAGAATGATCGAGAATGCGCAGGATATTGGCGAATTCCTTAAGGAAATGCGACGTGAAACGTTTGATAAATACGATGCCTTCACAGTTGCGGAGGTATCGGGAGATGTGACCGATGAGCTCGACGCTTATGTAGGAGAAAATGGCTACTTTTCTTCAATTTTTGATTTTAGAGAAATTGAACTGAGCTTCAGAGATGGAGAGACTGGCAGAAAGCAGGATATAACGGCGGAGGAATATAAGCAGGCATGCTTCATTTCGCAGCGTGAATTTGCAAAATGCGGTACTGCGGTCAATGTAATAGAAAACCATGATGGCCCAAGAGGAGTTAATCGGTTTATCAAAGAAGGCGAAGTCTGTCTGGAAAGTAAAAAAATGCTTGGCGCATTAAATTATTTTATGAAGGGAATACCGTGTATTTATCAAGGACAAGAGCTTGGTATGGAAAATTTGAAATTCAAGTCTCCAGAAGAATTCAAGGATATTTCAGACAAATTTCGTTTTGAAAATGCAATAAGTCAGGGCTATGATGAGAAAAGGGCGGTGGAGCTTACTGCCAAAATGAGCAGAGACAACGGAAGGATGCCTATGGCATGGAATGATAGCATGTATGGCGGATTTTCGCATGTAAAGCCGTGGATGACGGTCATAGATAATTATGATGAACTTAATGTACAGACTGAGGCAGAGGATAGTAATTCTGTACTTAATTTCTATAAAAGGATGGCAGAACTCAGGAATAATCCGGTTTATAAAAAATGCTTTATAGATGGAGAGTTTATACCTAAGTGGAGACTTAAGCAAAATCTCATGGCGTATATCAGAAAGGCAAACCGGGAGATAATGATCATTGGAAATTATAAAAACAGCCCTGACAGGGTTGTGCTTGAAGCACCCTATACAGCGATACTATTAAATAATTATGAAGATGATCCGAATGATAAAATTAATATAGACCTGAAACCATATCAGCTTTTGGTGATGGAAGTTTGAGAAAATGAGCCAAGAAATTTAAGAGAGGACAAATGATGATGGTTGAAGGAAAACATATCAGCTATGGAATGTAATGATAATGTGGTCGACACCATGAATTTGATAATTCAAGAGTGAAGAAAGTCTCGAAATCCCATATTTTACAAGTGATTTCGAGACTTTTGTCTTTGATTGCGTGAGCGAGTGAACACTAAAAAGCATTGATAATGCATAGTAACGGAGTTAAACTGTGTATAGCAATATCGGAAGGAAGTTATCTGATGGATTGGGTAATCTTGCGGATGAAAATTGTAAGAGCAAAAGAAAGGTAGATAAAAGGGAATGATTAAGAAGGTTCTTATGTTCTCTGTGTTGGCTTTGATAATGGTCAGCACTGCAGGGTGTAAAAATGGTAGTATCGGTAGTATCAAGGATGAAGTTTGGAATACTAGCGAGACGTACACTCCGCCTGAAAGCAGTACATCCGGAAGCAGTACATCAGATGTATCGGCGAATAACAGCTGGGCTCAGATGATTCAGGATTCGCTGAACTGGTATGATACCATTGATGAAGCAATGATGGATAAAAGTTTGCTTGATGATAAAGATAAGTATTCTGATTACAGTGAATTATTGGAAAATAAGATATTAGAAATAACCTATGGGAATACAGAAGAAATCTTTTTTAAGGTTCCCTTGTCAAAGAATTATAATAAACCGGTAGTATGTGCTTTATCCATCAATAAGGATGGAGATAAGTGTTCGAATCCCTATGGTCAGGGCTATGCCATTTTTAAACCAGCCGCAGACTATGACTATGATGTTCTTGATTCAGCAGTCGAAAATCTGATGAAAGAATATTACCTATATGATCTTATAGGTCAGAACAGAGGCGGAGAGCACTTGTGGTACGGCGGCTGGGAGAATGAGGATGAAGTAAAAAGAATTCGCATAGCCGGAAATCCGGTAACAAAGATCATACCAGTCAAATTTGACGACGGAATTACAAGATATTTCTGGTACTATGACAAGACTAACTTAAGCGAACCCTTTTCAAAATTTAATTTTTCGAGTTATACATACAGAGAACTTGAGGAAGCGCTGCAGCTCACAATCGCTGATGAATAGACAATATTTCGCTTATAAAAAGACGAACTGTCAATCGTGACGGTTCGCCTTTTTACTTTAAAAATATACAATGCGCGCGGCGTGGAAGAGCTTACGGCTCCCACGCTTGCGCGCATATTTTTTTGGAGAATTATATGTTGACTTCCTACGTCTGTCGTAGTATATTTACTTTGACAGACGTACTACGATAGACGTAGTAAATGAAAAGGAGATTTTATGGTTGAAATCAGCAGTGATATTATTCGCGGCTACAATGACACCATGATATTGTACATTTTGATGAAAGCTCCCTCATATGGATATGAAATTTCCAAAAGTATCAAAAATATCTCAGAGGGAAAATATGTCATAAAGGAAACAACTCTTTATTCTGCTTTTACCAGAATGGAAAAAAACGGTTATATAGAGTCATTTGTAGCTGATCCGGATTCTACCGGAAATGGTAAGAAGAGAACGTATTATCGGATAACAGAAAAAGGGATTGCTTATTACAACGACAAGTGTGATGAATGGGAACTTACAAAAGAAGTGATTGGACACTTTATCGAAAGAGGAGACCGAAATGGAAACAATTAGAAATTATCTTGAAGCAATGTTTGCTGAAATGCCAAATACGCCGGAGGTCCTTAAAGCAAAAGATGAACTTTTGCAGATGATGGAGGATAAATATAGTGAATTGATCGCGGAGGGAGTAAATGAGAATGAAGCTATAGGGAAGGTACTCTCAGAATTTGGTAATCTTGATGAGATTTCAGAAGCATTAAACTTGAAAAAGGAAGTGGAAGAGTTAAAAACGAGGCAGCAGGCACCGCGCAGATTTATTGATAAGAAAAATATTACAGAATATCTTGGCTTGAAGAAACGCAGTGCACTTTTCTTGTCGGTAGCTGTAGCACTTTGTATCATAAGCTCTTCATTTACAATTTTATTTTCGGAGGTACTTCATAAAAATGATAATTATGGAATAGCCTTGATGTTCGTGTGTATAGCTGTAGCAGTTGGTCTTTTCATAGCAAATTCAAATCTTTTATCAGATTATAAATTTATGAAGCGTGAGCTTTGCCAGATCGATATCGCGACGGCAGACTACGTTGCTGAGAAAAAAAGAGATTTCATGAATTTCATGACAGTTTCAAAAGCAATAGGCGTAGTGCTCTGTGCGTTTTGCTGGCTGCCGACATCTTTTATTGAAGGAGACATAGCGTGTGTGATCATGTTTTATATGATAGGCGCAGGTGTGATGCTTCTCATATATGGCGACACTATAAATAAAAGCTATATCACGGTTTTGAATCTCAATGATATAAATACCGTTGGTGGAAGATATGGTAAAAAGGAAACATTCGAATACTCTAACGCACATGTGAAAATGATGATGGAAGTATTTTGGCCTACTGTCATTTGCTTATACATATGTGTCTCATTCTTAACCTGCAATTTTTTACACACATTGATAGTTTTTCCGGTAGCATTTATTTTTGAAAAAATAGTAAAGACAGCTTTTGCAAAGGAGATCTGACGATGAACGAATCAAAATTTAAGAAGATTTATCTGATATCAATTTGGACAATTACATTTCTGGTTGTGATATTTTGCAGTATAAGATATTTTGCTTTCAGAGATGATGCAAATTCTGCTAATGCCATGATCTCAAATCGAAAGACTTTCGGAAATGAGACTATACGTTCACTGGAAATAGATTCTGAGAATTCTGATATAAACATCGTGCGTGGAGATTCTTTATATGTGGATTACAGTGTTCCAAAGTCAGATTATTTAAAAGTAGAGATGAAGGATGGCGTTTTATCAATAACACAGGGGAAAGGAATTAATTCCTTCATATTCAAGAACGCTGTGGGTAAAGGTAAGATCACTGTTTCTATTCCAAATGAAGCGGAGCTTCTAAATGCGGATCTGACTGTCGATATGGGGGATATCGCTATATCGGATATGAAGCTGAAACAGCTTGATCTCGACGCAGATATGGGAAATGTTGAGATGAAAAAAAGCTATGTCACAGATGGAGAAATAGATACAGATATGGGAAATGTTGACCTTGATATTGATTTTGAAAGTCTTTCGATAACAAGTGATATGGGGGATGTAGATATCACTACAAATACAGATCTTAATAAGTCAGCTCTTGAAATTGACAATAATATGGGAACATGCAAAGTTAATGGAATAGAGTGGAAAGAGGAATAAAATAACCGGAGAAGTCAGGTGATGCTGATTTCTCCGGTTGTTTTATTCTATAGATTTTTTATAATTTTTTCCCCATGATTCCATAGAATTTATTATTGGCCTCATTGATTCTCCGAGTTCAGAAAGTGTATATTCAACTCGTGGCGGAACTTCCGGGTAGACAGTTCTTGTGATGATTCCGTCCTCTTCCATTGATCTGAGAGAATCTGTTAAAACCTTCTGGCTTATTCCTTCAAGGCTTTTTTTTAATTCGTTAAAACGCCATGGTCTGACAAGAAGGTTTCTCATTATCAATAATTTCCACTTGCTTCCGATGAGACTTACGGTAGTTGCTACGGGACATTCCGGTAATTCATCTTTTGTTTTCATTTTGACTCCTTTCACTTGCAAGGATTGAGAAAATTTAATCGCCTGTAGGTAAAAATCAGGCTTTTATAGTAAACGCCAGCTGCTGCTTACTATAAATTCAATATATCATCCGAGTTTCTGTATGTCTATAAGTTACAAAAAGGTGACTGAGTAATAAAAAAGTGCGTACTTTTTTATTGAACAGAAGGGAATTATAGTAAAGACAAGAAAGCAATAACGCTTTTGAAGCATTTTTTATTATAAGGAGGAACAATCATGGCATTATCAAATCTTAATGGCTGGGTAAAAGGAACATCTCAGGCTTCAGCAGCATGTGGAACAGCATGCGGTGCAGGTGATGGAAAGCCAAATGAGAAGGCAGCAGCGTGCGGAAGCGCATGTGGTGCAGGCGATAACAAGTAATTATTGAAAATTATCGTATTAAGTCGGACCTCCAGAAACTACTCTGGAGGTCATTTTGCAAATTATCGGTCAGAACCGTTTTTATAGATAAGATTTTATGATGGAGGAAAAGGTTATGAAACCATATTTTTCATTTCAATGGCACATAACAGACGAATGTGATCAAAGATGTAAGCACTGCTATATTTATTCGAGCGGAGAACATAATTGTCTGTTTTCTATGAATTGGAAGCAGATGGAAGATACGTTCTATAATTGTCTGGATTTTTGCAAGGTGTATAGCAGAACACCTTATTTTTATATAACCGGTGGTGATCCTATCCTTCATCCTGACTTTTGGAGACTTCTTCAGTTGATGAAAAAAAATGAAATTAAATTCACAATTCTTGGAAATCCATTTCATCTAAATGATCAGGTTTGTAAAGAACTAAAATGGTATGGTTGTGAGAAATATCAGCTTTCTTTGGATGGATTAAGAGAAACTCATGATTGGTTCAGAAAGCCGGGCTCTTACGATTGCACGATGGAAAAAATCGGGTGCTTGAACCGGGCGGGAATCAGGAGTGTCGTTATGACTACGGTTTCCAAGACAAACCGTATAGAAGTACCGGGAATAATCGATGCTGTAGTGGCAGCGGGGGTAAATGTTTTTGCTTTTGCAAGGTATGTTCCGAGTGGCGGAGACCTTGATGCTTCGATGACAGCTAAGGAATATAGAGATCTGCTTGCTGTCTGCGATAAAAAATTTAAGGAATATAAGGCGGAAGGCTGTCAGACGTATTTTAATAAAAAGGATCATCTGTGGACGCTATATGAATACGAGATCGGTGAATTTAAGATTCCGGAAAATGCAGAGCCCGGTATGATATATGGCGGATGTAATTGTGCTAATTGTCATATGACGATACTTCCAACGGGTGATATCTACGCCTGCAGGCGTGTGGCAGAAAGTAAAGTCGGAAATGTATTTGAAGACAGGATTGCAGATCTGTGGGAAACAAGTTTTGAGGATTACAGAGATTTTGATAAATTTGAAAAATGTAATAAATGTAAATTAAAACCGTGGTGCAGAGGCTGTCCGGCTGTTGCATGCGGTACTAACGGAAGCTTTTACGCTGATGATCCACAGTGCTGGGCAGATGAAAGCAGTGGATTATTTATTCAGTAAATGTCGGGAGATGATCATATGAATGGGATGATGAAAGCGATTGTGCTCAATGAAGTTGTAAATTCAGAGGATATTTCAATCAGCGAAATAAAAATTCCGACGGCAAAGGCGGGATGGGTACTGATCAAGGTAAAGGCTTTCGGAATGAATCATTCTGAATTGATCCTGCGCAAAGAAGAAATAAAATGTGATTACATAAAGAAGCCGATCATTCCCGGGATAGAGTGTGTCGGAGAGATAGTTGATCCGTCGGACAGTGATTTTAAGCCGGGAGATAAGGTGATCGCGTTGATGGGAGGTATGGGACGTTCTTTTGACGGAAGCTATGCCGAATATGCGCTGATTCCTTCACATCACGTATTTTCTATAAATAGTGATCTGAAATGGGAAGATCTTGCGGCAATTCCGGAAACTTATTTTACAGCCTGGGGATCATTGTTTGAAGCCTTAAAAATAAAAGCTGAAGATACACTGTTAATAAGAGGGGCTTCCTGTGCTTTAGGATATGCTGCATTGCAGTTTGCCGGAGCACTTGGCTGCAGGGTGATAGTTACAACGCATAAAGAAAAATATTTATCTGCATTGAATGGGGCAGATGAAGCAATTATCGATGACGGAAAACTTGCAGATAAGGTAAAAGGTATTACAAAAGCACTCGATCTTGTGGGACCAAGAAATCTTTTAGATACACTGCGAACTGTGGAGAAAGGCGGCATCGTGTGTCAGACAGGCATACTCGGCGGTGTCTATACGCTTGAAGGATTCGATCCTATTAAAGATATCCCGAATGGAGTTTATCTGACAGGATTTTATTCTAATTATCCAACACAGGAGATTGTTGATGATATGTTTTCCTTTTTTAATGAACGTGGTCTGAAGCCGATCCATGGACCTGTATATGGATTTGAAAATATTAAAGAAGCGATGATGATGCAGGAATCCGGCAGAATGGGCGGAAAAATAATTGTTGTTATGGAGTGAGTTATATGATCGTATATTTTAGTGCTAACGACAGAGGCTATAAAGATGGTTGATGGAAAACCTGTATGGGTAAAGGATACATGTACTTTATGTCTTGGGTGCTTTCATCGTTGTCCGGCAGCGGCTATTGATTATGATCATAGCTTGAGAAATGGACAGTATGTTTTTTAGGGAATTTATACCCGATTTGTTGGAACAATAATCGAGAAAGGAAAAGCATAATCCAGATAGCAGAGAAGTGACGTAGAATATAGCTATTTTAAGAAAAGTTCATACAGTAATTATCGTGAGAACGAGATTTCAAAAAGTCTTAATGAGGAAATTATCATTGAGGCTTTTTTATTTTTTATTGTTACGTTAATTAACGAGGGTTGTTTTCCCTTCCTTCCCTTCTTCTTCCTTTCCCTTCCGTTCTGTTCCGTGCCAGAATCGCTATCGGAGACCAAGAGGGCAGACCGTGAAAAGAGCAGAAGATAAGCAGGTTTCAAGGTTGTTGAGATATGTTCGTGGAGTGGTGATAGGTAGTATGTAAATCATACTTCTAGAAGTTTGAAAATCAAACTTCAAAGAAAATCAAGGGTTTTGACGGCTCAAATCTGAGCAGTCGGACAGAAATGAGCATTTATGGATACAGACCAAGCATTCGAGCTGATTTTAGAGCATTATAACGGACAATCCCAAAATGAGAAGTCGAAGCCTTATAAGCTCAATGAACGCTTTACAGGTAATGAGTTTAACTATAAGCGTGTTTACACCAGAGAAGGTGATGATTGGTATTGGCTAACTATCACCAACAAAGGCGAGGGACGGTTCATGGCTACATTTACAGACGAGAACGGGAAAATAACAGATTGGCATTTTTACAGCGTAAAGGGAAATGAGCTTATTTTAAGCGATAAGGAACGTGTTGAAAAAGATGGAAGGCTCTCATTCAAACATCAACTCAATAAAAAGATTGCAGAAGCAAAACATACGATAATTAACGAGCTGAACAAGCATAGAAAGCGGGGTGAGATAAGTCTATGAAGTTATCCAAGTATTAGCAAGAAACAATAATCAATTTCAATGTTGCTGAATCTGATGCAGTTGTATTTACCAGAGATAAAGCCGTTATTAGAAAACTTGACTCGTTAGTTAATGAGTTCCCAGACATTTACAAGTGCATAGGTGAAACAGATATCGACAAGACCTATTCCATGCCTAAACAGTACGTTAGTTATCGTAAGCCGAGAAAAATATCGAAGGAGTTAAGAGAGCAGAGAAGGGAGATGATGAAATCCCTTAATAAGTAAAGCGTGGATGTTTGTATTGCAAATGCTCCACGCTATAAGTATAATATCATGTGGAGGAAACTATCTATGGATAAAGAGATTAAAACATATTCAATGAGCATCCGAGTTAGTCAAGAAGAGCTTGATAAATTAAAGCGAGCAGCTAGGTTGGAGGCATATGCTTCTTATAGTGAGTTCGTAAGAAGAACAGCGTTATTAGAGGCTTCAAAGATTGTTGAAAAGGAAGAAGCCAAGAATCGATAGGGTGATATTGTGGATAGGCTTACACCAGAACAAAGACACAAAAACATGAGTCATATAAAGAATAAGGACTCTAAGATTGAGTGTCGATTAAGGAAAGCACTTTGGAATAAAGGGTATCGTTACAGAAAAAATGATAAAACTTTACCCGGTAAACCAGATATAGTACTTTCCAAATACAGAATTGTTATCTTCTGCGATAGTGAGTTTTTTCATGGCAAAGATTTTGATAAATTAAAAGCTCAGTTACAGAAGTCCAATAATAGGGACTTTTGGATTGATAAAATACAGAAGAACATAGCAAGAGATGAAGAAGTGAATAAAACCCTTAGAGCTATGGGATGGGAAGTCCTTAGATTTTGGGGAAAAGAAATCACAAAGAATCTTGATGGGTGTGTTCAAGCTGTTGAAGAAGCTATTCTTGAGCAGAAAATCCAAGATACATGCGAATGGGAGGATAACTAAGCAATGTATAAATCAATTGACTTATTTGCCGGTATCGGCGGAATTAGAATGGGTTTTGATAATGCGTTTAAGGACGATATTGAAACCGTGTTTGTTAGTGAATGGGATAAAGCTGCACAGCAAACATATAAAGCAAACTTCACTGATGGTTTTGAAATTGCCGGTGATATTACAGAAGTTGACGAAAAGGATATCCCGTCCTTTGATATTTGTCTTGCAGGATTTCCTTGCCAGGCATTTAGTATTGCCGGAAGTCATGGCGGTTTTAATGATGATTATAAAGGCAGATGCCGAGGAACATTATTCCAAGATGTTGTTAGAATCTGTGAATATCATAAGCCAAAGGTTATTTTTTGTGAAAATGTTAAGGGACTTACTATCCATGATAAAGGACGTACTTTTAAAGTTATCAGAGGGGCTTTTGAGGAGATAGGGTATAAGGTCTTTTATCAAGTTTTAAACAGTAAAGACTTTGGGGTTCCTCAGAATCGAGAACGAATCTATTTGGTATGCTTTAGAGAAGATATTGCGCCGAGTACATTTACTTTTCCGTCTGGAAGTAAGAAAAAAGTTTGTATCAGAGATATTATGGATCCGGCTCCAATTCCATCCAAGTATTATCTTTCAGATACATATATGCAAACACTTATTAGGCATAAAGAACGTCATGCATCTAAGGGAAATGGTTTTGGATATGAAATCCGTGACCTTGATGGAATTGCCGGTACAATCGTATGCGGTGGAATGGGTAGAGAAAGAAATCTGCTTATTGATGAGCGTGAACACTCGATGGTTCCAACAACAAATATCAAGGGTGAGATAAACAAAGATGGTATCCGAAAAATGACACCTAGAGAATGGGCAAGACTCCAAGGTTTTCCAGAGAGCTATAAACTTATTCTTGCAGATGCACCTTTGTATAAGCAGTTTGGTAATTCAGTTACTGTAAGTGTAATTGAAGCTATTGCCAAGGAAATTTACAAGGTGCTTGAAGAAAAAACTCAGACTAATAGCAAGTTGAGTGAGATGGTAGAGAAGGAAGATAAGAAGGCTCAAATGGTGGGATAAAGGAGTGGTTGTAAATGGAGATTGAATCAATAAAAGGAAAGAAGCTGAACAAGGGCGAATGGGCTGAATTTTATGTATTGTTGAAGCTTCTTGGTGAGGGAAGATTATACACAGCAGACAAGTTGTTAAGAAAGAACTTTAGTAATTATCTTGATATCATTAGGGTGATTCGACAGGAATTAGATACAATCCCGATAGATTATATTGTGAATGAAGGAAATCAGACTATCCGAATCGAGGCACGTCAAGAAGTGTTAAGGGAAATACCAATGGCTGATTTTAGGTCTAATGCGGTTGATTTATTTAATGGCATAAAAGACTTAAAAGGTAACTCAGTTCCGGCTCCAGATTCTGTTTGTGATTTTGCAAGATTTATCTATGTTTCCAAACCAAAAGCGCCAGCAGTTAAAGCGCTAAAAAAGATGTTTGGTGGAAAAAATGATATTTTCGTTGAAGTACGTGATGGACAGACTGCAATTGTGTCCATTATGGGATTTTCGATTAAATCCAAATTTGGGCAGAATCCGACATTATTTAATGCGGGTTCATCTTCACAGTTCTTGTACAAGATAGATAATTGTAATAAAGATTTGATGCGTGAGTTCAACGATATTTCCGATGGTAAAAATCGAGGATGGAGTCAATGCAAAACTTTTTTGCAGACGCATAACATGAAGCTGTCTTTTGTTAAGGCACAGAACCCGGTCTATGAATCAAACATGTTCTTGGTTAGAGAGTCAATGAGTAAAATAATGGCATGGTGTGTTGAAGATAGATTGATTCATGCTCAAGGAAACTTTGAAGTAAAAGAAACTATCGAGAGAATGGTTGAAGCTAATCCATTGAGCGTACCTAACCCGGATGTATATTATGAAAAGGCTATGAAAGACTTCCTTATGGCTGGATTTACGGGAATGACAGCAGCTCAACAGTGGGATGGACGAGAGCAAGTATCTGGTGGATATATTGTCGTCATGGAAGATGGTGATGTTTTATGTTACCACTCAGCAGACAGAGAAGCTTTTAGAGATTATTTGTTCCGAAATACGCATTTCGAGTATGTTAGTGCGAAGAAATATGATTGGAGTAACATTATTGAGGATAACGGTGAATTTTATTTACCATTAAATGTTTCAATTCGTTTCAATACACATACAAGATAATAATAGCTACAGAGCACTTTAGATTAGAAATAGTCTAAGGTGCTTTTTTATTTACGGCGGTTGTGATCCTAACAGAACACCCGCCTTTTTTCATGCAAAAAACGAAAGGAGAGCAGAAACATGATTAATACAGAAATCACAACAACAAAAGGAATGGAGCAAGCTCAGAAACAGATGGAGCAAGCTAAAAATCGAATGGCTCTGGAGAAGAAGAAAGCCAACGAGGAAAGGAGAAGAAGGGAGAATGCTCATAAGTACATGATGGGCGGTGTGGTTCATAAATATTTCCCAGAGTGCTATTGCTTTGAAGAATCTGAAATCAATGAAATCCTTGAGGTTGCATTTAAGACTGCGGAAGTTCAGAAAACTACCTCTGCAATTAAGAGAAGAATGGGTGTTCAAGTCGAGTCTTGTCCTGTCGAAAGCGAGGTGAAGTCGAATGAGTCAGAATGTACCGAAAGCCGTTAATGTTTTTTCACCCAACTTGTTGGGTGCGCACAGATATACCACCGCAAGGGTGGTATGTGCGCTCTCCGAGGGGCCTTGCAGACGGCATTGCCCACAAAAGCCGTGGGCAAAAGGGAAAAAACTTTCCCCTTCGGAGCAAAAATGCTCCTACCCCTTTGTGCAACCTCAGAAAAGGATACCCACAAAAAAATGTGGCTATCCTGATCTGAGGTTTTTGCGTGTGCCTACCCGAAAGGTGGTGAGACGATGAAGAATCTTAGCACACGCTTTACCTTAGTGAGCAGAGCCAAAGGCGAGTCAGCCATTGATAAGGCAATTCACCATGCTATGGCCTTTCTGCAAATTACTTGAAAGCCTTTTGTATCTGCTCTAGAAACTTTTCGGCAATAGGAGTAAAAGTCTGATACTTATTCCAAATAAGATATAACTCTGATTTCAGCTCTGGTGAAAGTGGCCTGAATACCATGTCAGTCCCTTCGGTATTTATCAAATTCTTAAACGTAAGAAGTATTCCAAGGTTCTCCCTGGCAAATACAGAGCCGTTATAGGAAAGTCTAAAAGAGCCTTCAAGCTTAAGCTCAGCAAATCTGTCTTTGGCCCATGTTTTGATTTCATTATTCCAACTCTGTTCTGAGACAAATAGAGGCTGACCTATCAGGTCAGAGACACGGATGAATTTTTTCTTCGCAAGAAGGTGGGACGAAGATATGATTGCTCCCCATACATCAGCTTCTGGAAATTTTACATATTCATATTTATTGCTGTCAGGTGTTTCACATAGTACAGCAAAGTCTAAAATGCCCTTATCAAGCTTTTCAGTAACCTGCTCAGTATCTCCACTGGTTATATGATAAGTGAAATTGGGATATTTTTCTTTTAATCTATAAATCTCCCTGGCAAGGTATCGGATCTGATAGCTTTCAGCAAGTCCAAAATATATATTCCCGCCTGTTATATCATCCAGGGAGTTAAATTCCTGCTCTATCTTATCTGACATAGCCACAAGATCCTGGGCTCGGTCACGCAGAAGCATCCCCTCATCAGTAAGTGAAATACTGAAACTGTGCCTGACAAACAATTTTTTTCCAAGTTCTTCCTCTAATGCTTTTAATGTCTTTGAAAGAGTGGGCTGCGATACATGAAGCAGCTCAGCAGCCTTTGACATATTTTCTTCCCTTGCTACTGCAAGGAAGTATCTGAGATTTTTTATTTCCATGGGAAACCTCCTGTAAACCAAGTAATTTGAGTGATATTCAAAAATAGAATAACATGATATTTATTTTATTCATTAGCGAAAATCCGGTCAAGGCTTTAATATGAAAATATGAAGGAGCAATAAGATGGATACAGAGAAGATTCTTGAAAACCTTTCAGATATGGGCTGCGACGATAAACAAATATGCTTTATGAAGAAAATGTATGAAGAAGGAGATATCGATACACTTCTTCGAAATCTGCGGAAATGTCGGTGTCATCTTATGGATGAACTTCATGCCAGTCAGAAAAAAGTAGATAATATGGATTTTTTGATAAGACAGATTCAGAAAGAAAAATAATTCAGGAGGATGACAAAATGATCAGAAAAGAGGAATTAAATCTTGTAACAGAGTGGGATAAGACATTTAAGAAAAGTGATAAGGTAGACCACAGCAAAGTTACATTTATAAACAGATATGGAATCACTCTTGCAGCAGATATGTATATTCCAAAGAGTGCAGAAGGCAAACTTCCTGCAATTGCTGTATGCGGACCATTTGGTGCAGTAAAGGAACAGTGCTCAGGTCTCTATGCACAGACAATGGCAGAAAGGGGATTCTTAACAATTGCATTTGACCCTTCTTTTACAGGAGAGTCCGGCGGAAATGTGAGATTCATGGCATCTCCGGATATCAATACAGAAGACTTTATGGCTGCAGTTGATTTCCTTTCATTAAATGAGAAGGTAGATCCTGACAGGATTGGAATCATCGGTATCTGTGGATGGGGAGGAATGGCTGTAAACACAGCAGCTCTTGATACAAGAATTAAGGCTACTGCTGCTATGACAATGTATGACATGACAAGAGTAAATGCCAAGGGATATTTTGACTCCGAGGACAGCGAGGACGCAAGGTATCAGAAGAGGGCTGCCATGTGCGCTCAGAGACTGGAAGACCTTAAGGCAGGAGAATATAAGCTTGGCGGTGGAGTAGTAGATCCACTTCCGGAGGATGCACCTTTCTTTGTAAAAGACTACTATGATTACTACAAGACTGACAGAGGTTATCACAAGAGAAGCCTTAATTCCAACGGTGGATGGAATGTGATCGGTTGTGAGTCCTTCGTTAATCAGCCAATCCTTAAGTATAGCAATGAGATCAGAAGTGCAGTTTTACTTGTCCATGGAGAAAAGGCACATTCATGTTATTTTTCTAAAGATGCATATGCAGATATGATAAAAGACAGTAAGTATGCAGACAATAAGGAACTTATGATAATTCCCAATGCTGTACATACTGATCTCTATGATGGCGGAGATAAGGATTATATTCCTTTTGACAAGCTGGAGAGCTTCTTTATGGAGAATCTGAAATAATGATAACGGTTGAGAAAATACTGGAATATCTTAATTCGGACAGAGTAGAAGATATGACAGAAGAGATGCATGAATGTTTCATGAGGCAGAGCCAGGCTGCTATAAAGCAGACCATGGAATTAAATACAACGTACCACACACCGGAAGAGATAGTCCAGATCATGTCTGAACTGACAGGTCGTGAAGTAGATAAAAGTTTCAGACTGTTTCCGCCTTTTTATACGGATTTTGGAAGAAACATTCACATCGGAAAAAATGTATTCATCAATTCCGGATGTAACTTCCAGGATCAGGGTGGTATTTACATTGGCGATGATACTCTGATAGGTCATAGAGTCGTTCTTGCAACATTGGATCATGACTTGAATCCTTATGACAGACACCTGATTTGTGCACCTATACATATTGGAAACAGAGTTTGGATCGGAGCAGGGGCAATAATTACAAGAGGTGTGACAATTGGTGACGGAGCTGTAATTGCAGCCGGAGCTGTTGTGACAAAAGATGTTGAGAAAAACACGATTGTGGGAGGTGTTCCTGCAAAAGTTATAAAGAAGATAGAGAATGTTGAACCGATAGGAAAGAAATAAAGGATGGGAAAATATGAGTAAAGTGTTAGTGATTTCTACAAGTCTTCGTGCAAAGAGTAATTCCGACATACTTACGGAAAAGCTTATAGAGGGAGCAAAAGCTTCAGGTCATGATGTGGAACATATAAGCCTGAAAGGAAAAAATATTGGTTTCTGTATAGGTTGTCTTGCCTGTCAGAATACTCAGAAATGTGTCATTAAGGATGATGCTCCTGAGATTGCAGAAAAAGTAAAGAATGCAGATACCCTTGTATTTGCAACTCCAATTTATTACTACGAGATGAGCGGTCAGATGAAGACTCTTTTGGACAGACTCAATCCACTGTATCCTTCAGACTATAAGTTCAGGAATGTATATATGCTCTCTGTTGCGGCTGAGGATGAAGAGTTTGTGCCTAAAAAGGCTGAAAGCGGACTCCAGGGATGGGTTGACTGTTTTGAAAAGGCGGAATTTTCAGGTTCCTTATTCTGTGGAGGAATAGCTGATATGGGTGAAGCTTCAAGTAAAGCCGAGGAATTAAGTGAAGCTTATGATTTTGGAAAGGCTTTAAAATAAAGGAAATTTTCTATGAAAAAGAGATTGATTAAGATGGCACTCAGTGTGCTCATGATGGTTTGTGTTAGTGCCTGTTCAGGTAATGCGGAAACAGTTGATGCAAATCATGATTCGAGTGCAATCATTTCTGAATCTGAAGACATTGAAGCAGAGAGTACAGAAGAAACTATTTTATCAGAAGACTCAGAAACATACCGCACAGAAGAAGTTGATAATCAGGCTGCTGAGAATAATATTTCTTTTGATGAAACAGACATTGGAGAAACCACTATGATAATGAAAATCGGTGATACAAAAGTAAACGTGGATTGGGAAGATAACCAGGCTGTAGAAGCACTGCGGAATATGGTCAGAGAAGGAGATGTTACAATCCAGATGTCGATGTATGGAGGTTTTGAGCAGGTAGGTTCAATAGGACAGAACTTGCCGCGAGATGATAAGCAGACAACAACGAGTTCTGGCGACGTTGTACTATATTCCGGAAATCAGATGGTAGTGTTCTATGGTTCTAATAGCTGGTCATATACAAGGCTTGGTCATATATCTGATAAAAATGAGGAAGATATGAATGATCTTCTTTCCAATGGCGATGTTACAATAACCATTAGCATTGAAAAAACGGACTTTTGATGAAAAAGTCCGTTTTCACGCGTATGGGTGTGTTATATTTTCAAGGTGTAAAGAAATGAGGAAAATTGACGTAATTCTTACTTCCTTGATACACGGTACCTTTTTATAATTTTTTTAACTGATCAAGAAACAAATTTTTTTCTAATAATTTGTGTTGACATTGTGTCAGGCAAGTGTTAATATACAATTGCAAGATGACACGGTGTCAACGGAAAGGAGTAAATAAATGAAAATGACATTACCTAAAATGGCACTTGGTGCATGGGCATGGGGGAATGATGGCACATTCGGAGATAGCTTTACTGCAGATTCTCTTAGACCTATATTTAATGCGGCAATGAAGGCTGGACTTAATCTTTGGGATACAGCATATGTATATGGTATGGGAACATCAGAGAAGACTTTGGGAAGTTTTCTAAAAGGTCTTCCGAGAGATTCATATATCATATCTGATAAATTTACGCCTCAGTGTGCAGATTACTCTTCGGAAAATCCTGTTGAGGATATGTTAAATATTGAATACAAGATGCTTGGCATCGACAATATGGATATATACTGGGTGCATAATCCGGTAGATGCTCCGAAATGGATCACAGAGATTGCAAAGTATTTTGAAGGGAAGGAAAACGTCACTGTAATCGGAGTATCAAATCATAACCTTGCTGAGATAAAAGAAGCAGATAAAATCTTAAAAGCGCACGGTCTTAAACTTGGTGCGGTGCAGAATCACTACAGCTTACTAAACAGATCCTCAGAGGATTCCGGTATCGTTGAGTACTGCAGAGAAAATGGAATTCAGTTCTGGGCATACATGGTTCTTGAGCAGGGGGCGCTTTCAGGAAAATATGATACTAAGCATCCTATGCCAGCGGGGTCAGGAAGGGCAGAAACTTATAATCCTGTGCTTGATAAAATTGAGATCATGAATGCGAAGCTTAAGGAAGTAGCAGATAAGTATAATGTAGCTCCTGCACAGATCCCTGTGGCATGGGCGATTGCAAAGGGAGCTCTGCCTATTATCGGAGTAACTAAGGTTTCACATGTAGAAGATGCGGTGAAAGCATGCAATGTAAAGCTGACACAGGATGAAATAGAGGATCTTCAGAATACAGCTGATAGTCTGGAACTGAACCTTATCCGCATGTGGGAGAAGAAGATGGAGTAATTTTTTTACAATTTAGTTGACAATGTGTCAATCAACACGTTAAAAATACACAATTATAAAGTAAATAAAAATCAATGGAAGAAAGAAGGAATTTTAATATGAAAAAGAATATTGGAGCAACACTTGCATTATATCCGTCACCTGTAATCGTAGTAGGAGCTATGGTGGATGGAAAACCAAACTGGACGCTTGTTGCACACGCAGGAACAGTGGCACACAGCCACCTTATGGTTTCCATGGTGCAGGCACACTATACAAACAAGGGAATTCGCGAGAATAAAATATTTTCAGTAAATGTGGTAGATGAGTCATGGCTTAAGGAAGCAGACAGAATGGGCATTATCTCAGGAAATAAGGAAGATAAGTCAGAAGCATTCGAGTATAGCATAGGTGAAAATGGTGCACCGATTATTGATGATGCAAAAGTTTCAATCGAATGTGAGATGGATCACAATTATGAGCTTGAGAATTTTGATAATTTCATCGGGAAGATTCTTGCTACCTATGCAGATGAATCTATCTTGAACGAGGCAGGTAAGATTAACTACCATGTGTTTAAGCCGGTGCTTTTTGAGTTCCCGACATATGAATACTTTGTAACAGGGGAAAAAGTGGGAAATTGTGCAAAAATGAATCAGTGATGTAATGCTGCTGACTCATATATAGTTTTACATATTTAAGACGTGTAGACCAGGTGGTTTATGCGTCTTTTTCTTTATAAAAAAGGTTATTGTGTTAAGAGAAGTGTTTAAAGAGTATGTAAACCTTTTTTCACATGATGTATAATGGTGAGCGTGATTTAGCAAACGTCAATTTAACAAAAACTAATAGGAAGATGCAGTGCATGGATATAAGACAAGATATAGAAAAATTTATAAGTGAGAAATATAACGTATCACCGGAATATCTATGGAAAAGATATCCCGGTTTTGCGGTATTCAGGCATGAGGATAATCGTAAATGGTTTGCTCTTACAGGTAATATTACCAAAGATAAGTTGGGGATGGCTTCGACGGAGGATGTTTATTTGATTAATGTAAAAATTGATGATCTGATGCTGAGGGATATACTTCTTCATCAACCGGGATATTTTCCAGGATACCATATGAATAAGAGAAGCTGGATCGCGATTTTGCTTGATGGTACGGTGTCTTTTGACGAAGTTTGCAGGATGATCGACACAAGCTTTGAACTGACTGCATCTTCTAAGAAGAAACAGAAGTTTAGACCTTCAAAGGAGTGGATAATTCCGGCAAACCCTAAATATTATGATGTCGAGCATGCCTTTGATAATGCAGATGAAATTGACTGGAAGCAAGGGGCAGGAATTATAAAGGGAGATACAGTGTTTATGTATGTGGGTGCACCTGTATCTGCAATTCTCTATAAGTGCAAGGTTACAGAAGTAGATATTCCGTATAACTATGAGGATAAGAATCTTAAGATAAAAGCACTTATGAAGATAAAACTTCAAAAAAGATATCAGCCTGATGAGTTTACTTTTCACAGGCTAAAATCTGAGTATGGAATATGCGCGGTAAGAGGACCGAGGGGGATACCGAATAGCCTTAGCGCAGCATTAAAGTAATAAGGACAAGTTAAGCGTCAGCTTATGACTTAAAATGTCATAGGCTGGCGTTTTTTGACTTTTATGAGTCAAAAAGCACTGCGTACAGCATGCCGAGTGAGATGAGATAAAAAATAATAGAGAAAATGCCGATATGATAAATAAGGTTAGCGTAATTTAGATGTCAAAACGGTTTAAATAATGGCATGATGGGACCACGAAAGGGAAAGGATATTTTATGTTCAAAATTGAAAGTGTAATTACAGATGATGAAGCTAAGATACTTGTGCTGAGTGACCGTTTATTCCACGATGCACTCAAGGATAAGCCGTCTAGCAAAACGCGTTATCATGTCAAGAATGATAAGGGGGACGACTTTGACATTGTATATTGGGATAATAATGACGATATAGAGCCATTAGATGCATATCCTGCGTATGTAAAGCCTCCATTTATGGATAAGTATCTGGTATATGATGAACATGACAAGGATACGATTTATCTTGACTTTTTTGATGGGCTAAAGAGAATGATGTTTGAAGAGCTGAATGAGTATACCATAGCCATTACCAAAGTTGTGCTTGATTTTACCGACTTGGAAGTGTGGTGCATGGATGACAGGATTCTCTGGTTCATAGACGAAAACCCAAGACTTCATATTGTCGAGGAATTTCCGGAAGATAAGTTTGCCGATGATTGCTTTTATATTCAGGAGCAGATCAGGGTTGGAATGGAAGATAATAATTTCAACCGATTGAGCAATACTTATGCTTTCCACAATATTTTTTTCATACAATGGATTCTTAATGGGAAATCATTTACTCAGTTTAAGTATATAACTATGCCAATCAGCAATGTGGGAGGAATTGGAGCTCTTCTTTCCGGTTATAAGCGCTATCAGAGAGCATTTGAATATTTCGGACTTAAATTTTCCGCACCGGATAAGGATCATTTTGGAAAATATCCTCGCAAGTTGGTAGAACGCTACTTTTCTGTGAATCTGTGGAATGAGGATGCTAGCGATGAGAATACGCTTAAAGTTCCAGATATTGTTATGTTTGTTAAGACAAAGTTCTATAACATGCAGCCGGGGCTTGTGGATAAGTCTGTAATAGCAGATAAATTCATGGAGGAAATGGATGAGTATTATGATGCTGTATTTGGTGAAAAAAGGACACTTGGAATACTGATAAGAGGTACGGACTATATAGCAACGGGTCTTTCAGGCACTCGAAAGATGGCTAATGTAGAGCAGATGATACCAACGATCCGTCAGTGGATGACTGATTATGGTTATGAAAAGATATTTTTGGCAACTGAAGATGCTGATATCTTAAGCCAAATGCGAAAAGAGTTTGGCAAGACAATGGTAGCATTGTCTCAGCAGAGATTATCCAGAAATGATCTGCGTACAGGGCAGATAATATCTGAGTATGAAAAAGAGCATGGTGGAGATGATTATGCAGAAAAGATGGAGGATACCACCGTTAATTACTTTTATGCATTGTACATCTTGTCACGCTGTAATGCATTTATGTGCTCTGGTCAGTGTAATGGCTGGGATACGGTGCTTTCTCTAAATGAAAATAAATATGAAAGAGCATATAAGTTTAAAGTAGGAATAGATGGTGACCCGAGAACGGAAGGATGGAATGTAATACGTCCATTGACAGCCGGAATGTTTGCAAGGGGGACATATCCGACAGACAAAGCGTTTTTCATGACATACAGGTTTGATTTACATGAAAGTGTTGACCGTGATGCGTTGAAACAGGCATGGGATAGAACGGTGAAAGTCTACCCATATGTGGGCTACGCAATAGTAACACGCAGCAGTCAGCTGGTACTTGCCGAGAACCCGCTTCCATTCATAATCAAAGAAACCGGTGAAGTAGTAGAGTCTTTTGGTGCAGAGGGTAATTTCCACTCTGTTACATTGTGCTATCTTGGTAATACACTATGGATGTATGTAGATCATGTTCCTTATGATGGAACCGGATTCATGAAGGTTGTGGAAACATTTTTCTATAATTATTACTGCTTGTATGATGGCTGCGAGTATCCTGTGCCGGAAGGCGTATATACAGAAAAGGATGGAGTGGTTGAAGGACAAGATATTGATGGATATCTTATGGTTGATCCTATTGATCCGAAAAAAATGATGGGTGCTTTGGGAGCTTCAAAGAGTTTTTGTGTTCCTGAAAACTCTGAGAACAGCATCTTTGTTCCTAAGCAGGATTGCAGAGGTTTTTGCATAAGTGTAGCTGCTGACGAATTCATGAATTACGCAAAGTCAGTTAAGGGAAGTCCGATGTCGGTATTTAACATATGCTTTGCAAAGGCACTTGTTAAGGTACATCCGGAAAATACACTTCCAATTGATTTAATGAACCCTGTCAGTATACGAAAGATCATGGGGAATGAAAATTCTCTTCTGCATCAAGTCGTACATACAATGTATACTTTTGATACAAAGAGTCTGGCAGATGCAGATGATGTGACATTAAATACTCAGTATAGAGAGCACCTTAAGAAGTTTTGCTCAGAAGAAAATATAAAAATGCTTTCCGGAGTATATCGTGGTATATGTGAAGGCTATACAAAGGCGTTTATGTATGGCGCATTAGATAAGATAATTATTGATCAGCGCAAGAGCATGAAGGGAAAATGTGGTGTCAGCTATATTGGCACTATGAAGACCGGAGATTATGGTAATCGTATACGTATGACTGCATTCCATGCTATGCAGGAGAAGGGAATCATGCTGCAGGTTACTGAGATTAGTGGAGTATTCTATATTGACTGGTATCAGGGCTTCCACGGCGAAGAGTATGTTAAAGCGATGCGAGACGTGCTCAGCGAAGCCGGAATAAAAGGTATCAGAATAGATAGAGTGGAATGATGAGAACCTATTTGGTATAATTGTATAGCCACAAATGAAAATCGAAAATAGAAGTTCATGCCATAAATAGTATAAAAAATTATTATTACACCAGGCTGTGCATGAATAAAAAGGAATCTGAGGTATGAAAAAAGAACTAGAGGAAGTAGTTTCACCTGCATTGGAAAAAGTTGGATTTGGAGAGATAAAGATCATAGACGGAAACTGGGTATATGAGAGAATGGTAAAGCACTGTGTTCAGAGAATCGTTATCTATGCTCACAGATTCGATCAGACTAAATTCAGGTATCAGCTTTTTGTTGACGCAGGGAAAGGTGGAATCAGAAGTGATATATTCAACATCTTGACAGATAATGAGGCGGGAACGTTAGATGGCTTTTGGAAGTATAATGGTACTTCAGAAGATCTGAAGGCAGTATTGGGAGAGGTACTTATTTCTATAATGGATAAAGGAATTCCCAGATTGGAAAAGCTTAGTTCGTTAAAGCCGACTGACCAGACAGGCAGTAAATATGTCCGGTTGAAAGCCGAACACGAGCTTTTAAACGAACGTTTTATACAAAGAAAGGCACCTATAGCAGATAGATTCGATGAGGAAAGTGTGTCCGGATGGATAAATCTTATTGAAGAGGATATGGATGAAGACTCTGATGAGATAACAAGGACTGAGCATATTTATGAAGCGGCAGCATTTCTGAGTCATCGGGTTATTGAGGCTGCTGGTGCAGAATGGGTGAGTGAAAATATCATAGGAACAGAATATTTTAGACTTGGCAATGTTCCGCACCCGTTTGTTGAAGTGGATTATCTCGGACGTATCGGTGCAGCTTTTAAGGATCATAATAAGGCTATTATCAGAAGAGATTTGGAAAAGATGTTGAAAGCTATACATAAAATGAATGAAAAATAAAGAAAAAACAGCCTGTCGGATAGTTCATATCTGACAGGCTGTTTATTAGTGTGACAGTTTTTTACTGCTATTTAGAGTGTTTTTACTTAATAGCCTTAAGATATCGGTTAAAGTATTCGTCCTTTTTTACACCGGTTATTAATGTAACATTGTAGTCAAAATCAGAGGTTTTTACTACATCGTAGGTAAAGCCTTTCTGATAGAAAATTACCTGACCGAGTGTTTCTCCGGGCTCAGTGATACAGCTTCCGTGACATGTTATGGTATCGGTTACAAAATCCGGATAAAGTACGCACATCATGGCAAGTGCATCACAGTTCATAACAGAGCCGTCGGTTCCGTTTGACATGTAAAACTCACGAAGTTTTTCAAAAGATGAATCGATGAATGAGCCGATAGAGTTTGCGTTGCTCAGTTTTTTGAAATTGTCTGGAGTCCACATTGCTTTATCGTTGCAGGCATCAAGTCCGATGATACTTATATCCAGGCCGGAATCAAGCATTATCTTGTATGCATCGGGATCATGATAAACGTTAAACTCTGAGACAGGGGATGAATTACCGGGACCTAAACCGGCTGTTCCCATTGACCATATCTTTTTAACTTTTTTCATAGTCTCAGGATCTTTTTGGATAGCTTTTGCTATGTTTGTCGCAGGTCCGATAGAGACGATCTCTACCTCATCAGGATATTTGTTTACTGTATCGAGGATAAAGTCGACAGCATCACCTTCATCATATTCTGCTGAAGGATGGATCAGATCGTTGTCGCCCATTCCATCGTTTCCAAATACACTGAATGCCTGAATTTCTTCGCCCTTATAGTTTTCAACAGCTCCTTTATATACAGGAGCTGAGATACCTGCGGTTTCAAGAGCCATCAGGGCATTCTGAGTTGCCTGATCTATATCTACATTACCTGCAAGGACAGTCAAGCCGAGAATTTCGATGTTTTTGTCCATAGCAGCTAAAATGATCGCTGCAGCATCGTCTGCACCCGTGTCAGTATCGATTATTATTTTGCGGGTACTGCTGTCAGTGACGTTTTTATCTAATGTGCCTTGCATATTGTTACTACAACCTCCAATAATACATACTACCAATAATTGAATTATCATACAAATTGAGATATTTCTTTTCATAGTTATTCTGCCTCCGTTAGATTTTGCAATTAAAAAGTAACGAAAAAGTAGAAATAAAAATGTTATTGGGATAGTTTGTAATGAATATTTTAATCACTCACGAAGCTGAAACTTCGGAATTATAGTGATTTGATAATGTTCTCACCGAGATAATACATGGATGAAAAAATTATGTCAATAAAAATAGCATAAAAAGTGGATTATTGTAACATCTACAACATTTTTAGGCAGCGGGGGTAGCAATCATTATCAGCAAGCTTTCGGGAGTTCAGCTTTCAATCTGTATGTTAACCGTGTTTATCCCATTTATCATTGCAGGATATTAAGATGAATACTTGAATGGATAAAAATTGCGGTGGATTTTTCTACCGCATTAGTTGTAATAATGGGATCAATGAATATAGCTGAGATTGGCACACTTCCAATCCAGATAGGCGCTGCTATGATAGCCGGTGTCGTATATGTCGGAATTGGCGTAGATGCATTTCAGAAAAAACTTATAAATATTATCCGTAAGTGAGCATATGATCGAGAAATTGAAATGGAAAAGGCTTTTGCTTTGAACCTAAAGAAGACGATACTTACATGGATGGCTGGGATATTTTGAGCTTTCGCCTGGATGAGGAATATGTCTTTAGTGCGGCATTTAAGAAGACGGATGAGTAAACCTTAGTAAGCAGAGAATATAATAATTCTCAACATTATGGTAAAGATCATATTATAATATAACGATAAAGTGCCGATATATCCTGTAGGGAAAGTTTGGCTATGGATTTAGCATATTTCATTTATTTAGGAGGTATTGGCAATGCTTTTAAGTCAGATCAATAGGATCAATAAGGAAGATTTCTTAAAGTTGTGTGTTTATGCGGCTATGTCAAATGGCGTATTTGCCGATGAGGAAAAGGAGACTTTATTCTCTTACTGCCGTGAAATGGATATTGATGAACATGTGCCGGATACATCAGAGCCATTCGAGGCTTTGATCGAGAGGATATGTGGAGAGACAAGCAAGGAAGAGAAAAAGATCTACATTCTGGAGCTGCTTTCGTTCATTAAGTCAGACGGTACTTATGATGAAAAAGAGCAGGAATTTATGTTGAAGGTTGTTACTGGCTTGAAGCTGACCAAGGAAGTATTAGATAGATTTGATAAGATATTAGACAGATATTTGCTCATAGAGCAGGAGATTTTCGCAGCTCTTGCAGAGTAATTTAAGAAAATGATAAATGAAAAGAGTTCCAGTGTTCTTTGTCAGAATCGCTGGAACTCTTTTTTATTTATTAAAAAATCATTTTTATTGCGAACCAAAATACACCAGATGCAACGGCGATATTAGCCATGATGTGACCAAGCTTTGCAAGGGCGATGTCGTTTTTCTTTTTAGAATGAATAAGTGCGTTTACTGCGGCAATTCCGTTGCCAAATGTTCCTACTGCAAGTGTTGCTGTTAAAATACTCAAAACAAAATCCTTTCTTTACTGTGCAAAATCTGCATATTCAAAATATTTAATATTGGGTTTTGCGGGCTCTCCGTAAGAGCCTTCATAAAGATACAGGTTGAAAGAGCATATGTCAACGATGAATTGTATACAATATACAAAAAATCTGAACAAATTTTTTTATAACATATTAGAAAACATTAAAAACGAGAATATATGAATTACTGTAACACTACTCGTTTTTCATTATATTCACATATTCACGGAATCTTGGCAGTCTTACTTTGATCGTTCCATGCTCGGAACTGTCGAGAATTCCCTTTTCAATAAGCCTTTTTCTTGGCAGACTCCATTCATTGTGCTTTGTCTTAGTGAGTTCCAATAATTCAGAAACAGGCATTTTGTCTTTACTTACAATGAAGCTTAAGTACCACTTTTCCTTTGCTCTTAGTTCACTCCAGATTTTATTATATACTTTCTCGGCTAAAGCATCATCTACTAAGGCTAATACGGTTTTTGTAATTTCTTTTGAATTCGTTTCCCACATGTATTTTCCGAATGCCTGATATGCAAAAGCATATCCCATAGTAAGTTCGGCAAGCTTATGAGCAACTTCTTCAGAGATTCCGAGAGTTCGCTCATAATCATCTTCGATAATAACGAGATTGAGAGGCTTCATTTCATATTTTGCAGCTCTAAGGAAGAAGGTTAGTCCTTCGGCATTTTCTAAGCTTTCGATATCTTCGTATAAGCCGGCTGCTATAAAGTATATGGGAAGTTCATTTCTTATCAAAATCTGAAATTCCTGTATGAAATCGACCAAAGCGTCGGTTTTTCTGGCTTCGTCAATTACGACGAGTACCTTCTTTTTTCTTTTTTTGACTTCGGTTAATATTCTTTTCAATATTACGTCCATGCTGGTAGTAGGACTTTTTTTGTCAATATTGATGCCTATCCCAAATGCAGACAGATTGAGGTTTGTATCTATAAAAGAGGTTAAAAACGGGACTTCTCCATAAAGATTTGCTACCAGTTCTTTAGATATTTCAGAATTTGATTTTAAGTCGACAATGATCCATCTACTGTCATCTTTTAATTCTTTTTCTATGGAAGTCAGAGTGACTGTCTTTCCAGTGCCTCTTATACCGGTTAGCTTAAATGCCTGCTCCTCTACAGGCTCAGCATTTAGAATATCTATAATATCCTCGATTAAAAGACTTCTGCTTATGTATTGATTAGGAATGCGTCCAAAACTTATGCTGTAGGGACTTCTCTTTGATAGCATATATAATCACCTTACCTTTTATATAATTGTATATAATTTTATATAAAACTATCATAGTATATATAATTTTAAAAAGCAATTTTTAAACTTTGTTTTTGGTGAAATTAGGGATAAACTGATAATAAGGAGGTACAAGGACAATGGTAAAAATCTACTGTTACTCAAGATGTTCTACCTGTAAAAAGGCATTGAAATGGCTTGATGATAATGGAGTCAAGTATGAAAGTCTTGATATAAAGGAACAGCACCCTGATCGTAAAATACTAAAGAAACTCAATGAACAAAGCGGTCTTCCTCTGAAGAAATTCTTTAATACTAGCGGAAAACTGTATCGCGAGATGGAATTATCAAAGAAACTTGCGGATATGAGTGAGGATGAAATGCTGGATCTTCTCGCATCAGATGGCATGCTTGTTAAGAGACCGCTGCTTATTACAGATAATGCAGTTCTCGCAGGGTTCAAAGAAGAAGTTTGGGCAGAAACACTTTTATAGGTGATCACAGGAGGCGCTTATGGCGGTTTACAGATGTATGGCGTGCGGCTACATTTTTGACGAGGAAAAAGAGGGCAGAAGTATCAGAGATATAGATCAGTGTCCAAGGTGTAAGCAACCTGATGACAGGTTTGTTCTTGTCGAAGAAGATAAGGACAAAAAAGAAGAGTGAGGAGAAGATAACTATGAGCAGAGTAAACTTTGGAGCAAAACCACTTATGTATCCACAGCCGGTACTTATAATCGGCACTTATGATGAAAATGGTGTACCAAATGCGATGAATGCAGCGTGGGGTATAACTACTGACTTTAAGGAAATAACGATAAGCCTTTCAGATCATAAAACAACAGATAATCTTGTGAAAAAAGGTGCGTTTACAGTTAGCTTAGGGACAGAAGAACAGGTTGTTTCATGTGATTATGTAGGTCTTCAATCCGGCAGAAAAGTACCTGATAAGTTTGAGAAAGCCGGCTTCCATGCGACAAAGAGTGAATTTGTAGATGCACCTTTGATCGATGAGCTGCCTGTCGCGCTTGAGTGCAGAGTAAAGAGTTTCAAGGATGGCATTCTTATAGGTGAGATAGTTAATGTTTCAGCAGATGAAAGTGTCGTAACTGATGGAAATGTTGATGTTAAGAAGGTTAGACCTATTAGTTTTGATCCTTTTGCAAATGCTTATTATGGCATTGGTGAAAAGGTTGGAAATGCTTTTAAGGATGGTGCAAAGCTTAAATAAAGATCTAAAACTTTTGACGTTTTTTAATAGTTTGAATATTAAAAATCCGAAACAGCAGCTTAAAAATGCCTGTTTCGGATTTTTATTGTAAAAAATTATGCATTAAAGCTCGGCAATTGCCTCGATCTCGCAGAGAACACCTTTAGGAAGAGCTTTTACTGCACAGCAGCTTCTGCCCGGGTTTGATACAAAGTACTTTGCATATACTTCATTGAATGCAGCAAAGTCGTTGATGTCGGCAAGGAAACATGTTGTTTTTACTACTTTTTTAAGAGAAGAACCTGCAGCCTCCATAAGTGCGGCTACATTTTTGCAGCTCTGCTCCGCCTGAGCTTCGATTCCTTCAGGGATATTTCCGGTTGCCGGGTCAACCGGGATCTGACCTGAGCCAAATACAAATGAACCTGAGATAATAGCCTGACTATATGGGCCGATGGCAGCGGGTGCCTTGTCTGTTGAAACTTTTTTCATATTAAACCTCCATGTTGGCATTGAATGCTGTGAAGCGTTAAAGCGTCACGTTATGCTTTATTATGGCTGTATTAAATGTAGATGTCAATAGTCGCACTATTTCGATGATTGGAAAACAATTTCGGTATATGATATATTTGATTAAATGACTTTGATGTAATTTATCAAGGTTAATAATTTTATGAGGAGTCTTACTGATGAGTGTGGACAGTTATGAAAAAGAATGGTACCGCCTTGATAATGCGGCTAAGATTGTTCCTTCCTCCATGGTAGGAGCAGACACACGTGTTTTTAGACTGGTTTGTGAATTAAAGGAAGAAGTTGACCCGGAGCTTTTGCAGCAGGCATTGGATAAGGTGCTTGAGGAGTATTCATATATGAACTGCTGCCTTCGCAAAGGTATTTTCTGGTATTACATGGATGAGCTTGAATATGGTGCGGAAGTAAAGCCGGAAGAGGCCTCGGAAAGAGCATTGCATGCGCTGTATGTGCCGGGGAAGCGAGGGCTTTTATATAGAGTCAATTATTTTGGAAAAAGGATAAATCTTGAGATATTTCATGTACTTGCAGATGGTACGGGAGGATTCATATTTTTCCAGCAGATAATTAATGAATATCTGATACTAAAGTATAATATAGACAGAAATCTATTGAACGACGATACAGAAGGCTCTTCGGTAGAGGAAAAGCAGGAAGATGCTTTCAGCCAGTTTTATGAAGAGGATAAAAAGAAAAGCAGAAATTATATTAAAGAACTTTTCCCGGTTAAGGCTTATCAAGTCAAGGGTATTAAGGACCCTAACCTGGATGAACATCTTATAGAGGGTACGGTTTCGGTTAAGAAGATGATAGAGATAGCTCACGAAAAGGGCGTTACACTTGGAGTTTTGGCGACATCGCTCTGGGTGGAGGCTATTGTTAAGCAGATGAAGAGGTCAGAGTATAAGCAGCCTGTAGTAGTCAGCGTACCGGTAAATTTAAGACAGTTCTTTCATTCTCTTACTACCAGAAATTTCTTTGGAGTTATCAATGTTTCTTTTGATCCGAGGAAATACGACGGAACTTTGGAGAGTATCCTTACAGAGATAAAAAGAGAGTTCAGCGAACAGCTTACTCCGGAAAATGTTCAGCAGACGATGAATTCATATGCAGCACTAGAGCACAATATAGCTCTTAAATTCCTGCCTTTGTTTATTAAAGACCTGAGTCTCATGGGGATAAAGAATCGCATGGACAGAGGGATAACAACTTCGGTTTCAAATGTAGGCAAGGTAAATATGAATGAGGCATTTGTGCCTTATATAGAAAAGTTCTGCAGCTTTATGGCATGTACGACAGTTTTTTTATGTATAAGCACATTCGGAGATAACATGGTCTTTGGAATAACCTCATGCTTTGAAAAGCACCCCACTGCATTGCATTTCTTCAGGCGTTTAAGAGAGCTTGGAGCGGAGATTCAGATAGCAACGAATGACAATGACAGGGAGGTACAGTGATGCAGAGCTGTGATAAATGTAAGATCGATATCAGAGGTAATAAGGCAAGATGTCCTTTGTGCGGCGGTAAATTGAAAGGGGAGGCGGAGTTTCCGGCTTTTCCGGTATTAAAGCGTAAAGTTATGACTAGAGCGCTTCTTGTAAGGATCGCAGCTTTTATCCTTTTCGCGTTCTGTGTGTCGATGGTGGTTGTTGACTACGCTTCGGGTACAGGTATTTCGTGGCTTCCATTGGCAATCATAAGTGCATTTGTTGGTTTCGCGGACATATGCGTGACAGCTTACTATCACAATAATCCGCTTAAAACCATTACGGTTCAGATCTACGTAGGAATGATAATCAGCGTCATCGTGGATTATTTTACCGGCTGGCATGCCTGGTCGGTGACATGGGTCATGCCGAGTGCTTTTTGCGGTATGGTTGTAGTAACGATAGTAACAGGTCTTATACTCAGAATGAAATTACAGGATTTTGTCTTATACCTGTTATTTGACACGGTTCTTGCGTTGATACAGTTTGTTTTTATCATGAAGGGGAGAAATCCATTTCCGCTTCCGGCGGTTATCAGCATCGCTTTGATAATCATTTTCTTTGCCGGAATCCTGCTCTTTAGATGGAGAGATTTCGCCTCAGCATCTTCAAGATACTTTAATACATAATCTTTTTGATAAGTGAGGTTTTTATGCCAAAAGCCATAGAGACGATTGGTAATCTGGTGGATAATACGATAAGCCGTGGGATAGAGAAATATTATGAAGCACCTTTTCTTGAAGGTGAGCCGGAAGAAAAGGTGTGGTATAAGATTCTTCTGCCGGATGGGCTTACAGGAGACGGGACGGAGTATTATATCTACATAAAGAAGGGGAAGCTTAATAATCTTTGCATCTTCTTTTCGGGAGGCGGTGTCGCATGGAATGAATATACGGCTGCAAGACCGACTACAGGAGGAGCGATGGCAGCGGGACTGCCAAATTATTATTGGGATAATCTGCGCCCTATAACTCAGCTCATGAATATAAATGTGGGTATAACTGAAAACAATACGGAGAAAAATCCTTTTGATGAGTGGAATTTTCTTATAGTTACTTATGCTACCGGTGATTTTCATGTCGGGAATAATGAGTTTTACTATAAAGACGAAAATGAGTACGAGAAGATTCTGAATTTTCATGGATTTAAGAATTTTCAGGCGGCAATGGAGAAGGGAACTGAATTTTTTAAGTCGCCGGAAAAACTCCTTATCGCAGGAGAATCAGCCGGAGCTTTCGCTGTTCCGGCACTTACAAGGTATATTTTGCGTGACTATTACAGTGAGTGCAGCGATATAACACTTCTTTCTGACAGTGCATTGATGCTTTATAAGGGCTGGAAGAATACGGCAAAAAATGTGTGGAAAGCAAGTGATGAGCTTTACAGTACGCTTCATTCGTATAATATATGTGCTGACTGGTATGAAAGTCTTTATGCGGAGTTTGGTGACAGGCTTAAGTATCTTTATGCAGGTTCGCCCAGAGATTATCTTTTGAGTGCATATTATAATGACGTACTTACGCATACTTATAAGTCAACGACAGCGATTCAGGAGCACTATTTTATGCGTTTTAAGCAGATGCTTAAGCGGCTTAAGAAGATTAATCCGAATTTTGGCTTTTTTATTTATAAGTGGATGTCTCTGCAGATGCCTTTTGGGGGAACTGAGCATACTTCTGTGCGTCACAGGAGTTTTTACATGCATACCTCGTGCGGACTTTCTATGGCAGAGTGGCTAAATGATGCCGTTAATGGCAATGTTTATGACGCAAATTTGGATTATGTAAAGTGAAAAGTGCATTTCGTCCGATTTCAGGTGCATTTCGTCAAGATTTTATATTTTATTTATAATTTCATGTTATTCTAATTATCACAGCGTGGTTTTTAATCATTTCGCTTTACTTTAATAACGTATATTCGTTAAGGGCTTTGGGCGAGATCATTAAAGGCGTTAAGGAGAGAGGAATAACATGAATAGGAAGATAATATTGTTCAACAAAGTTGTCAATTGGGTATATCTGGTATTCGCAATATTCTTTTTGGCGGGGACACAGCTTTATAGTCTCGGGCTTCGCGAATTTCTCACATACGATATAGGGGTGATTGCCTTAATAGGGACATTTTATATGTCATTTTTTGCAATATTCTTTATCATTCTTACTACAGCTATATTGCAGATAACCGGAACAGCAGTCAAAAATTCGAATGTTAGAGGTTACAGAGTAGCTCTCGGGCTTATGATAGCGGCAGAGATACTTACAGCAGTTATGCTGTGGACGGCTTTGAAAATTGATTTTAGTCCCATATTATTTGGGATTATGGCTTTGATGCTTTTGACAGCTTTGGTTCAGATGTACATGACATATACGCCGGCATTCGTTGTGGATATCGGCTAAAGACGATTGCGGACGATTAATGCAAGCATTTACTTTAAGCATATGATTTAAGAATTTTCGATGGGCAGAGCGCTTAATGCGCCTGCCTTTTTTACGTTATAAAGAATGTTTAGTGTAGTTTTAGGAGGGGATCGAACACAATGTTCGAAACTGCGCCTTTATAATATTTTAATACGCTTTTCGGGAAATTAAGTCTTATGTATGAAGGATTTTAGACGATAAAATATAAAGAAAACGAATTTGTATTTATAAAAGAACTTGATATTTTTACTCTTTGTGATAATATAATAACAGTAATCGTTACTATTATTGATGGGGTGGAAATGTTAGGATCAAAGTTAAAGAAAAGTAAACAGAGAGATGCTATTCTTGAATTTCTAAAATCAAGGAAGGATCATCCTACTGCAGACACAGTTTATGAAAATGTTCGAAAGGAATTCCCGAATATTTCGCTTGGAACTGTTTATAGGAATTTAACCTTGCTGGCTGACATTGGAAAGATCCAGAAGCTCCGGATGGGGGCAGCGGGTCAGGATAGGTTTGATTACAATACAGTTTTGCATTATCACTTTGTGTGTAAAAAGTGTGGAGCTGTTTTGGACATGGAAATGGATAATCTCGTAAATGTTGACCATTTTGCAAATAAAAAATTCAAAGGAAGAATAGATGGTCATGTGGCTTTTTTTTACGGATTATGTGAGAAATGTCTGGCTGAAGAGGGGAAAGAACTGTAACAGTGGTGTTTGAGTTAGGTAGAATTAACAGGCTTTTTGAAAGGAGAAATCAATTATGAAGTTTGTATGTCAGGTATGCGGATACGTTTATGAAGGTGATCAGGCTCCGGAGAAGTGCCCTGTATGTAATGCACCGGCATCTAAATTCACAGCTCAGTCAGGTGAGAGAACATGGGCTGCTGAGCACGTTGTAGGTGTTGCACAGGGTGTTTCACAGGATATTATTGATGACCTTCGTTCTAACTTCCAGGGTGAGTGCTCTGAAGTAGGCATGTACCTTGCTATGGCAAGAGTTGCACATCGTGAAGGTTATCCTGAGATCGGTCTGTACTATGAGAAGGCTGCATATGAAGAAGCAGAGCATGCTGCAAAGTTTGCAGAACTTCTGGGTGAGGTAGTTACAGACTCTACAAAGAAGAATCTTGAACTTCGAGTTGAGGCTGAGAACGGTGCTACAGCCGGAAAGACAGACCTCGCTAAGAGAGCTAAGGCTGCTAATCTTGACGCTATCCATGATACAGTACATGAGATGGCTCGTGATGAGGCAAGACATGGCAAGGCTTTTGAAGGTCTTCTTAAGAGATATTTTGGTTAATCGATAATTGTGACCATAGTGAAAGGCGGTTCTGCATGATGTCAGAACCGTCTTTTCATTTTAAAGATTAATGATATTTCTCGCCTTTTTAGCTGCTGTATCGTCAGGTGCGTCGAAATATCTCGATACAGAAGAGATATTTTTAAGCCCAAGCAAGCTTTGGGTAAGTGCAGGGTCGCTGCTCGTATTTAGTGCTGATTTTGCAAACGAAGCACGTAGTGATTGCGGTGTGATCTTACCTGCCTTTTCCGGAACTGCTGCGTCGGCATACTTAACGACGATTCTTCGAACACACTGTTCGCTTATTCTTACACCGGGCTGATTTACGAGCTCTCCGGTCTTTTCATCTGTTTTTCTCTGCATTCGTGAGAGGAACAGGGCATTTTCCTCATCATAAGGATGATAATTATCCCTTGTTTCGAGATAATCTCTGATGCACTGCTCGGCGCGGTCAGAAATATAGATAGTTTCATAACCGTTTACCTGCCCTGTGCGGGTAATGGTAATGCTGTGAGCATTAAAATCCACATCATCTATGTCTATTCCGACAAGTTCTGAAACAGTTATACCGGAAGTAATGAAAAGTATCATTATTGCAAGATCTCGCTCACGATTGAGAGAGTTGTACTTTGCCTGTCTTGATGAGAGATTTTCACCGGTTTCCAGACTTTTGATAACGCGCAGCTGCTCAGAGTGAGTTAAGTAGCTCAGCTGCTTTTCTTTATGGAGTCCGCCCTTATAATTCATTACAGGCAGGCTGTTTTTATCAAATATCCCATGTTTTTGTGCATATTTTAGAAAGAGATTGATCAATACAGCATAGTGTTTGGTAGTTGCTGTATTTTTCTCATGAAGCAGCATTTCGCTGAAGCCGTCAATGTCAGCCTGAGTGATATTTGAAATATCTTCTCCGCGTATGTCGGAAATAGCGATATTTTTGAACTTTGATTTATTTTCCTTAAGATACTCAAAAAAGACAGTAAGATGTGAAAAATACGAACGTACTGTTTGCCCTGAAGCACCTTCATCATATCTTTCGATGATAAATGATGAAGCAATTGACGGAAGAGTTCCGAGCTTTTCTTCAATTTTAGTAAAAATATCATTTTCAATCTTTTGTTTATATTCAGACATGGCAAATACCTCATTATGCTAATACATGCATTCTTATATAATTTATCTTACACCTTTTGCTTTAATAAGTAAAGCTGCCTCCTCCTTAAAAGGGAAGACAGCTCAAATCCGCAGCGTAGTGCTCCGTTTACGTGTGAACTGTTACAAAAACACAACAAATAAGGTATTACATTGCTTTTTTAAGAATTGAAGCATTTTGCTGTGCGGCATAAATAGATGTATTTCCGTTGATAGCATAGGCAATAGCACAAACTATCACGAAAGCAGGCATATTCGCAGTACCGAAAATCTCCATACCAATTAGCATAGGAGCGATTATTGTATTAGTGCCGCTTCCAAATACTGCAGAATATCCAAGCGCTGCTGTAAGTACAGGTGAGATACCCAAAAGACTTCCAACGATATAGCCCAGAGTAGTTCCTATTGTGAAAAGAGGAGTAACTTCGCCGCCCTGGAAGCCAATTCCTAAGGTAAGTACTGTGAGTAATAGCTTCATAAGCCAGTCCCATGGGTAGACAGTTCCATTAGTAAAGGCTGCGGAGACGAGGTTTGAACCAAGCCCTGAGTATCTTCCGGCCGTAATGAACATTATTACTGCAAGCGGAATTGAGCATGCAGCGATCCTTATAAATGGATTTTCGATTTTTTCTGCAAAGAGCGCTTTCGCATTTTCAAGTGTATAAGCGAAAAGACGCCCTGCAATTCCAAAAATTATGCCAAGCAATACAAGTATTGCAAGAGTTTTAAGATCATAGATATTTATAGAAGCGTCGATCTTCATTTCAAATTTATTGATACCGAGGTAATGTGAAGTCAGACAAGCTGAACCGGCACCTATGAATGCAGGAAGGATAGCCTCATAGTCCATATATCCTGAAATGAGGACTTCCATTGCGAAAAAGACTGCGGTGAGCGGTGTCTGGAAAAGTCCGGCGAATCCGGCAGCCATACCGGTGATCAACATTGTATGACCTTTTTCCGGCAGATGAAATTTTCTGCTTACGAAGTTGGAAAATGTAGCACCGATCTGAACTGCAACGCCTTCTCTTCCGGCACTGCCGCCGCAGATATGAGTTATCCATGTGCTTAACATTACGATAGGTATCAAAATAAGTGGGATAGTATCACGCTTTTGCTGACCTGCTTCGAAAACAAGTGTCATGCCCTTAAGACTGAGTTTGCTGTAATGGTAATAAATCCATGTGATAAGCAGACCGCCGAGCGGAAGCAGTGGAGTGAGAAACATGTGATAGGGAACTCTGAATTTTAAGATGGCATTTAGAATATTGCCGAAAAGTGCTTCGATCATACCTATACCGATTCCAACCGGTATCGCCAAAAGCATATTTTTGATCAGGTTTTGTAAAAGTTGTTTGTTATTCATATCTCTGCCTTTCGTTAAAAACTCAAAGTAAAACATAGCACGAGAAATGAGCAAATACAATATAAAATTCTAAGGTCTTTATTTATTTTTAGATTAGAGTTAAAATATATCGGAATATTTTGTTTTTTAGGAAAGGTGATTTATTATGGCACAGGATGCTTTAGTTAAACTTATAGATGCAGCAGCTCGAGGAAATATTTTTGCGGCAGCACAGCTTGGAGAAGGCTATATGAAAGGTACTTTTGGTAAAGTAAATCTTGAAAAAGCCCTTAAATGGAGCAGATATGCTGCAAAACGCGGAAATGATCATGCAGCTGATATCGTTAAGGAAATAGAAGCAAAATTAAATAAATAAGAATGATATGCAGCGTATCTTTTAGGAGGTTATACCATGTTAGCAAAAAAATTTGATCCGCTTGAAAAGAAGGTATGGCTCTCAAGTCCCACAATGCATGGGGAAGAGCTTAAGTATATCACAGAGGCATATGAAACAAATTGGATGTCTACTGTCGGTAAAAATATAAATGAGGTCGAAAGACTTTGTCAGGAAAAAACAGGCTGCAAATATGCAGTAGCGCTTTCTGCCGGTACTGCAGCACTCCATCTTGCTGCGCGTCTTGCAGGTGAGAGACTTTATGGAGTGCATAGAGCAGATCAGGGAAGTCTTCAGGGACACAAGGTATTTTGCTCAGATATGACATTTGATGCAACTATCAATCCTGTAGCATATGAGAATGGTGAAGCAGTTTTTATCGACACTGAGTATGATACATGGAATATGGACCCTGTGGCTTTGGAAAAAGCTTTTGAGATATATCCGGATGTTAAGCTTATAATCGTGGCACATCTTTACGGTACTCCGGGTAAGATCGACGAGATCAGAAAGATTGCAGATGCACACGGTGCGTTGATAATAGAAGACGCAGCCGAGTCGCTCGGAGCTTCATACAAGGGACGTCAGACAGGAACATTTGGCGACTTTAACGCAATTTCATTTAACGGTAATAAAATAATCACCGGTTCTTCAGGCGGTATGTTCATGACTGATTCAAAGGAAGATGCTGAAAAAGTACGTAAATGGTCTACTCAGTCAAGAGAGAATGCACCATGGTATCAGCATGAGGAGATTGGTTATAATTATCGCATGAGCAATGTTATCGCCGGTGTTATAAGAGGACAGTTCCCACATCTTGAAGAGCACATTGCCCAGAAAAAAGCTATTTTTGAGAGATATAGAGATGGTTTTAAGGGACTTCCTGTAAGCATGAATCCGATCGACTTTGAAAATAGTGAGCCGAATTATTGGCTGAGCTGTATGATAATCAGTCCGGAGGCAATGTGTAAACAGGTCAGAGGTGAAAGTGAAGCGCTTTATATACCGGAAAAAGGCAAGAGCTGTCCGACAGAGATACTTGAAGCTATAGCATCGATCAATGCTGAAGGTCGTCCGATTTGGAAGCCTATGCATATGCAGCCTATATACAGAAGCCATGCATTTATCACAAGAGAGGGTAATGGACGCGCAAAGACAAATGCATATATAGCTGGAGGAGCTATCGGTGTTGATGGTAAGCCGCTCGATGTAGGAATGGATATTTTCCACAGGGGTCTTTGCCTTCCATCAGATAATAAAATGACACCTGATGAACAGGATAAGATAATCGAAGTTATCAGAGCATGTTTTGAATAAGAGAGTTTGGAGTAAAAAGGGAAAATATGGATAGATTTCTTGCAGATGGTATACTTTGCACTCTGGGAATCATTCTTAATCTGGTTATGCTGAAAAGCTTTAGATTATCAAAGAGAACATATGATGAAGACAGGATACTGCGTGCATTTGTGCAATGTGACTTAAGTATCTGTGTTTCGGAAGTTTTCATGTGTATGCTCACATATCTTCCGAGCCATAAAAATTATTGGCTGATAGTCATTGTGTGGACCTTTAATTATACGATTTTGGCGGTGTGTGCTTATCTGTGGTTTTTATACTGCGTACTTAGAGTCGTACCAAAGAAAAAGATCAATTTTTTCAGGTTGAAATTACTTTTCATCCCGATAATTGTGGTTTTTCTGCTGACAGCTTCATCACCGTTTACAGATTGGGTGATAACGGTTGATTCGCAAGGGTATTACAGACGAGGTCCGCTTTATGTCATACCATGGATCATCGATCCACTTTATATTATAGCAGGTACAGTTTTAACCAAGATATGTGCTTCAAATAAGCTTAGATACAGATTTTTTCCAAGCACGATAATGCTTTTTATGGTTGCAGTAGGATGTATTTTTCAAAATCTGTCCGCAGGCATGGTAACGATCGGAGTATCTATCGCTGTAGCACTTGTAAAATTTAATCTTTCACTGAAGGATGAACAGGCGTATATAGATCCACTGACGGGTGTTTATAACAGGCAGTTCATGGGAGATTATATCGTTGACAATACCGATAAGATGATCGGTATTGAGTTTGATCTGGATGATTTTAAGAAAATTAATGATACATTTGGCCATTTGGTTGGAGACAATGCATTAAGTACTTTTGGTCAAATCTTGCGGGAGGCGGCAGGAGATCAGGATTATCCTATACGTACGGGCGGAGATGAGTTTGTGATGCTCTGCTATACGTCTGATATGAAAAGAGTTGAAGCTATGGTCGAGGAAATACGTAAAAAGACAGAGTCTATCAACGAAAAGCATAAAGATGGATATCAGCTTGCCTTTTCTGCCGGAATTGCCGCTGCGATCCCCGGAGGAAAGAATGATATAGATACGCTTCTTCATAGAATGGATGAAGCTATGTATAAGATAAAGACGGAACATCATTTGAACAAATAAATACTTTTATAGTGTGCGCCGAGAGTTGATCCGGCGCACATTTACTTAATATTTGGGAGGATATATGAAAGGACTTGTAATGGAAGGCGGCGCTCTCAGAGGAATGTTTACCGCAGGTGTAACAGATGTGATGCTTGAACACGGCATAGAATTTGATGCTGCTGTAGGTGTGAGTGCGGGTTCGTCGTTTGGATGCAACTATAAATCAAAGCAGATAGGCCGTGCGCTCAGATATAACCTTCGCTTTGCAAATGATAAGAGATATTGCAGCATTGAATCATTGATAAAAACAGGTGATCTTTTTAATGCAAGATTCTGCTACCATATCCTTCCTGAAAAGCTTGACCTGATGGATGAAAAGACATATATGGAGAATCCGCTTAGGTTTTACTGTGCTGTAACTGATGTAAAAACCGGAAAGCCGCTTTATCATGACTGCAAAGAACTCAATGAAAATACACTTGAATGGATGAGGGCTTCGGCTTCACTTCCATTAGTGGCAAATATCGTAAAAGTCGATGGTTATGAGCTGCTTGATGGTGGGCTGACTGATTCCATACCGATAAGGTGGATGGAGTCCCAAGGCTGTGATAAGAATGTCATCATCTTGACAAGACCGGCAGGATATAGAAAAAAGCCTCAAAATAAGATTTTTATGGCAATCATGAAGCATGTTTATAAAGATTATCCTGAATTATTAAAGGCTATTTCGCTGAGACATACTATGTATAATGCGGAGATCGACTATATAAATGAGATCGAAAAGGCTGGCAAGGCATTTGTGATAAGACCAGAGCAGGCACTCGATATCCATAGGGTTGAGCACAATAAAGCCAAGATACAGGGAGCTTATGATGCCGGACGTTCAGTTATGCTAAAGCGTATCGCTGAATTAAAGGAGTATCTGGAGGTATGATACCGTCACAGATTTTTAATGCATATATAATGACTGAAAATGGAAAAAAGCTGGAGATACGTGCACTTGACATGTCTCCGGATTTTTTCGATTTCAGAGTTGTGAGTAATTGTAAACTGGTGCCGGATGAGTGTATTGAGCTGAATTTTTGGAACTATGAAAGCGGAAAATATAGTTCATATACATTGAAATCCTATGATGTAAAGCTTGTCGAGAATACAGTTTTTTATGATGTTTACAGGGTTAGTTCGGATGATAGGGTTTTTAAGGCGTATGCTAAAGAACTTCTTGAAGGATATGAAAATTATGTAGAGCTAAAACTTGAAGACGATGAAGAGCTTTTAATGGCTTATTTGACAGGGCTTGAATTGGATAAAGCTCACATTTCAGATAATTTTGATGTGCAATGGAAAAATATTTATAAAAAATACTTTGAAAAGACTGAATTTAATCTTTGCGGAGCACAGCTGGCACTTTGCATAGACAAACCTGTGCGATACAAAGAATTCTTAGAAAAGCCGGCTGAAAAATATAAAGAGAGCTATTTTGAGAAGTATTTTCCGGCAAATATAGAGCTTAAAGAAACAAGGCTTGAGCATGTCTACATTGGAAATCAATTTTGCTTTGAGCTTCTTCCGTCGAAGAATGATATACAGCAGCTTTTATGTAAAGCACTTGAGGAAGGGCTTAAAGCGTCATTTATGCTTCCACCTATAAACGAAGATCATATAGATAAGATCAGGGATATAGCTGCAATATTAGGTAACTATATGTGTGAAATAGTCGTTAATGATATAGGAACTTTGAGCATGCTGAGAGATATCCCTAATAAGAAAGTGATCGGTATTTTCTTCAACAGAAGACGAAAAGACTCACGCATGAAATGGAAAAAGTATACCTCAGATGGAGGTGAAGCAGAACTTAAAAAAGCTTCTCTCAACGATCGCTTGCTGACAGAGGAATTAGTGAGAAAATACAAGGTTTCAGGAGCGATGTCAGAAGCATTGGACTATGAGCAGGAAATACCTTCGATCGGTATGTCGGCGTTATTATTCCCTTTGTACCAGACAAATACAGCGCCATACTGTACGCTTTATGCTCAATGTACCAAGGGGAGCAGAGGAAAGCAGACAGAAGTCGCTGGCTGCCCGAAGTTTTGCCAAAAGTGTGGCTTTATCTACCCTGATATCTTAAATATGGTTGGGATAGGAAATTCACTATTTGGAATTTGTACACATTATTATGAAGAAGCTCAGAAAAACGGTCAAATTGACCGCGTGGTATTTAATTTATGAAGATTACAACTGGTCTTGGAACTTTAGATGACTATATAGACTTTACAGAAGCTGGAACCGATGAAGTCTTTGCAGGTTTTGTCCCGCAGGAATGGAGTGAAAAGGCAGGGATAATGAGACCGCTTAACAGGCGTGAAGTTCAGTACTATAATGTACAGCTGGGCTCTTACAGCGAGCTGCAGATCCTCTCAAAGATGGTGGACAGGTATAAGGTCCCTGTAACGCTGACATTTAATTCACCATATTATGATCCGGATTTTTATGAATTGATCATAAGCATAATGGAACAGTGTGCAGAGCTTGGATTTAAGAAATTTATCGTGGGCGATACAGGACTTTTGGTACATATAAGAAAGTCATCGCTTAAAAACATAGAAGTTCATCTGAGCGGTGAATTCGGCGAGATTAATGAGGAAACGCTTGAAGCTCTTAAAGGATTTTCTATTAGCAGATTGATCTATCACAGACATACAGGGATAGATGCCATGAAGAAATTAAAAGGCATGCATGGTTTTGAGACTGAAGCATTTGTCCTTAATGAGCGATGTCAGTTCTGCGGAGGATATTGCAGCACGTTCCATTGCGATGAGCTTGCGCCTGCCTGCAGGATAAGATACAAAGCGGCGAATATGAAAGAAGAGAGCGAAGAAAATAAAATAGATGTTGTCGGAAGTACCGGATGCGGTCTGTGCGCTCTGTATAAGCTCAAAGAGGCAGGTGTGGATTACTTGAAGATCGTTTCGAGGGGCGGATATTCGGAAGACACTATAAGGGATATAAGGGCGCTTCGCACAGCTTTGAGAATACTTGATAAGAGTGGAAGTGAAGATGAATTTATCTATAGGATGAAATTAAAGCTTTTTAAAGATGGATGCAGTAATAATTGCTATTATCTAAGTCAGGATTAAGTTCTTCGACTAAAATATTGAAAAATTATTTCTGATACAGTCAAACAGAAGCTTACGTATTAATTGTGTCAAATATGTTTACGAAAATCCTGCGATAAGTTCTTTGAATTAGCATTTTAAAGTGTAAAAGTGTTGACTTGTGAGGATTTATCCTATAAAATGTGTTTGTTCGTGTAGAAAAGACAAATGTGTTTACCACAAAGATTAATCAATGGAGGATAACTAATTAAAATGCTGACATCATTCAATGCTTTTCTTGACACAGTCGATAGTTTAGTATGGGGAATCCCGCTGATAGCCCTGATATTATTTACAGGACTGCTTCTCACGGTTCGTCTCGGCTTCATGCAGATACGTAAGCTTCCGCTGGCAGTACATTTTCTTACAGCAAATGAAACAAGCGGAGAACATGGAGAAGTTTCAAGCTTTGGAGCTCTCTGTGTGGCGCTTTCAGCTACGATTGGAACAGGAAATATCGTAGGAGTTGCAACTGCGATCTGCGCAGGCGGTCCGGGCGCTCTTTTTTGGATGTGGCTTGCAGCGCTTGTCGGAACAGCTACGAAATATTCAGAATGTATGCTTGCATGTAAATATAGAACAGTTGCCAAGGATGGACACATAATTGGAGGACCTTTCTACTATATCGAAAAGGGAATGGGTCAAAACTGGAAATGGCTCGCAAAGCTTTTTGCTTTCTTTGGTGTGCTTGTAGGTCTTTTTGGAATCGGAACATTTTCACAGATAAACGGTATTACAAGTGCTATCAGAGGATTTTTTGATCCGGATTCAGCGCATACAGTAAGGGTGCTTGGTGTATTGCCGGAAGTATCGACAAGTGTTGCCATCTCAGGAGTAGTCCTTACGATTGTAGTTGCACTTGTGCTTATAGGCGGAATGAAACGTATTTCAAAGGTTGCTGAATTTGTAGTACCTTTCATGGCTATCATATATGTGATTTGCGGCGTTGCAATCCTTCTTTTCAATGTCACAAAAATTCCTGGAGCATTCGTAGAGATATTCCAGAGTGCCTTTGGACTTAGAGCAGCAGCCGGCGGAGCGATGGGAGCAATGATCGTTGCCATGCAGAAGGGAATTGCGAGAGGCATTTTCTCAAATGAGGCAGGTATTGGTTCTGCACCGATAGCAGCTGCAGCAGCTCAGGTAGAGGAGCCGGCACAGCAGGGACTTGTTTCTATGCTTGGTACAGTTATTGATACTTTGATCATCTGCACTATCACAGGTCTTGCAATCGTTATCACAGGAGCATGGAAAGTAGAAGGTCTCGAAGGTGCGGCTGTTACAACCCGTGCTTTTCAGGATGCACTTCCTATTCCTTCACAGGCTGCAGCATTTATACTTATGCTTTGTCTCTGCTTCTTTGCATTCACTACTATCCTTGGATGGGATTATTATTCTGAAAGATGCCTTGAGTATCTTACAAATGATAATCAGAAAATCGTTAGTGGTTATCGTTGGCTTTATATTTTCTGCATTTTCATTGGACCATACATGACAGTCAGCGCTGTATGGACTATAGCAGATATCGTTAACGGACTTATGGCATTACCGAACCTTGTTGCACTCATCGCACTTAATGGTGTGGTTGTTGCAGAAACTAAGAAATACTTTGCAAAAAGAGAAAATAAAATCAGCGCTTTGACACGTTCATAAGCGTGTAAATAGATAATTACTTTTTAACCCTATCTTAAATTTAGTGTGTTGACACATCCAAGCTGAGGCACAGTTTTACTTATGAATGTGACAAACTACCAGAACAATTTGAGATAGGGTTCCTTATTTGAAAAATTTATAAGAATTTAATAATGTTCACAAGATGCTGATTGATTGCACATGGATGTTTCTGTATAATTAGCTTAGGAAAATGTATACAAAACTAGAAAGAAGGTAGCCTATGAGTTCAATATCAGCAGTAAGTGGATCATATTATAGCAACTATTCATCGTATGTTGATACTTCCGGAACTGCTATTGAGCAGAGCGCAATAAGGCAGGTAAATGGATACGATACCGGAAGTGAAAACATTACTTCGGCACAGTCTGTTTTAAACATAACAGATGATGCATTGGGCCAGATCACAGATTATCTGCAGTCAATCTATGAGATTTCAGTAAAGGCATCAAATACTGCAGTTTATTCATCAGATGATATCGACACAATGCAGTCACAGATAGATCAATATCTTAAAGGGATTACAGATATTGCGTCTAACACAACTTACAACGAAAAGAATCTGCTTGATGGAAGTATTACTAACTTTGACATTACGACAGATGCAAATGGTTCTACATCAAAAGTAAGCACAGCAAATGCAACACTTCAGGCACTTGGAATTGATGGTTATAATATCAAATCAGGTGACTGGGATGTATCTTCTATAGAAGATGCGATGAAAAAGGTAAATAGTGCTCGCTCAAGTGCAGGAGCACAGTCAAATGCGCTTACGTATAAAGACGCATATAATCAGCTTACATCTCAGAATACACTTGCTTCAAGCAGTGTTGATGACCAGCTTGAAGAGATCATTAAGAAATATAGTGAAGACAGAAAGCAGGAACTTTTGGATAATGTTCGTATGATAATGCAGAAAAAAGATGAAGAGCAGATGAAGCAATCGACTATGAACCTCTTTGTATAAGGAGGAATAATCATAGATTAAGGTGATCTAATGAAAATCAGTAATATACGGGTAAAAATAATAACTATTGGTAAAAGTATAGGGATTGAAAAAGACTTCAAGGATCATTTTAGTAATCTTGAAATAAAGCTGGACATAGAAAACGTGGATGAATTTGAATTTTCTGGAATTGGCAGAGACGATTTCTATATTTTTATTTCGGATAAAGAAAATATATTGCAGGAAGTTTTGGAACATACAAGTTATTTTTATTCGCTATATACGATTTTTTGCGGAGATACCGAGAATGAGGAGCTGCTCAAAGCTGTCAATGACGTATGGCCCTTAGAAGAGTCGAAGAAAATGCGCCTTTTCCGAATGGAGAAGTTTTTGGAAAATGTCAATTTTCGAGAGATTGGCTGGCTCTACGAGAACTTTTTGAATACCATGATCGACAATATCCCGGAACTGGTATGGTTTAAGGATGCACGCGGCTCTCATATGACAGTAAACAATGCCTTCTGCCAGACTGTACATAAAGAAAAAGCTGATATTGAAGGCAGAGGGCATTACTATATTTGGGATATTTCCCCAGATGAATATTCTGATGGTGAATATGTGTGTATGGAGTCGGAAGCTGTGGTGATGGAATCCGGAAAACCACACATTTTCGAAGAACCTGTTAAGACCCATGAGGGAATGAAGCACTTTGTGACATATAAAACGCCGATATATGGGAAAAACAATAAGGTTATAGGAACAGTTGGTGTTGCGCATGACGTTTCTGATTTCAGTAATATGGGTATTCAGCTTTCCATGCTTCTTGAAAATATCCCGCTGCCGCTGGTTATCTGTGGAAACGATGGAAACGTCATGCAGCTTAATACATACTTCAAGGAAAAGTTTGAACTTGATAGTGATGATCTTGCGGATTTCGACTTTTATGAGTTTAAGAAAAAGCAGCTGACACCTGTAAATGATCCTGTAATTGATAAGAGAAAGAATCTGATAAAGCAGGAATTTTCAGCAAATATTAATGGAAAGAAGCTTTATTTTGTATTGATAGAGCAAACCATTAAGGATTATTTTCTTAACGCGGCAGGAACTTTTTGCCTTTTCCAGGATGTGACTGTTGAAAGAATCTATGAATCAAAAATATTAGAAGCAGCAAATACTGATGAGCTTACAAAGCTTTATAACAGGCGCTATTTTTATACATATCTCAAGAAAAATATAGGAAATCCGTTAACACTCTTATACATGGATCTGGATCATTTTAAGGAAGTAAATGATCAATATGGACATGCGAGAGGAGATGATGTTCTGAAGCGTACTGCTCAGGACATACGGAACTTTTTTGAAAATGATGCAGTATTTCGCGTTGGCGGAGATGAATTTGCAGTGGTCATAAAAGGTGATCCTGAAAAGTCAGTGATCGACGAGAAGTGTTTTAAGCTTGAAAAGTGCGTACATGATATGTTTAGAAAGGGCGGACTAAATGTCTCGGTAAGCATAGGGTGTGTTCATTCCGATGGTTCAAATATTGATATTGACGAGTTTATCCACAGCGGAGACAAAGATATGTATCGCGTTAAACAAAAGCATCATTTAGAAGGGTGAGAATCGCTCTCTTTGTCGGAAAAATACGGCAGAGAGAGCTTTTTTAAGCTTATAGGAGCCGCAGTTTTTTCTAAAAGTACAATTGAGTTGAATCATTGTGTAAAATTATAGTTGATTATAATATAACTTTAGCGTTATTATTAAATACATGCGCAAGCATGGGTTTAATATATTTAAATACCCTACGGAGGTGTTGTATGTCACTACTTAGTATTAAAAATCTTACTTATAAGGTTGATGACGAGAATGATGTTAAAGAGATCATTGATGGACTTGACCTTGAAGTAGAAGATGGAAAATTCGTTTGTATTACCGGTCCTAATGGTGGTGGTAAGTCTACATTGGCTAAGCTTATCATGGGTGTTAATCCAACAACATCAGGACAGATAATATTTGATGGTGAGGATATCACTAATAAAAGTATTACTGAGAGAGCAAAGCTTGGAATCAGCTTTGCTTTTCAGGCACCGGTTCATTTCAAAGGAATACGCGTCATAGATCTTTTAAGATTAGCTGCAGGCAGTCAGATATCTGTTACAGAAGCCTGTGACTACCTTTCAAAAGTAGGTCTTTGCGCAAAGGATTATGTGAACAGAGAAGTAAACGGTTCACTTTCAGGCGGAGAGCTTAAGCGAATTGAGATAGCTACCGTGTTGGCTCGCGGTACTAAGCTTTCAATTTTCGATGAGCCTGAGGCAGGTATTGATCTTTGGAGCTTCCAGAATCTTATCAAAGTCTTTGAGAATATGAGAAAGACTGTTAAAGGCACTATCATAGTTATTTCTCATCAGGAGCGTATCCTTAATATTGCTGATGAGATCGTTGTGATAGAGAATGGTCGAGTAAAAAAACAGGGATCAAGAGATGAGATCTTACCTGAGCTGCTTGGAACCTCTTCAGCTTCAAATATCGCATGCAATAAATTAGGAGGTGAGCAGTAATGGATCAGATTCAGAAGAAGATACTTGAGGAAGTTGCTGATTTACATGGTGTTCTGGAAGGTGCATATAATATACGTGCGAATGGTGTGAGCGCTGCACGTAATACAACAGCAAATATTGATATAGTTACAAAGACCGATAAACCGGGTATAGATATCATTATCAAGCCAGGCACAAAGAATGAAAGCGTACATATCCCTGTTGTTCTTAGTGAAAGTGGTCTTAAAGATGTAGTTTATAATGATTTCTACGTAGGTGAAGGCGCGGATGTTACTATCGTAGCAGGATGCGGTATTTCAAACTGCGGAGATCAGGACTCACAGCATGACGGTATTCATGTTTTTCATGTTGGGAAGAATGCCAAGGTTAAATATGTTGAAAAACATTACGGCGAAGGTGACGGCAAAGGTGCGCGTATACTTAACCCTGTAACAGAAGTTTATCAGGAAGCTGGAAGCTATGTAGAAATGGAAATGGTACAGATAAAAGGTGTTGACTCTACTGTCCGTACCAATATTGCTGAATTGGCTGAGGGCGCTACCTTGGCAATTCATGAAGCTCTGATGACACATGGTTCACAGAAAGCTACAAGTGATTATAAGGTTACGTTGAATGGTGATGGTGCCAGTGCAGATGTTGTTTCACGTTCAGTTGCAAAGGATGATTCTGAGCAGATCTTTGCAGTATCAATCGAAGGTAACACACCATGCAGTGGCCATGCAGCATGTGATGCTATAATTATGGGAAATGCACATGTAGTTGCTATCCCTAAGCTTGATGCTAAGAATGTTGATGCAGCATTGATCCATGAAGCTGCCATCGGTAAGATTGCCGGAAATCAGCTTATTAAGCTTATGTCTCTCGGTCTTACTGAAGAAGAGGCAGAAGAGCAGATAATTGCAGGTTTCCTTAGATAAGTTTAAATTACTTGTATTGATAAACCGGCATTTTGCTTATAGAAAATCTTATGAAATACGAAGGGGATAGGGAAAGTTGGCTAAACTTTATTTTAAGTATGGCGCGATGGGCTCATCAAAGTCTGCGCAGGCGCTTATTACCAAGTTCAATTATGAAGAGCAGGGGATGAGCGTATGGCTTATTAAACCATCGATAGATACACGTGATGGTCAGGAGATCGTTAAGAGTAGAATAGGGCTTAAACAATTTGCGGACGTGATACTGCCTGATGATGATATCAAGCTGCGGTATGAAAAATTTGACTCGAAGGATGTCATCATTGCAGATGAGAGTCAGTTTTTTACACCTGAGCAGATAGATCAGCTCAGAGATGTCGTAGATGAATATGATGTGCCGGTACTCTGTTTTGGGCTCAGGACTGACTTTCAGACGAAGTTTTTCCCTGGAGCCAGACGTTTGATGGAGCTTGCTGATTCTATCACAGAGATAAAGACTGTATGTACCTGTGGACGTAAAGCGACTGTTAATGCCAGAATTGATGAAAATGGCAATATCATCACAGAGGGAGAACAGGTCTTGCTCGGGGGAAATGACAGATACGTGGCAATGTGCCATAAATGCTGGAGTAATAAGATAAAACTTCAGAAATAATAATATCGGAAAGGCCCCGGTTTGTTTAGAACCGGGCTTTTTTCTGTGCAGGAAACGAGGCTTTTATGGATAAATTTAGTAAGTGGGTAAGTATATGGGGAAACGCAGTATCCAATGGTGAGAACAGGCCGGAAGGCTATGCAAAGGATATAACGCTCAGATATCCGGTCAAATCAGCTTTTGAAGGTGATGCGATACGACTTACATTCGATAATTATTGCGGAACGGAAGCCATCACGTTGTCAAAAGTCACTGTTTTAATAAATGGCAGATTCCATGCGATTCTTTTTGATGGAAAGATGTCTGTAACTATACCCGCAGGTGAGAGAACAGTATCGGATGAGTTAGAGATACAGATCAAAGAATGGGATACGATTACTGTGAGCATGTATCTTGGTGATTTTACACAGATGAGATCGTGTGTTTATGTTCAGGGACCGCTTTCGTGTGATTCACTGTATGCAGTAGGAGACCAGACTGAGGTTGAAGATATTTCAATCGATATTTCTCTTCCGAAGAGTATTGTGTATTTTTTGAGCAATATTTCAGTCAGAACAGCCGAAAAGAATCATGCGATAGTCTGCTATGGTGATTCTATCACAGCGCAGGATTGGCCGGACTATCTGGCATTAAGATGTCGAGAGCTTGGGTTTAAGAATACTTCTATTATCCGTCGCGCAACAAGCGGCTCAAGGATTTTAAGAGAGTATTCATGCCTTAAGTATCTTTCCTATGGACTTAAAGGCTCGAAAAGATTTGATCATGAGGTACCGACCGATGGAGCAGATGCTGTGATAATCCAGCAGGGAATAAATGATATCATTCACCCTGTAGGGACAGATGTTAATCCATTCAGACCTATGAGTGATCTTCCGACTGCAGAAGAGCTTATAGATGGATTAAAGTATTATATTGAGCATGCACGCAGCTTTGGTCTTAAGGTGTATGTCGGAACTCTTCTCCCAATCGAGGGATGGAGAACTTATGCGCCATTCCGTGAAGAGCTTAAAAATGCCTATAATGAATTTATACGTACGACTGATCTTATTGATGGTTGTATTGATTTTGACAAAGCTGTCAGAGATCCGAAAAATCCGGCTGCTTTTAATAAAGGTAATGACAGCGGAGACCATTTGCATCCGAGTGCACTCGGTTACAAGACCATGGCTGAAGCTGTGGATGAAAAAATAATTAAATAAATGAGGAACTAAAAATGTATTCAAGTGTTAAGGAATGCGTTAAGGACATTCTTTTAATGACCTTTGCAACAGGGATTGTTGCCGCATCAGTATTTTTCTTTTTGGTGCCGAGCCATGCGGCAGTTTCAAGTGTTTCAGGACTTGCCATTGTATTAACAAATTTTGTGCCGTTATCAATGTCACAGATAACAGGTATTTTAAATATCGTTCTCCTGATAATAGGTTTTATCTTTATAGGAAAAGAGTTTGGATTTAAGACAGTATATACAACTATATTGATGCCTGTCTTTCTGGGTATTTTTGAAAAGATCCTGCCTAATAATAAGTCGCTCACAGGTGATGCAACGCTGGATGTGCTCTGCTATGTGGTGACAGTAAGCGTCGGACTAAGCATACTTTTTAACGATAATGCTTCATCTGGCGGTCTTGATATAGTGGCAATGCTTATAAATAAGTATCTGCATATAGAGCTTGGAAAGGCTATGACTATAGCTGGAATCTGCGTTGCGCTTTCGTCTGCTGCTGCTTATGATACTAAAATTGTTATATTGTCACTGCTTGGAACTTATGCTAACGGAATAGTACTCGATCATTTCATATTTGGTCACAATATAAAGAGAAGAGTGTGTATAATATCAGAAAAACAAGAGATAATCAGAGAATTTATACTGAAAGAACTGCACAGCGGAGCTACTTTATACGAGGCTACCGGTGCTTATGACATGATCGTAAGAAATGAGCTTATAACAATCCTTGACAAAAATGAGTACAGAAGACTTATGAACTACATCGTAGAGACAGATCCTAAAGCGTTTGTGACGGTATATACTGTTTCGGAGATGAGATATATTCCAAAAAAATAAGATAATCTTCATTGTTCTTTCATTTTGATATGTTATGATGATTAAGTATGACAATATGGAGGATTTGGATGAAAAGAATAATGTACAGGATTACTGCAGTTGCGGCAGCTATTACATTGGCAATAGGTGCCCTTCCGCTTAGTAGTGTTTATGCAGATGATGAGTACCAGAAAGACAGCATATATGTAGAGACGAGAATTCGTAAAATTAATAGTAACGGAGACGTGATCCTCAATCTTACGACTAATAATATCAAACGGGCGGGCTTTACAGTTGGCGATGAAGTTAAGGTTGTTATAAAGGATTATGATTACTCTGAGAAAATGCCTTTCTTTGTTACTGATTCAGACAGTAAGACTGATGAAGCGGCGCTTGTAAATGAAGGTGATAACGTAGCAATCTCTGCTGCAAATGGTTCGTTTGCAGAGCTGTCTGAGCTTTTTAACTCTGATACAGATGATAATGATAAGATAGTTTGGGAAGATGATGAGGGTACTACCGGAATTGGTAAAAAGGTAGTCATATATCTCCACGAAAAAGGAACATATAAAGAGCAGTACGAGCTTAGAAATCCTGAAAGAACGAATGAAAGAGATGATTATTCATCGGATAAAAAGTATGCAAACTTCCGCAATGTGACAGTAGGCACGATAGGTGAAGATATCCTTTATCGAAGCAGCAGCCCGATCAATGATGTTATGAACAGAGCTGATTATGCGGCTGAAAAGATGGAAGAGGCAGGAGTTAAGGCTGTTATAAATCTTTCTGACAGCGAAAAGAAAGCAAAAAAATATATAGAAGAGAGCGGAAACAAATATTACGGAAAGCTTTATGATGAAGGAAATGTCATATGCCTTGATCTTAGCTATGATTTTGATAGTGATGAATTTCAGGAAGGCATAGGTAAGGCAGTTAAATTTATGGCTTCACACGAAGGTCCGTATCTTGTTCATTGTACTGAGGGTAAGGACCGTACAGGCTTCCTCTGTGCGCTGCTCGAATCGCTCATGGGTGCTTCTGTGTCAGAGATGACTTCTGACTATATGCAGACTTATAAAAACTACTATCACTATGATTCTGATTCTGATGAATTTAAGTATACTAAGAAAAATTATCTGAGAGAAATCTTTAGAGATATAGCAGATGTGGATACTAATTCGGAGCTTTCGGATGTAGATTTCCATGATGCGGCACTGACTTTCCTTAGAACAAATTGTGTTTCTGACGATGAGATAAATAAAGTCATCGAAAGATTGTCTGATAAAGATGCTGCATATAATGAAATTCAGAGTATCACAGTAGATGAGGCTGCGGCAGATGAAAAGGGAAAGGTCGATCTTGGACTTCAAAGTGATGCCATAGGCACGTATAATGGAGAAAGCTTCAAACCTGGCAACAGTTCACTTAATATCAATGGCACTTATATGTATAAGAGCCGTGATTACAAGATTTCTTACAGTGACAATACCAATGCGGGTACGATGAGTGTTACGATCAAGCTTAAGAAACATACTGAGCTGTATAAGAGCGGTATTAAGAAGGTTTTGATCAAGTATACGATCAATCCGAAAAAGGTTGATGCCTCAGAGCTTAAGATCACGCTAAATGATAAGAAGACCAAGGTAAAGTCAGTTAAAGATCTTACCAAAAATGCAAAGATAAAATCAAAATACTATACAGTTGATATGGATTCCCAGACAATTACTTTTAATGGTAATTACACAGGAAAGGTCAAATTCAGCTATTAACATGAAAGAACCATCGGTGCTGACTAAAACGCCGGTGGTTCTTTCGTGCTTAAATATGATATAATTGAAAAAGATGTATAACAAGGAGGAAAATATTATGCCGACACCGCACAATGAAGCAAAAAAAGGAGAGATTGCAAAAACTGTTCTGCTTCCGGGCGATCCGCTCAGAGCTAAGTATATAGCAGATAATTATTTAGAGGATGTTGTTTGCTTTAATACAGTCAGAAATATGCTTGGCTATACTGGCTTTTATAAAGGAAAGAGAGTTTCCGTCATGGGCGGCGGAATGGGTATTCCGTCAATCGGAATCTACTCTTATGAGCTTTATCATGAATATGATGTTGACAATATCATAAGAGTTGGTTCTGCAGGTGGACTTAAGGAGGATGTTAACCTTAAGGACGTTGTAATAGCAATGGGTGCATGTACAGATTCGAATTATGCTTATCAGTATGAGCTTCCGGGTACATTTGCTCCGATCGCTGATTATGAGCTTATGGAAAGAGCTGTGGAAAATGCACGCAAGCTTAATGCTAAGGTCAAAGTTGGTAATGTCGTTTCATCTGATGTATTTTACAATAATTATACTAAGGTAAACGAGAAATGGGCATCAATGGGTGCGCTTTGCGTTGAAATGGAAGCTGCTGCATTATACATGAATGCTGCCGCTGCCAATAAGAAAGCACTTGCTATTCTGACTATTTCAGACCATCTCTTTAAGCCGGAGAAGCTGAGCGCTGAGGAGCGTCAGACAAGCTTCAAGCAGATGATGGAGATCGCTCTTGAAACAGTAGAGGCTGAATAAAAAACTGCAGGTCAAGGATTACTTGACCTGCAGATTTTTTTACTGTGTTTGCATAAAAGCTTCTACGTATTCGTGTGCTTCGTCGGCTGACATGCCTTTCTTTTCAGTAAGCTGTTTTTCATACCACTTATAGGCGTCGGCAGAAGCATTTTTGAAAGAATCTGAGTCGATATCTTTGTGATCTGTCACTTCCATTACTCCGGATTCCTTCCATTCTTCTTCGAGCTGAGCGATGCTGTCGCGATTGATCGCAAGCTGATATTCTACAGCTTTCTTGGCATTTTCATCTATTACAGCTTTTTGTTCATCTGTAAATTCATTATAAGCCTTTTCGTTGATGCAGAGGAAGAGGCAATCATAGTAAGCATTCCAAATACTGATGTACTTTTGTACATCCTGAACTGAGGCGGAGGCAATCGAAGGCTCCGGGTTTTCCTGACCATCGATCGTACCCTGCTGCAGTGCTGTATATGTTTCAGACCAGTTCATTGCTGACGCATCACATCCCCATTCTCGATATACTTCAGAACAAAGATCATTAGAGCATATACGAAGCTTGATATTTGCAAGATCAGAAACGGATGTTATAGGCTTTTTTGAATTCGTGATCTGGCGGAAACCATTTTCTGCGATTCCTTCACAGACAAGTCCATATTCTTTAAGAACAGATTTTAACTTATCTCCGCCGGTGCCGTTCATGACCTGATCTACAGCAGATGTATCTTCGAAGAGGTATGGGAGCGAAACAACGTTAAAACGAGGATCAAAGTTAGCATAGATCAGATTGGAATGCAGTGATACCTGAATAGAATCACCATCCATAAGAGCCTGGATTCCGGCTACCTGATCTCCATTAGTAAGCTGTTCTCCGGGATAAACATCTATCTTAACTTTACCGCCGGTAGACTGCTGCATAAGTGCATTGAAATAGTAGCCTGCAGAAGCCCATGTACTGCCTTCTCCGGGAGAACAGTCAAAATTCCATGTGGTTTCCGGCCATTCTTCAGTTCCCATATATACTGCAGCATTGCTATGTGCATTATATTTATCGGAGTCTGTATAGTCGTGATAAGTGAGCTCGCCTGAAGAAATGATTCCTGATGAAGCCTGAACAGTCTCAGTAAATCCGCTGCTGAAAAGAAGACTTACCTTTGGGATATATGTAACGATCAAAAGTATAGCAAGGCATGCTGCAATCATAGGTGCTACAGCCTTTGAAATCTGAGGAAGAGTAACTTTATAGAAAGACTTTGCACTTTCCTTGGCAGAGCATATTTTTTTCTCAATTTTAAGTCCGAGAGCGACGAAAAGATTTACGCCGACTGGTGGAGTTACCTGTCCGATAGCAAGGTTAACTGTTGCAACAATTCCGAAAGCAACCATGCTGTATCCTAATGACTGAGCAACAGGTGCCATTATAGGAATGAAAATATACATTGCTGAATTTGCATCAATGAAGCAGCCGGCAATTAAGAAGATAATATTTACAATGATAAGAAAAACTATTTTGTTTGAAGCTGTCTGAGACAGTAAAGCCTGAGCTGCCTGAGAGATTCCAAAAAGCGTGCAGCAGTAGGAAAAAAGTGATGCTGACGCAACTATAAACATGATTCCGCCGGAAGTTTTAGCTGATTCACAGAAAATCTGAAAAAGATCTTTTAATGTGATATCTTTGTAGATCACTATACTTACAAATGTACCGTATATTACTGAAACGGCTGCGGCTTCGGTTGGAGTAAAGATACCACCATATATTCCACCTAAGATGATTACAGGCATCAGAAGACCCCAGAAAGCGTCCTTAAAGCTATTAAGCAATTCATCGCCGCTGCGGCGCTCGTGAGCCGCTTGAATGCCCTTACGACGTGTCTCAATGATTACAACAACGATCAGAGCAAGTCCCATCATGATTCCGGGGATGATTCCAGCCATAAAAAGTTCGCCGACATTTCCGCCTACTATAGAAGCGTATACTACAAAGGCAATTGATGGTGGGATTACAATTGCAATTGAGCTTGAAGCGGCCATAAGAGCTTCAGAAAATGCAGGAGAGAAGCCTGAGTCTATCATTGCAGGAACGAGGACAGCACCGAGAGCTGCTACTGTTGCAGGACCTGAGCCTGAAATAGCACCGAAAAAGCATGAAACTATTACGCATACGATAGCCATTCCACCGCGTGTATGCCCTACGAGATCATCGATGAAACGGACAAGACGCTTGGAAATGCCTGCTTTTGCCATAATATTACCTGAGAGTACAAAGAAAGGAATTGCAAGCAAGAGAAATTTTGAAATTCCAGTATATGTATTTGCTGCGATTACGCTAAGTGTAAGTGTCGAGAACTGAGGAACAAAATGTGAAGCATAAAGAACGGCAAGGAGTGAGCTCATCCCAAGGCAGAAAGCTATAGGCATGCCGATCAGTAACATACAAAAAAATGAAAGAAAAAGAATCGTTGTTATCATGATGCTGCTTCCTCCTTATTCTTTGCGTTATAGTCTATGCAGTTTTCGATAAAATGAAGTATAAGTGAAATAGCACCAATGACGACAAATCCCCAGAAAAATGACTTTGGTATGCCGAGGATAGGACTCGATGTTTTGTCACTTGCCATTCGTGAAATAGCTTCAAAGCAAAGGATAAATGAGTATATGATGCAAAATAAAGAACTGATAACGTGAAGAATTTTTTTTGTTTTGCTGTTGACATGGTCTGTGAGCAGGCTTAAATTGACCAGTCCTCCTTCTTCACGGGCAGCTGTGCCGGCACCAAGAAGTGAGATCAAAACAAATACAGCAACGACGATCTCTTCAGTAAATCCCCATGAATGCTGGAAAAGCTTCCTCGCGACAACATTGCCGAAGGTGAGCAGAAGTACCAGCAGTACTGAAAGTGCTAAAACTGTGTTTTCGACCATAAGCACTATGTGCATGATCTGTCTGTAAAGTTTCATACCCTTAACCCTCCATTGAGTTTTATGCCGTTTTTTTATACGACTTGTATCAATTATAAAACATAAAATAATTTCGTCAAGCAAAACATTAACGCGTTCGCGTATTAAAGTGAATTGGATAAAAAAACACCAGTATTTTGCACTTAAAATACTGGCGTTTCTAATGATTAAAGAAGACCTCTTTCAACTAATAGTGAAGAAAGTGCCTGATATTCAGGTCTGGAATTACCATCAAGACCGAGGGTAATGTCTGCAGCCATCTTTTTTTCTATATAAAGATCGACAAATCTTTCGAGCTCTGCATCGCCCTGAACCATTGGTGCGCGCCAGAGGTTTGGGTTGATTGACGGCTCTGCACATTTGGCAAGATGAATGATATTACATGTTCCGGCATAACGTTCCATGAACCAGTCTAATGTAATATGTGAATGCATTGGTGAAAGACCTTTTTCAACCATTAATGCACGCCAAATATCGAGCGTTGTGAAAAATCTTGTATCTTTAATTGCTTTGTTTAATTCTGTAGCAATTATAACAGGTTCATCAAGTACACAACTGTTATATATATCTATGCTGCCGTTTTCAAGGGATATATCCACGTCCTGATATTTAGGAAGCAGTTCTATGGCAGCATCTAAGATCTTATTATAATAAAAATCATAAAAAGCCCGGAGTGCGATAGTGCAATGGAGGATTACAGAAACACGATGTCCTAAACGACTTGCAACATTTTGAGCAAATTCCATAAGCACTTCGAGGGTTATCTGACCTTCATAGTGTGCCAAATCTGCAAGAGAGAATCCATTATTATCAAAAAATGGTGAATGTATGGAGTAGCAGTCAAAATTTAATTCATTAAGCTTATATTGTGCCGGTGTATATGGTTCTTTATCGCCTAATGCGATTTCTATTAAATTATTTGGCTGTTTAGCTACTTCTTCGGCCTTTAGGCTGCAGAAACTTTGTATATTCATATTTTCCTCCTTGTTTATTTTATGTATCCATGTTAATTTTAGCAAAAATCATTAAAAATAACTATGTAAACAAGAAAAAAATATGTATTTTTCGTCGTACTAGCCCAATATATTCAATCATTTAAAATTCTAATAAAAAAAGCTTCGCATAAATGAAAAACATTTGATGCGAAGCTTTTAATCGAGCCACTTGCCGGATTCGAACCGGCGACCTACGCATTACGAATGCGTTGCTCTACCAGCTGAGCCAAAGTGGCACGTGCAACATTGCTAATTATAGCAATGTTACACATGAAAATCAAGAGTTTTATGAAATTTTGTTCTTATTTTTAGACAAATTCTTTTTCGCAGTTGAAAGCATAAGCTTGATTCGATTCAACTGGTTAACCTCTGAAGCGCCAGGATCGTAGTCGATAGCCACAATATTCGCGCCTGGATTTCTCTTTCGGATAGCCTTGATAACACCTTTACCTACGACATGGTTAGGGAGACATCCGAATGGCTGAGCACATACGATATTTCTAACATCACTGTGTATAAGCTCAAGCATTTCACCTGTAAGGAACCATCCTTCACCAGTCTGGTTACCGATATCAACGATATCTTTTGCATATTCAACCAAAGTTTCGATATGTGCCGGCGGATCAAAGTGCTTTGACTTACGAAGCTCAGCAGCTGCAGCACCTCTCATAAACTCCATCGCACGGATTCCCCAATGAGAATTTCTTGCTGTTTTCTTAGAAGTACCAAGCTTTTCAGCTTTATAAATCTGATTGTAGAAGCAGTAGAGCAGGAAGTCCATAAGATCTGGAACAACTGCTTCAGCGCCTTCTTGTTCAAGAAGCTCTGCAAGGTGATTATTTGCAGCCGGCATGAACTTAACAAGGATTTCTCCTACGATACCAACTCTAGGTTTCTTAAGTGACTCATCGATCTCAATACGGTCGAAATCTTTAACGATCTCGTGACACATCTTTCTAAACTTGAATAAAGAAGGATGTTTCTCAGAAACAAATGCCTTACATCTTTCGAGCCATTTCTGATGTACTGCATCAGAATCACCCTTGTTTATTTCATAAGGACGCATTCTAAGCAGGCAGCGAAGGAAGATATCGCCAAATACAAGACCGTAGATTCCCTTGATCGCAAGGTCTGCATTTATCTTAAATCCAGGGTTGCCTTCAAGTCCTGAAAGATTGAGTGAAATAACCGGTATATATCCCATATCAGCTTTTTCAAGTGCTCTTCGTATAAAGCCGATATAGTTTGTAGCACGACATCCGCCGCCTGTCTGTGACATTATTATGGCTGTATGGTGAAGATCATATTTTCCTGAAAGAAGAGAATCCATGATCTGTCCGATAACCATAAGTGATGGGTAGCAGGCATCGTTATTAACGTATTTAAGACCTACATCTACAGCTTCGCGTCCGTCGTTATCAAGGACAACGAGGTTATAACCTGCACTCTTGAAAGCAGCTTCGATGATGTCAAAATGGATAGGTGACATCTGAGGGCAGAGGATGGTGTATCCCTGCTTCTGCATTTCTTCAGTGTAAACAACTCTTTCGTAAGCAGAAGATTTAATTTCTCTCTTTTCGTGCTTCATTTCCTTTACTCTAAGAGCAGCAAGAAGAGAACGTACTCTGATACGTGCAGCACCGAGGTTATTCACTTCATCGATCTTAAGGCATGTATAAATTTTGCCTGATCCTGAAAGAATTTCATAAACCTCGTCTGTAGTAACAGCATCAAGACCACAACCAAATGAATTGAGCTGGATGAGATCAAGGTCATCTCTGAGCTTAACATACTGAGCTGCGGCATAAAGACGTGAATGGTACATCCACTGATCCATTACACGAAGTTCTCTGTCTATCGGTGCAAGGTGAGAAATCGAATCCTCTGTGAGTACACATACATTGTGCTGTGTTATCAACTCAGGAATACCGTGGTTTATCTCTGGGTCAACATGGTAAGGACGTCCGGCGAGAACAATACCTCTAAGGTGATGTTCTTCCATGTAACGGAGTGTTTCTTCACCGCGGCGCTGTACATCACGTCTGGCTGTTGCAAGCTCTTTCCATGCTTTTCTTACAGCTGAAACTATATCTCCTGGGTCTATGTCAGGGAATGCCTCGATCAGACGAGGATAGATAGTCTCTTCTGATGTGAAAGCAAGCATCGGCTTGATAAATTCAATTTTTCCTTCTGTTATCTCGTCAACGTTATTTTTAATATTCTCAGGATAAGATGTAACAATAGGGCAGTTGTAGTGGTTTCCGGCATCCTTAAACTCTTCACGTTCATAGAAAAGTGAAGGGTAGAAAATGCGCTTGATACCATTTCGAATAAGCCATGTTACATGTCCATGCACAAGCTTGGCAGGGTAGCACTCTGATTCACTAGGGATAGACTCTATACCAAGCTGATATAGGTCGTGTGTTGACCTTGGAGAAAGTACTACTTCATAGCCGAGTTCTGTAAAGAAGGTAAACCAGAAAGGATAGTTCTCGTACATATTAAGAACTCTTGGGATACCGATCTTTCCGCGTGGAGCTTCGTTTGCCGGAAGTGGTTCATAATCAAAGATCCTGTGATATTTATAATCGTAAAGATTAGGAATATCTTTATGTGAATTTGCCTTTCCAAGTCCTTTTTCACAGCGGTTTCCTGAGATGAATGTACGTCCGCCTGTGAATCTGTTGATAGTAAGACGACAGTGGTTAGTACATCCCTGACATTTAGCCATTGAAGTGGTATATTCAAGCTCATTTATCTGCTTGATGGTGAGCATTGTGGAATCAGTACCCTTCACATGGCGCTCTTTAGCGATAAGAGCCGCACCAAAAGCTCCCATGATACCAGCAATATCAGGACGTATAGCCTCACAATTTGCAATCTTCTCAAAGGCACGAAGTACAGCGTTGTTATAGAAAGTTCCGCCCTGTACTACAATATTTTTACCAAGCTCTGACGCGTCAGAGACCTTTATAACCTTAAACAGGGCATTCTTAATAACGGAGTAAGCAAGTCCTGCAGAAATATCAGCTACTGCAGCACCTTCTTTCTGTGCCTGCTTAACCTTGGAATTCATAAATACAGTGCATCGAGTTCCGAGGTCGATAGGATTTTCAGCAAAAAGAGCTTCCTTGGCAAAGTCCTGAACTGAGAAATTCAGAGATTTGGCAAATGTTTCTATGAATGAGCCGCATCCTGAAGAACATGCTTCGTTGAGCTGTACAGAATCAACGGAATTATTCTTGATCTTGATACATTTCATATCCTGACCACCGATGTCGAGGATACAGTCAACGTTTGGGTCGAAGAAAGATGCCGCATAGAAGTGAGAAACTGTCTCTACTTCGCCTTCATCAAGCATAAGTGCTGATTTAAGAAGTGCTTCACCATAACCTGTGGAACATGCACCTGCGATACGTACATCCTTCGGCATGAGTGAGTAAAGCTCTTTAAGTGACTTGATAGCTGTTTTGATAGGCGATCCGTTGTTATTTGAGTAGAAGGAATAAAGAAGCTTTCCGTCTTCTGAAATAAGGGCACACTTAGTTGTGGTAGAACCGGCATCAATTCCGAGATAGGCATTTCCGCGGTAGCTTGAAAGGTCAGCTGTTGCAACTTTTGCTCTTGCGTGACGATCATTGAATTCCTTGAAATCAGCTTCGTCCTTAAAGAGAGGTTCCATACGTGCTACTTCAAAGGCAATTTTGACACCGTTTTTAAGCTTGTCAATGATAGAGCTGAGAAGAACAGTACCCTCTTCGTGATTGAGAGCAGAACCCATTGCAGCGAAAAGATGAGAGTTTTCAGGTGTGATAGCATGCTCATCATCAAGCTTTAATGTACGGATAAAAGCTGCTTTAAGCTCTGTAAGGAAATGAAGCGGTCCTCCAAGGAAAGCAACATGTCCGCGAATAGGCTTACCACAAGCAAGACCTGAAATAGTCTGGTTAACAACTGCCTGAAAAATTGAAGCAGCAAGGTCTTCCTTAGCGGCACCTTCGTTGATAAGTGGCTGAATATCGGTTTTTGCAAAAACGCCGCATCTTGCAGCAATAGTGTAGAGCGACTGATAATTTTTGGCATATTCATTCAGACCAGGTGCATCAGTATGAAGCAGTGATGCCATCTGATCGATGAAAGAACCTGTACCACCGGCACAAATTCCATTCATACGCTGTTCTACATTACCATCTTCGAAATATATGATCTTAGCATCCTCACCACCAAGCTCGATGGCAACATCTGTTTTCGGTGCATACATCTGAAGTGCAGTAGCTACAGCGATAACTTCCTGTGTAAAAGGAATTCCAAGACTATTTGCGAGGGCGAGTCCGCCGGAACCTGTTATGACAGGTGCTACATCAACGTCGCCTGTTTCTTTGAATCCATCTTCGAGCAGACCTCGAAGAGTCTCTTGTATATTAGCGAAGTGACGTCTGTAGTCTGAGTAGATGAGATTATTCTTTTCGTCGAGCAGCGCAACTTTTACAGTTGTAGAGCCGATATCAATTCCAAGTGAATATTTCATAAATACCTCATTAATTAATTATTACTTCAGTCTTAAACTTTAGAAAAGTTCTATACTTAAAAAAATCGGCGTAGTGATACGCCTGATTTCATAGTATACGACGACTTTCGTTATTTATCAAGCAGATAAGTTAACATAAATAATCGAACATCTTTTCAAATAGCCTATTGATGTGCTATACTTTTAGCTGATATTCGTCTTGAAATAAATCAAGTGCATTTAAATCGGAGGAAATTATTTTGGGCAATTGGCTGAATAAAATGGAACAGAAATTTGGTAGATATGCTATACCAAATCTTACAACTCTTATAATTTTTACATATGTAATAGGTTATGCTTTGAGATTTATCGGTTTCACAAGCTTTATCACATTTAACCCATATCTAATAATGCATGGCCAGGTTTGGAGGATAATATCATGGATATTTATCCCACGTTACGAACTGGATATTTTTTCTTTGATAATGATCTTCTTTTATTATTGGATTGGAACGTCATTAGAACGGGTGTGGGGCGACTTCAGATATAATGTATATGTTTTTTCAGGAATATTATTTACAATAGTAGGTGCTTTTGCAGTATATCTTTTTGGCAGCTCTGGCGGAAACGATTATATGGGTTTAATCTTTGGAAGTGCGATATCAAATTATGTGAGCACTTATTACATTACAATGTCATTACCGCTTGCTTTTGCTGCAACTTATCCTGATGTGGAAATAATGTTTCAATTTATATTTCCTCTGAAGATGAAGTATGTTGCTTTGATTGATATCGCCTTCATCATATATGATGCATATAGATACCCATGGTTTGCGAAGGTTATCATATTTATTTCAATGCTGAATTTCGTACTCTTTTGGCTTTCTACAAAAAATATTTCCGTAGCCGGGTTCAAACAGCAGCAGAGAAAAAGCAGCTATATGAATGCTGCACGCCGCGGAAAGAGAGAAGGCAGTTATCAGAGCTCAGATGGAAGGATCACAAAGCATAAGTGCGCAGTTTGCGGAAGAACAGAGCTGGACGATCCAATGCTTGAATTCCGCTTTTGCTCTAAGTGTAATGGTAATTATGAGTATTGCCAGGATCACCTTTTTACTCATACACATAAATAAGCTATATATAATGGAGTGTTAATTTTCTATGGATGTAAATCAGTATCGTCAGACATTAAACGCAGCAGTTCGTTCTGCACATGAATCGCATAATTATATAACTGAAGAAAAATATGCAGAGTTTTTTGGACCGCTTGAACTCACTGAAGAGCAGGATAAGCTTACTCGTGATTACTTTAAGGGACTTCATATTTCATTTGGAGTTTGGGAAGGCACAGAGTCAGATGATCTTCCTCTTGATGAAAATGATGGAAATTATTTGAGCTTTTATCTGGAGGAGCTTGAAACACTTCCTGAATATACAGAAGAAGAAAAAAAGGCTATTCTTGAAGAAGCTGTCGATCATGATGATGCAGAGGCAAAAAAGAAACTTATAAACATGCATCTTAAGGACGTTGTCGATATCGCCAAACTCTATGTTTATCATGGAATGAAGATAGAGGATCTGATAGGCGAAGGAAATATTGGCCTTATGATGGCAGTTGATCTTTTGGGTACAGTTGACAGCATTGACGAAGTTGATGGATTGATAGGCAAAGCAATCATGGATACGATGGATGCTGCAATTGAGCGTGATTCTGAAGATAAATCCGGAATTGATTCTATCATTGATAAAATCTCGGGTATCGGAAGAGCTGCAAAAGAGCTTTCAGAAGATCTTAGAAGAGATGTAACACCAGAGGAGCTTGCACATGAAACAGAATTTGAAGTGGAAGATATTGAAGAAGCTCTCCGAATAACAGGTAATAATATCGATGGATTAATCAAAAATTCCATTGATCAAAAATAATTTAGAAAAGAAGGGTTAAATATGAATTTAGATGCAGTTAAGGCATATAAGCTCATAAAAAAGGAGAATATTGAGGATCTTAATTCTGTAGGATATCTCCTGGAGCATGTAAAGACCGGCGCAAAAGTGATGGTGCTTGAAAATGATGATAATAATAAAGTATTTAACATCGGATTCAGAACACCTCCGGTTGATTCTACAGGTACTCCGCACATATTAGAGCATACTGTTCTTTGCGGTTCAAAAAAGTTTCCGGCAAAAGATCCATTCCTTGAGCTGGCAAAGGGTTCATTAAATACATTCCTCAATGCCATGACATATCCGGATAAGACAGTTTTCCCTGTGGCGTCAGTAAATGACAAAGACTTTCAGAATCTTATGGATGTTTATCTTGATGCAGTATTTCATCCGAATATCTACAGAAGAGAAGAGATATTCAAGCAGGAGGGCTGGCACTATGAGATGGAGAGCCTTGATGGCCCGATAACATATAATGGTGTAGTTTATAATGAGATGAAAGGTGCATTCTCTAATGCTGATGATGTGCTTTCTCGTCATATCATGAGTTCGCTTTATCCTGATACTGAATATTCATATGAATCAGGCGGAGATCCGGAAGTAATACCAGAGCTTACATACGAGCAGTTCCTTTCACTTCACAAGAAGTATTATCATCCTTCTAACTCGTATATTTACCTTTATGGTGACTGCGATATGGCTGAAAAGCTTAACTGGATCGATAAAGAATATCTCAGTGAGTATTCAAAGGAAGAGATCGACAGCGCGATAAAAGTTCAAAAGCCGTTTGATGAAATGAAGGTTGTAGAAAAGGAATATTCTATTGCTGCTGATGAGCCGCTTGAGAAGAATACATATCTTTCATGGAATGTTTCTATAGGAAATAACCTTGATCCTATTCAGTACCTCGGATTTGAGGTCATTGAATATGCTTTGCTTGATGTGCCGGGAGCACCTTTAATGCAGGCACTTCTTGATGCCGGTATCGGTGATGATATCGATGGAAGTTATGATAATGGAATCAATCAGCCGTATTTTTCGGTTATCGCAAAGAAGGCTGAGGCTGAAGATAAGGACAGATTCCTCGAAGTGATCAGGAAGGTTCTCACAGAGCAGGTTCAGAAGGGTATTGATAAAAAGGCTATACTTGCCGGAATCAATTATTATGAATTCCGCTATCGCGAAGCTGATTTTGGACAGTTCCCGAAGGGACTTATGTATGGACTTCAGGCATTTGACAGCTGGCTTTATGACGCAGATCAGCCATTTGTTCACATAGCTGAAAATAAGACATTCGAAGAGCTCAGAAGGCTTGCCGAAACTGATTGGTACGAGAATGCTATTCAGAAATTGCTGTTGGATAATAGTTTTGCTTCTATGGTTATCTTAAAACCTGTAAGAGGTCTTACAGAAAAGAATGATAAAAAGACAGCTGAAAAGCTTGAGGCATATAAAAACAGCCTGACAAAAGAAGAGCTTGAAAAGATCATTGAAGATACAAAGGCACTTAAAGCATATCAGGATGAGCCAAGCACTGAGGAAGAGCTTAAAACCATCCCGCTGCTTGAAATTTCTGATATTGAGCCGAAGGCTGAACCATATATCAACTCGCCTGAAGTGCGTGATGATACATTATTCCTTCACCATGACATTTTCACGAATGGCATCAGTTACCTTGGAATAATGTTAAAAACTGACAGTATTTCAGAAGAGCTTACGCCGTACCTTGGTATTTATAAAAACATCCTGGGACAGCTTGATACAGAGAATTATAGTTATTCAGACCTTAATAATGAGATCAATCTTGAAAGCGGTGGTGTTAATTTCTCAATATGCACATATTCAAAAATGAATAATGCAGATGACTTTGACACGATGTTCGAGGCACGAGGAAAATTCCTTGATGATAAGCTTGATTTTGCGTTTAAGATAATTCCTGAAATTCTTTTCAGAACCAAGCTTGATGATAAAAAGAGACTTAAAGAAGTGCTTTTGATGCTTAAGAGCAGAATGTCTGCTTCAATGATATCATCAGGACATGCTACTGCTGTAGGACGTGCTACATCGTACTTTTCAGCTACATCAAAGTATATTGATGAAGTTAATGGTATCGACTTATATGACACAGTATGCAAGGTTCTTGAAGATTTCGATGCAAATGCAGATGATCTGATAGATAAGATGAAGCAGGTACAGGGACTTCTTTTCAGAAAAGATAATCTGATGTTTGACTTCACCGGTTCAAAAGAATGCTTTGATAAGATTCTTAACGAAGGCGAGAAATTTAAGGCAGAGCTTTCGGGTGAAGAATCAGCAAGAAATACATGGAAATTTGTTCCTGAAAACAAGAATGAAGGATTTAAGACAGCTTCGCAGGTTCAGTATGCGGCAAAAGCTGCTGACTATAGAAAAAAAGGACTTGAGTATACAGGTGCACTTAAAGTACTTAAGGTTATGATGGGATATGACTATCTTTGGATGAATATTCGTGTAAAGGGTGGTGCGTATGGATGCATGAGCTCATTTACAAGAGGCGGAGATTGTTATATGGTTTCTTATCGTGACCCGCATCTTAAAGAAACAATAGATGTATTTAATGGTGCCGCTGATTATCTTAGAAATTTCGATGCATCAGATAGAGATATGACAAAATTTGTCATAGGCGCGATCAGTGGCATGGATACACCACTTAATCCTAAGGCACAAGGGCTCAGAAGCCTTTCTGCTTATCTGGGAGATTATACTTATGAAGCAGCACAGAAAGAGAGAGATGAAGTTCTTTCCTGTGATGTAAAGACTATAAGGTCGCTTGCTCCATATGCAGAGGCAATAAGGGATTCTGAAATTGTCACTGCTGTAGGAAGCGAAGAAAAGATTAATTCAGAAAAAGATTTATTTAAGACGATCCGCACACTTGCGTGATCCATGAAAGGAATTTAATTGAGTCAGGAAAAAAGGGCCGGATTTGTAACAATTCTGGGAAGGCCAAACGTTGGAAAATCTACGCTGATGAATCACATCATCGGTATGAAACTTGCAATTACATCAAGAAAGCCGCAGACTACAAGAAAGCGTATGCAGACGGTTTATACATCTGATGCAGGTCAGATAGTATTTCTTGATACACCCGGAATTCATAAAGCTGCAAATGCACTTGGTGAATATATGGATAGAGCTGCGGTCAAGACTATAGAAGAAGTCGATGCTGTTCTTTGGCTTGTAGAGCCTTCCACATACATTGGTGCAGGAGAAAAATATATCGCGGAGACACTTGAGAAAGCGAATGTTCCTGTCATTCTTGTTGTAAATAAGATCGACACTGTGAAAAAAGCTGAGATCCCACCTGTGATCGAAGCATATAAAAATATACTTCCATTTAAGGCTATAGTACCGGTATCGGCTAAACACAGTACCGGCAAGCAGGAACTTTTGGATGCAATATTCAGTTTGCTTCCGTATGGAGAGCCTTTTTATGATGAGGATACAGTAACAGATGAATCTCAGAGAAATATTGTATCAGAGCTTATCAGAGAACAGGCCCTCAGAAATCTTTCAGAAGAGATACCACATGGAATAGCTGTGGAGATCGAGAGCATGAAAAATCGCGGAGATATTTGGAATATAGAAGCCACTATCTATTGCGAAAGAAATTCACATAAAGGAATAATTATCGGAAAAGGCGGCTCTATGTTAAAGAAAATTGGTACAGGGGCACGTCTTGAAGCTGAAAAGCTTCTTGAAGAACATGTAAATCTCAAGCTGTGGGTAAAGGTTCGTAAGGACTGGAGAAATGATGAAAAGCAGATGAGGATGTTCGGATATAATAAAAAGGACAATCAGTAAAATGAGTGATGTGGTACGCCTTACCGGAATGGTGCTAAGGGCATCTGATTACGGTGAATACGACAAAAGACTTGTTATTCTTACCCTCGAAAGAGGGAAGATAACAGTCTTTGCACATGGGGTACGCAGGGCACATAATAGATTCCTTGCAGCATGTGAACCATTTGCATTTGGTGAATTTACTCTGGGTGAAGGAAAGAATGCATATAATTTTCGAGAAGCTGCGATCTCCAATTACTTTGAAGGATTAAGGGAGGATCTCAGGGCATATTACCTGGGATCCTATTTTCTTGAAACTGCTGAGTTTTATACGAGAGAGAATAACGATGATGATGAAATGCTCAGACTTTTGTATCAGTCTTTGAGAGCATTACTTTCACCGACGTTTGAGAATGATTTTGTCAAATGTATTTTTGATATAAAGGCTATTGTAGTGAATGGAGAATTCCCCGGATTACCCAAGGGTGGAGATATATTGCCTGGAACATTGCATGCTATAAGCTTTATCGCGACTACACCGATATCGTCACTGTATACTTTTAATGTACGTGATGATGTATTAAATGAATTGAAGTTTTTTGCAAAAGAATATAAAGCGAGATTTCTTGCTTTTCGCTCTAAAAGCTTGGAAGTTATGGAACAAATGGGCTTGTAATATTAGTGTATTGACACGTTCTAAATCAAACTAATGTCATATCTCGAAATCGCCAACATAAGGCTCATTCGAGCTATAACATAAGTTTAATTATGAATGTGCCAAGATACTGTTGTCTTGAAATATGTACATAAGTTGGCTATAATATCAACGTATGTCTTAAAAGAAAGGGAAGAGTAACAGAGGTAAAATACTTTGAGCAGCAGACGAAGAAGAAAAAGCAAAAAGCAGAAAATGAGACGTGTACAGGCATATTTTGCCAGATTTATTTTTCTAGCAATTGTTGTCGTAGCAGCGTGCCTTATCTTTCTGGGTGGCAAAAAAGTTTTCACTGGGATAGGATCTTTGCTTGAAAAAGGATCTTCGAGCATTTCTGGAAATTCAATTCAGATTTCATCTGGAGGAGTTATTAAGGAAACTACGGTTGAAGATTTCGATACCAATGTTTATGATGAAAATGATTTAAATAAACTTGTTGAAGAAGAGATTTCATCATATAATGAAAAAACCGGTAATGACAGCGCCGTTAAGCTTTCAAAGCTCAGCATAAAAGGCGGCAAGGCAACACTGGTTATGGAATACGCTTCAGCCGAGGATTACACAGCTTTTAATGAAATTACATTGGAGGTTAAAGACACAACTGAGGGAATACCTGCAGATGTGACATCAGTTGAGGACAAGAAGCTTGTAAGGGCTTCAGAAGCAGGAACTATAAGTGGTACTGCAGTTGTTCTTAATGCTGATATAAATGTGATCGCACCAAAAAAGATCAGATTTTGCAGTTCAAATGTAGAAATGATCGATTCTAAAACAGCTAAAGTGACAGCCGGCGAGACCGACGCAGTCATTATATATTAAAGAGTTTAAGGAGAAACAGACATGGAAAAAACGATGGACAAAATTGTCGCATTGGCAAAAGGACGCGGTTTTATTTATCCGGGTTCTGAAATTTACGGAGGTCTTGCTAACACTTGGGACTACGGCAATCTCGGCGTAGAACTTAAGAACAATGTAAAAAAAGCCTGGTGGCAGAGATTTGTTACAGGCAGCAAATATAATGTTGGTGTAGACTGTGCAATTCTTATGAATACACAGACTTACGTTGCATCAGGTCACATTAAGAGCTTCTCAGATCCGCTTGTTGACTGTAAGGAGTGTCATGAGCGTTTCAGAGCTGATAAGATCATTGAGGATTGGGCAGGCGAGAATGATTTTGCTCTTGATTCTTCAGTTGATGGCTGGACTAATGAGAGAATGATGGACTTCATTAAGGAGCATGAAATTGCATGTCCTACATGTGGAAAACACAATTTCACAGATATCCGTCAGTTCAACCTTATGTTTAAGACATTCCAGGGTGTTACAGAAGATGCAAAGAATACAGTTTATCTTCGTCCTGAGACTGCACAGGGTATTTTTGTAAACTTCAAAAACGTGCAGAGAACATCAAGAAAGAAAGTTCCTTTCGGAATTGGTCAGATCGGTAAGTCATTCAGAAACGAGATCACACCGGGTAACTTCACATTCCGTACACGTGAATTCGAGCAGATGGAGCTTGAGTTCTTCTGCAAACCTGGTACTGATATTGAGTGGTTTAACTATTGGAAGAATTATTGTCATCAGTTCCTTCTTGACTTTGGTCTTAAGGCAGAGAATATCCGCACACGTGATCATGATAAAGAAGAGCTTGCATTCTACTCAAATGCAACAACAGACTTTGAGTATCTTTTCCCATTTGGCTGGGGCGAGCTTTGGGGTGTTGCAGATCGTACAGACTATGATCTTACTCAGCATCAGAATACATCAGGTCAGGATATGACATACTTTGATGACACAACTAATGAGAAGTATATTCCATATGTTATCGAGCCATCACTTGGTGCTGACCGTGTTGTTCTTGCATTCCTTTGTGATGCATATGACGAGGAAGAGCTTGAAGGCGGCGATGTTAGAACAGTTATGCACTTCCATCCAGCTCTTGCACCTGTAAAGATTGGTATCCTTCCACTTTCTAAGAAACTTAATGAAGGTGCAGAAAAAGTCTTTGATATGCTCATTAAGCACTACAATTGTGAGTTTGATGACCGTGGCAACATTGGTAAGAGATACAGAAGACAGGATGAAATCGGTACTCCTTACTGCATTACTTATGACTTTGATTCAGAAACAGATAATGCTGTTACAATCAGAGACAGAGATACAATGCAGCAGGAAAGAGTTCCTATCGATCAGCTTGAAAGCTACTTTGCAGGAAAGTTTGATTTCTAATTTTTATTGAAATTGAGTTGAAGCGTTTTATCGCTTTAGTCTTTCAGATTATACAAACTAATCGCAGAAAGGTATGTAAGATTCAAAATGAAGAAATATAGTGTAAATGAACTTCGTGAGATGTTTCTTTCATTCTTTGAAGAAAAGGGATGTCTCCGTTTGAACAGCTTTTCGCTTGTTCCACATAATGATAATTCATTGCTCATCATCAATTCAGGAATGGCACCTATGAAACCTTGGTTCACAGGTGCAGAGATTCCGCCAAGAAGAAGAGTTACAACATGTCAGAAGTGTATCAGAACAGGTGATCTTGAGAATGTAGGTAAGACTGCACGTCACGGTACATATTTTGAAATGCTCGGTAACTTCTCATTTGGTGATTACTTCAAGAGAGAAGCTATTCCGTGGGCATGGGAATTTCTTACAGAAAAGGTTGGCCTTGATCCTGAACGTCTTTATCCTTCAGTATATGTAGATGATGAAGAAGCATATAATATCTGGCTTAACGACATGCACGTTCCTGCTGAGCGTATCTATAAGTTCGGCAAGGAAGATAACTTCTGGGAGCATGGTGCAGGTCCTTGTGGTCCTTGTTCAGAAATTTATTATGATCGTGGTGAAAAGTACGGAAATGGCCCTGAAGATGTAATGGGTGGTGAAGGCGACCGTTTCATGGAAGTTTGGAACATCGTATTTACTCAGTTTAATAACGACGGTAAGAATAATTATTCTGAACTTGAGCAGAAGAACATCGATACAGGTATGGGACTTGAGCGTCTTGCTGTTGCAGTTCAGGATGTCGGTTCTATTTTCGACGTAGATACTGTTAAAGCCCTTAGAGATGAAATCTGTCACATGGGCGGAGACATTGAATATGGCAAGCCTGGTACAGAAGATACAGATGTATCTGTTCGTATCGTTACAGACCATGCACGCGCTATGACATTTATGATCTCTGATGGTATCATGCCTAGCAATAATGGTCGTGGATACGTTCTTCGCCGTATCATTCGTCGTGCAGTTCGTCATGGAAGAAAGCTTGGTATTCAGGGTTCATTCCTTCCTACACTTGCACAGAATGTTATCAATGGTTCAAAGGACGGTTATCCTGAGCTTGAAGAGAAGAAGGACTTCATCCTCAGCGTTGTAAAGGCTGAAGAGGAAAAGTTTGAGAAGACTTACGAGCAGGGAATGGATATTCTCAATCAGATGGAAGAAGAGCTTGAAAAGAACGGTCAGAAGCAGCTTTCTGGTGAGAATGCATTCCGTCTCTACGATACATATGGTTTCCCACTTGAGAATACAATGGAAATTCTTGAGGAAAACGGATACACAGTTGATGAGGCTGGATTCCGTGAAGCTATGGATGCTCAGAAAAAGCAGGCACGTAAGGATCGTATGGAGTCAGGTAAAAATGCTGATTACAGCGGCCATGCTGCAACAGTTTATGATGAGCTTGATCCTGCTGTAAGCAGCTCATTTGTAGGATATGATAAGACTACAGCTACAAGTAAGATCGTTGCTATGGTTTCTCTTGCGGAAAAAGATGCTGATGAAGAGGATTCAGTTGTTGAAGCCCTTTCTGATGGACAGTGTGGTGCTATCATAACTGCTGAAACTCCATTCTACGGAACAATGGGTGGTCAGGTAGGTGACCTTGGTAAAATTGTTCTTGGTTCTGATGATGGAGCTGAGGGCACAGCACTTGGTAATGGTCAGGCAATATTTGAAGTAACTTCTACAGAGCACGTTGCCGGTAATAAGATTGCTCATATCGGTAAGGTTATAAAGGGCATGTTCAAGCTTGAGGATGAAGTTACACTTAAGGTAGATACTGAGAATAGACTTTCTACATGTCGAAATCACTCAGCTACTCACCTTCTTCAGAAGGCACTTCGTGATGTACTTGGTACACATGTTGAGCAGGCTGGATCATATCAGGATGCAGGACGTACAAGATTTGACTTCTCTCACTTCCAGGCTATGACGGCTGAAGAGCTTGCTAAGGTAGAGAAAGAAGTTAATGAGAAAATTTCAGAGCAGATTCCGGTTATCACTGAAGTACTTTCAGTTGAGGATGCAAAGAAGACAGGCGCTATGGCACTCTTTGGTGAGAAGTATGGAGATACTGTAAGAGTAGTTGAAATGGGCGAATATAGTAAAGAATTCTGTGGTGGAACACACGTAAAGAATACTGGTGATATCCAGTTCTTTAAGATTCTTAGTGAGTCAGGTGTTGCTGCGGGTGTTCGTCGTATTGAGGCTATTACAGGTGCTAATGTACTTGCTTACTATGCTGGAGTTGAGAAGGAGCTTAATGCTGCTGTTGCTGCAGCAAAGGCTACTCCGGCTACACTTGTTGAGCGTATCGAAAAGATGCATGAAGAAATTCGTGCTCTTAAATCTGAAAATGAGTCACTTAAGAGCAAGGCTGCTGCTCAGTCTCTTGGTGATGTTACAAATCAGGTTCAGGAAATCAAGGGCGTTAAGCTCATCGCAACTGAGGTTGACGGTGTTGATATGAACGGTCTTAGAGATCTTTCTGATAAGCTTAAGTCAGAGCTTGGCGAAGGTGTTGTTGTTCTTCTCAGCAAGAATGACGGCAAAGTATCTATCGTAGCAGCTGCTACAGATGGTGCACAGGCTAAGGGCGCACACGCAGGAAATCTTATCAAGGGCATCGCGGCACTTGTTGGCGGTGGCGGCGGCGGCCGTCCTGGCATGGCACAGGCTGGTGGTAAAAATCCTGATGGTATACCGGCTGCACTTGCAGAAGCACCTAAGGTACTTGAAGGACAGATCAAATAATAGTTATTGATCATTTGGGGAAGCTTAGATACAAAGCTTCCCCTTCTTAATGTTTTGCGGGATTTTAATTGATCCCAATGAGTTTTTTAATCCGAAAGGTAAAGTTATAGATGAAAGAACAGAATAAAATAGATTTATCAGTTAGACGTATTATCGGTATGGTACTTGGAGTTGTAATTATCGGACTTGGATGTGCAATCTTTAAGCATTCAGCATTGGGAAATGATCCGATCACAGCTTTTAACCTGCGTACAGCTGAGATTCTCGGTATTAATTTTGGTGTATGGCAGCTTGTTCCAAACCTTATATTCCTTGTTTTTGAATTTATTTGGGGAAGAAAGTATATCGGTATCGGAACTATCGTTAATGGTGGATTTATTGGATTTGTTATTTCTTTCTTTAGTGATATGCTCTATAACGTATTGGGAAGCCCTGAGACTATAGTTCATCAGGTTATTTTTGTTATGATAGGTGTAATAGTTACAAGTCTTGGCGTTTCATTTTATCAGACTGCCAATCTTGGAATCGGACCATATGATTCCATTTCATTGATGATGCATGATCATCTGAAATTTCCATACTTTGGATGCAGACTTTTTACAGACGCTTTAGCAGCTGCATTCACATTCTTCATGGGAGGACTTATCGGCTTAGGTACATTGGTAAGTGCTTTTGGTTTTGGTCCATTTATTGCATTCTTTAATAAACGTATATCAGAAAAGTGGATTTATTAAATAATGGTACGAGAATTTAGCTATAAACTGCTGGAGTCTGATCTTCAGAAAACTGCAAATGGCGTAGCCGGTCAGATACTAAAGCAGTGTCTTCACCTTAAAGGCCATGAATTTTGTCACGCTAAATATATAAAAAACGGTATAACAAAGACACACGCTGACGGTTCTGTAGAAGAGATCTATGTCAGCGACCGTCTTGTTCCGGGGGACATTCTTACGGTAAAGCTGGTTGATCCTGCGGATTCACTGGCTGGCGATAAAGTACCTGCTGTAGAAGGGCCGGTTGATATTTTATATGAGGACGAAGATCTTACAATAATCAATAAGCCTGCGGGAATTGTTGTTCATCCATGTCATGGCCATTATACTGATACTGCGGCAAATTATTTAATGTGGTATTATAAGAGTAAGGGCTTAGAAGTTGTATGCAGATCCATCGGTCGACTTGATAGGGAGACTTCTGGTGCACTTCTTTTTGCAAAGAATAAAGCATCTGCTGGAAGACTGTCGATATATAGAGATGAAGGAAATGGTGGTCACAAATATCTGGCTTTGGCAGAAGGACACTTTGAAGAGAGACAGGCGACCATAAACAAGGCAATTGCACCGGTACCCGGAATTAAGCTTAAACGACAGACTGTAGAAGATGGTGAAGGCCAGTATGCGATCACTCATTATAAGGTGCTCGGAGAGGCTGTTATTGATGGAATTGAAGTTTCTTTTGTTGAAGTGAGTATTGAGACAGGTAGAACACATCAGATCAGAGTGCATATGGAAAGTATAGGTCATCCGCTTATAGGTGATACACTTTATGGAAATCCGGAACATGCACTTGGAATGACACGGGCACTGCTGCATGCATATGAGATAAAAACTATTCAGCCTTTCACAGGTGAGGACATTATATTGAATGCGCCTCTTCCGGAAGATTTTATGAGTTTATTAAGTAAAGGAAATTTATGGAGATCAGACATATTGTAAAAAGCGTAAGAGCTGGCAGCATAGCTGAAGAAATGGAAATCGAGCCGGGAGATGAGCTTATTTCCATTAATGATAACAAAATCGAGGATATTTTTGATTATCAATATCTTACTGAGGATGAGCATATCATCGTGCTTATACGTAAAAAAGATGGCGAAGAGTGGGAACTTGAAATTGATAAAGATGAAGATGAAGACCTCGGAATTGAATTTGAAAACGGTTTAATGGATAATTACCGTTCATGTCACAATAAATGTATATTCTGCTTCATAGATCAGATGCCTAAGGGAATGAGAGATACTCTGTATTTTAAAGATGACGATTCACGTCTTTCATTTTTGCAGGGAAATTATGTAACATTGACGAATATGTCTGATCATGATGTTGATAGGATCATTAAATATCATCTTGGACCGATAAATGTTTCATTTCAGACGACAAATCCTGAGCTGCGCTGCAAGATGTTAAATAATAGATTTGCAGGCGAAGCGTTAAAGAAAGTCGATCGTCTGGCTGCTGCAGGAATTGAGATGAACGGTCAGATAGTTCTTTGCAAGGGAGTGAATGACGGTCCTGAGCTTGAGAGATCTATAAGTGATCTTACAAAATACATTCCATATTTGCAGAGTGTATCGGTTGTTCCTGTCGGGCTGAGCCGTTTCCGGGAAGGTCTTTATCCGCTTGAGCCTTTTACTAAAGAAGAGGCGAAAGCTACATTGGATATAATTCATAAATGGCAGAGAAAAGTCTATGCAGAGCATGGATATCACTTTATTCATGCCGGAGATGAATTATATTTTCTTGCAGATGAGCCTATACCGGACGCTGATAACTATGACGGTTATATTCAGTATGAAAATGGCGTTGGAATGGTCAGAAGTTTTATTGATGAGTTTGAAGAAGAAATGAAGGATAGAAAGCCGGATTCTTCCATTAAGAGAGAAATTTCTATGGTTGGCGGTATGATCATGGATAAAACAAAAAATGAACTTATCAAAAAAATAAATGAGCTGTATCCAAATATCATTGTTCATAATTATGGGATTAGAAATGATTTCTTTGGTGAACGTATAACAGTAACAGGACTGCTTACCGGTAAGGATATTATGGCACAGTTAAAGGATAAGCCGCTTGGTGAAGTTTTGTATATTCCGAGAAATGTTCTCAGAGCTCAGTCGGATATGCTGCTTGATGATACAACACCACAGCAGATATCTGAAACTTTACAAGTACATATTGATATTGTAGAATCAGATGGGCATGATTTTGTTAGAAAAATTGTTGATCAGATTTAACATAGTTTAAGAAGTGAGGAAAAATGAGTAGACCTATCGTGGCGCTGGTTGGGCGTCCTAATGTTGGTAAATCGACATTGTTTAATGTGTTGGCGGGAGAACGTATTTCTATCGTTCAGGATACACCCGGTATCACACGTGATCGAATCTATGCAGATGTTAACTGGGTCGGAAGAGATTTCACCGTTATTGATACAGGTGGTATCGAACCGGATTCAGGCGATATAATACTTTCTCAGATGAGAGAGCAGGCACAGATCGCTATTGACAGTGCAGATGTGATAATCTTTGTAACAGACGTAAAAATGGGCATTTCCGATGCAGACGACAAAGTTGCAGACATGCTGCGTCGTTCTAAAAAACCGGTAGTGCTTGCCGTTAACAAGGTAGACAGCTTCAAAAAATTCGAGATGGAAATCTATGAATTTTATAATCTTGGAATGGGTGATCCTATCGCTATTTCAGCAGGTCAGAAGATCGGTATAGGTGATCTTTTGGATGAGGTTGTCAAGTATTTCCCTGACAAGAGCGCAGATGAGGAAGAGGATGATCGCCCAAGGATTGCTATTGTTGGTAAGCCTAATGTTGGTAAATCATCGATTATCAATCGTCTGGTCGGCAAAAATCGAGTTATCGTATCAGATATAGCAGGAACAACACGTGATGCAATTGATACTGAGGTAATACATGATGGTAAGCCATATGTATTTATCGATACAGCCGGACTTAGAAGAAAGAATAAGATCAAGGAAAGCCTTGAGCATTACATGATACTGAGAACAGTAAGTGCGGTTGAACGTGCTGATGTTGTAATGATAGTCATTGATGCCAGTGAGGGTGTCACAGAGCAGGATGCCAAGATTGCCGGTATCGCACATGATCGAGGAAAAGGAATCATTGTTGTCGTAAACAAGTGGGATCTTGTTGCAAAGAATGATAAGACAATGAATGAGTTCAGAAAGAATATTTTCAATACTCTTTCATTCATGCCATATATGGAGATCATGTTTATCTCAGCTCAGACAGGACAGAGAATGCACAAGATCTTTGAAGAGATCGATATGGTAATCAATAACCATCAGATGCGTGTGCAGACAGGTGTCCTTAATGAGATCATGACAGAAGCTGTTGCACTTAATCAGCCTCCTACAGATAAAGGTAGAAGACTTAGACTTTTCTATATTACGCAGGCATCTATTAAGCCGCCTACATTTATTATTTTTGTAAATGATAAGGAGCTTATGCACTTTTCATATACACGTTATATAGAAAATAAGATCAGGGAGGCGTTTGGTTTCTCGGGAACGCCGCTTAAATTTATAATAAGGGAGCGTGGAGAAAAATAATGTTAGCTCGAATAATCAGTTTGGTTATCGGATATTGTTTTGGACTTATTCAGACAGGCTATTTGTATGGAAAAATCAAAGGAATTGATATTCGTTCTGTTGGATCCGGAAATGCCGGAACTACAAATATGCTTAGAACACTTGGACCTAAAGCCGGACTTATAACATTGCTTTGTGATGCTTTTAAGACAGTTTTTGCAATCCTTGTTACATGGATCATTTTTCATGGCAGATATCCGGAGTATGTTTCACTCTTAGAGCTTTATGCAGCTGCTGGAGTTATACTTGGACATGATTTTCCTTTCTACATGAATTTTAAGGGAGGAAAAGGTATAGCAGCTACAGCCGGACTTATTATTGGTTTACATGATCCGATCATCTTGTTAAGCGAGCTTGTGATATTCTTTGGAATATTTTTTACAACACATTATGTTTCATTGGGTTCACTTGCTATTTACCTTGGACTTGTAGTTGAGTCGGTTATAATGGGTATGATCGGATATGGCAAATTTGCTGTAATGCCGGCAAATTGTAAGATTGAATTTTATGTTATACTGCTTCTTTTGATGATTCTTGCGTATTGGCAGCATCGTTCTAATATCGTCCGTCTGCTGTCAGGAAAAGAACGCCGCACTTTTATAAGCAAAGAAAAAAATGCGGCAGAAGCAGAACGATATAAAAAAATGATGGAAAATAGTTGATTCGGAGGCTAGCAGGTTTGGCAGAAATAGGAATGATTGGAGCAGGAAGCTGGGGCACAGCTCTTACATGGCTTCTTGCAAATAATGGACATCACGTAACAGTTTGGTCAGCAATTGAATCTGAAATCGAAATGCTTAAAAAAGACCGTGAGCATAAAGATAAGCTTCCGGGAGTAAAGCTTCAGGACGACATTATTTTTACTACTGATCTTGCTGAAGCATGTGCAGACAAGGATATGCTCGTTATGGCTGTTCCTTCTCCATTTACACGCAGTACTGCACGTCAAATGAAGCCATATGTTCGTTATGGTCAGCTCATAGTCAGTGTTGCTAAGGGAATAGAAGAGGATTCACTTGATACTCTTTCTATGATAATTGATGAAGAGATCCAGAAGTCAAGAGTTGTTGTTCTTTGCGGACCGTCTCATGCTGAAGAAGTTGGAAATGGAATGCCTACAGTTGTTGTAGCTGGCTCAAAAGATGAAGATAATGCAAAATATGTTCAGAATGTTTTTATGAGTGAAGTATTTCGTGTTTATACTTCTACAGATCCATATGGTATGGAACTTGGCGCAGCATTGAAGAATGTAATTGCACTTGCTGCAGGTATTGCTGATGGTCTTGGATATGGTGACAATACTAAGGCCGCACTTATAACCCGTGGTATTGCTGAAATATCTAGACTAGGTGTTGCTGCAGGCGGTGAAGAGGCTACATTCCATGGTCTGACAGGTATTGGAGATCTTATTGTTACTTGTGCATCAAAGCATTCTAGAAATAGAAGTGCTGGTGTTCTCATTGGTCAGGGTAAGTCATATGAGGAAGCTATGAAAGAAGTAAAGCAGGTAGTCGAGGGAGTTTACTCAGCTAAGTCTGCTATGCAGCTTGCAAAGAAATATGATGTAGAGATTCCTATCATTGAGCAGGTCAATGCAATTTTGTTTGAAGGCAAAGATCCTAAGCAGGCAATTTTTGATCTTATGTGCAGAGAGAAAAAGGAAGAATTATAATAACTGTTCAGTACAGCACGAAGCACTTGCTGCTGAGGACGTGAGAAAATGAAGGTTTTGAACTGATACGGATTATAAAAATAATGGCTGTGAAAATAATAAACATTTTCACAGCCATTTAACTTTATCTCACAGCATTAAAGATTGCTTTTACAAGCTCAGGCTTATTCATAGCGTAAACATGTATTCCGTGTACACTGTGATCGGCGAGATCAATGGCCTGACGTATAGCATAGTCGATACCGGCCTTTTTCATATCTTCTTTATCATCACCGTATTTCGCAATGATATCTGAAAGCTCTTTCGGTACTGACGTACCTGAAAGTGTAACAGTCGTTCCAAGTTGTTTAGCACTTGTTATCGGCATGATTCCGGCATCCATCGGTATTTTAATACCAATTTTGTCTGCGTTATCCTGAAGACGATAGAAATATTCGTTATCAAAGAAAAGCTGGCTTATTAGGAAATCACATCCTGAGGAAGCCTTGATCTTAAGATTTTTAAGATCTGTGAGTTCATCAGGAGCTTCAAAATGCTTTTCAGGATAGCATGCACCCGCAACGCAGAAGCTGCCATGCTCTTTTATAAAAGGAATCATGTCACTGGCATGTTCAAATTCTCTTGAATTGTAACGCTCATCAGTCATGTCTTTTGGACGATCTCCACGCAGTGCGAGAATGTTTACTATTCCTTCAGACTTGAGCTTTTCAAGTCCTTCAGCAAGGTGAGCTCTATCATAGCCGACACTTGTCATGTGTGCAAGTGATTCAATCTTGCATTTATTTTGAATGTAAGATGCAATTTCAACGTTTTTACCTACATTTGAACCGCCGGCACCATAAGTAACACTAATAAAATCCGGTTTAGCTGATGCGATTTCATCAAGAATACCAAAGACTTTAGTAAAGTCTTCTTCTTTTTTGGGTGGAAATACTTCGCATGAAAGCATAAGGTTCTTGGAACTTAAGATATCAGTGATCATATAAAAGCCATCCTTTATTTTGTTATTATCAAGTACACAAAGGCTATTTAACTTTGTATCTTGATTTATATTTCGAAATATCGTAACATGAAACAGAGAGTATAGTCAATATAAGGGCTTTTCATGTCTTTACGAGGTACACTTTAGGAGGGAGAATGTATGAGTAGAACGGGTAAGAAAGTCATGGTTGTTGACGACATGCCAACGATTTTGGAAGAAGCTAAGACAGCTATCGGAGATCGTTATGATTTTGAAGGGGCAGAATCAGGTGGAGAAGCTATTGAGAAAGCAAGGTCTATGAGACCTGATATTATATTTATTGATATGCATATGCCTGATATGAATGGTATCACGTGCATGCAGGCCATTCATAGGATTCCACATATGGAGAATGTACCGATCCTCATTACAATGAATGATGTTTCGGTGATCACCAAAGCAAGAGCGTATGATCATGGTGCTATCGACTTTCTCCAAAAACCATTCATTATGGAAAATATGTTCAGAAAGATTGACATGCATCTTAAACTGGCAGAAGTAGGTTATTTATACAGATAAAAATTATGGAATTAATGAGATTGAATAAATACCTGTCGGCTGTAGGCGTCTGCTCCAGACGCGAAGCCGACAGGTTTATTGATGAAGAGAGAATTTTGGTCAATGGAAAGCTTCCTGAAAAGGGGCAAAAGGTTTCGGATGATGATGAAATAATCATTGACGGCAAAGCTATAAAGCGTGAAGAGAAAAAAGTAGTGCTTGCTTACTACAAAGAAAGAGGAATAGTTTGCTCCACGAAAGATCAGGGCAACTGCCACAATAATATTATAGATAAAGTAAATTATCCCATACGAGTATATCCAATAGGAAGACTGGATAAGGAGTCCGAAGGTCTTATACTTATGACTAATGATGGAACGCTGGTAAATCAGCTCCTTAAGGGTGCAAATGGGCATGAAAAGGAGTATGAGGTAATATGTGATAAAGCATTAGACGAGAGTTCGCTTGGTAAAATGGCTGCAGGCGGACTTTTATTGATTGAAGGCGAAGAAAGACGTACACGCCCGTGTAAGATAAAGAGAACAGGTGCAAAGAGTTTTAATTGCATACTTACAGAAGGTATGAACAGGCAGATAAGGCGAATGTGCGAATATTTTGGATATTCTGTTGTTTCTTTGAAACGCATTCGATTTATGAATATAACACTTGATAGGATCAAGCCGGGAGAATGGCGGGAATTATCAGAAGAAGAGATTAATAAATTAAAGAATTGGAGAAATTGATCTAATGGCTGACAGCAAAGAACGCATTGAATATTTGGTTTCAACGCTTAATGAGGCATCTAGGGCATATTATAACGGCGAAGAAGAGATAATGTCTAACTTTGAGTGGGATGCAATGTTTGATGAGTTAACTGCTCTTGAAAACGAATCAAACTATATTTTGCCAGATAGCCCTACTCAGAATGCAGGATACGAGGAGGCATCAAGTAATAGGGAAACACATGAATTTCCTGCGCTTTCTTTGGCAAAAACAAAGCTCGTAAGTGATCTGCAGGAGTGGGCCGGTGAACGTGATATATGGCTTTCATGGAAGCTTGATGGACTTACTTTGGTATTAACATATGATAATGGAAAACTTGCAAAAATCCTTACTCGTGGAAATGGTACTGTAGGCTCTAATATAACTTTCTTAAAGGATTCTATAGCAGGTTTTCCACAAAAGATCGATTATAAGGGACATCTTGTAGTAAGAGGAGAGGCGACTATATCTTATCCTGATTTTGAACTTATCAATGAAACAATTGAGGATGATGGAGATAAGTATGCAAATCCAAGAAACCTTGCATCAGGTACGCTGGCACTGGATGATCCGCAGAAGGTTAAGGAAAGACATGTACATTTCAATGCTTTTACCCTTGTTCATATAGATGATGATATATCTTCATGGGGCGATAGAATGAATTTCCTTGAAAAAGCCGGTTTTACGGTAGTTGACCGCGAAAGGACGAATGCAGGCGACCTGCCGGAAGTTGTACAGCGTTGGACAGAGCGTGTAGAAAATGGTCAAATGCCTATACCAGTTGATGGATTAGTAATAGCCTATGAAGATAATGATTATGCACAGACAGGTTCTGTAACAGGTCATCATGCTACAAGAGCGGGCTATGCGTTCAAGTGGCAGGATACAGAGGCAGAGACTCGACTTGACCATATAGAATGGTCATGTGCTGTTTCAACTATATCTCCGGTTGCTGTTTTTGAGCCGGTTTCACTGGAAGGAACAACTGTATCTCGTGCATCACTTTGCAACCTTTCTGAGATCGAACGTTTAGGAGTGGGCGGCAAAGGTACAGTTATGAGCTGCATCAAGGCAAATAAGATAATTCCTAAGATTATCAGGGTAAAAGAGAAGGTAGGCGAACTTTATATACCTGAGAAATGTCCGGTATGTGGAGCTCCGACAGAAAAGCGTGTAAGCGTCCATAGCGGAACTAAGACGCTTCATTGTACAAATGAGGAATGTCCTGCTAAACATCTTAAGCGTTTTACACGATTTGTAAGTAAGACAGGAATGGACATAGATGGGCTTTCAATACAGACTATGCTGCGTTTTATGAATGCAGGCTTTATAAATGATTTTTCAGATATCTATCACTTGAGGGATCATTACGAAAATATACGTGAAATGGACGGATTCGGTGAGAAATCTGTTGAAAATATGGATAAGGCTATAGAAAAGTCGAGAGAAGCTGATCCGGTTCATTTTATATATGCTCTTTGCATTCCAATGGTTGGAGGGGATGCGGCCAAGAAAATCGTAACGAAGATAGGATTTGATGGCTTTTTGAAGAGCCTTAGAGAGCACTTGAGCTTTGAAGATATTGATGGAATAGGTACTGAAAAATCTAACTCGATTCATGAATGGTATGCTGTAGAACGAAATGCTGTAGAATTACAGAAACTCTTAAATGAGGTAAAGGTTGCAAATGGCGGTGCAGCAATCGACGAAAATGGCAAATGTTCAGGACTTACATTTGTAATTACAGGAGATGTGCATCATTATAAAAATCGAAACGAATTTAAGGCTTATGTTGAATCTCAGAATGGTTCTGTGACAGGGTCTGTTTCTAAGAAGACGAATTTCCTTGTAAATAATGATATTGAGTCGCAGTCATCAAAAAACAGAAAAGCAAAAGAGCTTGGAATTCCTATAATTACGGAAGATGAGTTTGTTGAGAGATTTGGATGAAAAAATACGCTGTGGAAAAATTTCCACAGCGTAATTTTTTAGGAAAACGCACTGTGTGCGTAAGATGCAATGCGCGGCATGAACGAGCCTATAGCTCCTGTGTTTGCGCAGAGAATCCGTATTTTTTATAATTCGAGAACTCTTTTGGCAAACTCTCGGATATTGAGAATTTCTGTTTTCTCATTTGGGAGTCTATAGCCGATAGTTAAATCATCATTAACAAATAAAAATTGTGAATGTGTTACAGCACAATAGAGCTTAACGGCATTCTCAAGTTCAAGCTTATCAGAATTATTCACCGCATAACCTCCATTGAATATTTTTTTTATACTTGTAATTCATTAGTTTTTATCTTTCTTTCTATAAAGAATGAAATCAAGATAAGTATTACAGATGCTGCACTGATCAGCAGTCCTAAATTAAGTCCTTCAGGATAGAATTTTACTTCTATCGTGTGAAGCCCTTCTGAAAGTTCAGTACTTATATATAGACTGTCAAAAAGATCAATTTCCTGCTCATTGCCATCTACATATAAAGTCCAGCCTTTTTCGTATGGTATCTGTAGGACAAGGCGTCCATCTGACTTCATATCTATTGTTCCGCTTAATGCAGAATCAGTTTTTACTATATTTTCTAATTTTTCATTAGAGTTGATAATATCAATAAATTTCTGTGCGCTATCATTGTTAAATTTATAAACTCTAAGGTCGAAACTTGAAGTGGAGTCTTCATCAACTTTAAGAGTTACCTTTGTTCCGGCCTTATGATAGCCAAGATCAAATACGTATTTGTATTTTTTAGAAGAATATTTTACCTCTGAGCTATCTTTTGAATCGCTATATTTCAGAAGAAGATCCTTATCTGTCTTTTTACTGTCGTAAAGGTATAAGTGACAGTCTTCAGGGTACACGATCTCAGCTGTTTTACCAGAGCCATCTACGTTTTGTATTAGCGAAAACAGATCACTTTCGAGACCGAGTTCATGCCCCAGGTCATTCTGTATAATGAGAGGATCATTTCCATAACCATATCCTTTAAGATCGCCTGATAAAATTTCATCACATGAAGCTGTTGAAGCAAAAAGCTTGTCGGAGTTTCTTAAAACATAACCGGCAGGAAGCGTGTATTTAAGCTCATAAAGCTTGGAATTGCCTTTTGCATCTATTTCGTTAGCAATATCTTCAGAATTCCATACAGCGCCTTCTGGAACCATTGTAAAGTGCTGACCCATTATTGCAGCTGATATAGGTGTGACACCTTCGTTAAGATAAAATACACGACTGTTCATTAAACCATAGCGATCACAGTACTTCTTTATAAGACCGTTAGTTGTAGAAGAGAAGCATGATAAAGACGAAAAATCAATTATCATTGAATTGTTCCTTATTTTGCGCTTTATTTCGTCAACTCTTCCAAGTGGATCATTATTGTCAATATTGACTGAGTTGACAGTCAAGTTAAGCTTTTTATAGTCATCATATGAAGAAAAGTATCCTTTTCTCGAAATTGAACGCCCATTTATATCAAAGCTGTTGACTGAAAGCTCTATGACCATGACAACGCTGAAAAGAACGTATGTCATGCGCAGGTCTTTAGGGTGTGAAGCAGAAAATCTAAGCAGAATGAGAATTGCAGCCATTACAATTCCAAAACCGGCATTAAAGATTATGGTTTCAACACTAAGTGCATCATCATGATCGAAAATCAAAACTACAGCAATAAAAATGACGGTTATGGCAATACTTGTAAAGAAAGCAACCCTTCCGCTGTCTAAAATGTGCTGGTAGCCTTCATATGCTATTGTGATAAGCAGCAGACAATATAGATATGTCTGACGAGCAGGCAGTGAATCAGGATAATTTAATCCATGCCATATGTAATTCAAAAAGTTAATATTAAAGCTAAGTATAAAGAATAGGATGACTATTCCATTCAAAATTTTATCTTTAAGTGAAACACGTCTGGTTGCAAAGTAGAGAGCTACTAAAAATAGTGTAAATAGTCCTGCATAGATATTTGGCCAATGATCAAGCCCCTGCTCTGTTTCGATACCTATGAGATGTCGTCCTAAAACTTCAAGCCAGTTCTGATATATCTCAAGCTTTTTTGGAAATTTCGAGCTTGTAAATGAAGTAAACTGTAGTGCAGCAAGCTCAGGAAGCATCAATACAGCGCCGAAAGCACCTGCAAGCAGTGAATACCATCCAAAGCGGAAAAACGAGCTGAATTTGAAGCCCTGCTTTATGCTAAGCACGATAAAATAAATTACCAGATACATGCACAGCATTATAGAGAGGTAATAGTTAGTGAAAATAGAGTAAGCAAGTGCTAAGCAGTACATATAAGGTTTTTGCCCTTTGTGAATGTACTCAAGCCCGAGTATTGTGAGCGGAGCCATTACAAGAACTTCCATCCACATAACATTCCAGTTATATGCACACATGAAACCGCTGAATGCATAAGCCATTCCGAAAACAGTAATGCTCAGGTCGGTTTTATCAAAGTGACGTCGGAGATAATGGGACATTGTAAGTCCCATTAATCCGGTCTTTAATAAAACCATGTATGACATAAACTCGAGTATGTATTTCTCAGGAAGCAGTAATGATAAAAGGTTGAACGGGCTTGCAAGGTAATACACAAATACTGCAAAGAAATTAGCACCGATACCTGCATTCCATGAGTAAAACAGTGAATCTCCATTTTTTAGTTTTCTATAAAATTCGTAGAAGAAAGGTGTGTATTGCTGATAAAAATCTTTCTTCAAAAATGTTGTATCACCAAATGGAAAAATTCCATTGATGATAAACAATAAAAGTGTAATTGAAAAAGGCAATAAGAACGAAAGAAGATAAAACTTGCGTATCTTAATCTTTTCTGTATTCATTTTGCTCCTTATTTATAATCGTCATGATCGTCAAAAAGCTCATAATACTGCATTCGACGATAATCTCCAAGTTCATCATTTTTATCAGAATCAGAAACAGATGCATCGTTTCCATTGCTGTCTATAACGTGTATAGATGAAAGAACCGGATATTTCTGACTAAATTCATCAATATATTCTCTATATGGATCGAGCGGTATTCCGGCTGTTTTAAGTGTCAGATTTCCAAGATAATTTGCACTTGTCTCAACACCGGAAGCTTCTTCGATATCGTAGTTTGCCCAGATAACAAATGGAACACGATATCTCTTTGTCATATCTTCAAATGACAGGTCACTGCCTTTCTTTCCATTAAGATTCCAGATAGGCTCTACAACGTGATCGGCTGCCTGATGATCACCGAAGAATACGATGATAGTTTTATCGTCGACATTTTTGAAATAGTTTACCATATTCTCAAATGCAGTATCGGTAATATGCTCAAGAGAGAGGTAACGCGCAATGAGTGAATCGTCTGCGACGCCATCAACTGTGATATCTGGGTTAAAGTTAACTAATTCACCAGAGTATTCTGAGTGATTCTGCATTGTTACATTAAATGAGAAGAATGGGGCATCTGAAATCTTCTTATGGTTCTCATATTCTGTTTCGATCTGCTCGAAAAGGCATTCGTCTGAAATGTAGTTTCTTACATACTTTGGATTCCTTGCTTCAAAGTAGTCCACAAAGTGCATATTATCAAATCCGATGAGTGGATAAACACGATCTCTATCCCAACCGGTTGACTTATATGGATGCATTGCCAATGTGTCATAGCCTAAAGCTTTAAGGTATACAGGCATTGCATCGATGTCTGATTTAACAAATTGCTGATAAGGAATACAACCTTCTGGAAGAAAAGCAAGTGTATTTCCTGTAAGGAATTCAAATTCTGTATTTGGTGTATTTCCACCAACGATAGATGCATTCATATATCCGGTTATTGTGTTCTCTGCATTATTCTGAAGAGAATGGATAAATGGCATGTAATCCTGATTAGTAGTGAAATCACCAAGCACTTTAGGATCAGCAAAAGCCTCATCCATTATGACAATTATGTTCGGAAGATCGTTGCTGCTTACAGAGTTGTTTTGTGCAATTTTACCAAGTGCATCTTTTTCTGTACTTAAATTATATCCTTCAGGTTTATTAACTGTCATAAATTGAAGTTCATATATAAATGCAAAAACAGTTCCGTCACGCCAGGTCATTGTCGTCGGAGTGAAGAGCTTGTCATAAACCCTGTATTTCTTAATGGTTTTAGCACTTTGACAAAAGGCTGCATAGGGAAAAAGCAATATAAGTGGCAGGATTATTAATGCAACTCTGCTGATTATGATTTTTTTGTCTTTTTTCCACTTTGGAAGGTTAAGTTTTGCAAACCAAGTTACGATATAAAGAGTAATGAAGGCAACACAAACTTTTATTGCTCTTGCATCAAGAGAATAGTCGTAGTTGTTTGCAACGCTTGCGGCCGTACTTATTGAGTAGATATCCCATGGAAGTATGGGTTTGCCGCGGAAACGCTGAATATAGTATTCGACAAAACCTAGGATGAAGAAGATTATGCCTTCTGTATATAGTGCTTTCCGCAGAGAGCCTGTAACAGCGAAGAGAAAAAGCGCTGTTAATTCAAAGAAAATGGCATTAATGATAAGAAGTGAGAGTTTGATACCCCACTTTTCATCCCAAGGGTTTCTGAGAAAACATTCCATAATATAAAATATTAGGAATGGAATTCCTATAAAGAATAAAATATTCTTTATGGAACATAATAATTTGTAAGATATCTTTTTCAAAATACTGTCCTTTCCTGAATGAAATGCATTCAAACCTATACATTTTATAAAGTATTCAATAGGGTGTCAAGAAATATGAAGTAAGCATCTATTATATAAGAAGAAATTGTATTCATGGACATTGTACAAGTATACATACAATTGCACAGTTTTCACAAAATTGCTTATTTAGCATAAAATACAATTGCAATTTCTATATCTAGGCTTTAACATTATAAAAAAGACATAAAAATTTCATAGAATTTACAAGCATTTTATAAATGAAGATGTTGTTTTAATGAATTTTTATAGAAATATTAGATTAGGGAACGCCCGTTTCATCTGAGCCTTAATCTTTGGAGTTTTGTAGTTTTTTTGCTATGGATTTTCAAAGAATAAGGCTCTTTTTAGTTTAGACAATGGGGTTCTGTGAAACGAGGGGTGCTGTTATGTTTATGAAGGGAAGAAGTAAAAGAGTTCTGGCTTTAATTCTCAGCGCATCAATGATTTTTACTGCTTATTCAACAGCTGCATTAGCTGATGAAGATGACGGTGACATCGTCATTGAGGAAAAAGAAGATGATGTTGATGTAGAAGACAACGAGGCAGAAGAAGACAGTGGGGAAGAGAAATCTGAGGAGTCAGGCGAGGAAACTTCACCTGAAGAAAAATCAGATGAGAATTCTGAAAACTCCGATGAAATCGTTATAACTCCTACGGAAGCTTCAGGAGAAGAAGCTGCGCCAACAGAAAGTCAGACACCGGTAGAAGGACAGGTACCAACAGAAGGCCAAGCACCGGTAGAAGGACAGGTGCCGACAGAAGGTCAGACACCAGCAGAAGGGCAGGTTCCAACAGAGGGACAGACACCGGTAGAAGGACAGGTACCGACAGAAGGTCAGACACCAGTAGAGGGGCAGGTGCCGACAGAAGGTCAGACACCAACAGAAGGACAGGTTCCTGCAGAAGGCCAGACACCAGCAGAGGGACAGGTTCCGACAGAAGGTCAGTCACCGAGTGCAGGTCAGATTCCAACAGAGGGACAACTTCCGGAGAGTGGTAATCCTACAGATGGCAGTGAAGTAAGTAAGAATGACGTTGCTCCTGAGGAAGAAGCAAGTAAAGATACCGTTTCTGATCCTGATGCTGACAAAACTGTTTCTGATCCTGATGCAGAAAATACAACATCAGATAATGATATAGAAGATGATGACGATACAGTTTCAGATGATAATGCAAAAAAAGGTATAAAGACTTTTGATACTGTTGAGACGGATAACTTCATGGTAACAATTTCATATCACGAAGATATGATGCCTGAAGGAGTAACAGTCAAAGCTAAAGAGTTTGCAGAGAATTCTGATGAGTACAAATCTTCTTATGAGACACTCAGTAAGAACAGCGTATCTTTCGATGGAATGGTTCCTCTTGATATAAGCCTTATTGATAAGGATAATAAAGAGTTTGAGCCAGAAAGTGGAGCTATTGAAAATGTAGTTATCGAAAGTAAAGAAAATAACACAATCAAGGATACTTTTTCAGATGCTGAAGCCGGTTCGATGAAAGTTATTCATCTTGAAAATACCGGAAAGGGTGAGAAACCTGTTGTAGTTGCCGATGCAGGAAAGGATACCGAAGGAACTGTAGACGTAACGCTGAACAGCAGCGAGGACGAACAGGTTGTTGAAAAGATCAAGGCGGATTTCACTACGGATAGTTTTTCGACATATATTCTCTTGTGGCGAAGCGGAACAAATGCAACGACTTACATTGGATTTGTTACAGCTTCTCCGGCTTATCAGGAAGAATTGGATGAGTTGATCAGTGAGAGATTAGATGATCTTGGATTTGAAGTTATTAATGGAAGATATTATGCAAATTCGCCAACAATTGATTTTAATACAATTTCAGAAATAGAGATTCCGGGAAGTAAAGCTAAGTATGTATTAAGATGTGTTGCTGGTCAATATAATACCGGATTGACTAAGGCAGCTGGCAATATTATTACAGCAAAAAACAATCAGAATTATGCTGGTAAAAGAAGATATTATAGTTGGGCAAATTCTGCAGGAAATGTCTTTAAAGATGGTACAGCAGCAGATCCTGGAATTAAAGCATATTACCTCAGAACAGTTCCTACTATAGATAAGTTCGATGACAGGGGTAAAGGCTTCCATACATTTATCGTTGACTGGCCTTCTAAGCAGTTTAGTGATGGCGCATATGGAGACGGAAGTACTAAAGAAGGCTTGTATACTTTAACAACACAGGGGAGTGGTGAGGATTATGAGAAGTTTCCTCAGCTAATAAGTAATCATGAGAGTATCGAACAATATGTAAAAGGTCAGGAAGTATACGGACTTTTCAGAGAAGATAAGTATGATACTACTAGCTATTATTACTACAGGTCGACGGAAACTTCTGCTGAATTAAATGGTGATACCTTTACTGTTTATGAAGATATGGTAACACCGGGCGGTACAAATTCTACTCAGTATTACTATAAGAGAGGTAACTTCCTTCCATTTAATAAGTTAGATCCTACAAGACCAAGACAGAATAATCTTATTGATGAAGATGGAAATCATTTATCAGAAGATGCTGAGAAATATAATTGGCCATTATATGGTAACATGGAAAATGATGTAAATTATGAGTTTGGTTTCTACGGATATGGATATTTTTGGCAGCCAATCGATGGTCAGGTAAGTATCAATGGTGTCATGGAAGATATGGTATATGACTTTGTTGGTGATGATGATCTTCTTATTTATATAGATGGAACATTAGCACTTGATCTTGGTGGTATACATGATGCTCAGAATGGTACGATCAACTTTGCAACAGGTGAGATTAAGTATACTGATACAGAGACAGGTCATACGCCGAATTGGAAGTACACGACTCTTCGTGAACAGTTTGAAAAGGCTGGAACTGCTGATCTTGTAGAATGGAATCCTGACAAACCGGCTACATTTAAGGATGGAAGTCAGCATCTTATTCAGATGTTCTACCTTGAGAGAGGACGTGGAGCTTCAAATCTTAACCTTAAATTTAACCTTCCTACAGCACCGAAGGGTTCGATCAATGTCAGCAAGTACATGGAGCAGGAAAATGCTGAAAAGATCAAGAAGAATGAGTCATATACATTCAAGATGTTTGTAAATGGTGAGCCATATGCAAATCAGGAATATACTCTTGCAGGTGAAGGAAGTACAGTATTTAAGACAGATGTAAGCGGATGTTTTGCTGTTAAGACAAATCAGGTAGCTACATTTAAAAACATTGATTATGATGCTCATGTACGAGTAGAAGAGATCAGTAGTGATGAAAACTTTAATGCTCAATACATTATAGAAGATAATAAGGGAAATCAGACAATTCATAAAAATGATGACTGGTATATCACTCCTGCAGATGCTTCTCATGTAAGAGTTAAGGTTGACAATGTTTATAAGGAGTCAAAGTTAAAGATAACTAAGAACTTTATCGTAGATGGTGTTTCTACAAATGAAGCGCCGGATGCAAATGAGTTCAAGAATGCGGAGTTCCTCGTTCAGTTCAGTAACGATAATGGAAACACATGGGGAGATCTTAAGACCATTAAATACAGTGATTTTGATGCTTTGGATAATTCCTATACAGTTTCTCAGGCAATCGTTGGAGTTAAGTACCGGGTAGTTGAGCTTATTTCAGGAAATGCTGCAAAACAGAATCCTGACAGCTATTATGCAAATGTCGATGGTGGTAACAGAAAACATCCTTATGTTAATACCATTGCCGGCGCAAATAGCGGAACTGTAGTTTCAAGTGAAGTTCAGGTTGACGAGGAAGAAAAAGTATACGAGATTCCTTTTGTTAATGAGTATGGTAAGGTCAATAGAAATCTTATTGTTAAGAAAGTAGTTTCAGGCAATAAGGAATATATGGATCTTGGTCAGAAATTTAACTTTACAATTAAGATTACAGACAGTGATGGCACTGATATCGAAGGAACATACGGAGATGTAGTTTATGCAAATGGTGTTTCTTCAAATGGTTCATTGACATTTACAAATGGAAAAGCCAATGTGGATTTAGGTGATGGCGACTATGTTATCTTAGCAGGGCTTCCATTGGATGCAGAGTATTTAGTTACTGAAGATACAGGAAGTCTTCCAAAGGGATATACACTAATGACTTCATCAGAAGACATGCAGGGTATTCTTGATGAGGATAAGACAGTTACTGTAGTAAATAAGTTTTACTTTGCAGTACCTACAGGTGTGCATCTTCCGGGTGCAGGACCTCAGGGTACATCTGCTTCCGTTGGTCTGATACTTCTTTCTGGGGCAGCACTTGCTCTTATCGAGAATAAGAAGAGGAGGGTATCTTGACCGCCGAGTTAGCGGAGGAAGTCAAAGAGAAGAGAGCATCTCCTTCGCTTAAAGACGATATACTATTCTTAGCAGCTAAGTTGATTGTGCTTGTTGTTATGGTAGTGCTTATGTTTACGGTTGTGTTCGGCGTTGTCCGAGTTAGTGACATGTCGATGAAACCGGCAATAATGGAAGGTGATCTGGTTTTTTATTCCAGGATGCAAAATTCTTATGCGTCGGGCGATCTTGCTGTATTTGAGTATCAGGGAGTTACTCAGGTACGCAGGGTTGTCGCAGTCGCAGGGGATACAATAAACGTTGATGATAAAGGACTTTACATCAATGGTTATCTTCAACAAGAGAACAATATTTATTTTGATACTCAAAATTTTTCTGAAGGGGTTATCTTACCAATTACATTGAAGGAAGGCGAGATTTTCGTACTAGGAGACAAGAGAGATTCCGCAGACGACAGTAGAGTTTATGGGCCCATTAAGATCAGCGAAGTCAAAGGGAAGGTTATGACCCTGATCAGGAGAAGAAATTTTTAAGCAGTATATCATAAACCGTTAGAATCGAGCGTTAGTATAACTGTTTTTTATAACCTCGACTAAATTCTAATGATGCAACCCCTCACCATTAGAGGATTTACATCATTAGAATAAGTCGAGCTAATTAAAAACAGCAATACTTGGTTTACCGGTTTTGATATAGATCATGTAGTTTGCATATCGATTTAATAAAAATGATGATATGCGTGGATTTTGCTTTTATGAGGGAGACAATTGGGGCTCCAGATTGAGAGGATGTAATGAGATTGAATAAGAGATTTGCGGCATTGATTCTTAGCAGTGCGATGATCATGTCAATGAATGTGGGTGTTGGAGCAGCTACCACAACACCGGCTCCGGAAACCAATGTATTGAAGTTCCAGAATATTTTACATATGGACAAAAATACAACAAATCCTGCAGCTAAGTATGCGTACAATATCGAAGGCGTAGAGGGTGAAGAATCTGCAGTTATTCCTCAGATTCAAGGAAAGAATATTAGTACGGAAAATGCAGTTGCTCCATCAGCAACACCAAATGATTTTATAACGGATGTAGAGTTTACATTTGATAATCCAAGTGAACTTGGAATTACTCATGCAGGTGAATACGAGTTTAAGCTTGTCGAGACACCGGACAGTACAAATACTGTTGATGAGCTGAATGATCCGCACGAATATAAGATCTTAGTTACAGCAAAGAATGATGGCGATACTATCTCAGTAAACCATGTATTCGTATATAACGAAGATGGTGAGAAGGTTGAGCCTGTCTTTGAAGAGGCTTATGTTGATTATGGTGAGTTCACAGTAAGTAAGAATGTTGTTGGTGAGTATGCTGACAGATCAAAGGAATTCAGCTTCTCGCTTTCTATTAATAAGCCTACAGTTTCAGCAAATGTTTCTGAAAACTATGTTGTAACAAAATATGGCAAGAATGGTTCTACTGTATTAAATGATTATAAAAACTTTACCTTGGCTGATGGTGAATATATCAAGGTTACAGGCGTTGCAATCGGTTCTACATACGATGTAACAGAGACTGTAGATCCGGAATATGATCCATCTATCGCATTGACAGAAGGCGGACAGAAGACAGGTTCTGGTGATGGTAGTGTAATCTCTAGCGTATTCAATAAAGAAGCACTTGTTCTTTATGATGAGAATGCTGCAGATTACACAAATACACACAATAAAGAAATTACAGTAACTGGTGTTGTAATGAATAATGCTCCATTTATCGTAATGATTCTTGCAGGTGTAGCAGCAATCGCAGCATTTACACTCCTTGGTTACAAGAGAAGACATTGATCTTATTTATGAAGCGAGGCTAGAACAATGAAATTTAAGTTTAATCTTCAAACAATTGTACATTTTCTTGACAGCCTTGTTTCATTAACAGCTCTGGTTGTATTCCTGGGTGTCGTGGGTTATGGAATCTACGGCATCTGGGATTCAAGCCAGGTTTATGCTGCAGCTGATAGTTCGAGATACTTAGAGTATAAGCCGACGACTGAGGACAGATTATCTTTTGAAGAACTAAGGAAAATTAATCCTGATGTGTTTGGATGGATCACGATTTATGGAACAAATATTGACTATCCGCTTTTGAAATGCAGGTCAAATGATGATTATATCAATACGGATGTATTTGGACAATATTCTCTTTCAGGTGCTATTTTTCTTGATTATAGTAATGATACGAGTTTTGGTGATTTCGAGAGTATAATCTACGGACATCATATGGATCAAGATAAAATGTTTGGTAATATCGATAAATTTGCTGAACGTGATTTTTTTGATACACATAAATATGGAAATTTATTTTATGATGGCATAGATCATGGCCTTGAAATATTTTCATATATAGAATGTGATGCGTACGATAATTCAATATATGGAAATTATGAAGCCGTAGAAAAAAGGAATGAGTTTCTTTCAAATATCAAGTCATATTCTAAATATTATCGTGATATTAATGCAGATAAGGATGATCATCTTGTTTTACTATCGACATGTGATTATTCATATACCAATGGTCGAATGGTGATAATAGCTAGAATTAATGATGAAACTTATGAGGATTCATTCAGTAAAAAATAAGAGTGAGAGGGATAGTATGAAGGAAATTGCGAGAATTATTAAAAAAATCATATTAAGTGCTGCTGTAACAGCAACTGTTATGATCATTCCGACAGCTTCGACTTATGCAGCAACAAGAGTTACGATACCTGTTTCACAGGTATATACTACTAAGAAGAAAGTTCCGAGTAGTGTTGATCCGACTTTTACGTACAGGCTTACGGCTAATGATAATTCATATCCTATGCCGGGAAATACTAATCCGTATGAGTTTAAGATGACAAATAGCACTAAGTATAATATTGCTATTGATTATAACACTGTAGGGACTTATACTTATAAATTGGAACAGGTTATTCCTTCTAATCCAATCGCGAGGATGACCTATGATAAAAAGACCTATTCAATTACAGTAGCTGTAAAGAATAATGGTAAGGGTTTAGTTTCTTCGGTTTATATTTCACAGAGTGGATCAAGTTATAAGGAAGGCTCTGCCACATTTAATAATTCATATGAAGGAAAGAGTTCTTCTGGTGGAGGTTCATCGAAGAAAACAACAACTACAACGTCTACAGGCGGTTCCGGTGGTTCAGTTTTTGGTGCCGGTGCTTTAGATAGTGGTGTGCTTGGTGAGAGAATGGCTCCGGATGGAGCACTTGAGTCAGGAGTACTTGGTGAAAGAAAAGGACCGGGAACCGGTGATGCAGCCCAGCCATTGTTTTATCTTTTAGTTATGATAACATCTGCTGTTGTTATGGTAGGCGCAGGAACCTATTCAATTAAAGCATATAGAAGATAATAGCCAGAAGATAAGATGAAAAAGAAGATATCATTAGTAATTACATTGATTGCAGCAGTTGTTTTTGTGACAGCAGGCTTTAAGCTCTATATTCTGCTTAAAGCATATAAGGATGCTGCAGCAGAGTATTCAAAGTTAAATAGTGATTATGTTGACAGTGTCGGAACCGATGGCTCCGACACTGTTTCTGCTACTGAAATATCATTGGATGTTGATTTTGGTGCGCTTTCAAAGATCAATCCTGATATAAAGGGCTGGATATATTACCCGGTCTTAAACATAAGTTATCCAATAGTTCAAACAGAGGATAATGAGTATTACCTTACACATACATTTTATCGTAATACAAATAAAAGCGGAGCAATCTATTTAGACCATGCAAATGCACCGGATTTTTCAGATTTTAACAGTCTTATTTATGGTCATAATATGAGAGACGGTTCGATGTTTGGATCTTTGAAAAAACTGTATCAGGAAGAAGATTTAAGGAAAAATAATCCATATTTTTATGTGATCATGGCTGATGATACAGTATATGAATGTGAGATTTTTTCATATTATGTTGGACATGAAACAAGTGATGCATTTACTATTCCGACGACTGATGAGCAAAAAGAAGCATATATAAATGATGCACTGCGAAAATCAGTAGAAAACACAGGCGTCGAAGTAAGTAAAGATGATAGGATCATTACTTTGGCGACATGTTCAGGACCGGCGGGGACGCAATACAGATTTTTCGTTCATGGAAAGATCAATGAAATAGAGTAAGGTTAAGAGGAAATTTATGGAAAAAAACAATTCGAAAGTAAGTGATATTATTAAATTTGGAGGTGCCATCATTTTGGTCATTGTCGCCTTTTTCTGCGCGTCTTTGATGATAAAATATGATAATGCAGCTGAACCTTCAAGTGAGTCAAGTGCAGAGCTTGAAAGTGTATCCGAGGATCAGGTCAGTGAAAATGTTGCTGAAACAGTAGAATCTACCGAAACTGAAGAGGAAGAGGTTCCGGAAGAGCAGTGGATCAAAGATTATAGAGGTCTGCTGAAGAAAACAGATTCAGATAATTTTGATAACTATGCTGTTATATATGTAGATGATGACGATGTTCCTGAAATCGTGATGCTTGGCGATAAGAGCAGAATTTATACATGGCATGATGGAATGCTCTCAGATATGGCGATAGACGCTAATTCTATGTATTTCTATGAAAGAGGCAATAAGCTTTTTAGTGATGAAAAGTTTTATCATATAGAGGATATGGAATGGAAAGAACTTGTCGAATCACAGGATGAGGTAGACGGAGAGATTTCAAAAGTAATTTCTAAGATTGACGGTACATATTCATATAAAGAGCTTACTGCTATGTTAAAAAAGGGTGAAGTTACCCCAAGCGAATTGTCAAAAGAAAATCTTACTCCAGACGATGAAAGCGGTGAAGACACAGAAGATGATGAGGAAGATGATGAAGACGATGAGCATGAAACTTTCGATGCCGATGATGATGAGATTCATTCGTATGAATTTGTTATAGGTGATATTTCGTGGACAGGCGCATTTGATGCGGTAAAAGGAAATGGCGAAAACCGTTATCTTGCAAGGATAACATCTAAGGAAGAGTTTGATTATGTCTCAAAACTCATAAAGCAGCAAAATCTTCAAAACTATATTTTCTGGCTTGGTGCCGGAAGAAAAGCAGATACAGAAGAGTATCATTGGATTGATAATTTTGAAAATACCAGTGAGCAGGTAATTTCAAATTCAGGTGTGTATGGCAGTTTTTGGGCGAATGGCGAACCAAGCTTTAGCGGAAAAGGTGAAAATACAGATAATGTAGAAGAAAACTATGTTTGCATGTATTATGATGCGTCAAAGGATGCATTTGTTTGGTCCGATATTCCGGATAAAATTCTCTCAACATCGCCTTCTTATGCTGGAAGGCTTGGATATATCGTTGAGGTAGAAAAGTAATTTAAAAGGTAGTGATTTTGATTTATGACAAAAAGTATGACAGAAGGCAGCCCATTAAAGCTGATACTTCAATTTTCGCTGCCGCTATTGGCAGGTAACATTTTTCAGCAGCTATATAATATTGTAGATGCTGCCATTGTTGGTAAGATTCTTGGTGCAAATGCACTTGGAAGTGTTGGTGCATCAAGCAGTGTTCAGTTTTTGGTTCTTGGTTTTTGCATTGGCGTGTGTATTGGATTTTCGATACCGGTTGCGCAAAAATTTGGAGCTCAAGACATGGCAGGGATGCGTAAGAGTATATTTCACGGAGGCATGCTTACAGTATTGTTTGCAGTGATCCTAACTATTGGCTGCAGTATAAGTACGGCGGCAATTTTAAGGATATTACAGACTCCTGATGAAATATTTGCGGACGCGTATAGTTATTTGCTGGTAATTTTTCTAGGTATACCATTTACAATGCTCTATAACTTCCTTTCCGGTCTTCTTAGAGCAGTTGGAGATAGCAAAACACCATTTATTTTCTTAACATTATCAGCGATTCTTAATATAATTTTGGATCTATTTTTTATAATTGTTCTAAAATGGGGATGTGCAGGCGCGGCTATCGCTACGATCATCTCACAAGGTGTCAGCGGTATATTATGTTTGATACTTATAATCATCAAATTTGATTTGCTTCACCCTAGAAAAGAAGATATGAAGTTTGATGGATATTATGCAAGACAGGTATTTGTTATGGGAGTTCCTATGGGGCTTCAATATTCTATAACTGCGATTGGAAGTATGGTATTGCAGTCAGCAAATAATAGCCTCGGTACCACCGCCGTTTCAGCATTTACTGCGGCATTGAAAATAAAGCAGTTTGCTATGTGTCCTTTCGATGCATTTGCAACTGCGATATCGACATTCGTAAGCCAGAATTATGGAGCAGGTAAATTTGATAGATTAAAAAAAGGTGTTATTCAGGGTACGACGGTTTCTGTAAGTTATGGTGTTATAATTGGAATCGTCCTTATACTTTTTGGAAAGGACTTGAGCCTTTTACTGGTGAATGCTGATAACACAGCAGTACTTCAGGCGGCTGCACTTTACTTAAAGTGTATGGGATTTTTCTATTGGACACTCGGTATCCTTAACTCTTTAAGAATGTCTACACAGGGCTTGGGCTTTTCGGGAAGAGCAGTTTTTTCGGGAGCAACAGAGATGATCGCAAGAATCGTCATAAGTCTTGTTTTTGTGCCGATGTATGGATATTATGCAATTTGTTGGGCAGATCAGACAGCATGGGTAAGCGCATGTTTTTATATTGTTCCAACATTTATATATTGCGTTCGTAAACTGACAGTAAAAAAATAATTTTTATGTATTTTCTCCGATACTTGCATGTATCGGAGATTTTTAATGTTATAATATATTAAAGTGGGTAATTAAATTTTATGTAATTAAATGAATGAAGGGGACATGAATGGCTAATGTAAGCTTTGCATGGGATTCTTCTTTGGAACTTGGAATTCCGGAGATTGATGAACAGCATAAAAAGCTCTTTGAGATAGGTGAAAGACTTAATTTTTTGATAGAAAATCATACTGCAAGTGATAACCAGATTGAGCTTGTGAAAATTATGGTTGAACTAAAGGAATTTGCAGGATACCATTTTTATACTGAAGAAAAGCTGATGGATGAGTGTAAATACCAGAAAAGGGCTGAACATAAAAAGCAGCATAAAGAACTTATAGACAACCTTTTTTCTAACAAGAACGTGCAAAAGAATGAAAACTCTAAGATGGCACTTATCGCAATGCGTTCAATGATATTAGATATTATATGGACGCATGTAAGTGTTGCGGATAAAGAATTTGGAAGAGCTTATAGAAGATATATTAAACTTTTTAAGCATATGGAAGATAAAAGAAAGGAAGCACGAAAGAGTCTTGATGAGAAATTTGGTACAATAATCAAAGAATTTGATATGACATTATTTTACTTATATAAGGATCAAACAATCAGAGGACATTCAGTTGTAACAACTCGAGAAAGCAGAAGTGGTTACTCAAAACTTAATACATTGGAAAAAAATACATTTATGCATGATGTAACAAGAGCTATCGAAGCGATTGCAAAAACATTTACACCTGATGATATACAGTTAATATATGCTACAGATGTTGATAATCAGGTTGCGGTGCATTTAATCCCCAAATTTAAGGATACGGATGCTTATGGTAAGGTTTGGTGCAATAGCACAGATTTCGAAATCTTGCCAGAAGAAAAATATGAGGCACTTGCTCTTGAAATTTCCAGAAATATGTAAAAAAGCCGAACTTTTTGAGATTATCTCAAAGTTCGGCTTTTTTTAGCAGAATGATGACTCTGATGACTGCTGCATCTTGCTTTTTTGGTAGCCTTTACGTATTGTTGAAAATGCGCCCAAAATTGTAAACATGTAAAGCAGAAGCATATCTTTAATGTATTCAAGACCAAGACCGAATTCTGCTATAAGTTCTTTTAAGTTAAAGAGAACTGCTATAAAGCTGGCTTTACCTTCATTGCTGTAGTATTCATTAAATGAATCACAAAATTCAAGTGCCCACTCTATACTGTTGGCATAGAATACTGTGATAAACATTATGACTATACAGATGAAAATACCTTTGAGACTTAACTTTTTGGCAAGCTTTTCATAACCAGTGACAGAGCAGTAAGCCATTAAAGCACCGCCAATCGAAGCTATATAGCCCATTCGACCAATGAGAATAATCACTACTGCACCGATGATTGAACCGATCAAAGCACCAATTATACCTGCTAAAACATTTTCGTGTATTTTGTTTTCATCAGATAGATTGGAGACTCCCTTTACAGTGTTATAGCAATTTGTGCAAAGATGTATAGTGTTGCTTGCTGGGCGTAAGTACGAAAGACTAAATTCTCTACCACCGCATTTAACGCAAGCGTTATAATAACCTGCATCGCTAAGTAAATTTGTTATGTCGGTGATTTCCTTAATTAGAATTTCTGAAGAATCAGCAGAAGCAGTAAAAACAAAACGATTATTTTCTAATTTAACATCTGTAATGCCGCTGACCAGAGCTGCTGCATCTTTAAGCTCATTTAGATTTGGTATGGAACCATTTTTTCTAATAGATGTGTAGATATTAAATTCATTGTTGAAACTATCAACAACAATATGATAATTGTTAAATCTTCCAAACAAGTTATTCTTGGTAGGATCGTAACGAAGTCCTGTTTCTGTAGATACTTTTTCTAAAAAATCCTTTAAGTTTTCCATTCTTCTTTTCACACTTTCCTGATAGTATTGATATTATCAGGCTGTTTCCCACACAAAAAAGCCAATGTTAACTTTATCACAATTGTAAAAAGTTGTAAAGAAATAAAAAAGATCATCAAGCCCACATTGGTGAGCTGATGACCTTAGTCAATACAAGCTTGCGAGTATTGATTACTGGATTTCAGACTGATTAAATCACTTGTTTTTTACAAATAATCCAAAGACATTACGTACAAATGGTCCGACAAAGAAGATTTGTAAGAAGAATGCCATTGGGAAATTCATAACTGTCGTCTGAAGCCATACTGCAATGATTTCGGAACCAGGATTCTTAAAAAGAAGTGTTGCTATAAAACTCATCATCGGGCACATAAGGCAAACAATCATAGATGAAATTGAAAGGATTATGACAATAGGCCTTTCTTTTGAAGGATCAATAAATCTGAATGCAAGAAACTTCGATAATTTACTTACGATAAAGAACTCAAGAATAAATGCTATCGGAAGCATGATCTTTAATTCTCCAAATGCCATAAGGAAAACCTTATTTGACATTCCGCCAATGCTAAGTGAAATATTGTAACAGATCATTGCATAGACCATAACGAAGGCCATAAAAATAGTGAAAATAACATCTTGTAATTTAGTTTTTGGCATAAAAAATCTCCCTATACGATAAAATTCTACAGCGGTGCTTTTGCATTTGCAAAAGTTACCGTGTTGTTCGTTATCGTACAGAGAGTTCCGTATGTGCGTTTCCAATTATAACCATATTACCGCTATGTTCAGTTAAATGCTTGCAACCGCAAACATGATAATTTATATCACATACATTTTTATTTTGCAAGTACATTTTCTAGAATTTTAAGAATTTTTTCACCACGCGAATTCCATGTGTGGTTTTTGATAGATTCTTCGTAACCTGCTTCTGCAATATTTTTTAAAGTCGCCTGATCTGATATGAGTTTCCCATATATCTCTGGGAGTTCGTTAATGTGTTTTAAATCATAAAAAACTATATTTTCAAAATTCTTAAAATGCCTTGTAAGTGAGTCGGAAGTGTCAGATATAGAGGCTGCGCCGTTAAGCATTGAGTTAAATACGCGGTCATGAGAACCTTTCTTGAACCATGGCATAACATTTAGCGAAGCTCTGGCATTACTTAGTGCAATCAAACACTTTTCAGAGTCAACTTTGCCATGCTGGTCAAGATTTTCAGGATGTATAGTCGGGCATTGATCATAGCCTGCACCGAATACAGATATCTTAAATCCTGCATCAGCAAGAGAAGTGATGACCTTTGCGCGAAATATATGTCGAACGTCAAGATCTATAGCGACAGTTTTATTAAAAAGTTCGATTAAAAAATGATCGTTAACTGCATCACCGAATTCTTCACGCACTCTTTTTTCAACAAGTTCTTCAATAGTATAGTCGGGATCAGCTATCAGATCATCGATCATAGAATTGTAGAAATCAAGAGCTGAAGGCTCCATTTTGCTCATATGTTTTTTTAGAAATGATTCGCTAATGTAGTTGCCTGTAAATACGAGATTATATTTACGATTTTCAAAGGGGATCATTTCCTCACGTGGAACAAGCGGTGTGCCGCCAAGTTCTATAAAGTGGTCTGAATCAACACTTGGAAAAAAACGCTTCATATAGCTTATATGGTTTTGGTCGATACAGATCTGAGTGTATTTTTGGGGAAGATGCCTGAACATTAGATGATAGTAATATGGGTGATCTACGATCATATTAACGAAAGGAATGCCTGAATCATCCCAGAAAAAGGGCTCGCGTCCGGTGCAAAGATACATGTCATCAGTAATTCCCCAAAAGTTGAAAGCGAATCCTACTGTGTTTCCCGGTTCAATAAAATTTTGCAATTTTTTAAAAGAATGCAATTGATCTGAACAATTATAAAAAAAGACTTCGTGCCCTTGTGAAACGAAATATTTAGAAAGCTGTTCGGAAAAATATTCCAGGCTTTCTGTAGTATTTAGAAACATTATTATCTTCATCGTAACTCCCCCTGATGTTTTGACATATTCATAATTAAACTTATGCCGTAGCTTGAATGAGCCATATGTTGGCAATTCGAGATATGACATTAGTTTAATTTGGGATGTGTCAATATACTAATCATACTAATACATTTATATATGATATTTTACTACCAGAAAGATATTGAATCAATCATGTGCGAATGCATGTTCGAAATTTTTCTTTACAACATAACTTGCCATATGTTATCATATAGAAGATTGAGCCCATAATATGGCTATTTTTGAAGATATAACTGGAGGTTTAGAAGTTTATGGCAGATGATGTTAAATATGATGCCGGTAGTATTCAGGTTCTGGAAGGACTTGAGCCTGTACGGCTGAGACCGGGAATGTATATAGGAAGTACCGGATCAAAGGGATTGAATCACCTGATCTACGAGCTTATGGATAACTCTGTCGATGAGCATCTCGCCGGCTTCTGTAATAATATTTGTGTAACACTTGAAGCTGACGGATCGGCTACAGTTGAAGATGATGGTCGAGGAATTCCTGTGGGCATGCACGAAAAAGGCGTCTCAGCAGAGCGTGTTGTTTTTACCACATTGCATGCCGGAGGTAAATTTGATTCTTCCGTATATAAGACATCGGGTGGTCTTCACGGAGTAGGTTCTTCTGTTGTTAATGCGCTGTCAGACTGGCTTGATATCATAGTTTGCAGAGAAGGACTTATCTCGCACGATCATTACGAAAAGGGACGACCAACATTGGAGTTGGTAAATGGTCTTTTGCCGACACTTGGAAGGACGAAAAAGACAGGTACAAAGATCAATTTTAAGCCTGATGAAACTATTTTTGATACCGTTCGCTTTAAGGCAGAAGAAATCAAAAGCCGTCTTCATGAAACAGCATACCTTAATCCTGGTCTTACTATCACATTTAAGGATTTCAGGAACGAAGTATATGAGGAACAGGTCTTCCACGAGTCAGAAGGTATTGTCGGCTTCGTTAGTGATATGAATAAGAACAAAGAGACTGTAACCCCTGTTGTTTATTTTAAGGGAGAGTCAGAGGGAATTCAGCTTGAATGTGCTTTTCAGTATGTTAATGAGTTTCATGAGGATATACTCGGCTTTTGTAACAATATTTATAACGCTGAAGGCGGAACTCATATCACAGGTTTCAAAAGCACGTTCACAACTGTGATGAACAGCTATGCACGAACACTCGGTATATTAAAGGAAAAAGATTCTAATTTTAATGGTGCAGATATTAGAAATGGTATGACAGGTATCATATCTGTGAAGCATCCTGATCCAAGATTTGAAGGTCAGACTAAGACAAAGCTTGATAACCAGGATGCGGCACGTGCTGTTGGTAAGATAACAAGTGATGAGATTCAGCTTTACTTTGACCGTAACTTGGATACCTTAAAGTTGATCCTTGCATCAGCTGAGAAGGCTGCCAAGATTCGTAAAACAGAAGAAAAAGCTAAAACAAATATGCTTACAAAGCAGCGCTTCTCTTTTGATTCTAACGGCAAACTTGCTAACTGTGTATCTCGTGATGCGAAGCAGTGCGAAATATTCATCGTAGAGGGAGACTCTGCGGGTGGCTCGGCTAAAACAGCAAGAAATCGTATGTATCAGGCGATTCTGCCAATCAGAGGTAAAATTCTAAATGTAGAAAAAGCTTCTATTGATAAGGTTCTTGCCAATGCTGAGATAAAAACAATGATAAATGCATTTGGATGCGGATTTTCTGAAGGCTATGGTCAGGACTTTGATATAACCAAGCTTCGTTACGATAAGATTATTATTATGGCAGATGCCGATGTCGATGGTGCCCATATTGCGACACTTCTTTTGACGCTTTTTTATAGATTTATGCCGGAGCTTATTTTTGAAGGTCATGTTTATATTGCCATGCCGCCGCTTTACAAGGTTCAGCCGTCACGCGGAAAGGAGGAGTATCTCTATGACGACAGAGCACTGGCAAAATATAGAGCTACACATAAAGGTCCATTCACTTTGCAGAGATATAAGGGACTTGGTGAGATGGATGCGGAGCAGCTTTGGGAGACAACACTTGACCCTGAAAATCGTAGAATGAGACAGGTTTCAATTGATGATGCCCGACTTGCTTCAAGTACTACTGAGCTCTTGATGGGTTCTGATGTACCACCAAGACGTGATTTCATATATGATCATGCAAAAGAAGCAGAGCTTGATATTTAATAGAGTAAGATTGACGTAATAAAGGAATTTAAATATGGAAACTAGAGAGGAAAATATTATAAGCTCGGAATACTCCGAGATAATGCAGCAGAATTACATCGATTATGCCATGTCTGTTATTGTTTCAAGAGCACTCCCGGATGTAAGAGATGGTCTTAAACCGGTACAGCGACGTACGCTTTATGATATGAGTGAGCTGGGAATCAGGCATGACAGACCATATCGTAAATGCGCGAGAATTGTTGGAGATACAATGGGTAAGTATCATCCACATGGTGATACATCTATTTATGATGCTCTTGTAGTGATGGCTCAGGGTTTCAAGAAAGAGATGCCATTAGTTGATGGACATGGTAATTTTGGCTCTATTGAAGGCGATGGAGCTGCCGCAATGCGATATACAGAAGCACGACTTGAAAAGGTTACGGAGGATGCATTCCTTTCTGATCTTGATAAAAATACTGTCGATTTTATGCCTAACTTTGACGAAAACGAAAAAGAACCGCAGGTTTTGCCAGTCAGAATCCCTAATTTCCTTATCAATGGCTCTGAAGGAATCGCGGTAGGTATGGCTACAAATACTCCACCGCATAATCTTGTTGAAGTTATCGAAGCAGAAAAGGCTTATATAAAGAATCATGATATAACGACCGAGCAGCTTATGGAATACATGCCCGGACCGGATTTCCCTACAGGCGGAATCGTGATCAATAAAGATGAATTGCTTTCAATTTATGAGACAGGAACAGGAAAAATAAAGATTCGCGGTAAAGTTGTCGTTGAACCGGCAAAAAACGGTAAAAAGAACCTTATCATAACTGAAATACCATACACTATGATCGGTGCTGGAATTTCGAAATTTATGCAGGATGTAGCGGCTTTGGTCGAGACAAGGAAAACATCAGATATCACTGATATTTCAAACCAGTCAGATAAAGAAGGTATTAGAATAGTTATAGAGCTGAAGCGTGATGCTGATGCTGAAAATATAAAGAATCTTCTTTTCAAAAAGACAAAACTTGAAGATACGTTTGGCGTTAATATGCTTGCGGTTTCTAATGGAAGACCTGAAACTATGGGACTTCGTCAGATTTTTGCGGCACATACAGCATTTCTTTATGAGATAAATACCAGAAAGTATACTGCAATGCTTGAAAAGGAGCGCGAAAGACGTGAGATTCAGGAAGGTCTCATCAAAGCAGTTGACTGTATAGATACGATCATCGCTATACTTAGAGGTTCGAAGAAGAGAGAGCAGGCAATGAAGTGCCTTGTGAATGGTGATACAACAAATATCACATTCAAGACGAAAACTGTTGAGAAAGATGCTGCTGCACTTCGTTTTACTGAAAAGCAGGCAAACGCTATTCTTGATATGCGTTTGGTCAAGCTCATTGGACTTGAGATTGATGCGCTTAACAAAGAGCATGATGAAACAGTAAAGAAAATTGCCAAGTATGAAGAAATCCTTTCAAATGCTAATGCAATGAATAAGGTAATAATAAAAGATCTGGATCATTTCCAAAAGGAATATGGTGTTGAAAGACGCACTCAGATCGAGAATGCAAAGCAGGCTGTATTCGAAGAAAAACCGGTAGAGGAAATGGATGTTATGTTCCTCATGGATCGTTTTGGCTATGCTAAAACTATAGATATGTCTGCATATGAGCGAAATAAAGAGGCGGCTGATGCGGAAAACAGGTATTGTATTAAAGTAAAAAATACCGGAAGAATCTGCATATTTACCTCTGATGGCGACGTGCATAATGTTAAGATATCCGATGTGCCTCTTACAAGATTCAGAGATAAAGGCGTTCCGATTGATAATATCAGCAACTTTAAGAGCCTTAATGAGAAATATATCCTTGTAGATGCAATGGAAAATATTCTTAAAGAAAAGCTTTTGTTTGTTACTGCCAATGCTATGACAAAAGTTGTCGATGGTGCAGAATTTGATGTGATCAAGAAAACAGTCGCAGCGACGAAGCTTGCTGATGACGATGAAGTCATTGAAATATGGCCTGTATCTGAGGAAAAGCGTCAGATCATGCTTCAAACAACAGAAGGATTCTTTATAAGATTTGCTATAGATGAGATTCCGGAAAAGAAAAAGAATGCTATAGGCGTTCGCGCAATGAAGCTTGAAGGAAGTGATAAGGTAGAGGCTGTTTACTTTATGAACTTCGCTGATGAAGGCACATTTAACTATGCAGGAAAAGAATTTTCACTTACACGTGTAAAAACTTCGCATAGAGATGGAAAAGGTACAAAGATCAGGTGAATTTGCTCAGATAGGTTTGTAAGATGTTGACGCATCTGTTTATAAAAACTATAATAAATGTATAGCTATAGAAACATATTTACATGTTTCATTCAGGAAAGGAATATACAATTTAATGAGAGTTATTGCCGGAAGTGCCAGAAGACTTCTTCTCAAGACGTTAGATGGTATGGATACAAGACCGACACAGGATATTATTAAAGAAACACTTTTTAACGTAATTCAGGTAGAGGTTCCGGGGTCACGTTTTCTTGATCTTTTTGCAGGAAGCGGTGCAATCGGAATTGAAGCCTTAAGTCGTGATGCAAGTGAGGCTGTATTTGTTGAAAATAATAAAAAAGCCGTTGCTGTCATCAATGAAAATCTTGAAAAGACACATTTGGCTGATCGTGCCAATGTCATTACCGGAGATGTAATGATCGGTATGCAGCAGCTTGAGAGAAAAGGTCGTTTTGATATAATCCATATGGACCCGCCATATAACAATGATCTTGAGAAAAATGTTCTCACATATCTCAAAACATCAAAGCTTGCTGATGAAGATACACTTATCATTGTAGAAGCTTCACAGCAGACAGATTTTAGTTATTTGGAAGACCTTGGCTATTCAATTATCAAGGATAAGATATATAAGAGAAATCGACATCTTTTTCTTAAAAAGGAAGTATAATTAAAGAAAGGCTCAGAGCAATCAGCCCTGAAACAGGAAGAAATTCATGTCTCGAGCAATTTATCCAGGATCATTTGATCCTGTCACCTATGGACACATCGATATTATTAAAAGAGCGGCAAAAATTTTTGATGAATTAACCGTAAGTGTGCTCAAGAATTCGGCTAAGACTCCGTTGTTTTCTGTAGATGAACGTGTTAATATGTTAAAAGAAGTCTGCATGGATCTACCTAACGTAAAGGTGGAATCATACAGTGGACTTTTAGCTGAGTATGCTGAGAAAAATCATACAGAAGTCATTATACGAGGATTGCGAGCAGTCAGTGACTTTGAGTATGAACTTCAGATAGCTCAGACAAACCACAAAATAAGCCCGTCTGTTGACACGATATTCCTTACGACAAGTTTGGAATACTCTTATCTTTCTTCTTCGATTGTCAGAGAAGTCGCGGCCTATGGTGGTGATATACACCATTTTGTACCTGATTTTATAGCAAAAAAGGTATATGAAAGGGCAGGAGAAAAAGCAAATGGCAACAAGTAAAATTGAACAGATCATTGATGAGATTGAAGATTATATAGATAGTTGTAAGTTTTCAACTTTCTCCAGTACGAAAATTCTTGTCAATAAAGAAGAAATAGAAGGTCTTCTTCAGGAATTGAAGAGCCGTACACCTGATGAGATCAAGCGTTATCAGAAGATTATCAGTAATAAAGAAGCTATAATGGATGATGCTCGTAAAAAAGCAGATGATCTTGTGAAGCAGGCTACTGTATATCAGGATCAGATGGTTAGTGAACATAGTATAATGCAGCAGGCATATGCACAGGCAGAAGAAGTTGTTTCAGCAGCGAAAGCTCAGGCACAGCAGATAATAGATCAGGCAAATGCTGAAGCATCAGAAATTGAGATGGGTGCAATGCAGTATACTGATGACCAGCTTGCAAGCATTCAAGCTATCCTTTCACAGTCTATACAGACAACGCAGGAGCATAATTCACAGCTTATTGATTCATTAAGCCAGATACTTAATGTTGTTAACACAAATCGTGCTGAGTTATATCCTGCAGATAGTGTGACTCAGGATGAAGTTATTGCAGATCGTGCTGAACAGGAACGTTTAGCTGCTGAACAGCAGGCTGCAGCAGCCGCTGCGGCAGAATCTGTCAATGAAGTTGAACCAGATCCGAATCAGACAATTGATCAGCTTGGATAAAATTGTTTTATTATGTTTTCAAAAGCCGTCATATTTTTATGACGGCTATTATTTTAAGGAGAAATAAATATGGGTGTTCTAGAGGGTCTTGAACCTAAAAGGGTTTTTAAATATTTCGAGGAAATCAGCAGTATACCGCGAGGCACAGGGAATTGTGGTTCTATATCGGAATACCTTGTTAGATTTGCCAGAGAGAAAGGTTATGAATATGTGCAGGAAAAATGCGGGAATGTAATAATTTATGTTCCAGCCACACAAGGTTATGAAGATTCTGAAACTGTTATTTTGCAGGGACATATGGATATGGTCTGTGAAAAGGCACCATCATCAAAACATGATTTTAAGACAGAGCCATTGGACATAAATATTATCGATGATCATATCTTTGCAAGAGGTACTTCGCTTGGGGCTGATGATGGCATAGCGCTTGCACTTGCATTAGCTGAAGTTGATGATCCCTCAGCTGCACATCCTCCTCTTGAACTTGTATTTACTGTGGATGAAGAAATCGGAATGATAGGTGCAAAAGCATTGAATACATCTTTGCTTAAGGGACGTAAATTTATAAATCTTGACCTCGAAAGAGAGGGTGAAGTTCTTACAAGCTCGGCAGGAAGTTTGATTGGAAGAATGTCTGTCCCTATAAAGTACCACAGAAAATCAGGTGAAAACTATAGGATTGTTATAAGTGGTTTTACCGGCGGGCATTCCGGTAAAGAAATCAGCAAATACAGAGCTAATGCGAATATTATCATGGGACGTCTTCTTCATTTCCTTGGAACACGTGTCAAGTATGACATCATAAGCATTACAGGTGGACTTACGCATACAGGTATTCCGCGTGAAGCTGACTGTGATGTTTTAGTAGCTAAGGCAGATTCCGATTCATTTGAGGGACTTATTCAGGAGTTTGAAAAAACGATTAAGAATGAGTATCGTGCTAATGAGAGTAATATTTCGATATATTGCAATGACATGGGTGAGCTTGAAGAAAATGTTCTTTTCCATAAGACGCAGGAAAGGCTTATTTTCCTACTTAATACTGTTCCTGATGGTGTTCAGAAAATGTGTCAGGAAAAATTATCACGCGAACTTGTTGAAACATCATTAAATATCGGAATCATGCGAACAGACGAATATAGATTTTATCTTGAAGCGTCCATTCGCAGTTGCGTTAAAACAGAAAAATATGCTTTATCGGATAAGCTTCGTTATCTGACTGAAACCATAGGTGGAATCTATGAAGAAGACTATGATTTTCCTGCGTGGGAATATAAAGACAGATCAGAGCTTACTGAGCGATGTAAAAAGGTATATACGGAACTTTTTGGTCGTGAGCCCAAAATAACAGGAGTTCATGCGGGTCTTGAGTGCGGTATATTTTATTCAAGACTTCCGGGAGTAGATATGGTTTCAATCGGACCTGATATACATGACATCCATACTCCTTCCGAAAAGCTTAGTATTTCTTCTACTTTGAGAACATGGAATTTTCTCTCATCAGTTCTTAGATCTATGAGAAAGTAAAAATAATATACGATGTACTAAAGATACGGAGAATCGTAAATGAAAAAAATAGCTTTGATCACAGGCGCTTCGTCAGGTATGGGAAGAGAATTTACACGTGTGATAGCGTCAAAAGGTAAAAATTTAGATGAAATTTGGATCGTTGCCAGAAGAGGTCGAAGATTAGAGTCAATAAAAGAAACGTTTGGAAGTAAGATCATTCCTATCGAGGCTGATCTTACAGAAAACTCAGGTTTTGATGTGATTGAAGAAAAACTCACACAGGAACAGCCTGATATCAGGATTCTTGTTAATAGTGCAGGAATGGGAGTTATTGGACGTTTTGAAGAACTTTCAATAGCAGAAAATATAAATATGGTAAAGCTAAACGATGTTGCTCTTACTAAGATCACATATATGGCACTGCCGTTTATGGGAAGAGGTGCGCATATTATTAATATGGCTTCAGGAGCAGCTTTTTTACCACAGCCAAAATTTGCAGTATATGCGGCATCAAAGTCGTATGTTTTGAGTTTCTCCAGAGCTTTGAAAGAGGAATTAAAAAATGAGGGCATCTGTGTTACTGCTGTATGTCCAGGACCGGTAAAAACAGAGTTCTTTGGAATTGCTGAAAAGCATACACATGTTGCTTTTTATAAAAAACTGGTCATGGCATCACCTTCAAAAGTTGTTGCGCGGGCACTTGCAGATGCGTCTGCTTCCAGAGAACTTTCAGTTTATGGTATTTCAATGAAACTTGCCAGAGTAATATGTAAAGTGCTTCCGCATTCACTGCTTATAAAATTGATGAATATGTTTGGGAAATGATGATAATGAAAATAGAAAAGGGAAAGTATGGCTATCTCAATTTACGCCATAAAACTGTAGCCTTAAGAACGGCAGCTATGCTTGCGTTCACGCTTTTTCTGGTGCTTATGGGACGCGTTGTTATGGTTCAGTACGGTAAAGTTTTTATTATATGTGCAATTATATCAACGATTCCCGCTGCCATGTCAGCTGTTAATCTTATAATGTTTTTAAGATTTAAAACTGGAAAAACCGAGACTTATGAACAGATCGAAGCAGTAAAGGGCAATATTCCGGTTTTGTATGACTGCGTTGTTACCACTGATGAAAGTTCCTATGGGTTGAATAGTATTGCTGTTGTCAATAAAAATATCATAGGATTTTCTGAATACAGCGGCGTGGATACGCAGAGACTTGAAAGATATTTTTCGTATATTACTAAAAAGAGTGGATTTAAGAACTGGAATATAAAGGTTTTCTTAGATCTTGATAAGTATAAAAACAGATTGATTTATCTTAATGAGAAAAACGTTACGGCAAACAGCGCAGATGCTGAAATGCTGGATCTTATTAAGGCGATATCATTATAAGGAGTGTAATTTTTTGAAAGCATTTAATGTTTCAAAGGCTGATGAAGGTCAGACATTGATAAAATATGTAGCAAAAGTGATGAAACTTGCGCCGATGAGCGTTATAAGAAAAGCGATCCGCAAGAAAAATATTGATTTAAATCATAAAAAAGCGACAGGAAATGAATCGCTAAAAGCCGGTGATGTTGTTCAGATCTGGTTTTCGGATGAGACCTTTCAGAAGTTTGAAACACCTGCAGAGAAGGCAAAAGATTCAAAGCGAACAGAATCAGTGTCTAAGTCGGCACTTAATGCATTTAAGAAAAACATAATTTTTGAAGATGAAAATGTTTTGTTGGTAAATAAGCCGGCGGGAATACTCACGCAATCGGATGAAACCGGTAAAGTTTCGCTTAATGATGAATTACTCGCCTATTTTGCAGAAAAAGTCAACCTTAAATCAAGGACGGTCAAGCCTTCTATCTGTAATAGACTTGATCGTAATACAAGTGGAATCGTCATATGCGGAAAAACCATAAAAGGTTTACAGCAGATGAATAATATTATTAAAGACAGATCGGTTCATAAGTATTATAGATGCCTGTGTTCCGGTAGGCTTGAAGGAGAAGGGGAACTCAAAGGATGGCTTGTCAAAGACAAGAAAAAGAATGAAGTGGTGATCAGGGATACGGAATCTGAGGGGGCTCTTCCAGTAATAACTCAGTACCGTGTTTTAGAGAGTTTTACAGTAGATGGATGTGATATTTCGTATGTAGAAGTGCTTCTTGTTACAGGGCGTTCACATCAGATAAGAGCACACTTTTCTTCAATTGGCCACCCACTTCTTGGTGACCTGAAATATGGAAATAAAGAAAGCCTTGGAACAACAGAAAAGCTTAAAATAAAACGTCAGCTTTTGCATGCGTATTGTTTAGAGTTTCCGAAACTCGATGGCGATTTTGCTGATATTTCGGGCAAAAAAATCACAGCGGTCCTTCCTTCTGATATAAATTCACTTCTCAAATTCAGGAGGTAAGAATGGCTACATGGAAATCACGAGGGCTCCGAGGTTCGGAGCTCGAAGAAATGATAAATAGAACAAATGAAAAATATCTGGAAAATCATCTTTGTCTCATCCAAAAAATTCCTACACCAATAACACCTATAGAATTCGATAAAGGTTCGAGAACTATTAAATTAGCATATTTTGATAAAAAAAGTACTGTCGATTATATCGGTGTTGTACAGGGGATACCGTTATGCTTTGATGCAAAAGAATGTAAGGTAGATACATTTACGCTTGCTAATATTCATGAACATCAGGTTAAATTTATGAGGGAGTTTGAGAAACAAGGGGGGATTGCATTTTTTTTGATTCATTATACTACAAGAGATATTTTTTATTATTTGACTTTTAGACAACTGGAAGGCTTCTGGAAACGTTGGGAAGAAGGTGGCCGCCGCAGTTTTAGATTTGATGAGATCGATGAAAAATATATAATTCCGCGTGGCAATGGTGTTTTGTTGCCATATCTTGATACAGTTCAGATAGACCTTGACAATAGAGATTAAATCCTAGTATAATCATAACAATTCAATATGGTAGAGAGGTAGCAAGTTAACGCGTTACCTCGGTAAAGCGAAAGGATAAAACTTATGGAAAATCGTCTGCTTCATACTCCCGAGGGTGTTCGTGATATATACGGCGACGAAATGGTCGAGATGATCACGCTGGAGACCACCCTTAGAAAAAAGGTCAGGAGTTTTGGATATCAGGATATCGAAACTCCTTCATTTGAATATTATGATATTTATTCACATGAAATCGGCACTACACCATCTCATGAAATATATAAGTTTTTTGATAGTGAGAATAACACGCTCGCACTCAGACCTGATTTTACTCCGGGTGTAGTGCGTTCAGCTGTTAAGTATTTTATGGAGGATTCTCTCCCAAAGAGACTTTGCTATCTGGGTAAAACATTTTCGAATCGTTCTGATCTGCAGGGAAAACTTAAGGAAATAACCGAACTTGGCGTGGAGTATCTTGGGGATGAATCTGTTGAGGCTGATGCTGAGATGATCAGCATGGCAGTAGAACTCTTAAAGTCAGTTGGTCTTAAAGATTTTCAGATATGCATAGGTAATGAAGAGTACTTCAGAGGCCTTGCTGAGGCTGCAGGATTAAGTAAAGCCGAGGAAGAAGAGCTTAGCGAACATATTCGCAATAAGAACTACTTTGGAACGATGGATCTCATTGATGGACTTTCGGTTAATGATGAGATAAAGCAGGGACTTGCGTCATTTTCTGATTTTGCAGGAGGACCTGAAATACTTGATTCTGCGCTTGCTCCCGTGAAAACGATCGACAGGAGTGTAAATGCACTCAATAGGTTAAAAGAACTCTATGATCGTCTTGGGGTTTATGGTGTACAAGAATATGTTTCATTTGACTTAGGGATGCTTTCAAAACTTAATTACTATACCGGCATAGTTTTTAATGCTTATACCTTTGGAACTGGTGATGCAGTCATAAGGGGTGGAAGATACGATCACCTCGTTGAAAAATTTGGCAAGAATAGCGCTGCAATAGGCTTTACGGTTGTAGTTGATCAGATATTGAATACATTAAAGGCTCAGCACATTGAGATATTGACTAAGTACAATAGAATGATCATCGTTTATGATGAAGCAAGTTATGCGGAAGCTGTAAAACTTTCAGCAGAGCTCAGGTCAGAAGGAATTGATACAGAAATGCTTAAAGCAAGAAATTATATTTCTAAAGAGCAGTACCTTTCACATGCTTCTGAAATACATGCATCTAAAGTTATATGGCTTGAAAACGGCACACGAAAGGAGGCAGAGCTTTGAGATATTTGACATTTGCATTGACCAAAGGAAGACTTGCAGATAAAACACTTGCAGCGCTTGAGGGAATCGGACTTGGTTGTGAAGAAATGAAGGATAAAGATTCCAGAAAGCTCATCTTTGTAAATGAGGAAAAGAAACTTAAGTTTTTCCTTGCAAAGGGACCGGATGTACCGACATATGTTGAACATGGTGCAGCAGATATAGGTGTTACCGGAAAAGATATCATCATGGAAGAAAACAGGAATATTTTCGAAGTTCTTGATCTGGGATTCGGCAAGTGCCGTATGTGTGTGTGTGGACCTAAGGAAGCAGAGGAAAAGCTTAAGCATCACGAAATGATACGCGTTGCTACGAAATATCCAAAGATAGCAAAGGATTATTTTCATAATAAAAAGCATCAGACCGTAGACATCATTAAACTTAATGGATCAATAGAGCTTGCGCCGATAGTAGGATTAAGCGATGTGATCGTGGATATAGTCGAAACGGGAACTACGCTTCGCGAAAATGGTCTTACGGTTTTGGAAGAAGTATGTCCGCTTTCTGCCAGAATGGTTGTAAATCAGGTTTCGATGCGACTTGAACAGCAACGAATCAGAAGCATCATAAATGAACTTAAAGAAAAGCTGTAAAGGAGAGAAAGATGGGCATAAAGATCGTAGATCTAAACGAAACAACTAAAGGAAATCTTCTTGACACATTACTTAAGAGAAGTCCCTCTAATTATACGGAATATGAAGGTACTGTTCGTGAGATAATTTTTAATGTTCGTAAAAATGGTGATAAAGCTATTTTTGAATATGCGAAAAGATTTGATAAGGCTGAGCTTACAGAAAAAAATTTCAAAGTTACAGATGCGGAAATTGCTGAAGCTGTCGATATAGTAGGTGAAGAGCTAATGGGCGTTATGGAACGTTCAATTGCCAATATTCGTAGCTTTCATGAATGTCAGAAACGCCAGAGCTTTTTTACTACAAGGCCAGATGGCTCGATCCTTGGACAGCGCATAACACCGCTTCAAAGAGTTGGGGTGTATGTACCGGGAGGAAAAGCGGTTTACCCCTCATCTGTTCTTATGAATTGTGTTCCTGCAATTGTTGCCGGTGTTGATGAGATCATAATGGTAACACCATGCAGGTCTGACGGAAAAGTAAATCCGCAGGTACTCGCAGCAGCAAGCCTTTTGGGGATCAAGAACATATTTAAGACGGGTGGAGCACAAGCGATAGCTGCACTTGCTTTTGGAACTGAAAGCATTCCGAAAGTTGACAAGATAGTTGGCCCCGGAAATATCTTTGTTGCGTTGGCAAAGAGAGAGGTCTATGGACATGTAAGTATTGATTCGATCGCAGGACCTTCGGAAATCATGGTTCTTGCAGACGAAACCTCTAATCCACATTATGTGGCGGCAGATCTTCTAAGCCAGGCGGAGCATGACGAATTAGCTTCAGCAATACTTGTTACAACAAGCCGCAAGCTTGCAGAAGAGGTTTCATGTGAGATAGATAAATATCTTGAAAAATTAAGCCGCAGAGAAATAATTTCGAAATCTCTTGAAAATTATGGATATGCATTGGTAGCTGATAATAAAGACGACGCCTACGATATTGTGAATGAGATTGCTTCAGAACACCTCGAAATTGTTACAGCGGATCCATGGGGAACAATGACTAAAATTCGAAATGCAGGTGCTATTTTCCTTGGTACGTACTCTTCAGAGCCGCTTGGCGATTACTTTGCAGGACCAAATCATGTTCTTCCTACAAATGGAACAGCGAAATTTTTCTCACCGCTTTCTGTAGATGATTTCATAAAAAAATCTTCAGTGATCTCATATTCGAAAGAGGCATTGAGGAAGATTCACAACGATATAGAAGCATTTGCTGCTGCTGAACAGTTGACAGCCCACGCAAATTCGATTGCTGTCAGATTTGAAGATGAGGACTGATGATGGAAAGAAAAGCTTTGGTAAACAGAAAGACCAGAGAAACTGACATAAAGATTGAACTTAATTTAGATGGAAGCGGAAAATCTGATATCGATACCGGTATTGGATTTTTCGACCATATGCTTGATGGCTTTACAAGGCATGGACTTTTTGATCTGACTTTGAAATGTACAGGTGATCTGAACGTAGATGCGCATCATACAGTAGAAGACTGCGGAATAGTTCTTGGACAGGCAATTCAAAAGGCCGTAGGTGATAAAAAAGGGATAAAAAGGTATGGACATTTTATTCTTCCTATGGACGACGCTCTGATACTGAGTGCAGTAGATCTTTCAGGAAGGCCTTATCTGAATTTTGATTGTGATTTTCTTACGGAAAGATGCGGCTCCCTTGATACACAGCTTGTAAATGAATTTTTTTATGCCGTATCATACAGTGCGATGATGAATATACATATCCGGAAAATGTCTGGTACAAATGATCATCATGTGATCGAAGCGATATTCAAGGCATTTGCTAAAGCATTGGATATGGCGGTGTCATTTGATCCAAGAATAATTGATGTATTGTCAACAAAGGGTAGTTTGTGAGATACTAATGTAGTGACTTTAGTTGTATTGAGAAAGGAATAAGCATTGATTGATTATAAGCAGATTATTCCGTGTATTTATCTCATTAACGGAGAAGCTGTAGATACCTATGAAGCTAACAGAACAGTTATAGAAGATCCTGTTGGTCTTGCTTTGTCATATGACAATTACGGTGCAGATGCAATATTTGTATTTGATTTTTCTTGTGAAGACGAAGCTCATACAAAGAACATCACCATAATCCGTAATATATGTCGAACAGTGGATATACCGGTCGTCGGAGTTGCAAAATACAACAGTCTTGATCGCATTAAGCAGATGATATATGCGGGGTGTGCAAAAGCCTGCATTTATTACGATCCGGAAAGTTCTGGAAGACTTATTGAAGACGCAGGACGTAGGTTTGGAAGAGAACACATTTCAGTATGTGTTGACAGATCAGAGCAGCTTGACAACATTAAAAATGAGGTCAAGAACTATTCAAGCTCTATACTTATAAAAAATGAAGATGAGCTTGAAAAGTGCGCCGAATGGGTGCTTTTGAACTGCACTCATAATATTCATCCTATTGTAATGGGACTTGTTCCGCTGTATAATAGAAAAACTTTCCATGATGCAGCAGCTGATCTCAGAAAGTTTGAAATCACTGGAGTTGCAGGCGGTGATTTTAATAAATTATATAAGGAATTTATGAGCTTTAAGAGACAGTGCAAGAGTCTTGGAATTGCTGTAAACACGTTTGACAGCAAATACAGATGGGAAGACTTTAAGCTTAATTCAGATGGTATGCTTCCAGTTATTGTTCAGGATTATAAGACTGATGATGTGCTTATGATGGCTTATATGAATGAAGAAGCTTATCAGAAGACTGTAGAAACCGGAATCATGACATATTGGAGTCGAAGCAGAGATGAACTGTGGGTAAAAGGTGATACTTCCGGTCATTATCAATTTGTTAAGAGTCTTACCGCCGACTGCGATTTAGATACGATACTTGCACGTGTATATCAGGTGGGCGCAGCATGTCATACTGGTTCTAGATCATGTTTTTTCAATGACATGATGAAGAAAAGACCTGATGAAACAAATCCGATGAGGGTACTTCAGGAAGTATATAAGCGTATTCTTGAACGCAAGGAAAATCATGCGGATGATTCATATACAAATTACATCTTTGACAGAGGTCTTGATAAAATACTTAAGAAGTTTGGAGAAGAATGTACTGAGGTTATAATCGAGTCTAAAAATCCTGATCCGGAAGAACTCAGATATTCCATTTCTGACCTGGCTTATCAGGTAATGCTACTGATGGCAGAAAAAGGATTATCTTTGGAAGACGTTTCTAAAGAGCTAAGTCACAGATAAAATTTATGAAAGATAGAGAAATAAGAGTTAATGAAAAAACAAGCGCTTAGTGATGAGCTATTACTTTCAATCGAAAAGCCGGAACGTTATATCGGCAATGAGATTAATGCAGTTTATAAGGATAAGGAGAAAGTTGACATCAGGTTTGCAATGTGCTTTCCGGATGTTTACGAGATTGGAATGTCTCACTTAGGCATTCAGATTCTCTATGATATGTTTAATAAGCGCAATGATATCTGGTGCGAGAGAGTTTACTCACCATGGACTGATCTCGACAAAATCATGAGGGATAAGAATATCCCTCTTTTTGCGCTGGAATCACAAGACCCGGTTAGGAATTTTGATTTTCTTGGAATCACTTTGCAGTATGAAATGTGCTACACAAACATATTGCAGGTACTTGATCTTTCGGGAATACCGTTGAATGCGGCAGAACGTGCAGAGAATGATCCGATTGTTATAGGCGGAGGTCCGTGTTCGTATAATCCGGAGCCTATCGCGGAATTCTTTGATATGTTCTATATCGGTGAAGGCGAAATTTCTTATGATCCGCTTTTTGATCTTTATAAAAAAGTTAAGGCTGAGGGCGGTACGAGAAAAGATTTTCTGGTCAAGGCATGTCAGATTCCGGGAATATATGTACCACAGTTTTATGAAACATCATATAACGAGGATGGAACAGTAAAGAGTTTCGACCCTGTTATTCCAGAAGCGCCCAGGACTGTCAAAAAGCAGATCGTGATGGATATGGACAGCGTTGAATATCCTGATGCGCCTATAGTTCCATATATCCGTGTAACACAGGATAGAGCTGTGCTCGAAGTAATGAGAGGCTGCATCAGAGGTTGTAGATTTTGCCAGGCTGGCCAGATTTACAGGCCTGTGAGAGAGAGAAGTCTTGATTTCCTTAAAAAGAAGGCAAAAGCAATTCTTGACTCAACAGGACAGGATGAAATTACTCTCAGTTCGCTCTCAACATCAGATTTTTCAGGGCTTGGTGAGTTAGTAAACTGGCTTATTGATAATTACAGTGATAAGTATGTAAATATATCACTTCCGTCGCTTAGAATCGACTCTTTTGCACTTGATATCATGGCAAAAGTGCAGGATGTTAAAAAAGGTTCTCTTACATTTGCATCTGAGGCCGGTTCTCAGAGACTCCGTGATGTTATCAATAAAGGTATAACTTTTGACGATATCATGCGTGGCTCTGCAGAAGCGTTTAAGGGTGGATGGAATAAAGTTAAGCTTTATTTTATGCTTGGACTTCCAACAGAAACAGATGAAGACGTAAAGGCGATTGCAGAGCTTGCAAACGCAGTTGCGGCAAATTACTTTGAAACTGTACCAAAGGAAGACAGAAAAGGAATCAGAGTTATGGTTACTTCGTCTGCTTCATTTTTCATACCTAAGCCATTTACTCCATTTGAATGGGCACCAATGAATACGGCTGAAGAATTTCTTCGAAAAGCACATCTGTTAAGTGATGAATTTACAAAGCAGATAAATAAAAAATCGTTGAAGTTCCAGTATCATGAAAATTATCTTAGTGAGCTTGAGGGACTTTTCGCGCGTGGAGACAGGAAACTTTCAAAGCTTTTACGTAAGGCTTATGAGAAGGGTTGTATGTATGATTCATGGTCAGAGAGCTTTGATGTGGATAAATGGAAATCCGCTATTGAAGAATGTGGAATAGACATTTCTTTCTATACAACGAGAGAACGTTCGCTTGATGAAGTATTCCCTTGGGATTTCATTGACATAGGAGTTACTAAGAATTTCCTTAAGAGAGAATGGCTTGAAGCAATGGCTGGCAGAGTTACGCCGAACTGCCGTCAGAAATGCTCCGGTTGCGGAGCAGCATCCTTTGGAGGAGGTGTTTGCTTTGAGCAGCGATAATATTAAATTAAGAGTTAAATTTTCAAAACATGGTTTTATGAAGTACATTGGTCACCTTGATGTAATGAGATATTTTCAGAAGGTGATAAGAAGATGTGGATTGGATATTGCTTATTCTGAGGGATTTTCACCGCATCAGATAATGTCATTTGCTCAGCCGTTGGGTGTTGGTCTTGAGAGCGAAGGCGAGTACATGGACATTGAGGTGCATACAGCCGAAAGCTCACAGAAAGTTATCGATATGATGAATTCAGCTCAGGCAGAAGGAATCAAGGTTATAGATGTTGTAAGGCTACCAGAGAAGTCAGAAAATGCAATGGCAAGTGTTGCACAGGCTTCATATAATGTAAGATTCAGAGAGGGCAGAACTCCATCATTTGATATTAAAAAAGCAATTGATGACTTTAATTCTGCAGATGAAGTGCTGATTGAGAAAAAGACAAAGAAATCAACACGAGAAGTTAATCTCAAAGAATTTGTTTATGAAATTAATTACAGAGCTGATAACTCGATAGACATGAAGCTTTGTGCCGGAAGCGGAACAAATATTAAGCCTGGGCTTGTTTTAGAAGGAATCTATAAGCGCAATGGTGCAGAAGCACCTGAGGCAACAGATATCCTGATAACACGATATGACCTTTTTGACATTGATGGGAAACCATTATCTGAAGCAGGAGAACATTTTTGAAGACTAAATTTGTGATTTCAAGATATTCAGAACAATTGTTGATGTCTGTATTTGAAGATGATAAATTGAATGAATTTTTCTTCAGTGATGAAACGGAAACTCAGATCGGAAGTATTTATATCGGACATGTTAAGGAGCTCGCAGTTAACCTGCGAGCTGCTTTTGTCGATATAGGAAATGGTAAGATCGGTTATTTGCCGCTGAATAAAAATTCGCAGGTTCATGCGGAGTCTGATGTACTTGTTCAGATTTCTAACGATGCTATAAAGACAAAAGATCTGCGGCTTACAGAACAGATTTCAATTTCAGGAAAATACCTTGCACTGACACTAGGTAAGCCTGGTATCGGATTTTCAAGGAAAATACACTCTGAAGAAAGAAAAAAAGAATTAACAGGTATTATAGAGAATGAGTTTGACCAAGAACTTAAAGCGCAAAAAGTAGGAGTAGTTGTCAGAACCAATGCTGAGGAAGCTGATGATAGGAAAATCCAGGCTGAATTAGAGGGATTGTCCTCTGAAATGCTGAGAGTGCTCTCAACATGGAAGAGTAGAACTGTACATTCATGTATGTATAGACCGGTGCGTGATTATATAGCGCGTATACGTGATGATAGATGCGAAATAGAGAGAATAGTTACTGATCTTCCTGATGTTTATGAAGAACTTGGAAAATTTTTTGGCAATTCTGAATTGGCTGACTGCATTGCTTTTTATAAAGATGAGCTGCTTCCGCTTAATAAGCTTTATTCTGTAGATACTGTTATTCAGGAATCTTTGCAGAAAAAAGCATGGATGAAATCCGGCGGATATCTGATAATTGAACCAACAGAAGCTCTAACGGTAGTAGATGTTAATTCGGGCAAGAATACTAAGAAGTGTTCAAGAGAAAACCTGATAATGGAGACAAATATTGAGGCCGTTTGGGAGACTGCAAGACAGCTTCGTCTAAGAAATATTTCGGGAATGATCTTGATTGATCTAATAAATATGACTGATCCAAAAGACAAGTCAAAGGTTATCTCTGAATTAAAGAAGGCACTTGCAGGAGATTATGTGATAAGTGACTTTGTTGATGTAACAAAACTTGGTCTGGCAGAGATAACTAGAAAAAAAGTTCGCAGATCTTTAGCTGAACAGATAAAAAAACAAAAATATTGATTGACATAAACGTTCGTTCGTGATAAATTATATGAGTATGCCGCATGCCGTGGTTTAAGCAAGTCATAGTGGCTTCACCAAAGGCAGCGAGTAAAATTTCAGGAGGTATCCTATGTACGCAATTATTGCAACAGGTGGAAAACAGTACAAAGTATCTGAGGGCGATGTAATCTTCGTTGAGAAGCTCGACGCTGAGAAGGATAGTACTGTAACATTTGACCAGGTTCTTGCAATCGGTGGTGATAAGCTTGCAGTAGGTAACGATGTTGCTAACGCAACTGTTTCAGGAAAGGTTCTTGAGCAGACACGTGGCAAAAAGGTTATCGTATACCACTACAAGAGAAAGACTGGCTATCACAAGAAGAATGGTCATAGACAAGCATACACAAAAGTACAGATTGAAAAGATCAACGCATAAGCTACATTTGTATGATTCGTGTAAAAGTCTACAAGAGTAACGAAGGTAAGATTCAAGGTTTTAAGTGTTTTGGTCATGCAGGTTATGCATATGCTGGTGAAGACATTGTCTGCGCAGCTGTATCTATGCTCGTGATCAATACAATTAACAGCATTGAGAAATTTCTTCCGGAAGAACACTTCACAGTGAAAACTGATGAAGAAAGTGGTCTTATTGATTTTAAGTTCAGCAACGATCCTTCGGAAAAAGCCGAGTTACTTTTAAATTCTATGGTTTTGGGTTTACAAACCGTAGAAAAAAATTACGAGAGTAAATACGTAAAATTGGAATTTTAACAAGGAGGAAAAGGGCATGTTAAATTTAAACCTTCAGTTCTTCGCTCATAAAAAGGGAGTAGGTTCTACAAAGAACGGCCGTGATTCTGAGTCAAAGAGATTAGGTGCTAAGAGAGCAGACGGACAGTTTGTTAAGGCTGGTAACATCCTTTACAGACAGCGTGGTACCCATATTCACCCTGGTAAAAACGTTGGTAGAGGCGGAGATGATACACTTTACGCTAAGATCGACGGTGTTGTTAGATTCGAAAGAGTTGGTAGATACAACACACAGGCAAGTGTATATGCAGTTGAGGCTGAATAATCAGAACTGTACAAGTACTTGAATTATTGGGTTTTAGACGTTTGTCTAAAACCCTTTCTTATTGTAACGCGTTATAGTGTTGAACTGCACAGCATTACAAAATGAAAGGATATCATGTTCGCAGATAGAGCAAAAATTATAATTAGATCCGGTAAAGGCGGCAATGGTCACATCAGCTTTAGACGTGAGAAGTATGTTCCGGCAGGCGGACCTGACGGAGGAGATGGAGGAAACGGCGGTAACGTTATCTTTAAGATAGATACAGGTGCCAATACTCTTTCTGATTACCGTTTTAAGAGAAAGTTTTCTGCTGAAGATGGTCAGGAAGGCGCTAAAAAGCGCATGCATGGAAAAAACGGACAAGATCTTATTCTTAAAGTCCCAGAGGGAACAATAGTAAAAGAAGCATCTACAGGTAAAGTAATTGTAGATATGTCTGGTGACAACAAGGAAGTGGTAGTTCTTAAAGGTGGTCACGGAGGAAAAGGCAACCAGCATTATGCAACATCTACAATGCAGGCTCCTAACTACGCACAGCCTGGACAGGATGCAATGGAAGTTGAAGTTATTCTTGAGCTTAAGGTCATCGCAGATGTAGGACTTGTGGGTTTCCCAAATGTAGGAAAATCTACTCTTATAAGCCGTGTAACGAACGCAAGACCGCAGATTGCAAACTATCACTTTACAACTCTTCAGCCACATCTTGGTGTGGTAGATCTTCCGGGTGGAGATGGATTTGTTATCGCTGATATTCCCGGACTTATTGAGGGTGCTTCTGAAGGAGTAGGTCTTGGACACGAATTCCTTAGGCATATAGAGCGTACAAGGGTGCTTATTCACCTTGTAGATGCCGCTTCAGTTGAAGGAAGAGACCCGGTTAAAGATATTTATGCAATTAATAAAGAGCTTGCTGCATATAATTCTGATGTATCAAAGAAACCTCAGATAATTGCAGCTAATAAAATTGATGTTATTCAGACTCCGGATGGAGAAGAAGATCCGCTTGAGCGTCTTAAAAAGGAATTTGAGCCTCAGGGTTATCAGATCATTCCGATTTCCGCTGTTACTGGTGATGGCATTAATGATCTTATGAATGCTGTACGTAAGCTTCTCGCAGAGCATAAAGGTGAAAATCTTGTATATGAGCAGGAGTATTTCCCTGAAGAGCATGTTGGAGAAAAGCTTCCATACGAAGTTTCATATGATGAAAAGAACAATTACTATGTTCTTGAAGGTCCGCGCATTGAAAAAATGCTTGGATACACAAATATTGATACGGAACGTGGATTTGTCTTCTTCCAGAAGTTTATCAAGGAAATCGGTGCGCTTGATAAGCTTGAAGAGCTTGGAATGCAGGAAGGTGACACAGTTAAGATTTACGGATTCCAGTTTGAGTTTTATAAAGATTGATGTATATTAAATTTTACATCATCGTGAAAGGATAATAATGACAATTACGAGCAAACAGCGGGCTTATCTTAGAGGGCTTGCAATGACCATAGATCCGATCTTTCAGGTTGGTAAATCCAGCCTTACCCCGGAGCTTACAGCAGCTGTAGACGAAGCTCTTGCAGCAAGAGAATTGATCAAACTCAGTGTGCTGAAGAACTGTGATGATGATGCTCATTCAATAGGTGAAGCAGTAGCAGAACGTACCCGTTCTATTTTGGTTCAGGTGGTAGGAAAGAAGATCACACTTTACAGACCGGCTAAAAAGCCGAAAATTGAGCTTCCTAAGAAATAAGGAGAAAATCAATGGCACGGATCGGTGTTTTAGGCGGGACTTTTGATCCCATACATTTAGGACATTTGATACTTGCTGAGCAGTCAGCGGATCAGTTTGAGCTTGATAAGGTTCTTATCATGCCAAGTGGAATTTCATATTTTAAGGAAAAACGTGGAATTTTGCCTGCAAAAGATAGATTTGCAATGGTTAAAGCTGCTGTAGCTTCAAATCATAGATTTGAAGCTTCTGATCTCGAAATGAAGAGACCAGGTAAAACGTATACTGCAGATACTATTACAGAGCTCGATAAGCTGTATCCTGATGATCAAATTTATTTCATAACTGGTGCAGATACTCTTTTTCAGATGGACACATGGCATGATCCGCAAAGAATTTTTGCTGGATGTCATATACTTGCTGCCGTCAGAAACGAATCTTCTATCGAGAGTTTGAAGAGCTGTATCAAGGATTATGAAATAAAATTCGGTGCCAGAATTAATCTGCTTCATACAACGGAGATAGATGTTTCATCCACCATGATCCGAAAGAATATAAGCGAAGGGAAATCCGTTCGCTACTATCTTCCGGATCAGGTTATTGAATATATTGTTAAAAATAAACTTTATCTATAGAGCTTTTCAGGAGGCACAATAGATTGACGGAAGAAACTCGGATTATCAAGAAAAAAGTTAAAAAGGTTTTGGATAAAGACCGTTATCAGCATACGCTTGGGGTGGCTTATACAGCTGCTTCATTGGCTATGCGTTACGGTATGGATGTAGATAGAGCATTTCTTGCTGGAATACTGCATGATTGTGCAAAAAATATTCCTAATGATGAAAAATTTGCTCTTTGTAAAAAGTATAAGATCAAATTATCAGATGTCGAAATAGCCGCGCCATCATTGATACATTCAAAACTTGGCGCTGTACTTGGAGAAAAGCTTTATGGTGTTAAGGATGCAGAAGTTCTTAGTGCAGTAAAGTATCATACAACAGGTCGTCCAGGTATGACAATGCTGGAGATGATTATTTTCACTGCAGATTATATAGAGCCGGGAAGAAATCTCGCGCCTAATCTGCATGAAATACGCCAGATGGCATTTATAGATCTACAGACTGCTGTTACTAAGATACTTGGAGATACGCTGGATTATCTGGCTACAAAAAAGCAGCCTGTTGATCCTATGACTGAAAAGACCTACAACTATTATTGCAGTTTATCCGAAGATGTTTCTTCGAAATAAGAGGTTAATTTCCATATGAAAACAACAGAAGAATTACTTAAAGTTGCTGTAGACGCGCTTGAAGATAAGAAAGGCGAGGATGTTTCTGTTCTCGACATTAGAAAAGTAACCGTTATTTCTGACTATTTTATAATTGCGACAGGCAATAACCCTTCACAGGTTCAAGCAATGGCTGACAATGTTGAGGAAGCTCTTGGCAGAGAAGGACTTGAAAAGAAAAGTACAGAAGGTTACGAAGCTGCAAACTGGATTCTTTTAGATTATGGCGATTTTATTATTCATATTTTTGATAGAGATAATCGTTCATTCTATGACATTGAAAGAATCTGGAAAGATGCAGACAAAGTTGAAATCTAAATATTTTTCTCGATTGTGGGGACAATCTCTGATTGAGTTAAATGATATGTGAGATTTGCAAGGATTTGTATGCGAGATATGTCAGCATAAACTTAGTATAACTGTTTTTAATAACCTGGACTAAACACTAACGATGTAAACTCTCATCAGCAAAGAATTTACATCGTTAGTATAAGTTCAGCTAATTAAAAACAGCAATACTGGCGAGACAAAACATTAAAGAAAAAATTACCATCGAAATTATTCGATGGTAATTTTTTTGCTATATAAGCGCCCTAGCAGGCGATTTAAGCTTTGTTGTGTTTGCTGACTATGAATTGCCATACTATCGTTATTACGATCAATATGAGGCCAATAAGGTCTGATAAATGACTTGGATCTATAAGCAGGATACCACCGACAAGTAAAAATACTCTAAATATGAGACCTATTGTCGTCATGAGATAACCTTCAAGTGCTGCAGAAATTCCGAAAATGCCTATAAGCGATGTGATCGCAATCTGAACAACTTTCAAAGGTGTTGTATCGATCAAAAGCATAGCAGGGCTAAAGCAGAATACATATGGCACAATAAATACAGCGATAGCAAGCTTAGTTGCATTAAATGCGGTTTTCATAGGATTTGACTTTGCAATAGCTGAGCCTGCGTATGCTGCAAGGGCAACAGGTGGCGTGATATCAGCAACAATACCAAAGTAAAATACAAAGAAATGTGCTGCAATAGTTGGAACACCCATACGAACCAAAATAGGTGCGCAAGTTGCTGCCATGATACAATAGTTAGCTGTTGTCGGAACACCCATACCCAGTACTATACAGCATATCATTGTAAGGAAAAGTGCTACGATAAGCCTGCCATTTGCAATATTAATGATACCGTTGATAAGTTCATTTGCGAGACCTGTCATTGTGATAGATCCAGAAATTATTCCAGCAACACCACAAGCTGCTGCAACTGTGATCGCACCTCGTCCGCCTGCTTCAAGAGCTTCGAAGATCTTTTTAGGAGAGATACGGTTGTCCTTATCGAAGAGGCTGACCACAACAGAAAGAACGATTGCAAGGCTGGCAGCCTTCTGCATTGTCATGTAGTTGCCTGAAACCCAAATAACGAGCATTACAAGCGGAAGGAGTAGATAAATCTTTTTTATAAGATTAGAAAATTTAGGTAAATTTTCCTTTGGAATGCCTTTTAAACCAAGTTTCTTTGCTTCAAGATGAACTGAAATAAAAATGCCAGCAAAGTATAGTACTGCCGGGAGAATGGCTCTTGAAATAATGCCTGAATAAGGAATACCTACAAAGTCAGCCATGAGAAAGGCTGCGGCACCCATGATAGGAGGCATTATCTGACCGCCGGTTGAAGCTGCAGCTTCTATTGCACCAGCAAACTCTGGTTTATAACCAGTTTTTTTCATCATTGGGATTGTTACTGAACCAGTAGTTACAGTATTACCAACGGATGAACCGGAAACCATACCGCAAAGGGCTGATGAAATGACAGAAACCTTTGCCGGACCTCCGGCATATTTACCAGCGAGGCAGTTTGCAAGTGAAATAAAGAAATTTGAAATTCCAGTTCTTTCAAGGAACGCACCAAATATAATGAAAACTACAATATATTTTGAGCAGACATTAACAGGTGTTGAGAAAATACCTTCTTTCGTATAGAAAAGATTACGGATGAGATATTTAACTCTTCCAAAGAATGATGGGTTTGTAAGTCCAAAAAACAGTGCATATATAAGGAAAAATCCTGCTACACAAAGAATTGGGATGCCTACACATCTTCTTGTGATTTCGATAAGTGCTAAAACGCCAATGATTCCGATGACAATCTGCCAACTTTTGAAACGTGTTCCCTGCTGAATTATTGACTCAGCATTAAATGTAAAGTAGAGAAATGCACCAGAACCAAGGATCATTCCGATAATATCATACCAGGGCATGTAGTTTTCCTTGAGCTCACCCTTTTTGGCAGGGTAGATAAGGAATCCCATCATTATGATAAGAGCGAGGAATGAAGTAAGTCTGATCTCTTCCAAAAAAGTTGCAAAAAGTGTTACATAGATACACCATAGAGAGAAGAGCACTGTAATTGATTTCACGACTAAGGCCGGTGTACCGGTCCAAACACGTGTGTTACTCTCTCTGTCATATTTTTTCATTATGCTTTCTACGTCAGCCGCAGCATCGGCATTAGCAGAAATATTAATATCCTTTTCGTTACTCAAAGTGTCCTCCATAATTTATTTTATTGGGTTTACAGATTATTCAGTATCTACAGTGATACCATGTTCTGCATAATACTTCGCTGCACCTTTATGAAATGGAGCAGCCATACCTTCAGTAGCGTTTGTAAGATCTAATTCAGAACCTTTAGCATTTTCAATTGCAATTTCGTCTTTGTGTTCAAAAATAGCAGCAGTAATATCGTAAACAGTTTGCTCATCAAGATTTGCGGAAACAATCAAAGTAGCTTTTACTGTGATTGTATCGATTGGTTCAGGCTGTCCCGGATATGTATCTGCTGGAATTTCATATGCAGTATAGTATGGACAGCTTGAAATGATCTTATCTCTGAGTTCACCGTCGATATTTATAAGATGAACGCCATTCGTTGTAGCTAATTCAGTGATAGCTGTAGTAGGTGCTCCTGCAACGATGAATGCTGCATCTATCTTTCCGTCTTTGAGTGACTCTTTACTGTCTTCAAAGCTCTGATACTGTGGTTTAATATCGTTAAGTGTAATGCCGGCAGCACTTAAAACGTCTACTGCGTTAAAGTATACTCCGGAACCGGCTTCGCCGATTGAAATACTCTTACCCTTAAGATCTTCAACAGATTTAATGTCGTCATCCATAGTAAAGAGCTGAACAGTTTCTGCATAAAGTCCGCCGAGAACGCGGAAATCATGAGTTGGACCATCCTTTGCAAAGGACTGAGTACCTTCCCATGCATATGCCATTACATCTGACTGTGTGAATCCAAGCTGGAAATCTCCGTCCTGAATGGACTGGATATTTACCTTTGAACCACCTGTTGAAACAGCGGTAACTTTGTTATCAGTATTGGTATTCATGTATTGTGCAAGAATTCCGCCGTAAGCGTAATAAGTACCTGCTGTACCTCCAGTACCAAACATGAAGCGATTTGACTGCACTCCACAGCCTGTAAGAGCAAAGATAAGTACACTTACAGTTATAAGCGAAAATGCATCTTTAATTTTTTTTATCACAATTTTCCTCCTATAATGGTATTATATGTAGTATAATAATTTTATCATATTTTATATAAAAATTTTAGATTTTACTTAATTAATATTAAGTAATCATATTATTTAGTACAATGAAGAGGAGCAAAGTATCATGTCAAATCTTATAATCACTATCGGAAGAGAATACGGAGCCGGAGGCCGTACAGTTGCTGCAGGACTTTCGAAAGAGCTGGGTATTCCCTACTATGACAGGGATTTTGTTAGAGAGACTGTAAAGAAGAGCGGATACACAGAAGAAGAAATTCTTGAAGAAGGTGAACAGCTTTCTAATACAGGTAAATTTCTTGATGCCATTTTAAATAATGCTGCTGCATATAATAGCTCACATGATGAGATATTTAAGGCTCAGAAGGAAGTTCTTATGGGTCATGTTGGTGAGACCTGCATAATTGTTGGTCGTTGCTCAAATGTGATTTTGAGAGAGGCCGGAGTGAAAACTTTTGATATTTTCCTCTATGCAGACATGGAGCATAAGTTAAAGAGAGCCGAAGAGCTTCATGAGAACGGAAAAACTGATCTCAAAAAATTCGTAGAAGAAATTGATAAGCTCAGAGGAATATACTACAAAACTTATACTAAGCATAATATAGGTGATTATCATGATTATGATATGATAGTAAATACCGGCAAGATCGGAATTGAACAAACAATAAAAGAACTTGCTGACATGATTCGTCCACTTATTTAAATCAGTCGGAGAAATCCCCCACCTCTAATCCTTAACGTAGGCGGGGGATTAAAACTCCTGACAGATATCTTAAAGAACACTTTGATTATCTATAAAGTCTAAAAACGCCAAATACCTTACCGAGAATCTGGCAATCATTAACAATGATCGGGTCCATTTCATCGTTCTGTGGCTGAAGTCTGATATGTCCATTTTCTTTATAAAAAGTTTTAACTGTTGCACTATCGTCGATCAGAGCAACAACTGTTTCGCCATTTTCAGCTGTATCGCATGATTCTACAAAAATCTGATCTCCATCCATGATACCGGCATTAACCATACTATTTCCATGAACATGAAGTACAAAGAGTTCTGAAGTTCCTGCGTTTGTAGGAATCATGTCTGTGGGAAGAGGAAAATATCCCTCGATATTCTGTGAAGCAAGAAGTGGCTGACCTGCCGCAACAGTACCAATTACAGGTATGCTTGTCATTTCTTTTCTAACAATCTCAAAACCAGCATCAAGGATTTCGATAGCTCTTGGTTTAGTCTGATCTCTTCGGATATAACCGGTTTTTTCGAGAGTTTCAAGATGTGAGTGGACGGAAGAGGTCGATTTAAGATGAACAGCCTCACAAATTTCCCTAACAGAAGGCGGAAAACCTTTAGCAAGGACAGTCTGCTTAATATATTCAAGAATTTCTTTCTGTTTTGCGCTCAATGGTCTTTGTGCCATAGTTACCTCCAAATTATTGAAATATCAATACGATATTGAGTCCAATATATGTTTTGTATATTATATCATAAAAATCCAGACGTGCAAACATATATTCAGAATATTCGTTCACAAAAATTTGTTCGAAAAAAATATTGACTTTCGAAAAAATGTTCGCTATAATTTCAATCGAACATAGATTCAGAACAAATATTCAGAACGTATTTTTGGATGATGGAGGCACTATGAATAAGGGTATTGGGAGAGTACAACGAAATGATTTACACATGTTAAATTATTGTATAGTAACATTTATAGTCTTAATTTTAGTTTTATCTATACATTCATTTCATACAATGGCAAATGCTTCTGTAAAAAATCAAAGAGTAAAGTATTTTACCAGTGTTCTGGTTATGCCCGGAGAGAATCTGGATGATATTGCCAAAAGATATATAAGTATTGAGTATGAGAATATAAAAGAATACAAGAATGAAGTTCGTCAAATGAATTGCTTAGATTATGATTGTAATGTGCATATAGGTGATTATATAATTGTTCCTTATTATGTGGATTCTGAAAAAGACAATTAATTATTAGAAAAGAAAAAAGTTTGGAATTTAGAAATAAATTAAATTCCGAACTTTTTTCGAATTTCATTCTGCAAAATATTTGTTAAAGGATTTTAATTATGATATTTCATGTACGCACGATAGATAAGTTAATTAAATGCATAATGTATCCATTTGGACTTTTTTGGCATTTTTTCAAAATTTTCGTAAATTCTAGTATACTAAACAAAAGCCTCAAATTGTGTGTAATTAGAAGAGTGATGAATATGTTCGCATAATATAAATTATACGAAATAAAGAGATGGATTTTTTAAAAAAAGGAATATCTAACGATTTTTAGTCGATTTTTCGCAAAATAAAGTTATTTTAAAATAACATATAAAAATCAGTTATTTTATATTTAATAATCTTCATCATCGTCGTCATCATCATAATTATCGTTCCAATAATCTACAGCTGCATCATAAGCTTCGTCCTCATCCTCGTAATCATCTTCATAATCATAAAATTCTTCATATTTGTCTTCGGCAAAGCTATATGGATCGTCGTAATCATTAACGTCATATGAATCAAAAGTTTTTGATTTTGGATATACTTTGCTTTTATATGACTTAGTGCTGCTGGAACTGCTTCGGCTTGGATAATTTTTTTTCTTATAGCTTGATATTGAATTTACAGAATTTGGGTTGGAATGTATTTCTGCCCAAATCTTATCGAAATGTATCTGACAGTATTTGTTTCCTGAAATTCTTAAATTATGACAGCCATCGTAAATGCATTCATGTTCGCTGCAATAATTGCTGCTAACGACTGGATTTCTTTTACATCCTGCTACGGCACAATTTTTATGAAGAATCCTTGGAATAACTATAAGTGCTAAAACTGCAATGAAAAAATATATAATGAATGCTTTTAATCCTGAAATTTTCATCATTATATCCTCGCATAATCATATTAATGCAGTTTTTATTCGGTTGATCTTGCACGACCAACCGAATATTGGTGCTAAGTATGAATTCTTGTACGTAAATTACAGGAACACGCATTTACTGCGGGTTCCGTTTGAAAGCAAAAAACAAGCAGCAAACAAGCCCGCAGCGCAGCTGCATTTAAATGGCTTGTTTGCGGGATTTTTGAAGCTTTGCTGCAAAAATCTATAAATTCTTACAAATCCTATGCATTTACCATTGGAATACAGCAAGTCGATTATTTAGGTTCTTGCCGAGTATAGCGAATAGTTTTCCTCGTATAGAATATTTCTTCATCTCCTCGTTATAACTTGTCTCAGAAATGAGGCTCATTCGCGGCTCAAGTTCAAGATATTCACGGCCTGATTTTGTTCCCCAGCCGAAACTTGCATTCGTGTATTTAACGGCATCATGATGTCTTCCATTCTTTTCAAGAAATGGTGAATGAAGCTCTGCAAGAAGATATCCATGTTCAAAATTATCACAGAGCATATTGATGCACTTTTTTACCTGATCTTTCGTAAAATATTCAAGAACTCCTTCCATGACAATTATGTTCATGTCATGCTTAGGCAGCTGAGTTGTCCAGTCACTATCGAGGGCACTTCCAGCAAGCATAGTACATCTGGCTCTGTCAGAATATACCTTACGTCTCTTTTCTATCTGATCTGGAAGGTCTACATCAAACCATGTGATCTGTCCGTTATCCACCTGAGAAAACTTATCATCAAAACCACATCCAAGGTTAATGCAAAGTGCATCAGGGTATTTATCGATAAGATTTTGCAACTCTTTTCTATACATTATAGTCCTTGCAACAACTCCTTCATGAGATAAAAAAGGATCATATTTACTAACATCTACACCAAGCACTTCAATGATCTGCTTTGCCATAGGATCAACTATTCTCGCATTAGCACGTGACGTTTCACTTGCTTTTATAGCAAGCGGTATAAGTGCTGTTTCCTGTACATCTCCAAAAGTCAGTTCCATCAAAAACACCTTCTTTCCTACATTATCTAAGTTTTTTACACAAAGAGCATAAAAATTACTGGCCAAATGTTAGTTATAGCTAACATATATATTATTGTTTAGCCAGAACCTACATGTCAATACATGTAAATGAGTATTTCTATCAACTATAGCTCTTAAATGATTTAGATAAATGTCATACTCGCTTGATTCGGGTGTGCTTTGCAGATATATTTCCTATCCGAATCAATGCGAATTCTTGCAGAGTGTTTTAACTCAGCCAAAGCTTTTCTGCTGATTTATTATAATTTGTCATCCCCCACCTGAACTAACGATTAGAGGTAGGGGATTTCTTAGACTGAGTTAAAAATGTTTGGAAAGCTTGTGTATATTATAGAACTTTGACTTATTCCCGCTGCTGCCTGATAAGTTATTTAGTAACTGTCAAATAGCATTAAGCTTCTCATCCAGCCATGTTGATCCGGTGTCTATATCTGCGAAAAAGATTCTTGAAGCATCTTCCGGATATTTGTTTTGATGGAACTTAAAGATCATCCTTCCATCGTCTGCTTCACCTATAATCTCAATTTTCCCGAGAGGATGGCTCATAACAAAACGCACACCTTTTCCAAGCCCGTTTTGTAAAGCTTTGGCAGCGTCTACGATTCTGACACCTTCCTGTAATGGAATCTGGAAATGACCCTTTACACCTTTGACAGGACGACATTGAAATATATAATAGGGAACTACTTCTATACGTGTTAAGCCTCTTAATAGTTCTCCAAGTACAGCAGGATCATCATTTATGCCGCGAAGCAGCACAGTTTGATTCCTCACTTGAATTCCACGTGCTTGAAGCATTTGTACAGCTTTAATAGCCTCTGGAGTGAGCTCACGTGGATGATTGAACTGAGTTACAAGGTAAATTGGCTTAATGCGTGCATATTTGCTGAAAAGAGAAAGCAGCCCATCGTCTTCATAGATTCTCTGCGGAAAAGTTACAGGAACACGAGAACCGAATCTAATAAAATCTAAATTTGAAACCTTGCAAAATTCTTCAAGATAACGGGCTATTATCTCATTTGGATTCATGAGTGAATCTCCGCCGGATATAAGTACATTCGTGATTTCGGGGTGATTGCGTACGTAGGCAGTAGCTTCATCAACCTGCTCATTAAGTTCTGCATTCGATAGACCGACAAGGCGTTTGCGAAAGCAGTGCCTGCAATACATGGCACAGACATTTGTGGAAAGAATCAGAGCTGTCTGGCGGTACTTGTGCTGTACACCCTTCTGCATTGTATTGGAAGCTTCTCCACTTGTATCAAAGCTGCCTTCTTGTAAAAGCTCACTTTCAGAAGGAATACACATTCGCGCGATTGGATCGTTTGGATCGTCAGGGTCGATCAATGAGAAATAGTATGGAGTGATAAACATCGGATATTGCGATATGATTTTTCCATATTTTTCGCGCTCTTCAGTGGTCAGTTTCACTTTTTCACAGAGTTGCTCAACGGTTGTGATAGAATTCTTTAATTCTTCCTGCCATGCCATTTTTTTATTCCCCCGCCCTATGAATACATGATAATTGAGATATTTATAATACAATATACTTTATAAATATCTCGACATTTTTTCATATAAAGTTAAGCAAATCCGAGATTTTTTTCTTTAATTCCTTATACAGCACTATTAAGCTCTGTCTATGCGGATTTGAAACAAGAGTCTCTCTCGTACCTATTTTATCTTATCCACTCCCAAGCATAACCTGTAAATGTAAGATCATTCTTGGATATGTTTTTGCTTATAAAATTCGTCCAAAAGTCCTTCATTCCGGTAAATCTGAGATTTTCATCGTTTTTGAAGCCTTCAATAAAGTCATTAACACGTTTCGACTCTTCGGGTGACTCGTATTTAAGTGCCCAACTTGAAAGGACTTTACCATTTTGGTATTTTTTACTGCTAATTTTGTCTGCTCCAATACAGGTAATTGTCCAAACTTTTTCACGTTCATCATCTTCTTCAACTGATGTACACTCGGTAATTGGACCAGAAGAAGACACTCCCACAGATGTACTTCCAAACAGCTGAATTTCTTGATACTTTGTCAAGACAAAGCTCTCCATCTTTTGTGCTTCTTTTGCAGTCATAAGAACTGTCTGATCGTCTGTCTTAAGATTTTTTGTCCAATTCTTTTCGTGGTCAACACCACCCGCTGCAAAAACTTCACAAAATTCCTCAGTTCCCGAAGATGTCCCAGTATCAAATCCGCTCGCAGCAGCTAAAGCAGCAGATGATGCAGCGAGTGCTCTCATCTCAGGCTTAGCTTCCATTGCTGCTTTCTGTGCTGCTTCATCTTGCATTTCCTTCATTTCGCGCAGGTGTTCCTTAAAAGCGTCGATATAATTATCAACATCCTCAAGCATCTTATCCCATTCCTCAGCGGACATATCACGCCAATCTTTTTCTTCTTTTAGTTCCTGGGCTGATAATTTATAGGCTTCTTCAAACTTCTTGATTGCTTCCGATAAACCCATGGTTTTTGGGGTATTACCGTTACAATACGTATTGGCACTACTATAAGCATTTACGTCTATCACTCCCATCCTAGTTCCTTTCCGCAGCCAATCTGTCGGCCTCGACTGTACCGCGTCATTTATATTCTGTTTACATCCATGCTCTGACAAAAAATTTAGGCTCAAGCAAATATTTATACGTCTTTTCCGTATATATAAGTAATATGATACTTATACTCAAAAGAAAAAGCGCATTTTTCAACGAAATTCACCCCATTGAAAAATACGCTTCCATCACTATTTGTTATATCGGCAGATCATATGATTTTCTTAACTCTCTTTATTTGTGTTCAAATTACATAATTCTTCAATAGCAAAACTCCTTCGTTATTAAAAAATAAAGTAATATATAATTTGTATTTTCCTAAAAACATGATAATATAAGCTTGTAGTCAATTAGAAATGTCCGCTACTATTGACTATAATTTAGGAGAATATTTTTTAAGGAGAAGTATACATTGAATTTAAGGAAATTTAGACTCAAGGCAGTAGTTGCAATTTTTTCGGTTTTATCGATTCTTATGAGCATGGGAATCACACAGAATACGCAGGCGGCGACAGCATATCTTCCGGTTGTTACACCAAGCATAGACTATGGATACATATTTATAGGTGATAGCCGTTTTGTTGGGATGAATGACATATGTAAAATGAGCAGCATATATGATGAGTATGTGATAGCGCAAAATGGTATGGGCTATGACTGGCTCGTAAATACTGCAATGCCTCAGGCAGATGCAATCATTGCTACAAACCCTTATAAAAGATGGGTACTTATTATGGGGCTTGGCGTTAATGATCTCAGTAATATAAACAGCTATCTTCTTAAGTACAAAGAATTGTCAGCAAAATATAATATCGTTCTAACCTCGATCAATCCTGTAGAGAATCATGAGTTTATAAGCAATTCTACAATTGCTTCTTTTAACTCATCATTAAGAACATTAGGATTACCGTTTATAGACACAAACTCTGTTTTAATGGCGGAAGGCTTTAGTACAATCGATGGATTGCACTATACAGCAGCAACCTATATTCGTATAAATGAAATATATCAATCATTGATTCAGGATAACGAATTAAATCACACGATATAATGCGGAGAATCCGACAAAGTCGGATTCTTTTTTACGTATTTAGTTGCACCACTTCTCTAAGATACGGTTCTTTTTTATTTTCCGGAAGTGAATAATATTGAAAAATCATCAGTTTTTCCATAATCTCACGTCTGCTTTTGAATCCACAGTTCCTTATGCTTGCTAAATCTACTCCACTCGCAATAGCTTCTGCGATATCTCCAATATATTCTATTCCGGCTCTTTTGAGACAATTACTTGATCGTACGCTTAAATCAAGAGCCTCAATGGGAGTATCGCTCATTGTTTGTGTAAGATACAGTCTAAATTTAAGTTTACTTCCCTTTTTATTGTGGAGATTTACTCCTTCAATCTGTTCCATTAGATCCGCTGCCGTCAGACACTGACTTTTGTCCATATTTATCAACCTTTCCATAGACATCTTTAATGACCTCTTTCACAGCATGGCAATGAATTTCAGCAATATCGCTGCCACACTCTTTCTGGATCATCCTTGTCAAATACTTGAGACTGGATACGCAATCAGATACCGCTACAATATGAATATGATAAGGCTTTGTTGTTCGAAAGATCTGACGTATATATGCTGACATGTAGGATAGTTTTTTCAATACATCATCATATTTATCGGGCATTGTAACGATGTCGATAAACATTGTTATCTCTTCATCGCGATAGATGCATGTATTATACCCTCGGATTATTCCATCTCTTTCAAGTTTTTTTACATGCTTTCTTGCAGCGACTCTTGAAATTCCGATGGCTTTTCCAAGTGCCTGCATACTTATTCTTGCATTGCCTTTCATAAGTTCAAGTATCTTCTCATCGATCCTGTTCATTTTTCTGCTCCTATAAATCAGTGCCGGCTCTGATAGACTGATTATACTAATGGAAATATATACGTGCAATAGAAGTGGTTTCGTTTCGTAACTTTCACACTTGGCATAGAAAAGCATAAAAAAATTAGCTATAATAATTAAAAATCTATAAATTTATGGAGTTATCATATGTCTGATTACAAAAAAGAAAAAAACCGGAAAGTTAGAGACAAAGCAAATGAGATAATAAAAACTCTTCCGGGGTTTGTATATGATTATTTTATTGAGCGTGAGATACGTCTTTCTGCTATGTCGATCTTCTCATATGCAAGTCAGTTAAAGACCTTTTTTGACTTCCTGCATAATTCAAATTCATACTTTTCGTCAAAAGAACTTACATCGATCACTCTTGATGACCTTGACAAGCTGAATGATAAAGATATAGTTGAATTTTTGCACTATTTACGAAATTACCCAAAGAAAGATGCCAATGGGAATATTCATTATGTAGAATGCAGTCCGACGACCATTCAGCATTACATGGTATGCCTTAACACTTTCTGGAAATACTTTTATGTTCGAAAGATGCTTTCTTCTAACCCTATAGACCTTATCACGAGAGCACGTCTTCCAAAGAAAGAGGTAATTTATCTTGATAAAGAAGAAAAGAATCAATTTATAAATACTGTTGAGTCTGGTGATGGTCTGAGTAAACGTCAGGCAAAGTACCATTCTAAAAATCAAGAGCGCGACATGGCGATCATACAGATCTTTTTAGCAACCGGAATCCGTGTTTCAGAATTAGTCGGAATGGATATTGATGACATCAACTTTAACCGTCACAGCATCAATATCTATAGAAAAGGCGGAAATTTTGATGTTGTTTACTTTAGTGACGCTGCAGAAGCTTATTTAAAGACATATCTGGAATGTCGTGATAAATATATGCCGCTTGAAGATGAAAAAGCTGTCTTCCTTAATAGGTCAGGTAAGCGTATAGGCGTGCGGTCAGTCGAGCTGATGGTTAAGAAGTATATAACTGCTTCGGTTCCGTCAGAGGCAAAGCGAATCACTCCGCATAAGCTTAGAAGTACATATGCGGAGACTATGCTAAAAGCAACAGGCGGCGATATAGAACGTGTGCAGAAGCTTCTTGGTCACTCCTCCATTACATCAACGACACACTATGTAGCCAGTACAGAGGAAGAAAAAGAGTCAGTTCGTAATCTGTCAGATCAGTATTAAACAGATATCAAACCTATCGACGAAAAAAGCTCGGCAAGCTTAGGAGGCATGGCATCGATCATCAGATCTGCCAGGTCTTCTTCTGTTTCGGGCATACCTTTTAAAAGCCATTGAACAGTCATGTAAATAGAGGAATTACAGTACATTTCCAAAAGCTTTCTGGTATGGTGGTCGGGTATGCTGCCGCTTTTTTCACGTATTATCGAGCAGTAAAATTCATAGATCATTATAAAATCATGCTCCTTTAAGTTATTCTGCTCATCGCTCTTAAATCCTGCTGAGAAAAAAAGAGATTCTTGTCTTATATAGACGAATTTTTTTATAAGTGCGTCACGTATGGTCTCGCCTTTACCCATTTCCTTAAAAGATTGCTCTAAAAGCCGGTCAAAATACCAATTAACGAGATCGTATTTATCGATAAAGTTTCTGTAGAAGCTTTGTCTTGATACACCGCATTCAGTAACGATCTGCTTAACGGTTATATTTTCGACAGAAGAATTCTTCATACATTTTTTCATTGCTTCGGCAAGTTTATATTTTATATTCATGATTAAATAATATCATATTTGATGTTACATTTTTAATAATCTGTAACTTATTTTGTACGATTTTTAGTGCTAAACTTGTTATATAAAATCTAAAAGAGGTACAGAAAATGGCAAATAGAATTTCTTTAAATGGAACATCTTATCATGGCGCTGGAGCCATAAATGAAATTGTTAATGAGATCAATGGAAATGGATTTAAGAAGGCTTTTGTAGCATCTGATCCTGATCTTATAAAGTTTGGTGTAACAGGAAAGGTTACTAAGCTTCTCGATGACGCTAAGATCCCTTATGAGATCTACTCTGATATCAAGCCAAATCCAACTATTGAAAACGTTAAGAATGGTGTCGAAGCCTTTAAGAAGTCAGGTGCAGACTGTATCGTAGCAATCGGCGGCGGTTCATCTATGGATACTTCTAAGGCAATCGGTATCATCATCACAAATCCGGAATTTGAGGATGTTCGTTCGCTTGAAGGAGTTGCTCCGACAAAGAACCCTTGTGTTCCTATTATCGCAGTTCCTACTACAGCAGGTACAGCAGCAGAGGTTACTATCAACTATGTTATAACAGATGTTGAGAAGGCAAGAAAATTTGTATGCGTTGACACACACGATATGCCTATCGTGGCAGTTGTAGATCCTGAAATGATGTCTTCAATGCCTAAGGGACTTACAGCAGCAACAGGTATGGATGCCCTTACACATGCTATTGAAGGTTATACAACTAAAGCTGCATGGGAAATGACAGATATGTTCCATCTTGAAGCTATCCGTCTTATCTCTAAGAATCTTCGTGGTGCTGTAGAAAACACTAAAGAAGGCAGAGAAGGCATGGCTCTTGGCCAGTACATCGCCGGAATGGGATTTTCTAATGTAGGACTTGGAATCGATCACGCAATGGCACATACTCTTTCAGCACATTATGATACACCGCATGGAGTTGCATGTGCTATGTTCCTTCCAATTTCAATGGAATTTAACCGCGAATACACAGGCGAAAGACTTCGTGAAGTAGCAAGAGCAATGGGTGTCGAAGGTGTCGACAGCATGAGCCAGTCAGAGTACCGCGATGCTGCCATTGCAGCAGTTAAAAAGCTTTCAGAGGATGTAGGTATCCCTACAAAGCTTGATAAGATCAAGGAAGAAGATCTTGATGTACTTGCTACTGACGCTCTTAATGATGCCTGCTATCCGGGAAATCCAAGAGAAGCTACTAAGGAGCAGGTTATCGAAATGTTCCGCATGCTCATGGCTTAATTTTTAAGCTGTTTAGATATTCCTTTTGTTCGGTAGTGATTCTATAGCTTTCACGGGCTTTTTGAATCGTTTTGTTATGAGTCCAGATATCAAGAGACTTTCTCTCGATATAAGGAACCGTACTATCCCACTGCTTTGCGAGAGCTGTTGCAAAGAACCACGCTACCATCATTTTCAGATAATATTCATCTGATATGATATGTGACGGGATTTCCAAGTATTCTTGCTTGAAGTCATCGTCGAGGAAAAAATTCATCAGCATTCGTATACCAAATCTGCAGGTATATAATTTGCTGCTGTCAGATGTCCAGTCGAAAATCTTTTGAAGCAGCTCATCCTTGTGCTTTTTGAAGCATTTAGGCGAGATTATGTCACACACAGCCCAGTTATCAACAAAGGGAAGAAATCTATTAACTTCATAGATGCATTTGTCGAAATCTTTAATTTCGGAAATTAAGATGCCATGAAGAACATTTTCATCGTAAAATTTATGAGGAATCGACCTGATAAAAAGGTCTGATTCCTCATTTTTATTTACATCTTTAGCAAATTTTCTTAGTACCGGTATCCTTATGCCGATGATCGACTCCGGATCAATGTTTGGGATAAGGCTTTGATGAAATTCTTTATAGCTGTCATCTTTTAACTCAAAAAGTCTGTCTGTAATATTCAAAAGATGTCTCCTTTATCCAAGCTGGAATACAGGGTAACAATGAGCTCCTTCCTGCGGTACATACAGGTAATCATGAACTTCTCCATCGGAGGTTGCTATACGCGCATGATTGCCGCTGCCGAGGATCGTTATAGTAAAAGAAAGCTGTCCGCTCTCACCATAATATTCATAGTATTCACGTATTTCAGTATCATCAGTAAGTAAAGACGCGTCTTTTTCATCGTCATATACATAGTCATTAATGTATGACGCAGCCTTAGAGACTGCAGAGCTTCCGCCTTTTACAAACAAAGCCGGCTCAATAGTGTGAAAAACATTTTCAGCGAGCGTTTCTTTGCTGATACCGGCGATGTTGTCTACTGCAGTAGGAACTTCCGTTCCGTCCTCCAGAGTGACTTTTCCGTCTTTTTTTATCATGCAGCGGGTTGCATTTATCTGATAATTATAGCTTTCAGAGCCTGCATTTACTGTAATGTCACCAAGCGTAAGCTTTGAACTTAGCAAAACATCAGAGGCTTCGCGTGTGACAGTTATAGCATCAGAACCTTTTCCTGAGAAACTTATACTACTGTCGTCAGACGTAGGTTTAACAGCAAGTTCATATGAAAAATCATTTCCTGAAATTGTAAGGCCGGTCTGCGGCTCTACTAAAACAGACTCGACAGAGTCGCCCTTGATGCCGTAAAAAAAGCCGTTTCCTGACACTGAAAAGTCAATGCTTTCATTTAATTCATCAAAAGCAATGGCGTCGCTGTAATCCATTTCGACTTCGGACTCAACGCTCAAGTCCTCTCCATTGTTGCTAAGTGAAATAGGACTTTGACCATGATTGACGACTTTAATGGTACCATATTTGGCTGTTCCTTCAGGGATAACTATTGCCATATCTTCATCAGAAGCTTCGGAAGCCACAGTGGACTCAGCTATTTCTGATGCCAGGCTCTCAGTACTTTCCTGAGTGATATTTGCAAAGACCTTGATCTCGTCTTTTAATTTTCCTGATATACCTAATATAATACCAGCTGCAAGAACCCCAACAACACCTAAAACTGCAATTTTATTCTTCATCTAACTACTCTCTAACTAAAACTATTTTGCATGGTTTGTGCCATGCTGCATCACTTACTGCGCCCAAATTGGGCTGCAAAGCAGCATTTTCATTGCCAAATTTGTGCGCATCTGCCGTTGACATTAAAATGAGCGGCAAAATATATTTGTCGTCCAATTTAATATATTGTAAACATTATTCATATTTTAGAGATAAATACTTAATAATGCAATAGTCTGAGGATTGTATTTAAAAAAATTATACGATAATACATATTAAAAGAAGCGCCAACCTTCGCTCAATGGAAAATCAACGCTCCTTTTTCACTTTGCCGCCTTTAATTCAATCGTCCGACGGCTTTTCAAATATTCTATTATATCTTAGACATTCTTTTATATTCAGTTCATGTAATTTACAAAAGCATGTTCATTAACGAATTTTTTCAAAGGGTCGTTGTAGCCTTCGTAAGAAATAAGCCAGGGATGCGTTCTGTCAATGCCTAGTACCCTCAGCAGTGATTTTGCACTGACATCAACATTTCCGAAAATAAGATCAACTGCAAAATCACATTTGTCAGATAGATTAACAAGTTCTTTCACGTCGTAATTATCGCCGATCACTATAAGCTCTTCTGTCATAAAAGCCACGCTCCTTCGTTTTTTTACATCCTTGTATTTAAGTTTTTCGCGCGATAGAAATATTTCTTACACCTTATATATCGGTCAATTTGCTTCAGAGATTATAGTTTTTTAAGAATTTTGTATGTAATATCTTTGTAACAAATACAACATTTTTGAATACACTGTATCTTATTTTGAAAAAAGCTCTTTTTGATTCATGTATAATGTATTATTGCAAAAAAACATGAAATAAAGAGTTATAATTATAGTAAAAAACAAAAGTAACTTTGCTTTTGCGCCCAAAAAAGTCAAAAGGGGGAACGGATTGGTTTGTGTTTTGACACACTTACATACCGAGGGGGAAAACTATGAAAAAACTCTTTGTGGCACAGAAAAAGCTTTTTATATTGCTTAATGTACTTCCGCTTTTATCGATGCTGTTGGAATTATCTATAGATATTAGAAATCCTATGCTTCACTTTTACTTTTTGATATGGTATTTTCTGATATTTCTATACTTAATATTTTTGAACAGACCGATAAAGAAGCTCATAAAGTACGAATGTCGGGAGGAAGCGATACCAATTATAGGACTTGCGATAACGACCATTACAGCATTTAAGGTACTTTTGAGTTATCACTACAATTTCAAACCGCTTGCATTCATTGTATGGGCTTTTCTTACGCTACTTATATTTTCACCAATATCCATGATATATAAAAAGCAGATGCAGAAAGCTTCGCCAAGTCGTCTTATCCCATATTTTTTCTTTACTTTTATAGCAGCGGGAATGTTTCTTGTGTTTTTGAATCTTGTTATACATATAGGTCATCCTGAGATAACACAGACGATCGTTACTGAAGCATCTATGCGCACAAAGTCATACCCTAAAACATATCAGGTATATGTGCAGGGAATTGACGGTTTCTTCTATGTTTCACGCAATATGTTTGAAAGTCTTGCCAAAGGCTATCATATCAGCTATGCAACATATTATGGACTGCTTGGCATAGATATCGCAACGATCATAGAGCCGGTAGGTATGCCTCTTACGATAAGACCACTAGCTTCGGTATTCTGCACTATAGTATTTGTGTTTACACTTATGATATTGTATTTCCTATTAAAACAGGCAGATCAGCAGATGCTTCCAACCAGAGTTTACAGACGCAGTCGAAATTCTGAAATTAAAGAAAAAGACGATAAATTCGACGATGAATATCCGCCGGATCTTCCGGAAGTCGTTAACCGTAGAGTTATTGCTTTAGTACGTCGCGGTGATACTTCAAAAGCTATAGAATTAATGCGTGAAGATGGCTATGATGTAAGCCTGTCAAATGCGATAAGATATGTGGATGAACTGAAAAATGAATTGTCTGAAAATGATGAAACGCAGGACCCATTCTGAGCCCTGCGTTTTTTTAGATTATATTACATTCGATCTTCTGTATCTCTGCTGTATTCTTTTTGGTAAATACGATGTCCATCTGAAGTGTAAGGTCATTTAATTCACCATCGGTTGTCAGATCATAGTCAATATGGAATCCTGAACCATCTTCTTCGATATAGCATGAAAGCTGATTGTAGTCGAAATCCGGATGATAATTGCATTCAGTTCCGAAATGATCGATACCTGAGAGTTCATTTACTTCGAGGAAACCTTCTATTTCCTCTTTGAGTTCATCACCATCAAGGAAATCCTTTGAAAGCTTTGCTGCGTCTTTATACTTTTTGTCAGCAAAGAGATCCACAACCTTTTTAACAAGTGGTTCAGCGATTTCACCAAGTACTGATTTCTCAAAAAGAGTAATGCTGCTATCGTTACCTTCTCTTCCAAGGAGGATCATTTTTGCTTTAATTTCAACGATCTTCATAAGATAATACTCCTAAATGTATAAATTTTATCGTTTTTCATCTTATCATACAATTTTTATCTCGTCCAATTAATCGTCCTTGGTAAAAGATGATTCAAATATGTTGTAACATTTTTCAGAATATGAGTTTTTAGCTTGATAGAGTGCTACATCTGCTTTACGGAAAAGTTCATTCTTAAAGCCATTCATAGAAATAGCTATGCCTGCACTTATCGAAACACTTGGAAAATCGAATTCCGGTTCCATCAATGCTTTATTTATACGTTCTATTCTTTGTGTCAGTTTTTCCAGTTCGCTGATATTAAATTCAGTTATAATGATGCCAAACTCATCTCCGCCAAGCCTAAAGATGTAGTCTGAAAACGTAAATTCTTCACGCAAAAGCGAAGCAAGTCTCCTGAGTACGTGGTCTCCCATCTTTTGACCATGCTTGCTGTTTACCTTGGCAAAATTATTGATATCCATAAGCACATAGGATATCGGACTGACAGAAAGTTTTAATTCCTCAGTATATTTTTTATATGCATTTCTGTTTAGCAAACCGGTAAGTTCGTCATGCTCGGAATTGTAATTTTTCTCAGCTTCAAGATTGTGACTGTTATCGATTTTTTCAAATACTATCACAACTTTTAGTACATTACCATGAGCATCGGTCTGAAGTGGGGCTATTACAACACGACGTTCTCTTTCATCATTATTTAAGTAATTCATGCATATGTAGTCTTTATTCCATAGACGTTCTGCAAAGCTTTGAGCGTCAAGGAAAAGAAACAGCTTTTCCTTAAATGCTTCAGAAACAAAGCTTTCTATAAAAGTATTTTTAGAAAAGTTATCTAACTGAGCAGAAGAAGTTAATAAATTCTTGAGTTCTTCATGTATAAAGGCAACTCTATAATTAAATTCAATAAGCTCTACCTGGATCATCAAAAAGCACACATTAGCATAAGACGAAATGATCTTCTTGAATTCTCCTTCGCTGCGTTCGGTATCAGAAAGTACTCTGGTAAGGAAAAGAAGCCTTGAAGGTGAACCGTCTTCGATCCGGTTTATCACAACATATGAGCAGCGCATCAGCGTATGGTTTATTGATTCTATAAAGTCACATGTAATAATGGACTTGTTTTTAAGTCTGTCTGACAAAGTTTTTAGTTCAGTAAATTTAAGTATTTCGTTTACATACTCTGTACTACAGAGCGCGCATATTGCGTCTGCAAACTGCTTGGAATCAAGGCTTTTGCTTCCTCCGATGAAGGAATGCACCAGATAATTAGCAAATACTTCACGATAACTTCCTGTTTGAACCTCTACGATATGTGCGCTGGAAAATGCTGAACCTAGTCCGCTGGTGATCCTCTTTAGCTCAGTTGCATCCTGAGTTATTTCATACGCGTTTTCTTCAGGCAATATTACGGGTTCTTCACCGATTATCAGAGAGCTGGCCTCGGTAGAATTGGTAAGTACTTTTACGGCTTCATCAAAAGGTTCCGGTGCTGAGTAATAGTAGCCTTGAATTATCTCGCATCCGGTAGATTTCAAGAAGTCTATCTGATCCTGAGTTTCTACTCCTTCTGCCAATGTATGAATACCAAGGCTTTTTGCGAGTATGATTATCGGGCGTATGATTGTTTTTGTCTTTTCATTGAACTTGCGCATGAATGACATATCTATCTTTATTTCGTCGAATTCAAAGTCGAGTAATGTGGTAAGTGTAGAGTTTTTTCCACCAAAATGATCGATCATTATTTCAAAACCGCCGTCTCTGAAGCGCTGCATCTCTTCCATCATTTTGTCATAGGCTAAGATCAGCGTTGATTCGGTAAGTTCAAACCTGAAAAGACTTCTCGAAAGCTCATACTTATTTATGATATTGACAACCTTATCATAAAGCCCTTCCTCAGCGAAATCCGCAAAAGAAAGATTAAATGAAACGGGCAATACTTTTATTCCTTTTTCTATGAGACATGTGATATCCATAGCAGCCTGTTCGATGATATAGATATCTACCTTGCTTATGAGACCATATTCCTCAAGTACAGGGATAAAGTCGCCGGGGAGTATAAGTCCCTTGTCCGGGTCCTGCCAACGTGCCAGTGCTTCGAAACCGTGAAGAGATTCATCTGCAGTGTACATCTGAGCCTGATAATATGGTTTTATATATCCATTTTTTAGGGCATCATCTAATGTAGAGAGGATGTAATTTTTAATGCTGAGCTTTTTTTTCATATTTTCATCAAAAAAAGTCAGCTGTGAAGTCAAAGTCTGTGTAATATGGTCGGCAGCGGTCTTGGCATATTCACATGCGATACCTGAGTAGACAGGTTTTTCTAAATCTTGTATGAATACACCGGCGCGACATGATATGCCATTTTTAATTTTTTTAATACTTTCGAACAGGTTGTTCGATTTCTCGGCGGCCTTATCAGCTTCACATATTGCAAAGAAATGATCGTCACCAAAGCGTGAGCAATTGTCTCTTTCAAACTGCTGCATTAATATATCAGCAAATTGGATAAGTAATTCATCACCGATCTTTAGGCTGTAACGGGTATTAAACATTTTGAAGCCATTTAGATTAAATGAAAGAAATGCCGGCTTTTTACATGAATTATATGTTTTGTTATTGCCTGAATTTATCTTATCTAAGAAATACTTTTTCTCAGGCAGACTTGTTAATGGGTCATACTCCTTGACCTTAGCAATAATCTGCATTGCGATCAGACTGCCATATTCAGAATTTTCATAAATATGACCGTAACATTCCACATACTTTATATTGCCGTTCTGCGTACGTATTCTATACTTGACATAGTAGCTTTGACTTCCCTTAGTAAGCTGTGAATTCATGCTTGCCTGCACTGCATCAGCTTCTATAGAGAGGATTATACCCTTTAGTGTCCCTCCGACATGGGCAACAAACTCAAACTCATTTTCGCACTCAAAAATCTCCCAAGCAGCCTTATTACTATATAGGATTCTTTGGGTATCATCATTTTTATAAACAAGAAATCCTGTGGTGAAGGAGTCAATTCCTTCTATGATCAAGTTTTTCTGATCTTTTCGTAATTTGTTTATATTCATAGAGATTTCCCCGTTATCATTAGGCAAATACTAATGTCGTTTACGATATATACTTATTCATATGTATATCGGTAAAGAAAATGATAAATTAAATATGCTCTAACGTATTTAATCACAGACATGTTTGATAAAGGCGTAGATAATCTGAGCTGTGAGCCCCCAGATAATACCTTCAGGTGTCTGATAGAAATAGAATTTTTTGTGAATGTCCCAAAAAGTATAATCTTTTCCATTTGGAATAAATTCGTATGGAAAGTCGGTGTCAGGGATAGTTTTGAGCTTTGCAGAAGAAATAATTGGTTCGTTTTCTATAAACCATGATATTGGTAAGGTGAAAACATGATCAACTTCATCAGTTGACCAGGTGTTTTTATAATTTTCTATAGTTCCGAGGTAAGAATTTACAGAAATTCCCCTTGGACCGGAAAGTTCAAACATTGGAGAAGTGACTGTTATCTGATCTTTAGATAAGCATAATTCTTCGGAAGTTTCACGTATGGCAGCGGTTTCTCCGCTTTCGCCTTCTTCGATCATTCCGCCGGGGAAACATATTTCACTGCCCTGAGCAATGCTGCTGTTTCGTACCTCAAAAAGCAGGCACAGTTCATCACTTTTTTTATCAGGAATGACAGGAATTAGTATAGCCGCCTTTCTTTGCTGATTAAAAGGGATAAATTCCATTTTATGATTTTTGAACTTATCTAAAAAATTATTATTCATTTATCCTCCTGTTTTTAATGTTTTATAAAAAAAATGATTCAAAATTCAATTAATTAGAAAAAACGTTAAGAATTTATCAAATATCATACTACATTGTATACAGTATTAAAAATCATCCGATATACATATTAAGATAACTATCATTAACTTTTTTTACAAGTAAAATTTATAGTTTCTGTGATTTTGTTATTTAAGGGGATGATGCATATGCTGGAAAATTTATCGGACTTCCTTGGTATTGAGGAAGCTGCGGTCAAAACTGAATATAAAGCATCTGCTGATTTCCGAAAAGAGAATATAGATGCTTTTGCAGACAAGCTGATAAATGCTAGAGCAAAAAAGATGAATAATGTGCAGCCAAAAAGCACTCATACCGCTAATGAATTCTATTCTTTGGAACAGTACGTACATCTTTCAGGAAACACATCGTCAGGATGGACATGCATCGCTTGCGGAAAAACAGGTAATACTAGATGTGAGACCTGCCACCTAAATAAAGCACCAAAAAGTATACAAAAAGATGTGCAGTTTACATAATATAATTATGTAAACATATATTTATACTACAATAAATCTATTATTGATACTTTTGATATATAAATAGAACAGAAACTCTCATCATGGTAATATCAATTGATGCTTCATTTTGAGAATGCTCTGTATTGCATTATTTTTTTCGTAAATGCAAGATTGATCATTATTCAATAAAAATTTTGCAATACAGAGCATTTTTCTTAAATGTAAAATTCTCTAAGTGTAGCATCGATCATATCGTCACTGATTCCGATGTAACGAAGGGTTACGGATGGTGAACTGTGGTTAAAGATCATCTGCAGCATAGCAACATCCTGATACCTCTGATAGTGCCAGTAACCAAAGGTTTTACGCATTGTATGAGTACCGATCCTTATGCCGAAACCTTCTGCTGCAAGATTCAAAACATGATAGACCTGCACCCTTGAAAGCGGCTGATTTATGCCCTTTTGGCTTTGTACTATGTAATCATCATCGTTAAGTTTGTTTCTTGTAATGTATTCCATAACTTCCTGACGTACATGTGCATTAAGCAAAAAACGCTTATTCTTACCGGTTTTCTGCTCTGTTATATATATGTAGTCGCCATATTTTACATCTTTCACTTGAAGCTTTCGTAAGTCGGAGACACGAAGCCCGGAATTAACGCCAATCTCAAAAAGAATGTAGTACTTTTCATTCATCTTCTTAAGATTTTCCTTCATCTGATTTAATTGCACTATGTTTCTTATTGGTTCAACCTTATTCATTACTTATGCTGCCTTCCATAATCTCAAATCTCAGATTTTTTATCTAAGCCGGATATTATACCCTTAGATAAAATAAACAATTTTCTCAATATGTTATATTATATACTAAAAAAATGCCTTTGTGAATGAAAAATCCCGTATTTTCGGGCTTTTGCAGTAAATCATAAATCTAACATAATTTACATTGTGTTAGATTTTAAGAATCACCAAAATCAGGACAATTCATGTTGATAGCATCTTCAAATGGTTGATTTACATAATATATTTATGTAAACTTTACGCATACAAAAAATGCCTCACCATTAAATTAAATGATGAGGCATTAATCAAACTCGTCTATATTATTTTGCTCCATTGTTTATGCGTTATAAATATTAGTTATTAGATTCCTATGCTGTTTTCGACAGCAGTTAAGATCTTGTCAGGTGTTATAGGCTTTGTAATGAAGTCGTCAGCTCCGCATTCTATGGCTTTCACGAAGTATTCTCTCTGTTCAAGTGCAGAGCATACAACCACCTTAGCTTCCGGAAATTCTGCTTTGAGCATTTTTAAGCCATCGATGCCGCCAACATTCTGCATTGTAAGATCCATTATAACGAGATCTGGTTTAAGCTCACGATACATGCGCAGAACATCCTGTCCATCTTTGGCAAGACCAGCCAAGTGATATCCATTTGCATTTAGGATATCAGTAATTATGGTTCTCATGAAATTTGAATCATCAACAACAAGCACATTTTTTGTCATTTAATTCAATCATTTAAATAAGCTGAAAACAAACATTTGATCTATAGATTTTGTCTAAAGCCTATATAATAAATGTTTCCTCCTTGTCTTATTTACAGCCCAAAGCCATAGTTGTTTGGCTCTTTAGCTTTAACCGTATAAGTAAATTTTGACATAAAATCAAGCCATTTGCAAGAAGTTTTAGGGAATGTGCACAAAATATTTATACTGAGTTAACATTTCTGATATAATCTAAGGAGGTTGAGGTTTGGCGTAATTATCACATTTACAACGTGTCATATCTCAAAAATTTGACTGATAACCATGATATTAAAAAAGTGTTAAAGGGGAAAATCTTATGGAAAAAGAAAATTCAGCAGTTGAATATAGGATCGAGCATGACTCTATGGGAGAAATGAAGGTTCCGGCTGATAAATACTGGGGTGCTCAGACACAGCGAAGTCATGAAAATTTCCTTATAGGTGTTGGATATGAAACTATGCCGCAGGAGATTATTTCAGCGTTTTCTATTTTGAAAAAGGCAGCGGCTGAAGCAAATAGCGAAATTGTGCCTGAAAAAATGACTGCAGAGAAATGCAGCACGATCTCAAAAGTTTGCGATGAGATATATGATGGCAAATTGTGGGACAACTTCCCATTAGTGGTTTGGCAGACAGGTTCAGGAACTCAGTCAAATATGAACGTCAATGAAGTGATCGCAGGACGAGGAAATGCCATCGCAGGCAAAAAACTTCTGCATCCTAATGATGATGTGAATATGAGCCAGTCTTCTAATGATACGTTTCCGACAGCACTTCATATAGCGGCTGCGCTTATGATCAAAAAAAGACTTTTGCCCGCTGTAAGTAAGCTAGTTGATACTTTTAAGAAACTTGAAAAGGAAAACAAAGGAATTGTCAAAAGCGGAAGGACACATCTGCAGGATGCAGTGCCTATTTCATTTTCTCAGGAGATAAGCGGATGGAGAAGCTCCCTTGAACGGGATATAGAAATGTTAAAATTATCGCTTGACCCTCTTAAAGAGTTAGCGTTAGGCGGAACTGCCGTTGGGACAGGTCTTAATGCTCCGGAAGGTTTTGATAAAAAAACTGCTGAAAAGATTGCTAAACTTACCGGGATTGATTTTATCACTGCATCAAACAAATTTCATGCTCTGAGCTCGCGTGATGAAATTGTTTTTGCCCACGGTGCACTTAAAGCTTTAGCCGCTGATATGATGAAAATAGCTAACGATGTACGCTGGCTGGCTTCTGGTCCTCGCTGCGGGCTCGGTGAGATACGTATTCCTGAGAATGAGCCGGGAAGCTCAATAATGCCTGGTAAAGTTAACCCGACACAGTGTGAACAGGTCACAATGGTCGCAGTACAGGTAATGGGTAATGATGCCGCAGTCGGGATAGCAGCGTCACAGGGAAATTTCCAATTAAATGTATTCCTTCCTGTGATAGCCTATAATTTCATACAGTCAGCAAGACTACTCTCAGAGTCAATTATCTCGTTTACAGACAATTGCGTTGCGGGCATAAGACCAAATAAAGAGAAAATGCACGAAAATCTCCACAGATCACTGATGCTTGGGACTGCGCTTAATCCATATATCGGCTATGAAAATGCTGCAAAATGCGCTCATAAGGCATGCGAAGAAAATATCTCATTAAAAGAAGCCTGTGTAAGCCTTGGCTTTCTTACAGCAGAGCGTTTTGATGAAATATTCCATCCGGAAGAAATGGCTAAAGAATAAAGATGAAAAAAGTGGCGTCTACTGCATATGCAGCAGACGCCGGTTAATTTGTATGAATTCTTGTACGTAAATTACAGGAACACGCATTTACTGCGGGTTCCGTCTGAAAGCAAAAAACAAGCGGCAAACAAGCCCGCAGCGCAGCTGCATTTAAATGGCTTGTTTGCGGGATTTTTGAAGCTTTGCTGCAAAAATCTATATGTTTAAAATTCAAAGTATCTAAGTGTATTATCCAGGCAGATATCTTTGATAAGCTTCCCCAACGCATTTTCATCATAAGGGTACATCCCTGTCTCGACATACTCACCGATGAAATTACAAAGAATCCGTCTGAAATATTCATGCCTTGTATATGATAAAAATGAGCGTGAATCCGTCAACATTCCTATATGATTACCAAGAGTAGAAAGAGCCGCATAACTTCTAAGCTGTGCCTCCATGCCGTCAAAGTGATCATTAAACCACCATGCACTGCCATGCTGAACTTTTCCCCTGATTCCTTCCTCAGCAAAGCATCCGATAGCACAGTCGATCACAGCATTATCTGCCGGATTGAGCGAATATATGATGGTCTTTGGAAGCGCATCTTCACTCTCCATAGCATTGAGCATTTCAAGCAGACCTGCGGCGCTTGTATCATTGTGCATGGCATCGAAGCCGGTATTTATACCAAGTGCTTTCAAAGCCTTTTTATTATTGTCCCTGACGACACCATAATGAAGCTGCATCACAAAATCATGTGCCTTGTAAGATTTTGCGAGTTTAATAAGCATATATGATAAAAATAGATATATTTCATCTGATGTAGGCTTTTCCCCATTAAGCCTTTTGTTAACTATCTCATCAGCCTTGTTTCTATCGCAAAACTTATATCTCACATCATAAATCCCGTGATCGCTGACACGGCAGCCATGTTTGGCAAAATGGTCGATCCTGCATTCCAGCGCTTTGAGAAGATCATCAATGCCTTTCACGGCAATGCCGCTGCACTTTTCAAGTCTTTTAATATAGTCAGTCCACGTATCTTTCCATATTTCGAGAGCGCTGTCAGGTCTGAATGCCGGAAGTACCCTGCACTTAAATGATCCATCCTCTGAAAGTGCTTTATGGTCACTCAAAGTATCACAAGGATCATCCGTAGTGCATATAACAGAAACATTTGATTTCTCTATCAGACCTCTTGCACTGAACTGCGGTTCTGCAATCTTTGCATTACATTTCTTCCATATATCATCTGCAGTGTCAAGGCTCAGCGGTTCGTCAATATCAAAATATCTCTTTAATTCAAGATGTGACCAATGATACAGCGGATTTCCTAAAAGTCTTGGCATGATCTCAGCAAAGGCACAGAACTTATCATAGTCATCACCATCTCCTGTGATGTACTTTTCACTTATCCCGTTTACCCGCATCTGACGCCACTTGTAGTGATCCGCTCCAAGCCACAGCTCGGTGATATTTTTGAAATGCTTGTCCTCACGTATCTCTGCTACCGGAATATGGCAATGATAGTCCACTATTGGCACTTTTTTTACATCAGCAAAGTTCCTGTACAGCTCTGCTGCAGTTTCACTTTGAAGCATAAAGTCTTCGCTTAAAAAGCTCTTCATATCATCTTACCTCTGCACTCTGCCGCTTCCGTCACCGCCTACAAGGGTTTCGACCTCTTCGCGGCTTACATGATTGAAGTCTCCCGGTATAGTATGCTTGAGAGCAGATGCCGCTACAGCAAACTCCAATGCTTCTTCCATTGACTTGCCGTCAAGCATACCGCAGATGACACCTGCCGCAAATGAATCACCACCGCCTACGCGGTCGACGATCGGCGTAATAGTATAGGCACGTGAATGGTAAAATTTGCGTGTCTTTCCATCCATTATACATGCGCTCCATCCATTATTGGAAGCAGAAACTGATTGCCTGAGTGAACTTACGATATACTTAAAGCCAAATCTGTCAGCCATTGCATTAAAAATTTCCTCGTAGCCTTTCAGATTAAGCTCACCCTTAGTCACATCGCTGTCTGAAGCTTTGAAACCAAGCACTTTCTCTGCATCCTCCTCATTTCCGATGCATATATCTACATACTGCATGAGGTCAGTCATTACTTTCTTTGCCTTCTCTGATGACCAGAGCTTTTTGCGGAAATTCAGGTCTACCGATACAGTTACACCATGTTTCTTTGCAGCTATCAATGCAGCTTTAGTAAGTTCTGCGGCACTGTCACTTATAGCTGGTGTTATCCCCGTGAAATGGAAGAAATCCGCATCTGCGAATATTTCGTCAAAATCAAAAGCATCTGCACCTACAGTGGCGATTGAGCTTCCTGCTCTGTCATAGATGACATTGCTCGGGCGCATTGCAGAGCCTGTTTCGAGGTAGTAGATACCTATCCTGTCACCACATCTTGCAATGTGCTTTGTAGAAACTCCATATTTTCTGAGTGCCGCTATAGCGCAGTCTCCCATCTGATGCTTCGGAAGTGCTGTTACGAACTCGGCATCATATCCATAATTTGCCAATGATACAGCGACATTTGCCTCTCCGCCTCCATAGCAGACGTCAAATTCATCTGCCTGAATAAGTCTTTCATTGTTTGGTGTAGAAAGGCGAAGCATTATTTCTCCCAATGTAACGATTCTCTTCATTTCCCCATCTCCTCAGCCGACTTTTCCGGCTTTTTCAAGTCTTACTGATCTGACAATATTTACAGCTTTTCTTGCTTTCTCTTTAATCTTATCAAAGCTGCCATTTTCTATTAAGTCTGACTTCACAAACCAACTGCCGCCGCAGCATACGATCTTACTGCATTCCAGATAGTCTGCAAGATTATTTTCATTGATACCGCCTGTAGGCATGAACTTCACATTAGTATAAGGTGCTGCCATAGCTTTTATCATTGGCAGCCCGCCAGCCTGCTCAGCCGGGAAGAATTTCAGGACTTCAAGTCCTCTGTTTACGCCCTGAGCTACTTCTGACGGTGTCACACATCCCGGTACGACCGTGATCTTCTTCTCTAAGCAGTAGTCTACTACTTCAGGATCAAAGCCCGGCGCTACGATAAACTCAGCACCGCAGCTGATAGCCATATCCACCTGTGCTGTAGTGAGTACTGTCCCTGCGCCGATCAACATCTTCGGATGAGCCGCTTTCATAGCTCTGATGGATTCTCCGGCTGCCTCAGTCCTAAAAGTGACTTCTGCACAGGCAAGTCCAGCCTCGCACAGCGCATCTGCAAGTGCGGCTGCATTTTCTGATCTATTCAAGACCACTACAGGTACTACTCCAAAATCACTTAATCTCTCCAATACTTTATCCATGATATTCTCCCCGATAATTAGTGTATTGACACGTTCTAAATTAAACTAATCCCCTATCTTGAAATCGCCAACATAAGGCTCATTCAAGCTATGGGATAGTTTAATTATGAATGTGCCAAAACACTGTTTTTATAACCTCGACTATGTCAGCATTTTATTTAATAGATTTTTCTGCCCTTCTCGTCAGCAATTCCGCATTTTCTGTAAAAATAGCTGTTTATGACATCACACCACTCTCTGGCAATATATACCTGCCTTTCAAATCTCTCCGCTACATTTTTGAACATTCTGAGCGGAACTTTTCCCTCAAGTGTCTTCCAGCAGTCACGCATTCTTTGTACCTCTGCGTAACCTTCAAAATGCGTATCATATATATGCTGAATAATCGTTTTTCCGGTACTCAGCCTATACTTATAAGGCATTTTGTGGAAGAAAAGCAGAAGCTCCTCAGGAGTAGTTTCTACTTTGCTGTACATCTCCCTGTTTGGTGACTGGTACTGTTCACTGAAGCCTGTACCTTCCGGACCTCTTTCTACCCCAAGTCCCTGCCAGTCCGCTCTGTGATAAGTTCCCCACCTGTCATACTCATAGCCGTCTACGCTTGGGCCATAGTGCTCATGCGGAGATACCATCCAGCCAATTCCAAGCGGTACAGTATACTCCTCATATACTCTCCATGATTTCATAAGTATATCTTCTATCTTGTCAGAGTCTTCTTTTTCAAGCTCCGGCAAAGTCAGCTCGATCCACTCCTCTACGATCTCCTCGGCAGAAAGTGACATATCCCACGCAAGTCTTCCAAAGCCGTAAAGATTTGCAGCCGCCAAGTCATTTCCTGTCCAGTTTTCATCATTACCGGTATTTGTGACAGCTGTCATTCCGCCTCGTATGCTGCTTATTGCTTTACCGCTGATGATATCCGCTACTGTCGAGTGCTCTGCTCCGGCAAGATAGGTCTTGAATTCAAGTATCTGCTTGAACCAGGGTATCAGATAACACACATCTATCTGATGACCTGTGTACTCCTGCGCTATCTGCACTTCAAGCATCTGATTTGTCTTAGTCAAAGCACCGAAAAGCGGAGATACAGGCTCTCTTACCTGGAAGTCCATCGGACCGTTCTTGATCTGGAGTATGACATTTGCTGCAAATTCTCCATCAAGCTTGCTGAAATAATCATATCCTGCCTTTGCGCGATCTACGGTGAGGTCACGCCAGTCCTGCTGACAGTTGTAGACGAAGCAGCGCCATATTATCTTGCCGCCATGAGGCTTGATCGCCTCTGCAAGCATGTTTGCTCCATCTGCCTGAGTTCTGCCATAGGTCATAGGACCGGGTCTTCCCTCAGAGTCAGCTTTTACTAAAAATCCGCCAAGCTTCGGTATACGACTGTATATATCTGCCGTCTTATCCTTCCACCATTGTCTGACTTCTTCGTTGAGCGGGTCTGCACTTTTTACATCACTCTCCAAAGGAGCGGCATAATTGATGCAGACATACATATCAACACCATAGTCATAAAAGAGCTCTGACAGACGCTTTACCTCATCACTGTATTTATCATTTATCAGGTCGCATGCTGCATCCTTGACGTTTACGTTGTTGATAGCGACAGCGTTGATTCCGATAGATGCCAGAAATCTGGCATAGTCCACAGTTCTCTCGTTGATGATGACCTTATTGTCTTCAAAGAAAAACGAATTGCCTGAGTAGCCTCTTTCTATAGAGCCATCCATATTATCCCAATGATCCAGCATTCTGATAGGGTTTTCAGGCACTTCGGTATATGCCCTGCCCTGTTCAAGAGCATGAAGCCTTAGCTTTGACAAAAGTCTGAAAACGCCATAGATAAGACCTCTTCTGTCTGATGCTTCGACTTTTAGAGCACTTGCATCCGAGCTAAGTACATAGCCTTCTCTGCCAAGGTCTGTATCATCTACTCTTTCAAGTATTATGCCTTCCTCACCTTCAAACTCCACCGGAAGTTCTATATTAAACCACTTATCTGCGGCAATCTGCAGCTCATTGACTGCTGCCTTTATTTCATCTTCTTCAAAGTCAACGATAACTATCTTCTGAAAATATTTTTTATAAGCTGTCACTTTTGCCTTACAAGCACTATAGTCAAGCCAGCATTGTGTCCACATAATATTCAAGTTCCTTTCTGACGCTGCCCTTACCCTGCATCTTCTCGTATATTTTCAAGATTTTATCTGCCAAAGTATCTTCGTACAGGTTTACACCAAATACATCCTGTCTTTTAAGCACTTCCTCCGGTTCAAGTTCCTTAAGTTCACCAAGAAGCGGATCAGGGCTTTGCTCAAATTTATTGCCTTCATCATCCACGCCTGTCAGATATTTAAGATACCCTGCCAGTACGAGCGGTATCAGAGTAAGTTCTCTTGTATCCAGATCTGAGCGTTTCCTGTATGCTTTTATGGTTTCTCCAAACCTGATCGGCAATTTCTGAGAAGTATCACATGCTATTCGCTGTGGAGTATCCGGCATAAATGGATTAGGGAGACGCTTTTTCAGAACAGCACTCAAAAACTCCTGCGGAGAAATAACCTTAGGGTCAACAACGACCTTCATCCCTTCTTTCTCCCCAAGCATAGTTACGAGCCTTGCAAGTTCTTTATCATTCATTTCATCGTGAATTGTTTTATATCCGAAAAGGCATCCAAAAATAGCAAGAGCAGTATGAAGCGGATTAAGACAGGTGCATACTTTCATCTTCTCAGTCTTGTCTACAGTCTCTCTGTCTGTGAAGATCACGCCTGCTTTTTCAAGAGGCATACGACCATTTGGGAACTTATCTTCGATAACCAGATATTCTGTCTCTTCTGCGTTTACAAATGGTGCAACAAAAGTATTCTTTTCAGTCACTATCGGCTCGAAATCTTCAAGTCCGTCTTTCATGAGCATATCCTCTATCGCTTTGTCAGGACGAGGAGTGATCTTGTCGATCATACTAAGTGGGAAAGAAACACACTTTGGATCTTTGATATAGTCGAGAAATCCACTATCACACTTGCCTTCTTTGATAAAATCTGCAGCAATTCCAACTACAGCTTCTTTTAACTTATCGCCGTTGTGTGAGCAGTTATCCATGCTTACAAAAGCGAGTGGAAGTCTGCCGGCTTTGTATCTTTCAAGCAAAAGTGCAGTCACTTTGCTCATGTAGCTTTTTGTCTTATATCCCTTCTCTGTGATGGTAAAGCTGACCATCTGCAGACTTGGAGCTCTGAATATCTCTTTAAGCCTTGCCATTTCAGCTTCATTTTCACTATCAAGGATACATGATTCTACGATAGATGCCACAACCGTTTTCTCAACTGTTCCATCTGATTTAAGTGTGACCAGCACACTCAGATCATCATGCGCTCTATTATACTTTTCGATTATCTCATAGTCGTAACCCTCTGCTACGATAAGACCCGTATCATCTAACCCTTCATTCAGGAGCTTCTGACAGATATTTGCCTGAAATGCTCTAAAGATATTTCCGGCTCCGAAGTGTATCCACTTAGGATTCTGTCTGGTCTTTTGCGTTACCTTTTCTCTGTCAAAGGAAGGCATCTTATAACCCTTGCTCTCCCATTCTTTTCCGTCTTTTATTCCATCGTTTGTAAGTACCATATACCGCTCCTCATCTTATGTCTTATTTCTGCCTATATGCTCTCTTTCTATGTCTCACAGATTTTTTACACCATTTTTAACAGCCACTTTAAGAGATATATCAACATCATCATTTCTCTTTGCTGCCCGGCTTGACTTATCTATCGCTTCCCAAAGTCCGTTGAGATATGTCGCTCCCAATGCTCTGTCATAGAGCCCGTATCCCGGCATTGCGACTTCATCCCAGATCATTCGTCCATGGTCAGGTCTGATAGGTCCTGTAAAGTCTATATCATAAAGCGCTTTCATGATCTCGTACATATCAAAATCACCATCACTGGAAAGATGCGCTGCTTCTTCAAAATTGTCATCGGAATGGAATTTAAGATTTCTGACATGTGCAAAGTGTATCCTTCCCTTCAATGCACGTATCATCTTTGGCAGATCGTTTTGTCGGTTTGTACCGTAGGAGCCTGCACAAAATGTGACTCCATTATGTGGATTATCTACCATCTTCATCATCCGGTCAATATTTTCGAGATTTATAATTATCCTTGGAAGTCCAAATACAGACCATGCAGGATCGTCCGGATGTATCGCCATATTTATATCATACTTGTCACACACCGGCATGATCCGCTCAAGAAAATATTTAAGATTGTCAAAAAGCTTTTCATTATCAACGTCTTTGTATTTTTCAAAAAGTTCTTTGATGATTGCCATTCTTTCAGGCTCCCAACCCGGAAGAACCGCACCATTTGCATCTTTATTTATTGACTCAAAAATTGTCTCAGGGTTAAGTGCATCTATAGCAGCCTGCGTATATGCAAGCACTGTAGAGCCATCTTCACGTACTCTTGCGAGCTCTGTCCTTGTCCAGTCAAATACCGGCATGAAATTGTAGCACACCAGATGTATATCTTCTTTTCCAAGATTTTCAAGCGTTTCTATATAATTATCAATATAAATATCTCTGTCAGAGCTGCCTATCTTGATAGAGTCATGAATATTTACAGATTCTATTCCTGATATATGAAGTCCTGCCGCTTCTACTTCTTCCTTCAGAGCGTGGATCTTCTCTCTCTTCCAGACCTCCCCCGGGGTCGTATCATAGAGTGTTGTAATTACTCCTGTAACGCCTGGTATCTGACGGATCTGCTTAAGTGTCACTGTATCAAATCCACTTCCAAACCATCTAAATGTCATCTCCATGCCCATAATCTCCTCTAAATGATCTGATGCCGAAGTCCAAAGTTGCCAGTGCTTCGGCATCAAATTCATAATTTTATTTGTCTATATTTTCAGATGAGCCATATACACTTTCAAATGCACTCTTACGCTCATCAATGATAGCCTGTCCGCCTGCTGAAAGATAGTCTGCGATTCCATCATCCCATACTTTATCAAATTCTGCAGGATCAGCAACTATTGCTGTATCATAAATAACATCTCTCTTAGCACCAAGTGTCTCTGACATACCTGTTTCTGACTTGATCTCAGGAGTCTTTACGTTTACACTGTGCTTCATATCCTTCTCAGAATATTCGATTGCCTGCTCGACATCAGCCGGATCACATGGTGAGTAGCTGTGAGCTGTTGAGAGAAGTGTCTTTTCTTCAGTATCAAGGTGAAGTCCATTACATGTGATAGTATAGTCTGTATTGTTGCCTGAGTTCATGATAGCATCACCTTCAGCAGCAATTACTTCTACAGCTCCATCATCAAGTTCATTGTGAGTTACGCCCTTATCACCTATCTGTAGATACTGGATATGCTCAGGTGCAGAGATCCAGTCAAGATACATAAGTGAAGCAAGCGGCTCTTTGTTTGTTGCCGGGAAGAAGATCTTTCTGTCGCCTGCTGTTGAGTCTACAAATTTAAGAGTGTCACCTTTTGAGTTTTCGAAGCAGTCAACTGCGACATACTTTGCATCTTCACCAACCATTCTTTGGAGATTAGACTGAATGGAATCATCACCGTTTCTGAAAGGATAGTCCCAATTGTGCTGGAATGCACCTACATATCCAGCTTTCATCATGTCATCCTCAGTAGAATCACCTGCTGAGTAAAGTGCAAAGTCATTCCAGAGAAGATTCTCGTGATACCACTCATTAAGAGTCTTTATAGCTTCTTTTGTGCCATTCTGTAAGAGCTTTCTGTCATCAAAGCCATTTACATAGAATTCCTTATCCGTGATATCAGGGTCCATATCTGATTCTATGAGAAGTGCAGCTCTCCAGCCTACATCATAAGAAATTGAGAAAGGAACCATTTTGTCTGCATCATCTCCGAGAAGTTCCTTTGCATTATCTCTGAATGCACAGATGCACTTGTAGAATTCATCCTTGTTTGTAGGCTCTTCAAGTCCGAGCTTATCAAGCCAGTCTTTTCTCATGTAAGTGATGATCCTTCTTGCATTTGCTCTTTTGCCTTCTATAGCCCATAGATTATTAGTCTGCATATCCAGATCCCAATAAATATTAGTATCGCCAAGCCAATCATTCAGGTTCTTGAGCTCATCACCATGTTCATCAAGCATAGGTTTGAGATCAAGTACGCCGCCCATATTTGCGTAAGTCTGAATAGTCGGATATGAATATGTCAAACATACATCAGGTGCTGTGCCGGCAGCCAAAAGATTATTTATTTCCTCTGTCTCTGTCCATCTTGGAACAGCGACAAAATCAACATCTACATTGTGGTCTTCAAGCATACCTTTTTTGATATACTCCGTATACATATTGTTTGTAGGATCAGAACCACCGTCATTTCCGCGGTCATACACTTCTACTGTGATATGCTTTGTCTCTTTGAACTTGCCGTCCACGATCTCGTTCTCTTCAACATTCGCTGCTTTCGCAGTAACGTCTGCCTTGCTTGCGCATGCCGTGAGGCTGAATGCCGTCGTGCATGCCAGAATAATTGCTGCTATCCTTCTCTTCATTTACAATACCTCCCTAAAGTAATACTGTTTTCTCCTTTATTCCTTAACTGCCCCAACAGTTACACCATGAATAAAGTACTTCTGTAAGAATGGATATACACAAAGGATCGGAATCGTTGAGAACATAACGATAGCCGCCTTAAGTGACTCCGAAAGACCCGGTGTAGAAAAACCTTCCTGTGTGGCAACTTCTACTGAATTGATATTATTCAGTATGTTGTACAGAAGCAGCTGTAATGGGTAGAAATCCTTATTTTTCATATACATAAGAGCATCTGAATATCCATTCCATCTGCCTACTGCATAAAACAGTGCAAGTGTTGCTATAACAGGCTTTGAAAGTGGTATATATACACTCCACAGAATTCTGAAATATGAAGCTCCGTCAATCTCTGCAGCCTCTCTGAGCGAATCGGGTATGCCATAGAAAAAGCTTCTCATTATGATCATATTGTAGACACTCAGACAACTTGGAATTATCAATACCAATGGGTTATCAAGCAGGTTAAGATCTTTCATGAGCAAGTAGTTTGGAATAGTACCTGCACTGAAAAACATTGTTATGGTAATGATAATATTAAAAACTGATCTTCCTTTAAGCTTTGTAAATATCAGCGGATATGCACAAAGTGTTGTCATCGTAAGTGAGATCAACGTGCTTACAAGTGTTAAAAATAATGTCCATACGAAGGCTTTTAAGTACTTAGGATCTCCAAGTACTGTGGTATAGGCATCGAAGTTAAGCCCTTTCGGCAAGAGATATACCTGATGCTTTACGAGAAAATCTGTACCTGACAGTGAACGTGCCAACAGATTTATCATCGGGATAAGGCACATCAAGCTGATAATCACACAGACGACTGCAAATACCATATCTCCTACAAATGTTGATTTTGACTTTACCATTCTTGCTATCATTTATAGTCCCCCTTACCAGATACCACGCTCACCAAGCTTGCGTGCAAGCCAGTTTGCAAATAAAAGAAATACTACACCTACGATTGACTGGAAAAGACCTACTGCTGTTGTAAGTGAGAACTGCAGACCTTTGATACCGTTTTTATAAACAAAGGTTGAAATCACTTCTGCATTCTGCATTACCAAATTATTCTGCAATGCGAAAGGTCTGTCAAAGCCTGAACCAATGATATTTCCGAGAGCCATTACCAAAAGTACTACGATAGTTCCTCTAATACCTGGAAGTGTGATATGCCACATCTTACTGAATCTTCCTGCTCCATCAACTGATGCCGCTTCGTAGAGCTCAGGAGAAATACCTGCCATTGCTGCAAGATAAATGATGGAATTCCATCCGAAGCTCTGCCATATTCCTAAGAATATGTAAGTTCCAACCCACTTCCCGGGATCATTCAAGAATGGGATGGCTTGTCCGCCGAGCTTTGTGATGAACATATTTACCAAGCCGCTTGTCGGTGTGAAAAGCTGGATTGCAAGACCGTAGATGATAACCCATGAAAGGAAGTGCGGCATATATGCTATAGTCTGTACAACCTTTTTGAATCTCTTAAATGCCAGCTCATTAAGAATCAAAGCAAAGATGATCGGGATAGGGAAACCTATTACCAGATCAAGCAGATTCAAAACTATCGTATTTCTCAAAGCATTGACAAAATCCTTATTTTGAAACGCTTGTATAAAATACTGCATTCCGTGATTATCTGCCCATGGCATTTCACCTATGCTTTGCACGATACTGTATTTTTTGAAAGCTATAAGCACGTACTTCATCGGTACATACTTAAAAACCAAGAGATACAGCATTGGCAGAAAAAGCAAAACATAAAGCTGCCAGTAACGTTTCAAATACGCAACCCATTTAACCCGTTCCTTTGGTGCTGATGACACTAATTCCTGTTCCTTCGCTATTGCACTCATTATTACCCTCCTCCAATGGCATATACTATGATGGTGGAACATACGTATCCCCATAAGCTGTTCCGTTCTTTCTCTTCCGTACTAGTATACAAGTATATTAGTATCTTTATGTCGTTTTGTCCATAATTAAAAACAACCAAAATTCAAAATTGAATTTTGGTTGTTTTTTAGCCTTTATGATATTATTTACTTTCATGGGTCATGGAGTAAGACTTTTGACCTTGGTATCGTAGTATTCCGGATGTACTTTCATGAGTTCTTCCTGATCTACTCTGTATCTATCGAGATGTTTGATAACAAGCTGCTTTGCCGTTTCTTTGTCTTTGGCTTTGATGGCATCTATCATCATGCGATGATCCTTTATGATCTTGGTATCCTTCACAGTCTGCACCGCCAATGCTCTCACCCTGTCGAAGTGTATCATCATTATCTTGCTCATGTTGTATATCGTGTCTTTTTTAGCAGCGGTATATATCATCTTGTGAAATTCATCATCAAGATTCATAAGTTTATCTGGTGCAGAATTTTGCAGATAAAACTCCTGAAGTGCCACGTTTTCTTCAATCTGCTTAATATCTTCCTCAGTCGCCATGTCACATGCTTCCTCAATGACAGCAACATCAAGCACTCTTCTTAAAAATACCGCTTCCTCAACATAACGGGAATTTATCAATGAAACAAAGCTTCCCTTTTGTGGATAGATCTCTATGATCGCAGCTTTATGAAGCTCTTGTATAGACTCTCTCACCGGAGTCCTGCTCACTCCCAAAAATCCACCTATCTCATTTTCGCTAATTGCCGTTCCGGGTGCAAGGTCCAATGATACGATGTTTTCCGTAATTGCTCGCAGCGCATACTCTCGCGCTGTTTCAGTTGGATATTTAACTACTTTCTTCATATTGTCCCCCTTATCGTACAGCTATGCTAGTATACTAACATAACTGGTATACTAGTTCAATAAAGAAATCAAAATGAGAAACAAAGAAGCAAAGCAGGCAGTTTCCTGCTGCCTGTTTTGCTTCTTTGCGAAATCCGCTTATTTATTATCCTCTCCTGTAGATATCAGAAGTTTTATACCCTTTGGATAATATACACCATCTACTTTTTCTCCTTCATTCAGAGAGACATTAAGTCCGCCATTTTCCAAGTATACATCTGCGATATCTTTGTCCGAATATTGATTATCGCTTAATAATTCATTGATATTTCCATCATTTGAATCATATGTCATTATTGGCTGCCAATTATTTCCAACCTTACTATATACATAAAATTCACAAACTGTATAAATCGCGGTTCCCGGTGTATAGTAAGCCACAAGAATTTCGTCATTGCCGTCAGAATCTATATCCTTAAACTGGATGTATTCCGCATCTAATCCAGGAATTTCATCTTGGTTTTTAACAGAAAAAAGCTCATCTTCGTTTGATAAAAATTTGTATGCTATAAACCCATCCGCATCGGAGCTTCTCTTAATGGATACAGTTCCATCTAAGCTTGAATCTTTATATATATCAGCCATTTCTGTGACATCATCCACACCTTTGTCTACTGCATTATAAAAAGCTTCAAACTTATCTTCGTTAGCAGAAACATCCTCAGACTTTATCTCATCGTTAATCTTAAGTTTTATGCTCTCTTCTTTAGTCGTTTCATCTTTTACTTCTTCCGTATTTTCAGAGGCTTCATCGGAAATGTCCGCATAGGTTTCTGTCTCAGCAGCGGATTCATACGTTGAAGTTTCTTCCTGCTCATTGACAGAGTCATGTCCCACTGCCATTTTTTGATCTGGTGAACATCCGGAAAGCAAAAGTCCGGTCAACCCAATAGCTGCACCTATAATTGCTAAATAAGAAATTTTTTTCATATAAACTCCTTAATCATCCAAAGTATTCCTGCATAAGACTATCAAATAGTTTTTGAGTTTCAGTTAGTGACTTTTGTACTGCAGCTTTTGATTTGTCGACTTGTTTGACAAAGTCTGCAAATTGATTTTGGAGTTCCATTGACGGCACTATAAAAACCTTTTCCTCCAATTTTGACTTAGACAAAATTCCTTTTAATGCCATATTGATATCCTCTACCAAATAATCTTTGGAAATCTGAAGCAAAGTATATAGGAATAAAGTGTTATATTTTTCAGGAACAATGGCATTGATTTGCTGATTAAAAGCAACCCTTCTGTCAGTCACACAAACTCTTCCAATGCTGGCAATACTTCCTGCAATGCAAGCCATTAATATGGCATTTTCAGCCACAATTTTACCTTCTTCCGCACCAGATTCTGATAAGCATTCTGCGGCTTTAGTTGGATTTAACACTCCTGAAACAATATTGTCGGTTTTTATCCATTCCATGTAATCCCCGTAGTACTCGGGAACTTTTCTAGATGGTGTGTTTCCTGTAATTACTTTGCATGTTTTTCCTATTTCTTCAGTATCATATCCAAATGGATTTATTCTTGGATCGCCAAACATCTCGACAAATCGGGCTCTGATGAGTTCATCTAGCTTCTTTAATTCTTCATTTCTTCCATCCAAAACTGTTGAAACCTTGTCCAGCAATTCAACAATTTCCTTCTGTTTTTCAAGAGGGCATACCTCAATCTCAACCTTTGATAAAGTGGCTTTATTCAAGGTCTTACCCATAACAGCCTTATTTGTCCCCTCATCCCAGTCCTTGTATTTGAACATGTAATAAATGTATTCTGGCATAAGGTCAACTACATGTTTATCATGAAAAGCCATTATAGCCTCGTTTGAATACATATCATCTGATGTAATTGCTGTCTTACCAATCGATAATTTAAAGCTCATAACAACTGTATTAGCCGGAATAATCTTTATTCCACTCTCTTCAACAGCTACATCAGATAAATATTCTTTTGTATCAGTAATGTACTTTCCTGCCTGAGTAAGATCTCCAATTGAAATCCACTTGTTATCGCAAGTGTTCCAATATTCTGAATTATTTCTTGAAGGTGTCTTACCCATCTGCAAATCAAATATATCTTCAAGCTTATATCTTGCCATCTATCATCCCTACAAATCTTTCTTTTTTGTTAACCGATGAACACATGTTAGGTAAGCATGATTCCAAGACACAAAAATAACCGCCCCTAGCCTGAGAAACTTTGAGCGGTTATTTCAACCAATTCATCTATCGATAGTGCCTTTTCTTATGACCTTATCTTAACGTGTTCCCACTCTGTCGTGAAAAATTATAATCCTAACTTTTTAAATAATTCCTCTTTGTATGCAGAATCTTCCCTTACTCGTTTCAGATCTTCTAACAATCCGTTATCCAGAAGATATTCCAATAATTTCATGACACGGTCTTCACCTTCAGCAAGTCCCTCGGCACGTCCTTCAGCACGTCCTTCTTCTCTACCTTCTTCTTTAATGCCTTCAACAAACGACTTTTCATTAAATTCTGTAATACACATGTCCAAAACCTCCGCTCTATGCGCTATTTTTATACTGGACGTTAATCTGTGTCGTTTCCATAAATTCCTCTCTTTTCTCTATAATTATCTCACAATTTTTTCCTTGAAACAATGAATAGTTTCAAAGTCTAGTGCATTGACACGTTCTAAATTAAACTAATGTCCTATCTTGAAATCGCCAGCATAAGGCTCATTCAAGCTATGACATAAGTTTAATTATGAATGTGCCAAAACACTAGCCATTTTCTGATGCATTTCCTGTAAGTCAAATACTGTCCGCTCCGGCTTAAATGACAACATTCGATCTTCTATAACATCATTAGGATTATCTCCCGCTACAAAAACACGACAAAAGAAAAAATCCCTATCGAAGCAATGGCTCATGGTCAAAAACAGGAAAAAGCGCCTCACCTCCGAAGAAGTGAAACGCCATTTGTTGATTTTCATTTTATCTTTTCAAAGATTGGGAAAACTTTAGGATAAATTCCCATGATCACAAATAATGTGACCGCATATCGTGCCGCTCTGATAAGAAGTGCATCTAAGCGAGCACAGGCAAGGAATTCACTACGAAAAGGCATTTTCAGCAATTTATTCATTGCAAAGAAGATGAGAAACGCACAGAGTACACGAAGTATCATTGCAAAAACATTTCGGGTATCCTTATAACCCACATACTTTTCTTCAAAGTGAATTGCCATAATAATGCCGATCAGCGTTCCAAGCGCAGTAAAATATTCATGCGTACGAACAAAAAACGCTCCCGGCAAAGCCATCGCTAATAATATAAGATGACGAATCCATGTCTTTTCCACAAACCTGTCCATCAGCGAAAAGATTCCTATCACTGCAAGTCCCAATACCCATCCGGCTAAAACGTCTGTCGGATAATGCACACCAACTGCCATCCGGGAAACACCGACCAAAAATGAAAGGCAGAATGCAAGAATCCAAAACCATCTTTTTTTTACTTTATACGCCAGCGTAACGTAGAAGGCGGTAATGGACGCACTATGCATACTTGGGAATGAATATCCCTGTGCAGCAACATCCTGTGCATCCGCACTTGAATCCACCAGTGCCTGCGCTTCCACCCTGTTTGGATACTCCATATATGGCCGGAGCCTCATCGTAACAGCCTTAATCATCGGAAGAAAAGAATTCAAAGATGCAATAACCAGCGCAAGTCGTATTCCCACTTCTTTCTTCCAGCAAAACATCACGATAAGCAGCATTATCATCAATCCCGTCTCTCCGCCTAAAAAAGCGAAAAACTTCCCTGCAATCCGGCTAAAATCTCCGAAATTCTCCTGTATCCATTCAATTATCCTGACTTCCCATTCCATAAGGAACTCCTCCATAAAAAACTTTCATTTAAGGATTGTCTGCAAATAAATCTCAATCGTAATGGTTTAACCTTGATATTCAGATATACAATCCGAATTACCATTATGCTTTCTTTTTGCATCGGCATAGATAATTTACTACTTTACAAACAGATCTGTATATTTTTAGATGCAATGCCAGATCGCAGACTATTTATTCCGCAGCACTGGCACTCCTTGTCACGTTCCTTGCACAGTACCAGATGGAGTCTCTCATAAATTTCCAAAAGTCGTCCTCCACCTCACGCTTTTCAGACTCATTCATTCAAAAGTTCCTCCCTTTCGTAAGGAACCTTCAAAACATCCTTACACTCCCTTACTGTGTTTTGGTATGCCAAAACATCACGGATAAAATGAAAAATATTTTATTTTTTTCTTACGATAAGCCTCACCTCCCCCTGAAATAGCCGCAAAAAGCCATAAAAAACCGGTCATGAGAGGTTGACTTGCGATTTTTTATGGCTTATAATTCACTTTGTATCATATTATATATTATGTATCGTGATTTTATAAGGAGCAGTCTATGCTTTTTGAATATTTGAAAGAACATTACAAGGATGGGGAACCGATCTTCCTCGATGATATTCACATAGAGGGAATGCGACGTGACAACTTTCGCCAGCAGATTAAAACTCTTGCTGACGCCGGTAAAATCGTGAGATATGAAAAAGGGATATATTATATTCCGAAAAAGACCCGCTTTAGTTCATCCGCAGGTCCGACTCCCGAAACGGTTGCCAGATATAAGTACATCTCCCGTGGCGGAAGGACGGACGGTTATTATTCCGGCAGCACCTTTGCCAACATCATCGGACTGTCTTTACAGGTTCCGATGAAGAAGGAAATCGTCAGCAATAATATAGCTGCCATCGTAAGGGAAGTGATGATCGGCAAACAGTCCTTCATCGTCAGAAAGACGAATGTCCCCATCTCCGATGAAAATGTTAAGGTTCTCCAGCTTTTAGAATTATTAAAAAATCTGGACTCCTACCTTGACAGCGATTATGATGAAGCAAGAGAAAAGATTAAAAAATATTCTCTTGCGAACCATATCACAAGAGACGATGTTGACCAGTATATTAGAAGATACCCTGATTCAACTTTTCGGTATTACTATGAAATGAGGTTAGATCATGTACTTGCATAACGATAAGGATCTCTTCACCGAGGTCATAACAGAAACCAACGCACAGACAGGCATCGCAGAATCAAACAACGCGTTTCTCAAGACACTTGTATGATCTCCATATGCTCTATCCGACCATTACAATTGACGATTCTTTTATGGATCTTATACAGCAGGTTCGTGACCATCGCTCACAGCTCCCGATATGCCCTTCCGTAAAAGAAGGCGTAAATATAAAATCGCTCATAACAGAGTTCCTTGATAAAGAATTCTACAAGAGCGACTACGATAGTATTACCAGAACGCTGATCTCTGATGATGTAACATATGAGCAGACTTCTCTCACACTGAGAGAAATCGCAGACAAACTATTCTGATATTTTCATAATTTATATTGCCAGCCATTTCGCACTTTGATATGGTATGGCTCATAAAACACCAAAACTGCTAAAGATACCGGTGAATCCGTGCACCCGTATTGTGGCAGTTTTTTATTTTCCCGTTATTTTTCCGCAGTACCAAAAGCATAAGAACAATCGCCGGATACAGCGTTATGGGTTCAAAGCGCCTGCTCTATGACAGTCTGAACCCGCAAATCGCAAGCGATTTGCAAGAAGAATATTAAAAAGGCGCCAAAAGCCAGATTTCTTAAGACTTTTGGCGCCTTTAATTGCTGTTAAGCTGTCAAAGACCGGATTATTAAACTCAAGGTAAAAACACTAAAGGTAAAATTAGATTTTTACTTTAAGCGCTTTCTTATATTTCTTTGCACCAAATTGAACCGTGATCGTAGTTTTTCCTTTGCTCTTAATGGTGATTTTTCCCTCTGAATCAATTTCTGCAACATTGGTATTTGATGATCTGTATGCAGTTGGTGAAGTGTACTTAATACCATCAAGCATTTTTGAAATATCGATACTTTCGGTTGAATTTACAGTAAGTGCTTTAAGTGTTGGCTTCTCGACGATAATATTTGAGAATACTTTTTCCTCGTTATTTTTACCTATTGCTGTAATTGTTACTGTTCCAGCATGTTTTACCTTTATTTTACCTTTCTTTGTAACGCTGAGAACTTTCTTATCACTGACAACAAACTTTTTAACTTTGAAACCGGTTTTTAATGTGTATTTGTTTCCAAAGCTTAATGCCGCATTATCACCGGTGATGATATTATCGGCAGGTGCTGTTGGAGTATTGTCATTTGAAACAGTATTTTCTGAAGGTGAAGGAACCTCACTTGGTGTCTTATTTTCACTCGGTGTAATTTCCTCACTAGGATTAACATTTGCATTAGGCGACTTATTTTCGCTAGGTGTTACGTCTTCATCAGGCGCTACGTTTTCACTAGGTGTTACGTCTTCACCAGGTGTTACATTTTCGCTAGGAGTAGACGGCTGTGGTTCATATCCTTTTACATATACAGGTTCTGTTATTCCAATGTTTGTCGGTGTTACCTTTTTCATAAAGCCGTTTTCATCAAAATTAAACTTATCGATGCAAACTTCTCTGTGATAGCCATATCCGCTTGAAATCTGACCAAGTGGTGTCATAAATCTTGCATATGCGATATACCAGTCGTCAGTTCCGGGTACGTTGAGTATAGAATGATGTCCTGTACCTAAAATATCATTATTTGCATCTTTTGAAAGAATCGTACCTCTGTAGGTTACATCGCCTCCAAGGGTATCAGATGTACCATAGTTTATATGATAATTCTCGGAACCGGTATCATCACAAGACCATGTATAGTGATATACACCATCTCGCTTAGTTATAATGAGTGATTCTCTGAAATCATTAAGTCCACTGACATTTTTCATTGTTGAAGTATCAATGCTTGTCATGTCATCATTAAGCTTAACTATCGCAGCATTTCCATTTCCAAAGGAAAGCCAATATGTGCCGTCATCATCCTTGAATACAGAAGGATCTATCGCCTGTCCCATGTTGATTCCGGCATTTTGGCATGTTTTAATTGAGATAAGTGCTTCATCTTTAACAGTAAATGGCCCTGTTGGCGAATCAGCATAAGCAACACCTATTGCCTTAGCATTTGTTGCAGTATCATTTCCGCAGAAATAAAAATAGTACTTACCGTTTCTTTCCTCTATTGTAGGAGCCCATGCACTGCCATCTGACCAAGGTACAGAAGCAATTTTTACACCGTTTTTATTCTTGGTATCGGCATCGCTGTCTTGCTTAAGATCAAGGATCACCCCTTCATCTTTCCAATTTACAAGATCATCAGACGAAAATACTTTGAACTGATATCCACTCCAGCCGGAATAGCCGTCGGTTGTCGGGTAGATATAATACTTACCGTCGAAACAGTCGATATCAGGGTCAGCATATTCACCACCAAGTGCAGGGTTATTGCACGAAATCGATTTTATAGTATAAGTTTCTTCTTTCTCAGAATTTGCAATCTTTATCGTGAATGGCTTTGTCAGATCAAAGCTTTCTGCAGAGTTGTCTATTACCTTTGCTCCTGTTAAAAGTTCAAAATTAAGCTTTGCATCGGTAACATCACCTGAAGTATTATTTATGCTGTAGTAAAGTGTTGCTTCTTTAGCCTCGTCATCAATTTTTTGAGTGATGAATGTAATATCTTCAGCTGTAACACTCTTCAAGAGCGGAAGTTCGATATTTGAGTTCTTTGCAATTTCGGCTTCAGACAAGGCTCTATTATAAACCTTAAAATTGTCATAGCTGCCATTTACATAGCTATCTGCATCATAAAATGATTTGCCGAGGTAAGAAATCAGGTCACTTCCAAGATCAGAGAATGAAATACTGATATTTCTTGAACCTTTCAATATTCCATTTATGTATAAAGACATTTTATCTTTATCAAAAACTACATCGTAATGTGTCCAGGTATTTTTGACCGAATCTGTATTAACGCTGAGCCCCTGCTCATTTTGCCATGAATTAGTCGTAATAGCCATGTAAGTGCTGTTTTCACGTGAACGCAGGTAGAAATATTTGCTATTATCAAGTCCGACAGTGAAGTTAAAGAAGTTGCCATCGACAGTTGAGGGCTTCATATCAAAAGATATGGTGCATACATCTCTTCCGTCGAAGAAACCTTGTGGAATCTCTAAGTATGATTTGTTTCCATCAAGTTTTAGAACTTTGCCCTTTTCTGAACCTTCTGTAACCGTGGCATTTCCTTTAAGTGAGGCATCATGATTGCCTGAAACATCTGCGATAGTACCATTTGATGCTTCATCAAATTCATAGCTGAGAACAGGAGTTTCGCTCTCCTCTTCATCACAAGAAGGTGTATCATGCTCAACATACCACTTATCCATTATAGCTTCGTACTCATCTTCAGTTATACCAATTATAGAACCATGGCGCTTTTTAAGTGAGCCGAAGTCAAACTGGTCTGAAGTATATGCAGTCCATGATTTGCCTGTTGTGTCTGAAATATCAGTAGTTGTAGTCGGGATATATCCTATACCGCCATAATTGTCTACATAGAGCCCCCAAGTTTTCCCATCATTCAAGGTGAAAAACTCAGGTCCTTCTACTTTACCGCCAACGAACGGAACCTTCTCCTCTGCGTAATATTTATCGTAATTCTGCATTCCTCCTGAAAGGTCATCCATATTGCAGAGACGAGTCCATTCGCCAAGCACTGAATCGCTTGTTTCAATGATTATCTCGCTTTTTAAGCCTCCATTTGCATTGGTATCTGCTGAAACTCTATAGTACTTTCCATTTGCTTCTACTATAGAAGTGTCAATGCAATGCTGCTTATCACCACGGTCAATGTATTTTTCGGCTGTTGTGAAATTCACAAAGTCTCTGGTTTTTGAGTAGTATGTTATTTGATGTGAAACTCCATCTTCTGTAGTCATTGAAGCCCAGAAAACAACATATTCGCCGGTTTTTTCATCGTAAATAGCTTCAGGTGCCCAAAGACAGCTAACTTTTCCATAATTTTCAAAGTCTTTATCGGTAAGACCTACATCTACTAATCTTGGTTCACTCCAGTTGACGAGATCATCAGACTCCCACACGAGCATTTTGAGACTTCCATTATATTGCGCATTTCCCCAGCCGGTCTCATTTACCTTAAGGTCTGTTGCGATTATATAGAAGTGATCTCCTTCTGCTGAGCGGAATATGAAAGGATCTCTGATGCCTTCATCACCGATTGATGATGTAAGGACAGGCTTTCCGTCATTTAGATCCTTAAAATGCAGATGATCACTTCCGGCTGAAAAATAAAGATTTTCATCATCATTGCTTGGGAAGAATGTGAAGAGATACTTATCAAGCTGCTTTTTATCAGCTTTTTTAACGACATTTACTTCAAATTGTTTAGTTTCTTCTTCACCGTCAAGTGAGATAGTTGCTGTAAGTGTCACTTTTTTATCTTCTTTACCGCGATGAACTACGCCAGCCGGGATTTTACCATAATTTTCGGCCTCGTCGTCTTTATCATTTATCACATCAGGATCAGAGCTTTTCCAGGTGATCTTTGCTCCATATTCATTTTCTGTCGGAAGAGTGATGTTGCCTTTAATGCAGTCAGCATTGGGAATTTCAAGGCTGTCAGCCACCTTGTGTATCTTCTCATTTGTTGAAAGTACTGTCTCATTGCTTTTATTTTCATATAATTCAGCGATTTCTTCTTTGCTTAAAGCGCCGGCATAAATAGAGTAATCATCTAATTCGCCAGCGAAATACTCTTCACCCCAATTTGATTTTCCAATTTTCAAGGTGCTGTTGTCCTGAAGTATATCCGTGAGTTTTGCATCAGATTTTTCTTCGCTGACTTTTTCGCCATTGATATATAACGTTGACTTATCAGCTTCATAAACAACAGTGACCATTTTCCAGCCGCTTTCAGTTTTAGTTTCAAGTGCAGCAGGGCGTGATGAATTATCTACAAGGTGTCTTTCAGCTTTTACAGAATCGGCTTTGTCCATTATACCGATATAATGTTCGCTGCTAAGATAATGTGGAGTTTCATCATCGCGAGTAGCGAAGAAAGTCCATCCGTTATGACCTCCGGCAGCGGGTTTACTGTAATAGTTAACGGTGAGTTCATCAAGACCAGTCAAAGGACTCTTTCCATTTTCATCAGCAACATTCAAGTAAGTTTTTCCGCCTAGATTTAATACCTTACCATAGCTTGAATCGTCATTGATGTCATATTTGTTCCCAACGATTTTTGCTTTGTAGCCATTGCTTTGAAATCCGTTTGTAAGATTATCAAACGTGAAGTGTAAGAGTTCCTCTGGCTCTTTCGCCATTACCGGCAATGCAGTTACCGGCAGCGCCGTAACAGCCATTGCTGCAGACAGAACAACCCCCATTGCCTGTCTTTTCCATTTTTTTGACATAATACCTCTCCTTTCATTTTCCCTTTCCATAGGAACGAAAAAGAACAAAGTATCACCACTGACACTTTGTTCTTTCTCCCCCAATCGGCAAATTGTATTGCCTATGTATTTAGTTTAATTACATCTTTTGCATTGTTGAATGTAATTTCTTAATGAAAATGTATAAAATTCTACGCAATCCTACCTAAAATTTCATGGTAATCATCCTCTTAAGTCGAAATGACCACCGATCATTCGCTCGGAATCAGTCATAAAATACTGAGTTTTAATCTTATCTTAGGCAAATTTTACTCTACCAAACTGCTATACATTATCTTTTCTACACATGCGAGCTTTGGATCTCCATTCTCAAGCATGGACTTTTCCAAAAAGTCAGCAGATGGATTGATATCAATTGTTTTGGAAATATTTTTTGTATTTATGGTTAAAGGTCTTGATATATCTACAAGCTCAGGATGGATCAGTATCGAAAAATCTCCATTCACTTCTTCATGTTGTAGGCTTCCTTATCACTTTTCCAAATGCTGTCTGCTTCCATAACCGTCTTTTTTCAAATCAGAATCAAGATAATCAAAATGTTTAGGTACGACTTTTATCAAATTCATAGGGCACGGAAGTTTTTTCATAGTTTCAACCGGTATCTTCTTTACAGCCATAATTTTCAGATATTCATCACTGAAAGGCTCGATTATGCTTGCTATTCCCTCTATCTGCAAGCTCTTAAGATTTGCAAATCCGCTGTATGGTTCATATATCGCTATTCCGACATGCTTGTTTTCTTTAAGTCCTTTGAATTTTAATCCACCTTCAGAGAAGAAATAAAAACATCCATCTGAGTAGTTATATTCGATTGGAGTACATCTTACCCCGTAGGCCGATGAAGTTGCTAAGGCACATGTATTGTGTCCTTCTACAAACGTATTTATCTTTTTTACCAGCTCATTTTCTTCTAATTTAGCAGATCCTTTGTCTCTTTTAATCCAATATTCAGCTGCTTTATCATAGTCCAGTTCCCACATCTTTGCTCTCTCCTGTTCTAATTCTCCGCTCATGCGCAGAATTAATTTTGATGAAGTTACCCTTGAGTTTTATTTTACAATTCATTTAACTTTACTTAAAATTTAATTTTCAACTCCACTCTCACAGATGGCTCTACAAGCTCTGCGAAAGTCTCTCCATCAGCCGGCTTTCCAACCACACTTCCATAGTGAACCGGTATGGCAGCTTCCGGACGGAGAATATTTACTAGCTCTGATGCCTTTTTTGCATCCATAGTATACGTACCGCCAACAGGAACAAGCGCTATATCACATATCACAGCTTTAGCTTCTTTAGTCAAGTCCGTATCGCCTGCGATGTAGATTCTCTTTCCATCAATCAGTAAGATATAGCCCACCCAGCCTGCATTTTTCGGATGAAAAGGCTTTAATACGTTATATGCTGGAATTGTATCAAACTCCAAGTCATATAGTTTCTTATGACATTGCTGCTCTACTGTCACGATCTCACGTACATACTTTGCAACTGTCTGAGCCTTTAGCTTCATCTTCTCCGGCACAATCATCACCGTATCTTTGCAAGCGACTTTTTTAATATCCTCTGGCGAAAAATGGTCGTAATGATCATGCGTAATAAATATGAAATTCGCATTCTTTGGCTCTTCTTTCATCTCAAAAGGATCAATATAAATCTTTTTATCACTGGCAGTTATACTTATGCTGTTCTGTCCGAATACTTCAATATTATCTGTCATCATAATCTCATTCTCTCCTTCTTATCTTATAATATCATTTTATTGCAATGTGAGAAATTTTCACAGCATAAGAAGATACAAATTCATCTTTTGTATTTATGTCCTAATACTATAATGTAAAAAGTCGGAGATCTTTGATATGATCCCCGACTTTTTAATCGTCTTTATGAAAGCTTATTTAATATATTCCACGGATTTTGTTCCGGCCTGACGACCAAATACAATAATATCTGCTACTGCATTTCCGCCAAGACGGTTTCCGCCATGTACACCACCGGTAGTTTCGCCTGCTGCAAAGAGGCCTGCGATAACATTTCCATCTTTATCAAGAACTTCTGTATTTGAATTGATTTTGATTCCACCCATAGTATGATGGATTCCGGGTGCAACCTTGATAGCATAGAATGGAGCTGTATCAAGAGGCTCAGCAAAGCTTGTCCTGTCAAAATCAGGATCTTTCTTATCTGCTACATAGCCGTTCCACTTTTCCATTGTTTCTTCAAAGTTTTCTACGTTAATATCGATTTTTTCTGCTAGTTCTTTGTAATCTTTTCCTTCAGTTGCATATCCACTTCTTATATATCCCTGAATTGACTTGGAGGCATCAACCATTTTTTGATCGATAATGAGCCAAGCAAATTCACCGGGCTGCTCGAACTCAGCTGCGGATACTTTGTCTCTTGTCGAAACTTCATCAAAGAAACGTACTCCATCAGTATTTACAAGTATCGCACCATCACCTCTTACACCTTCAGTAATGAGTGAAGAACTATTTTTCTCAACTGTAGGATGAAGCTGAATCTGATCCATATCAACTAAGTCTGCACCAGCATTCTCAGCCATTTCTATACCACGCCCCATAGCACTTGGAGCATTAGTAGACATAAAGCCCTTTAAGTCAGGTCGATACTTTGAAACCATGTCATTATTATATCCAAATCCACCTGTTGCAAGAACTACTGCCTTTGCATTTATGGTGATGTTATTTCCTGTAGCGCCTGTTGCATGAATACCTGCAACTTTGTTATCATCCATAATCACTTTATCAGCTGTTGTTTCATAAAGAATTTCTATATTTCTATCTTCTACATTCTTAAGAAGAATAGGTACTAGATATGCGCCAACGTCAGATACTTTACCATCTGCATCCACAGGTCTGTGAATACGTTTAACAGCTGCACCGCCAGCTGCTCCTACAGAATCAAGAGGTGCTCCTATGCTGTCGAGCCAGTCAATCGCTTCCGGACTGTTTTCGGTCATGAACTTGACAAGTTCAGGATCGTTCTTTCCATGTCCGCCAATAATCGTATCTAGCTGGAAGAGTTCTGGTGAATCAAAGTATCCTTTTGGATTAGCCTGATAATCATCCCACTGCTTATGAACTGTCGTTGCGAGATCCTGGATAACTTTAAGATCTTTCACTTCTTCATCTGTTTCAGCTTTATTAAGAGTCTTTTCAACACCTGCAGCTTCTTCAAATTCGTTTTTGTCCTGTCTTTCAGTTTTTGCTGCATTGAGACCACCTCCGGCACGGCTTGTATTTCCGCCTGCCATAACCTGACTCTCAACAACAATAACTTTCTTTCCAGCGTCTGAAGCAACAATCGCTGCTGACATTCCAGCACCTCCGGCTCCGACAACAACAATATCAGCGTCATAGGTTGCATCCTCAGCTTTTTCAGCTGGTTTTGCATTTGCTGCAGCTGCTACGGCTGCGGCACCTCCGGCTTTAAAGACAGAAGCATCAAAACCTGCAGAAGTTATTGCTGTTTCAACTGCTTCCTTAATAGCTGTACTTGTAACTGTTGCACCTGCTATAGCATCAACATCTATACATTGTGCTTCGTGAATTGCTCCAGGAATCGACTCTACTGCTTTACTTCCGATACCTGGAGTTTCATTTTCTTCTGTAACTTTAACAGAATATATGTGATCTGAAGTCGCAATAACTTCTACCTTTACATCGCCGTCCATTCCTTTTGCAGTTGCTTCTGACGTAACTGCATCAGATGGAATATTTTCTTCTACAGCAACAGCGGCTTCCGTTTTTGAGTCTTCACCGTTTGCTCCGCCAAATGAGACAGGATCAAAACCTGCTGAAGAAAGTGCATTTCCTACAGCTTCTTTTATTGCAGTACTTGTAACAGTTGCCCCTGATGTGGCATCTACATCAAGACTATTCGCCTCAATTATCTTTTCAGGGATTTCATCTACTGCGCGTGTTCCGACATCAGGAGTTTCATTCTGTTCAGTAACTGCTACTGAATAAATTTTATCAGCAGTTGCAATAACTTCTACTTTAACTTCACCATCCATGCCCTGTGCACTTCCTTTACAGGTAACAGCATCAGCCGGAATATCACCTACTGATGCTGTACTTGAATCGGACTGTTTCGTTGTACTTGTGTACATTATAAGTCCTCCACAAATGACAAGAGCAATCCCGGCTGCCAAAATCCTTTTTCCAATTGAACTCATTTGAATTCCTCCATAAATTTAAAAAGTTAATGATTAAATAATCTCCAGCGGGCACGATACTAGTGTATTGTCTGGTTCTTATTTAATCTAATGCTCTATCTCGAATTGCCAACATAAGGCTCATTCGAGCTATAACATAAGATTAAATGCGAACCAGCCAAAACACTAGCAATTTCATTAAATTTATCGGATGGTATGATAGGAATTTTTATAAAAAGCGTACATATTTTATAAATGAATAATAATGAAGCGATATTTTTCCCAAAACTCTGATCTTTCATCATTTTTATCACTACTATACATGATATATCGGCTTGTTTTCCTTAAATTTGTCATGATAATAAATGAAAATTGCATGCTCGATCATTTCAGGATTTTCTTACAGGAACTTTCTTTCATCTTTTAGTTCATTTTCCATTTTTGAAAGTGGATGTCAGCTACTATAAACAAATTGAATTTATCAATTTATAAATCCATCCTTCGATATTTGAAAAAACAAACCCGGTATCTCTCGCCTTTGTAGTATCATAGGATATATTTGCTATTGCACCGTTATATGGGGCTGCATCACCTGACACATCCAATATTGCTTTTCTGTTCGTTTGTTTTTCAATATATTCAACAAGATCGCGAGGCGAAATCAATCCTTTAGAGCTTCCATTTATAGCACCTGTGACAGTTGCATTTACCAAATGAGCTATGAAATAACCCGCTTCTTTTTCATGGATAAATTCCATTTTGCAATCAAGATCATCAATATTCATTGCTTCAGAATTTAAAATATGATTTAGATAGAAATTTAATCGACCTGTATAATCATTTTCTCCCATTACAATAGGATATCTTACAAAAACACACTGTGCATAATCTAAATATTCCAGTGCAGCTCTTTCCGCCTGACGTTTACCTTCCGCATAGTCATCATTTCTATTCATCCAAATCAACTCATGATGACGTGGATCAAACTCTGTTTCTTGTATGTTCTCCTTATCTTTTGAATAAACAGAGCAGGAAGACATTTGGATGTATTTTTTACAACTCGCATTACTCAAAAGATTTCTTACATCATTTGAACAATAAGCAATTTTATCAATGATAACATCAAATTTTTTGTTTGCTAGTGCCTCTCTGACACTGGTGTAATCTGAACGGTTCATAACAATTTGTTTTGTAAATTTTTTAAATGGATTATCCGATAAGCCACGAGTTGCAATTGTCACATCATGCCCATCTGCAATTAATTTTTCAACCATTGGAATGCCAAAGAATCTAGTTCCACCTACTACTAATATATTCATGTTTTTCCCCTATAAATTGCAGGTTATTAACTTCACTGCCTTCAATTATACAGAATCTTTAATAAGCACGAAATACCACTCCTGGTATTTCTATGAACTGCAAAAAGACGCCAAAAGTCAAGATTTCTTAAGACTTTTGACGCCTTTAGCTGCCGTTAAACTCAAGGTAAAAAACTAAAGATAAGATTAGATTTTTACTTTAAGCGCTTTCTTATATTTCTTTGCACCAAATTGAACCGTGATCGTAGTTTTTTCCTTTATAAAGATGATAATCTACGTTTCCCTCCTCTGTTCTTGATGCTGCGATACACATATTAATTATCATATTCAAAACACCAAAATCCTGTTCCTGTTTCTGCATCATACTGTCGTCTAATCCTTCCTCCAATGACCGGTCGAAGTTCTATTTCGGTCGTGTATAAAACAGTAATAGATTTTATATGACCTGCCTCAACTTGGTGCTTACCATCCGTTTTAAAAGAAAAAACGCCATGTGTATGATGATAATATTCATTATTTTCATCTGTAATAACATTTCCGGTTAAAGATACAAGTTCAAGCATGCCTTCTATATGTTTTAATTCAAACTCACCCTTTTCAGGGATAAAGGTCTGAATATCAGCGCTTCCACATCCACCTATGCCAGAATATATTGCAGATTTAATATTCTCTTTTTGGCAAATCTCCAAAATACTTTTTATTACTTCATCGCCTTTATCTAATCTAATATAGTAATTATCTCCCAACTTTCTGTATTCCATTTTATCCTCACTCTCATCCAAACAACTTATGAATTAATCACACTTTCCGCTTGGCACCAATTTCAAAGTGACACTTAATACTTTTCACATTGAAAAAAGCGGCATTCAAATTTCTCTGAAAACCGCAAAACATAACTATTAATTAGCAAACTTAATTGCAAATTATTTTCTTTTCCATCCGGTATACATCGTTAATAGAAAACAAATAACAGTTGCCCATGCAAAAAACTTATGCCACTTCATAAAAGTATTCCTCCCTTTCTTTTCAGCAGATCTATCAATTAAAATCTTAATCTCATCTCCAGAATGTACGTATTCCAGCTGATCTCCCATTATATTCTTCATTACCCGAAATGCAGGTAATCCGGTACAATGACAGGTATAGAATTTTGTGCGGTATTTTTTAAGTTCCTTTGCAGTATCGATAATCTCCCATAATTCATCTTCTGCATAATCAGTCTTTTTCATCAAATGAAATCCACTTATTACAATATCCGGTTCCGCATCGTATTTCTTCTTATATTCCTTGATAATGTTTATTATACCATTATGCGCACAGCCAGAAATGAGAATACTTTTTCCTTCTGACTTTATTACAAGATACTGTTCGTGTTTGAATTCATCCTGAATATAGGAATTATCAATACGTTCTTTCAAACGAAAGTTTGTAAAGGGACGTTTAATTGCAGAATCTTCAATGACAAAAACTGATAATTCCTCATCAATAACATCATCACCATCAAGAAATTTGACTTGCGATAGATTCGCTATATCCTCATCGATGCCTATATATCTGAACCTTTCCCCTTCTGCCATTACTCCATCATCAGAATAATATTTACCTGCGGCGAGCTTCTGCATAAATATTTTTGCAGTATTATTCAGCTTCGTAAAAGGAATTATTCCTCCAGAATGATCATAATGACCATGACTTAATATCACGGTATCAATAGATCTCAGGTCTATACCAAGTTTTTCGGCATTTCGGAGAGTTTCTTCCGATGGACCTAAATCTACAAGCAGCTTATGTTTTTGAGTTTCGATGTAAAAAGAAAGTCCATGAGCAAATGCACATTCCGTAGTTCCCTTTGTATTCTCGATTAAATTAATTATACGCATAAGTTTATCTTGCCCCCTAAAAATCTTATCTTCAATCCTAATTTCACCGGAAGCTCTGCAAATGTCTTTCCATCAACCGTTTTCTAGTATAACTGTTTTTTATAACCTCGACTAAATTCTAATGATGCAAACCCTCACCATTAGAGGATTTACATCATTAGAATAAGTCGAGCTAATTAAAAACAGCAATACTAGACCATATTTCGCAGTAAAACGTAATAGCAGCTTCCACCTAGTGCATTGATAAATTAAGCTATTCAATCTTCTCCTACAAGATGAACCGTTGTGTAATCATGACCGGTTGCCGGAAGAAATTTATCAATAATGTCAGCCGTTTTAATCTTAAGGCTCGATGTGCAAACACATGGATGACATCCAAGATATTCTCCTTTCAGGACATCTTCATCTATAAGCAGATTAACTTCATTATTTACATCATTCAACAGCCCCATCACACTTACTGCTCCTGGCTCAATGTCAAGACACCTTAACATATCATCTGCTTCTGCAAACGAAAGTCTTGCTGAGTTTATCTGTGATGATAGTTCTTTTGTCTTAAATTTCTTATCTCCGGGCATCATAAGCAAATAATATTTAGTCTTTTGCCGATTGCAAAGGAACAGATTCTTGCAAATAAGAATACCGAGAACTGCGTCAATTTTATTACATGCTTCCATTGTATTTGCCGGCTCATGATCTGTCCTTTTATATTTAATTCCGAGCTTATCAAGAAAATCATATGTCCTGATTTCTCTTGGTAATCTTCCATCCACATTTTTAGGTCTTCCGTCATATAGTTCCATTGCTGATTTACTCCATTCTGAACTTTTTACTTAATTAACTTGACTAACCGATATTTTGATTATACAAATAGCCAAAGTATACTGCAATGTATTTGCAGAGACAGTTATAAAACATCAAAAATGGACAGCCAATATGACTGTCCGCTTGCTTCTCTTCTTAATATTTTACAGGCAGGAAATTGCCATTTTCTTTAGTGGTATCCATTCATCTTCTACCATTGTTTCACCGGTAAACTCAAAGCCGTTCTTCTTATAAAACATGATGCCTCGTTCGTTTTGTTCCAAAACCCACAACCAACTTGCTGCTTTATCTGAAATTGCAAAATTCAATAATTTTGTGCCTATCTTCTCACCCTGAAAATGGGGTTCCACATACAATTTTACGATTTCATTTTTGTTTAATCTGATCACTCCCTTAACGGCACCATCGTCATATACATATGTGTTCCGTAAGACTTCTTCGTCATTTATATATTCTTTAGCTACATCAATTACATTCAATTCAGTGAAGTAAAATTCTTCATTTTTAAATATCGGGAAGAAGTTCTTTCTGTAATTTGTGACAATCATCTCTGCTATTCTGGATGCATCTGATTTTTTTGCCTGCCTAATAAACATTTTTTGACTCTCCTATACAAGTGTTAATATGTTAATGCACCTTACCATCTTATCATATTATTTCATTGCAATGTGAGAAATTATCACAGCATAACAGAAAAGACTCCACCAGTACGGCGGAGCCTTCTCTGTTATGCTGTGATAGTTAAATTATGCCATTGTTATATAAATAACAGCGACTTCACATTTTTGACTTGCAATCATTCATATAATTCTTGATCTCATCTTTTTTCTCATTGTCTTTATCAAGAGCCAGTTGATAATACTGATATGCCTCGCTATAATTTTTCTCTATATGATAAGCACACCCTATGTAATAGTATCCATCTTTTGCAAAAGAATCATTCATTTGAATTGCATTTTTCAGATCATTGATAGCAGAATTATTTTTTCCACTTCTGTAATTTATTATGCCACGTTCATAGTATAATTCTGAATTATCTTTGCAATTTCTTATTCCTTTAGTGTATGTAGCAATAGCTTTTTCATTGAAATTATGTGTTGAATACATTTTAGCCAGTCTATTATATGCATATGCATAATTCGGATCACATGCAATAGAATGTTCATAGCAATCTTTAGCTTCCTCAAAACGCTCTTCATCGCTTCCTATTACACATGCTTTCCACGAAAGATGATATGCTTCATCCGAGTAATCTGAAGCAGATTTATCAATTTCAATTGCTTTAGAAAATGCGTATTCTGCCTCAGCCGTATCGCCATCACCTGCTCTATTATATAATGAAATTCCTAGCTTAGCATAATAATCTGCCTTAGCAGAAAAGCAATTTATAGCCTTTTTATAATCTATTATTGCTTCGTCAATATACTGCTTATTATTAAAAGACTCATTAATTTCTCCTGCATAATAGTAATATTCTGCTAAAGTTTCATCTGAGTCAGCACTTGTAAATCTATAATTTTGTTCCTCAATGGAATTTTCAGAAGGTTCATTATGATCTTTTTCAGTGACTTCTTTTCTTGCGTGCAAACGCATATCAATAGCTTCGTTAATATAACTAAGAGCTCTTTTTTTGTTATTATCAGCTTTCTTAGTGTCTATCATACTTTCATTAGATTTACCATATAACGCTCTTGCACAGTAGTAGTAATAATCAGAATTAGTTTTATCTAATTCGATTGCTTTTTCTAAATCAACATAGGCTTCATAAGAAGGTGTTTTATTGTTCAAAAGCTCTGCTTTACCCTTAAGATAATAATATTCAGCTGAATAGCCATCTTTATTAATAGCGTCTCGTAAATTAATAATTGCCTGATTAAAACACTCATCAGAAGTTTTATCTGGAAAAATGTATTTTCCGCTATCACCCTCAGCTAAATTTTGAGCAATTTCAAGATACAATTTACCTCTTTCAGCAAAATGTTCGGCTGACGCTTCTACACCTTCACTCTCAATAATTTCATCAAAAATCTCTATTTTTTCCTTATAGTTAATGGTTTTATTAATGATGTTATACATTGCATGTACGAGATAATTCCTTAAATTTCTTTGATGAAAAAATCCGAATCCAAAACCTATTGAAACAACTATTAAGATTATCCCAATAATAATTCTTAACTTATTTAATGATGGTGAAATGAAGTTATGATATCCGCTTATACTAGGAATCTGTACAAATACAGCCCATAACTCAGAACCTAAAAGAACGCTTATCCAAAATGCGGCATAGCCTGCATAAGATATGTTAAAAAAATTTTTTAGACCAGATCTTAACCATAATATTCCTCCAATAGTTAGCAACACACCGAATAATATAGATAGAAGTATTGAAATCCAAAAAGCAAACTTATCTAAATTACTAAATGTTTGTTTACTCTCAACTTTATTATCCCCTTTGATCATAATTTAACTCCCTCCAATATATTTTCCAATCAAGTGATTATTCCCCATTAATCATTATATAGGCATTTTTTTTGATTTACTATATATCTTCACGACTTTCCATTGTATTCATAAATAAGAAAAAGGAAATGTAACTGCCATAGCAATATACATTTCCTTTTAAACTATTTCCTCAAAATATGCCTTTTAAAATGAGTTAATTGAGCATATATATAAGCTTTATTTATAATGTCGAAGCATTAACATACCCACGCACCATCTCTAGTCCTCCCATCGGGACACAAAACTTCTCATCCCTTGGAGGAAGGCATGCATTATAAACTTCTTCTAAGTCAAACCACTCAACAGAATCCAGTTCTTCTTTCTGGATAGTAAGCTTAGCGATATCAACATCTTTCTCGTAAACGTATACGAATGCAACTTCATTATCCTTGAACATCTTGCCGTGAAATTCTTTTTCATATAGGATTGGAAAAGTACCTATAAATTTCAAATCATTCGGAAGCGCCTGAATCCCAAGTTCTTCTGAAAGTTCTCTGAGCGCTGATTCAAGAGGTTCATCACCTGCCTGAATATGCCCTGCCGACGAAGTGTCATATCTGCCAGGAAAAGAGTCTTTATTAAGAGCTCTTTTCTGCAAAAGTACTTCTTTCCTACCATTCTTTTCGCAAATTACCCATATGTGTGCCGTCCTGTGTTTAAGCCCTTCAGCATGCGCCTGTGACCTTGTAACTCTTGCCCCCGTTGGCTGTCCGATTTTATTTACGATATCAAAAATTTCTTCTGTCATTAGAACAATTCCTATCTCTTAAATGTCTTTCCTTAAGTAAAGCATTGCGCTTTTAGTTAAATCTTCAGCATTGCTGGAAAATTTAAGTTCATAATTATCATGCAGCACTTTTTTTGATGTCCTATCCATGGGTGTAATGGGCTATTAAGTCCAAATAATAGTGCCATAAAGCATGACAATATAACTGCAGTGATATCTTCTATACATCCAGATATCTTTGGGACAAGCTTGTCCATTTTCTTTTTCATAATAAAACATACTCTCCTGAAAAATTTACTTTGCAAAAATACTTTGCTCAAGCAACTATTTCTCATTATATCACATAGGATTATTCATTTCGTATAGAATTCAATCAACTAATTCAGTCTGAAGTATATAAGAACAGTCATCTGATTGGAAAGAGAAATGATAAGATACTTTTTTACGACTGTACTAATTACTCACATAAAGAAAAATGCACCGTCAGCCTGATCGGTGCATTTTTCAAATTTATTTTATGAATGGATTATTACTTACATATATCAAGCGGCTCATCTAAGATTGCATAGCCATCTTCATTCAGTTCCAACTTGTTAATATCTGTCTTTATAAACTCTATATCATCAAAGTATATCGTAGAATCAACAATGTCAGGTGCATTTTGTTCAGGATTGTTTCTATAAAAAGCAAGTGTGCTAATATCATCCGTCGCTATACTCTTTGAAAAGACTTCAAGTGGAATAACAATATATTTACCTTCCGTCTGAGCTGCAAATTTCACAAGATTTACTTCTGCTCCTCCCAAAGATGTTCCTATCTGCAAAATGACCTTAGCACCCTCTTCGCCATGCCCATCCGGTTTCATCCAAAAAGCCAGTGCATTGACATCACTATCAAACTCAGCATTTTCAAGTGATTTAAACCTTCCGGTATAACTGCTTTCTCCGCTAAGTGAATAAGTAAAAGCTCCGGAATAGCTGCCATTATTTTTAAACTTTTCACATAAAGAAAGTTCCGAATATCCACCTGATCCATTATGAGAATATACATTTTTTAATTCTTCATCATCGATGTATAATTCAAAATCTTCCAAGGTATTCTTTGGCAGTCTCTCTACTTCCTTATTAAAACTTAATCCCTTTATGGTCTGTAGAATCTTACCATCTGCCACCAATTCAGCAGTTCCTCTGCTTGTTTTTCCTAAATCACCCAAAACCGCATCCGTTACTTCAGCCTCATACATGTTGCCGCTTTTTTCCATATCAATAGTTACATTCTTGTTATCTTCCAGATTTTTCAAAACAAGATTTACCTGATCAACATTATGGCAAATACTATTGATCTTCCTGGCATTTATAATAGCTGACTTGGTTCTCAGATCTGTGAAATATCCACTTTCTTCTCCCTTATTTGTGTTTTTCACATTATATTTCTGTACGCCATCATAAAATCCTAAATCTCGTGCAAATACAGTGTATTCTTCATTATATAATTTTATAAAATCGTTAATTACCTCATGTCCCTTAGTATCATCATACTTGAAAGGAACATAGAAGTTGCTTTCATCATAATTAGACCATAAAAGTCCATATGCCATTCCCGTTTCTTTAGCGATTGAAAATACCTTTCTATACCAGTCCTGATTCTTAATTGCACAATCCTTAGTCTTAAGCAAACATCCCGTTTCCGATATAGCAGCAATTTTATCTTTTTTCTTTGCAAGCGAAGCTACTGTTTTACAGTATTCTCTTAAATTCTGATCTAAGAAAGAATTATTATATGGAATGTCTGCGGAATCATAAGAATCAAATCCCAAAATATCTACGTATTCATCTCCGGGATAAGTTTGCAGATATTCATCTTCATCACTTGTCCCTCCGGGAGAAAATACATAGATAAGGTTATGTAGATTTCTCACTTCTGACATATAATCTTTAGTATATCTGAATAGCGCTTTGTAAGTTTCTTTGTCAGTATTACCTGAGCCCCACCAAAACCAGTTTCCACTAGATTCATGAAGTGGTCTGAAAAGAACCGGCACATCTCCTAATCCTTCAATATAGTCTGCAGCTATATCAAGATATGCATTATATCTGTCATTATATTCACCACCCGGAAGACATTTTGCAGCACAGTCTCCGCCTGTATTTTGAGAATCGGCAAATGAGCATTTCCAGAAATTATACTTTCCATCAGCGTCTTTCTCAATACTCTCAGCACCCATATTCGGAGCATGCATCGACAATGTAATAATTGCCCCATCCGCAATAGCCTCTTTTCCACGCTCTACAGCATACTCCAAAGTTTCCTTTGTATTTGAGCCTCTGTTTATCTTACTGTCACCGGCTATTGCCAAAGTATCTATACCGACGATTGCAGGGAAAGAACCTGTTATATCTTTTACATCAGATGTTACATTATCTCTTTTTGATACATGCTCATCATTTCCATTCTGTTGCCCAAATATTACTTTGCCGCTATTTGAAATAGCCTTCATATATGAATAAAGACTCAAAACTTCACCAGATGCATCATTATCTGCAAGATATACTTCTTTTTCCATATCTGAAATATCTGCATTATCTTTATCATCTCTTACTTTTTCGGTAATCTCAACAAAGCCTTCAGGCTTATCATCTAAAATAGTATTGTTTTCTTTTTCCATGTTTCCCTTAGCCACTCCATGATTAGCTCTAACAATTACAGTAAAAATAACCAAAACAATCAAAAGTATTGCCATAATTAAGCCAGACTTTTTAATCATATACTTCTCCTTATAAAAGCTCCCTTTCCGCTTAGGGGGAATTCATAGCGTCCCCCTAAATCATAGATAACATATAAGCATGCTTATTATATATAGAATTATATATTTTTAAAGTAATTTGTCATTGTTGTTAATTGTAAATTATCATACATTATTGCTATAAATACATTTTTGTATGTATTTCACATAATTATTTACTAATAAACCACAATAATTTTTTATTTTTTGTACATTTGTGATAAAGTTCTAGACTATCTTCAATTAATTTAATCATTTAATAAAGTAAAAAGCTGTTGACAAAATATCAACAGCTCGACTTCACATTATGAGATATATTTTTTGAGAAAACCTACTATTTTTTTGGCAGCCAGCTGATGCGCTTTGGGATTTGGATGAGCTCTTACCCCAAGCAGATCTTCTGTACATGTATCAAGCGGCAGATAAAACATCTTATCTTGCTACTCCCTTATCATCTTTACAAATGTTGTCTGCTTTCATAACCGCTTAGAATAAATTCCTTTACCGCCTCTGTTACGAGTTCAAGACGATGGTCATAGCAGTGATTATCTCCCGGAATTGTTACAAACTTGCAATTCTTATATTGCTTGGAAAGTTTCACAGAATACTCATATGGTACAGCTTCGTCCTGATCTCCATGAACGATGAGTACAGGTTTTTGATATTTTTCGACAAAATCTTCAATTTTGATAGTCTGTGCAACTCTGACGTAGTTGCCATTGAGCTTTCTTCCGTCCCAAGCTTCCATTTCATCCGGAATATTCTCCGGATCAAATTTTAATCCAAGAAGCTCGCCTGTTCTTGCAATTTCGGGAATCATTACAGCCGGGGATAAAAGCATAATTGCTTTAACAATATCTCTTTCCATGGCTGCTGCAAGCAATACGGATAATCCCCCCTGCGAATGACCTGCCATATAAATGTCCGTAACAAAGTCAAGCTTCTTTGCATAGTCAATAACAGCTAAAATATTTGTAAGCCACTTAAATAACGTATGATCCTCAAATTTACCGTCACTTTTTCCGTGTCCATACATGTCAGCACGAAGAGTTGCCACCCCGATTTCATTTAATGCCTTTTGAACAGCAACAATATGCCTTTCCTCACTATGACCTGTAAAGCCATGAATTATAATGCACAACGGACATTTTTCAATATTTTCCTTTGGCATATCCAAATAAGCATTTAGTTTTGTACCATCACAATCGATATACATACTTTTCTCCATTTCTTTTTCATCAAATGTTATTGAAAATTAGAACAACTCCTGAAATAATTAAAAGCGCTATAACGATGATTTTGACAAGCTTCTCATCAAGTATCTGTGCACTTTTCATTCCTATAAACAATCCAATAAGCATTATAGGCATCAAAATTACAGAATGTATAATAGTATCTTTGGTAATTACACCTAAAACGCTATATAGCACAATTCTTATTGTATTCTCAAAAATAAATACTGCACTGATATTTGCTTTGAATTCATCTGTGTCATTAGTTACTCTTCCGACATAAGCGGCTAATAAAGCACCTATGCCAAATAAACCGCATAAAAGTCCGGAAAGTAAACCAATAATACCAAGAAGTACTTTTGATTCTTTGAAGGATTTCATAGATTGAAATTCTCGAAATAGCATTTCAATTCCTATTAGTACGACGACCCCACCAAAAACAACCTTTAGAATCTGAGTATCCGCGTTCTTTAGCAGTATTGCACCGGGGATGCTTCCGGCCAAAACCAATAATGACAGCGGAATAAAAATAGATGCTTTTAATTGTCTCTTATTCTTTAATGTAAGAATTAAGTTTGTTGGATATCCAAGTATAAGTTCTGTTGGAGATATATTAACGTTTACTTCTCCAAAGCCTAATATTGAGGTAAAAACAAGAGTGTTTGCAAAGCCACATAATCCCTTGATGAAAAAGGCTATAAGGGCAGCACTAATCCATAATATCAAAATTATCTCCTCCATTACATGTCTTATACTTACCATCTAAGAAGCTGAAATTTTTCATTCTTTCTCTTCTGTACAAATATTGATGTGTTAGCGTACTTTATCATCTTATCACATCAGTTCGTTGCAATGTGAAAATTTAATATTTTAAATAAAAAGTTCGTAGAAGAACATCTTCTACGAACGATTAATAAAGAAAAAGCGGTTGATGTCTTGTACACCAACCGCTTTTTCTCTGTATGAAATGTTAACTTTACAGCCATAGTGGAAATTCAATGTTCTTATATGAACCAATGTCATTCTCTTTAGAATGTGATTTCCTTATATAGTTAGTTATGCACTGACATACTGTATACTTAAACTTTTTTACAGATTCTATCTAAATACAATTGTCAAAACGCTTACGCAAAAATAGACTAAAAAAAGAGAGTGAAATGATATCCACTCTCTATGTTTCAAAATATTATTCAATTACTCAAAACCGTGATGACAATTGGTGAAAGTCCCGCATGTGTAATCTTCTCAAGCTCAACCTCCATTACCGGCTGACCTGCGATCACATTTTCCCCTTCCTTTACCAGAGGCTTAAGTCCATCGCCATTCAGCGTAAATGTGTCTATTCCAACCAACAGAATGACATCCATATTATCGTCTATCTTAAAAGTCATCGCATGGTTTGTATCAGCTATTTCCGAAATCACTCCATCACAAGGCGCAAGTATATGGCCGTTTTCCGGCATGATACCGATGCATTTGCCGATAACCCCTGATGAAAACATGATATCCGGAATCTGATTCATAGGGACAGTTTCTCCATCAACTGCAGCTGTGATCAAGAGATCTGTCTTACCATGTCCTCCGGTATCCATCAGATCATCACCTGCATGAACAATTTTCGGCTTTTTCCTGCTTAAACGAGCAAAAGTATTAGCTCTCCAGAAAACCGCCTGTTCTTCAGAAAGTGATGTATCAATCTTGAGCCCTTTCTTGCCGTAAAAAATATTTGTGACGATATATCCGCCCGAATAACTTATAAGAAGTGCTATAAGATAACATACAACACTCATTAGATGACCACCATAACCGGCTGTCATCATAAATGCTCCAAGGAGACCTGACGGTCCCCATCCGGTAGAAGCAACTCCGGTAAGCATGATGAATGCTCCGCCAAACCCGGCTCCAAGTCCTGCGGTCAGAAACGGTATCCCTAGAGGTAAGGTAACTCCATAAATAAGCGGTTCGCCAACACCCATTATACCTGCCGGCAATGCACCGGCAATAACAGAGCAAAAATCATTATTTTTTGCTTTCCTTGCTTTCTTCCAAAGAGCAATAGCTGCGCCTACCTGCCCTGCTCCTGCCATTGCAAGCGCCGGGTAAAGTGTGATATAGCCCAATTCCTGAAGCTGTACATTGTAAAGAGCAACCAAACCATGATGCATACCCGTGGCAACCAACGGCAAAAAGAACGCGGATGCCAAGTAACCTGAAAGTGCCTTTATCAATATATTTCGTGACAGACATGCCTTACTGAAAAGCCAGACAATTCCCTCTGAAATGTAACCGTAAAGCGGCATGATAAAAATAATATATGGAATAACGCACACCAGTATAGTGATGAATGGTGTAAAAACTACATCCAAAGAGCGCGGCATAACTGAACGTATCACTTTTTCAACATTTGCGATCAGCAATGCTCCTATGATCACTGCCAAAACTCCGCCTTTTCCGCTGCGTAGGATAGAGTCTAGCGGAACTTCTTCGTTATAAAGACCGAGAATCTTAGCTATCACATTGATGCCTTCCATAGATGTGATCATGCCAAGCATACCACCTAAGATTGGTGTTCCGCCAAAATTTTCTGATGCTCTGTATCCTGCCCATGCAGTGATAAAAGTCATCACAGACGAATTGATGAGCAATAATATTTGATATATCAGCTGCCACATCTCATTCTCTGAATAATTCGGAATCATTTGAGCTATAAGAGACGCTAACCCGCCGCATAAACCGGCACAAATAATGCCAGGCAGCAGTGGAATGAAGATATCTCCTATTATTTTCAGGCTTTTTTTGATCCTGTTAGTTTTCATTTTCCTGCCTCCTGCATTTTATGTGGTAAAACCTTTTTCTCCATAGTAGCGCAAACACAGCATGGTTATATCGTCAAACTGCTCCGCACCATCTACAAAACAATTAATGTCCTCCATCACATTTGACAACGTTTTCTCAGCCGAAGCGTCCGGTTCTTTATTCAATGCTTCAAGCATACGCTCTGTTCCATAAAGCTCTTTATGTGCGTTAGTTGCTTCAGCAACCCCATCTGTATATACAAAGATACTGTCTCCCGGACTCATATGAAATTCGTGCTGTTTGAACTTCAAGCCTTCCATTATTCCGACCGCCATTGAGTGCTTGTAGAGCACAAGTTCATAGCTGCCATTTGCCCTGCGTACCACAGGGTGCTCATGGCCGGCATTTGCTGCAAGTCCTTTACCTGTAGATATTTCAAGCACTGCCACCCACATAGTTACAAAAAAGTTTGCATCATTACCTTCACAGAGCTGATTGTTTACACTTTCAAGAGCTTTCGATGGATCATTTCCATTCTGCAAACTGGACTTGATGAGTACACGTGCAACCATCATCAAAAGTGCCGCCGGGACACCTTTTCCCGAAACATCAGCCATTATCAGACCTATGTGGTCATGATCTATCATGAAGAAATCATAAAAATCTCCACCAACTTCTTTTGCCGGAGTCATACTTGCGTACAGGCTGAATTCTTTCCTATCCGGAAATGGTGGAAAAAGACTTGGAAGCTGGCTCGCCTGAATTTTGCTTGCCATTTCAAGCTCTGCTCCGATTCTCTCTTTTTCTGCAGTAACTTTTTTGATCTGGTCTATATATAGCATTGTGCGGATGGACTGCTTGGCGAAAGCCTCTGCCAAAACCTCGATCTCGTCTCCTGTTCTATATACTGGCTCCATTTTAAACTGCCTATGGCGGATACCAAGCGATGCAACTCGCCTCGTGATAGTATTAAGCGGATCTATGATCTTTCTCGACAGTGAGTAAGCAGACAGCAGTCCCGCTGCCACTATCATCACTACAAGTATTAGAAGTATATTTCTGGCGTGAAACATCCTTCTTCGAAATGAAGCCATCGCTTCACTCTGAATTTCTTCGTATTTGTCTGTCTGCCCATTCTCTTCATATACCTGCTTCTGCATTTCATAAGTGTCATTTACAAGTTTTTCAACTCTGCTTGTCTGGTAGAAAAATACAGCAGTATATGCCGCTATTATCATTACGACGGTTACCAGCATCATGCAGAATATCTTATGCCTGATACCGCCTTTCAACACACCCTTATTTCTATTTAAGAAACTCCTTAGCATCCTTTGTCCCCTCTGATCTTAAATATTGAAAACTCCGCACAATAAATATATTTCTATATATGTATCGTCAAGACAATTTCTCTTTTTTATATTTACTGCACTATAAATTAAGCAGGTATATGCTATCTTCATATACCTGCTCAGATTTAACTCATATGCCATTTGAATTATTTGCCTAAAGTATTACTTGTCCTGGCCGCAGCTTTGGCAGACATCGTATTTGTAGATTCATACAGTGAACTTGTCGGCGCTACAGGGCTCATTAGAACTCTTCCCGTACCTCTGTACACATTTACAAGACCTTCACCACTTGCTGCAGATCCGATCAATGTTTTAGTGGTTCTCTCCACAGTAAAATCAAGGCTTGATGACCAGCAAACAGCTAAATTTCCGTCAATCTTTAATGTGTCATTATTAAGCTCGACCTCAACCAATTCATCATATGGGACATTACTTTCCAACGCTGCGATACCTGTTCCTGAAAGGCTCATATTAAAGAGTCCCTCACTGCCAAGAGCTGCAGAAGAAAGTGTCTTTTTCGCAGTAACGCTAGTCTTTACTGTTCCAGCGCAGGCATAAAACATGCCATCCTCAATAGTTATGCCTGAACCCCATTCTTCAACATTTACAAGAATTATAAATTTATATGTCGGTTCCAGCACAAGCCAACCATTTCCTGCATATTCCGGCTTTATCGCAGATTCACCTGTAACGGCTCCCTTTATCATCTTTCCAAATAAATCGCCGACACCTTTAACTCCTGTCTTAGCATTTACATCTCCTGCCATCCACTGCATTGCGCCTGCCTGTACAATTGCAGAATGATTCTCATCCAGCTTAACGACAACCTGTCTCCTATGAACACCCATCTTGCTCATATAGTACTCAATATCTGCATTAGCAGGAGAAACACTGCTGTCATGCATATACTCAAGTACGTAAAAATTATCCTTGTTAGCAACAAATTTCCTTGTTTCATTCGCAAAATTTCTGATATTCATTAGATTTTCCTCTTTCATAAAAACTTGATCTATCGTGACTTCATTTAATCCTATGATATAACTCAAATGAACCGATAGTCAATTTATTAAATAATTATAAACCTCAATTTCCTTGGTTATAAATTTCTTTTTTAAGTACATATGTATTATGTATTTTTCGTTTTTAATTAAATTCCACATATCCTGTTGCAAAATTGCATGAGGGATCTTCGTCACAGGTAAATGTGAAATTTACCAGTTCTTTTTTATCATCGGCTGCTTTACTTTCGTTCTCATCATCATCATTTCTAAGTCTATAATCCGCTCTTAATATATATTTTGACGGCAGAAATACCCTGTCAAAGACGTAAGTATCACTCTCGCCGTCATCAGAGCTTTTCGCTTCGGCTTTTACACTAAATGATTTATCACACTTATTAACAGCGTATATCTTATAGCCCTTAGCGTAGCCATCATCATATGGTTTTGTGTAAAGTTCCATCTTTTCATTTGAGTATATGAGCTCATCATTAGAAACGCTTAAGGCAGCCTTTTCCATAGAAGAAGTTGTTCTGATAATCACAGGCTTATCTATTGATTCACGAGTTTCTAAATCGTCCGCGACCACATCGATCGAATCAAATATCATTTCTGATATTTCTTCTCCCGGGCATTTATAAATTTTCTCATAAACCTTTACTGTTTTGTTTTTCCTGTAGCACCCAAAGCTATCAATGTAAGCATAATCATCAGAAAAGCCATTGATAGAATCACAATGTATTCTCAACCTGATATTTTGATCTGACTTATTTTCAACAATGAATTCCACCTTTACTTTTTTGGTTAATCCCCCGTCACCATCTTCTTCGACGCTATCTTCTTGGTAAAAACCTGCAACAGTAACCTTCGCCATGTTTCCATCAAAAATAACACCATCACCATCGACCTTATAAGGAGCTTCTGTAAAATGTTCATACGATTTTTCGTTGACTTCTTCATCGACTCTGAATCTATCCATATTTCCTTTCACAGAAACAGCCCAGATACTTCCAACAAGCAGGAAAAATATTGTAGTCAGAACCACTATCTTTTTCCTGATTATTCGAAGGACTTTCAAACTTTCTTCTCTTGCCTTTGCTTCCCTGAGCTCTAGCAGGCTGTCTGTACCCTTATTTACAAATTCTTCTTTAACATTAAATTTTGCGAGCCATTCTTTATTATCATCATATGGCGCACCACACTGAGGACAAACCTTATATTTACTCGTATCGATCTTACCGCCGCAGTAATCACAAGATATTTCCGGGTCTTTTATCCGAAGTTTCCATGCCTGAGCTCTAGCTGCTGCTCTGACTTCTCTCTCACTAAACGCATTTGCTTTGATTTTGAAATAACGAAATAATTCCTCTGCGATCCAAAGCAATAAAATCGGAAAAAACAAAATAATGACCAAACTCATTCCAATACCTACTTCCATCATTTATTTACCGCGGTCAATTATATAAAATATCAACTTTATATTCAAGTTTGGTTAACGCGACGAATACATGAAAGAGGAGCTTTTCCGCAAAAAACCACTGAAACACAATTTATCGTGTCTCAGTGGTTTCTTTTAGTTTATGATCAGCGCAAACTGTATCTTTTTTCTACAGGAAAATAATTATTATTTTTTGGTAAGTTGGTCAAGAATATCCTTAACGGAATCAACGATTTCCCTTATGCTTTCTGTATTCACAGACATCTTCTCAGTCGACTTTGCCAAATTATGCGTCATGCTGTTGATCTGATCAATGCCTGATGCAAGAATTTCAGATCTTTTCATTATATCAACCACAGCTCCATCTATCTTCGATTGATTTGTCGTGCTGTTGCCGGCTGTCTTTTTGGAATTTGCTGCCAGAGCACTTATCTGCGAAGCAACTACAGCAAATCCTTTACCTGCTTCACCTGCCCGCGCAGCTTCGATTGAAGCATTGAGTGACAGCAGGTTTGTACTGTTTGCTATTTCAACTACTTTATTACTATCTACAGCAAGTTGGTCGATCAGAGTTCTGATATCCTCCATAGAGTCCTTCAGCTCTGCCGTAAATTTTGAAACGTCGGTAATCTTTTCGGCTATACTTTCCGAATCCTTTGCATTTGACTTGTTGCCATTCATCATTATATCTATCGCCGTATTAAGCTCTTCGAACTGTGTATTTATATCAGAAATAGCCTTCACAAGTCTTTTTTGCTCTGCAATCTCTTCATCATGGCGCTTTTCAACTTCCTTCGCCAGCTGTTCAGCTCTCATCACTTCCTGCTGTACAAGATCTTTTTGATAATGTATGCAATTTTCTTTTACATTAAACCCATTAAAAATTGCTTTTGTCATTTCTTTGCAAGTCTCATATCCGCAGCAGGTACAGTCTATTTCTCTTGATTCCTTGGTTGTTTTCCCCATTGAATCATAAATTTCATTCCTTTGTTTTTCGTTAGGCTCTTTATATGATGCCTTTGAAGATCTGTCTGTATATTTGCGCAGATAATCTTCCAAATTAAGATTTTTGAACTGCTTATTAAAATTTGCCAAACGTCTCTGCGGAGTATCCGGTTTAGACCACGCATTACCCTTTTTATTTTTCTTTGAATTTTCTTTTATTTTTAAAATAGCGTATAATGCATCATCTGTTTCGCTTATTTTAGGATCTACTGCAGTTCCGCATAAGCATCCACTCTCACAGTTCAGCGCATCTATAAATACAAAAGGAGTTTTTCCACCCTTGATTCGGTCTTTATTTTTCTGAAGCCATTCATATAGTCTTTTTTCGCCTTCAATCTGGCGGACTGCTACATCTTCACCCAAAAACCAATAAACATTTTCCTTAAGACCGCCCGGAGTCGGATAAATAGAGCCCAATCCATACTCAATTTCATCTGTAGCATCAGATCCATAAATATTATTTTCTTTTACATACTTCATTAAATGAGTAAAAGTCACATTATACTGAACTAATCCTGCATTATTGGGATCTTCGATCTCCATCTTTTTGGCGATGCAAGGAGATATGAAAGCAATCTTGTCATTTATTCCCAAAACCTTTCTCATATATATCGCTCCGCACATAAGCGGGGACTGTACAGGGAAAAGTTTTGGAAGGAGCTCCGGTATATAATTTTCAATATATCTTACAACTGCCGGACAAGGTTGTGAAATGCCGCCAACATAGTCGTACTTCTGAATGTAATTGAGATATCCCCACGTACATATATCAGCACCGAAAGAAATAGAAATAATGCGGTTTACTCCACATTTTTTTAAGCCGCCAAGTACTGATCCATATTCTTTTGGATAATTTGCAAGAAAGGCAGGCGCAATTACTACAGAGATCTTTTCACCCTTTTTTAGATCCTCAAAAAACTGCTCTGTATCATCATAAAACTTTCTTGCTCCATGCTTACATGCATCAATACATGCTCCGCATGCTACACAGTAATCAGCATTAACTTCGATCTTACGCCCACTTCCAGCCGCTTCATCAACAGACATACATGCTCCCATTGCAGGACAGGCATTGATACACTTGTTGCATCCTATACACTCATCGTTTGTATAAACTAGTGATGACATATCAATATTTTTCATATCTTATCCACCATGTTTTTATTCTTATCAATTAATCTTATTTACGCACAATAATCTATTTCTTATATCGTCACTTTACATAAGCTAACTTAATATATTTTTCTGTATTTCTGCTTTTTGAACACAAAAAATGACACCTATGTGTAAAATTCACATAGATGCCATTATATAAAGAAGATTTAAAAAAGACTTTATACTGCCATTTTATTTTGAAAAAAATCCACCAGCCATTTTTGCTATCGAATCAACAGATACTCCGCTTTTTGCAATGTTATCCTTTACAAACTTCATTGCTTCATCAACGTCTACGTTAATACCCTTCTCCTTCAAAAAAGCTTCTAATGACTCTTTGCTGGAAGCCGCCTTCAAAAGCTTTCCCTTGAGTTCATCATTTTCCAATACCTGCTTAAGCATACCTTCAATATTACTCATATACCCACTCTCCTTTACAAACATTACATTCATAATGCTGCACGACATGAATCGTACATAAGTTTTATCATATTATAGTCTATCATACATTGTTTAAAAGACAATAGTGAGATAATAAGCAATCATATACCACCTGAGGCATAGAAGGTCTAAAATTCCGTATCAAGCAGTTCATTTAAGAAGCTCTTGGCATTATCTTGATGATCTGCATCCATAACTATAGAAAAATTTCGATAATCACGAAAATCGCCTGCAAGTTTTTTCCACTCTTCACTTCCGTCTATCCTTACAGCATAAGGCTGAGCCTCTCCCTTTCCGTTACCATTATCCTCTATAGAAATACTCTTTTCTTCATCATCAAATCCCGGTGTGATAAGCAGTTTATTTTCATCCGATAAGCTTTTAATTATACTTTTGTCCAAAACATCTTTCATATTTACAAGAAATCCAAATCCAGCGAGCTGCTTAGTAGTCTTGTCATTAGCTATTACCACATCAATACTATGATTTGCCACCAAAACCTGCAGTCTTTCCATATCTTTAGGGGAATCAGAACGGAAAGTGTCGTCGATTACGATCTGTTCCGGAGAAACTTCACTTCCGACCTTACTTGCTAACTCTGCCTTGAGAGCATCTGAAGCCTCACTATCCAGTGTTAGATCATAAACCGCAACATAGAGCTTTGGTCCCGGTTTTGGGAAGATTATATGATACAAAAATGAACCGACGATCAGTATCATCACAATAGCTGCTATAATAGGAACCATGTAATAGTCCTTAAAATACTGTATCTTTCCCTTTGTATCCAACTCTTTCCATACTTCTTTACTGTTCCACTCGCTGTCTTTTCTCATAATGCCTCTATTCGCTTTCGTAAGTCATTATAGCCTCGCATCTTCCACGAAGCTCATAGTCACCACTTCCGGCAGGGATAAAGAAGCTGTCACCCTTTTCAAAATGCAGTTCTTCGTTTTTGCATAAGATAGAGCCTTCTCCATCTAAAACAAGTATATGTACAAAAGTTTCATTTCCAACTTTTCCTGACAATCTACTGGTTAGATCACCTGACAGACTGATCTTATCAACTGTAAAGTACTTACACTTAGCAATATGAGGCTCTGGACTTTTGAATGCTTTTGCCGGGAATCTGTTTGTCACCTCAAGAGCTTTATCGATATGAAGCTCTCTCAGCTTTCCGTCATTTCCCTTCCTTCCATAGTCATATACCCTATAGGTAACATTGGAATTCTGCTGTATCTCAGCGATCAAAATGCCTGCACCTATTGCATGAAGAGTTCCTGATTCTATAAAGAATACATCCCCCTTCTTTACTTCGACCTTGTTCAGAACCTCAGTTAGCGTATTGTCATGAATTCTTCGTTCAAATTCTTCCTTAGATATTTCACTTTTGAACCCATAGTAAAGAAAAGCTCCTTCTTCTGCATCAAGCACATACCACATTTCCGTCTTGCCGTATTGCTTTTCGTTTTTTAGGGCATATTCATCACTGGGATGTACCTGTATCGAAAGATCCTTCTTTGCATCAATGAACTTTATCAATACCGGAAAATTTTCAAATTTCACGCAGTTACTTCCAAGTACTTCTTTTCCTCTTATTTCAATAAATTCATTAAGAGTCTTCCCTGCAAACTCACCATTTTCAATGACAGATGAGCTGCCCGGGTAACATGAAAGTTCCCAACTCTCTGCAAGTATATCACTTTCAGCAGCTTTATGATACTCTTCAATTAATCTTCTACCACCCCAAAGATAATCTTTGGTTGGTGCTTTAAGCTTCAGAATAGCCATTATTTAACCTCTACTCCGTTTGTTTCCTGTGCGTCTGTCCACGATGTATTCCACTCACTGATGATCTCATCATAGGTTTTGTCGCCGATAGATGCATGCTCTATGATACTTTGTACCTTCTTATCACCACCATTATTGATGTTAAGTTCGCTGTCTGCATTAAGCACAGATAAAATATCCTCTTCACCTTCTAATGCAGGCTCATCAGGTACATACTCTACATTTGCTTTGTCAAAAGCTGAATAAACCTCAGGCCAATTATCATCATCTAATGCAATTGGCATACCGCCTTCATTGTAAGCAAAGCCTGACTTCTCCGTCATCCACTTTACAAAGATCATCGAAGCAAGTTTATTCTCATCACTTGCAGAAGCATTAATTCCAAATGAATAGTTTGCTCCGGCTGAAGCATACTGCTTTCCATTTACAGTGATAGGAAATGTCATATAGCCGATATCATCTTTATTTTCTCCAGCTGCCTGCATCTGTGCAAATGCCCATGAGCCAAGTACCATTGTACCGATCTCACCTCGGTTCATCATACCCTTACTGCCTTCCCAGTCAGTAGTTGTATAATCATCCTCCGTAAGTCCCTGTGCTACCGCGTCATAGAGGATCTTGTATACGTTGTATGCATGAGTTCCGTCGCCAGGATCAGCAAACGGATCTTTCGCATGTATCAGTTCCTGATTCATGTACTTTGAGTCACCTGTTGCAGAGCCTGCAATATATGCATCCCAAGCTCCCATTGTCCATCCTGCTGCATAGTTGGTGTAAAGCGGTATAGCTTTTGTTTTTTCCTTGATAAGCTTAAGGTCAGCAATGAACTCATCAGGTGTCTTAGGAAGTTCAGTTATTCCTGCCTCCTCAAATACTTTTTTATTGTAGAGAACACCTTGTGCATCGCCTGTTGTAGGAACACCATAGCAGATTCCACCATACTGTTTATCTGTTGCAAATCGTACATACTTTTTCATTTCATCGACTGTTCCATACGGTATAAAGTATGTTGACAGTTCTGCTGCATCAATTGCCGGGATAAGCATTATATCGCCCCAATCACCGCCCTGAAGTCTAAGGATAGAATCCTCTGCATAATCAGTTACAGGCTCAATATCTACCTTAATATCAGGATACATCTTATTAAAATCTGCAACATATTGCGGATATGTTTTTCCGGTATAATCATCCTGCATCATATCAGTTCTGTTTGTAAGCATCTTGATCGTGGTTGAAATATCTGTACCGGTCTCACCAAGTGTAATGTCAGAATATTTCAAATTTCCTGCATCTGCAGATGCCTTTGAAGTGTTCTCCTCCGTTGCCCCCTCTGCAGTTTTTGCAGCGTTTGTAGAACAAGCAGTCATTGATAAAGCCAATGTACCTGAGAGAACAAGTGATAAAACTTTTTTCATTCTCATAACTTCCTCCTAGAATATTTAGTTGTAATGCCTAATCTATGTATTTGATTATATATTTTTTAATCTTTTTGTCATCATATTATATTGTTAATTAACGTATATTATTGCGCATTGATTATTTTTGTGAACAATATCCATTATTAAACGTCAAAAATAAGTCATTTTCAACCATGATTTGTATGTTTTAACCATAAATTAATCTTAATTTACTTAATTTAAGTTCTTAATTAATTTACATGCAAAATCTTAGCGCATCCTCGCGGAGCATTTTGCTATATAAGGAATTTCCTATAAGTTTAAAAAGGGCTGTGAAATAACTCAGTCCCATAAAAAAAGAAGAGACCGTGAAAAATGAATTACTCCTCATTTTTCACAGCCCCACTGCAAAACACAAGTATTACTGCTTTTAATTATCAATATTACAAACACTTTCTCTCTCTATCATGTGACCTCTCATCATCACTACATGATCTGGTGCCGTAGGATGTTCAAATCTATTTTTAAGAATCTTCAGTGCCTGCTCTGACATAGCCATCAGATCCACTTCATAGGTGGTTATACCAATCTTACTTTCTCTATCAGATACGAAGTTATCAAATCCTACAACAGCTATATCCTCAGGTACAGAAAAGCCATTTTTCTCAAGTCTTTCTATCAACTCTACCGCAGCGACATCACAATTACAGAAAAAAGCTGTCGGCATGTCATCAAGCGGAAGCTCAAACGTACCCTCTGCACCTATGATGCCTGTCTCAATATTTCTGTCGTCTATCTTCCATTTCCACTCCGGCTTTATCCCACTTCCTATCAAAGCCTTTATGTATCCAAGGTATCTATTATCAATACTCGGTGTTACATTAAGACTTCCTACATACCCGATCTTTTTATGTCCATGGTCGAGCAGATATTTTGTCATGCAATATCCACCAGCTATATTATCTGCAATTACCGCATCACCTGGGAAATTCTCATATTTAGAGTCAAGACTTAAAAAAGGAACATTGGTATGATTTATCAGCTCTGTGGAATACTTTGTCGAAATCGGGCCCAAAATAATTATGCTGTCAGCTTTATTTTGAGTTATAAGCTTAGGCATCTCCAAAGAAGCCTCTACATCAGTACTTATAACCTCTAGAAGTGTAAATAATCTCATATTTCCGGCATTCAGCATTATATTTTGATACATCTGCCAATAAAACGACTGCTTATCACGCAGATATCGCTCAGAAACTATTACACCCACAGTGTTTTTTTCTTTTTTTTCATGTCTTTTGCGAAGCTTCTGATAACCGCTTCTAGCAGCCTCTGCAATTATTTTTTCCTTAAGGTCGTCACTTACTCCGCTCTTACCCGACAATGCCTTAGACACAGTCACAGTGCTGACGCCAAGCTTGCGCCCTATATCCGCCATTGTTATCTCATTATTCATTGGTATCTAACCCGCCTCATTCTATATTCTTGATAGAAGTCCTCCGTATAACATTACTGTCAATATACTCAGTCTTCCCTGCAAGTTCCGGATAGCGCAACTCCATGATAATACGATGGATAGCACTCTCAGCGATAGCCTCCATGTCAACATTATATGTAGTCAGCTTGCCACTCAGTTTATGATTATAAAGATAATTATCATAGCTTGCAATTGAAATATCATTCGGAACAGAAAGTCCTCGACGCTCTAAGGCATCATAAAGTATACTTGCCGCATAGTCACTGCTACATGCAAACGCTGTTGGAAGCTCATCAGGAAGTGAGACATATGCCGTTTCCATCTCTCCGACACGATCCGAAAGTATCCACTGCAATGGAACAGATAGTCCATTCTCTATCATACATTTTTGAAAGCCGCACAGTCTCTCACCAATATTATGAGAAAAGCCCATCGTACCCACAAATCCAATCCTTTTATGTCCAGCCTTGATAAGTTCCCTTGTTGCCTTATACATACCAATATAGTTACTTGACAAAACCGCAGATATCTTTTTTTCCGGAATAGTAAAATCAACAGATACTATCGGACATTGACATGCATTCAGTACTTCATTCAGAAACTCTCGTTTTAACATTCCCAAGATAATCAGTCCATCAATCGAATTATCCTTTATCATGTTTGGAACTTTAGGATTACCTGATTTTTCTTTCACGATATCCAGCGATGTCAAGCACCTTGCTCTCGTTGCCGCATAAGTGATTTTTTGATACATTTCCCAATAAAATGAAGTCCCAATGGAAACATAAAAATCAGAGACCAAAACTCCGAGTATAAGCCCTTCAGTTTCCGTCCCTACATTATTGCTGCTGTTATTACATTTGGAATATCTTTCACAATTAATCCCAAGCTCATGAGCAGTCTTTATTATTTTTTTTCTAAGATTATCGCTGACACCCTTCTTCCCTGAAAGTGCATTAGATACCGTTACTACACTTACACCAAGCATGTCAGCTACATCTTTAAGCCTAATCTTCTTCATTCTATTTCATTACTTTCGCGTATTAAGGCAGTATACCGTCCCTGAATCAAGGTTATTCCGCATGTTGCCGCATTATTTTTTAGCTTGTGTAAAAGTACCTCTATTGCCCTCTCTGCAACTTCACCTTTATCACAAACCACAGCCGGTACTGAAAAATTTTCATCAGCCATACCACAGCCGACAATCCTTATATCTTCAGGTACACGTATCTTTTTTTCCTCAAAATTCTTAAAAAGAGCCTTTTCACTCTTACTGCCTATACATATTATACCATCAGGCAGTTTTTTTGCATGAAAGAACTGTCTGTAATCAGATGCGGCTACTATATTTGAAAAATCAATATACTTGAGTTCATTTCCAATTGTCTGCAGCTGACAATATGCACCCAAGATCCTATCCGTAACCTGTCCCTGTCTATAAGTGAAATCCTCTCCTTCGATGTCAGCTGCCACAGCAACTTTTCTGCATCCCTTATCACACAGCAGCTTTACAGCTCTTGCCGCATCATGGAAACCGTCATCAACTACATAATCTATGTCTACATCAAAATCGCTGAACATAACACCTACCAAAGGGATTTCTTTTTTTTCCATAAGTGCTGTCAACTCCGATGAATTTAGCCTATCCGCAATAATCGCTCCATTGCTGTCTTCATCATCATTTAACAAAATCTCTGCATTATATTTTCCCGCTGCTTTACAAAATATTTCGTACCAATACTTTTCTTTGTCCCACAGTGTAAATTTATACTTTGTTTTAGAAGCTTTATTTGACAAAGTATTTACCGAATATCCAAGCGAGTGCGCAATTTCAAGTATCTTCTCGCTTTTTTCCCGGCTAATGCCTTTTCTTCCATTTAGTGCATTAGATACAGAAACGATACTGACACCTGCAGCCTGCGCTATTTCCTTTAGTCCATTTTTCTTTTTAGGTCTCATAAAACGCTCCTATACTTTGTCATTCTCCCAATCTAGTCAAACTGTAATGACAGACAGCAAATAAAATGGCGAATCCTGCCCACCATCATCATTTATTATCTCTATCTCAAGCGTATGTACTCTGTGCTCTCCATGATGCAATACAGGCTCAATATAGAGACAGTCACCCCAGTCTTCGTTAAAATTTCCATCTAAAATAATTTCTTCATCAGATCTGCCATCAAGAATTGCCCTTGCGATCGGTGAAGGTCTATTTATTGTTTTACGATACTGTATAGCTATACACGAAGCTTCCAGCGTAAAGCAGATCTTATCTCCTTTTTTTGCCGCACTCCATCCATTCTTAAAGAAGTCCAAATGTCCCAACTTCTCAGCCGAATCAGCCCTGAATCCTTTCAATACCGGTGTTGAATTTTCTATAGTATAGCGTACAGCATTCTCATAAGCATTCATAGTTATAGATGGCTTTTGAACACTTTCATTGTCCGACATGGTGGCTGATGTTTCAACTTTTTCTTTCAATATATTTTTTATGGCAGTAATAATTTCATGTGCCACCTTTTCATGCCCGAGATCATTTGGATGCAATCCATCAGAAGATATATCTTCTCTCGTGAATTTTCCTTCCTGTATATCCTTATAAATAGAATCTTTGATGCTCACATGTGGTATCTGATAATGATCGCCTATCTGTGTGTGCAGCTTCTCCGCTGTTTCTCCTGTATCATAAAAAACATTATTCAGCAATATCATAGCTGGCTTTGACTCTGAGTACCATATTTTTCTTATCAGCCCTTCATAAGTCTCCTGAAAAAAATGATCAGCATCATCATTCACACTAAAATCCACTACCACAAAATCAGGTCTGTACATCAGCAGATCCCTTTGTACGCGTGAAACTCCAAAGTGTGATGTTGTTCCGCCTATCCCACCATTCACATAATGAAAATGTGTATGAGGCCACTCCTTTTCAAACCATTCAAAAACACGGTACGCATAGCATTTATGCAGATCTGTCGCCAGCGAGCCTTGCGTTATAGATCCTCCAAAAAAGCCTATTGTCAGCTCTTCGCCGCTCTTTGCTCTTTCAGCCAATTTTTTTATTCTTTGAATGCCTTCAAAATATTTCAAATGATCCATAGTATTTTCCTTCTCCGTAAAGCAGGCATTCAGAATTCGATTTATTACCTACTTTGCGCTTAAATTTCTAATTATAGTATCTGCTATCTGCTTCGCAGCAACTCTATGCGCCTGCGGAGTAGGATGCAGTCTTACTCCAAGCAACTCTCCCGTACAGTTTTCAAGAGCCAGATATTGTACCTTTTCATCTCCGGTCTCATCTTTGTACTGCTGCAGGGCTTTTTGAATATATGGCTCCATGTCATTTCCAAGCATTCCATATACCCACAATATCAAGCTATGAGGATTATGCCTCCTGACATTTTTTATGAAATTATATGCCTTATCTATAAACAATGACGCAAATTCTTCCTTACTCCACTTTTCCAGCTTCATGGCACTTGAATCATTTGTTCCAAGGTTGATTATGATTGCATCTGAAGCATTATCTTCAAAATTCCAGTCTTCATGAGCGTGTGCAGCTATATTTTTTTCATCACACAGCGTACCACATATTTTTTCATAATAATCCACTATCGCATGTGAAGTGTCTGCGTCCCATGACGCAAATGTCCCCCATCCACTTTGGCTCAAGACATTATACTTTGCATTCAAAATCTGAGATGTTAAATATGGAAATGCGTTTACTGCATCAAAAACTGCCGGAATCCATTCTTCACGATTTGTAAGTCCGCAGCCCTCGCCTGATGTGATGCTATCTCCTATAAATTCCAGCTGCATATCATAATGAGACTCATCTAGAAATTCTCCATCTGTTTCAAAACCATGAATAGCAAAATAAGAAACATTATCCTCAGGCATAGACTGCGTATCCCTTACAACCCTTACCTTTGTTTTAGAAGAAGCTTCAAAGCCTCTAAATATCATGTACTTATGGACACCTTTTTGAAGTGCTAAACGCTGCGTACGTTCTCCATCTATTATAAAATCTGCCCAAAGCTCATGAATATCATAATCAGTCTCTATGATTACATAGAGCTCAGAAGCACGCACACATACTTCCAATGCGCTTCCACTCCAAAAGAGCACTGTCTTTCCATCTACATCTCCACATCTCCCAAACTTCGTTGCTTTCATCTTTACCTTCTCCCAAAAACAATCATACTATCGTAAACGACAAATTTATCTGACACTTACTATAATTTGCCTGAATTATTGCTGCAACACCCCATTTGTAAAGATGTGCGTTTTTATATACTCAATTATTCGCCTTGATCATCAGCATCTGCGCATTAAAGTCTTTTTTGACATAAGGGAAAATATAGCCGACATTCATCAAAACATCGCCTCTGTATATCTCTTTCCTTCCATCAAGCTCTATTTCATACTCCTGCTCAGGATCAAGCCCTTTCAGATGTACTCTATGACCTATGTCATTTGGTCTTGCCAATACTTGCATGCAGATAACATAAGCCTCTTTTTTATCTTTTGAAACATTCATAAATGTATCAAATCTGCCGTTTCTATGATATGACTCCAAACGATAATAATCACCTGTCTGTACAAGACTCTGAATAGACCGGTATTTCTCAATCTGAAGTGGTATCAATTTTTTATCCTCATCAGGAAGCTTCGTAAGATCAAGCTCATAGCCAAAAGTACCGGTCATGGCTGAAATTCCACGTGTCTCGAACGAAACTCTTCTTCCCGAAATATCATTGACTGCTTTGCAAACATGTGAACCAATTGTACTGAGCGGGTAGATCATAGCTGTTCCCTCATGTATTGCAAGCCTCTCTACCGGGTCCATGTCATCAGAGCACCATATCTGTGGACTATAATACAACATGCCGGGATCAAATCTGGCACCACCTGATGAGCAATTCTCGATCAGAAGATCAGGAAACTCACTTAAAAGTCTTTCCTGTATCTCATATACGCCTAAAACATGACGATGAAGTATCTCTCCCTGCCTATCTGACTCAAGATAGGCAGAGCCTATATCGCAGAGCGGTCTGTTCATATCCCACTTGATATAGTCTATCCCAGCCTCTCTTATATTCCTGGCAATACTTTCTGTGATAAAGTCTATCACAGCAGGATTGCTGAAATCCAATACCCACTGATCTCTGCATCTTGCAGGTTCTCTGCCTTTCGTATGTACTACCCAGTCAGGATGTGCTCTGTAAAGATCAGAATCCTCTGAGATCATCTCCGGCTCAAACCAAAGACCAAACTTCATTCCAAGCTTCTTGAGCTCTGATGAAATTTTCTTTAATCCGCCTTCAAGTTTCTTTTCATTACAATACCAATCTCCCAGCGAAGCTGTCGGCTCTTCCCTGTGCTTTCCAAACCAACCATCGTCAAGCACAAGCATGTCTATTCCGACCTTTGCCGCCTCCCCTGCCAGCTCAAGTATCCTCTTTGTATCAAAGTCAAAATATGCAGCTTCCCAACTATTTACAAGTATAGGTCTTTTTGCATACTGATATTTTGACCTAATGAGGTGTGAACGATAAAAATCATGATAGATATGCGTCATTGCATTCAATCCGCACTCTGTAAACGTAATTATCGTCTCCGGCGCTTGAAACTCCTCTGCAGGCTCAAGCTTCCACTCAAAATCCTCCGGCTGTATACCTATTACTGTCCTTACTCTGTCATACGCATCAGTCTTCGCACTTGCATAAAAGCTTCCAGAATAAACCAAATGCATAGCATAAATTTTTCCGTTGTCTTCATCTGCATTTGAGCTCAAGACGGCAATAAAAGGCTGGCCATCGTGACCACCTTCTCCTCTCTTAGAGTCAAAAACAGTTGCACTATGTCCCAGACTTTTTCTCTCGATTATATGTTCACGTGCCCATGTGCCATAAAATCCCATTGTCTCATAATTTTCATTTTCAAGCTCAAGACATGATGATAACAATTTAGTAACATAAAAAAAGTTCTCACCTATATTTCTGATCTTGACACTCTTTGCTATCGCATCAGAGTCGTCAAATATAGAATAGCTAAGAACTACTTCTGCATGCATCGTCATATCCTTCAGCGTAACTTCCAGAGTTTTAACATTATCTCCAAATGATGCAGGAAGACCTTTCAGCCCGTCTTTTCCATCATATATCCTGTATGAATCATATATAAGCTCAAGAGCAGACTGGTTGTTTGAATTTCTTATATTAATACAGCTTTCTCTATAATCTCCTCTTCCCTGTGTGGGGAATTCCATTGGAAACGATGACATAAAACTCACATGCTCTGCCGGCTGTAATGATGGAACCTTCCATCCTTCATTAAGTCTGAGTGAATATAAAATATCTGTATCCTTGATCTTGGAACCATAGTAAATATGAGCAAGATATCTGTCATCGACAACTCCAAATACATATGAAGTATTTGGAGTATCGATCTTCCATATCTGCTTTTTATCATCATAAATGATAGGCATCAGATTACCTTCTTCCTTCCTCTATATCAGACTCTCTAACAATTGAATGTTCCTTGATATAGTCCACTATCTGATCTACTGTAGTAAACGCAAGTGAAACATAGCTGTCAGCACATCCATAGTAGATTGCAATCCTACCCGTCTCGCTATCATGTATTGTAGCACATGGGAAACATACATTTGGTACAAATCCTCTCTCTTCGTACCACTCTTCAGGAGTGAGAAGGAAAGTACTGCATCTGTACTTTACCTTTGAAGGGCAATCTTTATCGAGAATTGCTCCTCCGATAGAATATACAAAACCATTGCAGGTTCCTGTAACGCCATGATAGAAAAGAAGCCAGCCTTCACTTGTCTCGATAGGTGCTGCACCTGCTCCGATCTTCACAGACTCCCACCAAAGCTCTGTTTTTCCCATCACATGACGATGCTTGCCCCAATATGTGAGATCAGGGCTCTCAGAAATATATATATCTCCAAATGGTGTATGTCCACTGTCTGAAGGACGTGAAAGCAGCATATATTTGTCGTTTATCTTACGCGGGAATATTACTGCATTTCTGTTGAATGGAAGGAAAGGATTCTCAAGTCTTGTCCATGTCTTGAAATCAGTAGTCTTTGCCATTCCAATAGATGCGCCATAGGCGTCCTGACACCATATAGCATAGTACGTGTCATCTATTTTCACAAGTCGTGGATCATAAGCATAACTCGGCATGAAGCTCTCGCCATTTTCATCTACAAACTCTATCCTATCCTCGTCAAAATCCCACTTGATTCCATCCTCACTTCTGCCAAAATAAATGAATGGGATGCCATCTTTACGCTCTGCTCTGAAAACTCCTATAAATTTTCCTTCGTAAGGTACGACGGCACTGTTGAAGATTCTTGCAACTCCCTTTACCGGATTTCTGTTAATTATAGGATTCTGCTCATATCTCCATACCGGTATATCAAGGTTTTCTTTTTTGCACTCCTGCCAAGGCATATTCGGAACTGCCGGACTGTTCAAAATCTGATATTTCATAATTTTTTCTCCTCTATAGTTATTTTTTTAATATCTCTAAGTTTTTTCTGATCATATCGCATCTTTGCTGTACGCACAGCACGCTTCTTCCAGGATCTGACGGCGTATTAAATACATAGTCTTCGAGCTTTGCCACACTTGTTTGTGCCACATATACTCTTGTATCACTTCCTGCATAGTACAAAAGAACTGTTCCATCCTCTTTTTCTATAGCGCCGTTTGCGAAAACCACATTTGAAACATCTCCAACTCTTTCCCAGCCTCGTGGTCCTATCAATAAGCCACCCGGCTCAGCAATAACCTTCGATGGGTCTTCGAGAGATGTCGCATAAGCATAAATTACATATCTAAGTCCCGCTGCGGTATTTCTCACTCCATGTGCAATATGTATCCAGCCTTTATCTGACTTTATCGGTACAGTACATTCACCATTTTTTGCCTCTGTAATCTGATGATAACGTCTCTTGCTGAGTATCTTTTCTTCATCTATCACAGGATCAGTAATATCATCACAAAGCCCAAAACCGATTCCTCCGCCGCTTCCTGTATCAATGAAGCTATCCATAGGACGTGTATAGAATGCATATTTTCCATCTACAAACTCTGGATGAAGTACCACATTTCTCTGCTGCGGGGAATTTTTAGTCACAAGATTTGGCAATCGCTCCCATTTTTTGAGATCTTTAGTTCTCACGATTCCCGCTGCTGCAACAGCTGCAGAAAGATCACTCGTACTGTCATCATGACTTTCTGAGCAAAATACTCCATAAATATACCCATCCTCATGCTTTGTCAGACGCATATCATATACATTTGTCTCAGAAGGCTCTGTATCTTCAAGCAAGATAGGATAATCCCAAAATCTGAAATTATCTATTCCATTATCACTTTCTGCTACTCCAAAAAATGACTTTCTGTCATTGCCTTCTATCCTTGCGACAAGGTAATACTTGCCATCAAGCTCTATCGCACCTGAATTCAGCACCGCATTGATGCCAAGTCGTTCCTGAAAATCAGGATTTGTATTCACATCAAGATCATATCTCCAGGTAAGCGGAATATGCTCCCTTGTAAGCACCGGATTCTTAAATCTTGAAAAAACTCCATTATAAAAGTCAGTTTTTTCGTTTTTCATTGAAAGAAGTTTTTCCTGCTTTTCTTTCTCAACATAGTATCTCTCATGTAACATTTCGAGTAATTACCTCCAAACACATTCTGCCATTGTGATATGGGCACTTCCATGGCTCGACAATAGGTTCTCTTGCAGCGCTTCCGTCTGGATTAACGTACCAATACCATTCAGCATCTTCACGCTTATCTACTACATATTTCTTTATATATTCCCAAATACTCTCAGCAGCCTCCAGATATTCTTTTCTTGAAGGATCTTTCTGATAAGCATCAAGAAATCCATTTATTCCTTCTGCCTGTACCCACCATACTCTATCCTGCTTTACAATGCCTTTTTCCGCCTCTGCCGGTATAGAATGTCCGTCAAATGCCACCTTATAAACATTGTCAGCTAAGACTTTTGTCATTTCACCCATCTTTTCGATATAATTTTTATCTCCCAATATCTCAGTTGTGCGATTTATGAGCCATGCTGACTCTATATCATGGCCATACGAATACAGATCGATCAATGAATTATAATCAAGATCAAAAAATACTTCCTGACGCCTGAGCTTTCTGTTATATATTTTTTCGTCTGTTATATCCAATATCTCTCTAAGTGAATTTGCAACTCTCTCTTGTGGTGCAACACGATACAGCTCTGTATAGCCTTCCATGACATGCAAAAGCGTATTCATACTCCGCTTTGCTTCTACTCCATTTTCTGAAAGCTTTTCATTTGATATTGGTTCAAAGTTTTTACTAAAAGCTTCAAGATATCCTTTTTCATCTCTCATTTTGCTCTCTATAAGTTCATATAGATCACATGCCAGCTTCAATGCTGACTCGTCTTTGGTCACTTCGTAGTAAGCGCCAAGTCCATATATCGCGAAAGCCTGATTATAAGTATGCTTTGTCGTATCAAGCGGTTTTCCGTCATGTGTAAGAGACCAGTAAACACCGCCATTTTCTCTGTCCACGCAATAGTTTGTCATAAACTCAAAGGCATGCTTTGCCTCTCTAAGCAATGACTCATCTTTCAATACCTTGTAAGCACTTGCAAAAAACCATAATATACGGCTATTTAAGATACAGCCTTTCTCAGCCTCTTTATTAACATTCAGATCAAAATCGACATATCCATAAAAACCACCCATGTCGTCATGAAGTTTTTTCCAAAATGGAATTATTTTTTCTGTCAGATGATTTCTTACTTCTTCTATCATATTTACCCCTTTACAGCTCCTGCCGAAACGCCATTATAGATTTGCTTCTGACATATGCAAAATACTATAAGAGCCGGCAAAAGTGAGATTATTACACCAGCGCAGATCAAATTATACTTATTCCCCAGCGGACCCGTGAACGTGTAAAGTGATGTAGCGACTGTACAAAGTCTTCTCTTGTCCTGAAGATACAAATTAGCGCAATAATACTCGTTGTAAACACCTACTCCTTTAAGAATAAGATTTGTAACAATTGCAGGCTTAAGCAGCGGCAATAATATCTTCCAATAAATTTTGAAATATGATGCTCCGTCAAGATATGCACTTTCATCCAATGAGATAGGAAGATTCTCAAAATACTGTATATATATGTACATAGACATTACGTCTGTTCCGCACATCATAATGATATATCCGTAAAGAGTGTTTATCAGATGAAGGCTTGTCATGATCTCATATACAGATACCTGCATAGCAATTCCCGGAAGAAGCGCTGCAAAAGTAAATAGATTTCTGATCAAACCATTGCCAGGAAATTTGAATCTATTTAATACATATGCAAGCTGAGAGCCAATAAGCGTAGATCCCAAAAGTACTATGCAAAGTATCAAAAAGGAATTCAAAAATGCAACTCCCATGTTTGCCATTGTAAATGCTTTTGTATAGTTAGTTATGTTGAACCAATTTGAAGGTGGCGTCATAACGTTTGTTGACTGATACTCCGCTTCCGTTTTGGCTGCCGTTATAACACAGGAAACAATTGGCAAAACTGCAATAAAGCAACAAAATATCAGTGAAAAATATTTAACTGCCGTCCAAGCTATAGCCCCCGGTTTACATGTAACTCTTAAGTTTTGAGATTTTATACTATTTTCTTTTACTGCAACCATGTCTCAAACTCCTCTCTCCAAAGCAGTCTTTTTATGTCTCTTTTTTGCTTCGTGTGATTCATCATCTGCATTTACGTTTCTGAATATATATTTGAACAGAAGATCCTGCAGCATCTTTGCAATAAATATCACGACGAGAAGGAATACTGCCATCGCGCTTGCCAGACCTACCTTTTGGCTTGTATGCGCTATATCATTCATTACAACAAAGAATGTACCTGTGCCATTTGCTCCACTTGTAATAACGTATGGCGGCTCAAAAGCTGAAAGTGAACCAGTAATAGAAAGAATGATGTTAAGTGTTACTATTGTCTTTATACTTGGCAAAATAATATGCTTAAATGTCTGCCATTTATTTGCTCCATCCATCGCAGCTGCCTCATAGAGTGTCGTATCCACCGACATCATTGCTCCAAGGAAAAGAACCATTGTCGATCCAAGATATCTCCAGACTGATGAAAATACTAATGACCAGTTATTTATCGCTTGATCTTTAAGCCAATATGGAAGATTATTCAGATCAAATCCTAATGCCTGCAATACAGTATCTAAAACAAATCCTCTCGTATAGAAGAACTTAAAAATAAAGCCGATCGCTATACCATTTATCATGTAAGGGAAGAAAAGGAATCCTTTCCACAGATTCTCAGCCTTTACCTTAAAGCAAAAGACTGTCGCTATATACAATGCTAATCCGATCTGCACTACAGAGCCTGCCATATAGTAAAGTGACAATAACATTGTCCTGATAATGTCATCTCTCTTAAATACCTGAATATAATTCCTTAAACCTATAAATTTCCGCGGTCCGATATACTTCATGTTGTAGAAACTAAATTGAACCATCTTGCAAAATGGATAATAAGTAAACAGGATAAGTAGGAACAGTGGAATGACTGTAAATGCAAAAATTACTGTCAATTGTTGCCTTTGTCTGCTCCCTAATTTCTTTTTTGTCATAGATCGCTCCTTAAATTTAATTTAATAAATAGTTAAGACACGTTAATGTATTGATACGTTCTAAATTAAACTAATGTCTTATCTTGAGATTGCCGACATAATGCTCATTCAAGCTATGACATAAGTTAAATTATGAATGTGTCAAAACAATAGTTATTTAAGATGCTTTTAATTATATTATTTTAAGGAAAAAAGTCATCATATATAATTGTGTTTTATCATGTATTATTGCGATAAATACAATCTTTGTTAATGTCCACCATTTTCAACCCCTTATTTTTGTGAGTTTTTCCGATAGTATCACTGATTGAATTATTCTCGATTAATGATATATTAGTAAAAAGTAATTAATTTAAGTAAATGAGGCAAACACATGAATTTTAAAATTACACAACTTCTTAACGCTGTACAAATAGATAATCTTGTTAATTCTCAATTTGAAATAAATGATGTGGTTCCCAATATATATACGTGTCAAAATGAGCTGCCTTCTTCTATAATGCATTTACTTGCCGGAGGCACTACAACTTTAGAGCTTCCTTTGAAGCTTAAATTTAATAAAGTAGACGCTCTATTGCTGCTTTTTAATATCGAGGGCGGATTGCAGATAACCCAAAACGATACAACCTTAATATCTGATATGGGAACCTCGGTCATTGTAGACTTGTCTAAAGAAGCAGAATTTTTCACCACCATGCTTCCATGTTCTTTTAGATTCTACTTTATCTCAGGTTATAAGCCGGAATTTTTATCCGATATGCTGACTACTCCACTCTCTGTGCATTTGTCAACTCAAAAGCCTTCATCGCTGACTCTCGATCAACTTTCCCGGATACCTGAGAAATATGAGCTTCCTTATGCATACCATATTCATGCAAAGATCACAGACATTCTTTGTAATTTTGCCGCAATTTACTACGGTGAAAGTAATCAAACCTCAGTTATTGAGCAAATTCCTGATTCCCCAAGCTATCTGGCTGTCATGTCTGAGCTCATACACAATCACAGTAATGAACCATACTCGCTCAGTTACTTTGAAAACAGGCTCGGAATCAGCAGATACAGACTATGCCGCGAATATCATGCACTATACGGTGTCTCACCTATACAGGATCTCAATCACACTCGTATCCAAAACGCAAAAAAGCTGCTGCTGACCTCCTCTCTTCAGATTCAGGAGATCAGCAACAGCGTTGGTTTTGACGATGTTACTCATTTTATAAGATTATTCAAGCGCGAAACAGGCCACACTCCGGGTCAATTCCGTCAATCTTTAATTAGTGTATGCTAGTATCATAGGAAAAGCCACTGAAACACAATTCATCGTGTTTCAGTGACTTCTTTATCAATTCATGCGCTTTGTAAATATAGAAATTTCTGCAATCCGCGATGCATCTTCTACCGTTGCTTTCCTTATCATAATTTTCGACTCCATTGATTTCAATAGTAAATTCCGGCTTAAACCAAAGTCAGTGATATATAAGTAGTAACTTTTCCCTAATTACCACTTTATTTTTTAATTCTGTAACTTAATTCTACTTCACCATCATTATCAACAGAAATTTCAAGCTGATTCTTAACCTTTCTCTTTATGTAATTATTTATCTCATCGTCGGTCATAGGTATACGCGTCCTATTTGAGATTTCTGTCATCAAGCTTATAAGATTCAGATTCAGTGAGGCTTTTATCGCTTTAGAAAGTTCTCTCTGTATGGCATCGTTCTTTATATCTTCTGCACCACCAGAGTAAAAGCTGTCAATATAGCAATAGAAAATGTCATTTTTAATAAGCGCTTCCTTAAGAGCGTAGCTAACTTTTTCATGCTCGACCATTACGAGAAACTGCGCATTCGGAAGCTCTTCCATAAGTCCCCAGTAGTCAGAGTCACTCGAAACTATAACGAACGAATCTACATTATTTGCATAAAATTCTTTGCATGTACGTGCCGCAACTTTAACGTCCGCTAACGATTTATTATCTTTCAGACGCTCGATCATTATATATTCTACCGGTATATCTATATAGGATTCGAGCAGTTCCCATGCAGAAGCGGCATGAATATCATCGAAAAGTATTATTTTTTCTATTTTCTTTAATCTATCCGGTTCCAGATTTCTGATGGCAGCACACAACCTGTAAGGATCGGAGTTTTCACAATCTACGATAAACACGCATTTATCGCTGTTTTCAATGAATGTATATATATTAGTTTTTGTGCGCTCACTTACATCTGAAACAAAGCTTAAATTCTGGAATTCATCGCCATTCCATCTATAAAGTAATGTCACAAATTTTTTATCATTTAAGAGTATATTTCCCTCATCCTGTGCCGGCCAGTTCATATATTGTCTATATGGGTAGAAATTCATATTTTCATAGTAAAAATTAGCCGCATTCTTTGTGCCCTCTTCTGTCGTACCATTAGGCATTATAAAAATATTCGAAAGATAATCCCAGTTCAACCATTCCGGGAAAAGGCTATGACAGTTATTTATCCTGTCTTTTATATTCATATTTAAGTTTATAAGAAATGGTGTTGGCTCTTTAAGATGCACATATATTTTTATCCCATCATTATCGAGCTCCTGCATAACTTTCCCCGGGATCAGCTCAGGCATTCCCATGATACTTCGTCCATCCTGCTGTATGCCTTTGCAGACCTTTAAGAAATTATGCTCAAGCTGAGTTCTTAAAATACATAAGTTTCTTATGATTCTAGCTCTTTTATCACGTTCAAAACTATTAAATATATCAATTTTATAGGTTCCGCTTTCAAATATATCTTTACGTATTCCTATTAGATAAGCAATTTTTGATACAATATCGTATTGTTCACCATTCTGATTAGAAGCTTCTTTATTTTCAATAACAGAACGTATTTTTTCAAAATTAAGTGACTTTCCAATTTCCATATATTAAAACCCTTTCTAACCTTATATATATAATTATAAATAATTTTCTTCTTCTTGAAAATATATCAAGAAACTAATTCCTTTATTTGAAATTCTACACGTAAACGGAGCACTACGCTGCGGAGTTTACGACCAAGAAAGATGAAAAGCCATTGGATTTTGCCCATAGCCGGAGGCGATTTAATTGGCAAAATCCGTTACGTGAGCGAGCTAAAGCGAGCGAACAGTAACTTCTACACAAACATGATCGTCATAATCATTCTCAGCATTACCCATTATCTGGTAGATGTAGACGTCACCGCTTGGCTCATACCCTATCGTTTTAATATTTTCTATGATTTTTTCCAGACTTGAATATGTAAGAACATTGTCATTGTCATTTTCATGTTTTAGTAAAACTCTGTAAAATTTATGAGCAGGTATCAATTCAATATCATCTCGAAGCTCATCGATAAAAGGTGCAAACAAAAGCGCATGATTTTCAGGCCAGTATTCATCTTTAAGATGCTCATTTTTTATTCTAAAGACCGCACGAGCTATTCCGCCATTTTCAGCCAAACAACTGTAGATATTATTCATGTTTTCATCTTTGATCGTATAGCAGTAGCAATCCTCCCTCTCGCCTATTTCATATGACTTTTCATTAGAGATCATGTCAAAAAGATTTGCCATATCTATGGCATTATTCAATTTCGCCCGTATCCACATCTCTTCATTTTGCAGTTGCTTAATGGAAGTCTTTAGCTCAGTTTCTGCCTTTTCCAAATCTTTGCCATTTAATAGATTAGATACTGTTTTAAGCGACATACCAATCGAATTATACGTATGTATCATCACTATCATATTGAGGTCATGATCACTGTAAATTCTATAATTATTTTTTTCGTTTCTAGCCGGATGTATCATCCCCTTTTTTTCATAAAAACGTATCATGTCTTTTGAAACACCGGTTCTTTTGCTTGCTTCAAGTATATTCATCGTATATTTCTCCCAAAATAATTTTAATTGTGAAAAAAATCTCAATTTTATATTGACATTGGAATCGTTCCAACCTTTATTATAATTCTAAGTTAAAAAAATAACAATTGTATGTTTTTAGGAGGGATTTATGAAAAAAACTGCAATGAGTATGGTCTCTGTGCTTGTCGCTCTTTCTATGACAGCATGCGGTACTGCTTCAAATACTGCATCGCAGGGAACTGCTGAAAGTACATCAGGCAGCAAGTACACTCCGGGCTCCTACACAGGTGAGTCTCAGGGACACGGTGGAAATATCACTGTAACAGCTGATTTTACAGAAAACGCTATCAGTAATGTTTCTTTTGACCTCTCAGTTGAGACAGAGTCTATCGGTCAGGCTGCTGCAGATACGCTTAAAGATGAGATATTGAAGGCACAGTCAGCTGACATCGATGCTGTTTCAGGTGCAACCGAAACATCTGATGCTGTTAAACGTGCTCTTCAATCAGCAATCGATCAGGCTGCTGCATCAGGAAGTACTGCTTCTTCTGATAAAGCTCCACTGAAAGACGGTACATATACAGAGTCTGCCACATCATTCGGTTTTACAGGCGATATGGTCGGCAGTGTTACTATTGCTGATGGCAAAATCTCTGATATTAAGATAACCAAGGAAACAGATTCCATCACAGGTCAGTGGTTCAAAACTGCCGAGAAGAATCTCATCCCAAGAATCATTGAATCTCAGTCAATCGGTGTTGACTCCATCTCAGGAGCTACTACTTCTTCCGGCGCTATTAAAAAGATCGTTGCTGAAGCTATCGATGAAGCCGGCGGAAACTCAAATGATTGGTATGAAACACAGGAAAAGTCAAGCGAAGTCAAAAAGCTTGAAGGTTATGATGTTATCGTAGTCGGTCTTGGTGGTTCCGGAATCCTTTCATACTGTGCTGCTGCCAAATCAGGTGCTTCAGTATTTGGAATTGAGCAGGCTGCTGCGATTGGTGGTAATTCTGCTTCAGTTTATGGTCCTATGGTCATCAATTCTAAGAATCTTGCAGAAAAATACAATGATGGTAAGGACTATATCGATGCTGATGATGTCTATAAAACATGGATCGACTACGTCGGTACTGACGAAAAGGCTGATGTGATCCGCAAAGCTGTAGATGAGTCAGGCTCAGCTGTAGACTACTACATGGACAACTTTGGCTTTGAGTTTGACGGTATGGAAGGCGGACTTGTAGGTTCTTTCGTTCGCCCTGACTGGGATAAGGAGTGGACAGTATATACTGCCGACGAAAACAATTCAAAGTGGTATATCCTTGGTCCTGACCATACCTTCCAGTTTGATCGTGCTATCGAAAAAGCCAAAGCTATGAACGAAAAAAATGACTATATGCTTGAGCTCAAGGGCGACGAACTTATCACAGATGAAAACGATAATGTGATCGGTGTAAGATGTACTTATTATGATGGAACCACTTATGAAATATATGGTAAAACAGTGATACTTGCTACTGGTGGTTTTGTTGGAAATAAGGAAATGATGGAGGAATATCTTGGACATGACGTAAATGTTCTTGGAAGTACTCTTGACAAAGGCGACGGAATCAAGATGGGACAGTCAGTCGGCGGTTCTACATATGCAATGGGAACTCTTCCAATGATCCATGTTTCTCAGGTTCCGCACATTATCAGAACAGATGAATTAACAGCCGACCAGAAAGCAATCCTCTCTGCTCTCGCACTTACAACAGATGCACCTGAGATCACTATCAACGGTGAAAAGTGGGGCGGCGAAGATGCTTCAGGTACTGATGAGTCCACAGGTCTTACTGTAGGCATCGCATATGCTCCGGGATTCATGTATTACACTGCATGGAGTCAGGATGATATTGATACTATCCGCACAAAGGGTCTTTCTGAAGCAACTTCAAAAGCCGAAGTAAACTTCATCGGAAATGGTGGTAAGCTTCCAGCAGCAGGTACTCCTGTTGAAGATATCGACAAGATCCTCTCAGTTGGCGAAGATTTCAAGGATGTTATCTCAGGTACTCCTGCTGAAATCGCAAAAGAAATGAACGTAGACGCAGAAACTCTTGCAAAATCACTTGGTACAACATCAGACAGTTCCGACAAGTTCTACCTTGTAGCATGTTCCGGATGGTCATATGGTACAGTTGGTTCGCTCGATATTGATGCAAATATGAATGTTCTCAAGAAAGACGGAACACCTATCGAAAATCTCTTTGCTGTAGGTCAGGACTCTGAAGGAGTCTGCAATGCCGACGGTAAAGCATACAGCCCATGGGGTGGTCAGGCTCAGTCTTGGACATTTGTTTCAGGTAAAAATGCCGGCGAAAATGCAGCAAAAGTTGCTAAAAACAAATAATTGTATATAGATTTGCAATCCAGGCAATTCCCCTGCCTGGATAGGATTTCTCTATTACCCTCAATTCCCCTTTATCCCTGCCTCTATTTTGAGGCGGGGATTTTTAACTTATATGAAATTCTTTGTTGTGTTTTTGTTGTATAAGGTTTTTTTTGACTTTTTTGTTATTCTAGTGTTTTGTATTTAACTAATCATGTCAGATAACATACCTATTGATACATATTTATATAAAAAAATAGAAGACACGAAATTATCTAAATCGGAGAATATATCTTTGACTAAGATAATTTGTGTCTTCTTTTTTTAATACCTTTATTCTTTTATAAGTTTTTTCCTTATGTTTTCTTTTATGATCTCGTCAGTTATCTGAAACAGTTTCTCTGAGCCGAGACGAGTTTTATTATGGCGGCTATACACCTTTTCAGCCGTCACCTGATGCTCTTTCCAATCACTTCCACCGTTACTATTATTTAAGAGCAGCGGCTGCAGATTATCCATAGAATGTGCAAATTTAGCTTCAGAAGTTTCATTTGCTTCGAATTCATCAAAAGCAGCTATCAAATCCTTCTTTTGTTCCTCTGGGAGTATCGAAAAGATCCTCTCTTTCGCGGCATCTTCTCTCTCTTTCTGCGTTTTAAGACCTTCCGCATCATATGCATAAGTGTCTCCAGCGTCTATCTCAACTATGTCGTGTATCAGACACATCAGCATTACTCTTGCGATATCAACTTCTTCATTAGAATATTCCTTCAATAGATACGCCATTATCGCCATATGCCACGCATGTTCAGCATCGTTTTCATTTCTTCCATGTCCGGAAAGATGCGTTTGTCTGAAAATATTCTTCTCTTTGTCAATTTCTAAAATAAACTCAAGCTGTTTTTTTAATCTCTCGTCCATATTTTCCCTCGATATGATGATTTATTCCTCCATTGATATTACCACGCATATCTGATAAGAACAATAAACCCCTGACAGTTTTTACCGTCAGGGGCGAAAAAATTAATATTGAAATCTTGAAAGTTCTGTCTGCTGTTCCTGTGCAAGGTTTGCAAGTGACTCAGCCGCTGCTGCTATCTCTTCAGTAGAAGCTGACTGCTCTTCTATTCCTGCACTTATTGTCTCTACATCACCGGCAATCTTATTAGAATGCTTGTTGATAGCTGTTACACCTGTTGCTATAAGTATTGAATTGTCAACGAGTGTATCAACAGATTCACTAACTGTATCCATTTTATTTGATACATCGATTACAAGTTCATTGATCTCACCAAAGACATCGCTGAGCTTTGAAATCGACTCTGTACCTTCAACAACTGCTTTTCTTCCTGTATTCATTGACTCTACAGCTTTTACGGTATCAGTCTGTATTGTCTTAATGAGTTTAGCAATCTTTTCAGTTGAAAGCTGTGATTCATTAGCAAGTTTACTTACTTCTTCGGCAACTACGGCAAATCCCTTACCATGCTCTCCGGCTCTTGCTGCTTCGATAGTCGCATTAAGAGCAAGAAGGTTAGTCTGGTCTGCTATTGAACCTATCGCATCTATGATCTCACCAATCTCCTGTGATCTTACACCAAGCTGGTTAACGATCTCAGCGGCATCGTTTACTATTCCTTCTACGTTCTGAATAGTTGTAACTGTCTCTTTAACTACAGCCTTACCAGAAAGTGACTGCTCTGCTGCATTCTTTGATTTTTCAGTTACTGTAGCTGCCTCTGCTCTTACCTGCTCAACTGATTTCTTTACCTTTTCAAGAGAAGCGTTACTCTCATCAACAGCTATCTGCTGACCTTCAACGAGAGAAACGATTTCCTGTATAGACTCAGCTGCATGTGCAGAAACCTGAGCTGACTGATCCGCTCCTGCTGCGAGTTCTTCTGACGATGCTGCCATCTGCTCTGAAGATTCATTTACTCTTCTCATAAACTTACCGAGAGAGATCTTCATATCTCTAAGAGCCTTCGCCATATCGCCAAATTCATCATTACGAACAAGTGTATTTTCTGAAACTCTGAAATCACCATTACTCATTTCACCGCAGTTCTTTATAAATGCCTTGAGTATGTTGATTATATCAGATGTAATTATATAACCTAAAACACATAAGATAGCAAGAAGTAATATCATTGATAAAATTGTAGTAAATCTTAAACTCTTATTTCTTGCATCAGTTTCTACTTTTAAGGCATCAGCATTATCATTTGCTACCTGCTGCAAGTCTTTTAATGACTTAAGCAGTTCCTGCGTGATTCCTGCTTCTACGCCTTTATAATAAGTCCATGCTTCGTCAGTTTTACCTGCTTTAGCAAGTTTTCTTGTTTCTGTAATTCCGTCCTTAAATTCTGACCACTGACTTTCTACTGTCGGAATAACCTGAGCTACTGAGGGGATCATATTTCCAAGCTTAGCATATTCCGGCCAGGTTTCATCATAACTTTTTATTGATGCATCAATTGATTCTTCTATCTGCTTATCCTGAGGATCAAGAACATGCTTAACTATACGAACCTGGGTCATTCGCATATAGTTGATCTCGTCTCCAAGAAGTTTGATTGCCTGAAGCTTACGGGTATACATATTTGTCATGTCTGCATCGGCTTTATTTATTGAAGTCAGACCTGAAATACTCGTAAAAGCAATTCCAATCAATCCGATAAAAACCAGCAAGTAAATCTTGAAACCTACTTTAAGATTAGTAATAAATTTCATAAGATCAAAACTTCTCCTTTTTGATTCTCTACGTTATATATAATTGTATGGGGTATAATTTGCAGCTTCCCACTGCATTGGTCAAAGCAAGCGATTATGTACAGTAATTCGCTTGATCTGGCTTATCTATTTTAAGGGGTATCCGCGAACAACATTTGAGAGCTTAGCATTTTGTATACATTTTTTCAATATCTACTCGCCATTATTAATATTTTATTTACAAATTTATCTCTTGATAAAATTCTCATATAGCACACGTATTAAAAAAACTCACAATTTTTTTATAGCTAAGCAGACAATTCATTTTTATTCATTATACGATTTACACATAATTATGTTTTCTTGTGATAATTTTTTGTCAAATTTAACTTTAAGTTCAACTTAATCGATAATATTTATATATGCACTTTCAACTTCTACACTTATTTATAAATATATTTTTAGAATTATTAAAATTTTATTGTTCAGATTTTAGTAACACTTTTTTCAATTGTTTTTTGCTTAACTTTTTTCATAAGAATCGCTTAAGTTTCTTTTAAATTAATAATTTCATAGTATAATAATTAAAATAGTATGTCGGAGGTTTGTTTATGAAATTTCATATTGAACGCAAATATCTCTATGGTGGCCTTACTGCCTTTATCGTTATTGTTTGCAGCGTGCTGTTTTCCTTTATCATTTATAATTTCAAAACCTTTAATCTAGGTTTCGATAAGTTTTGGAAAATTTTACAGCCGATAATAAACGGTTTTCTTATTGCATATGTGCTTTGCCCTGTAATGGATTTTTATTCCAAAAAAGTCTTAGTGCCTTTATTTAAGAAATTTAAGAAAAATCTATCTGATACTGACCCTAAAGTCAAAAAATTATCTATATTACTAACGCTTGTTACAGCTATCTTAGTAATTTATTTCTTTATCCAAATGATCGTTCCTCAGTTGGCACAAAGCATAAAAAACATTATTATCTCATTTCCTGATTACCTCAATCAGCTTGAAGCTTTAGTACAAACTGTTTTTAAGGATTATCCCGAAATAGAGAGTCTTCTCAATGACAACTATGATTCTTTGGAAAAATTTGCAAACAGTAGTATAATGCCAAGCCTTTCAAAAGCAGCATCAGGCATATATTCTGGTATTTCCACAAGTCTTTCATTTATATGGAATCTTGTTCTTGGATTGATTATCTCAGTCTATATTCTTAGTATGAGAGAACGTTTTTTGGGGCAGGTTAAGAAAATTATCTTCGCACTTTGGAGCAGAAAATGTGCCAAAGACATAATCAATGAATTTCGCTTTATAAATGTAACCTTTTTAAATTATATAATGAGTTCCATCATAGACTCTCTGATAATAGGTATTCTTTGTTTTATCACCTGCTCTATTGCCGGTATTCCATATGTTTTATTAGTGAGTGTCATAGTCGGTATCACCAATATCATTCCGTTTTTCGGTCCATTTCTCGGAGCTATACCGGCTGCTTTCATTATTTTACTTACATCACCGATCAAAACATTATTTTTCATCATAATCATATTAATTTTGCAGCAATGTGATGGAAACATTATCAAGCCGAAGCTTTTCGGCAATTCAACAGGTCTTAACGGTTTCTGGGTTCTCTTCTCGATTCTTGTAGGCGGTGGATTTTTCGGTGCGATCGGAATGTACCTGGGAGTTCCTGTATTTGCAGTAATATACTACGACATTAAGCGCAGAATAAATATTCGACTTTCCAAAAAGGGACTTACTACTGATACGGATGCATACATTAATAATGAAAATAATATTGAAGTAAATGAGAATGTCTAAAAAACATCATCTTAAAGGATTATCGCATTTTTGTGATAATCCTTTTTTTAACTTATAGGAATTCCTATAAGTCAAAAAATGCACTACGTGCATTGGATGCGACGCGCGCGGATGGGAAGAGCCTACGGCTCCCGCGCTTGCGCGGAGAATCCGACAAAGTCGGATTCTTTGTTCTATCACTCTATCTCCTTTTGCTGACATAAATTGTATTTTTTAAGCATCATTATGACTTTTGTATTATCAACTCATAAAAAAGTCCGATATATTTGCTGAGGGGGTAGTAAAAATGAATAAATTAATTCTAGGAAGCAAGTTTAAGGTACTTGCTGTATTTGTTGTGATCTATTTTTTATGTTTAGCGATGTGTCACAACGCATTTGCCTACAGCGCAGAAGATAATGGGCCTGTACTTGACGCAACTAATAACGCATATATTTTTATCGGCGACAGCCGCTATGTTCAAATGGAAGAGGTTTGTCATCTTAGCAACCTTGATAACGAATATATGGTTGCAAAGACCGGCATGGGCTATGACTGGCTTGTAAAAGAAGCTATTCCTGAAGCTCAGAACATCATCAATTCGCACCCTGGCAAAAACTGGACATTGATCATCGGATTAGGTATTAACGATTTAAGTAACATCGATAAATACTTATATACTTATTCACAGCTTGTCGGTGCTCACAACGTAGTCTTAGCCTCAGTAAATCCTGTTCAGAATCACGAATTCATCAAAAACAGTGAAGTAGAAGCTTTTAATGCAGCATTAAAAACACTCGGTCTTCCATTTATCGACACTTATTCAGTACTTGTAGCTTCCGGCTTTAATACTGAAGACTGCTTGCATTTTTCTGGTTGGACTTATGTAAGGATTAACGAATTATATCAAGAGTGGATTGAAAAGAATGAATCATATAGCATTTACAGAATGCTTGTAGTTAAGAAATGATCAAGGTGCTGCACATAAATGCAGCACCTTATATTTTACTTATTTGCTTTATATTTCTCGAAATCTTCGATATACTGCTTAATGAGATTAACTGTACCATCAATTCCCAATGCAGAACTGTCTATTGAAAAATCATATGTATCGACAACACCCCAGCGCTTTGAAGAATAGTAGTCATAATAACTTCTACGCTGTTTATCCTTCTTTCTTATCATATCTTTCGCTTTTTCAGGAGTTGTAATATCATCGAAACGTTCCATTACACGCTTTATCCTGTCTTCAAGCTTCGCATAGATAAAAAGATTTACAACATTATCAAAATCCTGAAGCGCATAATCTGCACATCTTCCAACTAAAACACAAGGACCTTCTGAAGCAATCCTCTTGATCGTGTCAAATTGTGCAAGAAAAACCTTGTGAGATACCGGCATATCGATATATGACGAGTTAGAATAACCAAATGAATATGTATCCATTACCAGATTATATAGAAATGAACTCGTTGGTCTTTCATCGTGATTCTTCAAGATTTCTTCACTCAAGCCACTATCCTTTGCAGCATGAGTTAGTAATTCTTTATCATAACACTTAATACCAAAACTTTCTGCAAGTTTCTCACCGATTTCACGTCCACCTGATCCAAATTGTCTTCCAATTGTGATTATGGTATTCATATAGTTCACCAGCCTTTTCAATTATTGTAGAACTGATTTCTTTATTTAATTATATCATAAGTGCACAACATATTCATCCCAAAACATCCAAAAGATGTTCAAAGTATTCAGGAATAGGAGCATTTATCTCGACATACTCTTCTGTATGCGGCTGGATAAAGCCCAAAGTCTTCGCGTGAAGTGTCTGCCCCTGCAGATTTTTATATTCATGACCATATACATCATCACCAAGCAGAGGATGACCGATGTGTGCCATATGAACACGTATCTGATGTGTTCTTCCGGTCTCAAGCTTGCATTCGATATAGGTATGCTTCTTTAATCTTTTAAGGACTTTATAGTGAGTAACTGCTTCTTTTCCATTTAGATTTACAGCCATCTTTTTTCTGTCCTTAGTGCTTCTCCCTATAGGCGCATCCACTGTACCTTCATCATTTTTAAGTACGCCTTCGCATATTGCCACATATCGCCTATTTATAGAATGAACTTTCAGCTGATCTGCAATACTTTTGTGAGCAAAGTCATTCTTACATACTATTAGCGAGCCTGTAGTATTCATATCAATCCTGTGTACTATGCCTGGTCTCATGACACCATTAATTCCTGAAAGGTCTTTGCAATGATATAAAAGCGCATTTACAAGCGTTCCGCTATAATGTCCAGCCGCCGGATGAACAACCATCCCCTTCGGTTTATTCACAACGATCACATCATCATCTTCGTAAAGAACATCGAGCTCTATATTTTCCGGCTTAACCTCAGGAACGATCAGATCCGGAACATTAAGCTCTATCCTGTCATCTTCATTAACCGGATATTTTGCCTTCACATTTTCTCCATTCAGAAGAACTCCGCCCTCCTGAATGATCTTTTGTATATAAGATCTTGAAAGATCTTCACATTGCGTTGAAAGATATTTATCAAGCCTTAACCCAGTAGACTCAGAATCAACTGTAAATATCAATTTATTTGAATTTCCATCATTAATTTGACTCATCATCTCTCACCATTGAAGAATGCAGCTTTGGATTTTTATTATTTTTGAAATCCAGGTCTTCTTCCTTCCAAACAAAAAGTATCAGTATAAGAAGGCTAAGAGTACCAACTGTTACATAGATATCTGCCACATTAAATACAGGGAAATTGATATAAATAATATAGATGAAATCAACAACATATTTAAGTGTAGCTCTATCTATCATATTTCCTATAGCACCAGCGGTTATAAGAGTAAGTAAAAATCTCATCACATGATATTTTCCATGTATAGGAACTTTTACCAAGGCAAAAAACATTGCCAAAACAAACACTACACCGATCACGATAAAAAATACACTCTGATTCTGAAGCATTCCAAAAGCAGCTCCTCGATTTTCCAGATATTCCAATATAAGAACATCCTTGATTACCGGGATAGGTGCTTTATTCATAAGGTTCTGAACCGCGAGGTATTTTGTAAACTGATCTATACCAACCAATACAGCCATAAGAAAAATGTCTAAAGCCATAAATGGAATTATCTTATTTTTTTTCTTCATAAAAATACTTTTACCTTTCACTTACATATTTTATATGATCAATCATCTGTAAGAATAAGCTGTTTCACAGCATCACGCATTTCATCATCTGTAACTGATGTATCGATATAAGCCTTTCCAGGCTTCTTGAGAAGAATAAACTTAATGTGACCACTTTCCATTTTTTTATCAGATTTTGTAATCTCTATTATTCTGTCTAAATCTGCATCATCTTCCAATGTCAACGGGAGTCTGAATGGCAGGAACATATCTCTGATTTCATAAAACTCTTCCGTATCAAGCATTCCACGCTTATAAGATATCCAACATGCTGCAATCATTCCAAGTGCAACACATTCACCATGTGTAAGCTTGAAATTCATATATTTCTCTATAGCATGACCAACTGTATGTCCAAAATTAAGGATAGCACGTTCGCCTTGTTCCTTTGGATCATTTGAAACAACCTCAGCCTTTATCTCGCAGCTTCTCTTGATCATTTTTTCGAGAAATTCAGCTTCAAGATCATTTATTTCGATAAAATTATTGATAAGCCATTCATAATATGAATTGTCCTTGATCAATCCATGCTTAAGAATTTCAGCCATACCAGAGGCAAACTGGCGTGCAGAGAGTGTTTTAAGAACGCTCATGTTCATATACACTAATGAAGGCTGATAAAAAGCGCCAACCATATTTTTATATTCATTAAAGTCAACACCCGTTTTTCCGCCGATAGAGCTATCTGTCTGAGAAAGAAGTGTTGTAGGAATCTGTACAAACTTAATTCCTCGTAAATAAGTTGCAGCTGCGAATCCTGTAAGGTCGCCAATGACACCTCCTCCAAGTGCAAACAATATATCTTTTCGATCAAAATGATTTTCGATAAGAAATTCATATACTTTCTGTACCTGTTCAAGATTTTTATTTTCTTCTCCTGCAGGAAGTGTCAAAACTTTGATTTCTTTTGCTATAGAAGAAAGTTCTTCCACAATCTTATCTGCATACAGAGGTCCTACATTTGAATCAGTCACAATGCAAAATCTCTTATTAGAAAAACCCAGTTTTATGATCGCATCCTTCAGCTTTGCAAAATCATGCTCAATAAGAATATCGTATGCGTCCCCTGATGATGTTTTTGGTACAGAAACTATAGTTGCCATAATATGTCTTCTCCTTTAGTAACCATTCTTAGTCAAATGAAAAAGCGGAAGCCTCAAAGCCCCCGCTTAATAATATCACATATAAAATAGAATTACATTACATTCTGCCAACGGCAAGCGGCATATCGAACGCTGTCTTCAATACGTCTCCCTGCGAATTACCAGAAAGCTCAACACTCCTTGGAGCAACAATAAAAATATAGTTAGAAATCTTCACCATGTTTCCATTAAGTGCATAGCAAGCACCAGAAACAGTATCGATAATCTTCTGTGCTATCTCTTCATTGATACCTTCAAGATTGAGAACTACTGTACGATCTGCAAGAAGAGAATCCATAACATCACAAGACTCATCACTTGATGTTGGCTTAAACATCACAACTTCTCTTCCTGAATCTGAATATCTCTTCTTAACCTGACGCATCGGAGTAATCTTATTCTTAGCTACAGGTTTCTCTATCGGCTTAGGCTCTTCACGACGAGTAAATCTCTTACGATCTTCGATTTCTTCATCTTCATCATCGAGATACTCATCTTCGTAATCATCATAATCGTCTTCATCATTAATATTCATTGCTTTAACGAACTTATCCAAAATACTCATAAGATTTTCCTCCTGCGATTCATACTCCGCATTAAATTTCTTTCCCTTTATTTCTTTGAATAATCTCTTTCTCCGAATATACCAGTGCCCACACGAATCATTGTTGCCCCTTCTTCTATCGCAACCTGATAATCACCAGTCATACCCATGGATAAAATATTCACCTTATTATTATCGCCCATTCTTTCTTTTATGTCAACACAAAGTTCATACATTTTTTTGAAAAATTTACGATTTTCTTCAGAATTTTCGGTATATGGTGCAACACACATCAGACCTTTTACGGAAACATTGGGCATTTTGTATACATCTTCAACAAATTTAAATACATCGTCTGGCTTAATTCCAAACTTTGATTCTTCATCACCAATATTGATCTCGATCAAGATATTTGCTGTTACATTATGCTTAACTGCCTGCTTGCTTATCTCCTCTGCAAGCTGAAGCGTGTCAACGCTATGTATCAGGTCAACCTTGTCGATAATATACTTAACTTTATTTCTCTGAAGATGACCTATCATGTGCCAATGTATATCCTTTGGCATCTGTTCATATTTTTCAACGAGCTCCTGTACTTTGTTTTCACCAAAAATCCTAACTCCGGCGTCATACGCTTCCATAAGCATTGATACAGGTTTTGTTTTGCTGACTGAAATCAGTGTCACTTCGTCTCTATTTCTCCCTGATCGTTCGCATGCCTGAGCTATTTTTTCATTAACTTCCTTAAGATTATCAACAATAAAACTCATACTGTTAAGCCTCCATCATAATCTGTCAATAGAAATGCAATACTATACAAGGTCTTCACAGATCTTACTGGAACATAAAGTCCTTATCAGAAATATTATCACCATTTAAGACAATATGATCATAAACATTTAGTCCATACTGTGTACCCGACTGAACTATTGAGTATTCCTTATTAGAATACAGTATTTGAACTTTTCTGAAATCAGCATATCCGCTGTTCATATTATATACACCAGTCAAAGTATCTTTATTGCTCAAAGTATATGTCTCATTCGAGTCAGGTTTTACAAGCACATCACCTGCATGGAACGACTCTGTATCTACATAATAGAAGCCATCAACAAGATCATACAATTCTGTTGCGACAAACTCCGTACTCTCAGTACCATTCTCAAGATATGCTTTTCTCATAAAGCCTGAATTACCCGAGTCTCCGCCTTGCGTGAGATAATCCTCCGGAACAAGGTAAAAATCTTTCTTTACGATTGATGAATTAGGTATCTTAAGTCCCTTCTTTTCATCTGTCATAAGTTCCACATCCAAATACCTCTCTGACGCATAAGTTATCATAGAGTTCGTAAAGCTTATCTGTAAATATTTTCCATCTGAATTATTAAGCAGAGACGTAAGCCCCCAAAGCACGTTGCCATCTTTAAGGAAGCATACCTGTATATATTCACCTTCTTCTATACTTTCTGCCCAATCTTCTTCCCACGGAACTACTATACTCCAATCTTCTGCCGTTGTAACTCTATAAGCATTATCACTTACCGAAACAAGATCACCATTTGATAATTTTATAGCCTTATGTGCGTCTTCATCAAATATATCCGCAGTGATCTCATTAGCATTCAAATTTTCAAGACCATCAGTTTCATAAACAACTATACCGCTCTGCGCTGCATAACCCATATCTACCGCAGAGCCAACTGTATTACCTGAAACACTATTCAGTATAGACATTATATTCTCATTTGAAATCTGCTCAGCTGTACCTTCTATATCAAACTTAAAATCATAAACACTCTTAAAGTTTTTCGGAAGATATGCTGTCTTAAAGTTCTGAATATCAGTTTTAAGCGACGCAAGATCTGATTCTTTAAGGTTAGAACTTACTGTCTGACTTTCAAGAATCTGATCAGAAAGCTGCCCTGTCTCATCAACCGTATAAACCAGATCGCCTACTGCCGTTCTCTCCCCTTCACGAGCGTAGTAATTAATATATCCGGGCTCTCTGACTTTAGCAACGGATTCAGTACGAAGAGCAACAGCCCTGGTAGTCGTATCAAGCGCAAGTGAGCCAAGCTTTACTTCGTATCCTGAAATATGACTTGAACGTAAATATGAAATAAGTATAAGTACTATATAGATGGCTATTACCAAAAAAATGACAGCTCCAATATTCAAGTTAAGAATACCGGCGCGAGGCATTTTAGTTATTTTTTTGTGTGTTGGAGTTGATCGTTTCCTACGTCTTCTTCGTACTCTTTCTTGATCCTTATTTCTTGGACCTTGTCTTCTACTTTTTTCTTTTCTCATAATAGTCTCATACGCATGCAAACAGGCTGCCAGTTAACTGGCAGCCTGTTATCAATAATCAATCTTAAAGTATGATCGTCATTATAGCTCAACAACGACCTTATCCTGTAAATCTCCTGAGAGCTCATCTTTGTTTCCAGACAAACTTACAGTGATCTTTACATTAAACTTTGAACTTATTGTATCAAGCTTTCGGAGGGAATCAAGCGAATTGCTGACCGAATCCTGAGACGAAACTTTAAGGAATCGATCAATGAAGAGTTCTTCAAGATCATGATCTGCAGAAATTATACCACTGACAAAACCAACAAATTCATCAGCATCAGAGACGCTATAATCACTAACGTTAACAAGACGTATAGAATTTTTAAGGTCATACATGTGTGATAAATCTTTATCCACAAAGCTTATATTGCCCTTAGCATTCTTTGCAGCCTCGTTAACGCGATCAAGCAGAATCTTTGTTTTTCCTTTGCCCTTTTCCCCTACAATTAACTGTATCATGTGCTCGTCCTCCTTCACTATATACAAAATAGTCCGGATTGAATCCGTTCTTGAATATAGCTATATTATACAATAATAAGAGTAGGAGCACAACCTTTGTTGTCAAATTATACAAATCACAACAAAATTAATGAATCAATTCTAACATTTTATTAGTTTTCCCATATGTTGCATCAATATTATTTCCTTTCATGACACAAGATATGTAGGAACTTCCCTTACTATCCTTTGACAACATTACAAGACATGCACCTGCAGCAAGTGTAGTACCCGTCTTTCCTCCAATCACCGTAATATTTGTCGGAGCATAGATAAGTCCCTTAAGAAAACGGTTTGTATTTGTACATGAAAAAGATGCTGTGCTTCCATCTCCATGTGTATACTCTGTCGAATATGTCTGCTGATTGATTATCTGAGTTATAATATCACTCTTAATTGCCTCATTAAACATAAGGTACATATCATAACAACTTGTATAATGATTTTCGTCATGTAAACCATTTGGATTAACAAAATTTGTATTTGTTGCTCCCAACTCAACAGCCTTTTTATTCATCATATTAATGAATTCATCTGTAGTTCCGCCAATATTTTTAGCAATCATGACTGCAACATCATTTGCAGAATAAATAAGCAAAAAATGTAACGCCTGATCGAGTGTCATCTTATCTCCACTCTTCAGTCCTATCTTTTGAACATCAGGCTCTGTCATCACGCATTCTTCATCTGCAGTTAATACCTGATCCATATTACCGTTCTCAACAGCAACGATAGCTGTCATAACCTTTGTCATGCTGGCCGGATAAAGCTTTGCATTAGCATTTTTTGAAAAAAGAACTTCATTCGTATCCGCATTAACCAATATCGCAGATGCGTATGAATCTGCACCTGTTGAAACTTCATCGCCTGATATTACATCACCACTGACCACTGCGAAATTTGAAGCAAATGACTTAACAATATCATTTTTATCGGAAGTTTCAAAACTAAACGCACTTTTTGAATTATCAATATCAAAAGCATACGAATATGACTTACCTGCACATCCACTTAATAAAACGGATACAGCGCATATTGCAGAAGTAAGTCTTATTTTACTTGTACATTTCACGCCACTCTAAGTCTCCTCTATCAAGAGATTTAATTAAAAGCTCCGCAGTAGCCAGATTTGTAGCGATCGGAATATTGTGAACATCACATAATCTCATAATATTATTCACATCAGGCTCCATCTTCTTAGGTGAAAGTGGATCACGAAGGAAAATGACTAAATCAATCTGATTATGCTCAATCTGAGAGCCCAACTGCTGTTCTCCACCGAGATGCCCTGCAAGGAATTTATGAACTGTAAGGCTTGTTACTTCCTCTATAAGTCTACCTGTTGTACCTGTTGCAAAAAGCTCATTTTTCTGAAGGATTGCACGGTACGCTATGCAGAAGTTCTGCATTAGCTTCTTTTTTGCGTCATGTGCGACAAGTCCTATATTCATCTATAGTTACCTCCATTTTGGGTTGTTTCTTAATTTATAATAACAACAGATTAATATCTGCCATAATTATCTCTAATTCTCTGAAGACCGACATTAAGTACTACTCCAATCTCCATAAACAGACTTATAAGCGAAGTCATTCCATAGCTTACAAATGGAAGCGGAAGTCCAGTATTTGGCATAAGTCCTGTTGTAACCGCAATATTCATAAATGTCTGAAAGCCGATGTGTGCGGCCACACCGGCACATAAAAGTGTGCCTGATAGCTCATCTGCCGTCAAACCAATTAAAATTATCCTTACTACAATAAAAAATATTAATATAATGACAGCCATAGAACCTACAAATCCAAGCTCTTCACCTACAATGGCAAAGATAAAGTCTGTCTGCGGTTCTGAAATAAAATTTGCATTTTTTACAGATGCAACCTCATTATTCTTATATCCCTTGCCGACAAGCTGTCCTGAACCAATAGCTATAATAGAGTTCTGCTGCTGGTAACCTTCCTGATTAGAATATTTCTCAGGATTTAACCAGGCCAAAATTCTTGTCTGCTGATATCCTTTGATGATCTGCTGATTAGGCTGCAAAGCAAGCATAAGTCCTATTACTGTTACAGGAATTGCTACAGAAAAAAAGCCTAAAACAATTTTCCAACTTAAACCACCTATGAATATAAGACTTGCAAATATAAGCAAAAGAACAATACTCGTTGAAAGATCTGGTTCACTTTGTACAAGATGCCAAGGAATCAGAAACAATACCGATAAAATAAACAGAACTATTGGTCTATTTATTTTATCTCTGTATTTCATAATAAGCTTTGCAAAAAATAAAATCAATAAAAACTTTGCCGTTTCCGAAGGTTGAAACTGAATTCCAGCTATAGAAACCCAACGCGTGGCATTATTAACTTTAATACCAAAAAGTTTAACAGACATTAGTAATATTATATTAAGAATATAAAAAATCCAATAAAAATTAAGTATCGTCTGATAATCTATCAAAGCAATGCCGAACATCACGACAAGTCCAATACCTAAGCCTATCATCTGCCTTGGCTGAAACGAAGTACGTGCACTTCCTATTATAAAAATTCCATATATAGAAATAATGGTTGAAAAAATTACCAAAAGAAAATCAAAATTTCTTAAATGATATTTTCTTGGCATTAATACCTCCATTCTGATTCTATAGGTTGTAAGCTACAAGCAGCTTACAACCCAGAATCTATCATTAATCGCTAACACCAGCGCTATCAGGAAGAACTGCTGCTCCTGTAATGATGTCATCTTTATCAGCAAGTTTGAAGTAATACTTAAAGACGTCTCTAGAAACCTCTGCTGCATATGTTGAATTGTAACCATAAGCAATTCGTGTAGCGATTGAAATTTCAGGATTTTCATATGGAGCAAAACCAATGAAAAGAGCATGGTTAGGTCTTGTCGTGATCTGCTGAGCTGTACCCGTCTTACCTGCTGCTGTCATCGGGAAATTCGCAAATGCTTCAACGTGGTCAGTTACCACTTTTCTCATACCTTCGTGCACATTGTCCCATGTAGTAGACGAAACATCTAAATTATTTCTTACACTTGCAGAAAAGTCCTTCAAAAGATTTCCATCTGAATCAGTAAGTTTATCCAATAAAGTAAGATTATAGCATGTTCCTTCATTGGCAACCGTAGTTACATAGCGTGAAAGACCAACTGTAGTATAAGCATGATTACCCTGACCGATTGCAGAACGGACAGCATCCTTATCAGATATATGCGGCTCAGATTCTGTAATCTCAATACCTGATTTATCTGAGAGTCCAAACATCTCAGCATATTTTTTTATAATAGCCAATCCAGAATCACTATCATACTTTCCTCCCATTGAAGAAAGTCTATAACCAACTTCATAGAAAAAGTAGTTACAAGAATTCTGGATAGCGCCTGTTACATCTAGTGGACCATGCGTACCATGCGGATATATCCAACATTTTGGTGATAATGCTATCTTATCGAATACACCTACACAATTAATGGTTTCACCAGGTCTTATAACTCCTTCCTCAAGTCCCGCCACAGAAGACAATGGCTTAAATGTAGAACCAGGTGCCGTTTCCTGCTGTGTTGCATAGTTATATAGAGGAAGTGATTTATCATTTGTTAAAGAATTATAATAATTTGCATCTATTGTATTTGCAAGCTTCGAGTTATCATAACTTGGATACGAAACAAGTGCTAATACTTCTCCCGTATTTACATCTGTAACCACAACTGATCCTGAACATGGATCCAGCGCCAAATCTGCAGGTGTTATCTCAAGCGAACGTATTCTGTTAAGGATAAAACTATATGCACTTATCTCGCCTTTATCAAGACTTTCCAGCCTTCCATCTGTATCCTTAAGTTTACCCTGTTCATACATGATATGGCATATCTGATAACCACTTATAGTATCATCTAATATCATATACTTATATATCTTCTTTGAAAAAGACGTATCAGAATAAAGCTGCTCATCAATATATTTAACCAAGGCATTAAAAATTTCTTCTGAATCAAGATATTTTTCACTTACATTCAGTTTTGTACTGTCTATCCAGCCTTGTGCAATAGCTTCCCTAAGATACTCAGAAATCGAAACTTTACCTTGCTTCCAGTTCTTATACACTTCATTTTCTGCATCAAGCTTTGAACTGTCAAACACACTTTTGTTTGCCGACTGAAGCATTGTTACTGCATAAGTTTCATAAACCTGCATTTCTTCCGTTAAGTTTTCATAAGGAGTATTTGCAGAAGTAAGCTCATTTTCCAATGCAGCTATAACGTTTGACTGTCTGTTCTTAAATGCTGCATAAACCTGCTTCTCGTATTCTCCCGCATTAGGGTCTTCAAGCTCAGGAATACTTATAAAGCCATTATCAAACAAGGCAAAATAAACATCCGAAATCGGAATTATGATATCTGACGCACTGCCTGTTGACTCATATTTTTTTACATCCCTGATCTTAGAAAGAACTATACCTGCGATCTTCTGCTCCAATATCTGATAAATAGCCTTCTGCAGATCAGAATCAATCGTAAGATACAAGTCATTTCCAGCAATTGGATCGGTTTTTTCTCCTGTTTCCGTAACTCGCCCAAGGTTATCTACAAAGATAGACTGAGTACCTTTTGTACCCTGAAGCTCTTTCTCCATGTACTGCTCAATTCCAGCCTTACCAACCATATCATTCAATTCATATGGTGCAGAATTGCCGCTGGCAGATTCTGCATTGAACTTTGCAAGCTCAGCTTCAGAAATTTTTCCTGTATATCCTAAAATATGCGAAAAACTAGGATCATCTATATACGTTCTTATAGTCTCCTCAGCTATATCAACACCCTGAAGTTCATCTTTCTTTTCCATGATCTCCGCCACAGTTTTATCACTCACATTTGTGGCAACTGTAGTTGCAATGTACTTCTGAAAGTTATTAAGGCTAAGATTATATCGAACTATAACGATCTTTAAAAGTTCCGAATTAGAATATCCCTCTTCGGCACTAAATTTATATTTTCCATCAGTTGATTCAGTATACTTGCCAATTCCAAATTTTTTAGCACTACACAGATAATCAACAACATCCTGCGGTGTCGCTGTAGATTCTTTATAAGCAAGATCATCTATCGATGTATGTCCATATATATCAGCCAAGAATCTTTGAAGCTGAGTTCCCTCTACTGTATAGGAAAAATTACCATCAGCATCAACGATTATGTCAAAATCACTATCGGTCTTATCACCATTTTTTTCTACAATTTTTATAAGGTTTTCTATTGTCTCATTTAATTTTTTATTATAGTCATCATCACTATCATAATTATCCTTGATAGTTACCGAATATGTAAGCTGATCCGAAGCAAGTACATTACCATTACGGTCATATATCTTGCCACGGGTGCTCTTTATTGTTTTCTGTCTCTCAATTCTAAGGGTAAAATTATCAAGATAAGACTCACCATTTATGATTTGAAGATAAAAAAGGCGGTATGTTAAAACGCAAAACATCGCTGTAATGACCGCACAAAGAATAAAAATTCGTGATGTGAATATACTGACTAATTTATCTTTAATGTCTTCAAGCATATGTCTTTCAGTTCTCCATATCTTCCCGTTCTTCCAACCATGTTTCGATTGCTAAAACAGGTTTGTACAAAATTAAAGTAACTACTGCCGTATACACAATTTCAGGAATTATCACTTTCATAAGATAAAAGCCAAAATCAAGTCTGGAGCGAAGCAAAAACGTTAATACATAATATGCAAAGCCATACAGAAAATCACTAATCATTATAAGAAAGACCGGTAATTTAATATCCTCCGGAAAAAATATCCTGCTGAATAGTCCATTTGTATAACCTACAAAAATGTAAATTAACGCATTAAGTCCAATCAGACCATTTCCAAACATTATATCAATCAGGAGTCCTCCTACCATCCCCACGTACATGCCTTCCTTTTGTCCATGCATAAAGCCGAACGCAGCAGTAAGCATGACTATGAGATTTGGTACGATTCCTCCTAGACTAATAGCTTTAAAAAATGTACATTGCAGGATATAACAGGCAAGAACCAATAAAAATTCAATAATTTTTCGTCTCAATTTATTAACCTACATGATCATTTAGTCTGTTTAAGATTTTTAATGACCAGAACTATATTTATATGTCTGAAATCAACTGCTGGTGTAAGTGTTCCTGACTTTGTAAGATTATTTGCATCTGTATCAATAGAGCTTATATATCCTATTGTCAGGCCCGGAAGGTATTTGTTTGAAATGTTTGATGTAACAATTTCATCACCAACACCAACCTTATCACTTTCATCCGAAAGCTGCGAAAAACTTATTTCACCGCTCTCCATTAATTTTAAACTTCCATTAACCATAAGTGTATCTGATGAAGACAGAACCATACCGGAAACATTACTTGCATCATCTATACAACTTCTTACTGTAGCCCAATTTGGACCAACTTCTGTAATAATTCCAACAAGTCCGCTTCCAGAAATAACATTCATGTCAACAGCAAGTCCATCATCAGTCCCTTTGTCAATAAGAAATACTGAAAACCAATTTCCCGGATCTTTACCAATAACTCGTGCTCCCACAGTTTCATATTCAGAAAACTGGTCGCTAAGCCCGTATAAACTTCTAAGTTCAGAAAGCTCATATCGATCTTCAGCAAGCTGATTATTCTCAATCTTCAACTGATCGACCTGTTCCTGCAAAGCCTCATTTTGACTTACAACATCCTTTAGACTCTGCAATTCGGAAATTCGTGTTTCAAATGCACTCCCAACCTTATTCAAACCATTTTCAAACGGCACCACTACATATGATGCAAAGGTTGATAAAGGTCTGGAGATTACATTTGTAAAATACGTAATGAGCATAAGCAGAACACAAACTCCTGAAAGTATCAAGAGAACGTATCGATCCGGAATCTCGAATTTTTTACGTTTTAAGTGTAATCTCGCCATTGTACCTCTTACTTAATGCCTGAACCCTTTGCAGACATTCCTTCAATTGAATATGCAAGTGATTTAAAATTATCATCCTGGATTATGCGTGCAAGACCATTTGCAACACTTTCCTGTGAATTTTCAGCAAGGTTCACCTTAAGGTTTGTTCCCTTATTAATAAGGACATCAAGATTCTTAAGATGTGCAGATCCTCCTGTAAGATAAATTCCATGACGATAAATATCAGCCGCAAGCTCAGGTGGTGTACGCTCAAGTATAACTTTAATATTCTCAACTATACTTGCGATATTTTCATTAAGAGCAGAATCAATAAGCTCTGTTGGAATAGCACGTTCAACAGGAAGACCTGTAACAATATCTCTTCCATAAACTACCGAAGCCTCATCGGAGTCTTTTCCTGTTGAAGCAGCGATCTTAACCTTCTCAGCAGTTTTTCCACCAATAACAAGATTGAATTCCTTACGAACTGCTGCCTGAATTGCGCTATCAAACTTACGTCCACCAATTTTGATAAGCTTAGAAAGAACAATTCCGCCAAGAGAAAGAATTGAAATCTCAGCTGTATCAAAACCTACGTCTACCACCATGACACCCTGAGATGTCTTAACATCTATGTCAAGTCCAAGTCCGTCAGCAATCGCTTTATCAACGATCATAATCTTTTTAGCCTTAACATTTGAATCCTTAACCAAATCATAAAACGCACGTTTTTCAACCTCTGTAATATCTTTTGGTACAGAGATATAGAAATCAGCCCCAGCATACTTCTGCTTGGAAGTGATTTCCGTAATAAAACACTTAAGAACTTCCTGCATATCCTTTATATCAGCAATTACACCATATGTAAGAGGATATGATATACGTATATTTGAAGGTGCTTTCTCATACATATCAAAAGCTTCATCGCCATACGCAAAAAGAGTTGTCTTGTTCTGAACTGCGATCATGTTCTTCTGATCGAGGATAGAACCATCCATATTGTTGTAGATCTTGATATTACCGGTTCCTAAATCAATACCGAATGCACTTGTCTGCATTTTAGTCTCCATTCTTCTGTCTCAATTACGTTTTTATCAGTCCTTTACTTCTAAGGCTGATATAATTTCCGTCGCCAATCACGATAGAATCAGAAAGCCTTATTTCAAGCAGACTTCCTGCGTCGCTTATCTTCTGTGAAACCAATATATCATCCTCGCTTGGCGACGGATCACCACTAGGATGATTATGTACAAGGACTATCTGTACTGCACCATGTCTGGCCGCACGCATAAACACATCCCGTACAGAAACTACAGAGGCATTGACACTGCCCGAGGACAGCCGGAAATCCCCTGTAAATGCACATTTGTTATCAAGCATCATGACAATAACTTCTTCATGATCAAGATGGCGCATATGTTCCATGTAATAATTCGCAATGTCATTAGCGCTTCTAAAAAAATTTTTTGAAGCATTTTTTTCACGCCAAAGACGTTTTGAAAACTCGGTAAGGCACTTGATCTGTAAGGCTTTAACTGCCCCAATGCCGCTGATTTCCTTCAACTCATCAATCTCCATGTCATACAATCCGGAAATCGACTGTTTTCGACATCTTCTAAGTACCGTCTGCGCAAGAGCTAAGGAACTGATTCCTTTTGTCCCTGTGCGCAAAATAACAGCAAGCAATTCTGCATCACTCAGCTTATCTACACCATATTTCATACATTTCTCATATGGTCTTTCTGACGGCGGAAGTTCCTTAACTGTCAAAGATTCCATTTTACTCCGATCCACAAGAACCCCGGATCAGATGATCTTCTTAAAAACAAATAGAGCAATTGCAACACCAATGATACTAGCCACCGTAAAGTTAATTGTAAATCCGAAGGTAAGTGTCATAACTCCAAGATTTAACTGCCACGGACTCGGCATACCAAAATCAAGTCCATACCTGAGCCATGATAATGTTTCCACCTGTCCTAAGACATTACCGATCAAACTACCAACTACTATTCCAATCATGAGAAATAGTATAAACATCAGATTGTTTTTTGCTTTACCCATTTTCAATTTCTCCCAAGAACCCCACAATATATTAGCATAAATTATCTTCTGAAACAACACCGTCATTTACAAGATACTGCAAAGTGTTTAAAATTCCATACTTTGCATGTGCCCATGTAAGTCCGCCCTGAAAATATACCGCATAAGGCGGCTTTATCGGTCCATCTGCTGAAAGCTCGATTGATGAGCCGGAAACAAAATTACCTGCAGCCATGATAACATTGCTGTCGTATCCAGGCATTGGCCATGGTTCAGGTGTTGCAAAACTGTCAACCGGTGATGCAGCCTGAATTCCCTTACAGAAAGCAATAACACCTTCTTCTTTACCAAATGTTATTGCCTGAATGATGTCGTGTCTGTCCTCTGTGGCATTCGGTATACAGCTAAATCCAAGTCTTTCATAAATATTTGCCGCAAATATTGCTCCCTTAAGCGCTGAAGCAGTTACAGTCGGAGCAAGAAACAGACCCTGATAAAACTGCGGCAGTATTCCCAATGATGCACCAACTTCTTTTCCCAATCCAGGTGATGTAAGTCTATGTGCAGCATTTTCAACACATTCTTTCTTACCTGCAATGTATCCGCCTATAGGTGCAAGTCCGCCTCCCGGATTTTTTATAAGAGAACCAACGATCATATCAGCGCCAACATTTGTAGGCTCGATTCTCTCAACAAATTCACCATAACAGTTATCTACCATCACCTTCAGATCAGGTTTAATACTTTTAATAAACTTAATAGCTTCGCCAATCTGGCTTACAGAAAGAGTTCTTCTTGTCTGGTATCCTTTAGATCTCTGTATCGTTACAAGCTTTGTTCTATCATTGATTTTTGAACGTATAGCCTCAAAGTCAAATTCACCATCAGATGTAAGATCTGCCTGAGCATATGTGATACCATATTCAGCAAGAGATCCCTGTGATGGACGGATACCTATAACCTCTTCAAGCGTATCATAAGGTTTTCCTGCTGCCGAAAGAAGTTCATCCCCCGGTCTGAGATTAGAAAACAGTGCAAGCGCAAGTGCATGTGTTCCACATGTGATCTGTGGTCTGACAAGTGCATCCTCTGTTCCAAAAAGGTCAGCATAGACTTTCTCAAGCGTGTCTCTGCCAATATCATTATAACCATATCCAGTTGTACCAAGCAGACAAGCTTCGCTCACATTATTTTTATGCATTGCATTTACAACACGAAGCTGATTATACTCAGCTGTATCATCGATAGCCGCAAAGCGTTCCTTTAATTCTTCACAGATTTTTGCTCCAAACTCATATACTTTAGAGCTGATTCCCATTTCTTTGTACTGATTACTTATTTCCATTTCTTATAATTCCTTCCATAAATTCCACAATTTCTGAATTTGAGGAAAATTCATTTTTATTTATCCATATAACATCTCTTTCACGTCTGAACCATGTAAGCTGACGCTTTGCAAAATGTCTGGTCTCTTTCTTTATGTCTTCTATGGCCTGATCAAGGCTGCATTCACCATATATATATCGTATAAGCTGCTTATAGCCTAGCCCCTGCATTGAGTTCATATCTCGAGTACATCCTATAGCAAGACATTTTTTTACCTCATCAAGAAGTCCCATCTCCATCATTCTATCTACTCTGTCTTCGATTCTTTGATAAAGAATTTCTCTCGGCAGATTTAATACAAAATAGTTACAATCATAAGGAGAGCTTTTCTGACGCTCCTCCTTATTATGATCTGAAATCTTCTTTCCGGTACTTTCATAATATTCCAAAGCTCTGCACACACGTTTAACATTTGCCGCAGGAATACTTTCTGCTGATTCCAGATCTACTTTTTTTAACTTCTCGTGCATATATGCAGCACCCTTTTGTGCTGCTTCTGCATCGATTGCTGCTCTTATCTGCGGGTCAACCTCATTTTTACCAAAATCAATGTCATAAATGACTGACTGCGTGTAAAAGCCTGTACCTCCGACTATTATAGGAATATGATTTCTGGAATAAATCTCTCCCATGGCATTTTTTGTCATATTCTGAAACATTGATACATTAAAATTAACATCAGGTTCCAGACAATCAACCAAATAATGCGTAACTCCCTGCATTTCATCAGGCATTATTTTTGCCGAACCAATATCCAGATGCTTATATACCTGCATAGAATCTGCCGAAATAATCTCACCACACACTGTTTTAGCAAGTTGAATTGACAGCTCTGTTTTTCCAACCGCCGTAGGCCCGGCTAATACAACAAGTTTCTTCTTCATCTCTTAAACTTACCTTCCAATTCACTTTTTGACATCTGTATGATCGTCGGTCTGCCATGTGGACAGTTATATGGATCTTTAAGTTCAAGAAGGTCTGATATCAGTGCTTCAGCTTCTTTTACAGAAAGGCGCATATTCCCTTTCACTGCAGCTTTACAAGCCATCGTGGCTATTCGATAGTAAATTACATTTATCCTGTTGAGCTGTGTTCCTTCAGAAAGTTCATCCAAAAACGATATGAAAACATCCTGTTCTGTCAACCCCATCAGATCTTCCGGAACTGCCCTGATTGCATAATCATTTCCGCCAAATGCTTCTATCTCAAAACCCATTTCTGCAAATTTGTCCATGAACTGATTTAAAATTGCCTGATGTGCGCCATCAATTTTAACAATCACGGGGGGCGAACAAATCTGCTTTGTTACCTCACGATTTTCAAATTTTTCCATGAAATGCTCAAACATAACCTTTTCATGGGCAGCATGCTGATCAATTATGAGCATTTTATTATGATACTCGATTATCCAATATGTATCAAAAACCTGTCCAACTATCTTAAATTCCTGAGCTGCAGTTTTTGTAAGGATTTTTTCTTCGAAAAGATCCAACTGGGTTGGCTTCTCACGAAACAGTGCATCATTTTTTATCTCAGGTATGTTCTCTGAAATATCTTTTTTTGCAGCATTATCCTCACTTTTAATATCAGACTGCTGAATGCTTTCGGCTTTCTGAATAAAAGGTTGCACTTCTTTAGGTTCTTCATTTTCAGAAGTTATTCCAGCGCCTGGAACAGAAGCATTTCCTGATACTGCCGCAACCGTCTCTTTAGCTGCAGTTAAGACAGCCTGTGTGGTAGTTTGAGGATGTGCATATGTATGGTTAAATTCTTCTATTCGCCTTTTTTCAAAAGGTTCCGGTGCATTTTTAGGCATCGACGGCGTTGCCTTTTCATAAGACGGCTCGCGGCCAAAGGTAAATGAATTTATAAATTCTTTTCCTGAAAGCTTTTCTCTGACTACACTTCTTATAAAGTCATAAACAGTTTCACTATTTCCAAATTTTATTTCCATTTTCCTTGGATGAACATTCACATCCAAGAGCTCTGGCGGAACCATGATATTCAGTACCGTAAATGGGAACTTATGCATCATAAGGAATCCGGTATATGCGTCTTCAATAGATTTTGACACTATCTTATCTTTAACGTATCTGCCATTTACGAAATAGTTTTCCATACCACGGCTGGACCTTGCAATTATTGGCTTTGCTATATACCCATGGATAGTCATTCCATCCTCTTCTTTCTCAATTTCAAGAAGAGCATCACTGATTTCTCTGCCGTAAATTCTGTATATGACCTCTTTAAGATTTCCATTTCCGCTCGTTACCAGCTTATTGCTGCCATTGACTGTATACTTGAAAGCAATATCGGGACGACTAAGCGCCATTTCTTCAACCAACTCAGTAACATAGCCAGCTTCAGTCATGGCAGTTTTTAAGAACTTCTTTCTCGCTGGCGTGTTGTAAAAAAGATTTCTGATTATAAACGTAGTTCCATCAGGTACTCCGACTTCATCAAAGGATACTTCAGTTCCTCCCTCTATCACATAACGTGAACCTATAAGGGAATCCGCTGTTTTGGTGAGCATCTCTACCTGTGAAACAGATGCAATACTTGGAAGCGCCTCACCTCTAAATCCAAGACTTCCTATCGACTGTAAATCCTCAATCTGTCTAAGCTTACTGGTAGCATGCGGAAGAAATGCTGTACGCACCTGCATTGGCGGTATCCCGCTGCCATTATCAGTAATGCGGATGAAATCCGAACCTCCATTCTTAATTTCAACTGAAATAGCAGTTGCACCAGCATCAACGGCATTTTCGACTAATTCTTTTACAACCGAAGCCGGTCTTTCAACTACTTCTCCCGCAGCGATCTTATCTATCGTTTTTGTATCAAGAACTTTTATCTCGTTCAATTTCATCCTCCTTTTCTGACTATTCTCCCATCATCACTTCAGTCAAGTAATCATTTATTCTTCCAACGATTATTGAGTTCATTCTGAAGCTTATAAAGTGTATTAAGCGCATCCATAGGAGTCATATGCGCAAGATCCACCTCACTTAATTCTTTTAATATATCATCATCGGTAACGGTATCAAAAAATGACATTTGGTTAAGATCGACCATATCCATTCTTGAAGACTTCTTACCATTTCCTGTTTCAATCTGTCTTACTTTCGCGGTAATATCATTATCAGAAAGTTCAAAAAGCAGTTCTCCTGCTCTATCTATTACCGGTGCCGGTACTCCAGCCAATCTTGCAACATGGATACCATACGACTTGTCCGCTCCACCTTTAACAATCTTTCGCAAAAATACTACATCATCACCATTCTCTTTTACAGAGAAGCAATAATTATTTACACACGGTATTTTACCTTCAAGCTCTGTAAGCTCGTGATAATGCGTTGCAAAAAGTGTCTTTGCCCCAAGGACCTTGGTATTAGCAATATACTCAACTACAGACCAAGCAATAGAAAGACCGTCATATGTAGACGTTCCTCTGCCAATCTCATCAAGTATCAACAGAGAACTTGATGTAGCACTTCTAAGAATATTAGCGACTTCTGCCATTTCTACCATAAATGTAGACTGACCTGAAGCAAGATCATCCGAAGCTCCCACTCGTGTAAAAATCCTGTCTGTTATACATATGTCCGCAGAATCCGCCGGAACAAAAGAGCCAATCGATGCCATCAAAACGATCAATGCACATTGACGCATATAAGTCGATTTACCAGCCATATTTGGTCCTGTAATGATCGAAATCAGATTTTTCTTTTGATCAAGAAAACAATCATTTGGAACAAACGAATTCGAATTTGTCATCTGTTCCACAACCGGATGACGTCCATTTTTTATATTAAGGACGCCTTTCGTATTGATCTTTGGTCTCACATAGCCATTATGATCTGCAGTGTACGAAAGAGATTGTAAGCAGTCAACCATAGACACAGCCTTAGCTGTATCCAATATTCTGGAAATATTTTCTGAAATCGTATTTCTGACATCTGAAAAAATTTCGTACTCCAATGCAGTAAGCTTCTCTTCTGCATTAAGTATGGTGTCTTCCATCTTTTTAAGCTCGTCGGTAATAAATCTCTCACCGCCCGCAAGCGTCTGCTTACGAATATAATGCTCCGGAACCTGTGAAAGAAATGAATTTGTAACTTCGATTGCATAACCAAAGACTTTATTAAACTTAATCTTAAGATTACGAATACCTGTCTTTTCACGTTCTCTCTCTTCGAGTTCAGCCAGCCATTGTTTTCCATTTACCTGAGCATTCCTCAATTCATCAACAGTAGCATTATAGCCTGCTTTGATTATTCCGCCTTCTTTCATGGCAAGCGGAGGATCATCTATTATTGAACTTTCTATGAGTCCATAGATATCCTGCAGACCGTCGATTGAATTATTTAACTCCTGTAAAAGATCAGACTTGAAATCAGAAATCACACCTTTAATTGGCTGCATCATGGCAAGTGATGTCTTAAGTGCAACAAGATCTCTTGGATTAGCTGAGCCATATGTTACTTTACCCAAAAGACGTTCAAGATCATATACTGCATTAAGATATTCTCTCAACTCATCACGATCCATCACTCTTTCAATCAGTTCTTCGATTGCATCAAGTCGCCTGTTGATCTCTTTTTCATCAATCAACGGCTGCTCTATGATGTTTCTAAGCTGCCTGGCTCCCATTGCAGTCCTTGTGTGGTCCAACACCCAAAGAAGGCTTCCTCTCTTCTGCTTTTCACGCATAGTTTCAGTCAGCTCAAGGTTTCTCCTTGTAGATGCGTCGATAACCATATAATTAGCAGAACTATAAGGAACGATATGTGTAATATTGCTTAGATCCGTCTTCTGAGTTTCTTTTAGATATATCAAAAGTGCCCCTGCAGAATGGCAGCCTATCTCAAAGTCAGCAAGCCCGAGACCTTCTAGCGTTTCAACATTAAATTGATTTTTGATCTCAGGTATAGCATTATCATCCGTGAAATATCTCTCTTCAAGACCGCTTACAGAAATATTGAGGCGATTTCTCATATCATCAATATCGTATCCGCTCATGAAAAATGCTTCATTTGAAATAATTTCTCGCGGCATAAATTTAGCAAGCTCATCTTTAAGCTGTCGTATACTCGGGACTTCCGTTACGAAGAAATCACCTGTTGTAACATCACACGCGGATACACCAAATGTATCTGCAAAATATACAATGCAGACAAGGAAATTGTTTTTCCCTTCGTCAAGAGCCTGCATATTCATATTTGTACCCGGCGTAACGACCCTTATAACATCTCTTTTTACAATTCCTTTTGCAAGTTTCGGATCTTCAAGCTGCTCACATATTGCAACCTTAAATCCCTTACTGACAAGTCTATCCAGATAAGTATCAACTGCATGGAAAGGAACACCACACATCGGTGCCCTTTCATCCAAACCACAGTTTTTACCAGTAAGAGTTATCTCAAGCTCCTTTGAGACAAGCTCTGCATCATCAAAAAACATTTCATAAAAATCGCCAAGGCGATAAAACAAAATACAATCCGGATAATTATCTTTTGTCTCCAGATAATGCAGCATCATTGGCGAAAGCTTGCTTCTATCAATTTCTTTCCCGTGAAGTGTCATTTTTATACCTGTGTTCCCATGAAATAGAATCCGCAGCACTCATCAAGATGCACATCAACAATGCTTCCGATAAGATCACTGCTGCCCTTAAAATGAACTGTATGATTCTGGCTCATACGTCCTGTTACCATTGATGGGTCCTTGTCATTCTGTGCTTCGACAAGAACCTTGACTGTTCTGCCTTCAAATCTCTTTGCCTGCTCTTTTGAGGTTTCCTGAACTGTTTCAAGAACTCTGTCGAACTGTTCTTTGATAAACTCTTCCGAACATTGATCAGGCATTGATGCCGCCGGAGTACCTGTACGTTTAGAGTAAATAAACGTAAATGCACCATCAAATGCGGCCTTCTTAACGATATCTATCGTTTCATCTATGTCTTCCTTTGTTTCACCAGGGAAACCTACAATGATATCAGTTGTAATTGCTATATCAGGCATTGCAGTACGCATCTTCTTTACAAGTTCAAGATACTTTTCTTTTGTATAATGCCTGTTCATTTTTTCAAGAAGTCTGTCACTTCCTGACTGAAGTGCAAGATGCATATGCTTGCAGACTTTATCATTTGAAGCCATCACTCTGATAAGATCATCTGAAAGATCTTTAGGATGATTTGACATAAATCTGATTCTTTCAAGTCCATCAATCTTTGCAACTTCCTCAAGAAGTTCTGCAAATGTGATCTTAGGCTCAAGTCCCTTGCCATATGAATTAACATTCTGGCCTAGAAGCATGACTTCTTTTACTCCATCTTTAACGAGATTTTCAATTTCTCTTATAATATCTTTTGGTTCACGGCTTCTTTCTCTTCCTCGAACATAAGGAACTATGCAATAGCTGCAGAAATTATTACAGCCAAACATGATATTTACGCCGCTCTTAAATGGAAATTTACGCTCAACAGGAAGATCTTCAATTATTTCGTTTGTATCTTTCCAAATATCTATTATCTGTGAATCTGATTCATAAACACTTACCAAAAGCTCCGCAAGTTTGAAAAGATTATGCGTACCAAAAATAAGGTTAACATGCTTGTAACTTTCACGAATCTTCTCAATAACTGTAGGCTCCTGCATCATGCATCCGCAAAGACCAATGATAAGATCAGGATTCTTCTTTTTTATAGCTTTAAGCACACCAAGTCTTCCAAAAACACGCTGATCTGCATTATCTCTGACAGTACATGTATTATAAAGAACGATATCTGCTTCCTCTTCCTTCTCAGCTTCCTCATATCCTATCTTTTTAAGAATACCAGCAAGTTTTTCCGAGTCACGTTCGTTCATCTGACATCCAAAAGTCTGCACAAAGTATGAAAACTTTCTTCCTCTCGCTTCTTCCTTCTTTTTAAGAATTTCAGCGGCTTTCTGCATAAATTCATACTGTCTTTTTGTTTCTGCTTCGTTCATAACACAATTTCTCCATAAAACACTAATACATTAATTCTTAACTTTTATTACTTCTTTATCTGTAATGATAATTTCCATCGAAAGATCATTTTCATCCATAGGAACACGATCTACTATCTGCTCACTAAAACACAATGCTATACGAGTTGGTCTTGTTTTTAATCCAGCTAAATATCTGTCATAATACCCACGGCCATAGCCCATTCTACCACCCATACGATCAAAAACAGTTCCTGGAAGAATGATCACATCCGGTTCTGTTTCACAAACAGGAGCATCTTTCGCCGGTTCAAGTATTCCTTTGTAACCAGAAATCAATTTTTCCAACGAGGTAATTTCTACAAAACTCATGCTTTCACTACTTTCAACTCTTGGAATAGTAATTGACTTTCCTCTCTTAAGCTCATTTATGATCATTTCCTTTGTCTGAACTTCCTTAGAATATCCGACAAAAAAAGCGATATTTTTACCATTGATAAATTCTTTAACACTCAAAAGATTTTTATATATTTTTTCTGATTTTTGTAAAATCACTTCAAGCGGAATAGAATCTCTGCGCTCAAGAACCTCTTTTCTAAGTGTCTTCTTCACCTGCTTTATATCAATCATCCTCAAAATAATCACTCAAGTAGAAATCTTTATCTGCATTGGCATTTATCCATGTGCCAACATTTTCACCATTAATTATTTCATGTATAACATCAAGATTTTTAGCATTGGCTATCACCATATTTGCACCAGATGAAGTAGCGATATGTGCAGCCTGTATTTTCGTTGCCATTCCGCCCGTTCCTACGCTGCTTCCCGTTGATCCCTTTGCAAAATCATCGTACTCGTCTGTAAGCTTATCTATATACGGTATAAATTCTGCATCCGGATCTTTTCTTGGATCATTGGTATACAGCCCATCAATATCTGACAGCAATATCAGCAGATCAGCCTTAGTTATTGATGCAACAATTGCCGAAAGTGTATCATTATCACCAAATTTAATCTCGTAGGTAGAGATCGAATCATTTTCATTAACTACCGGAATCGCGCCAAGATTTAAGAGTTCTTCAAAAGTATTTGTTACATTAAATCTGTTTAAGTTATTCTTTACGTTTCTCTTTGTCATGAGAACCTGCGCTGTAAGCTGATTATACTCAGCAAAAATACGCTGATAGATCATCATAAGACGAGCTTGACCAATAGCAGCTGCTGCCTGCTTGATTCTGAGCTTTTCATCCGGATGCTCAGGATCACCATTTCCGTCATAATAAAGATCTTTGATACCTGCAGCATTTATGCCCACAGATATAGCTCCGGATGAAACAAGGATAACATCAAATCCCCTATTACGAAGATCCGAAAGTTCTCTTACAAGCTTTTCTATCCTTATAAGATCAGCTCCTCCCGACTCCTTATGTGTAATAGATGACGAACCGATTTTAACAACAACTCTCTTAATACCTGACAGATCACGATTAGTTTTCATAATTGATACCTTTCACGATTCTTTCTACAGTTTTAAGCCCATCCATTGCAGCTGACATGATACCACCTGCATATCCTGCACCTTCACCTACAGGATAAATTCCTTCTTTATTCGATATGCCTGATACCTCATCTCTTTTTATACGAACCGGCGAAGATGTTCTGCTTTCCACACCGCAAAGCAATGTATCAGCATCATCAAATCCTTTTATATACTTTGCAAACTGATGCATTCCTTCAATTATATCTTTAGAAATAAATTCCGGTAGTACATCACGCAAATTTCCAAAATCATATTTTCCTTTACAGCAAGGCTTTACTTTTCCAAAGCTCTCTGTAAGACGGTCATTCTCGAAATCCTCAAACCTTTGATATGGAAGATAACCATTCGCTGCCTTAAATGCTTTTTCTTCAAGTTCTCTTTGGAATTTTATACCATCCAGAGGTCCTTTTGCCTGATAATCTTCAGGTGATATCGTCACAATGATAGCCGAATTTGCATTCAATGAATCTCTGGCATGATTACTCATACCATTTGTGGCAAGCATCCCTTTTTCACTTGATGCATTGACAACATATCCACCTGGGCACATACAGAATGAGTACACGCCTTTTCCGTCATTAGCTTTCGCGGTAACTTTATATGGTGAAGCAGGAAGATCTTTACGATAATTTTCGCCATACTGCGATCTGTTTATCATATCCTGAAGATGCTCTGTTCTAACACCAACAGCAAAAGGTTTAGCCTCCATAGTTAAACCACAGGAATTCAACATTTCGAAGGTATCCCTTGCAGAATGTCCTATACACAGAAGGACTCTGTCAGTTTCAATATCTTCACACGAATTTACTTCAACCGCAGAAACCTTTCCTGAAGCATCAAATTTAAAACCTGTAAGTTTTGTATTAAACCTGATCTCTCCTCCTAAGCTTATCATCTCCTTACGAAGATTCTTCACAACAGTCCTAAGAACATCCGAACCGATATGTGGTTTAGCATCCGTAAGTATTGCAGGATCAGCACCATATTCTACAAACTTTTTTAAGACAAAACGATTTCTTCCATTCTCGTCATGTACAAGCGTATTAAGCTTTCCGTCAGAAAACGTACCAGCACCGCCTTCGCCAAACTGAACATTACACTCTGTATCTAATTCTCCACCATTCCAAAACGTTTCAACTTTTTCATGGCGGGTATCAACATCTGCACCACGCTCAATAACTATCGGACGAAGACCAGCCTGCGCAAGTACAAGTGACGCAAACATCCCTGCAGGTCCAAATCCAACAACTATCGGACGTTTTACCTCTGCCAAGCCATCTTTAAGCCTTGGGATGCGATAGTCCTTAGGTACGTATATAGAAATGTCTCTTGAATTGGCTTTTTTCACCAGCTCAGCTTCTCTCTCTGCATGTACTAGTATCGAATAAATATATAAAATCTGATTTTTACGTCTTGCATCAATAGATTTTTTCATCACAACAAGACGACTAAGCTGATCAGGCTTAACTCGCAAGAGTTTTGCTGCCTTTTTATAAAGGTCAGCCGGTCCTGCTTCAACAGGTGTTCTTATCTGGTTAATCTTTATCATTAGCTGCTGCCTTTCCGGCGATAAATCCGCCTGCCCAAGCCCACTGTAAATTATATCCTCCGCATATTCCATCTACATCAGTAACTTCTCCAATGAAATAAAGACCGGGTACTTTACAGCTTTCAAAATTTTTATTCAACTCATTCAGCGATATTCCACCACTTGTAGTCTGCGCTTTATCAAATCCACAGGTATCTATGATTGGAACATATAATGCAGTTATTGCATCTGCTAAGCCCATCAATTGTTTATCTGTCAATTTTTCAACAGAAGTTTCAGCCTTAATTCCACATTTCTTTATGAAAACATTGCTAAGCTTTGAATTAAATAAGCCTATGAAAAACTCAGCCATACTTCTTTTCTTAAGGACTTCTGCTCTTTTTTGCAAAAGTTCAAAAACTTCTTCCTTCGTGTGATCCGGAAGAAAATTTATATATATAAAGCATTTTTTACCTTGCGCAATCGCCTTTGAAGCCTCGGATGAGAGTTCAAACGTACATATTCCGGAAATACCGTAATCTGTAAGCTGTAATTCACCAATACTTTTATGTATAAATTTATTGTTGATGTATAAAGAAAGTTCAGATGCAGCTCTAACCCCGGAAACTTCTTTAAGCCAATTAGCATCAGACTTAAGAGGTACAAGAGCCGGCAAAGCATCAACGACATCTATCCCAAACTTCTTGGCAATAAAATATCCATCACCATCAGAGCCTGTTTTAGGCGCAGCTTTACCGCCAACTGCAACAATGCAGCGATCAAAACTTTCACCTCGTACAATAAACGATTTTTCATTTTTATCGACTTTTACCTTACCGCACCCAGTATAAACTTTAATTCCGAGATTCTCCATCTCCAATCTTAAAGCATCCACTATAGAAACTGCAGTCTCTGAATTAGGATAAAGTCCATGCATTCTTACTTTTGGGACAATGCCTAAGCCTTCAAAGAAGTGTATTGTGTCCTGTTCGCTAAAACGGCTGAGAACGTCCGCTATTAAGCCGTTCTCAGTCGAAGAATGGTAGAATGAGGCATTCATTACCTCGTTCGTATAGTTACATTTTCCATTTCCAGTTGATAATATTTTTTTACCCAACCGGTCATTCTTTTCAAAAAGAGTAACAGAGGCACCTTCTCTGGCAGCACTGATTGCTGCCAGCATACCTGATGCACCTCCGCCTATAATACAAATTTTTATCATAATAAATGAAATAACCTTGCAAATTTTGCAATAAATGCACCACCTGGAAGCTCATTCATTTCTTCTTCGCGAATACCGTGAAGTCTGATAATGCAGAAGAAATAAACGATCGCGCCAATGATAATTGAGAAGAAAGTGCTGCTTAAATTATTCAGAAAAAGTGAGAATAACTTATAAAGCGTAAACACAACTATTCCCATAACAGCTGAAGAAATCGCTGGAATAATGAATGTTCTTGGTAACTCCTGCTTATAGTGCAAGTATCTTCGTATTGAAAACTGATTCATTATACACATCAAAAATGCAAATAAGATATTTGCAAAAACAACACCATAAATTCCCCAATTAAATACATAAAGCATTATCCAAAGCGCTGCAAGATGTATAACAAGCGAAATAGCTGAATGTCTCACAGGAAGTTCCAGATGATTTATTCCCTGAAGGATTCCGTTTGAAAGTGTCGAGATAGAATAAAAAATAATCGAAATACTTCCTACCTGCATAAGTTGTGCAGCAAGCGTGAGATCACCTGCAAACAGCATCGAAAGAATTGGCTTCGCAAGTACCGACATTCCTACCGCACATGGGAACGCAATCAGCATCGTTACTCTAAGAGCTGTAAATATTTTTCTCTTCGCTCCGCGAATGTTATCTGATGCAATACATGAAGAAAGCGTTGGTACTACAGACGAACACATAGCATTTGCCAAAGCTATCGGAACATTCATCATCAACTTATATTTACCAGAATAAATTCCCCATATAGCAGTCTTTTCAACACCCTGACCTTTTATAGTCATTATCTTATTAAAAATACCATTATCGAGAACATCACTGATATTATAAATGGCTGTACTAAGAATAACAGGAATTGCTGTCATAACGATCATGGCAACGATTTCTCCCATTGATTCATTTCCCTGATAATCTTCAGCCATCCTATATCTCTTTAATCTGGCAGACACAAGCAAAAGCATTACGAGTAATAATATAAGTCCTGCAAGTGCACCGGAACTTGTACCCAGAGTACTTCCAGCCGCTCCATAAGCAGGAGCATAATGTTCATTGTGTAAAAGAGCCGCAACCTTTGTTCCATAGTTAAAAAGAACTTTTGCTGCTGCAATACTCACAATTGCATTAACTATCTGCTCTACTATCTGCGAAAGTGCCGTAGGAACCATAGTTCCCATACCCTGAAAATATCCTCTAACAACTCCCATAACCGCGACTATCAACAGTGTAGGGGCAAATATGATAAGAGCGATCGAACTCATCGGTTCGCTCATAAGTGTTCCAGCAAGGAATCCCGCTCCAAAGAATACAAGTAAGCAAGTCGTTCCACCTGAGATAAACGCAAAAATCAGACCGCCTTTGAATACACGGTCTGAATTTGTATATTCCTGCTTGGAATATCTTGCAGAAACAATTTTAGAAATTGCAAGAGGGAGACTGTATGAGGAAATAAGAAGCATGATATTGTATATTTGGTATGCAGCTGCATAATAGCCATTTCCTTCATCTCCAATGATATTTGTTACAGGAATGCGATAAAACATTCCGATAATGCGGGTAAGAATACCCGCAATAGCAAGGATACCACCCTGCACTACAAAATTGTTAGCTTTACTGCTTTTCTTCTTATAAGGCATATCAGTTTATAACCACCTTATCGCCCATGGTATCCTGAATTATACAAATCCAAGTCTTACCCTGATTAATAACGATTTCCTTTCCTTCGGAATCGAAGTAACGAACTGAACCCTGATCACCATCGAAACGAATCCATGTACCGTTACGAGCCATGCCGTGTGTGATATATGTCATATATCCACCAGAATGACAGTCAAATCCAAGATAACCCTTGTCATCAACCTGTTCCCATGATGAATACTGAAGGATTACATTGTCGACTGCAAGCTGCTCATTATTTTCACCATCAACCTGCTTGTCTCCATATTGGAAACGATAATACTTACCATCTTTTTCATTATAATCAAACCAAGGTTTATTTATAAGATATCCAGTTTCAACATGTGTTGCCTTATATGCATCATCTGAATCAGGAACGATAGTTTCACCATCTTTAGCGAATGTGAACTTACCCTTATAATCACTGCTGTAATTCGTATCGTATCCCTTCATCTCTATGCCCTTCTTTATGCCCTTTGCAGAAGCATAAGCATTATGAGGCTCTACACGGTCTGTAGTACGATAAAATACTGTGTCACCTTCTGATGAAAGTCCGCTGAGATTGTTTACAAAGTCCTGCTTAAGCAGAGGCATAGCATATGCAGACTGACCATAATGACAATAGATTGAGTCAAACTCAAGTGCATAATATACAAAATAATTACGACAGCTTCTTACTGATCCGATCTTATTAAGATCATCCCAGTCTTCAAATATTCCCATCATTCTTGTAAGTGAACCCTCAACGACGCATTCATAAAATACATCGGCCTTTGAAGTCCCTGACATTGGCTGAGCTGCCTCGATATTATTAAGCATTACCGCAATAGGACGACGCTCTCCAATTGACTTGTCGACCCACTTACCTGTCAAATAGCTACGAATTTTATTACCATCTGTCTCTCGTGGCATTCCATAACTTGAATCATAACCATACTCTGCCGTGAGTAAGCTCGAATTGATTGTGGTATTTGAGCTTGTTGAATTTTCAAAGTTTGAATAAGCATTCGGATCTGAAACAGTTTCCGATCCGTCCTCTACGCTTGCATTGCCGGCGTTTCCTGAACCGTTTCCACATGCTGTGAGAAACAATACAGACGAAAAAGCCACTGCTGCAAGCACAGAAAGAATTTTCTTGTGCATAATTTACCTCCGATTAACGTTTGATTCCAAGATGATCCAGAGCCTGACGCTGTTTAGCAAACATAACTTCAGCTTCATCTTCTACCATATGGTCAAACCCTAGTAAGTGTAGCATACTATGTGCGATAAGAAAAGAAAATTCTCTCATCACCGAATGACCATACTCTTCTGCCTGTTCTTTACATCTTGTAAGGCATATCATAATATCGCCCAACATAAGCTCTCCTGTTTCAGGATTAAAGCAATCAGAAAAGTCTTCCTCAACATTAGTAAAATCGGCCGGTGTATCGTACTCGATCAAAGGGAATGAAAGAACATCCGTAACACGGTCAATCCCACGAAATTCATTATTTGTAGACCTGATCACCTCAGGATCAACTAATGTCAAACTGATTTCTGCCTCATAAGGGCATCCTTCTTGCTCGAGGACCTCTCTGGCGACTTTCTCAAAAATCTCCTGGTAATCCAGACCGAGATCAGTTTCAGTTTCCTTTTCAACGTAAAAAGTCATAATAAAGCCTTTCTTCCTTTAACTTCATGCGAATAATCTTAATATCACGAAAACTCAAATCAGAATCTGTGATAATAGGTTTATTCATAATCCTATCAAAGATCAAATTGATCAGTGCATCATAATTGATATGTTCATTTGGTCTCTCATTATTGAATCGGATTATCGAACGAATCATCTCAGTACATATATACGTTATAGATGACTCCTTTGTAAAATGTCCGGAATCAAATCCCGTGTACTGATTTATCAATTCCTGCAGATTTTCAGGAAATTCGTGTTCGGCAATTAACGCTGCTGTCTTGTCTTTTACCGGTTCTTCTCCGTTTTTTAATAGTCCAATATGCTTATAGTAAGCGCATGACTTCGCCATACGACGATCAGCACCGATTCTCTCAGCGACTCTGTCAGTCAGATAAGCAGAATGGATTGCATATTTAAACTCAACTGGATTTTTCTTTTTAAGTTCAAGAAGCAATTCATATTCAGGGTCACATAATTTCCGCCATTTTTCTTCTAAAGTAAACAGATAGCTGTGAGCAATTTTCGGCAAGGCTATTAAAACGATCAATGAATTAATGCCAATACCGATCAAAGGAAACATTACTGACTCCGGTGTAAGACTTATGTCATTTAAGACAACTAATGAAGTATAAACCGTAATGGAACAAAGTGCAAATATAATTGTAGGCCTTCTAACATAAAAATCGTCAATATTCGGCTCTCTAAAACATATTAAAAGAATCATGCCGGATATCACACAATACAGAAAATACACTCCGTTTTCGTACGATGTGGCCATTGAAACTGTTGAAAGAAAAATAAGATAAGAAGCTGCGCATGCAAAATTTGTATAGAACCTCAATATAAGTACTATAGCTTGCATCGGCATTACAAATTCAGGCGCAATAAATGAAGCCATTGCTAAAAACAGCCCTAGTACCGCACACGTCATCGAGTTGTTTTTAGCAGTTTTATCTTCAAATTTATTCCACGACATCAAAAAAGTTAAGAAAGAGATTGCAATCAATACTACGTTACATATTATTACGCTTAGCTGCATGATCCCTCCTGAACTTTACGTCTTTTCTTTCTCTGTGCTTTGCCTCATAATCTTCATAAGCCTTAACTATCTGCTGAACAAGAGGATGTCTCACCACATCCTTCGATGTTAAATTAATAAAGCTGATATCATCAATATTACGAAGAACTCTCTCGGCAACATCAAGACCTGAAACTGTTCCTGCCGCCAAATCTTTCTGCGTCTTATCGCCTGTGATGACTACCTTCGAACCAAATCCGATTCTTGTAAGGAACATCTTCATCTGTGAAGGAGTCGTATTCTGAGCTTCGTCCAAAATGATAAAAGCATTATCAAGTGTTCTGCCTCGCATATATGCAAGCGGTGCTACTTCGATCAAACCTTTTTCCATATTTTTCAAAAAAGAATCCGCACCCATTATCTGATATAGCGCATCATACAATGGTCTTAAATATGGATCGATCTTGCTTTGCAGATCTCCTGGCAAAAATCCAAGCTTTTCACCTGCTTCGATCGCAGGTCTAGTCAAAATTATCCTGCTTACTTCCTCTTTCTTAAAAGCTGTGATAGCCATTGCCATCGCCAGATATGTTTTACCTGTTCCGGCAGGTCCCACACCAAAGACGATCATTTTATCACGAATCGCATCTATGTACTTTTGCTGTCCAAGTGTTTTAGGCTTTACAGGCTTCCCCTGTATTGTATGGCAAATTACATCTTTATCTATTTCGCCAAGTACTTCCGTATTATTCTCTCTTTCCATCTCCATAACATAATTCACATTCTGTTCTTCTATTATATTTCCGGACTCAGATAATCTAAAAAGCTCTTCAAGTACATTCTTTGCAGAACGAGTGCTCTTTTCGCTTCCTTCGATACGAATATCCCCATCACGCAAAACTATACTGACATTATACGTGTCTTCAATTTTTTTCTCAAATTTATCAAACTGTCCAAAAACATTTTTCATGTGATCCATGGAAATGTCTTTGAGAATCAGAACATTTTCTTCATTCATACATGGTTTCTCACTTATGATATGGCTCGTGTGCAATAATTCGAAAAGAACGATATATCTGTTCCATAAGAATAACTCTCATTAGTTGGTGTGGAAATGTCATATCAGAAAAGCTCAGTGCAAGATCTGACCTTCTCTTTATCTCATCTGCCAAGCCATCAGAACCGCCTATTATAAAACAAATATGGCTTTTTCCTTCAATTCCAAGCCTTTCAATCCTTTCAGCCAACTGCACCGAGTCCAATTTTTTTCCCAAAATTTCCAAAGTGATGACAAATGCATCATCTGGAATATGCGTCAAGAAACGGTCCCTCTCCGCATAAAGGTCAGGACCGTCAGCAACTTCTATTATAGAACATTTGCAATACCTTGTTAATCTCTTCGAATATTCAGCTATTGCATCACGGTAAAATTTTTCTTTAATTTTTCCCGCACATAAAACAGTAATTTTCATTATTTATCTTCAAATATATCTGTGTAAAGATCTTCAATAACGTAATCTAGAAATTGAGTATCTATATCAACAAAATGCTCACTGATCTTCAGCTTCATTAACTTAATTCTTTCAAAATAAAGATCCGCAAGATCTTCATTATTTTCTTCTTCTGAACGAATTATCTCATCGATTGCTTCACTGCTGTAATTCGCTGAAAACCATTCTTTTATCTCAGCCTGCTTCTCTTGTTCTCTATCAGCTTCTTCCTCAAGTCTATTGACCTTCGCCATTGATCTGACACCTGCTATGAAGAAAATAACAAACAATAATCCCATAACTCCATATGACATTACAGCTCCAGGTCCTGAAAATGTAATAGGAAGCGCACCGTTATAGCATAAGAACAAAAATGCAATGCCAAGAACAGCAACAAATATTAAAGTTATTCCGGAAGATTTCATATCATTCGCACGCTCAGCGGCAGTACGGAATGCTTTAGTAGGAGCAGGAATCTCTTCCTGCTCCGCATCTGCCTCTGTACTTTCTTTATTTATCTCTTCCGGAGAAACATCATTCATGTTTTCTGCAGCACTCTGAATCGCTTCAGGATCAAAATCATCCGGCAGCTCATCTACCAAAGGTAAATGACAATATGCACATTCATTAAAACCTTCGCGATATTCAAGACCGCATTTAGGACAAAACATCAATAGTTACCCCCAAGGTAAATTTTATTTAGGCATCCTGCTTAGAAAGGAACTCATCGATACCTTTCGCTGCAGCCTTACCTGCGCCCATGGCAAGGATAACTGTAGCTGCGCCTGTTACAGCATCTCCACCTGCATAAACACCATCCTTAGATGTAGCACCTGTTTCCTCGTCTGCAACAATACACTTGCGCTTATTGATCTCAAGTCCATTTGTTGTTGAAGAAATAAGAGGGTTTGGAGATGTTCCAAGAGACATGATAACTGTATCACACTCAATCTCATATTCTGAGCCAGGAACTTCTACAGGTCTTCTTCTTCCTGAAGCATCAGGCTCACCAAGTTCCATCTTGATTACTTTGATTCCTCTAACCCATCCTTTTTCGTCTTCGAGGATTTCTACAGGATTCTGGAGCAGATCAAAGATTACGCCCTCTTCCTTAGCGTGGTGAACTTCTTCAGCTCTTGCAGGAAGCTCAGCTTCCGAACGACGATATACAACATGAACTTCACCACCAAGACGAAGTGCTGTTCTTGCTGCATCCATTGCGACATTACCGCCGCCTACAACAACGACCTTCTTACCCTTTGTGATAGGAGTGTCATAATCATCTCTGTATGCCTTCATGAGGTTATTTCTTGTAAGGAACTCATTTGCAGAGAATACACCGAGAGCCTGCTCACCAGGAATACCCATGAATCTAGGAAGTCCTGCACCTGAACCAACATAAACAGCATCAAAGCCTTCCTCTTCAAGAAGAGCATCGATAGTTGTTGATTTACCAATAACTACGTCTGTTTCAATCTTAACGCCAAGAGCCTTAACGTTTTCTATTTCAGGCTGAACTACTCTATCCTTTGGAAGACGGAATTCCGGGATACCATAAACAAGTACGCCGCCAGCTTTATGAAGTGCTTCAAAGATAGTCACATCATATCCAAGCTTAGCAAGGTCTCCTGCGCAGGTAAGTCCTGAAGGGCCAGAACCGATAACAGCAACCTTCTTACCCTTCTTCTCAGCATGAACTTCCGGCTTAACACCATTTTCACGTGCCCAGTCAGCAACGAAACGCTCGAGCTTACCGATTGAAACTGCATCACCTTTAATGCCGCGTACGCATTTTCCCTCACACTGGCTTTCCTGAGGGCAAACACGTCCACATACAGCTGGAAGCGCAGAAGACTCAGCGATTATCTCTGATGCCTTCTTAAAATCACCCTTCTTAACTTCCTGAATGAATGCCGGAATATTAATTGATACAGGACATCCTACCTGACACTGTGGATTTTTACAGTTCAGACAACGAGTAGCCTCTTCCATTGCCTCTTCTTTATTGTAGCCAAGGCACACTTCATCAAAGTTTGTTGCTCTAACTTTTGGTTCCTGCTCTCTTACAGGAACTTTATGTAATACATCAACAGCCATTTATATCCTCCTAAAAAAGTTTGATCGAACAGTACTCAATATTAGTTGCACTTTCCACATCCGCCGTGGTGTGTGTCGCCTTCCTGTGCAGCAAGGTATGCCTTTCCTTCTTCTGTCTTATAAAGAGCCATACGCTTCATAGCAGAGTCAAAGTCAACGAGTGAAGCATCAAATTCAGGACCATCTACACAAGCAAATTTAACTTCATCTCCAATTACAAGACGACAAGCACCACACATACCTGTACCATCAACCATGATAGGATTCATTGATACAATAGTATGAATTCCATGATCAAGCGCCATCTTTGCAGCAAATTTCATCATGATCATAGGTCCGATAGCAACACAGACGTCATACTTTCTGCCTTCATTCTCGATCAGATCCTGCATACATACTGTAACCATTCCTGAGCGCTTGTATGAACCATCATCTGTAGTAATAAAGTAGTGTTCACCTGCAACTTCTTCAAACTCCTTTTCAAGGATAAGTGTATCATGTGTCTTTGTACCAACGATTACATCGAAGTTTACACCATGCTCTTTACACCACTTAATCTGAGGATATACAGGAGCTGTTCCAAGACCTCCACATACAAAAAGATAATTTCTCTTTCTGACTTCCTCAATATCTTCATTCACGAAATCTGAAGGCTGTCCAAGAGGACCGGTAATATCTGCCATGAATTCACCTGTCTTAAGGCTGGCAATTTTAAGTGATGATGCTCCGATAACCTGAATTACAAGTGTAACGGTTCCTGCTTCACGGTCGTAATCACAAATCGTAAGTGGGATTCTTTCTGCAGATTCATCTGCACGTACAATTACAAACTGACCCGGCTCGCAATGACGGGCAATTCGAGGTGCTTCAACTTCAAGGAGACAAATATTCTCCACAAGCATCTTAGCCTTCACAATTCTGAACATAATGCATTCTCCTATTCTATTTGCAATATTGTATGTATAATAACACATACCCATGATATTTTAATTCAAATATGCTGAAAGTGCAACCTATTTAGCTCATAAAAGCAATTGTAATCAACTTATCAGACACATTGTCAACACGCGCGTCGCATCCAATGCACGTAGTGCATTTTTTGACTTATAGGAATTCCAGCGGAATTTCATAAAGTCAAAAAAAATATCCCGGAGAGCAAAAACTCGCCGGGATATCTCCAATTATTTATTTGTTATCAGCAGTAATAGCCTTTGCAGCTGTTCTACCTGAAACGATGATTTCTGTGATAGCATTACCGCCGAGACGGTTACCACCATGAATACCACCTGTTACTTCACCTGCTGCATAAAGACCACTAATAGCCTTACCATCCTTGTCAAGTACATGACGTTCAGTATCAACAACAAGACCACCCATTGTATGGTGTGTAGATGGAGCAAGAAGTCTTACTCTAAGCTTAACGCCGTCAAGCTTATATGTTGAAGCATCATATGAACCGTCATCCTTCTTCTCTGCAGTACCAATAAGTGCTGAGAACTGCTTCTTATCAACGCCTTCAGGCTGCTTTCCATTCATGATTGCTTCATCATAATTTTCGATAGTAGCCTTTACTGTATCTGCGTCTGTAGGAAGTCCAAGTTCTTTGAAAAGATCGCCGAGCTGATCAACAGTTCTAACATACTGTCTCCACTCAACATCCTCATCCTTATATGGATATGGACCAGGAATCGGTACTTCTGCATTTGCAATTTCAACAAATACACCCTTTACACCATTGTGCTCGATACCATTCTTGAACTCGCTAAGAGAAAGAACATCACGTTCTGATGTCTCATCAACAAATCTCTTTCCTGTTTCCGGATTAAGATAAATAGCATAGTCACCGCCGCCAAATGCAAGGTTACCATTGTCTACCCATGAAATAGGCATAAGCTGTGTCCAACCTGTTCCTGTGACATCTGCGCCTGCAGCCTCAGCCATCTTGATACCATCACCCTGAAGTGATGAACGGTTAGTAGTTGTTGTCTTTGATGAAAGATACTCATCTGACCAATACTTATTAGTATCAAGTACCATATCAATGTTTGCTGCATATCCGCCTGTTGCAAGCACAACACCCTTTGAAGCATGTGCTACAACTTCAGAACCATCATAACGCTCTGCCTTAACACCTGTAACTTTGCCATCCTCTACGATAAGCTCTTTTGCAGTTGTACGTGTCATGATCTCGTTCTTGTCGTTTGCCTGAAGCATTGCAGTCTTTGGAGCCATAAAATATGTTCCCCATCTGCCTTCATACTCTTCTGTCTTTCCATCACCATCAGCGTCAACATTTGCACCAATGAACTGGTTCTCACGATACCAAAGTGCACCGATAAGTGTAGGCTGTGTATCTTCGACAAAAGTTGCACCAAGCTCTTCAAGCCAAGGCTTGATATCCTGACCATCTTCAATAAACTGCTTTACAAGATCAACGTTACCATAGATCCATTCTGACTTATCAGCACTCTGTCTGAGTCCACCATAATATGTCTGGAAAATATGAAGGTTAACTGTTGAGAAAAGTGTAAGCTTGCTTTCAGGAACGCCTGCTTCAAGCTGAGGCTCCGCCCAGTCAAGATATTCCTTGATTTCTTTCTTAAGATCCTTAAGGATTGGAAGATAATCCTTATGTACACCATGCTTAGACAACTCAACGATATCACCAGCTACATATTCATGATCTTTATAATAGCTGTCATCAAACTCATCTTCAGACCAATTATAAATCGTCTTAAGCTCGTCTATACAGCCCTGAACAGACTTAACCTTATCATAAGTCTTTCCGTCAAATCCTTTACCTGTAGTAGCATCTGGATCATCTTTATCCCATACAAGATATTTCATGACACTCTGATACTGACCACCTGAAACAAGTGTATTACCACCGATTTCAGCATTCTTCTCGATAACAAGAACTGAATTTCCATCGATAGCTGCCTGAGCTGCAGCAGAAATGCCGGCTCCGCCGCCGCCAACTACAACAACATCCCAAGTATCTTCGACATTGTCCTGAACTGTTTTCTCGATATTACCCTTCTGGAAAGCACTAAGGTCTGAAACCTCTGCTTCTGAAGCTGCTGCATCTACAGCTGTTTTAAGTGCTCTGCTTGAGAATGTTGCTCCAGAAATAGCATCAACGCCTGAACCGTTTGCCTCGATCATCTGAGGAATCATAATATCAAATACAGGAGTTCCAACATTTTCTGTTTCCTTGCTTGAAGTTACTTCAATATTCTCAATCTTATCTTCAGCAAATGTAACGCTTACTTCTACAGGACCGTTATAGCCATCGCCTGATCCTGTATAAGTTCCTGCCTTATATGTTACAGTTGAAGGACCAGAGCTTGCAGATGCTTCCTTTGCCTCACCGCTCTTTGCCTGCTCAAGTGCTGCTGTAACGGCTTTCTTAACAGCATCAGAAGTGATTGTAGCACCAGCTACCGCATCAACCTCTGCTGACTGCGCCTCAAGAATCTTTGGCTGAAGCTCTTCAATTGCTGCTCCACCCTTTTCAGGTGTCTCATTTGCGCCTTCGATCTTAACATCTGCGATCTTTCCGCCCTCGATCACAACAGTTGCTGAAACCTCACCGGCAAATCCCTGTTCACTGGCTGTATATGTGCCATCCTTATAATCGCCTGATGCTCCACCTTCAGCTGCTGTTGTTCCTTCAGCTGCGCTGCTGGAAGCTGATGTTGCAGGTGTAGTTCCCTGACATCCTGACATTGTAAGTGCTGCAAGCAAAATAGCACATACCGCTGTGTTATACGCTCTCTTTTTCCACATAAAAAGTCTCCCTCTAAGCTAATTTACAAAAATCAATTTTTACTTTGCCTGATCAAGTGCTGCAGAAACGGCCTTCTTTACAGCATCAGATGTAACTGTTGCACCTGCAACTGCGTCAACATCAGCTGACTGTGCCTCAAGAATCTTTGGCTGAAGCTCTTCGATTGCTGCTCCACCCTTTTCAGGTGTTTCGTCTTTGCCTTCGATCTTAACATCTGTGATCTTTCCGCCCTCGACCACAACTGTTGCTGAAACCTCACCGGCAAATCCCTGTTCGCTGGCTGTATATGTGCCATCTTTATACTCTCCAGATGCATTTCCCTCAGCTGCCTTATTACCCTGACATCCTGAAAGTGCAAGTGCTGAAAGTAATATAGCGCATAATGCAGCATTAACTGTTTTTTTGTTCCACATAAATCGTTCTCCCTCTTACTTTTGAAAACTAGGGTTTTAATGTTACCACGGACTTTAAATATTCGGGTCGAGTCCCGCGAGATTACGCGTGGAGATTGCATAAGTGCTACTTACACACCTAATATGCAAATCCATGCACCTCCTCGTGGATCGTTTATCTCAGTCAAATAATGTAAATCCGACCGAGATAAAAAGCAAAAAAAGTTCATTGTATGTTCACACAAAGTCCACATTTATTATAACTTGTATTTAAATTAATTTCTACATATATGCACATGTATACACATTGAATAAAAAAATATCTTTACTTCGTCTATGATTCACAAAAATATAGAAAACATCTAAGGAAAGGTCTATACTGTATATATAAAATTTCTTTCAACGGAGGGTATCTATATGCAGACATTAAAAGACATCGTTCTTTCCTCAGGAAAAGCAGTCAATTCAGATGTAATGAAAGTCGATAGTTTCATTACACATCAGGTAGATCCATCATTGATGGAACAGATAGGCAAGGATTTTGCAGAGCATTTTAAGAATTCAAATATCACTAAAATCGCAACTATCGAAAGTTCAGGTATTGCTCCGGCGCTTATGACAGCAAAAGCAATGAATGTTCCTCTTATAATATTCAAGAAAGAGCCTTCACGCATTACAAACGGAAGTTTACTTCAAACCGAAGTTACATCATTTACTACAGCCAAGACATACGAGCTTACTGCATCACCAAAATTTATCAAAAGTGACGACAATGTTTTGATCATTGATGACTTTCTCGCGAATGGTGAAGCGATAACCGGTGCAGTAAGAATCTTAAGAATGGCTCACGCAACCGTCGGAGGTGTAGGAATTCTTATCGAAAAGACCTTCCAGCCAGGAAGACGCAAGCTTGAAAATGCCGGTTTCGAAGTTTATTCATTGGTTAAGGTTAAATCGCTCAAACCCGGAAAAATCGAGCTCGAAGATTAAGTAAAGTCAATGCTTACTTAAAAGGTATGCCAAGTTCATCCTGGCATACCTTTTATTATTTTCTCATATACTTCTTAAAAAAATCGCATTCTTCGCTATTACATATTCTTGAATTGCTGTTTCTGATATCTACATGAAAAATATGATAAAGTTTTTTCCCATCGATATCTTTGTATATTTTCACAAAGTAAGGCAGTCCCAGCATCTTATATGCTTCCAATAATAATTCATGCTGATATAGCATAAAATCATCAGTACAGGACATTATATAAGCCGGCGGAAAATTCTCATTAACATGATCTGTGACATTGAGATATCGTTCTTCTTTTTCAGACCCATTTTCCGGAAGAAGATCTTTTATCAGATTTCTAACCGCAATATGCCTGCTTTTCTCACCATGTCTAAGCAAGCGATAACATCCACAGTTAAAAGCGATCGCATTAATCTTAAAATTCTCAGGTGGTTCAACACCAATGCCTTTAGCATATTCTCCATCCGTACACGCTGCCAAAAACAGCCCCGCTATATGACATCCTGCTGAATCAGCAACAGCAAAGACATTCTTCAAATCCAGCAGATACCTGTCTGCATTTTGCTGCACCCATCTTACAGCATTGCAACAATCTTCTATATTTGCCGGAAATTTGCTTTCAGGCGCAAGCCTGTATGAAAAATTAACAACAGCAAAACCCATCTGTGCAAGCTCCATGCAGTAAAACTGATAAGTATCCTTCGTACTATATACCCAAGCTCCACCATGAAAATTAATAATTACCGGAAATTTTTCACATTCATGCTGTTTGGGTCGATATATATCCAATAAGTTAAAGCTATCATCTTCACCATATTGAATATTATCAAACCGCTCTATATTCTCCGGCGTAACTAATCCTCTGTCTCGCTTACGATCTTTTCTTGAAATATAAAATCTAACAAAAGACGATGTTAGCGACAAAATAAGCGCCTCCATTCCGGCGCTTATTTAGTAAAACAGTGAAAAATAAAATTCGCCATTTGGACCGCGCCTAGTCCTATAAAGCATAGAACTATACGCATCAACAGCATAAACAGTACCAGTTGCTTTTGGGCTTCGCCCAGGTTCTGTAAAAAACTCATCAATAAGATAATATGTCCGACTTCCTTCTTTAGCAGCAGAAGTACATGTATATTGATAATTTCCTTCAATTCCCGGAACTGTACCATAAATATTCTGAAGAGCACCGGTCGCAACAAGAGAAGCTGTCACATAATTTACAGCATCTTCAGGTGTACATGACGGATTTATCAACCCTAATGTATAACTGCGCGTGATAGCATTGCTCGAAACACCTTTATCTGAATAAGCAACAAATGTAAATGTACTGCTTCCAAGCGGCATAGCTATTTTTTGGTCATATACGCGATCATTTTCATCAGGGATCGTACCGTCTGTTGTATAATAGATTACAGAATCATCTGATACAGAAGCTGAAATATATGCAGGATTCAAATATCCACCAGATTCAGGCTCTACTACCGGTGGTTCTGGCACATCATACACAATCGAATAATCTGCTGTCACGATATCACTTTCCATACCATATCTGTTTATATAGACCGCTTTGATTGTATACTCTCCTTCTTCACTAAGAAAGATAGGTGCAGTATAAATTGGTGAATCTTCATCCGGATCACTTCCATCCATCGTGTAGTGAATATCTCCGTCTTCGTCCGCAAATATTTCAACATCAAATAATTCCGAATATGTTCCTGATGTTTCCGAAAACTTCGGTGCTACAGTCATATAGCTCTTAAATTCATTATAAATATCGTCATTTTCCGTTGAATTCAAAAGTTCATTTATTTCATTAAATTCACCAAGACCACGATATGCTTCTATAAGCCCTCTATAAACCTCAGGTGTATCTGGACTTGACGAAAAAAGTTCCAAGTATACCTGCTTTGCTTTTTCATACTCTTCCAAATGCAAAAGAGCCATACCATAAACCATTATCTCGTCATTATCTATCAATTCGCCGTCTTTTACAGAATTTAATGCCTGCTCATATAAAATTACAGACTGCCTGTACTCTTCTTCATCATACGCTTCATGTGCACGAAGCAAAATTGCCCCTAATGATTTACTGCTTCTATAAAACAGCATTATAGAGACGACGAATAAAATTATGAATATAGCAAGAACGATCAGTATGCAGCGGGTTTTTCTGACCTTTTTTATCTCATCCCTTATCAGCGGTATTTCTATCGTATCATCAGCCGAACGATGCTTGCCTCGCTTAACCTCAAAGCTGTCAAACGAGTCAGCAATGCTGCTGCGGGACTCATCTATGCTTTTTTCAACATCAACATCATAATCCGGTACGATCTGTATAGAATATCCACATTTAAAGCAATATACATATCCATCCGGAATATCTTCCCCGCATCTCGGACATCTCATTTGCGAAGTGCGCCCTCCAGCGTATTTTGCATAAGCATGGCGATCGTCATCGGACCAACCCCACCAGGAACAGGTGTAATAGCTGCTGCAACCTTAGAAACCTCATCAAATTTTACATCACCACAAAGTTTACGACCATTATTCTTTTCCGGATCAAGTCTATGAATGCCTACGTCGATAACTACAGCCCCATCCTTAACATACGAAGCATCGATCATTTCAGGCTTTCCAATAGCAACTATAAGGATATCAGCATTTTTGGTAAAAGCCTTAACATCCTTTGTCTTTGAATGAGTTACTGTCACCGTACCATTCTCTCTTAACAGAAGCATAGCCATTGGCTTACCAACTATATTACTTCTTCCCATTACAACACAGTTTTTACCGGCTATTTCTATGTCAGAACGCTTAAGAAGCTGAATGATTCCTGCCGGAGTGCATGAAACAAACCCTGGTGCTCCAATTGAGAGTGCTCCTACAGAAAGCTTCGAAAATCCATCGACATCCTTTTCAGGAGCAATCGCATCAATAACCTTATCCTCATTAATATGCGCCGGAAGCGGCAGCTGACAAAGAATTCCATTTACAGAATCATCTTTGTTAAGCTTGTCAATAAGAGCAAGAAGTTCTTCCTCAGAAGTATTCTCTGGAAGTTCATAATTCAGTGACTTTATTCCGCAATAATCACAAGCTTTTTTCTTATTATTAACATAAACTGTAGATGCCGGATCAGCTCCTACAAGAATTACAGCCAGACATACGTCGATATTTTCAGCTTTGATCTTATCACGCACTTCGTCTTTTATCTGCTGTGAAATAATCTTTCCATCAATCAACTTCATGTTCTTATCCCTTTCACACAAAAAACAGATATCGGAACCAGTTCTTAATGAACCGGTTCCTATTATCTTTAATCAAATCAAGACCCACTCTCAAGTCTTGCACGCAGGATCTGTTGTAGTATTAAATGAATTATTTCTATCCTACGTATAATTATCAAGCAGTCATTAAAAAAGACCTGTTATCTTTCCATTTTCATCCACATCTATATCCAATGCTGCAGGATGCTTCGGAAGTCCCGGCATAGTCATCACATTTCCTGTAAGAACTACTATAAATCCTGCTCCAGCCGAAACATATACATCTCTTACATTGATGCTAAAGCCTTGCGGTCGTCCCAAAAGAGAAGGATCATCAGAGAGCGAATACTGTGTTTTAGCCATACAAACCGGCAATTTATCAAACCCCAGATCATTAAGCCTTTTGATCATGTTTTCAGCACTCTTAGAATATATTACTCCTTCTGCGCCATAAATTTCACAGGCAACCTTCTCTATCTTTTCCTTTATAGAGAGTTCAAGTTCATAAAGAGGATGAAAATCTGACTTTTTAGTCTCTATAGTATCAAGGATTGCATTAGCAAGGTCTATTCCACCTTCGCCGCCCTTTTCCCATACCTGCGCATAGGCATAAGTGCATCCCTTACTCTTAACAAAATCTTCAACAAATTTACGTTCTGCATCAGTATCACTTACAAACGCATTAAGTGTAACAACAACCGGCACGCCGAATTTCTGCAGATTTTCAATGTGCTTTTCCAAGTTAACGATTCCCTTCTTAAGCGCATCGAGATTTTCGTTATTAAGATCAGTTTTTGCAACACCACCATTGTATTTCAAAGCGCGAATCGTTGCAACAAGTACAACTGCATCAGGCTTAAGACCTGCTTTACGACACTTGATGTCAAAGAATTTCTCAGCACCAAGGTCAGCTCCAAAACCAGCTTCAGTGATCACATAATCAGCCATCTTTAATGCCGCACTTGTAGCCCTTACTGAATTACATCCATGTGCGATATTCGCAAAAGGTCCGCCATGAACGATTGCAGCAGTATGTTCAAGAGTCTGTATAACATTTGGCTTGATAGCATCTTTAAGCAATGCAGACATAGCGCCGACTGCGCCAATATCTCCTGCTGTAACAGGCTTTCCATCATATGTATAGGCGATGACCATTCGAGAAAGTCTTTTCTTAAGATCTGCCATATTTTCTGCAAGGCAGAATACAGCCATTACTTCTGATGCAACAGTGATGCAGAAATGATCTTCTCTTACAAAGCCATCTGCTTTAGCTCCCATTCCCACTACTACATTTCTAAGTACACGATCATTCATATCGACACATCTTTTAATAACTATCTGACGTGTATCAATATTAAGCTCATTTCCCTGCTGAATATGGTTATCAAGCATAGCACAGCACAGATTATTTGCAGAAGTAATGGCATGAAAATCTCCTGTGAAGTGAAGATTTAACTCATCCATAGGAACAACCTGTGACATTCCACCGCCTGCAGCTCCTCCTTTAATTCCAAAGCAAGGACCAAGTGAAGGCTCACGCAATGCGATAACTGCTTTCTTTCCAAGACGTCCAAATGCCTGTCCCAAGCCTACAGTTATCGTAGTTTTACCTTCTCCTGCAGGAGTAGGATTGATAGCAGTTACAAGGATAAGTTTACCATTTTTGTTATCTTTGATCTTCTCAAGATATTCATCCGAAAGCTTTGCCTTGTACTTACCATAAAGTTCAAGATCATCCTCTTCAATACCAAGTGAGGAAACAACATTTTTAATTGGTTCCAATACAGCAGATTCAGCGATTTCGATGTCAGATTTCATTAAGACTCCTCCTGTTCTTCGACATAAATGTCATCTTGGCTATCTCCCGCAAGATAAGCTTCAAACTGCTCAGCTGTCATAAGCACTGTACGAGGCTTGGTTCCGTTTTCTCCAGAAACTACACCTGCTTCAGCCAATGAATCCATAATCCTCGCAGCACGATTGAATCCAATCTTAAAAACACGCTGCAGCATACCGCTTGATGCTTTCTTCTTTTCTATGATAAAGCGACCTGCATCAGCAAATAGCTGATCTCGGTCATCCTGGGGAGCCTCATTCGAATTTCCACTACCGCCTGATGTCTGCGAATTACTTTCCTGACTTGCAGCAGCCTCGATCTCATGCGTTATATCTTCAGCCGAAGCGCCTAATTCTTCGACCTCGTCAAGTATATATTCTACAACATCCTGAACTTCATCGTCAGATACAAATGCCCCCTGAACTCGTTCAGGCTTATTATAACCTTGCGGATAGAAAAGCATATCACCTTTTCCAAGAAGACGCTCTGCACCATTCATATCAAGAATAGTCCTTGAGTCAACTCCTGATGAAACAGCAAACGCAATCCTGCTTGGCATATTCGCTTTGATCAAACCTGTAATTACATTAACAGAAGGTCTCTGCGTTGCAATAATAAGATGTATGCCGGCAGCACGGGCAAGCTGCGTCAAACGGACTATAGAAGATTCAACCTCATTTTTAGCAACCATCATAAGATCTGCAAGCTCATCTACGATTATCACGATCTGCGGCATCTTTTTATACGGTTTACCATCCTCATTAAGCTGACCTTCCTCATTAAGCTTCTTTATCTTTGAATTATAGCCTTTCATATCACGGACCTTAAGATCAGCAAATTCTTTATAACGCCTTGTCATCTCAGACACGCCCCATTTAAGCGCCCCCGCAGCCTTTTGCGGATCTGTTACAACAGGAGTGAGCAAGTGCGGCAGACCATTATAAATTGAGAGCTCTACAACCTTTGGATCGACCATTATAAGTTTTACATCTTCCGGATTAGCCTTATATAAGATACTCATAATGATGGTGTTAATACATACTGATTTACCGGAACCTGTAGCACCTGCAATAAGAAGGTGCGGCATTTTAGCAATATCAAATACGACTGTCTCTCCGGAAATGTTCTTTCCAACTGCAAATGAAACTTTTGATTTAGCGTTCTTGAATGTATCCGTGTCTATTAGTTCTCTAAGCATAACAGTTACATTCACTTTATTCGGCACTTCAATACCTATCGCTGCCTTGCCGGGAATCGGTGCTTCTATTCTGATATCAGTTGCAGCTATAGCAAGCTTTATATCATCGATCAAACCTAAGATCTTGCTTACTTTAAGTCCCGGTTCCGGTCTCATTTCATATCTGGTAACAGTCGGTCCCTGAATGATATCTGTCATAGTGACATTTACAGAAAAACTCTTTAACGTCATCTGAAGCTTCATCGCAGTTTTTCTTAATTCGTTTTCTGAGTCTTGTTCTGTATATTTTCCCACTTTAAGCAGGTCGATCGGAGGAATTTCATATCCGCTAAAGTCTTCTTCAACCTCTGCCTTTTCCTCTTTTTCCGGGATAGGAGCAATCTTTCTCTTAGCATTCTTAGTTGATCCCTGCACTTTTTCTTCTGTATCATTTTGTGACGCAGTTTCAGGCACAGAAGTATTTTCAGGTTTCTTCGCTGCTTTTATACGAATTTCTGATTCATCAAATTTATGTGTTTCAGCAGTCTTCTCTGTCTTAGACTCGCCATTATTTTTAGAAGCCGCATGAGCCTTAACCTCTTCAGAAACACTCTTTGATAGATTCATTTCAACTTCTTGCGTTATTTCTTCAACCTCATCCTCATCATCGAGCTCATCCGTGTCCATTACGATTTCATGCATATCATGCCGTTCATGCTTAACCGGTTTTACACGCAGAGTAGGATCAACAGCGAATGGAGAATAAGCACCGCTTTCATTCTCATCAGTTATTTTTTCAACGGTCTCACTCTTTGGCTTAGAAGCAGACTTTTCTTCTCTGGCATTATCTTCACGCGCATAGATACTTCGTTCAATGCGTATTTCTTCTGATGTTTTTTCTATATCCTGCCTAAGATCTGCTTCTTCCTCACCGACTTTATTATTTAATAAAAGACGCTTTGCTCTTGCTTCCTTACTTTCACGTATACGTCTCTCTTCACGTTCCTTTTCTCTCTGTTCGTGCCTTTCCTGTCGATATTCTCTGAATCTCTTTCCTTCTTCTACAGTTTTCTCAGCTACTCTCCGTCCATTTTTTTCCATCGCCTTAACAAAAGAGCGCTCTGTGATTATCACGAAACATATAATAAGAATCAGGAATATCAAAATAACAGCGCCCGCAGCGCCAAAAGCACTTCGCAGTGCCTCATACATTCCTCCCAGCAATATACCGCCTCCATGATGTGTATCTGCTGAAAATTCATACAAAGTCATATATGTTCCATTATTAAACTCGCCTTCAGCAAAGAACTGCATCAACATTCCAAGATCCATGAAGATAAAAATACATGCAGCCAGACGATACATAGCTTTTTTATTGTTTTTATTGCTGAGGAAAAAGCACACACCGATAAAAAGCGCAAAAGGAATAAGATAAGACATTATCCCAAACACGCCAAAGAAAATGGAATTTACAACGTCACCAAAAATCGACGTCATTCCCATGTTCCCTAGAGCTAAAATAACGCAAAAAGCGAACAGTAAAAGAAGCATAACCTCATAAGTCATGCTAAACTGTTCTGTCTTTGCAGACACATTTGTTTTTTTTCTTTTACGTTTTTTAACAGCCATTAAACCTTAAAACAAACCCCTTCATAATTTTTTCATACAATTTCAGTGAACAAAAAAGCTTCCAACTACTGCAATAAGTCCAACAATCAAACAGTATACTGAGAAAATAATATATTTTTTCTTTTTAACTACCACAAGCATACTTTTAATTGCAACATAGCCCACAACAGCTGCAACAAGCATACCAACGATATATGTTATTTCAAATTTTGTCCCTGCTGCATCTTTAATCTCAAGCACACATGCACCGGCAACAGCAGGGATCGACATAATAAATGAATATTTAACCGCAAATCTCTTCTCAAAACCACAAAGCAATGCCGCTGTCATTGTCGAACCAGACCTTGAAATACCCGGAAGGGTAGCAATGCCCTGTGTAATTCCTAAAATAACCGCATCTAAATATGATGCAGATTTAGGTGTCTTATTCTTTTCAGGTGTGCGATCTGCGATAAAGAGCAATGCCGATGTTATCAGAAGAAAAATCCCCGGCATTATCAATGTTTCACTACATTCAGAAACAAGTTCTTTCAACAGTACACCTATGATACCGGTAGGTATCGTTGATATGATTACCATTATCACAAATTTCTGGTAGCCGGTTCTGATAACTCTGTGAGTTTCTTCATGACGTATTCTGCGTACAATGTTAATGAAAAAATCATGGATCATCTTGATAGTTTCAATAAACATCTTCCGAATATCCTTAAAAAAGCATACAAAAATAGCTATCAATGTTCCAAGATGAAGCAATATATCAAAAAGGAACAAGTCTTCCGTTCCTTCTCCAACATGTAATAAATTCTGAAAAATTGCAAGATGACCGGATGATGAAACCGGCAAAAACTCTGTAAGCCCCTGTAATAGTCCTAATATGATTGCCTGTACTAAATTCAAAACCAAAAGCCTCCAACTATAAAACGATAATCTATCAGTCCTTTTGACTGTGTTTTTGCTCCTGTACTGCAAAATTCAAGGCAAAAACAAAAAGCTACATATGATTTTATCACATGTAGCTTTTTTATACAAACTTTTGTTTGTTAATCTATACAAAAATTAATTGTTAATGAGCTTATCCTCATCAGACCAGCTATAAAGTTTTCTGATCTCCTCACCATATTTCTCAGAAATATGATCTCCAGCCTTATCACGAAGAGCCTGGAAATGAACTCTTCCACCTGCTGATGACATATCAAGAAGGAAATCTTTAGCGAATGTACCATCCTGAATATCAGCAAGTACTTTCTTCATAGCCTGCTTTGTTTCATCTGTGATGATCTTAGGTCCTGTAATATAATCTCCATACTCAGCAGTATTTGAGATCGAATATCTCATTCCCTTAAAGCCTGACTGATAGATAAGATCAACGATGAGCTTCATTTCATGGATACACTCGAAGTATGCATTTCTTGGGTCATATCCAGCTTCAACAAGTACCTCAAAACCAGTCTGCATAAGCTTGCAAACGCCGCCGCAAAGTACAGCCTGCTCGCCGAAGAGGTCAGTCTCTGTTTCTGTCTTGAATGTTGTCCAAAGTACACCAGCTCTTGCTCCGCCAATTCCAAGTGCATATGCAAGTCCGATATCCTTAGCCTTTCCTGAATAGTCCTGCTCAACAGCGATAAGACAAGGAACACCCTTACCAGCCTGATACTCTGAACGAACTGTATGTCCCGGTCCCTTAGGAGCAATCATTACAACATCAACATCCTTCGGAGGAACGATAAGCTTATAACGAATATTAAAGCCATGAGCAAACATAAGAACGTTGCCTGCCTCAAGATTAGGCTCGATAGACTCTTTATAAAGCTGTGCCTGCTTCTCATCATTGATAAGAATCATAATGATGTCAGCCTGCTTTGCTGCTTCAGCAGCTGTATATACTTTTAATCCCTGCTCTTCAGCCTTCTTCCAAGACTTTGAACCTTCGTACAGACCGATAATGACGTTGCAGCCCGAATCCTTAAGATTAAGTGCATGTGCATGTCCCTGGCTACCGTAGCCAATAATAGCAATGGTCTTACCCTCAAGTAACGCAAGGTTACAGTCAGATTCATAAAAGATTGGGTTTGTGTCATTCATTTCCATAGCTTTTCTCCTTAATTTTTTATTTATAATCAACGGGATAATAACCCTTGGTTATACATATTTAATCAAACCATACAACATTGTCAGAACCACGCTGAAGACCTGCGATTCCGGTTCTTGCAATTTCAAGTATCCTATAATCAGAAAGAAGATTTATAAATGCCTCTATCTTACTCTGATTACCTGTGACTTCCACAATAAGCGAGTCAGCTGCAACATCAATAATTTTCCCCCTAAAGATATCAGCAACAGAAATTACTCCCTGACGCTTTGTTGCATCCACCTCAACCTTTATCAGACAAAGTTCCCTGTAAACTGAATTATCAGGTTCCAATTCTCTGATATCCCTAACATCAACAAGCTTGCGAAGCTGTTTCTCTATCTGTTCAAGAATATCATCATCACCATCTGCAACGATTGTTATACGTGTAAATCTAGGGTCAGCTGTCACACCCGCTGTAATGCTTTCAATATTATATCCTCTTCTTGAGAAGAGTCCTGAGATCCTACTCAATACACCTGATGTATTGTCTACCAGAAGCTGAAATACTTTTCTATGCATAATTGCATTTTAACCTTTCAACGCTTTAATGTTTTAACTTGTTAATATGATAATTAATATAGTCCCCGCTAATAAATTTGTCAACATACATATTTTGTTCTTTTTTCAAACATAGTTAAAATAGATCAACTAAAACACAGCTAAATTAACCTATAGTCCCTTTTGATGAAATTTAAGCAAAATCATTGATAAATACATTTTTGTAAAGCTAAGGTACCTGTCCTTGCAAGTTCTACTATAGAAATTCCCGAAAGTAATTTAACAAAAAGTTCTGTCCTCTCCGGTGTATCACAGATCTGGATTATCATAAGATTTTTAGACATATCTACGATTTCTGCCTTCATCGCCTCGCATGTTTCCATTATCTCTCTGCGGTTAGACCTGTTATACTTCACCTTCACAAGCATTAATTCCCTGCTTATGGACATGCTTTCATCAAATGTTTTTATCTTAATGACATCCAGTTTTTTATTTAACTGCTTTTCTATCTGTTCAAGAGTTCTAGGGTCTCCACTTGAAACGATCGTCATACACGAAATATCCGGATTTTCCGTTTCACCAACTGCAAGAGAGTCGATATTGAAGCTTCTTCTTGCGAAAAGTCCAGAAACTTTAGAAAGTACACCTGAACGGTTCTCTACTAAAACTGAGTATATCTTTTTGAGATTCATCACCAACTATCCTCCAATTTTATAGATTTTTGCAGCAAAGCTTCAAAAATCCCGCAAACAAGCCATTTAAATGCAGCTGCGCTGCGGGCTTGTTTGCCACTTGTTTTTTGCTTTCAGACGGAACCCGCAGTAAATGCGTGTTCCTGTAATTTACGTACAAGAATTCATGCTAATCTGACTGCTACCGTTTCCATAGGATCAGTTAGAACTTCCATCAAAGCTGCACCTTCTGAAGAAAGAAATGCAGTTGTCTTTTCGTTTATTTCAGCGGTACGCTCACAACGAAAATACGGTATGTGGTATGCTTCTGCAATTCTTTCAAGATCCGGTTCTTCGCCAAGTTCAACCATGTTCAGATTATCCTGATAGGTAAAATGCTGATGTTCTCGCACAAGTCCAAGATAATGATTTCTCATAACTACTATCTTAATAGGCGCATTGTATTGATTCATAGTCGCAAGCTCCATCATTGACATTTGAAATGAACCATCGCCGCAGACTGCAACCACCTGGCGCGAAGGATCAGCTAGTTTCGCGCCTATCGCAGCCGGGATTGAATATCCCATAGTTCCCATTCCACCAGAAGTAAAGAATCTGCTTCCTTTTCTCAGATTTGCATACCTGCATGAAAAAAGCTGATTCTGTCCTACATCAGCGACATATACTGCCTTATGAGCCATCTTTTCCGAAAGAGTCTGCACAAAGAGCGGTGAATCCACAAAATCTTCCTTAACTTCATTTCGCGGTTCGCCTTCTGACCTATAATTTTCCAGATTTGCAAGCCACTCTTCATGCGAGCAATAAAATGTCTGTTCCGCAAAATCCTTAAAAATTGCCTTTGCATCACCAACAATAGGTATCGTCGGGCCGGCATTTTTTCCAATCTCAGCAGGATCAACATCCATATGTATCAAAATCTTACCTTCAAACGTAAGATCAGGTGCAGAAACAGCTCTGTCGGCTACTCTTGCTCCAGCCATCAGCAGGACATCACATTCTTTCATCGCTTTATTAGCTGCAACAAAGCCATTATTGCCAAGCATCCCAAAATTCATAGGATGATCTGTCGGCAATGCTCCAAGTCCCATCATAGTTGTAACAACCGGTATCCTATGCTTCTCAACAAAAGCTGCCAACTCTTTCTCCGCATTTGATAAGTGGATACCTCCGCCTGCACATATCAACGGTCTTCTTGCATTCTCCAATACAGTTATTACTTTTTTGATCTGAAGCATATTTCCCTTTACTGTCGGCTTATATGTTCGAAGTTTCGGCGCTTCCTTAAAGCACTCAAACTCAGGTATCTTAGCCAACTGTATATCTGCCGGAAGGTCTATAAGTACAGGTCCTCTTCTTCCTGTATTAGCAATGTAAAACGCTTCGTGTATAATGCGAGGAATGTCCTTTACATTTTTAACAAGATAGCTGTACTTTACGAATGATTCTGCAGCGCCTACAACATCAACTTCCTGAAAAACATCCGAGCCTATCTCATCTGTATCCACCTGTCCCGTAAAGCAGACCATAGGAATCGAGTCTGCATAAGCTGTCGCAATTCCCGTAAGCAAATTAGTAGCACCGGGGCCACTTGTCACGGCGCAGACGCCAACCTTGCGCTTCATTCGCGCATATCCACTTGCTTCATGCGCTGCATTCTGCTCTGTTCTCACCAGTACACATTTAATGTTTGTAGATAAAAGGCTGTTCCAAAAAGGATCTATAGCAACGCCTGAATAACCGAATATCGTATCAACTCCTTCAGCTTCCAGACATTTTACAACTGCATCTGCTCCAATCATAATTTTCCTCCATTCAATTCCCTATAAGTCAAAACGCCAATTTCAGCATTACATCAGGCACTCAAAATTTTTTTAGCAACTCTTACAGCATCCGCTGCATCAGATGAATAAACTGCCCCTATCTCTTCTGCATAATCCGGCGTGATGACAGCACCTCCAACCATAAACTTGCACTTTACGCCCTTCTCCTTGGCATAATCTATGACATTTTTCATCTCGCGCATTGTGGTTGTCATAAGCGCTGACATCGCTACTATATCTGCTTTATTTTCTATAGCCGCATTTATGATGTCTTCCCTCGGTACATCTTTTCCGAGGTCTATCACATTAAAGCCGTAATTCTTCATCATAAGAACGACGAGATTCTTTCCAATGTCATGAATGTCTCCCTTAACAGTCGCGACGACAATTGTCGGCATCTTTTCATCACCGGATCTTCCTTCTGCAAGTAATGGCTCTATCCTGCTTACTGCATTTTTCATGGCTTCACCACTTGCTATAAGCTGCGGCAGAAAATATTTCTTTTTATCAAACAACACACCAACTTCATTTATTGCAGGAAGAAGTGAATCATGCAGTATAGAGTTTGCCTCTCGTCCTGCTTTCAAAGCTTCTTCTACTATTTCTACTATATTATCTCTTTTACCTTTTAGAACTGCTTCAAAAACACTGTCATGCGTTTCATTTGTTTTCTTTTCAGCGGAAGACATCACATTTTTTGAACTAGCTGTGCCTGCCTTCCTCCCCTTAAAAAAATCCTTACCAGCCGCCCTTGCAAGTCCGCCCGCTGCATCAAGAAGTACCGATATATCATTTTTATTAACAGTAACATCATCAGCATGCTTTTCTTTGAATTCATTCATATGGTCAATATAGGGAAGATCTGCATCCTTTTTATTAAGCAAAAGATCAGAAGCCAAAGCAGCATTTACCAAAAGTTCCTGATTCGGATTGCAGATTGCCATAGTGAGCCCGGCATTTATCGCCAATGTCAAAAATGCCGTATTTACATATATTCTCTCCGGCAGTCCAAATGAAATATTAGAAAGACCACAAACAGTCGCAAGCCCAAGTTCTTCACGACAATATCTTATCGTTTCAAGCGTCTGCAGCGCAGCAGAGCTGTCAGCCCCTATAGTTCCTACGAGCCCATCAACTATGATATCTGATTTAGAAAGCCCAATTTCAAGCGCCCTATCAAGAACGCTCTTGATATTTCTTTTCTTTTCCTCCAGATTTTTCGGAAGTCCTGTATCCGAAAGTGGAAGTAAAACAAAAGCCGCTCCATACTTTTTCGCTAATCTGAGCATTGGTTCACATTTAGCAGATTCAAATGAAATAGAATTCATCAAAGCTCTTCCCGGATAAAGTCTCAATGCAGCTTCCATAATATCTACATGACTGGTATCTATGCACAGAGGAAGTTTTGTTACCTGCGAAACTTTCTCTATTGCTTTTTTCATAAGCTCCTTCTCATCTATACCGCTCATGCCGACATTGACGTCAAGTATCTTCGCTCCGCAGGCTTCCTGAGCTTCTGCAAATTCAGTCACCATGTCAAATCTGCCTTCTCTGAGCTCTGCCTGCAGTGCCTTTTTACCTGTAGGATTTATCCTTTCGCCAATTATCATAAATTTGCCATCAAGCCCAAACTCCAGCACACTTCTTTCAGAAGAAAGCATATAAGTACTTATTTTTACCGGTACTGCGGGTTCGAAGTTTTCTGTAGCCTTTTTTAGCTCTTTAATATGTTCCGGCGTTGTTCCGCAGCATCCGCCCACAATAGACGCACCTGCTTTGACAACATCCACCATCAGCCTGCCAAACTCTTCCGGCTCAACATTATATATAGTGTTTCCGTCTGCATCCAGCTCAGGAAGACCGGCATTTGGCTTGCAGATAACCGGTATACTCGCATATTCGCGAAGTTTCTTTATCATTGGTATCATCGCATCCGGGCCGGTAGAACAATTAGCGCCAAACGCAGAAACTCCAAGTGACTGCAGCGTAATCAAGGCAGTCAATGGATCTGTTCCATAAAGACTGCGTCCGTCCGCTTCAAAAGTCATAGTAGCAATTATCGGAAGATCGCATACTTCTTTAGCAGCTATGACCGCAGCTCTTGTCTCCTGAAGGCTCATCATAGTTTCTATAACTATCAGATCTGCACCCGCCTTAGCAAGTGAAGACACTTGTTCTTTATAAACATCGATCAGCTCTTCAAATTGAAGCGGTCCACTAGGGGCAAGCTGAACGCCGGTCATAGTTACATCTCCGGCAACATAACATTTTGGTGAATCTGGATTATTTTCGCTGAAACGCTTAATGACTTTTTTTGAAATACCGACAAGAGTTCGATTAAGCTCATCAAGTCGGTCTTCGAGGTGAAACTCCGCAAGTTTGATACGATTTGCGGTAAATGTTGGAGCATAAAGGATACGAGTTCCTGAGTTCAGATAATCTGTCTGCAGCTTCTCAAGAGCCGCAGGATTCTCTGCAATCCAAAGATCCGGGCATACCCCGCTTGGCATGCCCGCCTTTTGAAGATTGGAGCCGGTCGCTCCATCAAGATAAACTATCCCTGCCTTGGTTAATTCAAGAAATTCCTGCCTAGTCATAACTTCATGTGTCCTTTCTTACGCAGACCACAACAAATCTGCCATTTGCTTCATCATAATCACATGTCGATAAAATCAAGAGTCGATCCCCGTAGACCGCGCTCACACCGGTATCATAAAAGCTAGAGGCTTTCATCTCGGCCATTCCCGAATTAAATTCAACCTCTGATGCCGGCTCTATAAACTGATAATACTTAAATGCAACCTCAGCCTCTGTAAAAACATGTGACTGAAATGCAAACATAACTGCATACTTTCCTGTTTCATAGATAGTATCAAATTGGAGAGTCTTATGCTTCTCCCAAAATGATTTAGACTTATAATTGTCAAGCTCGCCAAACATATTTCCCGAAGCCATATTATGACCATATATCAGCCAATTCTCGGAAGGTTTTATAACATCACAGGCATCATCCATAAACAGTGTCCCATTCCTATCCTCTTCCTGATTAAAATTATGATTAAGATAGTACTCGCCATTGCCATTCTGTGACTTCATAACCGGATAATTTATCTTCGTATCAGGTATATTTATCCATCCTATAAAGTTTCGGTTTTTCTTATAAATCTGCCTGTACTGCTTTAGTACAAAAAGCTTTCTGGCAGAACTTGACCCCTCAGGCTTTACTTCAGTGACGATTGCCTCATTATCAGCACTATAGTCAATCTTATCCGCCACTGAAGCAAGCTTGCTAAAGTCCTCATCAGTTCTGTTTTTTTGATAATTATAATAAAAAATGTATCCAAAGCACCCTAAAGCAACAAGAAGGCATAACCAACGGATAACATTTCTTTTATTCATTTGTACCCCCTCATCCCCTTTTTAAGTTTTCTTTATAAACTCAATATTACATTTCGGACATCTGATAGCAATTCTTCCCTTCCCTTTAGGGACACGGATTTTCTGTGAACATTGCGGGCACTTAAATATTACATGTGTTTTGTCCTTGCTCAGTCCATTTTTCACATTTTCAAACCAAAGTTTCCAATTTTCAAATGCTTTGTCAAACCACGCCAGATATCGATGTCTAAAACTCAAATAAAGCTGATTTTCACGTGCACGTTTAGGAAAATTTTTCGAAAACATCCTGAACATACATATTATCAATGCCATCATCATTACAAGTTCCAAAATGATCGTAGCATTCATATTTCTGGATATGAATGCAAGCAGCATCAATACAACTGAAAAAATTATCAGAAATTTTCCAAACTGATCTGTACCGTATCTTCCTGTCATCACCTGCTGCAAAATATGTCTGAAATTATTCATTGTGTAGTCACCCCTGTATTTGGTACTGCTGATGTATCCGGAATTGTTCCGGCTGCAGCGGGATCTGTAGCTGCCGGAGCTGTAACAACTGATGTCTGTGCTGCTGCAGTTGCATAAGCAGTATTAAGACTCTCCTGAAGCGAAACAAGGTATGACGGATCTTTTATCCCCGTCATCACAGCAAGACAATTCTGATACAACGTATTTATAGTATTAGCATAGTTTACGTCTGTAAGCGGTGATGCAGCTCCCATCTGAGCTATTGCAGCCTCAACATTTTCGCCTATAAGCCTGTCATTACGATAGTCTCCTACTGTATATCCCGGAGAAAGTTCCTCTGAAGCATCACGTCCCGGAAGATACTTTTCTGTGCTGTTTCCAGAACCGCTCATCACTGACGGCAAAACAAATTCTTTTGCTTCGTAACCAGATATAAGTGAAAGCATTGCCTGCTTCCATATTGATGCAGGATACGAAGAACCATAAAGACTCGGAAGTTCCTTCGGTGTATCGTAACCAACCCAGACTGCCATACTGTAATATGGTGTCATTCCACAGAACCAGCCATCTTTAGAATCATTTGTCGTACCTGTCTTGCCGGCTGCCTCTGTAGAGGTTTCTTTATACCAATTCATCTTTGCTGCCGTACCACTCTTAACGACTCCTTTGAGGATATCTACCATAGTATCCGCCGCTTCAGCTGTATATGCCTGAATTGACTTATCTTCTGTATAAATCTCCTCGCCGTTCATATTCTTGATAGAAGCGATACATGTCTGACCTCTGTAAATACCATGATTTGCAAGTGCCGCATATCCTGCAGCCTGCTCTGCTGTAGTCACGCCCTTTGAAAATCCTCCAAGCGCAGTTGCAAGAGTATAATCAGCAGGTATTATGTTCTGATACTCCATATCCGTGATGTGCTTAAGGCCAACCTTAGGTCCGATATTCGCATACACCTGCCATGCGCATCCATTCTTACTCTGTTCCACAGCCTTGCAAAGAGTCATCTTGGTTCCTGAAAGCATAAGTGCCTGAGCCGCGGTGAGTTTCTTAGCCTTTGATACATCAATATTGTCAAGTATAGAGTTCGGAGTATATCCCATTTCAAGTCCCGGCGCATATACAACAAGAGGCTTGATACTTGACCCCGGCTGCCTGTAACTCTGGTATGCCCTGTTAAGAGTATATGTAGTCGATGAACCGCTCGGATTAGTCCTTCCGCCAACGATAGCTACTACTTTACCATTAGTATTATCAACAGCTGTAACTGATCCCTGAAGCATGTATGCACCTGTCGAAGAGTCGACATCCATATCAAACGAAAGGACTTCATCTAAAGCATTCTGAAGAATATCCTGTGCTTCAGTATCAAGTGTCGTATAAATCTTATATCCATTAGTATAAAGCAGGGATTTTTGATTCTCATACTCTTCATTGTAAAGTTCTACATAATTTTCATAATCTTCCTCAGAATCATAAACATATCTAAAGTTGAATCCTGCAAGACTCATTAAATATCTTACAGCACAGTCCATCGCATAAGTCGCCTGATAATTCTTTAATTCTGTACTGCTCTGATCCTTTATCTCAATCTGCTGATTTAGAGCTGTATCATATTCAGCCTGAGTGATCGAACCCATTTCAAGCATATCTCCAAGGATCTTATTTCGCCTTTCGATTGCATGATCCGGGTATTTTATAGGATCATAATATGTCGGACGGTTAGGTATAGCACATAAGTAGGTGATTTCAGAAAGAGTCAGCTGTGCCGCTTTTTTCCCAAAATAACCCTGTGCCGCAGCTTCCAAACCATAATACTGATTTGCAAAATAGACATCATTTATGTAGTATTCCATGATCTGCTTCTTTGTGTACTTTTTTGTCAAATACTTAGAAACAAGGATCTCTTTTACTTTACGCTCAAGCGATTTTTCTTGTGAAAGATATATATTTCTCGCAAGCTGCTGTGTTATAGTTGACGCTCCATGCTGCTCTACGCCCTTAGTCGTCACATATCTGTAAACAACTCGCATGATACCATTGATATCATATCCGGGATTTTTCCAGAAAGTTCTGTCCTCAACTGCAATAAAGGCATTTATCGCATATTCCGGTATCTCATCATATGTAAGATATGTTGAGTCTCCATCTCCTCTAAGCTTAACGATGACATCACCATTCTTATCATAGATATACGTCGGGTCATTTTTCTTAAAATCAGCCTCAGAACCACCATATACCATTTCCTTGGCTTCTTTGTCATAAACTTTATAATATTTGTTGTACATGTGCAGACCAACTGCACCTGCAGCAATGATACCGATCAAAATAAAGACCAGCATAACACCAAAGAACACCTTAAAAAATGTTCCTATATATGAACTCTTTTTCTTTTTTCTTCTACGTTTAGCCATAATTCCTCAATTCAGCCGACTTAAAAAATACTTTATAAGTTCCAGATCAACGGCTTCATTCTTTATCAAATCCTCTGATGGAAAAATTCCATCAGTACTTACGCACCCTCCACATATATCCGCACCAATAAGCCTTCTGCCCTTTATGTACTTATCGGCAATTTCATAAATCTGTTTTAATGATAATATCCCCTGATCCCAGTTAGTAGGTACTTCTTCCTTACTCAACACATCTTTATCAAAAGAGATGTACAGCGGTCTGTCTTCAGAAGCTTCCTTCCCTGAAGAATGAATCTTCCCATTGCCATCTACCCATGTAATATTGCATAGTGCACCTATGCTTTCACGTGCATCAAGTACCCACGAGCCGCAAGAATGCAGCCCTTCAAATGCCGGCGGCTGGTCATCACTGTGATTATCAAAGTAAAGGAGATCAAAAGGCTCCCCGATAGTCTTAAGAAAAAGCCTTGTCATATAATGATAATTACCGTTATCGACAAGGTGAACCCCTTCTGCGCCGCGCTCATCTATAAGCTTCTGCAATATTCCTTCTGCTTCTTCATCAATATAAAGTTCTGCCCCTCTTATACCGGTGCAGTCGATCATCTCAAAATCTTTAGGAAGCAGATCCATTGAAGCATATAGACCTGTAAAATTAAAAATAAGTTTATTCATAAAAATCAATCCAATGAGTAAGGTGTCTCCTGATATACATAATAATTCAGCCAGTTCGAATATATAAGATCTGAGGCACTTCTCCACGTCAGAAGCGGTCTCTTATCAGGATCATTATCAGGATAATAATTAACTGGCATTTCTACATCAGTTAATCCCTTTGCAAGATCTCTCTTATACTCCTGATCCAGCGTCATTCTATCATATTCACTATGACCCATCACAAAAATCTGACGACCATTCTTAGCCATGCACAGGAAAACTCCAGCTTCATCTGACTCAGCGAGAACCTCTATTTCACTGCATGCATGAATCTTATCAGCAGGAACTTCCGTATGCCTTGAGTGCGGACAGAGAAAAATATCGTCGCATCCTCTTACCAAAGGAACTTTTCTATTCAAGACCTTTTGTGTATAAACACCGGAGAGCTTTGTTTTCAGTATGGTTTTATCGAGTCCATAGTGATAATATAATCCCGCCTGTGCTCCCCAACAAATATGAAACGTACTGGTCACATTTGTCTTTGTCCATTCAAATATCTGGCAAAGCTCATCCCAATAATCAACTTCTTCATATTTCATTTTTTCAACAGGTGCACCAGTTATTATCATACCATCATATTTATGGTCTTTAACATCATCAAACGTAATATAAAACTGATTTAAGTGATTTGCTGAAGTATTTGCAGCGACATGACTCTTCATCATCATAAACGTCACATCAATCTGAAGCGGCGTATTAGAAAGACACCTTAGAAGCTGAAGCTCAGTATCCTCCTTTAACGGCATCAGGTTGAGGATCACTATCTTCAAAGGACGAATGTCCTGATGTAATGAACGGAACTCATCCATAACAAAGATATTTTCATTTTCAAGCTGCTCTTTTGCAGGTAGGTCACTTTGTACTTTAATTGGCATATAGTTCACACTTCCTTATGCATTTTTAAAAATGATTTTATCATTTTACTTTGTTATAGTAAAGTAATTCAAGTATTATCAAGAATCTTTTACCCAAAAATTCTTAATAGCAAAAGAGGACCATGTGGAAAACCACATGATCCTCACGGAGCTTTTAGCTCAATCAGAGATTGTAACCCCCGACTCAGATAAAATTTATTCTTCGTCTACTACAACTCTCTTACTGTATTTTTTATATCCCTTAAATCCAAGGAACACTATAAGAGCAGCAAGAACAACATCGACTACTATCATAACGATAACCCATACAGGAAGTCCTGTATTAAGATTTTCAGGCTCATATGCACGGCTATTTACAGTTGTAAAGAGAATATTCTTTGCTGACTGTCTCATAGCCTTTACAGATGTAGCACTCTTCGCATCTGTAAGATGGTTAGTCTCTGTATCAATGGCAGTAAGACAAGCATCATTACCATTTCTTACAGCACGGTCAGAATCCTGATATCCATATACGCCATAGTAATCTGTTTCTACGAAGCCCTGGAATCCCCACTCATCACGAAGAATATTGTTAAGGACACTGCTGCATGCATATGCAGGTGTTACTCCATAGAAGTTAAATGCTGACATTACAGCATGTGCACCGCCCTGCTTTACACACATCTCGAAAGGCTTAAGATAAATCTCACGAGCTGCCTGCTCATCAAACCATGTGCAGAGCTGATAGTTTCTGTTTGTTTCCTGATCATTTAATGCAAAGTGCTTGATGTATGCATATACACCATATTTTGAAGCACCAACTACAGCATTTGTAGCGATAGAGCCTGAAAGTACCGGATCTTCTGAGTAATACTCGAAGTTACGTCCGCCAAATGCACTTCTATGTGTATTCATAGCCGGAGCATACCATCCTGAAACGTTCATTTCATCAGCCATCTTACCGATGCTTTCACCAAACTGTGTTGCAAGTTCTTTATTAAATGTATTTGCGATCATAACTCCTGCAGGGAAACCGATAGAACCAGTTCCTGTAAAGTTATTGTTGATAGAAGCAGGTCCATCACAATCGATAGTCTGAACCTTTCCAATTGATGAAACAGCAGGTGTCTGGTAACCATCAAGTGAGATAAGTGTATCCATATCATCTACTGTAAGCTCATCGAGAAGCTCATCCCACTTAGGATCGTTATAATCAAGACCTCTGAGTTCTTCAAGCTTGATACCGTTCTTCGCACCTGTAGTCGGCATTTCATCAGAACTGTCATTAAGTGCTTCAGGATCATAGTTACTGTTATTGAAGAACTGTGCCTTCTTATCATCAGAAAGTGTAAAGTTCTTTGGAGCTGCTGTTGCTTCTGCATAGTTAGCAAAGCCGTCTTTACGTGAAAGATACTCTACATCACCACGTGCTTCATCAAGCTGGTTTACGGCAGCAGTCTTATCACCGGCATGTGTATTATCACCGCTATATGTGATAGTCTCAGCTACATTATAAGTCTTAGAATCAATGATATTATGTGAGTCCTTATTGAGTGAAATTATGTAATCACCGGCTTCAAGAACATATGCTTTTGCATTCTTCTCATCATAAGAAGCCATAGACTCAACAGGGAAGCTTACTGTTACTGTTTCGCTTTCGCCCGGTGCAAGAAGCTTGGTTTTTGCAAAACCTGCAAGATTTGCAGAAGCCTTCTCGATACCGCCATTTGTATATGGTGGGTTATAGTAAATTTCTACAACGTCTTTACCATCAACTTCACCGTTATTTGTAACAGTTACATCAATAGAGATTTCACCGTCTTTTTCCTGAATATCGCCCATCTTCTGCTCAAAGCTTGTATAAGAAAGACCATATCCGAATGGATACTGCACAGCTTCATCATAATTAATAAGACCTTCTGCTGCAGCTGTTTCCCAGAAACGATATCCTACATAAATACCTTCTACATAGTTTACAAATGAAGGAGTGTATTTATTACCATGATCCTCCATTCCAAACTCTGACATATTGTCATATACAAAATTACCTATATTATTGAAATATGGTGCTTTTGTAAGATCACGAACAAAAGTATCTGCTGTCTTACCTGAAGGGTTTACTTCACCATCAAGGACTTTACCCAGTGAATTAAATCCTGACTGACCAGCACCTGGGCACCAGACAACTGACTTGATCTGCGGATAATTTTCTACAAATCCAAGTTCCATTGTATTAGCTGAGTTTACGATAAGTATAACATTGCTGAAATCCTTAGTAACCTCGTCAACCATTGCCTGCTCTCTGTTTGAAAGCTCAAGGTAGCTCTTCGAAGCATCGAGGTCATCTTTCTGCTCACTGTATCTTACACCTGTTGAGCCAAAAGAGCCTGCTTCTTTGAAAGTATCCTTTGCATCAGGATCAAGGCTTGTCGGAAGATCCGCACCTTCACCACCTGATCTTGCAAGAACTATAACTGCTGTATCAGAATAATTCTTTGCATTTTCAAAGATATTTGCATTGTTATAATCATCCATTGTAGGTTCAGGGATTGTCCAGTCCTGTCCCCACATTCCAACTGTAGGACGTGTTTCACGGAAATTTGTGTAGAAATCTACAATATCCTGATTCACTTCAAATCCTGCATTCTTAAGACCTTCAAGAAGTGAAACTGTTGGGTAGGCATCGTTAAGACCACCTGAACCTGTACCACCATAAACAGGATTTGTTGAAGACCAGCCAAAAACATTAAGTTTTGTTCCCTTGGCAAGCGGAAGTGCTCCATCATTATTCTGAAGAAGAACTATACCTTCTGAAGCAATTTCCTCTCCCAGAGCCTTTGCTTCTGATGAAGTTACCTCAGAAATAGCTCCATCACCTGTTGCAAGTGTGACCATGTTGTACATAGGACCTGTGAGGATCAGATTTACAACAACTATTAAGCCAAGAAGGAATACAAGCCATGTTTCCTTACGTATAAAAGCTTTCTTTTCTTTTACCATTTTTCTGACAGCTACTGTCACGATTATCGCAATAAGGAGAAGCACTCCTATAGCGATCAAGTGAGGTGTAACTGATTTCAGAACACTGATAACGTCATCAATATTAATTGCTAACATTTTCAATACCTCTCTCTTAATTTGTTGATTATAACATATCACACAAAAGGTTCTGTATACCACTTATGTCATAACATGCAAAAATGAAGCACAAAATGCATCATTTTTATAAATAATGACATATAAAAATGCAGTACCGTCAAACAGTACTGCATCTTTACTCAATATCAACTTTTTAGTTTTTCGGCATTATCCAGAACTTCATTGTCGGATAACTAAGTACTACCTGCACGACTATGTTAATTATATTCGCAAGTGTCGGTGCCAGTGAAGAAGGTACATGAACCGTATTTACGAGAAAAGCCTGACTATATGCAGGAAGTGCCGCTGAGATAAGCACTAGCACTATTGCAAAGATAATATACTTTGGAACAGCTTTCTCAAATGCCGCATTAGACTTAAAAACAAAATTCTTTTGAACAAAGAAGTTAACTGTCTGCGCTGCTGCTGTAGCAACAAGGAAACTCAAGAAGCCGCAAAGCCCAAGGTTTGACTCGATGTTATCAGCATAGTTAAACATAAGAAACTTAAAAGGCGAAGCACTTAAGCTCTTAAAGATAAATCCTGTGCATATCCACATAACAACAAAATTGGTTACTGTTGCACAATTTGAAAGCACGTTGAACATGATAAACTCCCAAAGATCAGGATGTTTTTCAATCCAACCCTTTAACTTTTCCATAACTCTCTCCTATTCAATCTTTACCCTGTCGCTGCAGGTATTTATTTTCATACTCTTTATTCAATCGACGATTTCTGAAAAATCCGCCGATCACTTTACCCATACCCCTAAAGAAATGACCATTTACCACATCAACAAGTCCATATACCATTTCCATCGAAACCATTCCGCCAGTCATCTTTGCGATAGCTCTGAATGGCATATTATATTGGAAAAGCGTATTAAGGTCAGGAACACCTGCATTCTCCGCCTTTTTAAGCCGCTTGTTGAGGAAATTATATCCAAAGCGTGCAAGCGCACTCTTTGCATAGTACATCTGACAAAGCGCGTCATTTATGCCAAGCTCACCATTCCACGTTCCATCAGGAATCGAATGTCCAAGCAGTTTCTCATACTCTTCATCAGAAACATGAGTAATGTCTGCTTTATAATAAGAAGGAAGCTGATTTGTGTAATATGGATAACTCTCTGTAGTACCTGCAACATCAAGGTTGTCCTTAAGTCTTATATCTTCAGATGAAGCTCCTATCATTATTGAATAATTACCTGCTTCAACTTCCCACCTATTTGTCTTAACATTCCAATAACGGAAGGTCTTATCATCAAATGCGATTCTTACTTCCTTTTCTTCTCCGGCTTTAAGGAATACTCTCGCAAAGCCTTTAAGCTCTCTTACCGGTCTGAATACTTTAGCATTATCCAGTCCTACATAAAGCTGTGCAACTTCTGCCGCATCATATTTTCCAATATTTCTGATCTTAAATGAAACTCCATTTTCATCAATTTTAAGATCACTATATTCAAACTTTGTATATGACATACCAAAGCCAAATGGATAAAGAACCGGAACATTAGCCGAAGTAAAATACCTGTAGCCAACATAAACAGATTCTCTGTATTCAGAAGTACGCTGTCTTGACGGATAATACTTAAATGAAGGTGTATCTTCATATTTCTTTGGAATAGTCTCACCAAGTTTACCAGAAGGAACTTCTTTACCTGTAAGCAGATCAAGCATTGCACCCGCACCCGCCTGTCCATAAAGGAAGCCATGCAGAAGAGCCTTAAAATGATGATGCCAAGGCATTTCAATTGCAGAGCCGGCACTGATCACACCTACAAGATCCTGATTAACCTGTGCAATGGACTGCATAACCTTTATCTGATTCTGCGGTATCCTCATATGCACTCTGTCAAGTCCTTCTGATTCAGAATTTTCATTCAGACCAAAGAAGTACAGCACTACATCTGCCTTTGCGGCAAGGTCAACAGCCTCTTTAAGAAGTGCATCATCATCACTGCCATCACGTGTATAGCCTTTAGCTGTACCAACCACCTGAAGATCATATTTATCAACAAGTTCAACTATGCTGTCAACTTTTGTAGAATTGACCATGGATGAACCTGCTCCCTGATATCTCGGTGCAAATGCAAAATCACCAATGATCGCAGCCTTAACACCTTTCTTGAGCGGAAGGATACCCTCTTCATTCTTAAGAAGTACTGCGCCTTCAACAGCCGCCTTTTTAGCAACCTTATGATGTGCCTTATGCATTGCCTCTTTATCTGCGCATTTTTTCTTATCCTGAGTCTTAAGTGTAAGCTCAAGAAGTTCATCAACTCTGAGGTCGATATCAACTTCACTGATCTTACCGCTCTTAACAGCAGCTATAAGCTCTCTTGCAGCATCAAGTCCCGGTGCTGGCATTTCAAGCGTAGAACCATTCTTAACACCAAGAGCGTGATCATTTGAAGCACCCCAGTCTGTGATAACAGCTCCATCAAATCCCCATTCTTTTCTAAGAATATCTATAAGAAGATGTCTGTTCTCATTCGCATAGACACCATTCACTTCATTGTAGCTTGACATTATAGAGCCGGGCTTACCCTCTTCAATAGCAATCTCAAACGACTCAAGATAAATTTCACGAAGTGTTCTTTCATCTACTACAGAATCCATAGCCATTCGTCTAAGTTCCTGACTATTGACTGCAAAATGCTTAGCACATGCAAATACTCCATTTTTCTGGATTCCGCGGATAATAGCCGCTGCCAGTTTTCCTGAAAGATAAGGATCTTCTGATATATATTCGAAATTTCTTCCGCAAAGAGGATTTCTCTTAATATTCATTCCAGGTCCTAAAAGAACATTTACACCCTCAGCCGCTGCTTCTTCACCAAGCGCCTCGCCAACTTCATCCGCAAGTTCCTGATCCCAGCTATTAGAAATACCGACAGAAGTCGGAAAGCATGTTGCCGGAACAGACGGATTAAGCCCAAGATGATCTCCTGCTCCCTGCTGCTTTCTCACACCATTCGGTCCATCAGAGCAAAAAAGCGCAGGAATGCCAAGTTCCGGAAAGTCCCTTGTAGCCCACTCATTTTTACCTGAGAGATATGCAGCTTTTTCCTCCAATGTCATTTTATTTATAATGTCTAAATGCTTCAAAACAGTTTTCCTCCTGTTTAATCTGTAAATTTAGTAATATTACATTAACACATAAAAAGAAAAAAGACGCTTCCGTGACACGAAACGTCTTTTTTTGTCATAAAAAGTATTTATTTACCATTTTGAGGCATAAGAATTTTCAATTCAAACCAATTATTTTCTGCGGAAACAGACATTGTACCGTTATACTTCTCCACAGCATATCCGATACTCTTAAGTCCAAAGCCATGATTGCTTTTATCATGCTTTGTCGTCTTAGGCAGAGCATTGTTTTTTAATTCAATCTTTCCTTCAAAATAATTAGAAATATTTATCAGAACGAAACTTTTCTGTGCTGAAACAGTCACATGGATCATTCTTTTTTCCGGATCTTCGATCAAAACGGCATTCTCAATCGCATTATCCAATGCATTACCAAATATCGTACAAATATCAGTTACATGCATAAAGTCCAAAAGCTTGCCGTCTGCAACACAGGTTATGCGTATCTGGTTCTTACTTGCCTGAAAGATCTTAGCTCCAAGCATGGTATCAAGAACCTGATTGCCTGTCCTATCCACAATGTGATTATCGTCAAGTTCTTTTTCAAGCTGATCCAGCCACTCCTTCCGCTTTTCATTATCAGTTTCGTATCTTAAACCCGTTATCTGATGCTTAAGATCATGATACTTTATATGTATCATTTCCATACTCTGCTGATAATAACGATATTGATCATATTGATTTTTGAGCATAGAACGGATAGTATTTACCTCTTTTTCAGCATAATACTCACATATCCGCACCTGATATGAGTACAAAATAGCGATTCCACATGCATCCACAAGCGTCCGCATTATATTTATATCCGTATGCTCTATAGCACTAAATGGCGTCCTTATGCTTATGAAGCTGATATTACTCAATGCAAAAGCGATCACAGTAAAACAAAAAGCTGATACAACATCTTTTCGCATTATCTGCGAAACAAAGACACTATTAACATACTTTTTTTCAAGCAGGTAAAACCCCACCAGCAGCAGAGCAAAACATATCAACATCCTCATTACATTCCACCAGAAAAATTTAGGCATGAAGTTGCCGATATATATTTCAAACTGCCATTCGATGGATGCTGTAAACTCAGCTATCATAAATGCACAGGCTGTAAAATATCCTGCTGTTCTGGCTGAAGCGTCCAGGAGCAACCAAAGTGTTCCAAACATCCATATAACCGCTGCAAGCATACACGGAATCCACAGCGTAAGTCCTATATCCGCCGTAATGCATAAAAAAACCGACAGCACAAGAAGTGATATCGCTGAGATAGCCACCGTCACTTCCTTTGAAAATCTTTTCTTTAAGAGCAGCACGTAAAGCATACATGCTGCCCATTCAGCTATAGCTGTATTAATTCTTGGTATATCATTAAAAATCATTACTTAGAACTGCCACTCATGTAATCCAGGAGTGCCTCCATAAATTCTTTACGCTTCTGTCTGCTTATCTGAAGTTCTTCTCCATTGATAACACAGCAGCCGTTTTTTACGCCATCAACATACTTCATATTTACCAGATAGCTCTTGGCACTTCTGTAAAATCCATATGGCTCAAGCACCTCTTCGAGATCCTTCATTGTCCCTCGCGAGTCAAAATCACCGTCCTTAGTCTTGTAGACAACTCTATGTCCGAAGCTCTCAAGATAGTAAATTTCCTCAACCTTAAGTTTCTTCACTCCTGATTCCACCGGTACAGTAATGAAGTGTCCATCCTTGCGCCTGAGTCTGCTTATAGCTCTCATAAGCTTCTGTGAAAATGAAAAATACTCTACAGGTTTAACCATATAGTCAAGCGCATCGACCTCATAACCTCGGATAGCATACTGTGTCATATTGGTAATAAACATGATGATAACTTCACTATCCAACCCACGTATCTTTTCAGCCGCAGTCATGCCATCCATAAACTGCATTTGAATATCCATAAGTATAATATCGAATCCCGCCTTATAATTTTCTGCGATCTCATCGCCATCACGAAAAATCGTCGTTTCAATTTCCTGTGATGTTTCTTCGCAGAACTGCTTCATATATTTCTGAAGCTGGTCAATATAAATCTGTTCATCTTCTACAATTGCAATCTTAATCATAAAACACTTTAAGCGTCAGAACGTGAATATTGGTTCTTCATATGATTACTTGCTTCAAAAAGAACCTTATCAAGCGTATCTGCCGTTTCTTTCCTTAACATTTCGGCAATTTCACGATTTGCCTCTTCCTGTTTCTTAATAGCTTCATCTGCATCAGTTATCTTTTTAAGTTCTGCATCATATTTATTTATCAGCGCATAGCCTTTCGACAAAACAGACTCTGTATAACGTTCGATATGAAACTGATTTTTCCCATAAGCCGCATCTGTAAGTGCAGCGATCAGGCGGCTGTTCCAATAAAAATTATCTGTAGAAACCTCAGCAGTTGTGTTGTTAAGATACTCAGGAGTCTCATCAATATTAGCATAAAATGGGCACATTGTATTAAATGCATTTGATGCATATGCCACCCACTCGATAGCACGCGCATTTTCCGGCGCATCATTTCTAAGCTGTATCAGCGCCATAAAATCGTTTCTGTTAATACCGATAGAGCGGAAAGCTCCAGTCATATCTTTATTGCCGTATGCAGCATACGGATCATACTTTGTTCCCTGATAATGTGATGAAAGTACATATTTAACATCATCCGGAGTAATCTTTTTCTCAGGTATAAGACACCACGGAAGATCATCTGACTGCGGATCAAATTCTGCATCAGGGCCATCCCACTTAAATGTACGAGGATTGAGATAACGAAGCATGTACCATGCACGTGGTGTATTGTAAACATGGTCTGCGTCATCATGACTTCCAAAGGCTGCACGTGCGCTGAAATTGTCATCAATGCTTAAGTCAAGATGATTATCCTTGATAAAATTCATAAGATCATGCGAACAAAGGTGCTCTTTCTGTGCTCCAAATGCGTCATTAAGGTCAAAATCATCAATTCCCTGCTGATTTGGCATAACCACATAAGAATTATCAGGCACACGCTTTGCGATCCAATGATGTCCTCCGATTGTTTCAAGCCACCAAATTTCCTTCGTATCAGAGAATGCGATGCCATTCATTTCATATGTACCATACTTTTCTAAAAGTTCTCCAAGGCGAAGAACACCTTCTCTTGCAGAACGAATGTAAGGAAGTACAAGGATTACAATATCCTCTTCACCTATTCCTCCCGGGATCTCAGGTGAATCAGGCGTTGCTTCTACAAGTTTCACCAATGGATCTGCACCTAAAACACGCGGGTTAGAAGTAATGGTCTCAGTAGCTGTCATTCCGACATTTGCCGCATTGACACCTGCAGCTCCCCATATTCCTTTACCTTCTATAACGTTTGGCATACATGTGTATCTCATGGGATTTCCCGGAAGCTCTATCTCCACATGCGAGATCACAGACTTATAGACCTTTGGTTGATCTTCAGGCTGTGTAACTACAAATTTCTTTGGCGTAAAATGACCTGAACCTGAATCATCATTTCGGGCAATCATTGTTGAGCCATCATAAGAAGCGTCTTTACCTACTAGAATTGTTGTACAGGACATTTGTTTATCTCCATTTCTTTTTGCATTAATGTGTTTAGTCTCTTTTTCAACTGTCATGATACCACAAACATGATATAATCTAAAGCAAAAGCCAACTTAATCGTTGAAGCAATTTTTAGGAGGATACAAAAATGGTAAAACATATTATTTTATGGCAGCTCAAAGATGAATACTCAGAGGAGCAGAAGAAGGAAATCCGCAAAGGTATAAAAGAAGGACTTGAAGGACTTGTCGGAAAAGTTCCGGGCTTAAAAGAAGTACATGTACAGACAGATTTTCTTTCCAGCTCAAATGCTGATGTGATGCTTGACTGCACACTTGAAGATGAAGAATCCCTTAAAGGCTATGCTGTTCATCCTGCACACGTGGCAGTAGCCGACAGCAAAGTACGTCCATATACAAAGACAAGAGTCTGCATGGATTACAATATCGACTGATAGATAATAAAGGCGTATGAATCTACACGACTCATACGCCTTACCATCACATCTCTATAACTTCAAGGTCATCTGGAACATACAAATTTCCATGATAGTATTTCTTTCCTTCTTCAGAGTATAATTTCTTTCTCTCCTTTAGATTAGTCTCCTCCGTGTGATACAAAATAAGGTTAACTGCCTTAAGCTTCTCTGCATTCTCACAGGCATCCTTAACGGTAGAATGATGCTTTTCATATGGCTTAAATTTTTCTTTTTGCGAATCCAAACAAAATGCTTCATGGAGCAGCCAATCACTATTTTCAATATAGCGTTTATTGCGTTCATTAAACGGCTCATCCCCGCAGCAGGCTATCTTTCGATTTTCATCTATTTCAAATACAAATCCAAACTGTCTGTCCTTCTCAGAATGAATATCAAAAAATTGAACTTCATGATGCATTATATTAAATCTGTCTCCATCATGAACAGTTATAAGATGAATCCTATCATCTATGACTTTCGCCTGTTTTGGTGTAAGAAAAGCTTTGCACGCATTTCTTAAGATATTAATGACTTCACGATGCGAATATATCCTTAAGTCATCATCATACTTATTGCTTTGCATAGCCTGCGCAAACATTCTAATCATCCACAAAACGCCGAAAATATGATCCATATGCTTATGTGTCACAAAAATATTGTGAATGTCTATCCACTCAATATTTTCCTGTCTTAATTGATGAAAAATACCATTTCCACCGCCGCCATCCACCAAAAAATGCTCGTTTTCATCAGTTAAAAGAAAGCATGTATTGTAACAGTCAAATGCCGATGCATTCCCTGTACCAAGCATGGTAAGCTTCATAAGCGGTTCCTCCTATATCATCTGCCTATATACAGCACACAAAAACTCTTATAGTAAAATTATCGGCAAATTGCGCTCATACTTTAATGTTCGATCAACTTTCCATACTTATGCTTGTGTTTTGTATCACTCGCATCTGATTCAATATTCCATCTGCCATAAGCCTTTCTGAAAATCTATCCAAAAGCCCAAGCAGCATCAGATATAATAAACATAATTTTCTTTTCGCGGAGCAGCGCTATTCACAGGTCCATCTGCATATCCAAGGGCACAGTGTCCAATTCCCTCGTACTCTTCCTCGATTCCCAGGCGTTTCAAAATATTTTTACCAAAGTCAGACTCAAACTCTTCCTTTGCCCTATGAATCCAAATGCTTGCTACGCCAAGACTTTCAGCTGCATTCATAAGATTTCCCATAACAAGTGAGCCATCATAAACATGAGTAGGAACTTCCTTCTTAGCAAGCACTACCAATATGACAGGTGCCCCATAAAAAGGATCAAAACCTTCTCCCCAGCCTCCTATTTTTCTATTTTCCTCAGCTATCTCGTCCCTGAGTTTTTTATCAGTTACTGCAATAATAATAGGACTCTGCAAGCCTTTGCCTGTTGCAGAAAATGTTCCAGCTCTTACTATAGCCTTAAGCTCTTCATCTGAAATCATGTCACTCTTGAATTTTCTGCAGCTTCGTCTGTTTTCAAGTACTTTAAGTGTTTCGTTCATCATTTTCCCTCCTGATTTTAACTCACCGTGAATTAAGCAAACGCAAACCATTTACTTGCGCATTTACTCCTATCTCAAACATTTCAATTCCAAAGGCATCAGTTCCCGACACTCTATACATCTAAAAAACTCATCTAATATGTTCCAGCAAACCTCTACAGCCCTTATAGATATCTTGATATGCCTTTTCAAAATTCCTTGTATACCATGGATCTTCAATCTCAGCGTCAGGCGCGTCTGTATACTCCATGAGATAGTGAATTTTATTCTCCGGATCGTTTCCAAGAATCCTTTCAAGATAATACATGTTTTCTTCATCCATGCCAATTATCAGATCATATTCATCATATTCATTTCGCTTAACCTGCCGTGCTCTATGACTGCCTATCGGAACATCATGACTGCAAAGAGCTTTTTTCATCGGTGGATAAATCTCATTTCCTATTTCTTCAGTAGAAGTGGCTGCTGAATCAACATAAAACATATCCGCAAGTCCTTCCTTATCAATTATATTCTTAAAAATATACTCTGCACTAACTGAACGGCAAATATTGCCGTGGCAAATAAAAAGTATTTTTATCATAGTCTTAAATTCCTTATAAATGCTGCATTTACGGGCTTTCCCGATGTTTTTATGTAGAGTTTGAATCTTGATTACATCCACCAGCTGAAAACCAAATGGGTCTTTTTGCAGTACCATCGCTCATCTGCATTTCGCCATTATGTAATATTCTTCCTCTACTATCTCTCCTTTTTTCGCTCATATATTTGGTCTCCTTTACTAGTATAACTGTTTTTAATAACCTGGACTAAACACTAACGATGCAAACTCTCATCAGCAAAGAATTTACATCGTTAGTATAAGTCCAGCTAATTAAAAACAGCAATACTAATCTTTATAATTAAGAAGACCATCTCGGCAAATTCTATTTTATCACGAGATGGTCATTCTGTCGTGGCAAAATGAACACTATTATCCGTCCCTTGCCTACGTGTTTTAAACTCCGGTAACTTTATCTAAATACTCTTCAAATAGTTTTCTTTTAAATCTAATATGACTCCCAATCTCTAGCACAAAATCTTCTCCCTGATTTTCATAAGCAATCTGACGTAAGCGCTTTTCTCCTATACCATAGTATTGTTGCCATCTATGTAATCTTTATATGCTGTTTCTGCATCTTTTCCGCGAAACACCTTACAAAGTCCGCACATGTCACAGCCAGAAATGCATGGATATCTTTCTTTTATATATGCTCTGCGCTCTTCCAAAGTTGAATTTCCTATCTCATGTTCACCTGCCATAACAACAATCTTCTCAATGTATCTGCCGGTCTTGGCGATATTTTTCCATATACTCCATGTTTATCTCTCGAATTTCCTTTTTACCGTCAATGTAATCCTGGTATATGTCCCAGGGACTTCCACCCCCAAGCCAGCATGAAGAGCAATTTTCACAGCCACCACCGCAGTCAAGAGAGTTCTTCACTATCTGTTCCCGTTCTTCTTTAGTTGTATCTTTGATAAGGATAGACTTCATTACTCATCCTCCCAGTAACATTTATCCATTTTTTCACTTTCCGTTATTAAGTGTAGCATACATGCTTCCAAGCCGATAGCCTTTCATATCTATAGTAACAAACTTGAATCCTAAATCTGTAAATCTTTTATAGACTGATTCTCTTATGTCTTCCTCAACCAGTTTCTGAATGTCTTTTGCCGGAACTTCAATCCTTGCTATGTTGCCATGAAGCCCTCCGGAGAAACCAACTGCAAGTGATCCAAGGCTCTCTATGTATGTTTCTAATTTTTCAGCTTATTTAAAAGCTCTTCATTTAAATCGTCTTTGTTTATTTTCATTCTTATCTCCAATTTACGTTCTATATACACAATCGAGTAGGAGGCGGTGACTAACCGCCGTCCTCTCACAGCACCGTACGTACCGTTCGGTATACGGCGCTTTCAATAGTTGACGTGCACAGACTGATAGGCTGAGGCTAAATCATAAAAGCCACTGTTTATCAGTCTTTCTTTTGTCATTGCCAGACTTACTGCAACTGTGCGCGTTGTGAACCAATAGCCTCTTCGACTATTACCAGCCTGCCATGCCAAATCCTCAGGTACACCCATCTTAATCAAATTTCGTACCTTTGTTTTAGGTTTCTTCCATTGTTTCCATATGCACATACGTATTCTGTGATAGAGCCACCCATTGATATCGTCTATGTTGTTCTTC
>FOSY01000045.1 GCA_900114405.1 Lachnospiraceae bacterium KH1T2 | reverse complement strand
TAATTTTGCATTCAGACCAAGGAAGCCAATTTACGTCGAAAGAGTTTACGGAGTTTTGTTCAAAACTAGGACTTACTCAAAGTATGAGTAAAGCCGGTTATCCATATGATAATGCTCCTATGGAGAGATATTTTAATACTCTAAAAAATAATCTCATAAACCACCATTATTACCGCTCAGAGAAAGAACTCTATGAGGCTGTCGAAGAATTTGCGTATGTTGAATATAACCATTCAAGACCGCATTCTTATAATAATTACAAAACGCCTTTTGAGGCACGCTACGGGATGTCATAATACTGTAGCAATTAATTAGACCAGAGCGTTACAAAAACACTTGACCACAACAATTCCGAGAACAAAGGCTCACACATAGGGCTTATTATCTGCACTATGCCTTGCTGAATTACCCTGTCCATTACGGTCGGGATACCAAGTTTTCTCACTCCGCCGTTTGGCTTGGGTATCTCTACCCTCCTGACCGGTTGAGGCATATACTGCCTCTGTCTGATTTGCTCCCTGATACTGTTCCAATTCTCTTTGATATAATCGCCAAGTTCTTCAACCGTCACATCATCTACACCGCCTGCTCCTTTATTGGCGCAAACTCTCTTATACGCAGCGTTCATGTTGTCATTGGACAGTATCTTTTCCAACAGTTCCGACATTGCCTTGTGTGCTTTCTCCTTTCCGTTCCCGTAGGTTCGCCTTAAGTGGTGCAGTATCTACTCATTTACGTTTCGCTTTTCCTGCTGTCAGGTATCCCATGGGGCATACATTTGATTACACAGTTACGTTGTTCAGCCCTTTGGCAAAGCACGTTTCAGAGCTATGCCTACTACGGCTTCTGCTGACTTCTCACAGTTCGTTACTACTATGGCACATGAGACCACCTGTGAGATCTCACGGGATAAGCCTGTCAGTCTTTCCTCGTCTACCTGCCTGATTTACGCCTACGGATTACGGTTGCCTTTAGGACTTCACTATGTTTAGCCAGCTTATCCGCCGCAAACGCCTTGTTATCAGGTTTCTGTTCGTCAGGCTACGATTTCGCTATCCTTTCTTCTCGCCTACACCTCACGATGTAAACCTTGGGAGTCGCTATGGGGTTCGTCGGCAACTACGCCCCTTGTGGACTTTCACCACAGACTGACTGCATGCCCGTCATACTAAAAAACACCCCAAGAACAAATGTCCTGAGGTGTAATAAATCGTATATGATTGTCCAGAGACGTAATACGTTGTAAAACGATTATCTCTTTGAGAACTATTATTGAAGTGAAAGTGCCGTATTTTAGGCATTTCTCCTTCAAGTTGCTGTTTACCTGCTGCGTACGTTAGAAAGCTCAGGGCTACTGTATGCGGCTGGTGGCAACTTTAATAACCGCGATCAAAAATAATACTCTGATTTTATTTTCTACTCATTAAATCTTTGTCTGTCTTTTGTAAGATTATCTTCCGGTATAAATGACGATGCACTTTCTCTATCCAATGTACAAACATCTCATTTTTCTAGAAAAAGCGACTAAATATTCAACTCTTATGATACCCACTTATAAACAGAATTGATAGTATTGTCATACTTCATTGTGATATTGGGAACGTAACCTGCCATGACCCTTGTATAGGAGCGTTATTACAAGTCCAGAATTCACCCATCACTTCACAATCTGCTAATTCCTCGTAAGCGATATCAAAGACATACTCTTCATAACTATCAGCCTTATTGTCAGCCCAAAAAGCCACGCTGTAATTGTAATTTATGATTTCTCCGGAAGAGTTCTTCAGATATGCATATCCGTGATTATCTGTATTAAGGATATCATCATACTTTACCTGTATGTGAAGTTTGCCGTCAACCAGCCCTGTGCCTGTGAGCGTTACTCCATCACATAACTGATAACCAGTTCTATCTGGAAACAGCAGCGGTGTTGATTCGATATCATTTTCATCGTAATATCCGGCACATCCTCTAATCTGAGGATCTATGGCAAAATTATTAGCTTCTCTAATATCAGTGATAACAATTGACTCTAGTGCCATTTCAGTGTGTTCCTTTTTGCTAAGGATCTCACTTACAGAGAAGGTAATCTTATCGCCAAGCTTTAACTTGCTTTCGTATTGATCTATTGTAATTGCCCATAATGCCGTTCCGGTTTCGCTATCGAACTTTTCAAGGTTACAGCCTGCAGTCTGATCGTATGGTGTGTAGATTGAATAGCTGTCCATGAGGTCTGAAGATGCCGTTATGCGGTTTCCAGTCATATCCTGCATGGCCATAAGTATATTCACGGTGTCTCCTTCAAGGTTTGCTGCAATAACTTCCATTTTTATTCCATTGTCCTCACATATTTCACGGACAGGCTTTAGTTTCTGAGCAAACGCTGGTGATACGAAATAAAGCAATTCGTAGGCAATACTATTATCAGCTGCTGCAAGGGCCGGTACTGAAAACGAAAAGCATAGAAGTAAACAGGCTGCTGCAACTAAAACCCTTTTCCAAATTTTACTTTTGTTTATAAAGCGTATATCAGCTTCTTCAATGTACTTCGAACTGATTTCGGATATGGCTTCGTATAAATTTTCAGCTGTCATTTGTTACACCCCTTTTCTTGAAGACATGTTCTTAGTTTTCTTCGGAGTTTCAACATACGCTGCGAAATATAGTTTTCACGACATCCATAATCATGAGCCAGATCTTTCACCGAATCTCCATAGTAGTATCTTCTTACGAACAGTATCCGGTCTTCTTTTGGAATTGTTCCAAGAAAGACGTTGATCAGATCTGCCAGCTGCTTCTTTTCAAATATTTCCTCCATGTCAAAATCTGAAGGCAGACAACTATCAAGTTCTTCCAACATCACGTCCATAGCATTAAAGCGCTTTTTTGCATGATTGGACCTGTACCTGCTAAGCGAAATATCCCTTACGATTTTTCCCAGGAAAGCTTTTAACGATTCGGGAACTGTAGGTGGGATTCTTTTCCATGCCTGACCCCATGTGTCATTTACGCATTCTTCTGAATCTTCCCTACTTTCGAGGATATTCTTAGCAATACGGAAACAGTATGCACCATATTTGACATTGGTCTCCTGCAATGCAGCTTCATCTCTCTTGAAATAAAGTTCAATAATATGAGTGTCCTCCACGTAAGTCTTCTCCTTAAAATATGTCTTCCATTTATATAGCCGCAAATAAAACAAAAATATTTCTGTCCATGAAAACTTTTTTAGTATTCAACATCAAATACAGCACATAAAGAAAAGCCCTGTCTAAGCAAGGCTTTTCATGAATAACTCAAAACATTTTCTTTAACTATGCTTTGAACCTTTTCTTTCAATTTTTCCTAATGATTCAATAGTCTCAAGATAATCTTTTTCTACTGAACTCAGTGTCTTAGCCTGATACTTTTTATACTCTTGTTCTACCTTGTCTATTGCTTTTTGATGACTTACTGAACCATTTCCCTCCAAGAGCTTTTCTCCGCTCATGGTAAGGATATTGTCCAGATGCCTTGCCCAATCGTCCATAGTCATTGGTATCTCACGTTCTGCCTGTCTTTCTGCAAAATCAAGGTATCCAGATACAATCTGTCCCATTGCTCGTAGTTCTTTTTCGTTCAGATAGTTCTTGGCAATCTTGGCTTCCCCAAGAGTAGGCTGATCACCTTTAAAGGACATAAGTCCCATGAATTCCTTCTCTGCATCCACCCTATGATATATAACTTCAGCAGCAGTTTCTCCGTGAACTGCAAAGTGAATCTTATTCTGCACTTTTTTGAAGAACTCTATAGATGTTTGTGCCTTGGGATTATAGTCAACACTTGTGGCATATATTTCAAGGACTTGCCTATAAAACACTTTTTCAGATGCACGGATATCTCTAATGCGTTCAAGAAGCTCTTTGAAATAGCCACCACCACCGAGGTTCTTTAATCGCTCGTCATCAATAGTGAACCCTTTTTGCATATATTCCTTTAGTCTGGCTGTTGCCCACTGGCGAAATTTGGTAGCAGTCATTGAAGTTATACGATATCCCAAAGAGATTATCATATCCAAATTATAATGAAGTAGGTTTCTTTCAACGTTTCTTCCGCCTTCAATTTGAACTGTTCGGAATTTCCGAACAGTTGCCGCCTCATCTAACTCACCCTCTTTGAATATATTGGTTATGTGCTCGCTGACATTGGATTTACTTGTATGATACAGATCTGCTAGCTGCTGCTGAGTGAGCCAAACTGTCTCATCTTCAAGCCTGACATCTATTTTGGTCACTCCATCATCTGAACTGTATATTAAAATCTCACCTTTCTCTTTGGCCATATTTTTCAAACCTTTCATTTTTTAGCATGTCTCTATAAATATATATTGCGGTCAAAAATCTTGACCGCAAATAAATTCTGTAATAAAGCATAACATAAATTCACACGCATTAACATCGTTAGCTACAAACATGAATATGTCTGTCGTCCTTATTTTATGCATGAATTATACATTTTGTTAACATATCATCAAACAAGATAAATCGTTAAGGAAAAATCGAAATTGATGCAAACGAAAGGGCAGTTATCGAATAGATGAGCACTGCTTTTTCGTTTGCACCTTCTTCGATTCTTTCCTTAACGATTTGTCATTCTAACAATTCTCGGATAATATCATCCCAATAACTAAGATATAACATATGTCCGACATCGTTTATCACATGAATACTCTTCACCATATAAGCCGATTTAAGATAGTCTACAAAGGACATTGGTATAGTCGTGTCTTCTTTTCCATGCCAGACATACACGGGAATATCTTTGGAAATTGTGATCTTATTACGTTTCTGACATAATGCATACGCATCATAACACACGCCAAGGCCATCATTGGCAACAGCATTCAGAATCGCATTTTTAATCATTTCAGAATTTTCTTCCATGAACTTCTTTTCAATCTCCGGAAGAGTTTTCATATTTGCTGCCAATTGTTTCTCATAGTTCCCAGTAATGCTTTTTGCCATCTGTTTAAAATAGAATCTGGAGAATCCTTTAAATCTAAGAGAAAGTATTGTAATAAACTTCCACTGTCCTTTTACGATACCTTTTGTATCTGGACAATTAAATGGGATCATGCTTCCTATCAGCGATACAGCTTTTACCATATCAGGAAACATCCCGGTAAAAACTTGTGCATAATATCCACCGGCACTGTGTCCTATCAATTTAACGGAGATAACGCTATGCTTTTTCAAAGTATGATATACGGCTTGCAGAAAACTCTCCATTGAATAATATGGAACAATATCTGAATCACCTACACCAGGTCGGTCAAACGAGACAATGCATACTTTATCATTTTCTATAGACGGGAAATACTCTTTCGATCCGGTGAATCCATGAAAAAAAAGAAGGACTTCTTCTTTCCACTCGTTAAATCTGATATATGATAAATGTTTCCCATCTATTGTTTCCGTTTCTTTATAAAACATTCTTTTTTACTCCGTTCTAAACGTCCTGTTAGTCTTTTATGCTGAATATATTCCAATATAAATGACAGAGAGCATTTTTGTTTATTTCGCAAATTCAAACTTTTATTATTTTTGCGAATCAGAAAGCCACCTGGCGATATCGATAATCCTTATTCCTTCATGCTGGCTTTCATCATGTTTTGTCCTGGCTATCAGCACCTTCGGATAAGCATCCTTAATCCCTAAAAGCGATGAAACTTCTCGCTTAAAAGTATCCTCTCTGGATATATCATCAGATACCTGAATGTAGACCTTTTCGCCTTCTTTGATTGCGACAAAATCCACTTCTTTTTCATATAATTTTCCCACGTATACTTCGTATCCGCGTCTGAGAAGTTCTATTGCAACAATGTTTTCGTAGAGATGCCCATAATCCGCATTTTTTGTTCCTATCTCAGAAAAGCGGAAAGCCAAATCGGACAGGTAGTACTTCTTATCTGATTCCAGATACCTTTTCCCCTTTATGTCATAACGCTGGATTGGATAAAAAAGGAATGACCGGCAGAAGTAATTTATATATGCGCCTACGGTCTTGTCATTAGTTTTATAGGTTCCAGAAGTTAGTTTGGATGCCACATTTCTTATCGAAGTCTGGTTACCAACGTTATCCATAAGATAGTTCCCAATCATTATCAAAAGATCTTCGTTTTCTATCTTGAATTTTCTAACGATATCCTTTGTAATAGTGGTCCTATAGATACCATTTACATATTGTCTGGCATCTTCCTCCGTTTTATAAAGATATGAACCAGCCATTCCACCTTTCTTTACATAAGAATCAAAGGCTTCATCTATATCATTTGATGGATAGTACATAAGATATTCTTTAAATGAAAATGGATATAAGCTTATCTCATAAACTCTTCCGCCGAATAACGTAGCTAAATCACTTGATAAAAGAAATGCATTTGAACCAGTAAGGTAAATATCATAGATTTCTTCTTCGTAAATGCTATTGATCACACGTTCAAAGCCTTCACATTGCTGTATTTCATCAATGAAAAGATAGTTAGTCTTATCTTCAACATACTGTTGCTCTATATAGTCATAAAGTTTGTCTGCATCCAAAAGTTTTTCGAAGCTAACTTGAAAAAGTAAATTCCAGTGAAAGGGTAAATTCCACTACGCATTTAAAATTATTGATTTTATTATATTTTTAAGCGCATTATTATTCAGGAAATGCTATAATTGTACCAACTTCCCATAAAATTTCTGAATTGAAGGTATGGCAAACAAGCCTCTGGAAAGTTTCTGTGCAAGACTAAATTCCACAGGCCACATTCAAAAAATGTGAATTGTTAGATTCCAGTCCGACAGCAGATTTTTATGAAAAGTTAACGGGTAAAGCGTATCAGCTTAGGCGTGAGATTGACCTTGTCAGGAGAAATCGG
>FOSY01000024.1 GCA_900114405.1 Lachnospiraceae bacterium KH1T2 | reverse complement strand
TCGTACATGCAATACCTATGCAATGCATTTGCGTTTTATAAAATCCGTAGATACGATATCAAAGGGAAAAAATATTTATCAAGTAATGATAAGTATTATCTCAGTGATCATACATTTCGGTACGCCAAGCTCGGCACAAGAAATATGGATTATGGAAGAATCCTTGAGAATATTGTGGCTATAGAACTTCTTCGTAGAGGGTATGAGGTTTATGTCGGGGTATTATATAAAAAAGAGATAGATTTTGTGGCGATAAAACGTAGCGAAAAAATCTATATTCAAGTATCCGATAACATAAGCGATGATAAGACTTTTGAGAGAGAAGTTTCACCACTTTTGCAGATAAAAGATGCATATCCTAAAATGCTTATCGCACGTACAAGAAATGATGAATACCAATACGAAGGTATAAAAATTGTCGATTTAGCTGATTGGCTGTTAGAAGCGTGAATTAGCCAAAAACAGAAAAAAATTAAAAATGGCTAATAGATATAAGGTTCCGAATTTAAATGTAAATTATTTCTTATGCGGTTAAGGAAATCATTTCTACACAGGACGCAATTTATGATGCTGAATATACAGGTGGGACTTATAGAGCTTTATGACAGTACTATGTCCTTTATTAAAAATAATACAAAAAAAGGATGGCGCAAAGACAATGATAAACGTGTGGAGTTACCTGACTATCCGGAAAGAGCCTTAGAAGAGGGATTGGTTAATGCTCTTATCCACAGAAGTTATCTTCAGACAGGAGCTCACAGCCAGGTAGATATTTATGATGATAGGATTGTCATCACTAATCCCGGAGGAATGTTTGATGGTTCGGAGGTCCAGTTGCTGGATATAAGACATGTACCGTCAAAACTGCGAAATCCGATTCTTACGGATGTTTTTGGGAGAATGCGTCTTATGATATGTCTAATAATAAAACACAGGAAGAACGTCTTGATTATCTTGTAGAAGGATTCAAGGCAGATTCTGATGAATATAAGGAAATACAGACGCCAAATAGTATGGAAGATAAAAGACGAATCTTAAGGTCACTTATGAATATCCGTATGCCGAAAGAATTGTCCTCTGAAGTAATGAAAGTGCAGGATGAAAATTTATTAGAGAGAGCAGCTGAAAAGGGTGTGGTGAATCTATCAGACATCCCGGTTATCAGGGATGGACTTTCTATCTGGCAAGGGGATATCACAAGACTTTCGGTGGATGCTATTGTTAATGCCGCTAATTCACAGATGCTCGGTTGTTTTGTCCCGATGCATACTTGCATAGATAAAGCGGCACCTACCTCAATCACACAGGTATACAACAAAAGAATGGCAAGGTGCTCGTAAACCTTGCATTACCTGTAGATAAGCCTTCTGAAGATGCTACTCCTGGAGAAATTCTTTTGTATCATAGAGTGAACCGTGGAATTAGTCATCAGGAATTGGCAGATAAACTTGGATATAAGAGGGCATATGGAATAGTGGATTTGGAGAGAGGATTCAATCCAATTCATTATAAAGATGCAGTCAAGCTTGGCGAAATTCTCAATATTAGTCCGGATGAACTTCTTAATGAGCATACTCGATTTTGCAAACCTGGTTATGGTATTTGCATTGCAAAAATACGAGAGATGTATGGTATGACTCAACAAGAGTTTTCAGATCTTATCAGTGTAACCAGAAGCAGGCTATCAGCATGGGAATCTGAATGCACGGGTTTCCATCCAAACGAAGAAAGTTTCAATAAGATAAAAAATCTTGCAGTGGGCATTGGAATTGATTTTAATAGGCTGATGGATAATCCTGCTGAATATAGAGATGAGTACAATATTTTTGTTGAAAGCAATTGGGGTCTGAAGATTAAACAAATTAGGTTAGCACATGGTATGCTCTTGGAAGAATATGCATCAGTGATAGGATGTGACAAACAAACTCTGGAGCATTGGGAGATAGAATGTGTAAGACCTTTAAGAAAGTATTTTCCAGCTATAAAAGAAACTGCTATCGCCTGTGGTATTGAACTTGATAGATTAAATGCAAATCCGTCCTATTTTGGGAGTGATTTTCAAAGATTTATAGAGAAAAACTGCAATAAGAAAATAAAGAGTATCAGAATGGCATATGGAATGACAACCTATGATTTGGGAAATCTTATTGGGTGTACTGGAGAAGCAGTCTGTAGATGGGAAAGAGGTATTTGTACTCCAGAGCTTAAGTACTTCAAAACCATAGAGAGAATAGCTAAGGAAAAAGGAATTACCATTGCGGAGTTAAATGAGACTCCGGAATTGATTGGTGATGATTATGAGCTATTCTGTAATAGTGGATATAGTGAAGTAATAAGAAGTATACGAAAACAATGCGGAATGCTACAGGGAGAATTTGCTAAGGAATTGGATGTGTCAAGATCATCTTTAGCTAATTGGGAGCAAGGAAGGTTTATTCCTAGCAGAGATAATTACAATATATTAAAGAAATATGCGGAAGAAAGGGGAATATCTTTAGATGAATCATGATGAACAAAGAATTTGGTTGATACAGGAATTACAGAAAGAAGATAGTCAGCTTAGCAATTATCCAATACCTAAGGACAAACAGGGGCAAAAGGATTTGCTGCGCGGACTTATGAATATTTGGATTCCAAAGGATTATGATGACGAGTTTTGGAAAATTCATGACGATTATTTATCTGAGGAAAATAGATTAGCTGGCATAGTTGATGTACAAAGCTTACCACCTATAAAAGGTGATGATAGAATCATTCTTTGGCAAGGTGATATGACTACGTTAAAGATTGGAGCTATCGTAAATCCTGCGAACAGTGGTCTCACAGGATGCTGGCAAATTCTTCATTCCTGCGCAGATAACATTATTCACTCGAAAGCTGGGCTTGGCCTCCGCTACAAGTGTAACTGCATAATGGAAAAGCAGGGGCATCCTGAACCTACAGGTCAGGCCAAAATCACTCCGGCATATAATTTACCTTGTGATTATGTTATTCATACAGTAGGTCCTATAGTTCAAGGACCTCTGACTAAAAAACATGAGGAACTATTGGCATCCTGCTATAAATCATGCCTTGATATAGCAGAAGAAAATGGCGTAAAGAGCATTGCTTTATGCTGCATTTCTACCGGTGTTTTCATGTTTCCTAATCAGAGAGCTGCTGAGATTGCTGTAGAGACAGTTAAAAACTGGCTTGATGAGACAGGCAGTGAGATGAAGATTGTTTTCAATGTTTTTAAGGACATTGATTTTGAAATATATGAAAAACTGTTAAATGGTTAAGCTGTAAGGAGTGTTTTATAATGACAACGACTAAGATCAGATCGTTTCAGCCAAATGGCTATCAGGATACAATAAAAAAAGGTTTAAGTGCCATACATAGCTTTAACAGCGGTATGAATCTTGGAAAAGATGAGAATATAGAGCAGCTTGACAGATTAAAAGAAGAAATAAAGACAGCTGATGCTATTGTTATTGGAGCTGGGGCAGGACTTTCTACTTCCGCAGGGTTTATGTACAGTGGAGACCGGTTTAAAAAGTGGTTTTCTGATTTTGAAGAAAAATATGGTTTTCAGGACATGTATTCAGGTGGGTTTTACCCATACAAAACCAAGGAAGAGTTCTGGGCATATTGGTCAAGATATATCTACATCAACAGATACCTTGATGCACCTAAAGATACTTATACAAAGCTTTATAACCTTGTTAAGGATAAAGATTACTTTGTGATTACTACAAACGTGGATCATTGCTTCCAGAAAGCAGGATTTGATAAGAAAAGATTATTTTACACTCAGGGAGATTATGGTTTGTTTCAAAGTTTGAATCCTGCAATTAGGGAAAACTTTGATAATGAAGACTGGGTGATGAATGCCATGAAAACTCAGGGATTTGTTAAGGATGGGAATGGAATTTTTGCAATACCATCTGGCGGTGTGGTCAGAATGGAAATTGACAGCAGTTTGATTCCAAAGTGTCCGATTGATGGAAGTGATGTCACCATGAATCTTAGAAGTGATGATACATTCCTTGAAGATGGAGGCTGGCATAGAGCATCAGCGGCTTATTCTGATTTCCTTAGAAGACATGAAAATCTGCATGTGCTTTTCCTGGAACTTGGGGTAGGCAGCAATACACCAGTAATAATCAAGTATCCATTCTGGCAAATGACAATGGAAAATGAAAAAGCTACATATGCATGCTTGAATTACAAAGAGGCATACTGCCCCAGAGAGATAGAAAATAGGAGCGTATGCATTAACAGTGATATAGATGAGCTTTTGGATAATCACAGGTGGCGTGATTATCAGAAGTTATGATATGTGTGCTTGACAAAAATACTCCTATATCGTAGTATAAAGCTACGATATAGGAGTATTTAATTATGAAGACAAATGGTGGATTTCTTGTTACAAAAATAAAACAGCTGGGTGATCGTATATTTGAAAGGATACTGGCAGAAAAAAACATTGATGCATTTAACGGAGCTCAGGGAAGGATTCTTTATGTCTTATGGCAGGAAGATGGTGTTCCTATTAAAATTATTTCCGAGAAAAGCGGACTTGCAATTACTTCACTTACGACCATGCTTGAGCGGATGGAAAAAAACGGACTGATAAGCCGCAAAACGGATGAAGCTGATAAGAGAAAAACTCTTCTGTTCCTCACAGATAAAGCCAAAGAACTTAAAGGAGCTTATGACTCCGTATCCAATGAGATGGGGAATATTTATTATCGTGATTTTACGGATAAAGAGATTCTTCAGTTTGAAGAGTATCTTAACCGCATCAGGGTAAACCTTGAGGAATGGAGTGACAAATGAGTATTTGTATTAAAGATCAGATTCAGAACATGAATCTTGTTATAGGGTGCTCTGTTGGATGTCCGTACTGCTATGCCAGAAACAATACGAGGCGTTATCACATCATAGATGATTTTGAAAAACCACAGTTTTTTCAAGGAAAGCTTCGTATGATGGAAAAGAAAAAGCCGCAGAATTTTCTGCTGACTGGCATGAGCGATCTCTCGGGATGGCATGAGGAATGGAGAGAGGAAGTCTTTAAAAAGATAGCAGAGAATCCTCAGCACCAGTTTCTTTTTCTTACCAAACGACCGGATCTTCTGTCTTTTGAAACAGATCTTGATAATGCATGGTTTGGCGTTACAGTTACGAGAAAGTCTGAGTTATGGCGTATTGATGCACTGCGGAGCAATGTGAAGGCAAAAAAATATCATGTTACCTTTGAGCCTTTGTTCGATGATCCGGGTAAGGTTGATCTTACAGGCATTGACTGGATTGTGGTGGGAACCATGACAGGTGCAAAGAGCAGGACTGTTAAAACAGATCCCAGGTGGGTTTATTCATTGACAGAACAGGCTCATGAACTGAACATTCCTGTATTCTGGAAAGAAGATCTTGTTCCGATTATGGGAGAAGAAATGATACAGGAAATGCCGGATGCTTTTAACAAAGTGCTGGAGGAACAGAGGATATGGAACAACCAGAAATCAAAGTAAATCATATAGAAACAAAAAGTGTAATGACAAAATCGAATACTCCTATTGGAGGATATTCGGTGAATCCCTATGTGGGGTGTCCCCATGCCTGTAAATACTGCTACGCATCTTTTATGAAACGCTTTACAGGGCATACGGAGGAATGGGGAACTTTCATGGATGTGAAAGACTGGCCTGAAATAAAGAATCCAAAGAAGTATGCCGGCCAGAAGGTGATCATTGGAACAGTTACGGATGGTTATAATCCGCTAGAGGAAACATATAAAAATACAAGAAGACTTCTGGAAGAACTAAAGGACAGTGGTGCGGACATACTTATCTGCACAAAGTCAGACCTTGTACTAAGAGATCTGGATCTGCTAAAAGAGATCAATGAAAATAGCAGACTTACAGTATCATGGTCAATCAATACTCTTGATGAAGAGTTTAAAGATGATATGGATGCGGCAGTAAGCATAGAAAGAAGGCTTGCTGCAATGAAAGAGGTATATGCGGCAGGCATTCGTACAATTTGCTTCATTTCACCCGTGTTCCCTGGGATTACGGATATAGAAGCAATCATAGACAGGACAAAAGATCAGTGTGACCTTGTATGGCTTGAGAATCTGAATCTTCGTGGAGGTTTTAAGGCAGATATCATGAAATACATTTCTGATAAACATCCGGATCTGGTGCCGCTGTATGACGAAATTTATAACAAAAAGAACCGCAGCTATTTTGAAGCGCTGGAAAAGAAAGCAGAAGAGCTGGCTAAAAAGTATGATTGCAGGTTTGTTGATAATGAAACTCCGTATGAGAGAGTAGAGAAAGGACATCCAACAATCGTAAATTACTTTTACCACGAAGAAGTAAGAGGAACTGCCAATAGTGGAAAGAGAAATGTAATACATAATCCTTGATGGAAGAATAAACGGAAGTTAATCGCACAACTTCAAATTTGTGCATATAGAAACACTTTTGTAAAAAGGGAGATACATTTTTATGATATAGATCCCGTAAAAGAAGCTGATTGTCGATTATGGCAGTCAGCTTTATTTTTTACATTGACATGCACGCAATGACTACATTAAAATGAGGGTAGATAAATACACGCATTGACTACATTGATGGAGGTAGCCTATGAAGAAAGATATTTATGATGTAGAAGGCATCCAGATTGAAGTTGAAAGAACTGACAAGGATGACAAAGACGCTGAGCGTCGTAGGACAGCTTACATGTTTAAAGTAATCAGGGAACAGTCAGGTATGAATCGTACAGAATTTGCCAAGTGGCTTGGAGTTCCTTATAGAACTATGCAGGAGTGGGAGCTTGGACGTAGACAGATGCCTGACTATGTACTTCGTTTGATTGCCTATAAGGTAGCAAATGAAAAGCGTGAGGGGAGGATCTGACATGAGTAGAGTATTAGTAAAAATCTTATTGGCACCGATAATTCTTCCAATGATAATTGTAATGAGCTTACTAAGCCTGATGATCACGATAGTAGCAAGCGTTTATGAGAATGTAGCAGGTCTTCCGATGAAACTTGTTGGCATCTGTATCCTTCTTGCACTTTTTACTAAGTCCTGGCTTGCAGCTGTATTATTCGGAATTATACTTGCTATGGGATATCTTGCAGTTATATTGGCAGCATTTGTTTCATCATTATTAGATGTTGGAAGGAACTCTTTAGCCACATTTATGCTATCGAGATAATCCTTTGCCTGTCTGTGCCCCATAATTTCCCCATCGGTGCCCCAAAAGTTCCCCATTGGTGCATCTTTTCAATGGATTTTGGACGTGTTATATTTACAATGAGATAGATTATTATCAGTGGTTTCATAGTATATGTAAGGGAGAACAGAAGAAATGAAAATTGACGCTAGAACAATGGAATGGATAAGAAAACCGAACGTATGCAATATTACTGAGAATAAAGTAACAATCACAACTGAGCCTTTTACTGATCTTTGGCAGAGAACATATTATCATTTTAGAAATGATAATGCACCTATTTTGCAGATGAAGTCAGAGGAACAGTTCTTTTCATTTGTAGTGAGGACAGACTTTGATACCAAGGTCCGCTATGACCAGAGTGGGATTATCATGTATCTTGACAGTGATAATTGGATCAAGGCTTCCATGGAATATGAAAATGAGGAAATCCAGAGACTTGGCAGCGTAGTGACCAACAATGGTTATTCTGACTGGTCTTCAACTGATATTGATGCAAAAATAAAATCTGTGTGGTTCCGATTCAGCAGACGTGAGGATGATTTCTGCATAGAAAACTCGTTTGATGGGGTTACATTTAAGCAGATGCGCATCTGCCATATGTTTAATGTAAAAAAAGAAATTGCCTTTGGCATATATGCTTGCAGTGCTGAAAACTCATCATTTAAGGCAACATTCACGAATATGGAACTTACAGAATGCAAATGGCTTGCCCATGATGGTCAGCAGCCAGACTAATGATGTGTGTGAATTTATGTAGGCGCACATGTATCTGCAATTCTTGCATCCTAATAATAAGTGGATGCGGCACTTGATGTGTTCAATTACACCCTTGAGCATGATATGAATATTGATGTCCTTATAAATAATGCCGGATTTGGATACTTGGAAAGTTTTGCAGATAGCGACTGGCAGAAGCAGTATGAAATGGTGCAGCTCAATGTCATAGCCCTCATGCAACTCACGCACTGTTTCTTAAATACGATGATAGAACAGGGACACGGCAAAATCCTGAATATGTCCTCTGTGGCTGCATTTTCTGCTGGTCCATACATGAGTATATATTACGCAACCAAAGATTTTGTACGCAGCTTTTCAGAGGCAGTTTCTGAAGAAGTCAAAGGAACAGGAGTCACTGTGACCGCCTTTTGCCCAGGACCAACTGCAACAGGTTTTGAGCAGGCAGCTTCAATGGATAAAGGGTCAACTATGTTTAGGAAAGCAGCCAAAGCAGAGGATGTAGCAAAGGGTGGAATACGTGCAATGATGCGTGGCAAGGCTTTAAGCTATTTTGGCAGCTACACAAAGTGCATGAGTCTTTTATGCAGGATTGTTCCAAGATCCGTGGCAAGAAAATACGCAGCAGGGATGAATCAGTGAGTAAGCGGTAAATATAAAGCCCTTTAGTTGGTTGCTTACAAATGAAGTACAAAAAGAAAAGACTCAAGCTTCGTAGAAACTTGAGCCTTTTCTTTTTATTCCTCGCCCGTATATGTTCTAGTATAGTGTACCATGCTTACTTTCTTGGCAATCCCCAGTATAAACAATGCTGCCATAATAGCAATTGCTGCTTCAAAGCTGAAAAAGCTTACTACTATTGCAAATAATAATAGGAAAATAGCTGCAAACTTTACTGTAAACTTCCCAGATAGTGATTCGATATGACACATACGCTCATCATGCATTTCGTTATAGATTTGTGTAAGTTTCTTATCATCCTTAAGAGCATTTGAATACTTTACAAGATGATAAATACTTATGATGTCCAATACGATTACCATTCCTATTACAAATCCCTGCATGAAATCAGCATAATTAGATGTTGCATACCTTGCAGTTATAGTTGGTCTCTGTGACACAAAATACAATGCTGCACTAAGTAGTATAATTCCAACATATGCAAAATTCTGTTTTTTAATTGATTCTCTCATATGATTCATTTTTTTGTTATTCATTAGTCTTCTTCCTCCAAGCTCTCAAAATCAAATACTTCCTCAATGTTCATATTGAAGTGATGTGCAATCTTATACGCTAATATCAGAGACGCTGTATATTTTCCTACCTCTATAGAGGTAATTGTCTGACGCGTAGTTCCAACAATATCAGCAAGTTCAGATTGCGAAAGTTTATTCACTTTCCTTAACTCCTTTATTTTGTTTTTCATGACAGCCTCCATACTCTTGCTAAGTTCGCTTTGCAAATTTAGTATAGTTTGCTTTGCATATTATGTCAAGCTAACTTTGCATTATTTTTTATCTTTTTTCAAAAATCATCCGTAAGCATTAAATAGGAAGCCCACACAGAATACCATTTTGAAAAATCAAGAAAGTTTAAGACTTTTCCTACTTTCTAAACTTTTAGTCAACAAAGTTCCTGCAGATTTAATCTGCAGGTTTTCTTATTATCTCTAATTTTTAATAAGACATTGGTTTCTGGAAGAGCGTAAAGTTCCTCTTCGGAAAGAGATAGTACATCATTTACAAATAGTGCCTGGGCAAAATATCTTCTAAGATGCATGTGACATCCTGTAGCTTTAATACGTCCTTCTGCTTCTTTTTCAATTACCTGATAGGATAAGAAGGGTCAAAATCATAGCTGATTTGCTTTGGAAGCTTTTCCATAGATTCTTTTAGGCTACTGTTATAACCCTTCTTGCTCTTGGACTTCTTTTTACCGTGAGAAGATTTTCCTTTTTTCGCACCCTTTCCTTTACCATTTTTATAGTCATCAATGTTTGTTACCTTTGATTCATCGTCATCTTCAACTTGGCTTTCATCCTCGATTTCTTCAGGATGATTGGCAGCGGCCTCAACAAGTGAAACAAATTTTTCTGTAGTGGCTCCAAACAGTGTTTTATTCTTAAGTTCAATTTGGTCACGAAGTAAACCAACAAGCTCTTTTAGCTGCTTGTTTTCAGATTCAAAAGACTCATATTTTTTCTTTAATTCATTGTATATGTAAGCTGATTCATCAATGTTACGTTGTAACTGCGTGTTTTCCGCAGATAAACCAAGGTAGTACTCAAATAATTTCCCACAAAGAAAGAGCAGAACGTCTTTGTCAAAACCCGATATTTGGTTTTTAAACTTTTCGACATCTGCTCTCAATTTTGCATCCTCCCATAAATTTTAAGACCATTTGCTTGTAATAGCTTCAAGTGCATTTAAAATATCCTGCTTTTCTTTTTTTTAGTTGCCTGATTTCAGCTTTGAGTTCTGTTATCAAGGCATCCTTTTCAGCAAGAGTAGCAACCTGTTCGGTTATTACAGAGTAGCTTTCATTATTCAGTTTTTTTTCTGAAGATTTCCTACGACCACTTTTACTTGTAGGAACAATTTCGCCTGTGGCCTCATCAATTTTACCTATAAGAGTTCTTTTAGAACGAGGTTGTTTCTTTTCCTTGTCCCAATAAGATTCTGATTCATAAACATAGGTCACTCCAGTGCGCTTATCTGTGTGTTTTATAAACTGTATACATACTTTCGCCGGAGTGCAATTAAGAGCCGGGTGCAACAGGCAGATGAATGAACTTCGAATCAGATACGGAAGAGACTATGAACAGCCGACCGCCGTTCCAATGCTCACTGATGCGTATAATCTTCCGGCAAAGAAAGTTATTCATATAGTAGGACCAATTGTCCAGTACAAACTTACTCCTGAATTGGAAAAGGATTTGGAGAACTGCTATAGAAACACTTTGGATATGTGTGCTGAAAATAGCTTGAAGAGCGTTGCTTTTTGCTGTATTTCAACAGGAGTATTTCATTTTCCTAACAAAAGAGCAGCTGAGATTGCGGTTAAGACTGTATCAGAATGGCTTCGTGAAAATCCTGGTAAGGTAGATAGAGTGATATTCAATGTTTTCAAAGATGAGGATAAGGCCATTTATGAAAAACTTATATGATGATATGCCTAATGGTTATCAGGAAACTATAGAGAAAGGAATGAATGCTGTGAGATACTTTACGAGAAGCATGTCCTATGGTAAAGGAAGCAAAGAAGAGCAAATAAAAAGGCTTTTGCAAGAAATCAAGGAAGCAGACGCAATTGTCATTGGAGCAGGAGCGGGACTATTAACATCTGCTGGCTTAACATATAGCGGCCAGCGTTTTGAAAAATACTTCTATGACTTTGCCAAAAGATTTGGAATAAGAGATATGTATTCAGGTGGATTCTATCCGTTTCCAAGTGAAGAAATACGCTGGACCTGGTGGGCGAGACATATTTATTTTAACAGATATATTGATGCTCCAAAGCCAGTGTATAGGAATCTTCTTAAGATAGTTTCCGATAAGGATTATTTTGTTATCACAACAAATGTAGATCACCAGTTTCAAAGAGCAGGTTTTGACAAGAAAAGACTATTCTATACTCAGGGTGATTATAGTTTGTTTCAGAGCGTGAATCCTGATATTCAGAGAACCTTTGATAATGAAGAGTGGGTAATGAAAGCTATGGAAGCACAAGGTTTTGTAAGAGATGATCAGGGAGTATTTCAGGTACCGATTGATGGTAAGCTACTGATGGAAATTCCTTCTAAGATGATTCCAAAGTGTCCTGATGACGGCTCTGATATGACTATGAATTTGAGAGCTGATGATTCTTTTGTCGAAGATGAAGGATGGCATAGGGCATCTGCGGCATATTCTGATTTTATTCGTAGACATGAGAATCTTCATGTTCTTTATCTTGAGCTGGGAGTAGGAGCCAACACCCCTGTTATAATAAAGTATCCGTTCTGGCAGATGACATTGGCAAATGAAAAAGCGGTATATGCCTGCTTAAATTATGGTGAATCATTCTGCCCAAAGGAAATTGCAGATAGAAGTATATGTATTGATGGTGATATTTCAACCATATTATAAGAGTCTTGACCGACATTGTCTCGTTTTGACTCGTTTTGTCTCGTCTCAACCGACATTAGCACTTTTTTTATAGATTTAACGGTGCTATTATTATCATAGACAAGTGAGAGGTAAACAAAAGCCACTCACTTGTTTTTCTTTTGCAGAAGAATAGGAAGCAGATTTAAGCGTCCACATGACCAAACCCTCAATATCGTCAGGTTAAGAAAGATATGCAGGAGATTCAAAGAGCAAAATACGATATCGACCAGTTCCTAAAAAGTGATGAAGAACAGAAAAAGGAACGTGTCAGAAAGCACAATATCATTCGATAATTCTATGTGGGGAATCTGTAGGTTTAAGATTTATAGGTTCCTCTCTTTTTTCATTTCTGAAAAAAATTCCAATGGAGGATATTAGCGATTCGTAAGAATTGCGTAGCCAAGAGATTAGCTTGTTCAAGGGGATTGGGGATGTGCACCAACGAGCGGAAAGTTGATTTTGTACAAAAAATCACTGCTCGCGACTTTTGCGTGGCCGCGCCCTAACACCATCGAAGATGGTGCCGCGCGAAGCGGAATATGAAATACATGAAATACATTTTCGCAGTGAAAAATAGGACAGCATAATTGATATTTTATATAATGTATTACATAGATTATAAGATGGAGGCTGGTAGTAATGAGTACTTTTTTTAATAAGATAAAAGGTAAAGGCATTTCATTTGAATACTATGGAATAGGTAATACTGCAACAGGAATTGAAGTAAAGGACATCATTGAAAATAAAGATTTTTATAGAGCAATGCTTGGTGAATGCCAGATAGAAGAAATTGGAACGATGGAAGATTATTGCAAGTATTTTATTTGTGTAAAATATTCGCAGTTTCAAGAATTGGTACCTATGCTTGCTACAGATGAATTTAAAAAGATGATTAAGGATTTTTCAATTGAAGCAAGTACAGTTGTTCAAAAGATAAATAATGGCGAAGTTATTAAATTCATCAATACTAATATTAATGAAATATTTGAATCTGAAGTAGAGGCTATTGGGATTGAAGAAGTTACTTTGAATTATATAGAAAAATATAAAAATGGAATAAGCGAAGAGACCTATAAGTGGTTAGTATTTCATTATGATTATTTATTACTGGATCGTTTTGAGAGTTTTGAAACTATATTTGAAAAATATCCATATCTATTTGATCAAATTTTTAAAGCTGGTCATTATGAAGAAGTAAGGAGTCTTAGAGAAGCAACTGTTTTTGATATTTTTTCTAGGGTGTATCGAAAAGAAAAAAGTCCTTTAAGAAAGACGGTTGATCGTGTCGTTCCTATTTTGGTAGAAGACATTTTTCAATTATGCAGTAAAGCGACAAAGGACAATGTCTTCTTCATTGAGCGTACATTAAGAAGATTTACCAAGTGTTTAAATGACATAAAGAGTTCATACGTAAATCAGTTCGTTGAACCGCTAAAGACAATCGAATTACTGCTGAACGAGAGCGTTAAAGAAAACGGATATCATTTTAAATTTGAGATTCCTACAGGTAAAATTATAGACTTATGGAAAAGGCAGAAGGAGTGGGAAAAAAGATTTATTTCTCTTTCACATGATTGGTTAGTTCAGGATGATGGAAAAATAAAGTTTAAAAGTCGCTTGGAAGTTGATGCAGAAGATAAGAAAAGATTATTTGATGAAATATGTTCTAATAGTAATTGTGATGATTATTATACAAGGTCTCTGCAAGACAAACTTAGTATTGTAAGTGCTGTAGAAACGGGTACTATTCTTTCTATTTTGCAAGATGAAAATATGTACAGTGAGTTGATGGGAATGCTTATGAGTGTAATGGAGTTTATATCTGATCGTTTCAATTGTGGTATAGAGAATTTCGAAAAGGATATAAAAATTCTAGATAAGCATTTGCAAATGAGTATGCAAGCTAATGATTATGATGCTGATACGCAGATTGCGTTATGTTATGGAGCGTCTATGTTTATTTGTGCGTTGATAGATAAATTGATGAAGTCGTTGTACTTATATGTAGTAGGTGTCGAGAAATATATATCTATCGATAAAGTTACTTTGGGACAGACATTGAATCCAAATGATACATTTATGAAAGCTTATATAGGTGAAAAGCATATAAGACATTTAGCTTACTTCTTAAGTAAGGATGGAGAGCGAGAAAGGGTTATTGGCTATAATTATAGAAATTCGTTAGCGCACTGGACTATCAATCCTGATTCAGTATCAATTAGTTTGGTTGGCCAATTGATGTGGTTATTCATAGATGTAGTTAATACAATTTTTACGAAATTATTGTTTGCAAAGTAAAAGTTAAAAGACTAACGCATAAAATCGAATTAGACTTTCGATAAGTCGAAAATTCTATTTGTAAATAGTGACGGGGCGAGTATAATGTAATCTAGGACTATTCATGAGGGCAAAAGGCCCTTTAGCTCCAAGTGGGTAATCCCCATAAGAAAGGAATTATATGGCTATATCTTATAATGGATTATGGAAATTACTAATCGATAAGGAAATGAAAAAAATGGATCTTGTCGAGAATGAGAACATTGGCATAAGCAGTAGTACTCTTGCGAAGATGAGCAGAGGAGAAATTGTATCTATGAGTGTTCTTGAAAAAATCTGTTTGGAATTAGATTGCGATTTTGGAGACATAATAAGTATAGACAGAAGCAAGAATAAATAATGAGTAGTAAAAATACTACTAACAGAAAGGAAATAGTAATCATGGCAGATAATAATACAGCTGAAATTGGATTTGAAAAACAAATTTGGGATGCCGCATGTGTTCTGAGGGGAAATTTAGATGCATCCGAGTATAAGAGTGTTGTTTTAGGTTTGATTTTCCTTAAATACATTTCTGATAGATTTGATGAGAAGTATAAAGCACTTGTTGAAGAAGGAGATGGCTTTGAAGAAGATATTGATGAATATACATCAGAAGGAATTTTCTTTGTACCAGCCGGAGCACGTTGGAGTGAAATAGCAGCAAAAGCACATACTCCTGAAATTGGAACAGTCATTGATGATGCAATGCGAGCAATTGAAAAAGAGAATAAGAGATTGAAAAATATTTTACCAAAGAACTTTGCTCGCCCAGAACTTGATAAAAGAAGACTTGGCGATGTTGTAGATCTTTTTACTAATATTCAAATGATTGAACATGGAAGTGAAAAAGATATTCTTGGGCGTACTTATGAATATTGTTTATCAATGTTTGCCGAACAAGAGGGAAAAAGAGGTGGAGAGTTCTTTACACCTTCCTGTGTTGTTCGTACATTGGTAGAGATATTGAAACCATTCAAGGGTCGTGTTTATGATCCTTGCTGTGGTTCAGGTGGTATGTTTGTTCAGTCAGCAAGATTTGTAGAGAATCATAGTGGAAATATAAGTAATATTTCTATTTATGGTCAGGATTCAAATCCTACAACATGGAAAATGGCACAGATGAATCTTGCTATAAGAGGTATTGAACCGGACCTTGGAGATTTTTCTGCAGACACATTTATGGATGATCGCCATCCGACATTACGTGCAGATTATATTATGGCAAATCCACCTTTTAATCTTTCAGATTGGGGAGCGGATAAATTAAAAGATGATGTTCGTTGGCAGTATGGTATGCCACCAGCAGGAAATGCAAACTTTGCATGGTTACAGCATATGATCTATCACCTTGCGCCAGCAGGACGTATTGGTATGGTCCTTGCAAATGGATCTCTTTCATCACAAACTGGTGGAGAAGGTGATATTCGTAAAAATATTGTGGATGCTGATTTGGTTGAATGTATTATTGCTATGCCTGCTCAGCTATTCTATACGACTCAGATTCCTGTATCACTATGGTTTATTAATAAACAGAAGAAACAGACTGGCAAGACTCTGTTTATTGATGCACGTAAGATGGGAACAATGGTAAGTCGTAAATTACGTCAATTAACAGATGAAGATATAAAGAAACTTTCAGATACATATACTGCGTTTGTGGAAGGAAACTTAGAAAATGAAAAAGGGTATTGTGCTGCGGTTGATACTTCCGAAATAGAGAAGCAGGATTATATACTTACCCCAGGACGTTATGTAGGCATTGAGGAACAGGAAGATGATGGAGAACCATTCGAAGAAAAGATGGATCGTCTAACATCAGAATTATCCGAAATGTTTGAAAGAAGTCATGAATTAGAGAACGAAATAAGAAATAAGTTAGGAGCGATTGGGTATGAAATCTAATTGGAAAGAGTATACCGTTCAAGAATTGATAAATTTAGATATGCTTGAAGAACCATTAGATGGTAATCATGGCAATATTCACCCTAAAGCATCTGATTATGTGTCTGAAGGAGTTCCGTTTATCATGGCGAATAATCTGATAGGCGGGCATGTAGATTTTGATAATTGTGCATTTATTACAGAAGAACAAGCAAAAACTTTGAGAAAAGGTTTTGCAAAACCAGGTGATGTATTGTTAACACATAAAGCAACAATCGGAAGAACAGCTATAGTTTCTGATCAGTATGATACGATTATACTGACACCACAAGTGACTTATTACAGAGTGAAAAAAGGGATAGACAATCGTTATTTGAAATACTATTTTGATTCAAACGAATTCCAAATGACATTAAGTAATTGGGCGGGCTCAGGAAGTACAAGAGCATATTTGGGAATAACTGCTCAACATAAACTGCCGATTGTGTTGCCACCGTATGATGAACAGGTTAAGATTGCAAAGATTTTACGATCATTAGATGACAAGATTCAGATAAATAATGAGATAAATAAGAATTTACAAGCGCAAGCATTTGCCCTTTATTCTAAAATAATTATCGATAATGCTGATAACACTTGGGCGCCAGGGGTATTGTCTGATATCGCAGATATTACAATGGGTCAATCTCCAAAAGGCGATACCTATAACGAAGATGGGGTTGGTACTGTCTTCTTTCAGGGACGTGCAGAATTCGGTTTCCGATTCCCAACCAGAAGACTCTGTACAACTGATCCTAAACGAATGGCTCTGGCTAATGACACTCTTATGAGTGTTAGAGCACCTGTTGGTGACATAAATGTTGCCTACGAAGATTGTTGTATTGGTCGTGGCCTCGCTTCAATCCATTCAAAAGATAATCACCAATCTTATGTACTTTATACAATGTTTAATTTACGTAAACAGCTCCATATTTTTAACGGCGAAGGCACTGTGTTTGGCTCTATTAACAAAGATTCATTGAATACAATGCCAATAATCATTCCGCCGATAAAAGTTATAGATACTTTTGAAGAAATCGTAGCACCTATGGATAATATCATTCGTAATAATTATGAAGAAATATGCCATCTTACAAATATTCGTGATAGTTTGCTTCCGCGTCTCATGTCTGGTGAAATTGATGTTTCAGACATAGATATTTAAGCTACTAAATTCTTATTTAGATTGCTTGATTACTTTCAATTCGTTCTCTGAAATAAGTTTAAAAGGAGAACGAATTATGAAACAAAGGATTATAGATGAGATTATGCAGCAAATGCAGGGCTGTTTGGACAATGTTCAATTAGGCAAGTTACATGATGTAATGGAGTATGTCTTTCATAATTATGACTTTATGAAGAATGAAATACTAGAAGATAATGACGACAGTGGAGAGTTACTTGATGCATTTGTGGCAGCTAAAAGAATAGAAGGGTGTTCAGAGAAAACTTTAAATTATTACCGTACTACAATTGAGAATATGTTGGATGTTGTGGCAAAAGGTGTAAGGCATATAAAGACGGACGATCTTAGAAAATATCTCACTGGTTATCAGGAGAAAAATGGTTCAAGTAAGGTGACTATTGATAATATAAGAAGAATTTTGTCGAGCTTTTATTCGTGGCTGGAAGATGAAGATTACATTCTTAAGAGCCCTGTTAGACGAATACATAAAGTTAAGACGGGTTCAGTTATAAAAGAAACATATACAGATGAAGAACTAGAAAAAATGCGCGATGGTTGCACAGAAATGCGAGATCTTGCATTGATAGATATGTTAGCATCGACAGGAATGCGAATTGGTGAATTAGTTCTTTTAAATAGAGCAGATATTAATTTTAATGAAAGAGAGTGCATTGTTTTTGGTAAAGGAGATAAGGAACGAATTGTCTATTTTGATGCACGAACAAAGATTCATCTTAAGAATTACTTGGAACGTAGATCTGATGACAATCCAGCACTTTTTGTTTCGTTAAGAGCACCATTCAAACGAATTAAGATAGGTGGTGTGGAATCTAGACTTAGAGATATCGGTAAAGAACTTGGCATTGAAAAAGTTCATCCTCATAAGTTCCGTAGAACTCTTGCAACGATGGCGATTGATAAAGGAATGCCGATTGAGCAACTCCAACAGTTGCTTGGTCATAAACGAATAGATACGACCTTGCACTATGCAATGGTCAAACAGAGTAATGTAAAGATTGCTCATAAGAAATATATAAGTTAGAAAGGTTGAGAAATATGAAAATTGGAGATGTCGCAAGTTTTCAAAATGGATTTGCTTTTAAATCAAAAAATTTCATAAGTGATGGAAAGTACAAGATAATTAAAATCAAAGAACTAAAAGATGGCAAAGTGAAGTTCTTTAGCGATAGTGCTTCAATAAATATCGATGATGAAATAAAATATGAAAAATATAGAGTAGAAAAGGGAAATATTTTATTTGCATTGACAGGTGATCCAGTTAATAAAAATAATCCTTTGAGTTGGGTTGGAAGAGTATCGGTATATGAGGAAGATGCTCCTGCATTACTAAATCAGCGAGTTTGTAGGTTGATTCCGAGTAAGGAGGTTAATTCAAAATATATTTATTACTATTTTAGAGATTTTGAAAACTTCTATGCCTTAGCATCTATCGCAAAAGGAAGCGCAAGTCAAGCTAATATATCTACAAAGGATATTGAGGATGTTGATATTTCTTTGCCATCATTAGAAATACAAAATCGGATAGTAGGGATTTTAGATAGTATTTCTAATAAGATAAATGAGAATAATAAAATAAATAAGAATTTAGCGGCTTAATTATTTAACTTTTGGAATTGCTTCTTCCACGCTCTTGATGGTTTACGACAAATATTATCATCACTTGCAAAAGCACATATTCCTGGTATGCCATTATTACCACATATGTTTGGGTTATTCTGTCTACATCCATATGTCTGTGATTCTGTATCTAGACTGTTAAGAGGATTATTAAATGGAATTTTTAATTCTTTTTCGTTCAAAATTCCACCTCCGTTACATCAATTTGCCCGGTCATTAACTGTGGCAAAAGTTCATCGCGTAAGGATGCAAGGCGGACATTTTCAATACGATTAGAAATAACTAGATCGTAAATTGGCTTTAATAATCCGCCAATTCTTTCATAATCGTCTTGTGAAGGTATTAAAACAGATGCTTTTGATAATTCTTCACGTTTTATATGACCCATTGTTGTTGCTTTATCAGCCGCTATAGCAATAAAACGTTGTAGATGATGATTTGTCCAAGCATAATAAAACCACTTATCGTATTTGGATGAAGTAACTTTAAATAAGTGTTGATTCAATCCGCATGTTCCACCACACCAAAAGTCTACAAGTAGACTTCCGGACCATGAGAATATTACATCTCCATCTTGGATAACGTATTCTGGTTTAATTGATGCAGAACAAATATCACTATTTGGATCACACATTCCCTGTCGAAGTTCTTTTATTTTAAGAACAGGCAAGCTATTTTCTCCTTCAGCTGGACGATATTTTTGCATAGCAAGGCCATTTAGGTAATCGGCAATGTCAAGCAAAGAGCCTTCAGTCCAATTAACTGGAACTGTATCAAGAATAATAAATTCTTTTTCAAAAATGGCTTGTGCTTGCTGCAATAAATTCTTATTTAAAACTATAAATTACAGGAGGTTGAACATGCCAAACTTATTTACAGAGGATACATACGAACAGGCAATTATAGAATTGTTCGAAAATATGGGCTATGATCACCTCTACGCTCCTGATCTGGATAGGGACTATTCCAGTCCACTTTTAGATTCTATTCTTAGGGATAGTTTGGTGCGTATCAACCGTGGTCTGCCTGTTGAAGCTATAAATGAAGCGATAGTTAAATTAAAGAATTTTGATACTGGAAGTTTACTGCAGAAGAATATGATTTTTATGGATTATCTGCAGAATGGCATAACAGTTAATTTTTTTGTAAAAGGTGAAGAACGCTCATCAATAGTTCGCTTAGTTGATTTCGAAGATGATAAAAAGAACTCTTTTTATGTTGTTAATCAGTTTACATTTCTTGAGAACGGAAATAATCGTAGGCCAGATGTTATTCTGTTTGTTAATGGATTACCTTTGGTATTGATGGAACTTAAGAGTCCGGCAAAAGATGAGGTTGGAGCTGAGAACGCATATAATCAGATTCGTAATTATATGAAGGACATTCCTTCAATTTTCTATTACAACGCAATATGTGTAATAAGTGATTTATCTACTAATAAAGCTGGAACAATTACTTCTGGAATGGATCGCTTTATGGAGTGGAAGACAAAAGATGGCAATTATGAAGATACAGGTTTTGCAGGATTTGATATTTTCTACGAAGGAATGTTTCAAAAAGAGCGTTTGCTTGATATTTTAAAGAACTTTATTCTTTTTTCTGGAACAAGTACGAAAAGATTTAAGGTACTTGCTGGTTATCATCAGTATTTTGCAGTACGAAAAGCTATTGAGAAGGCAAAAGTAGCTACAAAGACGGACGGTAAAGGCGGAGTTTTCTGGCATACTCAGGGATCAGGCAAATCTTTGTCTATGGTTTTTTATGCGCATTTATTACAGGAAGCATTAGATAGTCCAACATTAGTAGTTATGACAGACCGTATCGATTTAGATGATCAGCTTTACTCTCAGTTTTCGCAATGCGCTGACTTTTTGCGTCAGACTCCAGTTCAAGCGGAAAGTAAAGATCATTTAAAGACGCTTCTTGATGGTAGAAGTGCAAATGGAATTATCTTTACAACTATGTTTAAGTTTGAACGTGGTGAAAAGCCTTTATCAGAACGAAGAAATATTGTAGTTATGGCTGATGAAGCGCATCGTGGTCAGTATGGATTTGATGAAAAAATTGTTATTTCTGAAAATGAAGACGGAGAAAAGGAAGCACGAACAGTAGTTGGTAATGCACGTGTAATTCATGATGCACTACCAAATGCTACTTTCATCGGATTTACGGGAACACCAATTTCTGCAAAAGATAGAAATACAAGAGAAGTTTTTGGCGATTATATTGATGTTTATGATATGACTCAAGCAGTTGAAGATGGTGCGACTCGTCCGGTATATTATGAAAGCCGTGTTGTTCAGTTAAAGCTTGATGAGAATACTTTGGCTCTTATAGATCAGACATATGATGTTTTAGAGCAGCAGTCAGATGCTACAACTATTGAAAAAAGTAAAAAGATGCTTGGACAGATGGAGAGTGTGCTTGGCGCAGACTCAACCATAGAATCACTTTGTAATGATATTGTTGAACACTATGAAAAGTATAGAGCGAATCTTCTTACAGGAAAGGCAATGATTGTCGCATATTCTAGGCCAATAGCGATGAAGATATACCGCCGTATTTTGGAAATGAGACCTAACTGGACTGAAAAAGTCGGTGTTGTAATGACAGGCGGTAACAACGATCCTGAGGATTGGAAAGAAATCATAGGAACTAAGTCTCATAAAGAAGAGTTGGCAAGAAAATTCAAGGACAATGATGATCCTATGAAAATAGCTATTGTTGTTGATATGTGGCTTACAGGATTCGATGTACCTTCCCTTGCTACGATGTATGTTTATAAGCCGATGCATGGGTACAACCTAATGCAGGCAATTGCACGTGTAAACCGCGTTTTTAAAGATAAAGAAGGCGGATTAATAGTGGATTACGTTGGTATTGCTTCTGCATTGAAAGCTGCAATGAAAGAATACACTAAGCGTGATCAGTCTAGATACGGGGATATGAATATTGCAAAGGTAGCATATCCGAAATTTCAAGAAAAATTACAGGTATGTAAGGATCTGTTACATGGTTTTGATTTTAGCGGTTTTATCGGTGGTTCACCACTTACGATGGCAAAATTAATCAGTGGTGGAGTTAACTTTGTATTGGACGCAGGTGTTCCAGAGCGTAAAGATTTATTTTTAAAAGAAGCAATGCTTCTCAAACAGTCTCATTCATTATGCTCTAGTATGACCACTGAAACGGAACGTCATGAGGCTGCCTTTATGGAGGCCATTCGCTCAACGGTAATTAAAATTACTTATGGTGGCACTGGTGGAAAGTCTTTGTCGCTTAATGAGATTAATGATCAAATAAATGATTTGCTCAAGGCTGCAGTGCAGAGTGAAGGTGTAATTAATTTATTTGATAGCAGTAAGTCTGGAGGAGAAAATTTTAGCTTATTCGATCCGGCAGTATTAGATGAAATTTCTAGAATGAAAGAGAAAAATATTGCTGTTGAAATTTTAAAAAAGCTAATGGCTGAACAAGTAGCTTTATATAAGAGAACGAATGTAGTTCAGTCACAGAAATTTTCTAAAAAAATCGCTCAACTAATGAATTCCTATTATAACGGTCTTATTACAAATGAAGAGGTTATAAAGGAATTGTTGAAGACAGCACAAGAGATTGCTGATTTATATAAAAATGGACAAAAACTTGGCCTATCACAGGAAGAGTTAGCATTTTATGATGCTTTGACTAAGCCGGAAAATATTAAAGATTTTTATGAGAATGATAAGCTCATTAATCTCACAAAAGAATTAACAGAGATGCTTCGTAAAAATAGGACGATAGACTGGCAGAAGAAGGAAACAGCAAGAGCATCTATGAGAAAGATGGTTAAGAGACTTCTAAAAAAGTATGATTATCCACCAGATGATTATGAGTTTGCAATAAGTACAGTGATTAGTCAGTGCGAACTCTGGACAGATAATGGAGATATGACCAGTTCTGAAGAAAAGAATAATATATATTCTTTTCGATCAGAGCCTGAGGTAGTAAGTATGGTTGCAGAGGAATCTGTTCCATATGGTGTAAAGGAGTAAAACGGGGGAAATGGACGCACGTAAAGGAAATATATACGAGATACTAAATGGAAACAAGCAGTTTTTGATTCCAGTTTATCAAAGATTTTATAGTTGGGATGTAGAACAGTGTAAGCGTCTTTGGAATGATATTGTTGAGATGCAGAAAAAAAACAAAACAGGACATTTTGTTGGTTCTATTGTAAATATAGCTGAACAAGCAATGCCAACAGGTGTACAAAAATATATGATTATTGATGGTCAGCAGAGAATGACAACGCTGACGTTATTGCTGTTGGCTTTAAGAAATTACGCTGTTGAAAATCCAGAAGATCAGACGATTAATGCTCATCGAATAGATGGAATGCTTTTGAAAAATGAATTCGAAACAGGAGATGAGAGATATAAGTTGTTACTGACAGAAACCGATAGGGATGTTTTGATTAATCTTGTTGAAAGCAAACCTATCGCAGATGATGTAAGATCGAAAATTATTGATAACTATACGTATTTTTCTAAAAGGATTGCTGAGAAGGAATTGTCTCCAGCAGAAATATATGAATCAATTGGTAAATTGCAGATTGTAAATATTACATTAGATAGATCTGTCGATGATGCGCAGGCTATTTTTGAAAGTCTTAATTCTACTGGTAAAGAGTTATCGGAATCTGATCTTATTAGAAATTATGTGTTGATGGGATTAGAACCTGAAGAACAGACATATGTATATGAGCATTTGTGGCGCCCTATGGAGCAATTATTTGTGTATGAAACACAAGATACGGTTATGGATGCATTTTTCCGTAATTATTTGACTATGAAAATAGCAAGAATTCCAAAGCAGGAGCGTGTTTATGAGGAGTTTAAGTTATATCATTTAAATTGTGAGTTTGCAACAATCCGAGAACTGTGCCAGGATTTATTTGAGTATGCAAAATATTATACCAATATAGTATTCAAGAGAAGTACAGATTCTAAGCTGATACATTTGTATGAGGATATTGTTGATCTACGAATGGAGGTTTCATATCCCTTTTTGCTTAAGATTCATCATGACCATGCAGAAGGAAATATTAGTGATGAGGAACTTTATGAAATATTAAGATATTGCATAAGTTATGTATTCAGAAGAAGTATATGTGATATACCTACAAATTCGCTGAATAAGACGTTTGCAACCTTTAGGAATTCAATTCGTATGGATGATTATATGAATTCTGTGAAGGCATTTTTTATGCTTCAGGAAACGTACAAGGAATATCCAGATGATGATAGATTTGCTGAAGCATTTGTTACACGTGATATCTATAATATGCGTGCAAGAAATTATATCCTAAGTAGATTGGAGAATCATGAGAACAAGGCTCCAATTACAATTGAGAATTATACCATTGAACATATTATGCCTCAGAATAAGAATCTTTCTGTAGAGTGGCAGAATGATATTGGAAGTGATTGGAAGGAAGTGCAAAAAAAGTATCTGCATACTATAGGAAATCTCACATTAACTGCGTATAACTCAGAAATGAGCGATAAACCATTTATAGAGAAATTAAATATGGAGGGTGGTTTTAAGCAAAGTGCGCTTAGACTTAATAAATATGTCGTTCTTCTTTCAGAATGGAATGAGAAACACATTAAGGAGAGAGCTAAGATCTTATGTGATGAGGCTGAAAAGATATGGCCTTATCCTGTATTGACAGATGCAGAACTTGAACCATATCAGTCAAAAGATAAGCAGGCACCAAAGTATTCATTGGATACTTACGAAATAAATGCATTTACAAGAATGCTTTTTGAAGCATTAGATAAACGTATAAGGAACCTTTCTCCTGACGTTACACGTGAATTTAAAAAACTTTATGTGGCATATAAATTGGATACAAATTTTGTTGATATTGTTATACAGAAACAGAGACTTCGTATTTCTGTGAATATGAAATTTGCGGATATTTATGATCCAAATAGTATCTGCAGGGATATTACAAATTTAGGCAGATGGGGAAATGGAGATGTTGAGCTTTACATGGAACATACATCTGATGTAGATCAGGTTATGGAGATTATAGAGCAGTCTTACAAAGCGCAAGCGGATGAATAATAAGTAGAAATATACTAAGTTCAAAGGCTTAAAAAATATTGTGATTGGAGGGTTATTGTGGCTGAAACGATGATTGAAATTAGTAACTGTAATAATATAGCTGAAGCAAAAATTTCAATAACAGAGAATACACTTAATATTAAATACGGATGCAATGGTACAGGAAAGTCTACAATTAGTGAGGCAATTAGATTAAAGTCGGAAGGGAACAGCTTAGAAGGCTTAAGACCATTTACGGATGAAGAAAACAATGACATAAATCCGGTTGTTAATGATATTCCATTTACAAAGGTTAAAGTTTTTAATGAGGATTACATTAAGAAGTATCTGTTCAAATCCGAAGGGATATTTGCAGATTCGTATAGTGTTTTATTACAATCAAAAGAATGTGAAGAATTAGCAAAAAAGATTTCAGATTTATTAAATGAGCTTCAGAGTAGCTTTAATGAGGATGATTCAATTTCTGATTTAAGTAATATGTTATCCGAGTATATGTCTGTAGTTAATTATGCTTCAGGAAGTATTGCTAAACGAGGTGGGCTCGGTGAATTTTTAAAGGGAAATGGTGCGGGTTTTGAGAAGCACCAAGAACTTGATGCTTATAAACCATTTTATGAGTCTGACATTGCAAGTGTCTCAAAATGGGCAGATTGGAGAACTTCTGGCATTAATCATATGAATGGAGATTCTTGTCCTTTTTGTACGAGTAACATGGATATGCCAGTTATTCAAAAACAGAATGAGACAATAAAAAAAGTATTTAAAAAATCAGCAATCAAAACAGCAACACAAGTTTTAGAATATCTAAAAAAGGGTATTGAAAAAGGTTATATCTCTAAAGATGCGGAGAAGGGGTTACTGGAATATCTGGGTGATGAAGATAAAGCTGATGAGCTTTATGCTGAATTGTCGCAATTAGCGGCTGAAACAGAATATTTGCAAAAAAAATTAAGGGCTATTTCTATTTTTAGACCAATGAATGTTACTCATGATCAGTTGACGGAAATAGAAAAGAGTTTAAAGAGTATGCAGATAGATAGAAATATCTTGCAAAAATACTATACGACTGATTTGATGGGTAACTCAGTTGATGCTATTAATGCAAAAATAGAGGAATTACTTAGTAAATCAGGACAATTAAAAGGTTTGTTTTTTCAGCATGAATCCAAACTAAAAAAGTTGATTGATGATAGAAAAGATGACATCAATGCTTTCTTTACGCTTGCAGGATTTCCGTATAAGTTTGAAATCAAAGAAGAAGGTGAAAGAAAGGCGAATACATATTTAATTCCCTTTGGCAAAGAAAAAGCTGTTTCTGAACCTGACAGTCATTTGAGCTGGGGCGAAAGAAATGCATTTGCTCTTGTTATGTTTATCTTTGATGCAATTAGCGAAAATGCTGACTTAATAGTATTGGATGATCCTATAGCGGCTTTTGATAATAATAAAAAATTCGCTGTTATCAGAAGAATGTTTGATAATCAACAGGAGGTTACTTTTAGAGATAAAACAGTTTTAATGCTTACGCATGATTTACAGCCTGTAATTGATTATATACACGGAAGCTTTTTTAAGGCATATGGATTAACCACTCCCGTTAGAGCTGATTTTATCTCAAATGAAAATGGAGTAATTAAAGAACAAGCTATAGAAGATACTGATTTGTTAAATACTGTTGTTTTAACAGAGCATTTTGCAAAAGACGAAGACAAACCGTTGTTTGTAAGAATTGTAAATTATCGTAAATATTATGAGCTTACTACAAGCGGATTTAAAGAGTCAGCTTGCTATGATATTTTATCCAATCTTATTCATGGAAGAAGTATTCCGGAAGATGGGCAGAAACAACCTATGCCACAGAATCTAATTGATCAGGGAATGCTAGAAATTGGTAAATATATGCCTGGATATACATATGAAAAAATGATTGAAGAACTTAAGAGTTCCAATCTGATTAAAGAAGTAAGTGAAAATAGTAATATGTATTATAGAATCCTTGCTATTAGGTTGTTATTTGAAAGAGAAAAAAATCTACTTCAGCAGTTGAAAAAAGAATATCCTGGAGCTTGCAAGTTTTTAAATGAGACAAATCATATTGAAAATGATTATGTTTTCCAATTGAATCCTGAAAAGTATTTTGCAATTCCTGAAGTATATGTTAATGAGATTAGAGATTTCATAGATAAACATGGAGTTATAGCATAGCAAATAGTGACTATCCATGATTATAAAAGTTATGGGAGAAGGCAAAATTGAGGATAGAAGATATTGAAATAAAACCTAATAATAAGAAGAAATTTGATGAAAAGAACTGGGATATCAATGAATGGCGCAAAGAATATCCGGTAGATTATTTTAATTTGTCTGCTATGCTAGTTAAACCAAATGAGGCTATATTACGAGATGAGGTTTTTAAAGCGCTTTATAAGATCATTAGGTTGTATATCCCGGATACGGTTTATAGTATAAATGCAGCAGAAGATGCGGCAAGGATTGTATCAGCAATTCAAATTATTATGGCTGTGAATCAATAACAGATAGATTACAAATACCGAAAATATGGAAGGAGCTGGTTTATATATGACAATTGAAGAAATGAGAGAGCTTCTTACGAAGGATGAGAAAATTACAGTCGAATATAAGGCTTGCCAGAATGGAATACATGATGATGTGTATGAGACTGTGTGTTCATTTTCTAACAGGTATGGTGGCTATATTATCATGGGTGTTGAGGATGGTGGAAAGCCGATAGGTATTAACAAGAAGCTTATTAAGGATATGAAGAAGAACTTTGTTAATCAACTTAATAACCCAGATAAAATGTCACCCACCTTGTATCTGTCTATAGAAGAGATTGAATACGAGGGAATGACTTTGCTATGGGTTTTTGTGCCACCAACATCAACTGTGGAAAAATGTGCAAACAGAATTTACGATCGTAATGAAGATGGCGATATGGATATTACGGATTCGCCTATTCAGTTGCAGAATTTGTATAACAGAAAAAGTAACACTTATGCTGAGAGAAAAATATTTCCTTATGTTACAACAGCAAATTTAAGATTGGATTTGCTAGAAAAGGTAAGAAACCTGGCAAAGAGTAAAAAGCCGGATCATCCTTGGCTTGAGTTATCAGATGAAGATTTACTTAAAAGTGCTGGATTATGGGAAAAGGATTTTTCTTCAGGTATGGAAGGATACAATCTTGCCGCAGTGTTGGTTTTAGGTAAAGATGAAGTGATTAATTCTTGTTGCCCTGGGTATGTTACTGATGCTCTTTACAGAGTAGAGAATATGGATCGTTATGATGACAGGCTGTTAGTCACAACTAATCTTATAGAAGCTTATGATCTTTTAATGGAATTTGTAGCAAAGCATACCTCAGATAAATTTCACTTAATAAATAACGTTAATACAAGCGTTAGAGATTTGATAGCTAGAGAGGTAATTGGCAATATTCTTGTACATAGAGATTATTCCAGCGCTTATCCGGCAAAGGTAATTATTGAAAAGGATTGGTTAAAAACGGAAAATTGGTGTATTCCAAGAAGACACGGAAATATTATGCAGGACGAGTTTCAGCCGTATCCGAAGAACCCTATTATTCAAAGATTTTTTGCTAATATAGGTAGAACTGATACGATTGGTTCCGGTGTGATTAATTTATATAAATATACTCCGATTTTTTCCGATGGCGGAAAGCCTGAGCTGTTTGAAGACGATGTTTTTAAGATTACTATTCCTTTGAATAAGGAAGCGGCTAAAGATGCTAGCGACCAAAAGAAGTTATCAGATAGAGAACAGGCTATTTATAATTTAATCTGTGAGAATAAACATTTGACTGTAGAGCAGGTTATGGCTGAGTTTGATATTTCAAGGGCAACAGTATTTAGAGACTATGCTAAGATAAAGAAAATCACAGGTGCTGTTTATGATAAAAATGAATCTGTGTGGAAATTATAATACTGAGTCTCATATCAGTCTCATCAAAATGAGACTATGTATTAATTGAAAAATGCTGAAATGGTGGGATTTATATAGGAAAGTCTCATTGCAGTCTCACCATAGTCTCACTGAGTCTCATGCGTAAATGAGACTTTATGAGATTTAGTTATGAAATCTATATATGAGACCTAAAACAAAACAGCAAAAAATATAAGTGCCTGTCCATATAAACGGACAGGTCTTTTGCTACAATTAGAATCATAAAAGGGAGAGTGCACGATTTTTGCGTCTTATCGGCTATTTGAAAAATTTTTGTAGAATGTTGTTACAAACGCACGTTCGAAGCATTATACTTTTAATCAGGAAGTAACAAAAGCAGATTGCTTCCTTTAGAAAGGAGCGGCGTATGAGACATAAATCTACAGAGCTTATGGGTACTATTAAGGCATTTGTAGAAGAATACTACAAGAATTATCGCCACTCACCGTCTACAACGCAGATTGCAGATGCGGTCGGTATTTCCAGAGGAACTGCATATAAGTACCTAGTAGCCATGAATGAGAATGGCATGATCAGATATGATGGACAGCAGATTTCTACTGAACAGACCGAGAAGGTTCAGACAGAGTTTACAAGTGTGGCACTACTTGGTGCTGTTTCCTGCGGCGTTCCTACGCTGGAGGAAGAGTATATAGAGGAATACGTGTCATTGCCTGCTTCTATGTTTGGCAAAGGAACTTTTTTCTTACTTAAGGCAAAGGGCGAGTCGATGATTGAAGCCGGAATATCTCCGTGAGATCTGGTACTTGTCAGAAAGCAGTCAGAAGCCATGGATGGCGATATTGTTGTTGCCCTGGTAGCGAATGAGAACACGCTGAAGCGCTATTTTGTAGACAAAGAGAATCAGAAGATCAGACTTCATCCTGAGAATAAGACTATGAAGGACATCATTGTTTCGGACTGTAAGATTCAGGGTGTAGCCGTCAAGGTCATTAAGAACCTTGAATAATGTGCGCTAAACAGTTTGATAGATGCAGCCAGGGAGCATAGGACATCTATTCAGATTAAAAAGGGCCTGCAAAACAGAAGCTAACTTGAAGTATGTTTTTACATACCAAGAGATTTAGTAGTTGTTTTGCAGTGCTCTTTTTTTGCGCGTTTCTAAGATAGGTATATTTCGTTATATCGTCTCTTTGATCAGTTGGGTGATAAAGATAAGGAAGATGTGGCCTGGGTTTTAAAACAGAGAATAGAGGGACTGATATAGATTTGGTATTTCGTGAAGACTAAGGATTCTGTATAATTAAAGGCAGTGAAATCGACAAATCGACATCTATAGAGAGAATGAAAATGCCAAACGTTAAGCTTACAATTACAAAGAGTAAATGCAGATGATTTGTCTTGTGTAGATTTATTGCCCGAGGCTTTTGAAGAAGCTATTGCATTGATTGAGAAGGCAAAGGAAATAATTAAACACATAATAATTTAGCTACAATAGGAGGGACATAATATGGAACAAAAAATTATTTTGGAAACAGAGAGATTGTTTCTTAGGGAAATGAATACTGATGATTTCGAGGCGCTATACAAAGTCCTCGCCGATAGAGACATCATGCAGCATTATCCATATACCTTTGACGAGAAAAGAGTCAATGATTGGATTGAAAGAAATATGAACCGATATCATGAGAATGGTTTTGGGCTCTGGGCTGTATGTTTGAAAGATACTAGAGAGATGATTGGTGACTGTGGATTGACACTTCAGAATATTGAGGGGAAGATGCTCCCTGAGATTGGTTATCATATCCGCGCAGATCATCAGCGAAAAGGTTATGCTAAGGAAGCGGCATCTGCTGTACGAGACTGGGCGTTTGCAAACACGGATTACCCTGCACTCTATTCATATTGCGAATATACAAATGTCGGTTCTTATAAGACTGCAGAATCTATAGGTATGCATTTCGAGAAGGAATACCAAGATCCCGAAAACAAGATTACTCATGTCTCGGTAATCTTTCGTGAAGAGACGACAGTTGCATAAATCGCAGTTTGAAAGGAGAATAAAATGAAAATAATATTTATTGGAAATAGCCATACCTATATGAATGACATGCCACAGCTTCTTAGTGAGATGGTAGAGAATGTAACTAGCGAATCCTGTGAAGTTTTCATGCTTGCATATTCTGGTAGATCCTTAAAATGGCATATGGATGAGGAAATAATGTCAGTGCCACTTGATGAAATTGGCGGCGCACACTCGTGACTTTAATCATGAGTTAGCCGCCTTTTCTTGACTTTGCTAATTGCGTATGGTATAATACAGATATGGATAAAGATAGCATATTTACAATAAATACAGATGTAACGTATGGTAGAGGGTATGTATACTGCTTGCAGTACCATATAGTATGGTGTACCAAGTATCGTAAGAAGGTTATTGTTGGCAATATAGAGTCGGATGTTAAAGAACATCTTTACCGTACAGCCGAAGATTTAGACATTAAAATCCTTGCTATGGAAACAATGCCTGACCATATACATATGCTTATAGAATGTAAACCTCAATGCAGGATTTCGGATGCAATTAAAGTATTTAAAGGCAATACTGCAAGATGGCTGTTTCTTACGCATCCAGAAATCAAAACTAAGCTTTGGGGTGGACACTTATG
>FOSY01000023.1 GCA_900114405.1 Lachnospiraceae bacterium KH1T2 | reverse complement strand
GTCTGATTGCCAATAACATTGAACCAATCAGACCTGAGAGAACCTATCGCCGCCAAGCAAGGTTCAAATTACCTATGAGTTTCTGCTATCGAAACTAAGCATTACTCATAACTAACTATAACACTTTTATCCATCTACAAGAAGTTAAAAATGTCTCGTAGTCTTATTAAGGTTACCCTCTTTTCCTGAAACAGCCAAATAGAATCAGTTATATTCTGCCGTTTTGACAATTGTATTTAGATAGAATCTGTAAAAAAGCTTAAGTATACAGTATGTCAGTGCATAACTAACTATATAAGGAAATCACATTCTAAAGTGAATGACATTGGTTCACTCGCTTCTAGCTCGCTCACGTAACGGATTTTGCCAATTAAATTGCCCCTTTTGATTAAAAACCTCCGTTGACAATAAAACTTATCTCAACCTTAGCTCCACCAGTCTCCTTGGAGTTAGCTAGAATAATCTTTCCGTCGTGCTCCTCGGCAACTTTCTTTGCAAAAAACAATCCGATACCATAATGAGATCCACCGGTTCTACTTGAGTCATCCATGAAAAACTGCTCTGTGCCATGGACAAGAGCTTCAGGCGAGAAGCCACTTCCGAAATCCTCAATAGTAAATATAAGTTCTCCGGCACTGTAAATAACAGTAATATTTATTTTACCGCCCTCAGGTGTGTGCTCAGCAGCATTCCTCACAGCATTCATGACTGCCCTGACAACGTGGTCGTACACGACACTTATGACGGCCTCGCCATTTTCTAATTCTTCCCTCCAGTTTATCTGAAGCTGATAAACTTCCGAAAGTCCCATAGTCTGCTTTTTGATATCATCCAAGACATCCGAAACCTTCACCTTAACCGGTGTCTGCTCGATGCCCTCTTGAGACTTAGTAACTTCTATGAGAGTCTGCACATAGTTCTGGATCTGAATGGCACTTCCTGAAATATAGTCCGCATAGTTCTTCTGCTCATCTGTAAGCTCTGTCTCTAATAAAAGCTCGGAATTGCCGCGTACCACCGTAAGTGGTGTCTTGATGTCATGAGCAAGAGCTGACATCTGCCTATTCTTCTCCTGCTCGGTCTCCCACTGCTTCTTAAGCGAAGTCTTAAGCGCATATCGCATATCATCAAGTGCCACCAAGCATTCATCAATCTCACGAATACCCGAATAATAGATTTCAAAATCCAGGTTCCTGCCGCCAATCTGTTCTAATGCCTCCCTCATTGGAGTCATCTTCTTTCTGATCCTATATCCGAATCTCTTTGCAAAAATCTGCATAATTCCAATACAGCAGAAAAAAACGAAAAATATCAAAAAGAGCTCTGGGTTTGGCAGATGTTCATTCATCCACGTAGATTTATACTGAGGCTTAAGTCTGTACTGCAAGACAACATATTCATTTGTTCTAGGGATGACCTTATAGAATTTGTCATCGCTATAATTCTTATTCGATACTACCTTCCATGCAGTTTTCACATCCTTTTTTCCAAGGTCACCTTCGAGAACTTTTCCATCTACCGAAAAAACTGCATAGTGGCACACGTCAGGAATTAAATCCGCCGTCACTTCGTTTGCTGTTTCAATCTGTTCGAAAGCTTCATTTATTCTATATTCCGCGTAATTAGCAGGGTATATAGCACCAATATTTATGAGCATGTCAAACGCAAAACAAGAAATGATAACCCATATAACGAGAGCAAATCCCATCAAAAAAGTATATGCCTCGAACATACTTCCAAGGCCAAGCGTCCCCCTCTTATTTCTTTTATCCTTGCTTTTTACTCTTCCCATTTATATCCAACACCCCAAACTGTCTTAATTGGCATATACTCGAAGCTTGAAAGCTTTGTTCTAATATTTTTGATATGCGTAATAATTGTGCTATCGCTGCTCTCACTGTCATACCCCAGCACCTTTTCCAATATCTGCTCTTTTGAAAAAATCTGACCACGGTTCTTTGCCAAAAACTCGCATATGTCATACTCAGCCTTTGTAAGACTTATTTCCTTTTCATCAATCATCATCTTTCGTGCTTCAAGCATAAAGCATATTCTGCCAAGAGCAAGTCTTGCCACATGCTCACGCTTTTCTCTTCGAAGGTGCGCACCGATTCTTGCACGAAGCTCCATAACTCCGAAGGGCTTGCAGATATAGTCATCTGCACCGAGGGCAAGTCCATTTACAAGACTTCCCTCATCCGTCTTTGCGGTGATAAATAGGATTGGACAATCAACTATATTCCTTATCTTCGAGCATAGCTCAAACCCATCAATTCCAGGCATCATCACGTCCAGTAATATTAGATCAAAACGTGAGAGCTTATCCATCTCAATCTTCGTAGGATCATCAATTTTCGTAACTGCATGAGAGTCCTTAACCAGAACATTCTCGATCATGTTTAAAATGGCGTTTTCGTCGTCAATTGCCAGTATGTTTGCCATAATTCTTTTTTCATCCTCTTTTTCAAAATATTTGGAGACAATTATTCAGATATCTTACTACCCTCATAGTTTGCAGCAAAAATAAAGTATCCCGCCAAGCAAACGATGGCAACTACCATGTAAATCAGTGCCTGTGACCTGATCTCAGAAAGTGCTCCAATATCTGCAAGTTCGTATACTAGGAATGTTTCAGGCATTCTGGCTGTCCATGAAAGTGGCACGACCTTCCAGGCATACATTCCAATATCTGTAAGGAAAAGTGCACTGATAAGTCCCGAGATCAAACCTGCACCTATTACAAAAGCCTTGCCAAAAACAAATGCAAAAATATCAAACAGCAGATAGAGCGGAATCGCTGAAAGCCACATAACAAAGGCTGCCATGAGCAACACTCCCATTGAAGCGGTGCCCTGTCCGTGAATCATGATAAAGCCTAATCCGAATAAAACTGCTGTAAATAGCAAGGCAAAAAGACTAAGTAAAATTAATGTCACTGCCTTTGAGAAGAGCGCTGCCGTCTTACTTCTTAAAGTAAGAAGATTTTGAAACGCTCCGGCATTTTGCTCCTGCTCCATTGTACTTGCAATGAATATTCCAATCAATACAGGAAATCCAAATCCAAGAGCCTCAAAAAATACGGATATCTTATCAGTCTCATTCCATCCGGAAGTCGCATAATAAGCAAGAAACACTATGCTTACCACAATCGGGATTACTATATGCGCAATAGTTATGGGGCTTCTTTTCATTTTATAAAAATCTGCTCGAAGGCATCTACTAAACATTTTTATTTCACATCTCCTTTTTCAAACCAGTTAAGATATAGATAAGTTAAAACCACAAACCAGACTAGGGCGATGAGAATTCCGGGAAAGATTACAGAAGCGTTAAGAAGCGGATCTCCTGCCTGCGCTCTCAAACCGTTTGGAAGTACATGAAGAAGCGGAGTAACAATTCTCATAGGTACTGCAGATAAGAACAAAAACCATTTTCCTGAAGGTGCCACGATAGTTCCAAACACGGTTATGAACAGGCAGACTATGAGTTCAACGACCATTCCGAATTTTTCGCTAAGGAATAAGAAAAGTGGAATCTGCCAAAGCTGAACTATAGAAAGAACTAAAACAGTTATAGCTGCCCCAACTACCGGAACACTTGTTGTTAAAAAGGCTCCACCCAAGGCAGCTCCCGCAAAAAGCACTGCATTTGATACAAGTACAAGGATTCCAAGATAGGCTATTTTCCCAAGCATCAGATTTCTTTTCTCTATAGGAAGAGTCTTGATGTTGTAGTATCCGTTTTTCTTTTCTCTCATTATGGAAAGGTAACTTACAATAGCGATCATTCCCGGAAGAAGAAGCACATACCACCAGTTCCATACACTCTCTGCGTATGCGTTTGTCATTCCTGCTGTAAGCACAAACGCCATAACAAGTGTGATTATCGGGAATACAAATATGAGTTTACTGCTCATGGTCCTTTTTTGTTTTAAAAACTCTGCTTTTATTATGTTAGTCATTGATGTCGTCCTTTCAGTTAATCTATTAAGTGGTTGGAAGTTTACTCTCTTTATGCGATATTACTAAGATTACGATTTTTCTTAACAACCTCCATAAAAAGGTCTTCAAGATTCTGTCCGGGAAGAAGCTTTCCTTCATATCCGAGAACTCCATCTGAAATTATTCCAATGTAATCTGCACACATCTGAACCTCTGAAAGTATGTGGCTTGACAGGATTACGGTGATACCCTTCTTTGGGAAAGATCTTATGAGTTCTCTAAGCTCTTCAATTCCGATAGGATCAAGTCCGTTTGTAGGCTCATCCAGAATAAGAAGCTTAGGATTTCCAAGAAGCGCAAGTGCTATACCGAGTCTTTGCTTCATTCCAAGTGAAAACTGACCTGCCTTCTTTTTTCCTGTGTTTGAAAGTGAAACTGTTTTTAAAACTTCATCGATACGACTCTTTGGAGTTCCCAGAAGAATTGCTCTTACTTCAAGATTTTCTCTTGCAGTGAGGTTTTCATAAATTGGCGGATTCTCAATCAATGCTCCGATTTCTTCAAGCACTTCTCTGCTCCATGGCTTCCCGTCATAGATTATCTCGCCATCTGTGGGCTTCATGATTCCAGTTATCATCTTAAGTGTTGTTGACTTTCCTGCACCATTTGGTCCAAGAAGACCATATACACATCCCTTCGGTATATTCAATGAAACCCTATTTACAGCTTTCTGATTTTTAAATGTCTTGCAAAGTCCATTCGTTTTAAGCATCATTTCCATTATTTTTTCCTCTTCTATTTTCAATATATTTGTTTTTGTTATCGCCGGTGTTTTCATCCTGAAAACAGAATACGAAGAAAAAATAAAGATTTGATGAAGATTATTAGAATTTCTTAGTTGCTCTTTTTCTCTTCTTCACTTCTTTTTCCAGACCCTTAAGGAAGAGTGCAAGAGATACTTGCATATGAGTTTGGATTAGAACCGGATTATGTTATGGATTTATTTTGGGATTGAGAGGAAGCCGTAAGGCTTCTGGTCAGATTGACAGATAGGAAAATGAGTGGTATTTTAGTATTAGCTAAAGGGTTGTGAGTATTTAAGTTATTCACAAAAAACAATCCCCATAGAGACGGTCATCTCTACGGGGATTTTTGTATGTTTAGAGTACATACCGACTCAGGCTGATTGTCACTTAATGTGGCTGTCCAACCATTTGCAGATGCGTCTCAACTTGATACAAAATTGCTAAATCGCTGTCTAGCATTACTTGCTTTCCTCTTATTTCATAAATCAATTGTGAAATATCAATATTCTGACTAGCTATTTCAAGCGACTTATTCTCTTCGTTTATAACAACTTCATCCATGTTTCATCCTCATAAAATCTCTTATGCATATTCTTCATTACCTATTTCTATCCTCAGCTATTGCATAAATGCCGTCTTATCACATATGTTATTTCTATTCTATCATAATTCTCTATATGGATTACTTTCTTAATGAAGATATACCAGGAGTAGAAGGCTTCTATATTTTCTGATTGCCATATATCTTCAGTAGTATGTTCTTACCTTTTTATAGCGTATACTGTGCACATGTTGTAAATTTTCGAGAACTTTCCTATAAAAAAAGCAGGGGTACCACAATACGGTACCCCCCACTAAATTCATCGATAGTTTAGAACAGTTTATTGATATAATCTGTCAAAGCTTTACGATTGTAGAAATTGTCCGGATCATCAATATAGAAATCCGGCTCTGCGCCCTGATCTATATCATAGAAACTTCCATTCTTTGTAAAGGACATACGCAATGGTCCTGAAATCTGGAAAGTAGTTCCTGATGCAGTAGCTGCAGGTAATACCATACATGATCCTCCACCTGATGTCTGACCAAGAAGTGTAACCTTATGAGTATTCTTAAATACATTTGGAACAAGGTTTCCACATGAGAAACTGTATCCGGACTCAAGGCAGTAGAGATTATATCCCTGCAGCGAGTCTTTTTCATCAAACTCATGATCCAGATTTAAGTCTACGTTAACGTAATCGGTAATAGTTGCTCCGGTGATCGCATTTTTAATTGAGTATGTACCTGTTCCCATGAATGTTCCAAGTACAAATCCCGCAGTATTTGAATCACCGCCGCCATTACATGACAGATCTAATACGACATTTTTGATCGGACTTCCGTCTCTTGTTATCTGTCCATATGAATAGATAAGCAATCCCACCGGATCTTCCGGATCTCCCTCCGTCGGAGGATTGTTGTAATAATCTGCATCATCCGGAATTGACTTAAATCCATCAAATGTGATATACGCAGTATTTCCTACTTCTTCATATCCTGGAACTCCATCAGGATAGTACTTGCTCCTTGCGATCATAAATCGCTTTACTTCCTCAACAAACAAATTAAGCGAGCTTCCGATCGTTCCATCAATTCCCTTGTCTTCTCCGCTATAGTATGACTGTAAACCAAAAGAGCTATGTCCATCATCCAAATGCTTAAAAATAAAATCGCAAAGTGCCTTATCCGCAATCTCCGGATCATCACTCAAAAGTGCTGCCTTGGTTCCGGTCTGAAGGAATAACTCATCAAAACTGTCGATTCCATGCACTTCTTTTAAGCCATAGTGATAATCAAGCATCAGACAAAGCTCATTATAAGAGAACTTAGCCATAGACTTACTGATCTTACCCGGCTTGCCTTCGAAGTACAGTTTTCCGAGCTCCTTTAGCTCACCTGTATCATCATCTTTTAAGTTGCCATAATTATAAAGAATAACGCTATCGCCATTATATACAGTCGGTATATAATTATGTGCCAGTACAAAATCATTAAGTGTTGCCAGAGGCATGTAATAATGATCGCCATCTTTGATGAGATCTATTCCGTAATCTTCAAGCTTAAGTACAACAGCATCTCCATAACGCTCAGAAGAGTTTCCGGTTGACTGGAAAAGATCTCTCGCTTTCTCATTTTTTAAGCCCTGAGCATTTACAACATCTCCCCAGGAGTCCATAGTAGATCCCATAAGAAAACCGTCAAGATCTATAAAAGTGATGGTATCCTTATCACAGTCAAATTTCATCCAAAAGCCATTTTCACGCGTTAAAGTTGCCACACTTCCTTCACCCAAAAAAGTCAGTTTGAAATTATTATCCAGATACTGTGTTTGATAAGCCTTTCCCATGACAGTTGGAATATCTTCCGCGCACAAATACGGTACTGCACCATCTTCATCAAAGAAAGCCAGTTCAATTGTATCATTATTACTTACAGAATTATAGTAGATTGGAACTTCCTTTTTCGTGATCTGCCCCACAGTAAATGCCGGATCCAGCTTTCCTCCGTTCTCCAATCTCTCCAATTCGCTCTCAAGCCACTGGTCAATTGTCATCTCTCCGCTTTCATTAGAAGTTTCAGAGGTGGCTGTTTCAACTGATGCTACCGTTTCAGTTGCTTCCGCCGCTTCAGTTGATTGCGTTGTCTCTTCCTTAGCTTCATTTTCTACAGGTGCTTCAGCAGTAGGCGCACTATTCGATGCGCATCCTGTAGATACCATACTGACAGCCATGATCGCTGCCAATATGTTGCTCGTCATTTTTCTTTTCATTTACATTCTCCTTGTTTGCCGTTCCAAAAACATCTCTTTTATATATCGACAAAACAAAAGGGAATGGTAATAATCATTTTGTATTTATCAGTATTATTTTCACGCCACTGTTTTGCCGTCATGCCAAACAATGCCACATTCAGGATATCTGCTTCATTTGCATATTTATATGAGATCTGCTCCGGTGTAAGTTCCTGCAAAATAAGATTATCCTTAATAGCATCTGTGTGAATACGATAATTCAACTTTGCTATCTCACGATTCAGATTCCAATTCAGAGACAGACGGCTGTTTTCGTCGGACTTGAGCCGTTGGTAATCTTTGATGATATAAAGCTTAAATTCTGGAGAAATCCAAGATGCAAATTCGAAAGCTATATCAATGTGTGCATATATCCCACCGCCATATCTTCCGGATTTTGTGAACAAACCTATAGCGCCTAATTCATCTGTCCAATTCTTTATTGAAAATACAAACGCGTTTGTCCCTGCATCTTCTTTAAACGTATCGAAATCGATACGTTTAAAATCAGGATTATGTAAAATCTCCCAAAGCCCAAGAAATTCCACCACGTCTCTTCCACGCAACCAGTTATGAATTGTAATTCTAGGATCAATGCTTTTATACCTAGCTATATCAGACTATCTTCTGTGACTTACTGAAAACAGAGACCAGCATCAGTTCCCTGTAGACGAACTTGGACTTGATGATGAAACTGTAGATTTATTGAAAAGCGAAAAGCTTAATGTCCGTTTAATTTGCGAAATGATTAAGCATCCTGATTTTATAAATTTTACCAAGATGGATCCCTATGAGTTTAAGACCTTTACCGATATCCTTCAAAGATACTCGGATCTCTGTAAACCGGTAAAAGGCAATGGTCGCGGCAAGAGGAAAAGGTAGTACAAAGTCTATAGATTTCTCCAGATACCGGTCGCAATCTCTTTTCGCATAGTAAAAGTGCACTCGTACCTACTATTTACGTAAAGTACGAGCGCACACTAATTTTCTACTAATTATTATACATTCATAACAAGTTCAATTTCATCTTCATCCTCAACTCCCGTAGCGGAAAAACCAATATTTTCATATAGCGCTTTGGCTACATAATTATTTTTATTACAGGTTAGTGCAATTCTGCCAGAATCACCGAATGGTTTTTCTTTTATATATTCAATAATTTGGTTAAGCGCAGCTCTACCATAACCTTTACCTTGCAAAGATTCATCAATCATCATATGCCAAATATCATACTCAGGTACATCATAATCATATATCACCATGACATACCCAACCATCTTTTCATCAGCATATATTCCAAAGGGTTGGCATTGATTCCTATATACATAAGCCTGCGCTAGACTTCGTACCGGATGAGAAACATACTCCTCTTGACCTTTAGCTAACTTGAGATTAAATGCATCTACAAAATTGTCCTCGTTAATTACCTTCAAACTAATCATAGTTTTCCTCCGTGAATATTCTAGTGTTTTGACACATTCATAATTAAACTTATGTTATAGCTCGAATGAGCCTTATGTTGGCGATTTCGAGATATAACATTAGTTTGATTTAGAACGTGTCAATGCACTAGTTAACTGATTCCTTCGAGCTTGTATGAATATCTACGAAAGCCATGACTCTTTTTCAATAAAAAAAGCCGTGGCAAAAGTCCACGGCATCTAATCATAATAAATTAAACAAAAATCACCGAGGTCTTCATGAGATATTCAGGTATAGTATTTATTCCACTTATCATCATAATGAAGCACCTCCTCACTTAATAAGGTTAATCTACTACAATAGTTACAAAGCTGTCAACAAAATACTATCAAATTTTACTCCGTTTGGATATATCGTAAAAATTTCAAACAATCTTTCCTTACATAACGGAATAAATTTTTTCTATAACAGACCCCTTGTGTTCAATATATTTGTCAATATCCTTTGGATACAGTTTTGCAGCCTCCTCCTTTATCTTACTATACTCATCCACAGCCGCAGGATGGGTTCTAAGATAATCCCTAAATGCTAAATGTCTCTTCAATTCCAAAGAATCCTCCGGGCACACATATAAATGATGTTGCTGTAAATGTTCCTTGCCTTCATATGCGAAGGCTTCTCTCCCAGGTATTCCAAGATTTCCCTCATAAATGTACCCAATACCTTGCAAAGCTGATATAGCATCGTTAATCTTTTCTTTTTTTACAACAACATCAATGTCTATAATTGGCTTTGCTGCCAATCCTTCAACTGAAGTACTGCCAACATGCTCAATAGAAATCGCAATTTCTCCGAGAGCCTGACTAAGCTCTGTTTTTATGTCAATAAAGTCCTGCTTCCAGTTTTCATCATAAGGAAGTACAACAACATGTTTTGTTCTCATTAAGCTATTTCTCCATCATTTTAATTGCATCATCCAATGAAATACAGTCAGCAAATCTCTCTGGCCACATCATTTCATTGTAATATTTATAAGTTGTTTCGCCATCCATGTAATCATTATCAAACGTAGAGTTCGTTCCCTTTGGAATGATTACTCTGTATCCTCTTTCAAAAGCTGATTTCACAGAAGCATCAATACAGAAGTTTGTCTGAAGCCCCACAATCATAAGTTCCTTTTCTTTCTGTTTATCAAGATACGTGGCAAGTTCTTTATTTCCAAAACAACTGTTAATCTCTTTTACAAAAATCTTCTCCCCCGCTTCCGGAGCAACTTGGTCAGCTATCTCAAAATCTACATCACTGATGGAAAATCCCGTTCCCGGACCATCATCATGTTGAACGTAAATAACTTCAACGCTATTCTTCCTTGCGGCATCAATAATACTTGTCACATTCTTTAAGAAGCCAGCAAAATCATATAATCTTTCATCCGTAATCCCTTTTTGTATATCTATTACAATGAGCTTCACCTGATGTTCCTCCAAATCCTATCTATAGTTACCACGGTACGTTTAGCTATAATTCAATGTTTTTTAATCAATCCATCCTCTTTAGCGTGTATTTACCGCATTTTTTATGTCCATAAAGATGTTATAAACATTGGCGATGCATCATTGCTCTTTTCAAAACCACAATTCTTGTAAAAATGCATTTCATTGTCGTAAGCAATTACGGCTATTCTAAGATAATCCTGATACTTATCTTTAATCTTATTTATTAGTGTTCTTCCAATCATCTGATTGTGATATTCTGGATTAACTAACAAATAATGGACATATGCATTCATTATTCCATCATCCATAGCACATACCATCCCGACTAATTTATCCCCATCGTAGGCAGAAAAAACAGTGTTAAAATTTTTCATTGCAGTGCATAGTTTTTCCGGATAATGACCTGATGACCAGTCAACTGACAAAAATAAGTCTTCTAGTTCATTTTTATTAAAATCATGTTTATCTGTATATTTGATATCCAATGCTGTCTCCTAAATTAATTCCATCTCAGATTCCATTTTTACAAAGCCATATTTCTCATATAAAGGCCGCCCCATTTCTGTTGCTTCCAATGATATTTGACATATTCCGCGTTCTTTCGAAACATCAACAAGCATATCCAAGGTTTTGTACGCAATTCCTTGTCGTCTATATCTCGGATCTGTATACATGTTCATGATGTATGCTTTCTTGCCGCTGGGATTATGATAAGTTGGCATAACATTATAAAAGCTAACACCGCCAGCTCCTATAAATTTACCATCATCCATTACGAGAATCGCAAAATGCGTACCGTCTGTCAACGCTTTTTTGTAATAATTGTAAGATTCTTTTTCTACCTCTGTCATATCAACAGAATCGTCTAACTTATTTGCCGCTCTCAAAACCTTGACACGTGAAGCAGTTAATAAATCAAGATCATCCAATGTTGCCACTCTATATTCCAATTGTCTTCTCTCCTATGATTAATATTTTCCCTTAACCATCTTAAAGTGTTTCAAAGCTTCTTCAATAGCCTTAACCTTTTCCTCCGGACATCCAGGCTGTCTGCTATTCTCAGATTTTGGCTTATTGTAATTTTCACGCTCTATAATCCCATGCTTCTGTTTCACCTGAGCAATATTCAGATTTGTTACATGAAATCCATAGTGTTCTTGCACCCACTCTTCAATCTCTTTATATGTTGCCTTAGCTTCTGCACTCGTGAGATCAAGTTCATCCATATCTAACTTAACATTGACATGATGCTTCACCTCATGAAGTTTGGACAATAAACATACCGTCTCGATTTACGACCCATTGTCCAAACTAATCTTCATATCTTTTAAGATGATGTTCCTTTTTATTTCTTAGTTACTCTTTTTCTCTTCTTCACTTCTTTTTCCAGACCTTTAACACTTTTAAGATACTCTTCTTCCACCGGAGATAATGTAATCTCCTGATACTTTCGATATTCCGCCTTTGCCTTCTTTATAGCCTCATCATGACTTACTTTGCCAGAATCTTCAAGGAGTTTCCTGTTACCAGATGTAAGAATAGAATCCAACTGTTCAACATAATCAATCATATACATTGGCTTATGTTCAATAGCATTAATCTCAGCCAAATCAAAATAACCGGATACAAGGTTATTCAGAATCTTTAGCTCATCCTCTTTCAGATAATTCTTTGCTACCCCGATATCCTTCAATGCGGGCAGTTCTCCTGAAAATGAAGTTAATCCCATAAAAGGTTTATTAGCATCTGCTCTTTCATAAATTACTTCTGCTGCAGTATGACCGTGTGCCGCGTAATGAAGCTTGTTCTGAACTATCTTAAAAAACTGTATAGACTCATCACTCTTCGGATTATAATCGACGCTGGTCGCATACAAATCCAGAACCTGACGATAAAGAACCTTTTCTGAAGAACGGATATCTCGAATCCTATCAAGAAGTTCTTTCCAATAATTACCGCCACCATTTCCTTTTAGGCGCTCATCGTCAATTGTAAATCCCTTGATTATATATTCTTTCAAACGTTGCGTTGCCCACTTACGGAAATGCGTCGCTGTTGAAGATTTAACTCGATAACCCAAAGAAATTATCATATCAAGGTTATAAAATGGAAGTTCCCTTGTAACCTGTCTGTTTCCTTCCATCCGAACCTGTCGGAATTTCCGACAGGTTGAATTTTCATCTAATTCACCCTCTTCGTAGATATTCTTAATATGATCAACTACGTTTGTTCTGGATGTTTGAAACAACTCTGCCATCTGTTGCTGTGTCAGCCATACAGTTTCATCCTCCATTCTGACATCCAGCTTAGTCAATCCGTCCTCTGTCTGGTATATAATGATTTCTCCATAATTATCCATAATGTTTTGCTCCTTGGTTTTCATTCAAAAAAATATTCTACATTTCTTCAAGGCTCTCTATCTTTTTCAGTGCCTCCATATAAGCAATAAGACGCTTCTGCTGTTCTTCCTTGAGATTATGATAATCTTCGATCATCTGAATATCTCCGGGTGTAAATTTGCTTGAAGGACTTGCAGCTGCGATTTCTTCCTCGTCTTCGATTCCTTTTCCGGTAAGAAGCTGCTCCGGTGTAATTTGCAAAACATTACAGATATCCATTATCTTATCTGCAGTAGGATTGGTCTTTCTCTTTTTCCATTCGCTTATGGTACTGGTTGAAATACCTACCTGCTTTGCAAACTCCGCCTGTGTCATATTGCGTTCTTTCAAAACCTTTATAATTCTTTCGCTGATAATCATGAGTGATACCTCGCTTCGTTATTCACTTATATAATATTCATATTAGTGAATTTATTTTACCACACCTCATGCTATCCTTCAATGTTCTACTTCGTTTTCCTATTACGGAACTTCATGTACGCCTTATAAGATTCATATATATATATCTTTTGTCTGGAATTTATTCCTGAATTTTCATGCAAAGAAAAAGCGGCAAGTTTATACTTACCGCTCCATCATTATTATTAGCCTTTCTTCTTTGCCACTATAAGGTATCTGTGAATAGTACCTTCTACAAAACCATTCTTGTCAATTACTTCCCGTATTTCAAGTAATTTGTCAAAGCATTTTTCAACAGAGAAACCCGGAAATTCCCATTCGATAATATGCGCGAACCATACAAATGCCCCAACATCGTAGAACCTGATTGGTTTAAATACTTCTTCAGCTCTTATTATCTCAAAGCCTGCTTCTTCAAACTTCTTTCTCTGAATTGATAATTCAAGTTCCGGGAAAGGTGCAGGTACATCCGGTAAAACCATCTCAACAAGATCTCTGTCGTTCTTGCCTCCTACCTGCTGTGTAATAAAAAGCCCTTCTCCCTTAAGAAGTCTATGTGCTTCCACAGGATCAAAGCTTCCATGCCTGTTTATCATTATGTCAAAAGAGCCGTCAGCAAAAGGGATATTTGACTCATCATCGCAAGATCTGAAATCAATCCCAAATGGTAAGAGAACCTCCTTACACAATTCAACATTAGGGGCATATCCTTCAGTAGCTGCAGTGTTCTTGTATGGGTGCTTCAAAGATAATAAAAACTCGCCACCACCTGTATCAAAATCCAACAGTTTCATATCAGGAAGAAGAAACTCTTCGATTATCTTTTTGTAGTCCCATGGGAGGTCATCCTCTTCTTCATATCTATCATGAATATGAGAAAAATCCCACCCATGTATGTGTGCAACCTTCTCCTCTGCTTCCCACTCTTTTCTTAATTCACTTATTCTATCTGTATTCATATCTGCTCCTTTTCAAATAAAAATCTGTTCTTCATTATTTGTTCGGTGCAGTATGTGACAGCAAATAACTCTTATTAACCTCGGTACAACCTGCTGTCAGCATTAAAACTGCACCGAGTAGTTATCTCGCATTCTCATGATTACCTCCTATGCGACATCTATTTATCCAGATTGTCACAACAAAAATATCATATACAATGCTATAAGCACGCGTAAATACTAATTTAATTTTTTCCGATATAACTGACTAATCTGTAATCTTTTTGTCCCAACCAACAAGATTTTCTTTGGTCAGGTTCTCTGCATACTCTTTTAGCGCATCTTCGCCAAAAGCAATAGTTGTAAACTCTTTATCATTATAGTACACGGGGAATACAAAGGATATGCTCTTTAAAATTATCACTGTCCGATAAGTTTCAGAAATCGCTTTTCATTCATCTGCTCATTTGTAACATACTCCCCATCATGGAATAGTGCATAACTCGTCACAGGAGTCGGAGCATTCTGCGCATCCTTCCTGTTCTCAATATGAATAGCACGGAATGGAATATTATTTTCTTTTGCAGTCTGCTCCAGAACCGGTACATACTTTGCATTAAATGGGCACTGATTCGTATAGTAAATAACATAACCGCTCTCATCTATGTGGGGATGTCTGGCACATTCCTTGAACACGGATTTCTCGGTTCCTTTTTCAAACGACAGATACCATAACTGTATCCCATTATCAGCTTCATCACCGACTTCAAAGCCTTTATATTTCAGGAATTTCGGATCAGCCAGAAACGGCTTTTTCTTTGCTGCAGCAAGAATGCAAAGTCCTTTCTTTCCCTTCTCCTTACTGTCTTTGATGCATTCGGAAAGCAGGTCGCTTGAATATCCATGACCTTTGAAAGAACCAGAAACCCATAGGCAGTCTATATACATATACCCAGGTGCTTCGATTGGATTCCATGCATGCTCTGCAGGAATATATTCTATGAAGCATTTCCCGCGCTCCACACTTTTTAAGAATACAAGCCCCTCATCAAATCTGTCCGCAAGCCACGCCTTCTTTGAAGATACCTGTACATCTTTATTGTTGGATATGGCACAGCAGATATGCTCCTCTTCCAGATTCTCTTTTGTAACCCTGATATACTCCATAGCCCTCTCCTCCTACTCTCTCCGTTCCACTTCGGTCGGCGCAGAGCAATCGTCCCCCGGACGATTTGCGCCCTCCGGATCTTTCCAATATCCGCCCTTATGGAAGTTTTCATTTCCAAGAGGTTTCGCTGTCAGACGGAACATAACACAGCCATCCGGGCAAACTACAGTTTTCGTGTACTTGCTGTCTCCACCAAGGTTTTCAAGATCTCCGCCACTTCGAACAGCCTCCATCAACGGATACAGCAGCATCATGGTTTTGGAACAGATTCCGTATCCATCTCTGTTTACCGGGCATCCATATGTGCAGGTGTATGTATCGCCTATCTCTTCTCCGTTTCGGCAGTACCGCTCTGTGTGATCTCCCCTGAGAAAGCCTGTCACTTCAACCGTAAACTCATACTCTTCATCAAACCACTTCTTCATCGTCAGCTCTCCTGTCTACACTTCGTTCCGGTCCGCGCTAAACGATCGTCCACCGGACGATCAGCACCCCTCCATATAATCCTTAAGTTCTTTGACTTCACAGCCCTTTTTCGCATAGTATGCGTACATTTCATCCATCTTTTTCAGATCATAGCTTGTAACACAATCGGATATCACGTGAACGCTATATCCTGCCTTTGTCATGTTGAAGCATGTGGACTTTACGCAGCATGTGGCATCCGCACCGGCAATAAAGAACTCGTTAATTTCATTCTTTTCAATGAACTCTGTAAATTCCTCGCTCGTAAGCGCATTTGCCTTCGTCTTCACAAAGATATTATCGGATACCACCTTCATTTCAGGAACCAGCTCAGCCCCTTTTGTGTCCGGCTTAAATGTTCTGGTTCCCGGCGACAGATTATTATGCTTGATATAGATAATCTGCATATTCTCTGTCACAGCCCAGTCAATAGCCTGATTGATACGGTCGATGATCTTTTTGTAATTCTTCGTAATATCATTTTGAATGTCGATTACGACCAGTGCTTTGTTTCCCATGTTTCTTTTCCTCCCTATCGTACTTAATTGTCATGTCACGGGCAATCTGATACAGTTTGTTTCTTACGGATTCCGGCTCGATCACAGTCACCTTGTCCCTGCAAGAAAGCATCCATGATATCAGGCCTTCATCATCCGCATACTCATGTTCAAAAAGGAGTGATCCATCAGGCTGTTCTTCAAAGGAACCCACGCCGTACTCTTCAACAAGCTGCCACTTCATAGAAGGATCAAAAACTGCCTTGACCATTCCTCTTGCCGGAAAGACCTTTTCATTTGACAGCTCCGGCAAAGGAATCTCGGATCTTCTGTCAAATGCCTCTCCATGTACGATGCCGTCCATCCGATTCAGCTTGAACAGCCTAAAATCCTTTCTCAGCAGGCAGAATCCATACACATACCAACCGGCCCATTTAAAGATCAGATAATATGGCTCAATCTCTCGTTTTGTTTCACCGCTTGGAGAATAGTAATCAAAACTGATCCTCCTTCTCAGTTCAATGGCATCCTGAATAAGACCTATTTTCGGCGGAAGCGTATCCCTGTACCAAGAAGACAGATCGATCAAGATGGAATCCCTGCCATTTACAAATTCAGAAGAACCAGCCTGTATTTTCTCCATCAGCTGTCCGTAGTATCTGCTCCCGCTTACACTGTCCAAACTTCGCAGTCCCGCAAGGATCATCTGCATATCCCGGGATGTCAGAAGCGTCCTGTCCATCCGGTATCCGTTCATAATGCTTATGCCTCCTCCGGCTCCCTGAGATGTCTGGATCGGTATACCCGCTTTACAAAGATCTTCGATATCCCTGTTTATCGTCCTCCTGGACACTTCAAAATGATCGGCCAGCTCCGGAGCAGTTGTCATATCCTTCTGCAGAAGTATAGATAATATTCCTATCAGTCTGTCTATCTTCATTTGATCACCCTTTTTGCATATCTTATCAAGTCAAACATGACAACTGTATGTCATGTTCTTTATTAAAAAATTCCGCTTGCGGAATTTTCTGCGCCGAGCGCGGTTGCGAAGCAACCATTTCCTCTCGCGCGAGTGCGCATCCCAAGCGGAGCGTAATTGGCGTAAGCCAATTATATTTCCTGTACCCCGGTTTCCCGGGATACAGGTTTTGAATCTTACGCCTTCTTTTTTACAGGAATCCAGATCGCGCTGTGATAATCCTTATCGGTCTTTTCCCCATTGACGCAGTCATACCATTCGACATTAGCGTTTCCATAGAGCTCATAGTCAGGATTTCCCGGCAGCCACTCCTTAAATATGCGGGTATTAAGGCTCTGCAGTGACTCAGGGATAGGACCTATGCAGTCAAACACCGCCCAGTCACCACGTGGGAACTCATAGACTACCATGCCCTCCGGGACATCTCCGCCGGAGTACTTTCCAGCAACCAGATATCGGAACTTACCTCCACCGATATCATCGATACAAACACCATATTCTCCGATACAATAATCTATAATCGCCTTCTCCTGAGGGCTTGCCGGCTCATTCCCAGCATAAACATTTGCGGCATACTTCTCGCAGATCTCATCCCAGAACTTCGGGATCTCCTGATAAGCGGTTTCGTAATCAAATTCCTTCTGAAATCCGATTACCTTGAACTGAAACATTGTTGTTACCTTGTATTCCATTTGGATACCTCCTTGAACCTGTACTTTGATAGACAAGGGAAGAAAAGTCCTTACATCTGCTCCTTCACGTGCCTGCGTGGGTGTCACGCCGTGGAAACGCGAGAAAGCCTTGCTGAAACTCTCTGGAGTTTCATAACAATACCGGAGTGCGATATCGATCACCTTATCCTCTGTCTCCTTCAGATCAAGTGCCGCATTATGCAGTCTCCGATTTCGGATATATTCTCCGAGACCGTAACCTGTTATCAGCGAAAACCCTTTCTGAAGGAAGAATGGTGAAAGATACACCTGATCGGCAACATCCTGCGCACTGATGTTGTCGGTAAGATGCTTCTCCATATAATCGATCGCTTTCCGAATGCTGGTAATCAACTCCATCACTCAAACCTCCCGTCTCCACTTCGTTCCAGTCCGCGCTAAACGGATGTCCCCCGGACATCCAGCGCCCTTGTATGATCAGTATACCTGTTTAGGAAGTTAATATCCTGTCATTTTATGTCCGGATCTGTCCTGATAAAGTGCCCTTCCTAAACTGCCGCAAAAGTCGCTCCAAACTCGGTGACAGTATTCATTTTTCGGGCAATAGTTCCGTCTATCATATCTGATAAGCCGCCAGTCAAATATAGTATATAGAATACCGGCGAAAACACCGGACAGAACAGTAGTGCAATACTGATCAGTACCCTAAAGCCTGTTATTATATTTGCCATCACTTAACTCTTTGGAACATGACCGTCTCTTCCTTCATTGAGATATTTCCGACACAGAAGCCATATTCCAACAATTCCTTCTTGTATTTGAGAAAAGAATGGTCGATCGGAAACCCTGTAATTTCTTCAATCTCAGCATATGTGAGCTTGAAGCTGTCCGTTCCATTATCCCGGATCCATTTCCAAAGATGTTCGTATTTACTCATATCTGTTCATCCTTCACTTTACCATTGCAAAACGCAGCCATCTCTTTTTCAAGCAGGCGGAATACATTCGCAATCAGATACCCATCCGCTATCGCATGATTCATACGAACCGACACTGGCATCAAAAGTCTCCCGTTTTCCTCACGGTATTTCCCCCAGTTGATGATCGGCAGAAAATAGAGGAATCCATCTGGCAGTTCAATATTCAGGGAATCATAGGACAGCCATGAAATGTAGGAAGCATCAAACCAGTTCGGATGCTTTTCCATATCAAGGCCATACTCCCTCGTTTGTTTTGCCTTCTCTATGTCAGAGACAGCATTTTTGTAGAATGCGGCATAATCCGGATCATAACTTGTATATACCGGCGTACAGGTCTCGGTATCCTCATGAAAAATATACTGCGTAGGGTTAATCCTGTCATAACAGATCAGTTCCTCAGTCTGCCAGAGATACCCCATTTTGTAATCATCCCGGGAATTCAATACCATGGAAAGGATATATAGGAAATTGACATAGAACTTCGTGTTACTCTCCTTCGAGCACTTAACAAGCTCCGTCACATCAACCCTTGCCGTCATAGAAGTCGAGCACTTGCAATCCTCCGTAAAATGCCGGAATACCCCCTTCCTGTAATAGGTTTCTTCATCAATAACTCTATAGTTCATATCTTTACCCTCTTCTTTTCATCATCAGATAGCAGTTTATCCCCTTTTTATAAAAATCAGGTAGTTCTCCGACACACTTATACCCCAGATTTTCATATAATTTCTTCGCTCCCGGGTTAAAATCATCTACAGTTAAAAAATATTTTGCCGAAGAAGAATCGGAAGCATTATCCTCAAAAAACTTCATCAGCTGTTTACCGATACCACAACTTCTGTATTCTTCCTTTACTGCAACAATATGGAGATAAGGGTAGCTTCCAAAAACACCATTTGTCATGTAGTAAATAAACCCCAGGCATTTCTCATTTTCATCCAATGCAACATATATGTTTTCTTGTCCCACTGCATATGTAAGCATATTAGCTGCCTTTTCATAATCGCTGAAATACGCTCTTCCCAAATCAGAATTTTGCAATATTTCTATGCAGCTATCAATATATTTCATATCTGCAAGTAGAATATGAATATCCTTTTTCCTCTTACTTTCTTCACGCATTAATCTTTACTTCCGTCACTTTCGTCAAAACTACAGAAACTATCTATAATATAGGTTCTTTCCGAAAGCCACTCCGCATACTTTCTGGTCGCCCCGTATTTTGATTTGTATAAGATAATCCCACTCATTCGAAATATTCCTTCCGTTGCCCCTTGCAAACTCTGATTCTACTCCGTTATCTCTATCTGATTGCCTTCGATTACAACTATGCAACTTTCATCGTCTTTCTCCTCGTCTAATGCCCCTTATGCTTTTCCTTTTTCTTCTGCTGTTTCATCTCAAACAGTCTGTCGCTTTCCTCTTCCCGTTCCTTCTTGCTTCGTTCTTTTCTCGCCAGCTTATTTTGCTCCTGCTGCAACTTAAGAGCCTGCTGGGATTTCGTTCCTATGCCGGTTTCCATGGTCTGTTTTTTCGCATCACGCTGTGCCCTTTTCGGATTTTTCTTCGCATCCTTTACATCGGTTGTAATAGCCGGACTGAACTGCAGACGATAATAATATTTGATAATATATTCCTGTACTTCATAGTCTTTTGGTTCAGCACCGAATGTCACCTTCGCTGCCGATATCTTCCCATTTTCAATTCTCTCAAATACTCCTACCCAGAACGGATCCTCAAAATATACCGTCAACCGTCCCTGACATTTTTCTGTTCTCACGTCGCCTTCGTCTCCGTGTACTTTTCGCCTCATAGAGCTCTCTGCGTACACGCAGAGCTCTGCGAGGCTCTTTTTTCATAATAAACGCTTTCGCCATTGTACGTACCTGCAGCAAAAATTGTTCTACTGAAGTCCCTTCTGGTATTGCTGTTTTTAATTAGCTGGACTTATACTAACGATGTAAATTCTTTGCTGATGAGAGTTTGCATCGTTAGTGTTTAGTCCAGGTTATTAAAAACAGTTATACTAGGATTAAGTCAAAAATAGTTTTCCCATCAACATATTCCTTAACAATCCGCTCATTCTTTTCCACACACGGTTATTTTCTTCTCTAAGACGAATCTTGGTCCTTCCTCCCCCACTTCACCGGTTGGAACAAATCCAACATTAGCCAGTATCCTCTTTGATGGCAGATTGTCCGGATCAGTTTCCGCCTCGACTCGTGATACTTTGTTCTGGGATAATGCCCATTCAGTTATAGCCCTTACTGCCTCAGTCATATATCCATTCCCACAGTAACCTTCCTTAAGACCATAGCCTATTTCTACCATTCCGTCATCTGTGATTCCCTTGAAGCAAAGGTCTCCCACGATAGTTTTAGGCTGTTCCTTAAGTTCCATGTTCCAGGTTGCATACCATACTCTGTCTTCCGGGTTATCAAGGCATCCTTGAAGCATCTCTGAATATGCCTTCTGCATTTCCGGATTTTTCTCGTCATCTATAATCTTCTGCATTTCCTCATCTGATATCGGATGCAGGAGCAGCCTTTCTGTCTCTATTTTTATCATGTATCTCCTTACTTGCCATCTTTTTTTCAGAAAAATGAATAATGATGTTTCTTCCTGAAGCCAAGCCTCTCATAGAATTCCATATTGGAAAAAAGCACAAGGCCTCATAATCACTGTCAGTATAATTCTTAAAATATATATTAGCCCTCATAATCAATATCTTCCTTATAGTTTACTCAAAAATCTGTCCGGGCAGCTTAAGCTTTTCTTTTGGCGGAAAGTTCTTATCAAACTCTTCAACATCAGCATCTTCAACATAGTAGCCCTTTGGAGTCTGGTACACACCGGTGATCCCATCAAGATATCCAGGAATCAGCTCCTTGCACAGGAAGAATGAAGAATCAGCATCTTCCGGAAGGTCATGGTATCTGATTCCGAACTTGCTGGCATAGTCAAAGCCGCTGTGTCCATAGAAACCAATATTCCCTTCAAAAAGCACCGCTCCAAAGCCCATTTCTGCAGCCTTTTCAAGAGAGTAGTCCAGGATTGCCTTGCCATATCCTTTTCTTTTAAGCTCAGGAGTAATACCGATCGGTCCCATTGTAAGAACGTCGATAGTCTTTCCATCATCTGCCTCAATGGTAGTTTTCATAAATATGTTCTGACCGATAAGTTTCCCATCCTTTTCCATGACAAAATCAAGCTCTTTTATAAAAGCAGGATCATCCCTAAGGACATGTATCACATAATGCTCACTGCATCCCGGTCGATAGACGTTCCAGAAGGACTCCCTTACAAGGTTTTCAACTTCTCTGTATTCTTCTTTTTTCTCAGGTCGTATTGTATAATCATTTGAATTCATCTCTAATAATCTCCTCATATAATTCATGTTTTCTCTCGTTTAAGTAGCAATAATCCTTTTATGGTCATCAAAATAAAGGCTACAGATGTAGCATACGCTGCCCTGGTGATAGCAAGCACAAGCACTGTTACTATACTGATTCCCATGGATAATGTGATCATTACCCTTTTTGCTTTTTCAAACTTAAAATGGTTTAAAACCACTATTACAACTCCGGTTGCCACAAGGGATGCAAACAATATCCAGTAAATTAGCCTTATGGTAGCTGAAACATCGCTGTATTCAATAAGACTCACTGCGTAAACCATCTTTTCTACCGGGTGCGGGAAAAGCGGAAGTAATATCAGCCCACACGCCAGCAGGTCATTTAGCCCAAGAAGATAATCCAGGATCTTTCGAATATTTGCCCTGTTTTCTTTTTCAGCAATAGTCACCAGTTTTTCACTGGAAAGAAGCTCATCTATGGATACGGAAAAGAACTTTGAAATCTCTTTTAGCGAATCAATGCTTGGATAACCTCTGCCCGATTCCCATTTCGAAATCGCTGTCCTTGAAACGAACAAAGCTTCTGCCAGCTCCTCCTGGGTCATCCCTTTGCTATTTCTAAGTCCCAATAGTTTTTCGCCAAACTCCATATCTGTCATCCTCTCTTAAGCCTCTTTGCTGCAGGATAAAACACACCCCTTATACAGATAATACAAGCCGATGCTTAATAGTACCGAGCCCACGATATCCGTAAACCAGTGGACTCCTGAAATAAGTCTTCCTATTACCATAAATAGCGAAAACAATACTGCAAAAATAGTGATCAGTTTCTTTATCAGATCATCACTTAGCCTTCTGCCAGCCTGTTCCACCAGTGTCGGCATCACACTAAGTACCAGCAGCGTTGTAGAAGATGGATACGATGCCTCCATAACCCCTTCTATAGGAATAGGCCTATAGTTGATTGGTATCATCTCAAAAATAAGGTAAGCCATGATGACAATAATGTAGTAGATTCCGAGAATGATAATATCCTTATCCACCTTAAACAGGCTCTTTCTCTTAATCAGCTGTATAAAGCCAACGCTTCCAAATATCATGCAGATAAATATCGGTACCAGCCCAAGCCAGTCTGTGATGGTATAAAGTGTCATGTTAACTCTCGTCATCTCATGGAAGCCCACGTTAAATCCAGCAAATCCGATATCTGTTCCATTTTGCCCGACCGGCTGAACATCAATTGTCATAATAAGCAAGGTTAATAATGCAAACAATGCTATAAAAGTGCCCCCTGTCAAAAAGCAAGTTTTTCTGTTTCTCATTTTTCTAATTCCTTTCCTTTGAAAAATTTCCTTCCGATTGATTTCAAAGTATCAAAGGATATGAAAAACAGAAAGAATCCCGCCGTCACATGGGCGATACGCTTCGTGTCATCCGCATGAATACTGGATTTGTGCGATGTCACAAATCAGCAGATTATTAATTTCACCCATCCCCGCCTCCGCGCTGAAATTCCTTTATAATATCAAAAACTATCTCTTTTTATTTTCTTTGCAGCCTTAGCCCATTTTGATATTTCTTTTTTCTTAGCGTAATTCTTCGTATTCTCAGAGCTAAGTGACTTGTACAGGATGTATCTGTCCACAGAAAGATCACCACTTTCTATTGCAGCTTTCACAGCACAGCCTGGCTCCGTGTCATGCTGGCAATCACTAAATTTACATTGTTTTTCCAACTTGGCTATATCCGAAAAGGTATTATCAATTCCCAGCTCCGTATTTGCCATGCCAATTTCTCTCATGCCTGGTGTGTCAATTATGGATACGCCGTTATTAAGTTCAATCAGCTGTCTGTAGGTAGTGGTATGTCTCCCTGTGGAATCTGACTCTCTGACGCTGGAAGTTCTCATTATCTCTTCACCAGCAAAAGCATTTAAAAGTGTTGACTTTCCGGCCCCGGAAGATCCCATTAGGCAGATAGTAATACCTGGTCTCATATATTCCTGTAGTTCATCGACTCCTATCCCATAGAGCGCTGAAATTGCATGAACTCTAACCTTATCAGATATACTCTCCACCTCTCTTATATATCTGCCGTAGTTACTGCATAGATCTGCTTTTGTCAAAACCACCACCGGAATAGAATGCCCCTGAAGAACAACACTCACATATCGAGCTATTCGATTATAGCTATAGTCTTCATTAAGCGCCGTCACAATAAAGGTATAATCCACGTTAGCTACCATGTACTGCATAACTCCGGTCTTCGCCTGATCAGGCCTCTGTAAAAGGCTAGAACGCTCAAGCACTGATACAATCAAAGAATCTCCGATTGGGTTGTACTCAAAAGAAACATAATCACCCACAACAGGAAACCGATCTGTCATTAAGTCATAAAAGCTCCCTTTGAGTCTGGCAGGGATATCCTTTCCGTCGAATCTAATTGTATAATTGTTCTTGTGTATCGCAGATATTCTGCCTTTAAAAAGTTCTTTATTTGTATTATTCATTTGTCTCCATCCTTATAGCCAATATCAGTATGGATCACACTGTCTGGAATAGAGCTGTTCTCATTTTTTTATGGCATCCTCTTTTATTCTTCCCAGATATATACAGTAAACAATCGCAACAACAATAGTCATCTCCTATACTGCTCCATACCAGATATCAGTACATTCATAGATATCTCGAAGCTTTCATCAATAGAAATCGGATTGCCAAAAGAATTATGGATCTGTAGCATGATAAATCCTTCAAGAAAAGCTCTGTAAGTTCTAAGCAAATGATTTGCCACCTCTCTATCTATACCAAGACTATCTGTTTGTTCAAAGAAAAATGAATACAAGCCCTCTGTAGCTTCAAGTAAAGTTTCATCAGAGTATTTGTTATACCAAAGCATCGCCTCAAATACACCCGGATTCTCCATAGAAAATCTGTAAAATGCTATGCCATAATTTTTGAGTTTTTCTTTTGGACTGGTTGAATCAATTCCTGCAACTATCTCATCCGAAACCTTCTTCCAACCATAGATCATAAGCTTATAGTGCAAATCATCTATTGACTTTACATGATTATAGAGAGACGGTTTTCTGATTCCTAAATATTCAGAAAGCGTTGTGACGCTCAAATATGATAACCCCTTTTCATTTGCTAATGTAGCAGCTTTTTCTATTATTTCTTCCTTAGATAATCCTGTTCTTGGCATATTTACTCCCATTCCTCGTAAACTAACATTGTTAGTTTTATTATACTAACACTGTTATTTTTGTCAATAATAATTTCTGTACGAACCACTTTACAAAACATTTTTAATAATAGAAAAAGGACAGGTTTTTTATTCCCTGTCCTCAAACTTATATCATCTTAAAAAACTTTAGTGCCTCAGTAATAGCATTCTCCTTTTCTGGTGTTGTTCCAGGCTGTCTGCTATTCTCAGATTTAGGCTTATTATAATTCTCTCTTTCTATAATCCCATGTTTCTGCTTCACCTGAGCAATGTTCAGATTTGTGACATGAAAACCATACTTTTCCTGTACCCAGTTCTGTATTTTCATATACGTGGCCTTTGTCTCTGCACTTGTAGCATCAATCTCATCAAGATTAATTTCTATCTCGATATGATCATCAGGCTTTTGTTGGGACAGAAGAACAACAGTCTCCACATGGCTTGTATGGCTAAACTGATCGCATGCCACAAACTTTTTAAGCTTATAGCCCGCTGCCAGCAATACTTTAATATCCCTTGCGAGCGTTGCCGGGTCACATGAAACATAGACAACCTTCTTAGGATTCATTTTTACTATCGTTTCAAGAACCGAAGTTTCCAAGCCCTTTCGCGGCGGGTCAACAACAACCACATCTGCCGAAATATCCGTATGAGCCGGCATATAGTCCTCTGCTGCTGCAGCGATAAAGTCCGCATTCTCAATTCCATTTATCTGCGCATTTACTTTGGCATCCTCTATCGCCTCAGGAACGATCTCAAGCCCATGCACTCTTCCTGCCTTTCCCGCGAGGAAAAGCGTGATAGTTCCTATTCCGCAGCATACGTCCCAGACCTCTTCTTCTCCACTGAGATCAGCATACTCCAAAGCCTTAGAATATAACTTTTCACACTGCACAGGGTTTACCTGATAGAAAGAAAGCGGAGATATCTGAAATTTCAGACCACCCAAAATATCCGTGATATATCCCTGCCCATCGAGAACAACTACTTCCTTTCCAAGGATAACATTTGTCTTCTCTGCATTGATGTTGAGTGTGACAGACTTCATTCCCGGTATACCCCTGAGACACTGCACAAACTCTTCACTATGAGGAAACTTCTTTGATGTTACCACAAGGCACACCATGAGCTCGCCTGTCTTAAAACCTTTCCTTATCAAGAGGTGGCGCACAAGTCCCTTACCTGAATTCTCGTCATACGGGCTTATCCCATAGTCCTCCATGAAACCAATGACTGTACGAAGGATAGTCTGAAACTCCGGCGGAGTCAGAAGACAGTCGCTGCATTCAATGATGTCATGTGTACGTCCTGCATAAAATCCCGCAACTATCCTTCCATCCTTATCTCTTCCGATCGGATACTGCGCCTTATTACGGTATCTCCAAGGCTTTTCCATGCCTATGATCGGCTCCTCAGCCACAGAAAGTACTTTTTCCGGTATACCGCCAATTCTCAGAAGACAATTATGAACCTTAGACTGCTTATACTTAAGCTCTGCTTCATATGAAAGCGCCTGTATCTTGCATCCTCCGCATGAACGCGCCACTTTGCACTCCGGGCGCACTCTGTCTGCAGAAGGAGTTATCACCTGCTTAAGCCTTGCAAAAGCATAATTCTTCTTCGCTTTCATTACTGTAGCAGTCACCACATCTCCCGGCACTGTATCTTTAATAAAAAAAGGAAAGCCGTCAATTTTACCCAAGCCTTCCCCATCGTTTGTGAGATCCGTGATTTCCACACGGATCTCCTGATTTTTCTTTAATTCCATTCTCCGGCCTTTCTGACATTGGATTCAAAAATCCTGTTATAACCAAGCCAACCGTTAGAACCCTCAGCAGGCTTAGTGCTGTCGAGAAGTTCTGTCATAGTCTCCATACGCGCATCCGTATTATCTGCAAGATTAAGCGCCATAGCTTCCATAAGTGCAGGCTTCTTAGGTGATCCATACTCCAGCTCACCGTGATGGGCAACGATGCAATGCTGAAGCTCTCTTAAAAGCTTTTCCGGGAAGCCGTCTATATTTCTTGCAAGCTCACCGATCATCTCTGTTCCGATCACGATATGTCCGAGAAGCTGGCCCGCATCGGTATAGTCATTCTGCGGAAATGGTGAAAGCTCTCTTGTTTTACCTACGTCATGCAGAAGTGCTGATGTAATGAGCAGATCGTGATTCAGAGCAGGATATGCCTTTGTGTAAAATTTACAAAGACGTGTAACTGCAAGTGTGTGCTGCATAAGACCACCGACAAATCCATGATGGATGCTCTTAGCTGCTGAGCTCATCTTAAATTTCTTTACAAAATCAGCATCATCGATAAAAAGTCTTTTAAGCAGCTCATGAAGATACTGATTTTTAACAGTTTCGATTATCTCTTTGAGTGACTTATACATCTCATCGATGTCAAATTTGCTCACCGGAAGATAATCTGCAGGAATATACTCATCTTCCTGCGCAACTCTTACTCTCTTCAAAGATGCCTGAAGCGCTCCCTGATAACGTGTCACATCTCCAACTACCTGAATATAATCAAGCGTATCAAAATCAGCGATACCGTCTGAGTTTGGTTCCCAGATCTTCGCATCCAAAGTACCTGTACGATCCTGAAGGATACAATTTATATACGGTTTTCCATTTCTAGTCACAGCCTGACTGTGAAACTTGCAAAGATATACGTCTCCCAGTGTATCGCCTTCTTTTAAGTCGCTGATGTATTTCATTGTTTTAAATCCTCATTCCTAAATCATAAATTAATTAGTTAAACTTTTGCTTAGCGTGGTGTATGTCACATCAAATGTCATATCAGTGTACTCACCTCTCGCATAACGCATTACCGTGACAATGGCGTCATCATCCGGCTGTCCCGCAGCTATTGCCCTTGTATAATCACTAAAATTTTTGATCTCCATAGTTCCGATCTTAGTGATAACGTCACCGCTCTGAATTCCTGCCTCCATCGCCGGTGATCCCATAACTACCGTTTTTACATACGCCCCATATGGAACTTCATATTCCTTATGCGCATTTTCTGTAACATCTGTTCCTTCTATTCCGAGGCATGCTGCACTCTTGCCGTTCGAAAGGTCCTCAATGATCTCCTTCAAGTCAGAAATACAATATCCACAAATAAGATTTTCAGCATCTTTTGAAGCTGTCTTTTGAGAAATGATTCCGAGTACTTCGCCTTCATAGTTAAATATCGCGCCGCTGCCCTCTGTACTTCCATAAATATCCGTGGAAACCAGATGAAAGTTGCGGTCTGTGCCATTCATCACACGATTTGAGCTTGTGATAAGTCCATAAGCAGATGTACCGCTGCTGCCAAGTGGTCTCCCGACAGCCATCACAGGTGTCTCAGAAAGGTCCTCTGTTTTAGTATTACCCAGCTTTGCCTCAGCGATAATGTTCAATGTCTCCTCGCTGATAGAGCTCATAGGTGTAGCGATTATCTCAAGTCCGGTGTTATGATCTACCTTCTTGATATCAGCCTCAGCTGATGTACCATCTGCAAAGGTTACGGTTGTCTTATCCGCTTTTGCAGTAACGTCTGAGTCAACGAGTATCAGCAGTTCACGGCCATTATTTGCGACTATCACACCTGCACTTGTAGATGCGTCCTCGACGGTATTTTCAAACCAGTCTGTATCAGACGAAACACCCGTTACCGTGACGATAGACCGTTCAGCTTCATCCACAGCCTCACCAAGTGCCTTGTACAGCTGCTCATAGTCCTCTGTGGTAAGTGAAACTTTCTCCGTAATGTTATTAATGATCTGAGTTGGCTTATCCTCACTTACAGAATTTTCAGAAGGCTCTTCATCCAAAGAGTCCTCAGATACTGCAAGTGTCGGTAAGTTATTTTCATCAGCCGGAATATTTACAACTCTTATTTCATTGCTATTCGGCATCATAGGGCGTACTATCACCGAAAAAACAACTGCCGCAACTCCCCCAAAGAGTGCCGCTGATATAACTATCATCAGCATTCTCTCAAACAATTTCTTCTTATCCAGCGGCTTATCCTTTATGGTTTCCGTAATGAACTGAAACTCGGAATCTTTTTCTTCATTATCGTTCATATGTCATCATTTCTCCATGGTTTCAAACTTATAGCCGATTCCCCAAACTGTTGTTATACGCCAGGCATCGTTATCCTTTATCTTTTCACGAAGTCTCTTGATATGAACATCTACAGTACGAGTATCTCCAATGTACTCATATCCCCATATATTATCCAAAAGCTGCTCTCTGGTAAATACCTGATTTGGAGAAGAAGCGATGAAGTAAAGAAGTTCAAGCTCCTTCGGCGGCATATCTATCGGCTTTCCACAATATACCACAGAGTAATTCGTCTGATTTATTATCAGATCCTTATACTCTACTTTCTTGACTTCATTCTTAGGCGCTTCAGCTTTCACTACCTGCTGTGAACGCCTGAGCACCGCTTTCGCCCTCGCAATGAGCTCTTTCGAATCAAAGGGCTTTTCCATATAGTCGTCAGCCCCAAGTTCAAGTCCAAGCACCTTATCAAAAACTTCACCTTTCGCTGAAAGCATGATGATCGGCACCTGCGACTTCTGACGTATCTCCCTGCACACCTGATATCCATCTATTCCCGGAAGCATCAGATCAAGAAGTATCAGATTCGGCTGAAATATCCCAAATTCCTTAACTGCACTCTCTCCATCATTCACTATCTTTGTTTCAAAGCATTCCTTAGTGAAGTAAAGTGAGATGAGCTCAGCAATGTTATTGTCATCATCGACAATAAGTACCTTCTGCTTATCTACCATTATTTTTTACCCTTCTGCTGTTTAAATGTAACTATGGTCACTCCGGCATCCCCCTCACCGAATTCGCCAAGTCTGAAGCTTTCGACATATTTGCAGCGTTTCAGGAAATCATGCACTACCTTTCTAAGCACGCCTGAACCCTTACCATGTACTATCCTTGCCTGCGGAAGATGTGAAAGGTATGCTTCATCAAGGTAGTGGCTCAATGTCTGCTCTGCATCAAACCCTGTCATTCCAAGGAGCATACATTCTGTCTTGATAGTCCCTGCATGTGAAAGCGATTTCTGTCCGGACTTAACCTTTGTCTTCTTAGTATCATTCTTCGGCTTCTCGAAAATAAGATCCGAAGCATTAGCTTTATATTTTATAATACCACACTGTACGAACAAATTTCCCTTAGAATCCGGAAGTGAATTGACCGTACCATGAAGTCCCATAGAAACGATCTTGACCTCATCGCCCATCTTGATCTTCTTAGGGTCGATACCCGCATCGTCAGATGACTGAAGCCCCTGCTGCTTACCCTTAGTCTTTCCAAGCTGATCACGAAGTCTTGCGCGGTCTCTCTCTGCAGCTTTTACTGCATCAGAATCAGCGTACTTCTGCATATTTTTGATCGTTTCATCAGCTGTAGCCTTTGCTTCAGAAAGAAGTGCCCTTGCTTCTTCCTTAGCCTTGCTTAAGATCTTTTCCTTTGAAGCTTCAAGCTTCTGTCTGCCGGAGTCAAGTTCCTCCTGAAGTTTAGCGACCTCTGCCTCAGACTTTGCTATCTCTGCCTTACGCTTTTCAAGCTCGACACGATTCTTCTCAAGACTCGCAAGAAGATTTTCAAATTTCTCATCCTCTTCATTTACTCTTTCCTTAGCATCTTTGATGATGAAATCAGGAAGTCCAAGTCTTTCTGAAATAGCAAAAGCGTTACTCTTACCAGGGACACCTACAAGAATCCTGTATGTAGGTCGTAATGTCTCCACATCAAACTCACAGCAGGCATTCTCAACCCAGTTTGTGGTGAGCGCATACTCTTTCAGCTCGCTGTAGTGAGTTGTGGCGATGGTTCTGATGCTTCTCTTATGAAGCCAGTCAAGCTCTGCTGTTGCAAGTGCTGCACCTTCTGTCGGGTCTGTACCTGCACCAAGTTCGTCGAAAAGGCAAAGACTTGTAATATTAGCATGCTGAAGTATCTCTACTATATTTTTCATATGTGATGAGAATGTCGACAAGCTCTGCTCGATAGACTGCTCATCACCTATATCTGCATAGATTTCGCGGAAGAATGAAAGTTCTGAACGATCCTCTGCCGGGATGTGAAGTCCTGAAAGACCCATAAGCTCACAGAGACCTACTGTCTTTAAGGAAACTGTCTTACCGCCGGTATTTGGTCCTGTAACGATCAACAGGTCAAACTCATCTCCAAGGTGGATATCTATCGGAACTACCTTCTTCTTATCTATCAGCGGATGGCGTGCGCCTTTGAGGCGAATTATCTCGTTAGTGTTAAAGACAGGCTTCATGGCATCCATGTCAAGTGCAAGTGCAGCTTTTGCAAAGATAAAGTCAAGCTCTGTCAAAATAGCATCATTTGCCCTTATAACCTCTGCATTCACTCCGCACATAGCTGAAAGATTCTTAAGGATCTGCTGGATCTCAGCCTTTTCCTGAAGTTCAAGCTCCCTGATGTCATTATTGAGTTTTACTATTGACTGCGGCTCTATGAAAAGTGTCGCACCTGTTGCCGACTGGTCATGTACCATACCCGGAACCTGCGACTTGTACTCCGCCCTTACAGGTACGCAGTAACGGTTATTTCTCATAGTTATGACGTTATCCATGAGATAAGTCTTAAGCGAGCCATTTATCAAAGAGCTTAAAGTTCCATGAACCTTCTCGGAAACTATCCCCTTTTGCCTTCTGATGCTCTTAAGCTCTGAGCTTGCATCATCCGCGATATTATCTTCATCGAGGATACAATGCCTTATCTCTGAAGCCAGATTATTCAAAGGTGAGAGACAATTAAATCTGTCCTCAAGCGAATCTGCCGCTTTTTCAGAATCCTCATCTCTCATTCCATAGCGCCGCACCTGATCTGTAGTTTCAAGTACTGCCGCTATATCCATAAGCTCACGTGTAGAAAGTGTTCCACCGGCCTCTGCCGTATGAAGTGACCCTCTGACATCTTTTATACCCGCAAAAGAAAGACTTCCCTTTGCAAAAATTCTTTCAAGTGCATCTGCGGTTTCAGTCTGCGCACGTTCTATATCCGCCATGTTGTCATAAGGCACAAGCTCTCTCGACATCTGCTTACCTCTGGCAGATGACGCATGTGCCTGCAGGCGTTCTATTATTTTATCAAATTCTAATACATGTAATACTTTTTCATTCATAACACAATACCTCAAAATACAATTATACACTATATTTAACAGTATTGCAGTATGTGCAGCTCTATAGTAGAAATATTTAGGTAACAGTTCACACGTAAACGGAGCACTACGCTGCGGAGTTTACGCAAACTCTCTATAATCTTTTACTCTGCATAATATAATTTACAGTTTAGAGTTCAAAAAAATATTCTATAGTCACCACAGTTAAACTTAACAACTGACGTACAACCATCTGTCATTACAATTTCGACGTTACCGCTGTTATATGAAAATTGTAATATTGTATCGTAATCTATTTCCGATTCTAGTTTATCAGATTCCCAAATATAATTTTTAACAGAATAAAATTCTCTGACTGTACCCACGGGCAAGCCCGTGGGGTTCTGATTGGCAAGTGTAGCTTGTAATCGTACATCATTTTCAGACTTTGGAGTTACAAGTGTAAATCTGTTTGAATCAGGACTTTTATTACCAAGTAGTCCAACGACCACATTAGCGGTAAATTTTTGCTTTTTAGCAAGGAAGTACAGTCAATCTCCCTGATTATTAAGTTGTTAAGCTATTTTAATACCGCTGTTTAATATTTTAAGTTTATTAGCCTTAATCCAAGTGATTAG
>FOSY01000028.1 GCA_900114405.1 Lachnospiraceae bacterium KH1T2 | reverse complement strand
GCGGCGGACACCCTTGCCTTCGGCTATATCCTTCCCACTACCGGGCGGATTCGGGACTTGAACCCGTTAGAAACGTGCGCCGCTAGGCGCACAACATCAAAAGCTCCGGGTCTTTCTCCCGAAGCTCTTAAAAAAAGAAGAGCCGCAGCAAGCTGCGACTCAACTTTTACCAAATTCTATAATTTCCACTTAATGCCATAAACGCAAACATATACAAGCAATTGTCATAATATCTTCTATTTCCTTTACGCAATGGCGTGTTCCAAAATTCTTCTACATATTCTTTCGCAAGATCCCAATCAGCCGCCAGAGCAGCTTCTGCATTAACAGCAGTCATTGCGACAGGGTGCAGAGCATCCTCATTAATGGCAGTTCCATCAACTTCATAAATCTTACGACGATTTTCTTTTGGAAGGCTATCAAAAAATCTCAGGAACCTATTTGCTTCCATGCGACTCCATTCGCCATATTCTGTATCCTTCGAAAACCACTCATAATCAAGCGAAATATTCGCTATTGTCCTGTAAGCATCACTGTAATACCAGTCGTGCCTTCCTCCAAATTGATCACCTGTAGGCTGCGGATGTCCTTCATAATCACTATACTCCGCAGACAACCCTGTTTCAGAGTGGCAGGCTTTCTGCAGAAACTTTCTGCTTGCCTGTGCTGCCATCTTCCAGAAATCTGCATCTTCTTCATAGCAATTCTCTGCGAACAGCTCATAAAAATGTGGTAAATGATATGAAGGATCAGTAAAATCAAGCGATGGGACAAACTTTATCAAACCATCTTTTGTCCACATATCATCGCCGCCATAGAGTTCTCTGTGATGAATACAGTCTCTTAAGAGCTCCTTTGCCATGTGCTGATAATTATATATTCCGTCTGAATTGCCCCATCTGTGAGCCGCAAAGATCAATGCCATCGCAAAGTATTCTTCACCGTCCGGTGCAGGACCATACGCATTTTTCTCACCTGAAGTTGCAACAGACCATGCAAAATAGTATTTATTCTCCCCATCCTGCATATACATATTTGTCATAGCCCAATTCCAAAGAAGATCAAACTCTTTTTTCTTATTGAGCTGTACACACATCATCATTCCATATGAAATACCTTCTGTTCTGGTATCATTATTTCCTGTATCGACAAGGTATCCCATTTTTCCATCCGGTGTCGTGTAAAAGAATTTATCCTCGCCATAATATATCTCATTAAAGATTTTCTGAAGGCGTTCTTCTATTTCCTCTTCACTTTTACCTATTTCAAGAAAAACATTTCTATATCCACAAATTGTATTCATCTTTTATTCCTTTACTCCACCAAGTGTAAGACCAGTAACAAAGTATCTCTGTAAGAAAGGATAAATGCAGATGATCGGGAGCATTGTGATGATAGTTGCAGCTGCTCTTACAGATGTAGGTGTAACAGAACCAACTGCATTTTTCATATTTTCAGCTGAAGCACTCTGGTTTGTAACAGATGAAAGAAGCTTCATAAGCTCATACTGTAATGTAGTAAGATTGCCATTCATACGGTTATAGAGCATTGCATCGAACCATGAATTCCACTGTCCTACTGCAACGAAAAGAGCAACAGTTGCATAAACAGGCTTGCAGAGCGGTGAAATTATCTTAAGGAATATCGTAGTGTACCCTGCACCATCAAGCTGTGCAGACTCTTCCAAGCTGTCAGGGATACCTTTCATATAAGTTCTTATAACAAGCATGTTGAAGGCGGAAAGCATTCCAGGTATTACATACACAAGGAAACTATTAGTAAGTCCTAATGTCTTGTAAAGCAGGAACGTAGGGATCAGGCCACCATTAACATACATGGTGATGACCCAGAAAAGTGAGACCGGCTTAGCAAATACAAAATTCTTACGGCTTACGATAAAAGCAAGAATCGCATTAGTTATAAGCGCAAGTGCAGTTCCCACAACAGTTCTCGCAACAGTTACTATCGCACCTGTGATAAGATTATCCTTTCCAAGAACAGTAGTATAATTCTTGGCTGTAAAAACTCTTGGAAGCAGATAAATTCCACCTCTAAGTGCATCTGTACCATCATTAAGTGATATTGCTAAAGTATTCAGAACAGGATAAAGTGTCACTATCACAAATATCACCATAAAAGCGCCATTGAATATATTAAATGCCAGATCGGCGCCTGAAATTTTCTTTTTCATATCAGTTCCCCCTTAGAACAGTCTTTCTTCGCCATGTCGTTTTGCCATCTGATTGAAAAATACAATTAAGATAATGCTGACTACACTCTTAAATATGCCGGCAGCCGTACCAAGTGAATAGTCTCCCTGGCTTATGCCCCACTTCAAAACGTAAATATCAATTGTCTGAGAAACATTCTGGACAAGACCGTTTCCGAGAAGGTACTGAATTTCAAATCCTGCGTTCAAAACATTACCAACATTCATAAGGAGTAAGATCATGATAGTAGGCTTAAGACTCGGAAGTGTCACATGCTTTATCTTAGCCCATCTACCTGCACCATCGATTGCTGCTGCCTCATAAAGAGAAGGATCGATAGAAGTAATTGCAGCGAGGTAAATTATCGCATTCCATCCTGTTTCCTTCCAAACATTTGCAAATGCAACTATTGGCCAGAAAAACTTTTCATGTGCAAAGAAATTGATAGGCTGAGAAATAAGATGGAAGTTGAGCATCAGCTGATTTATGATACCATTTCCTGATAAAGCATCATGAAGTATGCCTGTAACAATGATCCATGAAAGGAAATGCGGCAGATACGAAATGGTCTGAACTACCTTTTTGCCGCCTCTATGTGAAACTTCGTTAAGCAATATAGCAAATACGATTGCCATAACAAAGGTTACTATCAGATTTATGATTCCCATTGCCAACGTATTTCTGATAACACGCAAAAATGATACATCAGAGAACAGAAGCTTAAATTTTTCAAGCCCAACAAATTTTGAATGAAGAAGACCGTCCTTTGGTCTGTAATTCTGAAAAGCCATTATCCAGCCGCCAAGCGGAAGATAATAAAAGATAATACCATATACTGTAAGGATAGCTGTCCATATTAAAAGCACTTTCTGATGCTTTAATCTGGAGAAATCACTTTTTTTCTTTTCTTTTACTTTGTTTTCATCTAAGGAAATTACACCTTCGGCATTACTACTCGATAAAGTCATACCAACCTCCTGATACTCAAACCCAATACTCTCAAGTCTCGTCCTGCGAGACTTGGCGCGGGATTTGCGCCAGCACAGCTGACATATTTTATATGCAAATCCCAACGCATCCTCGCAGAGCATTACTCGTACTTCTTTGCCACTTCGATTCGTCTTTCAAGTTCTGTCTGCATTTCAGAAATGAAGTCCTCAGGCTTGCATGATTCATAAGCCTTCATATATTCATCCCAACCAGTCTCAAAATTATCTGCCATTACTACCTTAGGCAAATACTGGTGCTTGATCTCATCCATCAATGCCCACGCTGTACCACCAGGTGTAGCAGTTGTCATTGTGCTTGAGTATGTATACATAGGATACCAAGGTCCCGGTGCAGGATTTGTACCAAGCATTTCAACATATGTCTTCACACCATAAGCATCGAAACATTCCTTAACAGTATCAGGAAGTCCATCATAGAATTCCTGTTCCTGACCTTCCGGCTTCATGGCATTTTTTCCATCACGGCTTGTTCCGAGCCACTGTGGGAAGTATGAATATGGGCATGAGTGAGAAGCCTTGTATGCTGTATCAGCGACATTTGCTCTCTCTTCAGGTGTACGATAGTACATTCCGTCATCGCCTACTTCATAATCTTCACCCTTTACGCCCCAGAATCTAAGGTCGTGAACTTCCTGTCCAAGAAGATCATTTACAAACTGAAGAGCACCTTCCACATCCTTACAGCTTGTAGTAATTCCAAGTCCTGATGAAACATTGAGAACTCCGCCTGAATTATGCCACTGATTCTTCATGCCTTCATCTATAGTGATAGGAAGTGGAACATAATTGCATCCTGCTTTATCAAGTCCGGCTGTCTTAATGGCATCTTCTGCATTAGATGAGAAATCCCACCACTGATCTACCATTCCAAGAACGCGACCTGTTGAAAGCTTTGCGATATATTCATCATAAGTCTGTGTAAATGACTCAGGATCTACAATGCCCTTCTTATACTCTTCGTTTAACTTCTCAAAGTACTTCTTTGTTGTCGGTGTTGTATTATAGTCAACGATCTTATTATTATCAGTATCAACTATTACAGAACCGTCATTCGGATATCCATCAAGGAATTCTCCTGCATTTTCAAGGCAGAAGTATCTCCAGTCATCACAGAGAATTGTATATGGGATATTTGCTGTACCATCCTCCATAGTAGGATTGCTCTCATAATACTTCTCTATAAGGTCGAAATACTGATCCAATGTATGGATTTCCGGATATCCTGCCCACTTAAGAACTCTTGTCTGAATCCAGAAAGCTTCATCATTATGAGTACATTCTCTTTCTTCTCCATAAATATTTGAGAACTGAGGAATCCAGTAAATGTGTCCATCGCTCTGGCGAAGGCTGTCCCATTCCTGATCAGTAAAGAATTCTTTAATGTTTGGATACTTATCTATATAGTCATCGAGCGGAACAAGTGCACCGGCTTCATAAAGCTGAACTGTAGCGTCTCCGCCATCGACAAAATCCGGATATTCTCCGCCGGCGATCAGAGTACCAATCGCCTCTTCATTTGTCTGGCCTGTAAGCCATGTCTCTTTAACCTTGCATCCCGTTTTCTCTGCTATGAGCTGCTGAATCTCATTATCATCATTGATCTCGTTACCCGGAACTGCAAAGAATGCTGTAAATTCTTTAATTCCATCCTTGTTTACCGCACCACCGGCTGCGCTTGCTTTACTTCCGCAGCCTGTAAGTGCTGTGCCCACCATTGAAGCCAAAAGCAAGGCACTTACTAATTTCTGTCTCATTCATTACCCTCCTGATTTATCTCCGAATTGTTCTTTTCCTTTAGAACTTATGCTTACATTTTATAAAATAAAGCCTGACAAAACATCGGAGAAATTATATGTAAAGGTGGGAGAAATTATACAGTTTCGGTTTTTTTATATTTTGTCGGTGTACAACCTTTTGCAGCTATAAATTTATTTACGAAGTAGTCAACGTCCTTAAATCCTACCGCATCGGCAACTTCATATATCTTCATCTCGCTGTTTTTCAGCAGTTTCGCAGCTTCTTCCATCCTGTGCTCATTAAGATAATCCTTAAATGAGCAGCCATATTTTTTCCTGAAAAGCTGTCCGAGGTATGCACTATTCAGATAATACTTTTCACTAAGATCCTTAAGTGTGAGATTCTTTGCATAATTCTTTTTTATTTCTTCCTCTATCTGCCCAAGCACGCCCTTAGACGAATTTTTCCTAAGCTGAGAAATATACTCGGCATAAACTATCGCCATTTTGCAAAGATGTTTCTTTCCTCCGCGTCTCATTCCTTCTTCATTCGTACTTTCAAGAATTATCCGCAATATTTCATCCTGATTCACCTCACTGTCAAACTCACTTGCAAGATGGATAAGCTGAAACAGCAGGTAGTTGATATTCAGATTCATAGCTGCTTCAGTAATGCCGCTCTTCTTCATTTCCTCATAGAGTGCATCTACTTTTTTTCGGATAGAATTATTCTCGGCAAGCTCTATTGCATCGATAAGCTCATCCAGCTGCCGCTTACATATCAGTACGCCATTATCTTTTATCCTGTATTCTCTATCGTAAAAATATATCTCTTTCTTTTCTCTAAAGCCCTGCAGCGAACGCAGCATATTTACTGTGCAATAGGATTTAGAGATATTTCTTATTCCTGACACGCGTTTTCCCACAAGCATGGTTACAGGAAGATTAGTATTCACATGTATATACTCCAAAAAGTTCTGCAAATACGGCTCGCACTCTGTCTTCCTCTTTTTTGACATTGAGTCATGATATATAAGCCCGATGTCATACACCTTCTCACTATCGGAAACATCAAAAATACAAAGCCACGAATCTTCCTTCAAAAAACTTTGTGCAGCTGCATAGAGCTTTTCAAGAGTCTTTTTCTTTTCCTCATCAGAACAGTCAACTGTCATATTTTCGATTTCAAGCTGAATCCCCACATAGCACATATCTTCATTAACATCTATATCATTTTCCAGATATTCGATATTTCTGCTGTCAAACTTTCCATTCAGCAATCCCATAAGTGTCCTATCTATATAGGCTTTGTGCTGCTTTTCATTTTCTTCTCTCTGTGAGAATTTCTTTTTATTTAAATCAGCCACTTTTCTCAAAATATTCAAAAGCTGCTCTTTTTCTACAGGCTTAAGCACATAGTCCGTACAGTTATAATGCATTGCTTCCTGCGCATATTCAAACTCTGCATATCCACTCAATATCACAAAGTATGACTCTACCTTATAATCATGCCTAAGCAATTTCAAAAGCTCAAGCCCTGACATTTCAGGCATGCGGATATCTGAAATGATCAGATCTACCGGTTTACTGCGCGCGTACTCAAGCGCTTCTTTTCCACTTGACGCAGTCGCTATCTCATATCCTTCTTCCTTCCAGTCAACTAATACTTTTAAGCCCTGTAAAATAAATGGTTCATCATCTACTAGTAAAACCTTTAACATCAAATCTGCCCCTTTAGATATTTTATTGGTATATTCATCTGTACCAATGTTCCTATTCCTATTTCCGAATCAAGCTCAAAATCAACCTTATCATCAGCCAGCATCTTCAACCTAAGACATGCATTTATAATTCCCACACGTCCTTTGACTTTAAGCATATTTATATTCGCATTCCTCATCTTACTAAGCAAAGCTGCTCTCTCATCTTCTTCCATGCCATTTCCGGTATCTTCTATCTCCAAAGTCATATTTTCATCTTTAATAGAAGCTCTCACGAATATCCATCCCGGAGAGGTCTTAGTCTCAATGCCATGTACGCAGGCGTTTTCGACAAAAGTAACCACTGTAAGTTTCGGTATGATAAGCTTTTCACACTCATCATCAATATCTATTTCAAAAGAAAGTCTGTCACCAAACCTGTACTTCTGCAATTCAAGATAAGCCTTGACGAATTCCATTTCTTTGATCAGCGGAATCATTCCATCCTGCCATTCAGTATACTGCCTCTGCAATTTAGCCAGTCGCTCTACCATCTCTGAAGTCTCATTCTCATTTTTAAGCAGTGAATGCATCCTTATGCTGTCAAGTGCATTAAAGAGAAAGTGCGGATTTATCTGGCTGTGAAGAGCCAAAAGCTCAGCATTTTTCTGCGCAACGACCATTTCCTGCTCTCTAAGCTTATTTCTATAAAAAATGCTTAGAACCTGAATCATCGTACACATAGGAAATAGGATATTCACAACGATCAACGGTACAAGGATATACCATTTTTTGATAACAACATTCTTAGTTATATTATCACTATCTTCTACAATAATACTCAATTCCTGACCATAAACAAGCATATCAAGTTTATATGTCGGAATTCCATGCGAATTAAATTTAAGATAATACTTATTTATGTTGCTGTATTTCCCATTAGTCATTAGTATTCTGTCTCTGTCGCAGATATATGCCTTTGACTCATAGTTAAGATTTTCAAGATGCTGTGTGATCTTTCCATAGTCAAATTCGATCAAAAGCACATTTTTTGATTTATTATCAAAATAATTCAGCCTTTGAAAATACAGCATACTCCTCTGAACTGGTCCATTAGGTTTCTTCGTTATTCCAAAATAAAGACCTTTATTCATATTATTCTGAATCATATATTGATACCAGTCTTCATTTTTACAATTGTCTATATACTGAATTGACGCACCGCTTGTGATCGAATCATTATCAAGGTAACACTTGAATCCAAGCCCAAGCTGCGCATTCATCTGATTCACCAATGAATTCTTGAAAAGCTCCTGATAAGCTGTATAGAAATCAAGATTAGAATCATACTTATGATTCAAAAATCTATTTACATAAAGACTTGTATAAAATGCATTTCCAATTTTGGCTGCCTCATCTACTTTATTAAAAAAAGTATAATGTATCGCATTTGCTTCATTTTCAAGAATATGTTCTCTTGCAGCTCTCTCTGCACGATAAAGCGACGAAAGCACGAAAACATCAGTTATAAGGATAGGTATCATAACACACGCAAAATAAAGAACCAGCATAATTTTGCGGTTCTTTACCTTGCTTATCATCCCCATTATATAATTAATTAACCCAAGCTTCATAAATCTCCAGTATTCTTATTCAAACCTCATCTCACAACACCGAATCCAAGAATCGTAAATTTATCCCTCACCTCATCTTCATCCGGAACAATTTCTACCACATGGCTGCCTGTGCATTTTTCATCAATGACAATAAGCGGATTGCAATGACACCATCTATTTACATATGGGTCAAGGTCACGCACAAATTTTCCATCAACGTATACCTTTGCAGCTGCAGCATCTACTTCTCCGGAATCCTTCATTATGACCAAAAGCTTACTGCAATTTATCTCCATCTTAAAGCTTTCATGCTTGCACTTCTTTCCATCATACATCCAATTGTATGGAAATTCAGGTGTGGTCTCTATATCTTCGTTCATTTCTACTGACTGAAGAACCGTATCCTGAAGTGTGAAGCCGCCTTCATCAATTTTAGCGAATTCCATATTGTCTTTTTTATCTATAAGGAAAACATCTTCGAAGTCACTCCCTATCGCCGGTTCTCCTTCGAGTCCTCTTTCCTCATCTACTGCCTCTGCCTTAAATGCTTCCTTTATCAGATTTACGATACAGTCAGCCATAACCGTATGACCAAGATTAGTCGGATGGAACATATCATAAAAATACTGATGCTTGCTTATGATCTTTTTATCTCCTGCATAAAACTGCTCAACTACGGCATTCTTTACGCTTACCATCGGCAGATCATATCGCTCTCCCACCGGCATAAGTCTATCCTGTAAGTTATAATCATCTGCAAATACAGAAAACAGTAAAATAACTGCAGGTTCATTTGGCTGCTTTAAGATTTTCCTTACAAGGCTTTCGTAGCATTTGCCCTTTGTCTCATCACCATCATCATTTACCGCAAATTCCACGATCACAAGGTCAGGCTCGACGCTTCCATCTCTTAATACATCTCTTTCAAATCTAAGCATTCCAAGCTCTGAAGGTGTACCGCCCACTCCAGCCTTTACATAGTGGACATTATCACCATTCCCGAGCAGCTCTTTAATTTTCTTAAAAGACTTATAAGCATAGCACTCAGTATTTATAGGAGTTGCGCCGGCGCCCTGCGTTATTGAGCCGCCTATATATGCTATCGTTACTTCCTCGCCTCGTGCTGCCTTACTTTTAAGCTTATGAAGTCGTCTTACATTTCCTGTCTGCACAAGTGACTTCTTTATCATATCAACATATCCGGCACTTTCCACATCGACCTTTTGCTCTTCTGTCTGCGGCGGTGCATCGAAACCATCATTCAGGTACAGTCTTACATTCAGATGCGCTTTTTCCTCCGGCTTCGGCAGATATACTCTTACCTGTCCCGGTATATCATCGTCTGCTTTCCAGTCCACATCGCTCATATATATCCTTTTTTCAGACATATCTGCTTTTAACTGAGCCTCAATATTTGCTCCGCCTCCGTAGAGATCTTTTTTTCCATACATCTGAAAATCAAAATCAACCTCAGATGATGGATCGTTCATCTCCACGCTTACTCCGATACTATGCACAAGTTTCTTAAAGCCATCGGTACTTTCAAGCATTTTTAAGATTTTCTCATCCTGTACATTACCTGTTATCTTCGCACTGCTGATAAGTCTTCCGCCGCTCTGATATAAAAAGCTTACTCCTCTGCCGTCATCTGATGGTGAGCTGAAAATTTCCTTATCCTTAATGATGTAAAAATACGGTCTCTGCTTTTCCGGATCCGTAGGTGCTTTAACAATATTCATACCTCTCCTCCTGTCAACACTTTAGAAAATTGTCTATTCCATCCTTTGCTTATATAGTAGAGTGAAACACATTTGCACAGTATCCATATACCAAGTCCCCACTGTATATACCACGCGCATATTATATATGGTAAAAATGTTGCTGCACATATAAGCACCATTTTAGGAATATTCAATAATGCCATGATCAGAGCTGTCTTTACAAGCTGCAGACTTTTCAGCTCAAACCTGGCTTCAAGATAAAAAAGGCAATCATTAGTCGCCCAAAAGATAAAAGTCATTACCGCAAAAACAATCTTTAATGTAAAGGGAAAGTTATGCGTCGGATGCATGATGATATTATACCAATCCAATGCTATCATCGCCCATATAACAACAAAACCCATCCATATGGCTGTAACCTGCCTGAAATTTTCCCTAAAAGACTTAAAGTAACTCTTTACGGCGCTTGGCTCTTCGCCGCGTGTCATTTTCATTGCCGTATAATTTCTCGCTGTGATAGCCGCGCCCGCTGTAACTATAGGTATCGAGCAGATCGCACATAGCAGATTGAGAATTACAAAGTCAGCCACTTTTCCAAGAAATTCCATAAATTCACTATCCGGTCTAAAAACAGACATTTCACGCACCTCCGCAATATTTACCTTTTCTATATCATATGATATTAGTCCATTTCAAAAAATGGATAAACTATAGAATATTACATTGCAGATTATTGATTTCAATCCGTCTTAATTGTAAATTCATCCAGTAAGTGATAGGGTTATATTACATAACAATTATTAAGGAGAAAGGTATGAGAATTTATAAGATTACAGATCCGGAATTTACAGATTACGCAAGAGTGATCGAAGGATATGAATCAGAAAAGCAGGAAATCATGGAAGCTCTTGCTTCTAAAACTCCTATTCCTGAGGGTACAGAATACGTAGCAGAAGATGCCTCACTTCAAAATCTCGATGCTGCCAAAGCCATATCAAATACACTCTTCGGCGGATCAGCCATGCAATTCGGCTGGTGCAATGGTCACAACACAAAGCTCAACTGTCTCGAGTATCATCGTTCAAGCGAGATAAACTTCGGCGCAACTGATTTCATTGCACTTGTTGCCAAGAGAGAAGAAGTCAAAGACTTCAGGATTTCTTCTGATTGTGTAAAGGCTTTCCTTATCCCAAAGGGAACAATGATCGAAATGTACGCAACAACTCTTCATTATGCTCCATGTCAGGCAAGCCTTAACTCAGGATTTCAGGTAATGGTAGGTCTTCCGGCAGGTACAAATGTAGGAAAACCTGAGTACGAAGCACGCAACACAGAGGATAAACTTCTCACAGCTACTAACAAATGGCTCATAGCTCACGCAGAAGCTCCTGAAGCTTCCGATGGTGCATGGGTCGGCATCGACGGAGAAAATATTGATATTTCTTCTGATCTTCTTTAATCCCAAATTGCAAAAAGACTGAGCTCAGTTTTGCCGGCTCAGTCTTTTTATTTTATACTAGTATTACTGTTTTTAATTAGCTCGACTTATTCTAATGATGTAAATCCTCTAATGGTGAGGGTTTGCATCATTAGAATTTAGTCGAGATTATAAAAAACAGTTATACTAAGTTCTTTATATTTTCAGCTTTTTCTTTTATACCATGCTTTTCTGCATATCCTGTAAGAATGAGTGTAAGAGCACCATCGCCCGTCACATTACATGCTGTACCGAATGAATCCTGAAGAGCAAAGATAGTCAGCATAAGTGCTGTACCGCTATCATCAAAGCCAAGCACGCTCGTTATAAGCCCAAGTGAAGCCATTACCGTTCCACCCGGTACACCCGGCGCACCTATCGCAAACACTCCAAGTAATATACAGAAAATTATCATATTAGTTACTGATGGAAAAGTTCCATACAGCATCTTTGAAACAGCCATTACAAAAAACGTTTCCGTCATTACCGAACCACAGAGATGAATATTTGCAAAAAGTGGAATTCCAAAACTTACCATATCATCGCTTAAAGTAGGCTCAGATTTCTTAGCGCACTGAAGAGCCACTGACAAAGTAGCTGCTGATGACATCGTACCTACTGCTGTCATATATGCAGGGCCATAATTTTTAAGTATGTTGAATGGATTTTTTCCGGAGTACACTCCTGCAATGCCATAAAGCAGTGCAAGCCAAATATAATGACCGATCATTACGATCAGAATTATGACAATGAATATCGGAAGCTGCTTCGTGATAGTTCCTTCATATGCAAGCGTGCAGAACGTCGTGCCTATCAATATCGGCAAAACAGGTATAACAAGCTTCGTAACTATACTCAGCACTATCTTTTGAAATTCCTCAAGAACATTAGTTATATAAGTGCTTGAATTCCAGGCCGCAGCAAGTCCAACGAAAACAGAGAAAAACAAAGCAGACATCACAGGCATGATCTGTGGTATATCAAGTGCAAATACAGGGTCCGGAATTTCTTTAAGACCCTCAACATTAGGGTCGATCGCCATATGCGGCAGGATCGCATAGCCGGAAGCTGTTGCAAAAAGAGCTGCACCTATCGATGAAACATAGGCTATCGTAAGCGCTATCATAAGCATACGAGATGCGTTATTTCCAAGTCGTGTGATAGACGGAGCAATAAAGCCAATGACAATCAGCGGAACGCAAAAACTGATAAACTGACCTGCGATATACTTCACACAAACGATAACATTGAGCACCGACATTGAAAATGCTGCGCCATCGCTCATATTCAGAGCCAAACCCACCGCAATTCCCACGGCCAATGCGCATAAAAGCTTAAATGGTAAGCTTTGAAGCAAAGATTTTTTCTCCATACTCTCTTCCTCCGTTAAAAAGTGATTATTAAGCGCCCCTCACACTCAATAACGACAATTAATATTTTTTCACTTTAAAGTATAACCTTGTTTTAGCTGTATCACAATGGGAATAAGCATTTTTTATTGCCTGTGATAAAAATAAATCAATGTTATTTTTGTTTTCTATGGATTATTATGAAATCGAAGTATTCAACGGAGGTGCATGTATATGATAAACGAAAAAGTTAAAAATTTTCTCATAAAAAATAAGCTCGGCGACAGACTTACCGAATATTCAGAGACTATAGATACTGTCGAGCACGCTGCACAGCAGGTAGGCTGCACCGAATCAGAGATAGCAAAAACTCTCTCTTTCATGGTCGACGATAAGCCAGTAGTCGTCGTAATGGCCGGAGACGGCAGAGTCAACAGTTCGAAATTCAAATCACAGTTTCACACCAAGCCGCACATGGTACCACGCGAATCGGTAGAAGACCTGATAGGCTTTCAACCCGGAGGCGTGTGCCCTTTTGCTGTAAACAGCAACATCCCTATCTGGCTTGACATTTCGATAAAAAGATTTGACTATGTACACCCTGCCGGTGGAAATGCCTTTACTTCCGTAAAAGTGTCACCCACAGAGCTGGAAGCCGTCTCAGGCGCAGAAGGCTGGTGTGATATATGTAAAGGGTGGGAGGAGTGACTATGATTTTTTAATATAATCCCCCGCATCTTTTATGAAGCTAAAAATTATTATCAGCATGATAATTCCAATTGGAAATGCAGATATTATACTTACACTTTGGATATTATTCATACTGCTCTCTGAAAAAACCAGTGCAATTGGAAGAACAATCAATAGTCCGCACCACATAAGTGTTATAAGCATATGCGGTTTTTCATTCTCAGCAAGCTTTTTATAGCTGTAGCATGCGGCTGTATATGCTATAGAATCAAAGCTCGTAGCATAAAAAGCTATCATGCAAAATAAAATTAATATAAGTATCATTTCATCTGCCGGCATACTATAAATAATGTCTATTATAAGCTTATACAAATCTCCACTTGCCTGATACTCTGCTATGAAATCCCTAGTGCCTGCTGCCTGAAGACCAAGGCTATAATTTCCGATAATAATAAATGAGCTTATTGTAGAACCTACTCCGAATACATATCCGCCTATTATTGTCTGCTTCACCGTCCTTCCACGACTGATATTGCCGATGAAAAAAGGGGCAGCTATGCACCAGACCATCCAATATGCCCAATAATATATAGTCCAATCCTGAGGAAAATTATTTGACCTTACTGGATCGATATAAGTGCTCAGACCTATAAACTCCTGAACCATTTTCCCAAAGCTCTGTATCCCGTTTTCAATTATAAATTTTCCTTGTCCTCCAAATATCAACACGATTATCTGAAGTCCGAAAAACAGGTAAATACACAATTTTGCCAGAAAACTTATACCTTTGAAGCCATGTAAAACCGCGTATGTGTATACAGCGCATGTAATTAATAAAATTATAATTGTCACTAAAATTCTCGAAATGTTCAGGTGAAATAGTGTAACAATAATTTCAGCCATCAAAGGAGTCGCAACAGAAAAAGTTGTAGCTGTGCCGGCAAGAAGCGCAAATAATGCGAATAAATCTATAAGTCTACCTACAAAACCATGTGCATTCTTCTCACCAATCACAGGCAAGCACGCTTCCGAATAACGCTGTCTATCCCGCTTTCTGCAATGAAGCATAAATCCAAATGCTACTGCCAGAACAAGATAAAAAGACCATGGAATAAAGCTCCAATGATAAAGTGGAAATACACCAGCCCAGTCAATAACATTTCCTCCCATATCGGTAATATGCGGGTTTGCGGCATACATCACCCACTCAACAAAACTATAAAATAAAATATCTGCAGCGAGCCCACAAGTAAACATCATAGCTCCCCATGTAAAAAAATTATACTTAGGCTCTTCATTCGGCTCACCAAGTACAATATTTCCATACTTACTGAATGACAAGTATATAGAAATCAGAAATATACCAAGTCCCATAACAAGATAGTAACTTCCAAGCGTATCTCCCACCAAAAATCGAACTTCTCCTATTGCATTGTTTGCATGCTCTGGAAAACAAAAAAGATATACTGATAAAGCAATTATAATAATGAAAGGTACAAATGTAATAAACCAGTCAATAGCCTCCTTACGTTTTCTTCTTATATTATTCTCCATTTCCCTTTTTCTCCCATTAAAACTTATTTCAAATATGACTTATAACCTGCATCTATTTCTGCAAGTTCTTCTATGTCATCTACTTCTCTTATATCTGATGACTTCATCTTGTGTATTCCAAGTTTGTAATCATCAAAATGGCAAAACATAACTACATCATCCCAATAAATCTGATCATTGCCACGCTCGAATTCCTCTTCAAGCTGCCTTTTCAGCATCTTACCATCTTCTACTGTCCATCTCGATATAGAATAAAGCTGCCATCCCTTGTTTCCTCCATTCCTTGAACATGACTTCACTACTCCATTTTCTACTTTCATAAGCCACTCATCAGTCTCTCCATCACACCACACAGCATTATATCCTGAAAGCTTAAATTCCGGAGAAAGGATATCCGAATTGTAGATAATCTGATCTCCATCAAGTATCATACAATCACCCAGGTACTCTCTCGCAGCATACAATGAACTGATGTTGTTGCAAGTGTCATAGTACGGATTTTCGATAAGTATTACATCTCTCTGCTCTCCTGCCCATTCATAAAACTTATCTTTCAAATATCCTACCACCACATAAATTTCAGTAATCCCATTCTTTCTCAAAGCACCTAAAACAGTGTCTATCATCTTCACGCCATTAACACTGACAAGAGGCTTTGGAATTTCATATGTCAACGGCTGCATGCGCTTTCCGATTCCCGCTGCCATAATGATTGCTCGCTTTACAATATGTACATCATTCACTGCTTATTATCCCCTTTTCCATTGATAAGTTTCAATGCATATCTAAAATACTCCTTTGCATACTTATACTGCCAAAGACTATATTCTCCAAATTCTACACCGAGATTCCTCTTATACTCACACCAGTTAGACCACAACAAACCACACATAGAAATGTAACAGTATATTTTCGCCCTTGTATTCCTGTCGCATCGTCCTTCAAAATAGATATCTATCAAAGCATCTACATGCTCTCTGTCATACATTGAATATATGCAGAACATAGCTATATCTACATGCGGATCCTGCATTCCAGAATACTCCCAATCAATGAGCTGAAGTTTCTCTTCGCCTTCTTCACTTTTGTAAAAAAGAAAATTATCCGGTACGGCATCAATATGTGTAAGACACCATTCTTTATCAAAACTGTCTACCACATTCTTTAAGCTCATTACATTTTCTTTTACCTTTTGATAATCGTGATATACTGAAGGACTCTCTCCCCATAAACTCTCATAAAATTCAATCTGAGCAAAAATGTCAAAGGTATGCTGCACAGATAATTTCATCTCATGGAAATTTCTCAGTTTTCGCATGCACTTCCTTATATCATCTTTGTTACCAGGATCACATGTTCTTGCACCCTCAAGATATTTCGTAATTTTGTATCCATTAAAAGGATTGATATAGACAGGTTCCTCACAAAATCCAAGGCCTCTAATGGCACTAAACACATTTGTCTCATGTTCCCTGTCTATCAGCTGTTCCGTCCCCTCACCCGGCACTCTCATAATATATTTTCCTGCATTTTCTCCACTTTTAATGCGAAAAAGAAACGATCTATTGGTCATTCCTTTCTTAAGAACTTCTATATCAACTATATCTTCACTCCTGCACTGCATCTCGGTGCTTATCGTCTGAAGCACATCGGATTTAAGCTGTCCTGAGTCAGAATCAAGATCTCTAAGCTGTTCATAGGTATTTATTTCTACCACATCTGACGCATGAACAACTCTTGCCTGCACGATCATCCTATCATTGAAATACAGAGCTTCTTCCCAAAATCGATCATCATAGTTTTTATCATGAACATAATCTTTAATACGCCTTTTTACGATTTCAGCATCTCCGACTGTCAGATAACAAATACCGACCATTCCATTTCCACCGGAATTCTCAGATATCTTTACAAGTTCCATCTTTCGATTCACTCTTACGTCAGAGCTTTCATCAACAAGATCATTCACCATGTACCATGAACAAAGTTCATATCTTCTAAACGGATTTCTATCACACCAGATATCACATGGTATAATATAAGTATTACCAAGCTTTTCTATAACAGTAGCTAATGAATGAATATTGTTCTTGCTTGCATAATCGACTGCTTGCGAAAGCTTTACACCATATTCCTTTACCAAGTACTCAAAGCTATCCTTCATAAAACCAACAACTACAGTGATATCTTCTACACCAACCTCGTTAAGTTGCTTTATGAGCCTATCAATCAGCCTCTCCCCATTTACTTCAAGCAATCCTTTTGGAGTTGTAAGATTAATAGGAACCATACGCATACCAAAACCTGCTGCAAGTATAATTGCATTCCTAGGTGCTCTATTCCTAAATAGCTCCCTCGATTTTGCAGTTAACTGCACATGTTCATCAAGATATTCATATTCAATAAGTCTGTTTAATGATTTATTGACAACTTCCATGCTATGTCCGGATGTTTCTGATAAAATACGCTGATTTATAAATGGTTCTTTATAAAGCTCGTATAAAATATCAGACTCCTGCTTTGGAAGTTCCTCAATACTAACATTTCCTGAGCATTCCATTTATGTTAATCACCCCCACTAAGTCCTTATAACATTCCTCCAAGTGTGCAACTGCTGAATCATTCAACAAATGCTCTCTACGAATCGCTCATAATCGTTTTACATATCGGATATAATATTTTTTTCGGCATGTATCTTATAAAAGTTAATTGCACAATAAAAAAAGAGCTCTCCATGTATATATACAGGCTCAACGAATAGTTGTTTTACGGAATAGGTCCCGAGCCAGCATATGCAGATTACATACTTGGAAAAAGCTCTTTTTAAATTTTTATTCAGTTTAGGTTCAAGTCTTGCGAATCATTTATCTAAAGCGAAGGCTCCCACCCTACGCTTCACTTAGAGGAAGGATTCTTACCTAACTTAGATAAATCAATATTTATATTTGAAATCGTATTATCCGGTAAAATTGTAAAAATCAACTTATTACCATCATATTCATAAATCAGATCAGTATACTCTGCATAGGAAGAGGGCTGGATTTCATCAGGGCGACCATATTTTTCAGCAATTGAATATATTGAATCTCCGCAGCTTACATCTCTTGATGTTGGAACAGAGATCAGATTTATAAAATCAATGTATGTGTCAGAACCTTCATATTCATTTTCAGGAGAAACACATACGATTCTTAAGTCTGAGTTTTCATAGTTTCCAGCATCTGGATACTGAAGCTGCCATCTGTAGCCTTCATCATTTGAGATAAATCCACAATTATTGTCTTCAAAATTTTCAGGATAACCCAGATTATCAATGTATTCATTATAATCTGTACCTAAAGCAAAGGAATAGTTTTGATAATCAAAGCAAAAATCTTCTTTATTAAGATCCTCTGCAGAATATTCACTAAAAAAATCAGACAGGTTTTCTTTAGTGCCAAATTCTATAGGTTCATTTTCAGCACCATAGCCAGATTTATAGTAAACAAGTTCCTTATCTTCATCCCACACATAGTTTGAATAAAAACCACTTTCGCCGGTTTCTGAGTATATCGAACACTTGCATAAATAACCGTCATTGCTTATTTTCACTATCTGCCCGTCGATTTCCACTGAAGCCGGTTTTTCAGAATATACTTCGATACCATCAGCTAAAAAGTCATCTTCAGATGGAACATCATCAGTATTACCTGGAATCATATATATTTTATCTTCTGTAATAAGAAAAAGACCAAGATCTGATCTGTCAAGTTCATCACTTTTTTCATTATCGATCATTAAAGAATACACATCACCAGAATCATAGCTTTCCAGCTGTGCTTTTTTTACAGATATTTCTGAAATATCCTCATCTAAAAAGTTAAAAACTTCATATGTGGTGTCTGATTTAGAAAGCTCATTCTCCAGAGAATCATCATCAGATTCATAATCAGAAGTATCGATATCAGAAGTTTCAGAATCAGCTGCTTCATGCGACATTTCTGCGTCATCTGATGATTTGCAGCTGCATAAAATAAGACCCGTAAATAAAAAAACAGATAATAATTTAATGTTCTTCATAATTAGTTTTCTTCCTTGTTTTTTTATATATAGTACAGTCAGATATTTGACATGTCAAATCTTATGGTATATCTGAACCTTAGTCTTTTTCAGAACGAGCCATAGCAATCTGCTCATCAGTCACATTAAGCATTTCTTTGCAATCTAAATGCTTTATCTGACTTAAAATTTTATCTCGAACTTTCCCTTTCTTGTAAAACTCAGCAAGCTTATCTTTTCTATACGCCATTTTCCTGTCATTTTGTGTTATAGACATCAGAAATTCAGTAAAATATTGCTCCCAACTCATATATTTAGAGCTATCTACGTAATTTTCAGTATGCGTAAGCTCATCTACATCAGAACTTATAACAACTCCAGAAATAAGTATAAGCCATTCAAAAGATTCCGGAAGAAAGATTACAACTCTTCCTCGACTTAACTTTTGCTCCTCAACTAATTTTGCAACCTCAGATCCAATAGCCGCTCCATCAGCAATCACTAAAACATCTTTTCCATCGTATTTACTAACACAAGAATATATATTCGATTTACCTCTTGCTGAAACACACTTAATTTGTAATTTCTCGGCAATTTCAGAAAAATACTGATATCCAGAATTACTATCTTCAGTAATAATTATTTCAGGCTTAAACGGAAAAACTTTAGAATTCGGATCATCATAAAATCGATCATAAGCATTATATACAGGCAAAAATTTTTTATTCTTTCCGCCTTCAATTTTTAATATCTCATCAACACTATACGGCAGCTGCGTAAGATATTTTCTTGTAATGATCAAAAAATAATTACTACTGTTTTTAACTGCATCCGCAAAATCTTTTGAACTGATAAATCTACTATCTTCGTCTATCACAATTATAGAATTTGAAATTTTTGAAAGCTTATCTTCCCATTCATTTCCACTTAAAGCAATAACTGACTTGTCACATGATATAGAAACACCACTTTCCTCTTTTCCAAATCTATTAAATTCACGAATCATTTCATACAATGTCGTTTTACCTCTTCCACTATCACCACAAAGAATAGTAATATTCCTCCTGAGTGTAAAATCATAATTATTTCTGGAATTTTTTACTTTAACACGAACTGCTCCTATCATGCCTCTTCCTCCTTAAGATACTTAACTCCAGCATCAAGGAATTCACGCATGTTATGAACTATAAGTTTCTTATTATTCAATATTCTTATATTAAAGTCCTGATCACCAAAATCCATTATATGAAACAAATTTATTGTAAAATTTTTATCCTCTGCCAGCTTCAATATCCATTTAGCACAATTATCTCCGCAATTAGACGCATTGAATATTTTGCCTGGGTAATGCTTCATCAATAAAAGGGCTTTAACCCCTCCTGACAGCTTCTCCGGAGGAATATTTCCCAGTACCGGACTGTAAATGACATTCGCATCAATTACTTTCGAATGATCGACATCTTCTATGACTTTCCTTGCAAATTCATCAGTGATCCAATCATCTACATATCTATTCTTAAAAAAAACTGAGGTGTTATAAATAGTATTTCTTCTATCACCAAACCATACCCTTAACATTGATTTCCTCTTTTCAAAATATGATCATTAAAAACCACCTGCCTGATATGCCCTTGCAATCACATAAGATGGTTCATAAAATGCACTACAATTGTAATCATCAATAACATTGCAGATATCATTATTGTAAACACGCATTATACCATCAACATAATCTTCTTTAGAATCCATTGTATCTACGATCAGCCTCTGATATACATTTCCCATTTCAAGTGGAGTCGGTATTCTTTCTGCCAATTCTCTATCAACCTTTGTAATATCAAAATTCCCATTTTTAAGTTCATAATCATTTATCCAGTCATCTTCCACCTTAAGCGGATTTTCCGAATGTAATACATTTGCTACACTAAGTAAATGATACAAACCATCTTTTCCAATTTTGTTCACTACATATTTATTTCTCTGATGAATATGACGTGCAACCCTCTCAATCATATAACAGACAAAGTACAGATCATTCTTTTCAATTTCTTCTTCTGGAAAATATATATTTTTCATACTTTATCACTTCCTTCAAATTCAAGTGTCTTTAATGCTGCTTCTGTACAATAAACTACCTGATGCGTTGGATGATTGAATTTTACTATCTCCCAAAATGCCACACGCGATATTTTCCTCTCAATAAAGTCTTCTACGAAATTCCAAATCTGATCATCTGCCATAGGACCTTCTACTATATCATAATCATGAATAGTACCTCTACGACACTCTGCTACAAAATCAAGCCATTCATCTGTCATTTCCGAAAAAGATTTAATCTTAAGATTTGAGTTTATATTGTAATGATATCTATTTACAACAGATTCTCCTTTTCTGGTCAAGGCCCAACGTTTAGCCTGCTTTTCATATTTTGTACAATAAAATCCATAGCCGAAATCTTTATAAAATCCATTTTGAAGAATACGCGGTTCAGCTACTTCAACATTACTGCCGTGATATACAATTATCTTATCCATACTCTATCTTCCTATAATCAAAATGTAATTATCATATATTTACCATATCAAATCAAGGCAAGAGATACAACTCACCTTTGGTAAAATATAATAATCCGCCCGTGTAGTTTTCATAACTATACAGGCGGATTGGTTATTCTATTTCAATTTTCTTTTTTTATAATGTGTAACTACATTATCTTCTTTCAATGAAGCGTAAGCTTCCGCATATCCCAGCATTCGTTCACGAAAAGCAGGATTAAGCATATTATAATAAGCAATAAGCTTTCCCATATCAGTATCTTTTTTTACGGTATAGTAGTCCCTGCTCTCATCCCTGCTACCTGCGGGATCTATTCCAGAAAGCAACCATTCTGGTGTAACTCCAATTGCCTCACAAATTGGCATGATTTTTTCAGACGATGGATTGGTCTTGTTCTTTTTCCATTCACTGATTGTACTCGGCAGAATCCCTGTCTTTTCAGAAAACTCCTTTTGTGTCATGGATAATTGTGCCAGTCTTTCAAATATTCGCTCGCTTATTGTCATTTATTCACACTCTCTTTCTTCCCCTACACCTCTATATGTATTGATTTCTTTTCAATATTATGTTCTGTTTTTCAACAATATGAACTATATCTTAAAACATAATGCCTGTCAACTGTTTTGAACACTTGTTCATAATTTGTTTACAGTGACAGGCACCAATGGTTTTAACAATTGTCCACTTATATATCTCCAAAGATCTTTCCAGCAATTTTCAGATAATGATCTCTCACCGTTTCATAAGGCACAGCATCCGAAATCAATTTTAACGTTGTATCCTCATAATCAGATTTGTAAAAATCCGTAGCACAAACAGCTTTCACCATAGTCAGTATATCCACATCTTCTCGGGCAGAAGGAGCAATCCTTTCATCCATTTTCTGTCTGTGTTCTCTTACCTCGGCAACTAATTGCTTGAACTGGTCATCAAATGTCATATGCGAAGAAAGCTTATATATATCATACAGGTGCCTTGCATTCCTACGAGGTCTTTTTAGTATATAATAGTCACAGAGCGCGAAAACTTTATCTACCAAGGTTCTTGAAAGTGACTGTACTCTCATAGGAAATGGTTCAAGCTCATACTTTTTTATCAGTTCCGGCTCTTCTTTACATAACGCCTCATAAATATAATTTGATATCTGCCTCTCCTCTGTAGGAAATGCATATGACATCAGAGACGTTTCAAGTTTAACGAAAGGTGGAAGAGTATTTATAACCTCATCTCCGACAACTGAGTCATAGTACAGATCATAGTGATTTAGGTTTTTGTCGCTTTCTATTGCATCCCAATTTTTTATCTCAAGGCCAATCACATCCCCTGCAGGCTTGATGATGTTATATTTTAACTTCTTTCTTCTGCTCTCACCCAGATGCTCAGTAAAGGTAATATCTATATCCTCCGAAAATCTATCAATAACATGGAAAGCCTTTGATAAAGATGTTCCTCCCTTGAACACTATCTGATAATCCGATTTTGACAATTCCTTTAAAAGTAAAGTGACATAGTAATCTTTCTCGACTATGTCTTCGCTTACGTTCATTTTCTGTGAAGTAACAAGTATCACATCATGAAACAATTCTCTTTCTTCTTTATGCAAGAACATGGTACATCTCCAATTCATAAAAATATTTAAATATCCTAGTGGGGAACTGTCTGATATATCTATCTACATCAGTCCGATGAATATTGTATTTATGGATGTAATCCGCGAATTTATCTCTTGCTTCTTCATATCCATAATCAAGAAAATCATCAAGATCCTTCAGGAGATCAAGCATCTGCAAGACATAAACATTATCACCGGTAATCTCTTCTATTGGCTTCCTTACATAAAACCTACGATTACCTATCTCAACTTCCCTTGGCGAAGAACTTGTATTGTTGCTGACGATTTCTATTACTCTTGGAACCTGTGTTGAAATACCTATCTGATTAGCGAAAGCATTACCCGTATAATAACCAACAATTTCCCCTTTTCTGACAACAAAGCGACTGCGGGCAACCATATCTGCATTAGGTCCCACTGCAGATTGAAGTAAAGTTTTCTTTGGAAGATAATAAATACCCTTATCATATTTTGCGAGCTTACCACTTTTGCAGAGAGTAGCAAGTTGCTGATTAAGAGCAGACTTTGTCACGCCTTCCATAGGAAGATCAGAGAAAAAAATTGGTTCCGCTTCTTTATAATTCTCTGTAATATACTCATATAACATATCGGTCACCTCTTAACGATTTAGATATATGCTTTCCATTTTGTTAAGGTTATTATATCATCTTATCTCCCTTAGTCAAGTCCATTCATTGTAAGCGTCATATATTTCTCCGGATTTTCAGATATACTCTTAACTTCCAATGATTTTACCACTCAATAATTTAAGCCCTACGCAGATGCTCATTATAGTCATCCTGTAGGGCTTTGTTCTTTATTCAAACAAAAATTCATCAAGATCTTCTAATGCTTCTCTTAATTCCGGATTACGCTCCTGATTAATGTATCGTTCAAGCTGTAATGCTTCCCACTCTTCAGGCTCGCACTCCATGGTGTAAGAGAGATCAACTAAATCCCACAGAAACTTGCTTTTCTTGGTATTTCTATGTGTCATACAGTATTGCTCAATAAGAATTCTTGAATACTCCTGCATCTTATTCTTCCTCTCTTTCAGTGGAGCCTTTAATAAATGCCATGATCTCTTCGTAAGAATGCTCGTTCTTGATCACTGCAGCCATATGTTTACAGTGACAGGCACCGGAATTCTATACTATCTTTATCTTATCCGAATCGTTAGATACATTCTTAAACAATCCAGTTTGTGCTTTGCCCCACAATTTTTTGATATCAAAACCTGCTGTCTCCAATTTTTTCTTTAGGTTCTTTTCAATAATAAGACGGTGCTTGAATTCCTTGCTACCAGAAGTCCCAAGCAAATCATCGATACTATTAATGTTACAACATCGCTCCAATTCATCCTCAATCTTAAACACCTGTGGGATACAATACACATTTTTTTACATTTGCACATTTATCTAATGTTTTTATGTTTTCCTCTAATATCTTTGTTTCACTAACATCTGTATCAAAAACCAAAATAACTGTCGTATACTTCTTTAACGTTCGTAATCGTATAGCAGTAATCTTTTCAGTTACAGGATTCAATACCTGTACCTTACCTGCAGTTATACATTTCATATCAGATTTAAGGACATTTATTAGTTTTTCTTCATCTTCACCCTCAACATAATATTGATAATATTCCATATGCACCTCCTTAAATGTCGCCCAGTGCAAATATTTTATCTACATTAGGCAACATTGCAAAAAGGTCATTCTCAACAGCATTTCTTAAAGAATCTGTATTTTTCTTTAGATATTCTGAAGCATATATGCAAGTTATAGTATTATTTGAATCCATACTTCTCTTCAAAAACGCAAATGTATGCTTGGGCAAATTCATATCCAAACTATCTGTATTATGGGTTGTAAAAAACAACTGTCCATCTGTTGGCAGACATTCAATCAAAACCGATAAAAATGCTTTTTCTGTTTCAGAATAAATATGTGTGAACTTCTCATCACAATATACAAATCCATAATCACCGCTCTTAACAGAAGCGATTATATTAGCTATACCTATACCTTCCTTTGTTCCACTTGATAATATATTATTCTTATCAACAAGTTCTCCTTCATGAAGTAATACTGATTTATTTTCATATTTAATAATATATGAATCATCAGACTCTTCCACTTTAACGACATCAACAATCCTTGGATCAAGAGTTTTAAGGGTTCCTTTTAATATTTCCAAATATTTTTTTGTCTTCGCAATTTGATACTGTTTCTTCCTCTCTGGTGATAATGTAAATTCAAACATCCAGTTTCCAGCATCAATCGACTCAAGTTCTTTGATATAATCTGTCTTTTCTGTTAAATTGACTTTATTAAATCTTGCAGCACAGGTTTCATAATTATCTGAATTTCTTATTTTTTCTTTCTGCGCTGCAACATGTATGTCTTCACTCCTAATAGGATCAGCAGCATCAATTAATGCTTCTACTCGCATCAAATATCCAGCATTAACGAAATCCACAGAAAAAGAGGCTTTCTTTGTTTTATCTGCAATTCTTTCTGAAATACGGGCAAACTCCTTCTTATCTATAAAACTGAATATATCAAGTATCGCTCTTCCTAAAGATGTTTTACCGGAAGCATTTGCCCCCATAAGAACTACTACCTTTTTATATCTAAAATTATGAAAATCACTTAGATATTCATTTTCAATCGTTGAGCCTACAATTTTTTTAGGATACGACATATTAAGCGTAAAATCATTAAACGCATACAGATTATCAAGCATGATGTTCATTAATATCATTCCCAAACCTCCATATCATATTAGATCTTATTTTAAGAACTAATAATAGTATGCACCATTTCACATTTTACTTCAATGATATTATTTCCCGAGCGTAGAACTAATACGCATGATTTTACGTTTACTTTTCTATGATTCATTAAAACATTATATATTTCAATTATATGAATAATGTAATATATAAAAATGCCTGTCAACTGTTTTGAACACTTGTTCATAATTTGTTTACAGCGACAGGCACCGGAATCATCCCACTTAAATGTATATTTTAATTCCAGTTTGCAAGAGTAAATTCTAGAGGTCTAGAAGTAACTCTTACACATATATTTTTGCCATATTGCTCTTATGATATTTATCTCTATATAATGTTTGGGCAGCTGATTGCCTGCCTGTGCAGATTGGAGATAATTATGAATAATGGCAATCAGAAACACTTAACTTATGATCAAAGAGTAGAAATGGAGAAAGGTCTTACCAATAATAAATCTTTTGCAGAAATAGCAAGAACCATTGGAAAGGATCCTTCGACCATTTCCAAGGAGGTAAGGCTTCATTCTAAGACCAAGGAGAGGCCTGACGCTGGATATACCAATCCACCATGCATTCACAGAAAAAACTGCGAAATAGTATGTCTATGCAACGAACAGTGCGGTATCAAATGCAAGATATGCCGTCGCCCGAATTTCAGAT
>FOSY01000005.1 GCA_900114405.1 Lachnospiraceae bacterium KH1T2 | reverse complement strand
CTTTCAGGTGGATCAGGAAAGCGTCTTTGGCCATTGTCAAATGATGTGAGATCCAAGCAGTTTATAAAGTTTTTTAAGAAAGAAGATGGTTCCTATGAGTCAATGGTTCAGCGTATGCTTAAAGGAATCAAAAAGATAGACACTGATGCAAGCGTTACTATTGCTACATCAAAAACACAGGTTCCGTCTATTGTAAATCAGCTGGGTGAAGAAGTAGGAATTTCTGTAGAGCCATGCAGAAGAGATACTTTCCCTGCTATCGCACTTGCGACAGCATATCTTCATGATGTGATGGGCGTTGATAAAAATGAAGAAGTTGTTGTCTGCCCGGTCGATCCTTATGTTGATGATAATTATTTCGAAGCCTTGAAGAAACTTGCTGAGTTTGCAGGTCGTGGAACGGCTAATCTTTCACTTCTTGGTATAGAGCCTACTTATCCATCAGAAAAATATGGATATATCATACCTGAGTCTAAAGAAAACGAGAGTAAGGTAAAGACTTTCAAAGAAAAGCCTGATGAAGAGACAGCTAAGAAATATATCAGCGAGGGTGCTCTTTGGAATGCCGGTGTATTTGCTTATAAGCTTTCGTATGTTCTTGACAGAGCACATGAACTTATTGACTTCAAGAATTACTATGATCTTTTCAAGAAGTACGATACTCTTGAGAAGATAAGCTTTGACTATGCAGTAGTTGAGAAAGAGTCAAGCATTCAGGTTATGAGATTTGCCGGTGAATGGAAAGACCTTGGAACATGGAATACACTTACAGAGGCTGTAGAAGACAGCATAATCGGTAATGGCGTAATGAATGAAAAGTGTTCTAATGTAAGTATCGTAAATGAGCTTAATGTTCCTGTTCTTGCTATGGGACTTAAAGATGTTGTAATCTCTGCAAGTGCTCAGGGAATCCTTGTTTCTGATAAGGCTCAGTCAAGCTACATCAAGCCATATGTCGATAAGATGGATGAAAAGATCATGTTTGCCGATAAAGCATGGGGTAGTTTTACTATCATTGATGTTGAGGATGACAGCCTGACAATTAAGGTTCTTCTTTCTCCGGGCCATCATATGAACTATCATAGTCATGAGTATCGTAATGAGGTCTGGACAGTTATCGGAGGCCGTGGAACTGCAATAGTTAACGGTGCACCAAGAAAGATCAAGACAGGAGATGTGGTAACAATGGCTGCGGGTGTTAAGCATACAGTTATCGCAGAAACAGAGCTTGAAATGATCGAAGTTCAGATGGGTAAAGACATAAGTGAAAAAGACAAAATAGTTTATGAGTATGATTTTGACAGACTTCACTAAATAAAAATATTACAGGGGGCTTACGCATATGCGGAGGCCCCTTGTTTAATAGGAGGAAAGATATGAAAAAGTTTACGGCAGTATTTATATTAGCAATGATGGTGATATTTGTTCCGGTCAATTGCAGAGCTGAAGCTATAACACCGGAAAAGCTCGTAGAGTCTGTAGAGGAATTGAGCGGGAAAGGCGGAAGAGTTGAGATAAAGGCCGGAGAATATAGTCCGCAAAGTTCTGAAACTACAGTATTTAGCTTTTCTGATGTGCATGGAAAGAAAAATAATCCTATAGTCATAACCGGTGAAAATTCTTCTAGTGTAACATTTAGCGGAAATGCGTTGGCGAAAAGCGATGAAAGGGTTATGTTTGAATTTGATAATTGCTCGAACATCGTCCTTTCAGGGATAAAAATCGAGGATGTATCTGCTGAAAAAAGTGTGCAGGCTATTTTAATAGAAAATGGTTCCGGCAATATAAAAATCGAAAATTGTGAGATTGATAATATCAACGTTACATCACCTGAGACACAAGATCATTGTGGAAATGCCGTACTTGTGCTCAGTGAGAGCAAAAAGGCTGTGGAGGGCATAGAAATAGTAGGAAATTTGATACATGACTGTGCAACAGGCTGGTCTGAAGCTATTTCGATAGAAGGAAACTGCAAAAAAATTTCAGTGAAAAATAATACCCTTAAGAATATCGGAAATATTGGTATCGATATGGCAGGAGGATATGGTACGTGCTCAAAGAAGAGCAGTGATCTTGTACGAAATTCTGTTATCGAGGGAAATAATGTAAGTGGATGCTCAAGTGCATATGGTGATACAGCTTATGGAATTTATGTAGATGGGGCAAGAGGTATAACGATTAAGGAGAATACAGTAACCGGATGTGATGGAGGTATTGAAATTGGTGCAGAACAACCGGCAGCAATTTCAAAATCTATTAAAGTTGTCAGCAATATTGTCCGAAATAATATTAGAAACGAGTTAACCATTGGTGGATACACTAATGACAGCAGTACGGGTTATGTTAAGAATGTCAGGGTGGAAAGAAATACGATAGAAGCTGATGGCGATTGCGCTTCAGAAGCTGTTGTGACGCTTTCTAAATGCAGCAGAGTGTTTTTTATAGGCAATTCTTTTGATAATTCAACGTCTAATATTGGTGTTGATATTCCATTTGGAAACGAATTTACAAAGAGCATCAGATGGAAAGATAATACTTTCAAGGGGAATATAAAACAGCCGGAATAAGACGGAATCTGTACTTGCTGTGACTTATATTGGGGGCAGTTTTGTATGGTTAGAAAAAGGATTATGGCAATTATATTGGCAGCAGCGATAGGGATGTCATATAATGCATTTGCAATGGAATGCAAAGAGCAAACTGTATCAGAAGTTTTGGCAGATAATGGAAATACTGAGATCATTGATGAAAAAGTGATGTCAAAGAATAGCATGGATAACGAGGTCGAAGTTAAAGGAAGTGCGGAAGATTTACTAAATGTACAGTCTGATGTGACCTTAAGCGGAAATACAGTAACTTACGGAGGTGTGGTATTTAACGTAAATGCTCCGTACTGTACATATACAGATCAGGCAGGACATTATGCGCTTATATATACTTCAGATACAGGTACGGTAACACGTAAAGGAACAATGAATGTGCAGCATACGAGTGATGTAAGATATGAGTATTTGGGGTCTAAATTGACGCCTGGTAAAGACTCGTATGTGGTTCTGGATGAAGAGGTTTATGAGTATGGCACTGATTACAGTGTGTCATATAAAAAAAATAACCATGCAGGAAAAATGGTAATAACGGTTAAATTTAAGAAAACATCTTATCCATATAAAAAAGGTTTCAAGAAAATTGTGGAGAGTGTGACTGTTGTACCTGGAACAATGGAACTAAAAGACTTAGATATCTACTTTAACAGCAAGAACTCGGCAATCGTTAAGATAAAGAATAACTATACAGGCAAGACTATACCAAAGAAGTATTATACAGCGGACTTAAATACCAGAACGATTACCATGAAGGGTGATTATACCGGTGCAATATTTTTCTAAAGAATGTTCAAAAAGATGCTATTCATTATTGGATAGCATCTTTTTTGGTTAAAATATATAAAAAATACGTAAAATACCGCCCTTGTATGTACGAAAACATGTATTTATAATAGAACATGCACAGATGTGTTTGTTAAACTGTACAAAAAACTAAAGGGAGGGTGAATCTTTATGAGAAAGTATTCACGAGGAGTTGCCGTTTTATCGGCAGCGGCACTGACAGCGACTACTGTGCTCGGAAGCGTTCCTTACAACGTCTTTGCGGCTGATACAGTAAAAACTGTCAAGTTAAGACCCGGTGCCAGCTCACCATTTAATGATACTGATGGTGATGGCTTGGGCGAATTTCAGGGATTTGGTACATCTCTTTGCTGGTGGGCGAATCGTGTGGGGTATAGTGAAGCGCTTACCGAGCAGGCAACAGACTATTTTTATGGAGATGACGGCTTAAGGATGAATATCGGCCGATATAATATCGGCGGTGGTGATCTGGTAGGGACACCTGAGAAGGTTAAGGAAAATGAAGCTGCATCATTCTATGATCTATTGGATGAAAATAAGCCTACATTCAGCGGAAACAGCATGAAGATCCAGAGTTACACGAAGATGGATTCTGTAACTTACTCAAAAACTGATGCTGATTTCGGCTTGAATAGTGGAGATAAAGTAGGTACATTCACGCAGATAGGCTGGATAAATGCACTTGGTGCAGAAGTAGGCGATGGCGGAAATCTGATATATAACGTGGATTCTCGTGAATCCGGCAAGTATACGATAAAGCTCCTGCTTGCTCTTGAAGGAAGTAATTCAAGAGGAATGGCTATCCGTGTGAATGGCGATAAAGAATACTATGTTTCAGCTGATGATGTGAATAGCGGACTTATAGCTAATGGAAACAATAATAATCTTTTCGTTTGTACTTTTAAGAATGTAGAGCTTGATGAAGGCGATAATCAGATAGTTATAGGCGGAAATGATGGTTGGGGGCTTAATTTCGTGAAGATGGCTGTGATTCCTTCAGGTAAGGAAGGTCTTATAACAGCCGATCAGGAATTCATGCACGAGTCTCATATTAAACGTTCAGACTCAGTAGTACCGGGATATTGTGTAGACGTAACAAAGATCACTGATGCGCATGATCTGGAATGGTATGCTGAACACTTTGACCAGTACGATGAAGAGTGCGGATATGCATGGAATTATGACTGGGATGCAGACCAGAATCAGGTGAATGTACTTAAAGCGGCTATGAGAAAGGCCGGTGATAAGTTCTTAGCTGAGGCTTTTTCAAATTCACCGCCGTATTTTATGACAGAGAGTGGATGCTCATCAGGAAATGTCGATGCAAATAAGGATAATCTGAGAAAAGATTCATATCATGCTTTCGCACTTTATATGGCAGATGTCATCGAACATTGGAAAAATGAGGGGGTTGAGTTTACTTCTACAGACCCGATGAATGAGCCGTATACAAACTATTGGGGAGCTAATTCTAATAAACAGGAAGGCTGCCACTTTGATATAGGTGATTCTGAGTCGAAGATTCTTAACGAGCTTAATGCTGAGCTTGAAAGCAGAGGTATAGATATAGTTCTTGCTGCATCAGACGAGACAAGTATAGATACTGCTATCAAGGCATATAATGCACTTGATGATGATGCAAAAGAAGCTGTAGACCGTATAGATACGCATACTTACAGTGGAAGCAAGAGAGCAGCGCTTAAGGAGTTGGCTGAGAGCGAGAATAAGAATTTATGGATGTCAGAGGTCGATGGAACATTCAGAGCAGGAACAAATGCAGGAGAGATGACAGATGCGCTCGGACTTGTTCAGCGTATGATGACAGATATCAATGATCTTGACGCAAGTGCATGGATACTTTGGAATGCGATAGATATGCATGCAGATTCAGAAAATGAATATGACTATGCCTCACTTGATGAGCTTATGTCAAAAGTTGATGAATCAAAGGGATTCTGGGGAATTGCATTTGCAGATCATGATAACGAAAAAGTAGAGCTTAGCAAGAAGTATTATGGATTTGGACAGGTTTCAAGATATATAAGACCTGGTGATACCATACTTGGCTCAAGTGATGAGGGAAATATTCTCGCTGCATATGATAAAGAGAATGGAAAAGTCAAGATCGTAGCGATGAATACCTCAGACAAGGCAAAGAAGGAGAAATTCGACCTTTCTGAATTCCTTACAGTAGGTGAAAATGTAGAGGCCGTTAGAACAAGCGGATCGCTTGAAAGCGGAGAAAACTGGAGTGATGTTTCTGACTCTGCAGATATTAAGGTAGACAGGGAGGCAAAAACACTCACAGTAGAGCTTAAAGCTAATTCTATAACGACTTATACGATCAATGGCGTAAGCTATGACAGCTCAGAAGAGGTGATCAAAAGCGTTGAAAATCCTACAGTTTATACGGTAGAAGGCTTTGATGCGAAACTTCCTGAAACTGTTACAGTCAAGACAAATAAGAATAATACAAAGACTGCTGCAGTGGTTTGGGATACAACGGATAAAAACCTTTCTAAGAATGGTGAGATTATAGAAGGAACTGTAGAGGGCAGCGATATTGTTGCTAAAGCAACGATCAAGGCGGCAGAAAATAATCTTGCATGGTATATCGACTGCAACAATGCAGAGTCAACAACATACAAAGAAATTGATGAGTATGCTGACCTTCTGAATGAAACACCTGATCAGAAATATAGTGAAGGCTCATGGGGCTTTGTGGATGACTATGGCAAATATGGCCCGGATAACTGTGATATCAGCGACAGCTATGATATAGGATACTATGCTTATAAAGGACAGGATATAAAGTATAAAGTTCCTATGACTGCCGGTGATTATAAGCTTACCTTCGGATTCAAAGAGTGGTGGTGGGTAAATCGCCCGATGAAGATCACTGCTGAAGTAAATGGCGAGACAAAGACGCTTGGCACTACAAACAGCCTTAATGGTAATAAAAACTGGAATACAGCAGGCTATGAATTCACTCTTGATGAAGATGCAGAAGTGACATTTACTGTTGCTAAAAATGGCAGCTCAGACCCTGTACTTTCATTTATCAAGATACAGAAGCTGCTTGATACAGAAAGCCTTAAAGCTGCTATCATAAGCGCAGATTCCATCGATGAAGCTGCTTATCCTGCAAGAAGAGTCAAGGATGTTAAGAAGGCTGCAGAGAGTGGGCGTGAGCTTCTGGTAAAGGCAGCCGCAACACAGGAAGACATTGATTCTGCAGAACAGGCAATTGAGGATGCGATTGCAAATCTCAACACTAAGATCACAAAGAAGGATATCGAAGATAATGACAATGTGCTTTATCTTGTAAATGCCGGTGCAGCAGATGCATCTGTTGTTCCTGAAAATTATGTACTTGGTGTATGTCAGTCAAATACTGATCAGGAATATGGTGAAGATGAAGCCACAGGTATGAAGTGGGGAATTGAGCCTAATGACGAGTACTCTGAAGCTGTGAGCGGAGGCTCAGGTGACGGCCTTACGGATACTTATATCTATATGTCTCCTGACATTAAATTCAAGAAAGGTGTAAGTGGATTTAAGTATAGATTTGAAATACCTGACACCGGTATCACTAATTATAATGTTACAGTAGGCTTTAAGAATCCGTGGAGTGCGAGAACTGTTAATGTAACTCTTGAGGGAGAGACTGCTGAAAGATCACTTAGTCTTCCGCAGGGAACGACGGTTGAAGAAACATATAATATAGAGGTAAAAGACGGCGAACTCAATGTGATGGTTCATAATCCAAATCGAACCAGCCAGTATGTTGACCCTGTACTCAGCTATATTATTGTTAAAGCAGGCAAGAAGTCAGAAGAAGAGAAAGAAATCGTAACATATTCATCAATTACAGGTACAGCCGGAGAGAGGCTCTTTGACACATCAGGAAATAAGGTTCAGGCTCATGGCGGTCAGATCAGCAAGTTTACTGTAAATGGTGAGACAAAGTACTATTGGTATGGCGAAGATAAGACATATGGAACAGATCCTGTAACAGGTGTTCATCTTTATACATCAGATGATCTTTATAACTGGGACGATCAGGGTGTCGTATTGAGAACTATCGTACCGGATGATTCTGAGTATGGTTCATATGCGTCAAAAGATGCTGATCTTTCAGTATTTACTGAGAATGAATACTTCAAAGATCTCTATGGGGATTATGAAGGACAGGCTCCTGATGATGCGCAGTATGACAGCAAGCTTGAGGAGACATATTGGAATCTTGCAGGTGACCGCTGTATTATCGAGCGTCCTAAGGTAATTTATAACGAGAAGACAAAGAAATATGTGATGTGGTTCCATGCTGACGGAATGATGAAGTCAAACCGCACAGCTTCAAGCAAATACAGCAAGGCAAGAGCAGGTATCGCAGTAAGTGACACCCCTGCAGGACCGTTCAAGCTTGTTGGATGCTATAAGCTTGCAACATCAGAAAATGCTGATCTTGGATGGGATACAGTAGGTGGTTCTGTTCGAGACATGAATCTTTTCGTAGATGATGACGGACAGGCATACGTGGTTTATTCATCAGACGGCAACTCTACAATGTATGTTGCAAAGCTTAATGAAGAGTACACAGGTATTGCCGGAAACGAAGAGGGTGTTGACTTTACCAGAAACTTTATCGGCGCAAGCCGTGAAGCACCTGCACCATTCAAGTATAAGGGTAAATACTACATCATTACATCAGGATGCACAGGTTGGGCACCGAATAAGGCAAGCTATGCTGTTGCTGACAGTATGCTCGGACCATGGACAACTATGGGAAATCCTTGTGTAGATGACACAACTAATACGACATTCGATACACAGAGCACATATGTAATACCTTATGATGCTGAAAATGGAAAGTACATCTATGTGGGAGATCGCTGGTTTAACCCTGATGAGGGCAAAGATCTCAGTGATTCACGATATGTACTTCTCCCAATCGAGTTTGGTTCAGGAAATACTATCTCGCTTAAGAAGTATGAAAACTGGACACTTGACGAGCTTGAAAATAAGGGAAGTTTCGAAGTAGATACAGCAGAGCTTCCGAAAGCTGTTGAGTCTGCAGCTGATCTTGATGGTGCTCTTCCGTCTGAGATCAATGTAGATTATGGAAAGGGCAAGGTTTCAGAGGCTGTTTCGTGGGAAACAGAAGCAGATGAGAACGCATTTGGAGAAGTTGAGGTTACAGGTAAGCTTTCAGAAAGCGGAAGAACCTTCACATACAAGGTAAGCGTAGTTGACCCTGACACAATTTACTTCTTCGATAGTGGTGCAGAAACATCAGAGTATTTTGATGCTGTTAAATCAAATGTAAAGGCACTCAGAAATTCTCTGCCTGATCAGAAGTATACTGATGAAAGCAAGGCAGGATATGAAGGTGTTCTTAAGAGTGAGAATTCTTCAAGCTTTGACCTTGGACATCATGATGGTGATGATTATCTGAGTAATGGCTGGTGGGCTGCCGGAAACAAGGATATCGTTTACAGCTTCGATCTGGAAGAAGGCGAGTACACGGTTACAGAAGGCTTCCAGGAGTGGTGGAATACAGCACGTCCTTGCAGGATGACGATCAAGGCAGGAGATGATATTCTTGCAGAAAAGTCATTTAATGTTGAAAAGACAAGTACTAACCTTCAGATCAGCCAGAAGTTCACAGTAGATGCAGAGCATGCCGGAAAGGTAACGGTAAGAGTTGCAAAGACTGGAAGTGCTGACCCTGTTATCAGCTTTGTGGGAGTAAGAAAAGCAGGTGCAGGAGATGAAAATGTCTATACTCTTAAGAATGCATGGGGCAAGACATACTGCATCGATCAGACTGGTGAAAGAGTTACCGGCTTTGTAGTAGTTGATGGTGCAGCACGCTACTTTGATCCTGCGAAAAAAGGAATCATGAAGAGTGCAGCATTCTTTGATGCAGAAGGAAATGATGGCGAAGAGCATACATTCTATGCAAATAAAGACGGAAGTCTTGTAAAAGGCTTTAAGAGCACTTGGACAGGAAAGTATTACTTTGATGAAAACGGCTATATGCTGAAGAATGGATTTACAGATATAGACGGTGCAACTTACTTCTTCGAAGAAGATGGAAAGATGCATACCGGCTGGCTGGAAATCGGTGATGACATCTATAGATTCGATAAGGATGGAAAGATGCTCACCGGAACCGTAAGTTCATGGGGACGCACATATACGTTTGATAATGATGGAAAACTTGTGAAATAAAAGTATGATCAGGGCGGTGGATGAAAATCTGCCGCTCTTTTTTACTTATTTTTTGGGGTTTATCAAGATAAAACAATTATAATTTAAATTGAATAAAATTATTGAATGTGAAACTGATCTCTGCATAAAAAATGTTCACGAGTGTACCAATTGACATACATTAGCTATTAATGATAAGCTGTTAGATATGAAAATATAAGTATTGAATTATAGAAAGGCATGAAATGAAACGGGTTTATACACAATTAATCTTTATTGTAGCAATTTTAGCAATATGGGAGTGCATAAGCAGATCAGGTCAGGTTTCACCACTTCTATTTCCATCACTCGAAAAAATAGGTAAAAGCTTTATAGAAGGTTTTACAAAAGATAACCTTATAGAATATGTGATCTATTCAATGGGACTCATAATAAAAGGGCTTGGAATCGGTATTCTTCTTGCCCTTATTTTTTCGGGCTTTTCTGCTGTAAGCAAAAGCTTTTCGAGTATTTATAACTTTGTAGTTTCAGTGATGGATCTGATACCTGGTATAGCGCTTCTGCCATTGGCAATCCTTTGGTTTGGCATCGGAAAGACTACGGTGGTGGTTATCGTTGTTCATGGTGTTTTGTGGCCTATGTCCAGAAATATTATGGATGGCTTTAGGTCTATTCCATCTATCTACATTGAAAGTGGTAAAAATCTTGGGCTTAATGGAATTGAGCTTGTGAAAGATATTTATCTTCCTGCATCATTTAATAGTGTGCTTTCGGGACTGAGAGTCGGCTGGGCGCGTGCGTGGAGAGGTCTTATTTCGATAGAAATGGTCTTTGGTACGACAGGCAGCGGGGCTGGTATAGGCTGGTACATATTCATGAAGAGAACCAACCTTGACACAGCAGGAGTTTTTGCATCACTGCTTGTGATCATTTTCATCGGGCTGATAGTCGAGTATGGTATATTCCACCTCATAGAAGTTAAGACAGTCAGAAAGTGGGGAATTATTAAGAATGGCAACTGAGAATATACTTGAAATAAAAAATTTATCTAAATCATACAATGATTCGCAGGGTACAAATAATGTCATAAGTGATATGAACCTTACTCTTAAGGAGGGGGATTTTCTAAGTATCCTTGGACCTTCGGGCTGTGGAAAGACAACACTTATCAGATGTATTTGCGGTTTTGAAAAATATCAGGGAGAGATCTTTGTAGAAGGCGAGAAAGTCACAAAGCCGGGAACTGACAGGATAATGGTATTTCAGAGCTTTGATCAGCTCTATCCATGGAAAACAGTCAGAGGAAATATAGAATTTCCGCTGAAAAAGCAGGGAATCAAAGATAAGGCTGAGCTTGACAGAATCGTTAAAAAGCAGCTCGAACTTATAGGACTTTCCGGCTACGAAGACTATTATCCGCATCAGTTGAGCGGTGGAATGAAGCAACGTGTTGCGATAGCCAGAGGACTTGCGCTCAGACCAAAGATCATTTTGATGGACGAGCCGTTTGCGGCACTTGATGCAATGACGAGAAATAAGCTTCAGAGAGAGCTTCATAAGATTGCAGAAAACGAACATCTTACAGTTATTTTCATCACGCACAATATTCAGGAGGCATTGGTTTTGGGCACAAGAGTCATGCTTATGTCGTCGCATGGTGAAGTTAAGATAGATATGGAAAATCCTATACCAAAGCCGGTTACACCGGATTCACCCGGATATGGTGAGCTTTGGAGAAAATTTGAGGATGCATTATAAAAGAGGGAGAAATAAAATGATTTCAATGAAAAAAATTACGGCAATAATTGTTTCTGCAGCACTTGCAGTATCGCTTTCGGCATGCGGATCAAATTCAAAAGCTGCAGTTAATTCGTCTGCGGCTTCAGGAAATACAGAAACGATCAAGGTTGCAATGCAGTATGGACTTTCATATGCGCCATATGCGATCATGCAGGCAAAGGGACTGATAGAGAAAAATTATGATGGAGATGTAAAGGTAGAGTGGAGTACGTTAAATTCCGGCTCTGCGATAAATGAGGCTTTTGCTTCAGGAAAGCTTGATGTTGGTGCAATGGGACTTGGACCTGCTATTACAGGCATCACATCTGGTGTTGGCTATAAGATTTACGATAATATTTCATCTATGCCAAATAAGCTCTACACAAATAAAGAAAATATCAATTCACTGAAAGATATAACAAGCTCTGATCAGATAGCAATCGTGAATATCGGAAGTTTTCAGCATATTCTTCTTGCTATGGCATGTGATAAAGAATTTGGTGATGCACACGCATTAGACAATAATCTTGCGGCAATGGCTCATCCTGATGGAATGTCTTCGCTTCTTTCAGGAAGTGTGGCATTACATCTTACATCTGCGCCTTATACTTTCCAGGAAGATGACGATGAGAGCCTTCACGAGGTTTATAATTTTAATGAAGTATGGCCTGAAGGAAATTCATTTATCGTAGGTCTTGCTTCAGAGAAACTTCATGATGAAAAGCCAGAGCTTTATAATGCTGTAGTTAAAGCTACCGAGGAAGCAATGGAATTCATTAAAGAGAACCCTGATGAGGCTGCAGAGATACTTGCAGAGGTAAATGATAAGGATACCGATACAGTAAAGGACTGGCTTGGAAGAGATGGCGTTAACTTCTCAGTAAAGACAGGCGGAGTTGTTGAGTTTGCATCATTTATGGAAAAGAATAACTTCCTTACAAATGAAGCTTCAAAGGATTATAGTGCATACGTTTTTGATAACGTACAGGGTGATTGAAAGTAAATATCTTAAAGATTGAGTGTCAGCAATGGCACTCATTTTTTTTGACTTTTTTGTGATAAGTGAAATTTATCACTGAGTATAATATTTGCCTATTATACTAATTCCTACTTGCGTGATAGGATATACACAACAAATCGAAAGATTGCGAGGAGGATGAGATATGAAAAAGACAATTATTGCTGCATTACTTACAATAGCTTCCTTAAGCGTGCTTACAGCATGTGGTTCAAAGGCAGATGCATCGGCTGATAAAGTACAGTCCGGTGAGGAACAGAAAACTTCGAGTGCAGAAACGACAGAAACTGCATCAGAAGCAAAAACTATTGATATAAAACTTGGAGTAGTTGGATCGATATATGATGATCTTTGGAAGAGCGCAAAAGAAAAACTTGCGGATGAAGGGATCAATCTTGAAATTGTTCAGTTTTCAGACTATGTGACACCAAATAATGCATTAGCAAACGGTGAGATAGATTTAAATTCATTTCAGCATCAGATATATCTGCAGTCAGAGATAGATCAATATGGTTATGATATCACTAACATTGGAAACACCTTTATCATTCCTTTGAATCTTTATTCAGAGAAGATCAAATCGGTGGATGAGCTTAAAGATGGAGATACGATTGCTGTACCGAACGATCCTACAAATGAAGGCAGAGCTTTGAAAGTTTTGGAAGCCGCAAATGTCATTGCACTTAAGGACAACGATAATTTTAATCCTACTCTTGAAGATATAGAAAAATATAATGTGAAGGTTGAGATCAAAGAGATTGCTGCAAATACGATTCCTTCAACGCTTCCGGATGTGACAGCTGCGATCATCAATGGAAATTATGCTCTTGATTTTGGGATTAAAACAGAAGATGCAATTTATAAGGATAGCGTTCTTGATGAAGAACAGTATTGGAATCTGATTGCAGCAAGGACGGAGGATCTTTCAAACCCTGAGCTTCTCGAAGCTTATGATAAGGTGGTTGAGGCATTTCAATCAGATGAGACCGAGAAGGTATTTAATGATACTTTCGACGGATACTTTATAAAGGCTGGCTGGGATGAGGATAAACTTGCAGAGTTTAGGAGATAAGGGTTGATAGAACTTAGAAACATAGTTAAAACATTTAAAGATGATAAGGAAAAAGAAGTCGAAGCCTTGAAAAACGTTTCTATAACCATAGGAGATAGTGAAATATATGGAATAATAGGTTTTTCAGGAGCCGGTAAATCGACACTTGTAAGGTGCATAAATCTGCTTGAAAAGCCGACTTCGGGAGAAGTGAAGATTGATGGTGTAGATCTTTTGAAGCTTTCGCATAAAGAATTAAGAAGTGAACGCAAAAAGATAGGAATGATATTTCAGCATTTTAATCTGATGCCATCGAGAACAGTCTTTGGAAATGTTGCTTTTCCACTTAAAAAAAGCGGGCTTGGAAAGAAGGAAATACAGAAAAAGGTGCGAGAACTGCTGAATTTAGTTGAGCTTTCGGATAAAGAAAATGCGTATCCTTCGGAGTTGTCAGGTGGTCAGAAGCAAAGGGTAGCTATCGCAAGAGCTTTGGCGAATGATCCGAAGATACTGCTTTCGGATGAAGCAACCAGTGCGCTTGACCCGCAGACTACTGAGTCTATACTCAAACTCTTGAAACATCTTAATGAAAAACTTGGAATAACAATTGTGCTGATCACGCATGAAATGGATGTTATCAAGCGAATATGCAGCAGGATAGCAGTAATGGAAAATGGAAAAGTGGTTGAAGAGGGTGATGTTTTTGACATATTTGCAAACCCTAAGCATTCGCTGACAAAAGATTTTATAAAAACGACTTCAAATCTATATAAATTAGATGAGATATTGAAAGACGATATAAATGGAATCTCTCCTGCCGATGGAGAAGTACTTACGAGACTTACCTATATTCAAAAAGAAGTGTCAGAGCCACTGATCTCCACTGTTACTAAAAAGTTTGATGTGAACTTGAACATCCTTTTAGCTGATGTTGAAATAGTGTCTGGATCGCCGGTGGGCGGTACAGTTGTAAAGTTCAGTGGGGAATCGATAAAAATTGATGAAGCCATTCAATATCTTAGAGATAGACATGTCGGTGTGGAGGTTATAAAAGATGCAAGAAATCCTTACTAGTTTTATGCCTAATCTTATTGATAAATGGTATGAATTTTTGCAGGCAATAGTTGATACGATCATCATGGAATTATGGGCAGGTGGAATAGGATTTGTTCTGGGCTTTACATTTGGAATAATCTTAACGGTGACAAGGGAAGGCGGCATTTGTGAAAATAAGCCGGTTTTCAAAATATTAGATGCTGTCACAAATCTTTTCAGGTCTATACCATTTATCATATTGCTTACAGCTCTTATGCCGCTTTCTAGAGCAATAATGGGAACGGCGATAAATATACAGGGGGCTATCGTACCTCTTGTGTTTGGTTCTGTGCCCTTTTTTACAAGGCAGGTTCAGTCAGCTTTGGCACAGGTTCAGCCGGGACTTGTAGAAGCTGCAGAGTCGATGGGACTTTCAAATTTCGAGATCATCACGCGGGTTTATCTGAGAGAAAGCGCAGGCCAGCTGGCAAGGGCGACTACGATAACTGCAATAAGCCTGTTGGGGTTAACTGCGATGGCTGGAGTTGTAGGTGCAGGCGGTCTTGGTGATTTTGCCATCAGATATGGACATGACAGGAATATGAAGGACATAACGTGGGCAACGGTCGTTATACTTGTGATCGCTGTGAGCTTATTGCAGCTGGTGGGCGATACAATTGCCAAAAAAAGCACACATTGAAGGTGAGAAAGATGAGATCATTATCTAAAAGGACAGAAAATTTTACAGATTCAGTAATCAGAAGAATGACTCGTGTTTCAAATAAATACGGAGCTATAAATCTTTCACAGGGCTTTCCGGATTTCGAGCCCCCGGAAGAAGTCTTAAAAAGACTCAGAGAAGTTTCTCATGAAGATTATCATCAATATTCCATAACATGGGGTGCGCAAAATACCAGAAAAGCACTTGCAAAGAAAGAGTCTTTGCTTATGGGGATCGAGATCGACCCGGAAAAAGAAGTGGTCATCACTTGCGGCGGTACTGAGGCAATGATGGCAGCAATGATGACCATATGCAATCCTGGCGATAAAATCGCAGTTTTTTCACCTTTTTATGAAAATTATGGAGCAGATGCGATACTGTCGGGAGCAGAACCAATATATGTCCCGCTTAAACCGCCGGCTTTTACATTTGATCCGCAGGTTCTTGAGCAGACTTTTAGAGATGGGGCAAAAGCGCTTATACTCTGTAACCCATCCAATCCTTCCGGAAAAGTTTTCACGTATCAGGAGATGGAACTTATAGCTGACATTGTAAAGAAATATGATGCATATGTGGTTACTGATGAGGTATACGAGCATATAGTATATGCACCAAACAAAATGATCTACATGGCATCGCTCCCCGGAATGAGAGAAAGAACGATCAGTACTGGCTCGCTTTCAAAAACATACTCGATCACAGGATGGAGGCTTGGATATACGATAGCACCAGAGGAAATAACTGAGAGAATAAAGAAAGTGCATGATTTTCTGACAGTTGGTGCAGCAGCACCATTACAGGAAGCAGTAGTTACAGGGCTGAATTTTGGACAAAAGTACTATGATGACCTTTTGGAAATGTATACTAAAAAGAGAGAGCTTTTCTGCTCAGGGCTTGAAAATGCAGGCTTGAAGTACTATAAACCTCAGGGGGCATATTATGTGCTTGTGGATATATCCGAGTGGAATTATGAGAGTGATCTGGAATTTTGCACAGATCTTGCAGAGAAGGTAGGTGTAGGTGCAGTGCCCGGATCAAGCTTCTTCCATGAAAATGTGAATCACTTGATAAGATTTCATTTTGCTAAAAAAGATGAAACCCTGATAAGTGCATTAGAACGACTTGAAAGTATTCATCAGAAGATCAGGCGCAGATAAGAAGGTGGGAAAATGTCAGATTTTAAAGTGGGAATAATCGGAATTGGGCATGTCGGCGCACATGTGTTATATACATTGGCTATGAATGGTGTAGCGGATGATTTTGTTTTAGTTGATCTTGAAGAAAATAAAGCAAAGGTACAGGCGGAGAGGCAGGATGTGCTGGATGCATCGGAGTTTTTGCCGCATAGTGTAAATATCAAGGTAGGAGAGATAGAGGACCTTGGTGACAGAGATGTTATAGTGATTTCTGTGGGGAATATAATCGCGCTTAAAGGTACGCATACAAGGCTATCAGAGATGGAGTTCAACATGCATGCGCTGTTTACTTTTGCACAAAGGCTTAAAGAAACAGGCTTTGCAGGCGTGCTGATCAATATCTCGAATCCTTGCGATATTATAACCAAGTGGCTGAATGATATATTAAAATTGCCGAAGGGACGTGTATTTGGTACGGGTACAGGACTTGACAGTGCAAGGCTTAAATTAAGGATATCGGAGAAAACAGACATAGATGTACATTCGATATCTGCGTATATGCTTGGAGAGCATGGAAATGAACAGATAGCAGCATGGTCTGCTGTGAATTTTAATGGTCAGCCGCTTAGTGAATTATTAAAAAGTGACAGCTCGATAGTATTTGATGAGGATGAGATTGAAAAGGAAGCAAGAGAGGGTGGCTGGGTAACTTACAACGGTAAATATTGCACAGAATATGCGATAGCTTCAACTGCGTACAGGCTTGTAAAAGCAGTAAGATATGATGAGAAGCTTATAGTTCCTGCAAGTGCGGAACTTGACGGCGAATTTGGTGAGAGAGGGCTTTTTGCCGGAGTTCCTGTAAGGTTAAGCAGAAATGGAGTCGAAAAGGTTATCGAGATTCCTTTGAATGACAGGGAAAAAAGCAGATTTCATGATTGCTGTGAAGGCATAAGGAAAAATATAGAAATTTCGAAGGAATATTTTAAATGAACACATATCTGAGTGATGCTGAAAAGATAAAAGAGTATGTAGTTGGCCTGCGGCGTTATTTTCATGCGAATCCGGAACTTTCGCTAAAAGAGTTTTTGACTTCAGAAAAAATAGAAAAAGAGCTCGATGAGCTTGGAATTGAGCATAAGAGGGCAACGGAAACCGGAGTGATAGGCATATTAAGAGGCAAAGAAGCATCAGGTCGAGTTGCTGCGTTGAGAGCTGATATAGATGCGCTGCCGATTTATGAAAAAAATGATGTGCCTTATAGATCGCAAAATGATGGTGTTATGCATGCGTGCGGTCATGATGCACATACCGCCATGCTGCTTGGTGCAGCGAAACTTTTGGCGGCTAAGAGGGATGAACTTAAAGGTGAAGTAAGATTCCTTTTTCAACCGGCAGAAGAGATAGGCAAAGGCGGAAAGCTTTATACAGAACGAAGATCAGAAACATTGGGAGATGCAGCGAGGGTGTTTGGAATACATTGTGCGCCTGATCTTGGTACCGGTATCGTAGGAGTTAAAAAAGGTATAAATAATGCGAGTGTAGACCACTTTACGATCAATATAGAGGGAAAGTCGGCACATGTCTGCAATCCATCGAAGGGCGTAGATGCTTTGTATATTGCTTCTCAAATCGTCGTTGCACTTCAAGGGATAGTATCACGTATGACCTCGCCGCTGGAGCCGGTTGTCATTGGAGTTGGAAAGCTTGAAGCCGGCACAGGCTACAATATTATTGCAGGCAATGCACAGCTCGAAGGTACTACAAGAAATATTTCAGAAGAGAACAGGAAAAAAGTAAATGGTCTTGTAGAGGAAACTGCAAATTCCATAGCGAGGCTGTATGGCGGCAAGGCAGAAGTAGTGTGGGAAGATTTCGCCTCGGTTTTGATAAACCCGGCAGACATCTGTGATGAAGCTGTTGAGGTTATCGATGATGTACTTGGGAAAGGTCATGTAAAGACCGACAGAGAGATATATCTTTCGGGTGATGATTTTTGCGAATATCAAAAGGAATGTCAGGGAGTATATGTATACCTTGGTACGGGGAATGCAGATAAAGAGAATACCAGAAATCCATATCATACAGATAACTTTGATATTGATGAAGATGCACTTACGATAGGCGCTGCGCTGTATGCGGCATATGCAGAAAAATATATAAATTCTTAAAGTTAATATATTTGTGATTTTGACTTCAAAAGTTAAGTCCGGCTATAAGTTTTCACTTATAACCGGACAATTTATTTTTTGGGGGATTTGTATTTAATAAAAGGATTTTGGTAATTAATGCCTGGAAAAGAAATTAAGTTATTTGTCTTCCCATTTCCACTGAGCAACTTCAGGAAGATCCTGACCGTACTCTTGGATATACTGCTTATGCTCAACGAGCTTGTCGTTCATCTTCTGATACAGGAAAGCACCCTTATTTCCAAGCTGAGGAAGGAACTTAAGCGCATCCTTTACCAGATGGAAACGATCGATACCGTTCTGTACACGAACATCAAATGGAGTAGTGATAGTACCTTCTTCGTGATAGCCGCGTACATGCATGAGACGGTTGTTGTGACGGCGATATGTAAGCTCGTGTACAAGTGCCGGATAGCCATGGAAGTTGAAGATAACAGGCTTGTCGGCAGTAAAGAGCATATCATACTCGGCATCTGAAAGACCGTGTGGATGCTCGTTCTTCGGCTGAAGCTTGAAGAGGTCGACTACATTTATAAATCTGATCTTGAGATCAGGAAGTTCTTTATTAAGTATTGAAACAGCTGCAAGTGCTTCAAGTGTAGGTGTTTCACCTGCGCAGGCAAATACGATATCAGGTTCCTGACCCTGATCGTTTGAAGCCCAATCCCAGATGCCGATACCCTGTGTGCAGTGCTTAACTGCTTCAGGCATTGAAAGCCACTGTGGACGAGGATGCTTACTTGCGATGATAACATTTACATAGTTCTTACTTCTGATGCAGTGATCAAATGTAGAAAGAAGAGTGTTTGCATCAGGTGGAAGATAAAGACGTACAACGTCTGCCTTCTTATTTGCAATGTGGTCCATAAGACCCGGATCCTGATGTGTAAATCCATTATGATCCTGCTGCCATACTGTAGAGCACATAAGGAGGTTAAGTGAAGCAATTCTTGCTCTCCAAGGAAGCTGATTGCAGACTTTAAGCCACTTTGCATGCTGTGCGACCATTGAATCTATGATACGTGAGAATGCTTCGTATGTATCAAAGAAACCATGACGTCCTGTAAGAAGATATCCTTCAAGCCATCCTTCACACATATGCTCTGAAAGCATTGAGTCCATAACACGCCCATCTGCTGCAAGGCAGTCATCATCGTCGTGTTTTTCAGCATTCCAGCTTCTGTTTGTTGCCTCAAATACTGCATTGAAACGGTTTGAGTTATTCTCATCAGGAGAGAATATACGGAAGTTCTTTGCATCTGCATTAAGCTTAAAGATATTGCGGACGAAGTTGCCAAGAACTGTTGTATCCTGTCCTTCTTTTGAACCATGCTCACCGATCTTAAATTCGTAATCTCTGAAGTCCGGAAGACGAAGGTCACGAAGGAGCTTACCGCCGTTAGCATGTGGATTAGCACCGAGTCTTCTGTCACCTGTTGGTGCAAGTGCCTTGAGTTCAGGATCAAATTTACCATTTTCGTCAAAGAGCTCTTCAGCATGGTAACTGTGGAGCCAATCAGAAAGCATCTGAAGGTGCTCAGGCTTATCCATCATGATTGGTACCTGATGTGCAAGGAAGTTGCCCTCGATGCGGTTGCCGTCAACAACCTTAGGTCCTGTCCATCCCTTAGGAGTGCGAAGGACGATCATAGGCCATACCGGACGTGTCATATCGCCGGTTTCTCTTGCGTGCTTCTGGATGGCTTTGATCTTCTCGATGACGATATCCATTGTCTCAGCCATCTTGCGGTGCATTGTCATAGGGTCATCACCCTCGACGAAATATGGCTCCCAACCTGTACCATGGAAGAAGTCTGTGAGTTCTTCATGAGAAAGTCTTCCAAAGATAGTCGGGTTTGCAATCTTGTAACCATTAAGATGGAGGATAGGAAGAACTGCACCATCATTTTTAGGGTTAAGGAACTTATTGCACTGCCATGAAGTAGCAAGCGGACCTGTCTCTGACTCGCCATCTCCAACAACTACTGTAGCGATAAGATCAGGATTATCAAATACAGCACCAAAGCCATGAGCCAGTGAATAGCCAAGCTCTCCGCCTTCGTGGATAGAACCCGGTGTTTCAGGTGCGCAGTGGCTTGGAACTCCTCCTGGGAATGAGAACTGCTTGAAAAGTTTCTGCATTCCGTCGAGATCTTCTGAAATATTTGGGTAAATTTCTGAATATGAACCATCAAGATAGTCATTAGCGATAAAGAAGTTTCCGCCATGTCCTGGACCTGAAAGCAGGATCATATCGAGATCGTATCTTTTTATAGCGCGGTTAAGATGAACAAAGATAAAGTTCTGACCCGGAACAGTACCCCAATGTCCAACAATCTTTTTTTTGACCATATCATTTGTCAGCGGCTCTTTAAGAAGTGGATTCTTTAAGAGGTAAAGCTGACAAGCAGAGAGATAGTTAGATGCTCTCCAGAATTTATTCATTTTTTCGAGAAGTGAATCAGTAATAGGTCCCTTCTCTTCGACGTTTACGTCGTTTGCCATAGGCCCTCCTCTAGTGCATTGCTGTGCACCAAACTCTGTTAATTATTTGTCAACCGATGCCTATTGTACTTACTGAAAAACAAAATTTCAATTTCATATTATTACGATAAAAGTTAAATATTTTACAATTAACTAAAAAATATAGCGTAAATTCGCGATATTTTAAATAAAAGTAAAAAACAGGATGATTTGTAATCTTGCCTGATTTAGGGAAATAACTTGAAAAAGATGTTATGAAAGTCTTGAAATCTATACAACCTTGTTATATTATTTTAGTTAAATCTAAAGTATTTTTAGAAGAGTCTAAATATACTAAAAAGCAGATCATTGATATCTGTTTCAAAATTAAACTATAATAATGAGGTGTGGATTATGTTAAATTATGCTGAAGAATGGATACCACAGAGAGCGGATCCTTTTATTTTACACGCAGAGAATGGCAAATATTATTTTACGGCTTCAGTGCCTGAGTATGACAGAGTTGTGCTTCGCTGCGCAGATAGTCTTGAAGGTATTAAAGATGCTGAGGAAAAGACGATCTGGAAAAAGCACGAGTCCGGAATAATGAGCTGTAATGTATGGGCACCTGAGCTTCATTATCTTTTTGGCGGCTGGTACATGTATTTTGCTGCAAGTGACAAAGATGATATCTGGGCGCTTCGTCCTTATGTACTTAAATGCTGTGGTGACGACCCGATGAATGATGAATGGGTTGAGCTTGGAAAAATGAATGCGGCACCTGATGATGAGTTCTCATTTAGAGCATTTTCTCTTGATGCGACAGTATTTGAAAATAAGGGCAGCTTGTATTATGTATGGGCTGAGAAAGTCAGCGTTGGTAAGCAGATATCTAATCTCTACATTGCCAGGATGAAGAGCGCGAATGAGCTTGAAACAGCACAGGTTTTACTTGCTACTCCTGACTACAGTTGGGAAAGACATGGTTTTTGGGTAAATGAAGGACCATCAGTTATACATCACGATGGAAAACTCTTCCTTACATTCAGTGCATCTGATACAAGTCCTGCATACTGCGTAGGAATGCTTGTTGCTGATGAGGATTCAGATGTGCTCGATCCACAGAGCTGGAGAAAGCTTCGTAATCCTGTACTTAAATCAGATATTTCAAAAAAGATCTATGGACCGGGACATAACTGCTTTACAACTGATGAAGACGGCAACGATATAATGGTATTTCATGCCAGAACGACTGACAAGCTTATTTGCGAAGATCCGCTTTATGATCCAAACAGACACACAATGCTTTTAAAAGTAAAATGGGATGACGGAGGATTCCCTGTGTTCAATCTGTAATAGAGGAGCTTAAATGGATGAAAATAGGGCGTGTGGCTTTTATAATAGCTGCAATAGTACTTTTGGAAGGATGTAATATGGCATCGGTGAAAAAAATCAATGTGCACCGAAGAGATATGTCGGAATCTGAGATATATGAGAATAGAGGCGGATTCACGGCGGGTGCATCTGTGCATGATCCAAGTATTTTTGTGGAAAATGGCCGCTATTATATATTCGGAACACATATGACGGCTGCGGAATCGCTTGACCTTAGAAAATGGAAGCAGCTCTTTGAAGGGGTGAGTGAAGATAATAAGCTCTTCAGCAATCTTCTTAATAGAGATCTTGGAGCATTTTCGTTTGTAGGCAGAAATCATGAAAACGGATATTCGGTCTGGGCACCGGATGTTATATATAATAAAGAAATGAAAAAATATGTTATGTATTTTTGCACTACATCAACATATAAAAAATCCTCGCTATGCTATGCGGTAGCTGATAAGATCACAGGCCCTTATAAATTTATGGACAGACTGCTTGATTCGGGCTTTAATAATAGGACGGTTTACAATACTGATTTCCTTAAATACCATGATAAATCGGAGCTTAAAGATTATTTGACGGAAAATGACTATGATAATCAAAAGTGGCCAAACTGCATTGACCCGTGTGTCCTGTATGATAAAGACGGTAAAATGTGGATGGTATATGGCTCGTGGTCAGGCGGCATATTTATTCTGCAGTTGGACGAAAAAACAGGTCTTTTGAAGCATCCAAAAGAAAATAAGGAAGAGGAAATAGATGCTTACTATGGTAAGCATCTGCTCGGAGGTGGTCATAATTCGATAGAAGGACCGTATATCCTCTATGATGACGTAAGTGACTACTATTACCTCTTTGTTTCATATGGTGAGCTGAATGCGAAAGGCGGATATCAGATCAGGCTTTACAGGTCGAGGAATATAGATGGACCTTATGAAGACATGAATAATAACACCCCTGGAAAGGTACTTGAACATTCTAAGTTTGGGCTTAAAATGATCGGAAATTATACATTTCCTTCATTGACCTACACTTATATGGCGAGCGGACATAATTCTGCTTTTATTGATAGTGATGGTAAGTTATATATGGTATATCATCAGAGATTCAAAAATGGCAGGGAAAACCATGAGCCAAGAGTTCATCAGCTTTTTAGGAATGAAGATAACTGGCTTGTTGCAGCACCTTTCGCAACCTCAGGAGAAAGTCTTGATGAAGCTGGCTTTGCGCAGGAAGAAGTTTCCGGGATCTACTACCTTGTTGACCATGGGACAGATATTTCAAGAAAAGTTCATGAGTGCGAGAAAATAAAAGTTGAATCTGACGGCACGATGGATGGAGCCAGAAAAGGAAAATTGGTTGTGAAGAATGGCACACCATATGTATCGATGTTTACCGATGATAAAGAATATAAAGGCGTGATCGTTGAGATGCAGGATGAAGCCGGAAATGACTGCATGTGCTTTTCAGGAGCTGCATCGAATGAAACGATATGGGCGGTTAGATATTTTAAAAAGAACTAAAAAGAAAGCTGATGCATTGCCAATAGTTGCATCAGCTTTCTTTTTTTAACCGATCTGCTTGCTTACAGATGCGATGACATGTTCTGCGTCAAAAGGCTTAACGATGAAATCCTTTGCGCCATTCTTGATAGCGCTGATAACCATTGCCTGCTGACCCATTGCAGAGCACATGATAACTGTTGCAGAAGGATCTTCAGCTTTAATGGCTTTGAGTGCTTCAAGGCCGTCCATCTCAGGCATTGTTATATCCATAGTTACGAGGTCGGGCTGTAAAGCTTTATACTGGGTAACTGCTTCTTTGCCGTTTGATGCTTCTCCGACTACTTCATAGCCACCGGCCTTAAGTATTCCTGAAAGCATTGTTCTCATGAAAGATGCGTCATCAACAATTAAAACTTTTTTGCTCATTTTTTCTCCTTACTTAATCATAGTTTCTAATGTAAATCATCATCAAATTATAGATGTGTTTGATGCTCAACAAAAATATGTTGTTAAGTATACTGTATACAAAATAAAAAGTGAACCCCCTTTTTAAATTTTGTTATAAAAAATAATGTATGAATTCTTGTACGTAAATTACAGGAACACGCATTTACTGGGGGTTCCGTCTGAAAGCAAAAAAACAAGCGGCAAACAAGCCCGCAGCGTAGCTGCATTTAAATGGCTTGTTTGCGGGATTTTTGAAGCTTTGCTGCAAAAATCTATGACTTGCTGAATATATAGAAGATAAAAAAATATCAAAGGGGAGCATTTGTTTAAATGTACTAAAATGATATGGCTTGAAAAAAGAAAATGAGGCAAGGTGTGTATAAGAAAAATGAAATATGATTTATGAGAATTGACAAATCGTGAATGTAATAAAGAAACATTAAAAATAACTAAAAAAGGGGTGCCACGTGGTGGCAGCCCCATCTATTGCAGTGTTTTATAAAGATTAAGACAAAGGTGTAAATATCAGCTGTTAATAGGAGAGTAGTAGATCGCAACATCTATGTCCTGACGGTAATTTCCGAAGGACTTTCCAAATATTGTGAGACCGCCTACATGTGTAGCGTCCTCAGGGACGGAAAGTCTTAAACGAACCTGACTTTTATAGTTTAATTCAAAGTTGTCTATAGTAACGTCGGAAATTCGCAGTCCGTCTATATATGTACCATTGTGGTTTATAACAAGATTCTTTAAGAGTCCATACTGATTCCAGTTCGGGTACCACCATTCAGGTGTGAATATTCCCTTTGTGCCGCCAAAATCACCGGGAGAGGTCCACATTCCAATAGGCTTTCCATTAAGCATGAAATGAATGTCACTTGGCCAGTTGTCATTGCAGCCCGGAGCTTCTGAGCTTAATTCCATTGAAAATGAAATCTGGTCGATCTTCTGATCAGAAGGGATAAAGTTTGGGACAATGTATTCTACATAGCCATGTGTAAACCAGAGAATGTCTGCAGAGCCTCTGTCGGGATGTGCAAAATATCTTGCATCGTCAACTTCACCAATAAGTGATTTTGAAGAAGCCAGTCCGCATGTAGGATATACATCATATTCGCCATATTGCCCAATGCTTATATGTGAACGATATACATTTTTATCCTCGACTTCGTTGCCCTTGAAATCGATCAGGATAGAGTCTAGATGAACTGAGCAAATCTTTTGATTACCGTGTCCTGAAGCTTCCTGAGAAGTAGATACGATTCCACATTCTTCAAGCTTCTTTATATGGCTTGTAAGTGCACCATTTGTAATTTTAAGATGTGATGCAAGCTCATTCATATTCATATGGTCATTGTCAAGAAGTGTTTTTATTATTTCTATACGAATATCTGAACCGAGCGCCTTAAATATCTCGCGGCCTTCCTCGACAGATTTTAAGTGAATCATTTATATGTCCTCCAGTTTGATATTAATATTATATATTTCGCTTTATATTATATAGAACAGCAATGATTTAGAAAAAACCAAACATTCAGTAAAACCTATTATCAAAGCTATTTAGAGTTGTCCTTTATAAATGATTATAAAGCATCTGTCGATTAGTTTCAATTTAATTTTAGATAATGCAAATATATTTTAGAAAAAACTAAATTGTATATTGACAGGTACAAACCAAAGTAGTATATTGACTATAGAAATTGAAAAAGAAACGCAAAAAACTCAACATGTTGCACAAAAAAGTTTGATTGCGACACTCGAATAATTTTCGAAATAACTAAATAATTTGGGTACATATTAAATAATATTGTGCAGGCGAGTTTTGGCAAAATTTAAGGAGGTTTCTAAATGAAGAAGAAACTGGTAAGCGTATTAATAAGCGCAGCAATGTCAGTTACACTTCTTGCAGGCTGCGGTTCAGTAAACGCACCTGAGGGGTCAGCAGTTACAGACGGAGCTGCTGAGGAAGGTACAGGAAGCGCCGAGGAAGCAGGCGAAGAAGCAGAGAGCACAGAGGCAGAACCTGAAGCTGTTACAACAGTAGGTCCTGAAGATGGAACAAAGATGCAGATGTGGTCTTTCGTAGAGGCTCACAACACATTCTATGCATCAATGCTTGAAAAGTGGAATGAGCAGAATCCGGATCGTCAGATTCAGATCACATTCACTACATATCCATATTCAGATATGCATCAGAAGCTCATTATGTCTCTTCAGACAGGTTCAGGCGCACCGGATCTTTGTGATGTAGAGATGGGTCAGGTTCCAAATGTATATGAAGGTGTTGATCAGTGGTTGTATCCACTTGATGAGTCAATGACTCCATATGCCGGTGATATGCTTCAGTCAAGACTTGATGCATACAAGGGCGAGGACGGCAAGCAGTATGGTGCTCCTTTCCATGTTGGTGCAACTGTAATGTACTGGAACATGGCAGAACTTGAGAAGTATGGCATCACTCAGGAAGATGTTGATAATGTAGTTACATGGGATGATTATACAGCACTTGGTAAGAAGTATGTTGAAGCAGTTGGTCAGGACGGAAAGTACTTCACATCTGTTGATACAGGCGGAACAGACTGGCTCTGGCTTGCAATGGCTGAGTATGGCGATGATTGGACAGGTGGATTTGATGGCAAAGCAAATGTAGAGCTTGAGTCTGTTAAGAAGATGCTTAACATGCAGCAGTCATGGCTCAACGATAAGATCGCAGAGGTTTCACCTGATGGACATGTAGATCTTGAAGCCGGCTATCAGAATATCCTTGACCACAATATTGTTTCATTCCCTAAGGCTCTGTGGTACATGAGCAGATTTAAGAACTACATGCCTGATGAAAAGGGTAACTGGTATATCACAAAGTGTCCTGTATTTGAAGCTGGTCAGAATTGTTCAGTAGGTATCGGTGGTACAGGTACAGTAGTTACACAGCAGTCTTCAGATCCGAAGCTTGCAGCTGATTTCCTTTGCTTTGCAAAGATGTCTCCTGAAGGTGAGAAGCTCATCTGGGAGGATCTTGGATTTGATGTATGTAATACATCGCTTTGGGAAGATGAAGCTTTTGCACATGATGATTCTAACTACTACAACACATTCTTCCGCAACTATCCATATGATGTACTTAACAGCATCAAGGATCAGATCGGTACAATTATGACAGTAAAGATCAGCCCGACTATCAATGAGCAGATGTGTACAACAACACTCAATGAAGTTCTTGAGAATGGTGCAAACGTAGATGATGCACTTTCAGAGGCTCAGCAGGCAATCGAGCTCGATGAGTAATTGAAAACTTATATGTTTTAATTGAGAGGGCCGCAGGGCAGCAACGCCCTGCGGTTATCTTATTTCAAGTGAAGTAAAAAGGAGAAAAAGTGCGATGAAAGTTAAAAAATTTCTTTGTTCTGAGAAAACCGCACCTTATGTATTTGCACTTCCATTCCTACTTAGCTTTGTGATTTTTTGGATCTATCCTTTGATCAGTGCAATAATCATGAGCTTTCAGGATATAGGAGCTGTCACAACAAAGTTCATAGGAGCAAAAAATTACTTAAAGTTATTAAAAGATGGTGTATTCCACATAGCAGTACTTAACAGTTTTGAGTATATGATTTTTACATGTATTCTTTTGATCCCATTCCCACTTCTTTTTGCAGTGCTTATGGATTCAAGACTTGTCAAAGCAAAGGGTGTATGGAAGGCTGTACTTTACATTCCGGCACTTACATCTGTAGTTATTTCCGGTACTCTTTTCAGACTTATGTTCTCAGAGTACAAGACAGGTCAGCTTAATGTGATCATGACTATGCTGAATATGCCTACAATGAAGTGGCTTAAGGTTAAGTGGACATCAGAAATTGCACTTCTGCTCCTTTGCTGTTGGAGATGGACCGGAGTAAATATGCTTTATTTCCTCTCAGGTCTTAAGTCAATTGATAAGTCACTTTATGAATCAGCTGATATCGATGGTGCGACAACATGGCAGAAGTTTAAGTTCATAACAATCCCGCTTATCAAACCAACATCAATCTATGTACTTACTATCACTATTTATGCAGGTCTTTCAATGTTCCTTGAGAGTTTCATGTTATGGTCAGGCAACAGCTCACCAAACAATATCGGACTTACGATCGTAGGATACCTGTATAAACGAGGAATTGAGAAGAATGATATGGGATATGCATGTGCTGTAGGTGTAGTTCTTATGGTTATTGGCCTTGCTATTAACTTTATACAGTTGTTCTTCAACGGTACTCTTAAGAAGGAGGAAGACTGATATGGTAAAGACTCTTAATGCTGAAGAAGTTACAGCAAAGAATGTTTCGAAGACTGAAGGTGGAATGAAAGTCAAAAGATCTATCGGTACATTCTTTGCAACAGCATTTTTCTTCATACTTAGTGCTATAATTGTTTTCCCTCTTCTGGCTGGTCTCATTGCTTCATTCAGACCGGGTCGTGAACTGATAAGAAGAGGACTTAGTATCAGTTTTGATATAAGCACAATGAATCTTAACAACTACAATTACCTTTTCAGCGGCAGACCTGATGCCATGAAATATTGGATGTGGTTTAAGAATTCAATGTTGCTCACAGTTACAACAGTAGTACTTACACTTATTATCTGTTACTTTGTTGCATATGCGATAAGCATGTATGAGTTCAAACTTCAGAGAGTTATATTTGTACTTGTAATCGCTACAATGATGGTTCCTTTTGAAATCCTTATGCTTCCTCTTTATAAGGAGGTTATCGCATTGAATCTTATCGACTCAATGTGGGGCGTAATGCTTCCGGGTCTTTGCGCACCTTCAACCATTTTCTTCTTCCATCAGTATATGAAGTCTCTTCCAAAAGAACTTCTCGATGCCGGAAGAATTGATGGTGCAAACGAATACTTCATCGCAGTTAAGATCATGATGCCTATCGTAAAGCCTGCATTCTCAGCTATGGCTATCCTCTGCGCAATGGGTTCATGGAATAACATGCTCTGGCCTTTGATGGTATTTAGAAGTGCTTCTAAGTTCACACTTACTATTGGACTTAATACATTACTTACACCATATGGTAATAACTATGATATGCTCATCGCTGGTTCAATGATGGCTATCGTTCCTATACTTGTACTTTTCCTGATCTTCCAGAAATATATCGTAGACGGAATGACAGCAGGTGCTGTAAAGGGCTAATAAAATGAGGGTCATGCTCAGGCATGGCCCAATAAAATATCATAGTGCTATATTTATAGAATAAGAAAAGGATATTATCTATAATGAAAAGACTTGTAATTAATACAATAGAGAAAAAGTCTCATATAAATAAAGAGATATATGGCCATTTTTCAGAGCATCTCGGCAGATGTATCTATGAAGGCCTTTATGTTGGAGAAAATTCTGATATTCCTAATGTAAACGGAATGAGAACAGATGTTGTTGAAGCATTGAAAAAAATCAAGATTCCGGTACTTCGCTGGCCGGGCGGATGCTTTGCAGACGAGTATCATTGGAAGGACGGTATAGGTCCTAAGGAAACACGTAAGAAGATGATCAACACTCACTGGGGTGGTGTTGTTGAGGATAATAGCTTTGGAACACATGAGTTCATGGAACTTTGCCGCCAGCTTGGATGCGAAACATATGTAAATATGAACGTTGGCTCAGGCTCAGTACAGGAAATGAGCGAGTGGGTAGAGTACCTTACTTTTAAGGGAGTATCTCCAATGGCTGACCTTCGTAAGAAAAATGGTCATGAAGAGCCTTGGGATGTTAATTTCATAGGCGTAGGCAACGAGAACTGGGGCTGCGGCGGAAATATGCGCCCTGAGCATTATGCTAATGAATATAGAAGATATTCTACATATTGCAGAAATTATACAGATAAAAAGATGTATAAGATCATGGGTGGTCCTAATGTTGATGATTATAACTGGACAGAGACCACAATGAAGACAATTGGCAAGTCAGGAACATATCCGGCTGATCTTATCAGCGGAATTTCCCTTCATTACTATGTTCATCCGGGCGGATGGGAGAATAAGGGCTCTGCACTTGATTTCGACAGAAATGAGTATTATGAGACGATCCGTAAGGCTTATTACATGGATGAGCTTATTACAAGACATGGTGATATCATTAATCAGTATGATCCTGAGAAGAGAATCGGTCTCATCGTTGATGAGTGGGGTACATGGTACCGCGTAGAGCCTGGTACAAACCCTGGCTTCCTTTATCAGCAGAACACTATGAGAGATGCCATTGTTGCAGGTGTGACACTTAATATCTTCAACCAGCACTCAGACAGAGTTCAGATGGCTAATATCGCACAGCTTGTAAATGTACTTCAGGCAGTTATCCTTACAGATGGTGCAGATATGCTTCTTACACCTACATATCATGTATTTGACATGTATAAGGATCATCAGGATGCAGAACTTCTTGCAAGCTATATTGAAAATGAAGTAATCGGAACAGAAACAGACAAGATACCTGAAATCTCACAGTCTGTTTCAATTTCAGAAGATGGATCACTTAATATTACTTTGGTAAATGCATCTGACGATAAGGATGAGACTATCGATGTAATTCCGGTAGAATATAATGCTAAGGAAGTAAAAGCATCAATTCTTACAGGTGAGATGCATGATCACAACGACTTTACAAACAAAGAGAAGGTTAAGCTTGCAGACTATACTGACTTCAAGATTGAGTCAAATGGTCATATTACAGTTAAGCTTCCTGCAATGTCTGTCGTTTCTTTGAAGGTATGCTGAGAGAATGCAAAAGATGCCTGACATATGAGCAGGCTGATGAGAAGACCCGTCAAAATTTCATGATGCTTATAGATGGGATTCCTAAAAATGAGCGCACGAGTGACAGGGTTTATGACGAAAGACTTACTCAGTGCGAAAATTGTGATTCTCTTCTGGCAGGTACATGCAGGGCGTGTGGATGTTTTGTAGAACTGCGTGCTGCTATGAAAAGCTCAAAATGCCCTCACAGGCTTTGGGATAAATAAACTTTAACTTATAATGATTTCAGTCAGAGGGCGTATCGAAGGATATGCCCTTTTGACATATATGGAGAAGGATTATGAACGTTAAGATCACAGAAGATTTCTGGAAAAATTATCGCAATCTTGTAAGAAAAGAGATGATACCGTATCAGTGGAATGTACTCAATGATATAGGCGGTATCAATATTGAGAGGGAACGCGCAGATGATACGATCCCTAATGAAAAAAGTCATGCAATAGAGAATTTTAAGATTGCAGCAGGTCGTACAAAGGGCGAATTTTATGGATATGTTTTTCAGGACAGTGATGTATATAAATGGCTCGAAGCAGCCGCATATGTGCTAAGAGAAGATGATGATGAAGATCTCAGAAAAAAAGCAGATGATATAGTTGACCTTATAGCAGAGGCTCAGCAACCGGATGGATATTTGGATACATACTTTATTATTAAAGAGCCTGAAAGGAAGTTTATGACTTTGAGGGAAAGTCATGAGCTGTATTGTGCAGGCCACTTTTTTGAAGCTGCATGTGCTTACTATGCGGTCACAGGCAATAAAAAGGTGCTTGATACGGCAATCAGGCTTGCAGATTGCATAGACAGGCATTTTGGAGCAGAGGAAGGAAAGCTTCATGGGTCTGACGGGCATCCGGAAGTAGAGATAGGTCTCATGAAACTTTATGCAGTGACCGGTGAAAAAAGATATCTCAGACTTTGTGAGTACTTTATCGGGGTAAGAGGCGAATGCCACAAATTTTTTGCTGAGCAGGATGAGGCAGAAAAGGGTATGACACCTATATTTGAAGGCATGAGACATGCAGATGATACATATTTTCAGATTCAGGAAGCTCCGGTAAAGCAGTCAACGGCGGAAGGTCATGCAGTTCGGCAGATATATCTTTGTACTGCGATGGCGGATCTTGCAAGAGAGGATGGAGATGAAGAGCTTGCTGAGGCGTGTCGCAGGATATGGAGGAATATAGTTGACAGACGTATGTATATAACCGGTGGAATAGGCTCGACAGTTAATGGAGAAGCTTTTACACTCGATTATGATCTTCCTAATGATACGATGTACTGTGAGACATGCGCTTCAGTAGGTCTGATATTTTTTGCCAAAAATATGCTTAAGCTTGAAGCAAAAGGCGAGTACGCAGATGTGATGGAGAGAGCACTTTATAATACTGTACTTGCCGGAATGGCATTGGATGGCCGTCACTTTTTCTATGTTAACCCGCTTGAGGTTGACCCTGAGCAGTCAAGGAAGAACCCGACCAAGTCGCATGTAAAGGCTGTAAGGCCGGAATGGCTTGCCTGCGCATGCTGTCCGCCAAATCTTGCAAGAATGCTTGCGTCAGTAGATGATTATATTTATATGGAAAAAGATGGAGAAATCTTTGTAAATCTCTATATTGCATCTGAGGCAGAATTTAGCATAAATGGTGAGAAGATAAAAATAAAACTTGAAACAGATTATCCAAAAAGTGGCTCAGTTAAGCTCAAAGTAGAGAAGAACGGATATAAGGTAGTTAACCTTGCATTAAGAGTACCCGGCTGGGCTGATAATGTATACGGTCAGATCGACGGAGCGGAAGAAAAAGTCGCTCAGGAAGATGGTTATTGGCATGTATATGCAGAAGATAAGCAGACAGAGATCAGTCTCAATATGCCTATGTACGTAGAGAGAAATTATGCAGATACAAGGGTCTCTGCAGATGTGGGTAAGGTATGTATCTCAAGAGGTCCACTGGTATATTGCGCAGAATCAGTCGATAATGGAGAAGCGCTGCAGAATATAGAATTGCTTGAAAATGCAGTGTTTAAGGAAAACTTTGAACCGGAGCTTTTGAATGGAGTGATCTCTGTCAGGACTGAAGGAAAAAGGATAGTAGAAAGAGGAAACGGACAACTCTATACGCATAAGAAAATGTATGATATAGAGGGACAGAGTATTAAGCTAATTCCATACTATGCATGGGGAAATAGAGGGGAAAATGAGATGAGAGTCTGGCTGAGAGAGCATTGAGCATGGTTTTGCACTTTATTTAATGAATAATCAAAGTGTATACTACTATTAACATTTCCCCTTTTTTGCCGATAAACTAGTATAACCGTTTTTAATAACCTGGACTAAACACTAACGATGCAAACTCTCATCAGCAAAGAATTTACATCGTTAGTATAAGTCCAGCTAATTAAAAACAGCAATACTAGATAGTGAATGAAACACAGGAAATTTACGGCAAGGAGGAGAGATGCATGAAAAAAAGTAAATACTCGGATGAGATTGCTGCAGCTTCAATGATCTGTTCCGGTGTCCTGATAATAAATTCCCGTGACGATCAATATACTGCAGGAGCCAGATCATCTGCTTTCTCTTCTTCTGGTGATAGTAAGAAGAGTGAAGTGATGCGTGCTGCGGGAACTTCAGGAGATGAAATTTCGGCAGACTGCGAGAGGGCAGTGGATGATTCAATTCTTTTGACAAGAACAGGCACATATTATAGTACGGTCGAAGCAAGAGGATTAGGTGATTCACCGGACTCAGGAAGAAGTCTTATCACTGCGTTTTACGTTGACAATGATACACTTTATGTTGTTGGGAGCCTTGAAAGAGAGTGTGCCAAAGGCTCACCTGTGAGATACAGTAAGGGTACATACTCTTTTAAGGTATCAGAAAAGACATCTTATAGCATGGGCGAAGCAAATATAGGAAATATCAGATATACGGCGATGGATTTTGCGATGTATGTGAATAATCTGCTTATCAGCGACGATTCGATAGGTTTGGGACTTTACATACAGATAGAAAATGGAATTGCAAAATATGTAAGTTTATCATCTTAAAAAAGTATACTTTAAAAAACTATAAATAAATGAAAAATATTGCCGATTATATAGGTGTACAAATAATTTTCACCAACTTACTTTCCTTTTAGTTTTCTCCAAGATTTTCCTTAAATGCAGCAGGAGCTGTCAGGAATCCCATCCTGACAGCTCTTACTGTTTTTTGCGCTGTTTTTATGCTTCTGCTGCGGCAGAAAGAATTGCTTTTGAAAACTGGTCAGCACATGATGTTGACTTGAAACCACATGTGTTTCCAGCAAGTATATTTGCAACTTCCTCTGCAGGTCTTCCTTCGCAGAGCTTTGAGATGGCTTTGAGATTGCCATTGCAGCCTCCGGTAAATTCGATGTTGTGAAGCTTACCGTCTTCTATCTCAAAGCTGATAGATGTTGCACAAGTTCCCTTTGTTTTATAATTTACTTTCATTTTTGATTTCTCCTAAAGATTTTCTAATAAAATGCCGTATTTATACGATTTTTTTGAATTATATCAAAATGAATAAAAATTGTAAACAATTTAATGCTCTGACAGCAGTCATTTGCGCTATACTATCCTTTGGTTAAAAATTAAAACATCAAGGAGATGAAGAAAATGCAGGAATATTTAGACCACTACCTTGAACTGCCCGGAGCGATCATCATGCTTGTTACAGCTCTGGCTGTCCTTGCAGTACTTTTATTAGTAATTAAAGGGTTTGTTAACCTTACAGCTGGAAAACACGGAGATATGCCGCGTCAGAATTATGTATATGACAAAGTTTTTAATCTCTCTCAGCGGTTATTTGAGCTTATCTTTTCAGGTGCATCTATCGTCTTTTTTCTGTCTGTATACTATCTTATAGACAGATTCTTAGACGTGCCGGAATATAGAAGCTTTTGGGATCAGTATAATAGCTTTCTGCTGATGCTGTTTATCGTGTTCAGCTGCCTTTTTAATAATGTACTTGATGGATTGCTGATACGACTTAAGTTTATATCATCAAGCGATAAAGCCGCATTGAGGCTTATAGGCATGCTGTATATGTTCTGTATCTTTATGTATATTAAATTCATCTATGAAGATAATAATTACGATGAGATAATTGCATATTTCCTGGGATTGATGATTGGACGATTTGTATATTTTGATGCAACTTTTAAGGATTTCATGAATGCCATAAAAGATGCTGTGAAAAACATACCTTTGATGATATTGTCACTTGTATATATTTCTATAATGGCGATAGTTGGCTTTGGTGATAAATATCTTATAAGGCATAATGGTGTTATCACAAATATTTTCATAGCACATCTTTTTATGATAATTGCGATATTTTTACTTCAGCATTGCCAGTTTGTGAGACTTCTTGCCGGAAAGAAAGTTGTTGAAAAGAAGGAAATAGTAAAGAAGAAGCCAAGCTCCAAGAAAAAGAAAAAAGTACAGGATGTAATCGACGAAGACTTTGAAGAACTTGATGATATAGATATGGAATACAAAGTTTCGAGGGACGAGACTTGAATTAATCCGTATTTTGAAGAATCTCGCATCACCTTTTGGGTGGTGTGAGATTTTTCTATATTTGGAATTTATATAAAGGTATATGATATACATATATATCATAGGTGTATAATAGTGTTACTATATATTACGACAATATATAGAAATGAGGTTATATCTATGAAAAGAAATTTTAGGCTCTGGGCTGACCTGTTCCTTTCATTCGCGAAGGTAGGCGTGACTACATTTGGCGGTGGATATGCAATGCTGCCTATATTGCAGAAGGAAATAGTTGGAAGAAAGCGCTGGGCGACTGATGAAGAATTAATGGATTATTATGCAATAGGGCAGTGTACGCCGGGCGTGATTGCTGTTAATACAGCAACATTTGTCGGATATAAGTGTGCAGGAATTGCAGGCGGTATCTGTGCGACAATTGGTGTTGTATTTCCATCAATCATCATTATCACATTGATCTCTGCATTTTTAGTGAATTTTGCAGAACTTCAGGTTGTGAGCCATGCGCTGAATGGAATTCGTGCGGCAGTATGTGTACTTATATTGGATTCGGTGATAAAACTTGGGAAAAAGTCGATAAAGGACAGCATATGCCTGATAATTTTCCTTCTGATACTTGCAGCTTCGCTCTTATTTGATGTTTCTCCGATATGGATCGTTGTAGCGGCAGGAGTTGCAGGGTATCTGCTTAAACCTGTTTCAGACAAGTTTTGCGGGAAAAAGGAGGAGAAAAAATGAATATCATGCTGGCGATCAGACTTTTTTATGAATTTTTCAAGACAGGACTTTTTGCTATAGGCGGCGGACTGGCAACACTGCCGTTTTTATATGAGATTTCTGCAAAAACAGGCTGGTTTACAACTGCTGATATAGCAAATATGATAGCCGTATCAGAGTCAACTCCGGGACCTATGGGTGTAAATATGGCGACTTATGTAGGATATTCCACGCTGGGCATTCCGGGAGCAGTGATATCTACATTGGGACTGATAGCACCTTCAGTTATAATAATCGTCCTCGTAGCCGGAATAATGAAAAAATTCAGGGAATCAGAACTTGTGCAGAAGGTCTTCTATGGATTCAGACCGGCATCTACAGCATTGATAGCTGCAGCTGGCTTAGGAGTTGCAAAGATTAGTCTGCTTAATATAGATGTATATGAAAAAAGCGGTGATCTGTGGCAGCTTTTTAATTATCCGAGATTGATACTTGCGGTCATAATCTTTATTGCAATCAGGAAAACAAGGCTTCATCCGATAGTCTTTATATTTGCGGCAGCAGTTGCCGGAGTGGTCTTCGGCTTGTAATCACATGTAAATGGGACAAAAACTTGGAGAAATTAATATGACAATGGAACAGCTTTACGTTTTTACGGCACTTGTAGAGGAGGGGACGATCTCAGGAGCAGCAAGGAGACTACATATGTCACAACCTCCTGTGTCAATCCAGCTAAAAAATCTTGAAAATGAATTAGGGGTCAAACTCTTTGAGAGAGGAGCGAGGCAGATTTCTATAACTGAGGCAGGAAGTCTTCTCTATAATTATGCGCAAAAAATTGTTGAGTTAAAAAATTCTGCTGAGGATGATATGAAAAGCCTTAAAGCGGGCAAGAAGGGAAGTATCCGTCTTGGAGTTGCTTCTTCCGGTACATGTGACGAGTTCATCCGAGGAGTAGCGGCTTTCAGAGCGGAGCATGAAAATATCAGCTTTAAGGTTTATGATGATAATACCTTTGATTTATTGAAGTCGCTTGAAAAGCAGAAGATTGAACTTGCTATAGTGCGGACACCGTTTCCTAAAAAAGGAATGGATGTTGTCAGCATCGTTAATGACAGGATAGTTGCAGCGGGGCTGCCTGAAATCATAGGAGAGCTGCCTGAAGAAATAATGCTTAAAGATATAAAAAAGCTTCCGCTTATAATTTATAGACGCTGGGAAAAGCTAATACGTGAAAACATGGAACATGAAAAGATAAAAATTGACTTTTTGTGCATAAATGACGATTCCAGAACAAGCCTTCAGTGGGCGGAAGCGGGGCTGGGAGTTGCACTTATACCGGAATCAATACTGCCGCTTGCGCACAATCTTTCACATAGAAGACTTTCAGAGGATAATTTCTCCAGCAGCATCTGCCTCGTAAAAAGAAGTGACAGGCACATTTCTGAAGGTGCGGAGGAATTTTTCATGACATTCAAGAATATGTTTTCTGCTGCAGATTGTTAAATTTCAGTAACAGTTCACACGTAAACGGAGCACTACGCTGCGGAGTTTACGACCAAGAAAGATGAAAAGCCATTGGATTTTGCCCATCGCCGGAGGCGATTTAATTGGCAAAATCCGTTACGTGAGCGAGCTAGAAGCGAGTGAACAGTAACAAATTTCGTAGGGGCAGTATGCTCGTTGACATATATGGTTTCAATTGATAAACTTTAAGAGGCTTCATAGGCAGAAGTAATGTGTCATCTGCTAATGTATACCGTTAAAATATGAAAAAGGGCAGAATGATATGATTCGTTATTTTATTACAGAGCAGCAGAATTTTAGCGAAATCTATGGTCCTAAAAAGGGTGCATGGATAGAAATGACTAAACCAACCAGAGAAGAAGCAAGGTTTATCGCGGATGAGCTTTCGGTAGATCTTGAGGATATCCTTGCGGCTATCGACCCTGAGGAAAAGAACCGTATTGAGCTTCAGGATGGTTATACGCTTATATTGGTTGATATACCGGATGTTGAAACAAGGCATGGTCAGGAGTCATATACGACGATTCCGCTTGGCTTCATACTGACTCAGGATGAAATAATAACAGTTTGTTCAAAAGAAATTTCTGTACTTAGAGCTTTTGAAAAAAATCAGATAAGGGATTTTTCTACAAAGAAAAAGCTTAGATTTGTTTATCAGATAATGTTAAGAACATCACTTGCATATCAGAAGGCACTTACCTACATTGACAGGAAGAGAACTGAGATAGAGGAACAGCTTGATAAGATTGAAAGCGAAGAAGACCTCATCAAGCTTCACGAGCTTGAATCTACTCTCGTATATTTTGCCACATCATTGCGTGGTAATGGAAATGTCATGAACCGCCTTACCAGATACAGCAGGCTTCAGCAGTATCCGGAAGACAGAGAGCTTCTGGATGATATAATAGTTGAAAATCAGCAGGCTATTGAGATGACAACTATTTATAGAGATATAATAGATGGTACGAGAGAGCTTCTGTCAAATGTCATAGACATGAGACTGAATAATGTTATGAAGCGCCTTACGTCCATAACTTTGATACTGGCTATACCTACGATGATATCTGGAATGTATGGCATGAATGTTGATACTAAATGGATGCCGCTGGCGCATACGGTGCATGGATTTGGTATAATCGGTCTGATAACAGTTGTAATATGTATTATCTTGATGATACTTCTTCATAAAAAGAAGATGCTTTGAATGTTAATAATAGAGATTCTAATACATGGAGAATCCGGCTTTGCCGGATTCTTTCTTAATTTACGAAGGAAAAGAGGTTTTATGGAAAAAGAACGATCATTATTGAAAAGATTTTTTGGCTATGTGATACCAAATATCTTTGGAATGCTTGGAATGTCTGCTTATGTGCTTGCTGATACATTTTTTATTGCAAAGGCACATGGAACTTACGGTATAACGGCGCTCAATCTGGTATTGCCAATATACAATATAATTTATGCTTTTGGAAGCATGACTGCACTTGGCGCTGCGACAGAGTATAAAATTTTAACGGCACAGGGAGATAGCAGTGGAGAAAATAATTTTTCCAATGCTATATTTTTTACAGCATTATTTAGTATTCCATTTATTTTTGCAGGTGTATTTATTCCGGAAAAGATATTGAAAATTATGGGGGCAGATGTACATATAATTGAAGTTGGTACTGTGTACACGAGGATTTTTATGACATTTACACCATTTTTTATGTGGAATTATGTATTGAATGCCTTTGTCAGAAATGATAATGATCCAAAGACGGCGATGGTCGCTACGTTTTCAAGCAGCATATTCAATGTGATATTTGACTATATATTGATGTTCCCTCTTGGGATGGGAATGCCCGGAGCTGCTCTTGCAACGGCATGTTCCCCTGTTGTCGGAATACTTATCTGTCTTACGCATTTCTTAAAGAATGATTCTAAGATTAAATTTAAGGTGATAATTCCTTCTTTAAGTAAGCAGGTAATGGCATGCAAGCTTGGTTTTTCGGCTTTCATAGGAGAAATTTCAAGTGCCGTTATATTACTTGTGTTTAATTCACTTATATTGAAACTTTCAGGAAATGACGGAGTTGCTGCATATGGTGTTATTGCAAATGTATATATTGTCACTGTTTCAATATTTAATGGAATTACACAAGGCGGGCAGCCTTTAATAAGTGAGACATATGGTAAGGGTCAAATTAAAGATTCGCGGAGAATACTTAAGTATTCCTGGATAATGGCGGAGATATTTGCTGTATTGATGCTTGTTGTAATGATGGTATTTCCGGCGCAGATAACAAATATCTTTAATAGTGAAAATAATGCAGAAATGGCAAAGATTGCTGTTGGTGGTTTTAGATTATATTTTTTATGTCTGATCTTTTCAGGATTCAATATTGTAGGAATCGGTTTTCTCGGAGCGACAGAGCAGGCGTTAAAGTCTTTTTTGGCATCGATATTCAGAGGGCTTATAGGCGTTGTTGTGATAGCATTTATATTTGCTGAGTTTTTGGGAATGACGGGAATTTGGCTCACAGTACCGATGGTTGAAATGTTAACAATGATAATGATAGTGATTTTCACCTCGGTCAAAGAAAATTAAAATGCAAATTGATTGCAAATCTTATTGACAAATGCAAATGAGTTGCATATAATTTGTACTGCTGAAAAATGCAAATAATTTGCAAAAATGAGGGATGAGCGATCAATGCAGAAAAAATACCATTCAAAAGGTGCTGATATGGTGCGCAAATATGCGTCAGAGCATCAGGAAAAGACATTTACTGCAGGAGATATCTGTGAATACGTTAAAGAAAATGATCTAAAGATAAATCCTACGACGGTTTATAGAAATCTTGACAAGATGACAGAAGCAGGGCAGCTGCTTAAGTTAAAAGCTGCTGATACCGATTGTTTTTGCTATCAATATGTAGGCAAGCATGAGAATTGCAGCGGACATTTACACTTGCGGTGCAGGAAGTGCGGCGCAACTATACATCTTGAAGATGAATTTGCCTGTGAATTTATAAGACTTGTAAATAAAACATATGGATTTATGATCGAAGCAGGAGACACATCCATAGGCGGTCTTTGCAAAAACTGCCGTTGAAAGAAAGGAGATGATAAGACATGAAAAAAAATAAGATTATCGCGATTTTTTTAAGCATGATTATTTTATTGACGATATTTATGTCTTATCAGCTCATTATATATGAAGCAGATCACGATTGCACAGGAAATAACTGCCCTGTTTGTCAGGAAATTGAGCAGGCAATCAATTTTATAAATGAGGTGAAGGTGATACCTTTTGCCACATTGGCTGTGATCGTTTTTGAAATCTGCAGAAATTTGTGCAAGCTGAGTATTGATTCCAGAAATTTCAGTAACACTTTGGTTTCACTTAAAGTCGAACTCCTGAATTAAGTGTGTTCTTGAAAGTTATCGGTGATCATGAAATTCAAGAGGAGATTTTAAGATGAAAAATAAAATGATGGTCAGATTTTTTTCGGCAGCAGCAGCGGCAGTTTTGCTTACAGGATGCGGTTCAAAGACTTTGGGAGAGACAGCTTCAGGTGCAGCAGTACCGGGTGATTCGAAGTCGGCTAAATATAGTGTGGTCTGCACAACTTTTCCTCAATATGATTGGGTGAAAAATGTAATAGGCGATTCAACTGATAAGTTTGAAGTGACTTATCTTATGGATAATGGAACTGATCTGCACAGCTTCCAGCCAAGTGCAGAGGATATAATGAAGATCGGTGAAGCAGATCTTTTTATTTATGTTGGCGGTGAGTCAGATGAATGGGTTGAAGATGCGCTTAAAAATGCTGTCAATTCCAATATAAAGTCTATAAACATGCTTGAATCAGTCGGCGACTCTGCAAAGGAAGAAGAGGTTGTTGAGGGAATGCAGGCAGAAGAGGAAGAGGAAGAAGAGAGCGGTGAAACTGAGTATGACGAGCATGTATGGCTTTCGCTTAAAAATGCTCAGACACTTGTGACAGATATTTCAGATGAGCTTGAAATCATAGATCCGGCGGATTCTAAAGCATTGGCGGCGAATGCAGACGCATACATCGCAAAGCTTTCAGAACTTGATGTCAAGTATGCAGAAGCAGTCGAAGCATCTGATGTTGATACAGTTCTTTTTGGAGATCGTTTTCCATTCAGATATCTTGTAGATGATTATGGAATCAAATATTATGCGGCTTTTGTAGGCTGCAGCGCGGAGAGTGAGGCAAGCTTTGAAACGGTAAGCTTTCTTGCAAAAAAGATAGATGAATTAAGCCTGCCTGTCATACTGACTATAGAAAATTCTGATGCTAAAATTGCTAATACGATAAGAGAAAATACTAAGTCAAAGGATCAGGAAATCCTTGTGATGGATTCTCTTCAGTCTGTATCTGCTGAAGATATAGAAAATGGCAAGACGTATCTTGGAACTATGGCTGATAATCTTGAAGTACTAAAAAAGGCATTGAAGTAAAGCGAGGAAATAAAATGGCGTACATTACCTGTAAGGATCTTGCAGTTGGTTATAATAAAAATGCTGTTGCATCCGGATTGAATTTCACAGTTAATAAGGGAGATTATATTTGTGTTGTCGGCACAAATGGTGCAGGAAAAAGTACGCTCATGCGGACCTTGCTTAATCTTCAGTCTCCGGTTGCCGGCGAGATAATTACCGGTGATGGCCTGAAAAGCTTTGAAATAGGTTATCTTCCACAAAGGACTGATACTCAGAAAGATTTTCCTGCATCGGTTAAAGAAGTGGTCCTTTCTGGAACACAGGCCGGCAGCAGGAGGCTTTTTTATTCACGTGAACAGAAGGAACGCGCCTTTAAGAATATAAAGGAACTTGGAATATGGGATCTCAGGAACAGAAGCTTCAGAAGTCTTTCTGGAGGACAGCAGCAGAGAACTTTACTTGCGAGAGCTCTTTCCGGGACAGATAAGATACTTCTCTTAGATGAGCCGATAACAGGGCTTGACCCAAGTGCGGCATCTCAGCTTTATGAGATTACAGACAGATTAAACAGAAATGGTGTAGCGATAATCATGATCACGCATGATTTGGCTGCAGTAGAACATGCGGATCATATTTTGCATGTTGATAAAAATCACAATTTTTTTGGAACAAAGATAGAATACATGAACAGCGAAAAGTGGAAGCTGTTTCAGGAAATAGAGGAGATGGATAGAGATGGAGCAGCTGGCTAAATTACAGAATTACATGAATTACCCCTTTGTCAGATATGCCCTGCTTGTTGGAGTGCTTATAGCTCTTTGCTCATCACTTCTCGGTGTGATATTGGTACTCAGGCGCTTTTCTTATATAGGAGATGGCCTTTCGCATGTTGCATTCGGTGCAATGGCTGTAGGAACACTGTTTAAGCTCACAAATGATACGCTGTTCATTATGCCGGTAACGGTGATAGCAGCAATATTATTATTAAAGAGCGACAGAAATTCAAAAGTCAGAGGAGATGCGGCACTGGCTATGCTTTCGGTTGGAGCACTTGCGATAGGCTATCTCGTTATGAATGTTTTCTCTACATCGGCAAATATTTCAGGTGATGTGTGTACAACACTTTTTGGCTCGACATCTATTCTCACGCTTAGTCATGATGAGGTTATGCTGTGTATTATAATGTCAGCAATCACGGTCATTGTGTTTGTGATCTTCTATAATCGTATATTTGCGGTTACATTTGATGAAAGTTATGCAAAGGCAACAGGGATAAATGCTGACTTTTATCAGACTTTGATAGCGGTGATCACAGCAGTTATCATCGTTTTGGCAATGAATCTGGTAGGCTCTCTTCTGATAACTGCGTTGCTTGTATTTCCGGCACTTTCAGCAATGAGGGTCTTTGACAGCTTTAAGGGTGTGATAATTTATGCGGCAGTGATTTCGGTTGTTGGTGCGGCTGCAGGGATAATAATTTCAATTTTGGCATCTACACCTGTTGGTGCTACAATAGTAATATTAGATATGGTGATTTTTGCAGTTCATAATGTCATTGGAAAAGCTGGTTCATAATTATGAGGATGATAATGAAGATATCAGAGGTTACAGCTGTGGCTATGGCAGCAATCATGCTTACAGGCTGCGGAAGTGGTGCTTCGGCTTCGACGCGTATAAAAAAGGAAAATAAAGTTCAGTCTGTAATTGAGGAACAGATGGCTGAAGCTGATGGAAGTGAAGAAGAGGCACTCAATCCGACACCGGAAAGTGTAGAGGAAAGAAAAAAGGCTGAGGCTGTAAGTGCAGATGGAATTGACTATGATCTTTTGGATATGGATGCTGACATGGTATATGCCACGGTTTACCAAATGATGCTCGAGCCGTCTGATTATATAGGCAAAAAGGTAAGAATACGCGGATCATATTATGTGGCACAATCAGCTGAAACGAAGAAGAATTATTTTTACTGCATAATAAGTGATGCATTGGGATGCTGTCAAAACGGTATGGAATTTGTCTGGGATGATGGAAGTCATGTGTATCCGGATGAATATCCGGAGGAGATGTCTGAGATCACTATAACCGGAATTTTTGATGTTTATACAGAGGAAGGCAGCGATACACAGTATATACGCCTGAAAGACGCATCTATAAGTCTGTGAAGGTGCTGCAATATGCGAGGATGAAATATGAAATACGATTTTGATGAAGTTGTTGAACGACGCGGAACTAATTCATATAAGTGGAATGTTGCGGAAAATGAGCTTCCGATGTGGGTAGCTGATATGGATTTTAAGACTGCACCGGAGATCAGAGCAGCACTTCAAAAAAGGCTTGATCATGGAATTTTTGGCTATGAAGACATTCCTGATGAGTGGTATGAGGCTTATCAAAAATGGTGGGAAAGACGTCATAGCTTAAAGATAGAGAAAGAGTGGCTGATTTTCTGTACGGGAGTTATTCCGGCAATCTCCACAATGGTCAGAAAGCTTTCGACACCGGCAGAGAAGGTAGTTATTCAGACACCGGTATACAATATTTTCTTTAATTCTATCTTAAATAACGGACGGGTTCCTTATGAGAATCGCCTTATTTATGATGAAAGCACAGGAAAATATAGTATTGACTGGGAAGATCTTGAAGAAAAGCTGGCAGATCCGCAGACTTCATTATTCATATTGTGTAATCCTCACAATCCTTCCGGTGAGATATGGACTAAAGATGTACTTGTGAGGATTGGTGAATTATGTAAAAAATATGCCGTGACGGTTATTTCAGATGAAATCCATTGCGATATAACTGATCCGGGTAAGGGGTATGTGCCTTTTGCGGCTGCTTCAGATATATGCAGGGATATCAGTGTTTCATGCATAGCGCCTACCAAGTGCTTTAATATTGCAGGAACACATACTGCAGCTGTTTTTGCTGCTAATCCTGTGCTTCGCCATAAAGTTTGGAGAGGGCTTAACACAGATGAGGTTGCAGAGCCTAATTCATTTGCAATGACTGCTGCAATTGCGGCATTTAATGAGGGAGAACCCTGGTTAGAAGAGCTGAGGGCTTATCTTGCTGAAAATAAAAAAATGATTCGTGATTTTATCGAAAAAAATCTTCCAAAGGTTAAAGTGATGCCTTCAGATGCTACATATCTTTTGTGGCTTAATGTAAGCAAATATGGCAAAACATCGGAAAAATTGGCAGAAGAGATTAGAGAAAAGACAGGTCTATATCTTTCTGCCGGAAATATTTTTGGTGGTGATGGTGAAAATTTTCTTAGAATGAATGCTGCTTGTCCGAGATCGTTGTTGAATGATGGCCTTGAAAGATTAAAGAGAGCACTTTCCTAAACTACGAACCTTCAGGGACTCAATATATTTTTCTGCGAGCCTTGAAGGTTTTAATTTTTTATGAGTGATATAACCGATATCCATGTGATCATTGATCTTAAGTGGTCTCGAAATGATCTCAGCGCTATTTAGCTCTGAATTAATGACGCCACTGCATATTGTATAGCCGTTAAAACCTATAACAAGGTTAAATAGAGTTGCTCTGTCTGTCACAACTATATCTTTTGAATGCGGCAGAGAACTTTGTAATTCTTCGGAATAATAGAAAGAATTATGTTCACCCTGTTCGTATGAGAGACGCGGGTAAGGTTCAAGGTCTTTAAGGGTAAGTGAATCTTTTGCTGCAAGTGGATTTTTCTTACTGATAAATACGTGTGGTTCTGCCTTAAAAAGTGATGTAAATTTAAGTTCGTGTTCTTTAAGGGCTCGTGTGATTATTGTTTTGTTGAATGGATTTATATATAAGATGCCGATTTCGCTTCGCATCTGTGCAACATCTTCTATAATGGAGTACGTCTGAGTTTCTCTGAAATGAAATTCATATTCATCGTTATCATAGGATTTTAGGAGGTCTACAAAAGCCTCGACAGCAAAAGAATAGTGCTGAGTAGAAACAGAAAATTTGCGTTTTCCAACATTGAGACCTTTATATCTCTCTTCCATAAATTTTGTTTCTTCAAGGATTTGTCGTGCATATCCAAGAAATTCTTCGCCCTCCGGCGTGAGAGTTATTCCTTTATTTGTTCTATAAAAAATTGTAATACCGAATTCCTTTTCCAATGCATGTATGGAAGCAGTAAGGCTTGGCTGAGTAATGAAAAGAGCCTCTGCAGCTTCTGATATTGATGAGGATACAGCTACGGTTGAAACGTATTTTAATTGATTAAGTGTCATAGTGAAAAATATTCCTTTTGCTATAGATAAAAACTATGGATAACTTAAAATATTATATATTATTCAATGATTAAAATAAATGCTATTATTCAGGCACGGGAGATTTTATATAGAAAAGATAACATATAAGGAGAGAGAAAATGAAAATAGAGGCACCGTATAGATATGACATAGTGGGTAGTTTTTTAAGACCTGATTATTTGAGACGTGCAAGAGCTGAGTATGAAGCAGACAGGATTTCATATGAAGAGCTTAAAAAAGTTGAAGATAAAGCCATAACAGAGCTTGTTATAAAAGAAAAGAAAGCTGGCCTTCATGTAATTACTGATGGAGAATTCAGGCGCCTGACATGGCATCTTGATTTTATGTGGAACATAGAGGGCGTGAGAAGAGTCAAGAGTGAGACTGGAAATACATCTTTTGATGGGGAGGCAGCTGCGATAGATGATGTTAGTATTGAAGGTATACTTTCGCTTAAAGAGCATCCTTTCATTGAACATTTCAGGTTCCTTAAGCAATTTGAGGATGAGAATACTGTGGCTAAGCTAACAATTCCTTCGCCGGGGCAGTTTTATGCATTATTCACGTGCCGCAAAGAGATTGAAAATACATTGGATTTTTATGGTACAAATGATAAATTTGCAGATGCTGTGGTCAAGGTTTATGGAGAGTTTATAAATAAATTCTATGAAGCCGGTGGTAGAATACTTCAGTTTGACGATTGTACATGGGGAGGATTTGTTAATCCTAAGATGGCGGTTGCACTTACGGGATTTTCAGAAGCTGAGCTTCCATCATATATGAATCTTTTAAAAGATATCAATAACAGAGTCATTGATCTGAAGCCGGAAGAGGTCATTATTAATACGCACGTGTGCAGAGGAAATTATCATTCAACATTTTTCTCAAGCGGCCCGTATTCTGAAGTGGCAGAGCCGTTGTTTGGAGGCGAAAATGTTAATGCATATTATCTTGAATTTGATGATGAAAGATCTGGTGGATTTGAGCCGCTTTCAAAGGTCAGTGGTGATAAAAAGGTCGTCTTGGGACTTATTACAACAAAGAGAGCAGAGCTTGAGGATAAAGAAAAAATCATAGAGAGAATCCATGAAGCGGAAAAATATATTCCGTTGGAGCGATTATACCTTTCTCCACAGTGTGGTTTTGCTTCATGCGAGATTGGAAATAAGCTTACAGAGGAAGAACAGTGGGAAAAAGTTAAGCTGGTGCGCGAAATTGCCGAAGAAGTTTGGAATATCGGGACTAAAAATTAATAAATGATATTTTGATAAGTCTGCCGATGCAAAAAAGTTGTATCGACAGACTTTTTTTACTTATAGAGGAAATCCCGTTGGAGTTCCTATAAGTTAAAAAATGCATTTCATCCCATTAACTACTACCATTCGTCAGGAAATGAACAAATTTGATCTTTTATGGTGTATCATAGATATCCGAAAGGCAAATCCTGTAGAATGTATTGATAAAAATACAGAAGTATTGTATTTTATTACAGGGAGAAAAGGGAAAATATGATTTGCGTAGAACACATTTCTAAAAAATTAGGGAAGCGGCAAGTGCTGAAAGATGCAGGTTTTACAGCAGAACCTGGGCAGTGCATAGGTATCATAGGTGCAAATGGCAGCGGAAAGACGACGCTTCTTTCTATCATAACAGGCGTGATCAAGCCTGATTCCGGAAATATATCATTTTGGAATAAAGATCCACTTAAAGATACGAAACTTTTTGCAAAGATGATAGGGTATGTCCCTCAGGGAAGTGCATTGATAAAAGATATATCGGTAAGAGATAATCTTGGCTTATGGAGCAAAAAGAAATTAGTTGAAAACAAGGCATTGATAGAAGAGTTTGAATTAGAAAGTTTCCTTAACAGGAAAGTTTCCAAACTTTCAGGAGGTATGAGACGCAGAGCTGATATAGCCTGCGCAGCATCAAACGATCAGCCTGTGCTTGTCATGGATGAGCCGTGTGCATCGCTTGATATACTTCAAAGAAAGAAAATACATGAATTTCTAAAGGGATTTCTTAAAAGAAATGGCATTGTTATCATGTCAACGCATGATAAAGAAGAAATTGATATGTGTGACAGATTATTCTTTTTGGAAGACGGAGTACAAAAAGAAATATCAAAAAATTATGATATTAATTTATTGTTTCAATAATTAATATAAATTAGTTTTTGTGTGAAAACCAAAGAGGTATGAAAGGAAAAAAGTATGAGTAATGAATTTAAGTTCGACCCAATGACTGGTGAACCAATTAAAGATGATTCAAAGCCGGAGGCTGGGAACAAATTCGATCCGATGACAGGAGAGCCTGTTTCAAACGAAGCTCAGGCTGACGGAAATGTTCAGTTTGATCCAATGACAGGAGAGCCTGTTTCAAACGGAGCTCAGGCTGACGGAAATGTTCAGTTTGATCCAATGACAGGAGAGCCTGTTTCAAACGGAGCTCAGACTGACGGGAATGTTCAGTTTGATCCGATGACAGGAGAGCCTGTTTCAAATGGAACTCAGGCTGACGGAAATGTTCAGTTTGATCCGATCACAGGAGAACCGGTATTTAATTCAAATAAATATTCTGCAATACCGGAAGAAAATCCTAAGAAGAGCAACACGGCTGCAATTGTTGTGTTGATCGTAATATTGGCAGCAGCAATTGCTGGTGGAGTATTTGCGGCATTCAAGCTTGGAGTATTTAAGAAGCCATATGAGAAAATTTACGATGGTTTCCAGAAGACATTCACAGCAAATTCATTCCATATTACAAAAGATCTTTCTGATATGATGGATATAGTTAAGTCTGGAGACTATAATCTGGATGTTGATGGAGATGTTGAGGCTGCAGGCTACAAGTTCAAAGGTAATATGAAATATGCCTTAAATGCTAAGGATAAGCAGCAGTCATTGACAGCTTCTGTAGGAATGGGGGATCTTGAATTTTCAGCAGCAGAATATCTGACTGATAAAGAGGTTCTTTTAGATCTTGGAGCATTATACTCAAGAGTTATAAAGTATGAATTCAGCGATGACAATAAGGGATATGCTGTAAAGGAAATAAATAAAGATCAGTTAAAGGCAATAAATTCTTTCCCGACTCAGTTTTTCAACATGGCATCATGTTCAAAGAGCAACAGTGATAAAGTTAAGAAGATCGTTAAAGAGTCAATGTCTGAGTGGGACATTGAAAAGGCAGATCCAGAAGAGTTTGAGATTGCAGGTAAGGAAAGAAAGCTCAGCGGATATACAGTAACATTAACAGGTGATGAACTTGCAGATCTTTACAAAAATATTATTGATGACGCAGAAAAGTCAAACAAAGAATACTATGATGCGATGAAAAATTTCTTCGGTGTTGGAAATTTTGAGCAGGGTAAAGAATCTATGATCGAACAGCTCAAAGAATTCCCTAAAACAGAGTTTGATATTTACCTTTACAATGGTTCAGCAGCTGTGATCTCCTTCGAGGAAGAAGGCGAGAAATATACTATGAATTTCTTCAAGGGTAAGAAAGCGCTTGAAGATATGGAATTTGTCTGTGGAAAAGATTCTATTGAAGTTGTAACAAGTGATGAGGATTCTGTAGAAAATATAGATGTTAAAGGTGATTTTGATGGAAAGTCAGTTAAGGGCGGCTTAGAGTACGACTATAAGAATGGCAAGATCAAAGTCAGTGCAATGGGAATAAGCTATAAGTTTAACTTGAAGAAGGAAAAAGGAAAATACACATTCTCTACAGATGATGCTAAGTATGGTGATAACAGCTATTCATTGTCTGTATCAATTTACAAGGGTGCTAAAATTGAGAAGATTGAAGATAAAAACGCTCTTGATATTGGAAATGCAAGTGAAGAAGAAATTGGTGAGTTGGCAGAAGACCTGAGAAATGCATATAGCGGTCTTTTCTCTAATGCTTTATTAGGTGGAAGCTCATATGGTTCAGATGATTCAGACGATTCATATGGCTCAGATGATTATGGTTATGGTTCAGATGATTATGGCTATGGCTCAGATGATTATGGCTATGGTTCAGATGATTATGGCTATGGCTCAGATGATTACGGCTATGATTCAGATGATTATGGCTATGGCTCAGATGATTATGGTTATGGTTCAGACGATTATGGCACAGATACAGAGAAGACATCTGGAATTATTGATAGCAATGGAAATACATTTGAGTACTAAATTGAATTTGCAGAGGATTGAGTGTTTATGAAACAAAAGCTCACATATCTTTGTATAGAAATAAAGAGGGGAATCAGTTTGATTCCCTTTTTTATAAGGTCATTTCTTGTTTCTTTTATATTGCTTTCATTAGTTACTTTAGCAGCTGCGATTTTAATGAATAAAGCTGGTAATTTCGATAAGATGCAGATAGATGTCTATATTGATAATGAAGGCACGATGGAAAGAATTAACAGCCAGACAAGGCTTGCAGCCGGAATGGTTGCGAGAATGGACAGCTTTCAGTCTATAAGCAGATTTGTCTTTAAGGATAGCGAAGAACAGGCGCGAAGAGATGTTGCAGAGGGTAAAGCAACGGCTGCGATAATTTTAACGTCAGATTTTTATGACAATATAAATCGTGGTGAAAATACACCGCTGACTGTGCTTGTTTCAAAAGAAAATGAATTAAACAATGCTGTTTTCAAGGAAAATGTAAGTTCTTTAGTTGATATTTTGCAGGATGCGGAATCAGCTGTATATGCGCTGGATCTCATATCTGTAAAGTATGAATTTGTCGGAAAACAGGTTGATGTGGAAAACAGGGTTTCTATGGAACTTATGCAGAAGTTCTTTAACAGAGGTGAGATCTTCGAAGAAGAAAATATATCTGTTTATGATGGCGCATCTGCTGCGGAGTTCTATATGATATCTGTCATAATGCTTCTTATAGCTGCGGTTGGCGCTGTTTTTTCGACATTGTACTCAGAGGAAAGCTTTGAGACGCGGATAGCTCTCAGAAGAGCTGGTATTGGCAGGTTGTGGATAGGAATTGCACATGTAGTATCAATGGTTTTGGTGTTGTATGTGTTTGTACTTTTATTCAGCAAGGCTGGCTTTGAAGTACTAAAATATATCGGCGAAGGAACTCATGAATATAGTGTAGTTGACGCCCTGAAGCTGCTGTTTCCTTTGGCGTTTTTGGCAGCGGTATTCCATTTTATATACACACTCATACGAAAAAGCAGAAATAGTGCGTTGATATTTGTAATAATAATGATGATTCAGATAATATGCGGCGGAAGCGTTATTCCACTTGCATATTTTCCAAAGGAACTAAGGATTATCGGGGACTTTTCCGTGATAAGAGCTGCTGAAAAATATATCTTAAATATATATTTCGGGGAAAATGATATATATAATATTGCGATCATGTCAGTTGGAATAGTGGCTTTTATGGCATTTTCGGTAATTGCTGAGATCATTACTGAGAATGTGCTGCTTAAGAATGAAGAACACAGAGATATGCTGGAGACTGAGAAGCATAATGGATATAGAGAAATCGAGCTTCCGTATCCTCTTAGATGGATCTGGGTTATTTTGAAAAGAAGCATCAGTTTTCAGGGGATTTTAGCATTGTGCGTGTTTGTTTTAGGATTTATTTATCTGTATAACAAAACAGTTTTCCCATATGTATCAAATATGACAATAGGCATATGTACTGATGAAGGTAATGAATACGCAAAAGATTTATTGGATAGAAAGACAGGATTTAACTACACAAGATATCCGGACGAAGAGCTTTTAAGGGATGATGTTGCATCGGGAAAAGCTGATTGCGGTTTTGTGATTTCTGATGATATCGATAAGATAAAATTTATAACATCGAGCTCATCAACAAAGGGATATGTTGCAAAAGAAAGGATATATTCTTCTATTTTCAGAAAAATAGCAGAAGATGAAGTTAAAGAGCTGGCAGCAGATAAGACCGTCTTTGTAAGAGGAGGAAACGAAGCTGTTTATGATGCGCTGGAGGCATATAAAGACTTTCAGAAAAGTGATTATGTTTTTGATGTAAAGTATCAGGATATTGGCAGTAAAAGAACTGAGAGCAGATCAGGCAGAGGTTCGGCAAGGGGGCTGCTTGCAGCTGCGATATTTGCTGTAACTTTAGGCTTTGGAAGATATAAGTATACAGAGGAATTTAGAAATATAAGCTGTAAACTTCCGGGGAGATTCTCAAATTTATATATGTTTGGCAATATGGTAATTCCAGGAATTGTGATATCGGAAATACTATTGGTTTTGTCAGCACTGGCATTTAATATCATAACCCCGGCGGATATTATCAAAGTGATACCTGCAGTCTTTTTGTCTGCAGTATGGGGAATGCTTATCAGTAAGCTATGCGCCAAGGATGCCACTTATCTTTGCACGATGCTTTCGATATTTACAATTTCTATACTTGTCTGCCCGGTATTTTTTGATGCTGGTTCTATGTTTCCGGTAATTAAGATATTCCGTGTTATATTTCCGCAAAGCCTTATGTTGATATAGCACATTTATTAGATTTTATAGGAGGTTAGTATTATGAAGTCGTTTTTGGACAAGATGAAAGAAAATATCAGTACAGTATCAGAAAAGGCGGTCAATATGACAAATGCTGTGGCTGAAACCACAAGTCTTAAATCTAAGATCGCACAAGAAGAAAGTCTGCAAAAAAAGTTGTATGAAGAAATAGGAAAATATTATTTCAGCAAATATGATTCTGAAGCTGATGAAGAAGTTGCAGATATGATCTGCAAGATCAAAGTTTCGATAGATAATGTGAAAGAGATGAGGCATCAGATCTCAGTCATAAAAGGAGTAAAAGTCTGCCCGTCTTGTGGTGCTGAAAATCTTCTCAGCGCTAATTTCTGTACGGAATGTGGAAAGCAAATACCAAAGGAAGCTTCTCCTCTTACAGACGATATGATGCTCTGCCCTAAGTGTGGAAACCCTGTTAATAAGGGCGTAAGATTCTGTACTTCATGTGGTTTCAATATTGAGTCGTTGAAAGCAAATGAGAAAAAGCAGCCTGAAGCAGTAGTTGAGCCGAAACCGGTAGTTGAACCTGAAGCAATGGCTGAGCCTAAAACGGTGGCTGAACCTGAAGCAATGGTTGAGCCTAAAATGGTAGTTGAGCCTGAAGCAGTAGTTGAACCGAAAACGGTAGTTGAGCCTGAAGCAGTAGTTGAACCGAAACCGGTAGTTGAGCCTGAAGAAGTAGTTGAGCCGAAAACGGTAGTTGAGCCTGAAGCAGCAGTTGAGCCGGATGTAATGGATGAGCCAAGAACGGCAGAGATTGAAACAGCAGCTGGAACTGATATGGTGATGAATACAGAGAAGGCTGAACAGCCAGCAATAGTTACAAAAGATAGATTTTGTAAAGCTTGTGGGGCAAAGTTGGTTAAAGACGCTCTTTTTTGTACAGAGTGTGGAACTAAGCAGTGATCGAAGAAAGGAGAGTTAAAATGGCTGGATTTTGTGGAAATTGCGGAGCACCTGTTGAAGATGGTGCAAATGTCTGTGGAAATTGCGGAACACCGATAGCGAGAGTAAAAAATGTAAATGTGAATGTTGGCAATCAGGTATATCAAAACTATAAGCAGGTAAAGGCTATGGCAAAGAAACCTGCTGACCTTAAAAAATATATTCCAATCGTAGCTGCTGTACTTGCAGCTGTAGTAATATTTATCGTTGCCGGTGCGTTTATCTCTGCAAATACAGGATATAAAAAAACGGTAAAGGAATATTTTAAGGCATTAAATGAAAGTGATGAAAAAGAAGCAGCTTCGCTGATTTCAGAATCATATACAGAATTGATTGGATATGATAATGTCGAAGAGCAGCTTGAAAACAGCCTGGATGAGTTAGAAGATGAATATGGCAAATATAAGATCACATATAAGTACAAAGATGTGAGAAAACTTGGAAAAAGTGAGCTTAAAGATTACAAAGAATCATTAGATATTCTTCTTGATGGCGTTAAGACTGATTATGAAGTTGATGATATAAAAGCTGCATATAGTGTAGAGATCAGATATGACGTTAAGGGCAAAGAAGGGAAAAAACATGATAATGTATACTTCGTTGTGATAAAAGAAAATGGTAAATGGAAAGTTTCTGATAGCATTTTATAAAAGAATCTGTTATACTCGTAGGGCACCTTTTGCAAGAAAGGTGCTCTATTTTTTTAGCAAAAGACCGGAAAGCGGATGCATGCTTGCATATAAATCCATTTGCCGGCCGTAAGAACATGAAGCACGAAGTGCGGAATTTTCGCTTGCGAAATCGAGTAGGATTCAGCCTACTCAATTAAAAATTAAATTGCTTTTTGTGTACATGTGTTTCAGTATTTGAAACAGCACTTGTAAAGAAGTGGATTTAATTCTATAATTGTTACATATTAGACAAAGCTTTTTCAGGAGGAATCAATGGGTATTGTCGTATTTGGCGCTGTACTTATGGATATAAAAGGATATCCGATAGGTACTTTTTATGCGGAAGGTAGAAACGTCGGAAGGGTTATGCAGGTTCATGGCGGGGTGGCTCGGAATGTTGCTGAGGACATTGCAAATGTAGAATTAAAACCGACATTTGTGACAATACTTGATGAATCCGGAATGAGTACGGAAGTTTTAGAGAAGTTAAAGAGACACAATATCAACGTCGATTATATACGGAAAGCAAAAGACGGACTTGGTCGTTGGCTTGCTGTGTTTAATAATGACGGTGATGTTGTTGCGTCTATTTCACAGAGACCTGATCTGTCTCTTTTAGATAAGATTCTTGATGAACAGGGCGACGAGATCATCAAGAATTGTGATAGTGTGGTGGTCGAGATTGATATGGAATCTGACACACTTAAGAGAATATTCAACTTGGCAGAAAAATATCAAAAGGATGTATATGCTGTTGTTTCAAACATGTCTATTGCAATGGAGAGGAGAGATTTGCTCTCACGTACAGGTTGCGTAGTATGCAATCTTCAGGAAGCAGGTCTGCTGTTCTCTGAGAATTATGAGTCAACGACTCATGAACAGATGTGCGAAAAACTTACTGCAAGGATTCGTGGTGCAAAAATCAAGAAAATGGTTGTCACTATGGGCTCTGAAGGTGCAGTTTATGCCGATGATAAAGGTAATAATGGTTTCTGTCCGGCATGGAAGGTTAATGTTGTAGATACTACAGGTGCCGGGGATTCATTCTTCTCAGGTGTTGCTATCGGACTTACATATGGCAAGACTCTTGGCGAAGCATGTGAAATCGGAACCAGGCTGGCTGCTTCTGTTATTGCAACAAGGGAGAACGTATGCCCTCGTTTCAATCCGGAAGAGTTTGGTCTTAATGTTAAGCTTAAGTAAATCATCTAAGGTTATAAACTGTACCAGGAACTGTTTTTATTGCAGTTCCTTTTTGATTTGCATGAATTTATATTCAAACAATTAAAGACTAAAAATCAGAAAAAATTGTGCCGATATAAAATACGGTGAATTATGTGAACAAAGGAGACTGAAATAAATGAAGATAGGGCTTTCAGAGTTAATCCTTATTTTTGTGGTTGCACTTTTTGTTATAGGCCCGGATAAGCTGCCAGAATTTGCTGGAAAGCTTGGCAAAGCACTTGCCAAGTTTAAGGAAGCGTCAAGTGAGGTTACTGCAGATATCAAAAAAAATGTAACTGATCCTCTGGAAGAAGCACAGAAGCCTTTGAAGGAGGCAATACAGCCTTTGAAGGAAATTGAAAATGAAGTTAACGGTAATATTCGTGAGGTCAAGCAGTCTTTGAACAATATAGGCAAAACCAATACTTCAAGTACTGGTAAAGCCGTTAAAGCTGATGTCAAAGATGCAGAAGAGAAGGATGCTGAAGCAGTAGGAAATACTGAAAAAGCTGAAGCAGAAGAATCTCTTGAAGCAGCTGCTTCCGAAGCAGAGACCGTTGATGATAAAAAAGATGCTAAGGAGGTAGAAGAGGCGTGAGAATTGGCCAGACTGAATTGCTGATTATTTTGGCAGTAGTTGTGATAGTTTTTGGACCTACACAGATTCCCAAGCTCACAAAAATGTTTGGAAAAAGTGTAAAGAACTTCCGTGAAGGAATGGGAGAAGATGAATCTGATTCCGACAAGAAAGCGAAATCGTCTGATGACGAAGACAAAGAATAATGAGTAAAAGTAAAGAATCACATGAAAATGATGGCAATATGTCGCTTTCAGCTCACTTAAGAGAGTTAAGAAATCGCATAGGTGTATGTCTCGTATTTCTTATGGCAGCGATGTTTGTCGGTCTTTATTTTGCAGGTGATCTTGTTCAGCTTTTTTTGGAGTTGGGAGAAAAGTATAACTATGAGTTTGTATATATAACACCGCAGGAACTTCTCATAGAGTATTTTTCACTTGCATTTGTATTTGCGGTTGTGCTCACATTTCCAATCATCTTATATCAGATATGGGCATTTATGACACCGGGAATGGAGTTTCGAGAGAAAGTATTCTTTTTAGGAACGTTTCTTTTTGGACTTATCTTTGCTGCTCTTGGTGTTTTGTTTGCCGGAAAGATCCTGATACCTTTTATGCTTAAATTCTTGATAGATTTAAGCGCAGGGACAGGGGTGAAGGCAAATATAAGTGTACAAAGTTACATTTCATTTCTAATTACGATTTTTATTATTTTTGCTGTGATATTTGAACTGCCGATCGTATCGGTGATTTTGACACAGTTAGGAATTTTAAAAACAGCATGGATGAAAAAGGGAAGAAAATTTGTAATTATTCTTATCTTTTTTGTTGCGGCAGTGATAACACCGCCGGACGTTGTTTCCCAAGTAATGACAGCCATACCGATGCTTTTCTTATATGAGTTCAGTATTGTGTTGTGTGATTTATTGGGAAAATTGAAACATTCATAAATATTTTACGGAGTAGGAGAAGAAGAATTGGCAAAGAAAGAGATTTCAAGAAAAACCTTTATTAAGGGCTTGGCAGCAGGTGCTGCTTCAATTGCTGCTTTTGGCGCACTTTCTACAGTAGAAAAGGCAAAGTCAGGTTCAGGCGCAGCAGGTGCTGGAAGTGCTGTTGTTCCGGATGATATCAAGGCTGCAGCAAGTGGTCTTTCGTTCACACCTGGAACATATGAGGCTACAGCAAAGGGTCTTGCAAGTGACGTTAAGGTTACAATGACATTTGATGAGACTACGATTACTGCATGCGATATCGACGTTTCTGGTGAAACACCTGATATTGGTGCTATGATTGGCGATGAAATGGCACAGAAAATCGTTACATCACAGAGTGCAGATGTAGATGCTGTTTCAGGTGCAACTATCACAAGTGAAGCAATCAAGAAGGCTGCTGCTGACTGTATTTCACAGGCGAGCGGAACAACTGTTGCTGTAGGTGAGAGTGCTTCTGGAGCTGACTGGCTTGGTGAAGCACCGGAAGTAGCTGATTCTGATATCACAGAGACACTTGATACAGATATGCTTATCGTTGGTGTTGGTACAGCAGGTTGGCCTGCACTTATGACAGCAGCTGAAGAAGGTGTAAATGTATTAGCTATCGAAAAGGGTAAGGCACCTACAAATGTAAGAGAAGATATCGGTGCTATCGGAACAAAGTGGCAGAAAGAGAGCATCAAGCAGTTCCCTGAAATGGAAATTGATAAGACAGAAGCCATTGAAGATATCGTTAGATATGCTACAGGATATTGTAAGTATGATCTTATCAAACTTTGGGCTAACGAGTCAGCTGAGACAACTGAATGGATCGGCGGAATCCTTGAAGATTCAGGAAAGTACTTCATGCAGCATGAAGGTGGTATTGGTGATACAAGATACCCTGAAAGAGATAAGGCATATGCAACAGGTCACAGCCCTCACAAGACAGAGGATGCAGGTGATGATGTTACAACAACTTCTGTATTTATGGATCATCTTGCAAAGTATCCTAATGCTGAACTCCGTTGTAACTGTGAGCTTGTGAAGCTTCTTCAGGATGATTCAGGTAAGGTTATCGGAGCTATCGCTAAGAGTTCTACACTTGAAGCTCAGGCAGATGGAACTGATAAGGTTACAGAAGAGCACTATGTAAAGATCAACGTTGCTAAGGCTGTACTTATGAGTACATCAGGCTATGCAACAAATGGTGCAATGATGAACGCTCTTCAGCCTATGACTCAGGAAATGAAGGTTCAGTGTAAGATCGGTTCAAAGGGCGATGGCTCAGGAATCAAGGCTATGCTTTGGGCAGGTGCCGCTATGGACCCGATCCATACATCAATGATGTTCAACAGATGTGCAGTTAAGCCGGATGAAGTTGCTGGAGCTGACACAGTAGGTGCTTGGTTCTGGTTTGGTGAGCAGCCGTTCCTTAAGGTAAACCTTAATGGTGAGCGTTTCTGTAATGAGTCAGGCCCTTATGAGTTCATGCTTCATTCAATGGAGATGCAGCCATATCACACATATGTTGATGTATTTGATGCAAATAACAAGCAGTACACAGAGCAGTTCCAGGAAGTTGGATGCTGCCGTTTGTGGCCTTTTGATAACGGAGCAATCTCTAACAGAGATTATGATTCATGTTGGGAGTCTAATGAGCAGCTTATCGAGGATGGCTATCTTATCAAGGCTGATACACTTGAAGAGCTCGCTGAAAAGCTCAACATCCCTTCAGATACATTTGTAAAGACAGTAGAGCGTTACAATGAGCTCTGCGCAAAGGGAGTAGATGAAGACTACAACAAGTCTCCACACAGAATGACTCCTGTTGATACAGCACCATTCTATGGTATTCGTACATGTGCTTGGCACCTTACAACACTTGATGGATGCTCTATCAACACAAATATGCAGGTTCTTCGTGAAGATGGTTCAGTTATCGAAGGACTTTACGCAGCAGGAGATTGCTCAGGTAACTTCTTTGCAAATAACTATCCGAACCTGTTTACAGGTCTTGCTTGCGGACGTTCTATGACATTTGGACGTCATGCTGCAAAGTATATTGCATCATTATAATTAAGACTGATTGTTCGGGAGTTGGAGACTCCAACTTCCGAACTTTTGGAATATAAAAACAACTAGGAGGATTGTATGTCAGGTAAAACTTTTCGCGGCGGAATACACCCCGATGAGCACAAGGAACTGGCAAGGAATGCAGCTCTGACGGTGTATGAACCGCAGGGAGATCTTGTATTTCCGGTCAGTCAGCATATCGGTAAACCCGCTAAGCCAATTGTTAAAAAAGGCGACGCTGTTCTTGTAGGACAGACAATTGCTGAAGCTGACGGTTTTGTTTCGGCGCCGATTATCTGTTCGGTGTCAGGTAAGGTTAAGGCGGTGGAGAAGCGTCTTACAGCCGGGGGAAAAGCAGTTGAGTCTATCGTTGTAGAGAATGACGGTAAGTATGAAACTGTAGAAGGCTTTGGTAAAGAAACAGATTATACTAAGCTTACAAAGGATGAGATTATTGAGAAGGTAAGAAATGCTGGTATCGTTGGTATGGGTGGTGCCGGATTCCCTACATCAGTAAAGCTTAATCCGAAAAATCATGACGAGATAAAACATATCATTGCTAATGGTTCAGAATGTGAACCATACATCTGCTGTGACGATCAGCTTATGAGAACTCATGCTGAAGATATTGTTGCAGGTATGAAAGTTGTTCTCTCAATGTTTCCTCAGGCAGAAGGTGTTGTTGTTATAGAAGATAACAAGCCTGAAGCTATTGAAGCTATGCGCAAGGCGATCGCCGGTGATGATCGGTTCCGTCTTATTCAGGCTGAAACAAAGTATCCGCAGGGCGGAGAACGTTCTATTATAAAGGTTGTATCAGGTATTGATATAAAATCAACAATGCTTCCGGCAGATGCAGGATGTATCGTTGACAACGTTGGTACCTTCAATGCTATCTACAATGCTGTATGCAAGAATATTCCGCTTATACAGAGAGCTGTTACTGTTTCAGGAGAAGCAATTGCAAATCCATCTAATTTCCTTGCCAGAATCGGTACAATTCAGCAGGAACTTGTTGAAGCAGCAGGCGGATATAAGAGCGAACCTCAGAAGGTTCTTTCAGGCGGCCCTATGATGGGTATAGCTATGTCATCTGTAGAAGTACCGCTTCAGAAGGGAAACAATGCCATTACAGCATTGGTTGAAGATGGAGCAGTCCTTGCTATAGATCAGATGACAGCCTGCATACGCTGCGGACGATGCAATCGTGCATGTCCTATGGGACTTGTTCCACAGATGATGCAGGAAAGTCTTAAGCGTAAGGACTATGATGCATTTGAGAAGAAGTACTATGGTCTTGAATGTATCCAGTGCGGCTCTTGTACATATGTCTGCCCGGCTAAGCGTCCGCTTATGCAGCTCTTTAAGCAGGCAAAATCAGAAGTTCTTTCAAGGAGGGCAAAGAAATGAGTAATGTATTAAACGTTTCACCGAGCCCGCATGTAAGAAGCAAGTTATCAACAGGTCAGGTAATGTATGATGTTGTACTTGCTCTGATCCCTGCTACAGTTGTAGGTGTATACCATTTTGGATTGCATGCAGCTCTTGTAATACTTACAAGTATTGTATCTGCAGTTCTTTCTGAATTTGTATTTGATTATATTGCTAAAAAGGAAAACACTATAAAAGATGGAAGTGCTGTTGTAACAGGTCTTCTTCTTGCACTTTGTCTTCCGGGAGGCGTTCCGCTTTACATTCCTTTCATAGGTGCGGTATTTGCCATTATCATCGTTAAGTCTTTCTTTGGAGGACTTGGTAAAAACGTAATGAACCCGGCTCTTGCTGCAAGATGTTTCCTTCTTATTTCTTTTGGAACAACCATGACTTCATATGCAGTCAATGGTATTTCAGGGGCAACACCACTTTCTGATACAAGTGTAAGTGTTGTTAAGATGGCATTAGGTTTAACAAATGGTGTCATTGGATGTTCTACATTTGCACTTTTCATCGGTGGTCTTTACCTTTGGGTAGTCGGTGGTATCACAATTGAGATCCCGGCAGCAACTATCCTTTCATTTGTTGCATTCATGGGTATTTTTGGAGGAAAGGGCTTTAGCCTTAATTACCTTATGGGTCAGCTTTTTGCAGGCGGAATCATTATGGCTGCATTCTTCATGGCTACTGACCCTGTTTCAAGCCCTGTAACAAGTAAAGGTCAGATACTTTACGGTATTATTGTAGGTGTACTTGCCGGACTTTTCCGTATACTTGGCAGCTCAGCTGATTCTGTAAGCTATGCGGTTATTATGTCTAACCTCTTTACACCTATGATCGATGAGTTTATCATTCCTAAGCCATATGCATTCAGAAGTGGCGCTCAGGTTGATAAGACAGTCAATGTAAAGAAAGATGAGAAGAGCTCTATTATTCCGGTTCCTGTAATCGTACTTGGAGCAATTGCTATTATTGCAGGTCTTCTTCTCAGCTCAGTTTATGAGACAACTAAGGAGACAATTGAGCAGCAGAATATTGCAAAGAATATGGAGTCATATAAGGCAGTTATGCCTGATGCCGCATCATTTGAAAATGATGAGACAATGACTGCAGCTGTAGATGCACTTAATGGTGAAGTTTACGGCACAGACTTTGGTAATGTTTTGATCAATAGTGTTGTTGCAGGTAAGGATTCATCAGGTAATACTGTAGGTTATGTTGTAAGCGTTTCATCTAAGGACGGCTTTGACGGCCAGATCACACTTTCAGCAGGTATTGCTCTCGATGGTACACTTAATGGAATTTCATTCACAGAGTTGAATGAGACAGCCGGTATGGGTATGAGAGCAGACGAAGATGAATTTAAGGGTCAGTTCAAGGGTAGAACAGCTTCTAAGTTCACACTTAATAAGGCTGGCGGTTCTACAGCAGAAGACGAGATCAACTCTATTTCCGGAGCCTCAATTACATCTGGTGCAGTTGTTAACGCAGTTAATGCAGCTCTTGATTTTATAGCTGCAAATGCACAGTAAGGAGGGCTAAGAGATGAATAAGTATCTTGAACGAATTTATAATGGTATCGTAAAGGAAAATCCTTGTATGGTACTTATGCTTGGTATGTGTCCTACCCTTGCGGTAACTACATCTGCCACAAATGGTGTCGGAATGGGACTTTCAACTACAGTAGTTTTGATCGCATCAAACATGATCATTTCTGCTCTTAGAAAAGTTATTCCTGACGATGTACGACTTCCAAGTTATATCGTTATCGTTGCAACACTTGTTACAACGGTAGAGCTTCTTATGGAGGCTTATCTTCCTGCATTGAATGATGCACTTGGTATCTATATACCTCTTATAGTTGTTAACTGTATCATCCTTGGTCGTGCTGAGGCATATGCGAATAAGAATTCTATCGGCCTTGCATGTTTCGATGGAATCGGTATGGGTCTTGGTTTTACTATCGCACTCGGTATTCTCGGTCTTGTACGTGAATTTATCGGAGCTGGTACTGCATTTGGCGTACAGGTTCTTCCTGAATCTATTGAGCCAATCGGTATCTTTGTAAAGGCTCCTGGCGCATTCATGGTTATCGCATTCATGGTTATGATTATGAATGCGGCATCTATAACAACTCGTGCAAACGATATTGTTGAAGAAGGATGTGCAGGCTCATGCGGCTCATGTGGTGTTTCATGTGCAGCTCGTAAAGAGGAGACTAGCGTTCTTAAGGCAGCAGCAGCTAAGACATCTGTTAAGCCAGCAGCTCCAAAGACAGAAGAAACTAATAAAGGAAAGGAGAACTAACTGATGGAATATTTAATGATCGTTATTACAGCGGCGCTCATTAATAACGTCGTTCTGATACAGTTCCTTGGAATATGCTCCTTCCTTGGCGTATCAAAAAATATGAAGGCTTCAGCAAGCCTTGGTGCAGCAGTTATCTTCGTTATAACAATAGCATCAGCAGTTGCCAGTCTTCTTTATAATTATGTACTTGATCCATTCGGTCTGGACTATATGAAAACTATCGTTTTCATTCTGATCATCGCAGCTCTTGTTCAGATCGTTGAGATGTTCCTTAAAAAGACATCACCTGCACTTTATAAGGCTCTTGGTATTTATCTTCCATTGATAACTACCAACTGTGCAGTACTTGGAGTAGCCCTTACAAATGTAACTAATGAATATAATTTTGCACAGAGTGTGCTTGCTGGATTCGGTACAGCAACTGGCTATACGATCGCTATCGTATTGCTTGCCGGATTAAGAAGCCGTATCAATGAGGATGATCTCCCAGCACCTGTAAAGGGCGCACCTATCGTTCTTCTTTGTGCAGCTCTCATGTCAATTGCATTTATGGGATTTTCTGGATTGTCAATTTAAGGAGGAATATCGATCATGAACGGAATAGTGATTGCTACACTGGTTCTTGCCGTGTCCGGTATCCTTGTTGGAATCGGTCTGGTGTTTTTTAATAAAAAGTTTTATGTCGCTGTTGATGAAAGAGAGACAAAGGTACGTGAGTGTCTCCCGGGAAATAACTGCGGTGCCTGCGGATATGCAGGATGTGATGCTATGGCTGCTGCTATTGCATCTGGCGAAGCTCCTGTAAATGGCTGCCCTGTTGGTGGTGCTCCTGTAGCTGCTAAAGTTGGTGAAGTTATGGGTGTTGCTGTTGATGGAACAGCTGAGGATAAGAAGGCAGCATTCGTAAAATGTATCGGAAGCTGTCAGGTAACACAGCAGAAGGCTAACTATGCCGGTATCATGGATTGCCGTGCAGCTGCTCTTTCAGGTCTTCAGATCTGGGAGTGTGAGCATGGATGTCTTGGATTCGGCTCTTGTGCTGCTGTATGTCCTGAGGAAGCTATCACAGTAAAAGATGGCGTTGCTCATGTTGATCCGGATAAGTGTATCGCTTGTGGAAAATGTATTAAAGAATGTCCACAGAAGATCATTGAGTTTAAGCCGGTTAAGAACATTCAGGCTGTTCAGTGCTCAAGCACAGAAAAAGGTATGGTTGTCCGCAAGCAGTGTTCTGCAGGATGTATTGCATGTCACCTCTGTGAGAAGCAGTGTGAACATGATGCAATTCATGTTGTAAATGATATCGCACATATCGACTATGAGAAGTGCGTAGGATGTAATAAGTGTGCTGAGAAGTGTCCGGCACATGTAATCATCAGCTCAGCTGATGCAAAGCCTGTAGTTAAGTCTGCAGAGCAGTAAGCATCTTTTGAGAATATATTTTATATATGGCTCAAGAGCCCTCGTATTTTATATGCGAGGGCTCTAACATTTTTAAAATTAAGCCTTTTAACCCATTTAAGAGAGAAAAATTGCACAAAAAAACGTTCAAAAATACTATATTTATTACAAATATTACAATAAAAGCAGTATGATGATATAATTTTTTTGTACAACTAAATCTGAGTGGGAGGAAGAAGAATGAGTCGTTTGATAATGGAGTCCGATAGGATTCAAAAACACATGGACGATTTATACCGGAATGTAGAGCGGCGTATCAAAGCCAGCCCTCCGGGAATATGTCCTGTAGATATGTCACTTAGTTTTCTTAGAATGAGTCATGCACAAACGTGTGGTAAGTGTACTCCTTGCAGAATTGGTCTTGGAAGGCTCGCCGAGATGCTGGAGGATGTACTTGATGGTGATGCAGATCTTGATATTATCGACGAGATTGAGGAAACAGCAATTTCAATTTCGATGACAGCAGACTGCGCGATAGGTGCAGAAACTGCCAGAAGCATTTTAATGGGAATCAGGGGATTCCGTGATGACTATGTGGAACATATTACAAAGGGAAGATGTATATGTGGCTTAAAGCAGGCTATTCCATGTACTTCACAGTGTCCTGCACATGTGGATGTGCCCGGTTACATAGCACTTGTCAGGGCAGGAAGAAATGAAGATGCAGTCAAACTTATCAGAAAAGATAATCCATTTCCTTCAGTGTGTGCGTATGTCTGCGAGCATCCTTGTGAGGAAAAATGCCGTCGTGCAATGATGGATGATGCGATCAACATATGCGGTATAAAGAGATATGCGGTCGATCATGCAGAGCCTACCGAAACACCAAAATGTGCAGAATCAACAGGAAAGTCAGTAGCAATTGTAGGTGGTGGTCCTGGAGGACTTACAGCGGCTTATTTCCTGACTTTAATGGGACATTCTGCAACTGTATATGAGCAGAGGCATAAGCTTGGCGGAATGCTCAGATATGGCATACCTGATTACAGACTTCCACAGGATGTACTCGATAAAGATATAAAGCATATTCTTGATACGGGAGTGAATGTAGTTGCAGATACATCCGTAGGAAAGGATATCACGATAGATGAATTAAAGCAGAAATTTGATGCCGTATATCTTTCTGTAGGAGCGCATGGAGACAGAAAGCTTGGAATTGAAGGAGAAGACGCACCTAATGTTGTAAGTGCTGTTGAGATGCTTAGGAGCATAGGCGAAGGCGAAAAACTTGATATGCATGGAAAAAATGTCGTCATTGTCGGTGGCGGTAATGTTGCCATGGATGCGACAAGAACAGCACTGCGTCTTGGTGCTAAGCGTGTTACATGCGTATATAGGCGCAGGATAGAGGATATGACAGCCATGCTTGAAGAAATAGAAGAAGCACAGGCTGAAGGTGCTGAAATATTGCCATTATATGCACCGGCTCATATCGAGAAGAATAAAAAGGGCTTGGCAACTGCGCTCTGGGCACAGCCGCAGATAATTTCTGATATAGGCAGTGACGGAAGACCAAGCATAAGGAAAGCAGATAGTGATGAAATTAAGATCACTGCTGATTTTATCATTGTTGCTATAGGACAGATGTCTGAGCTTCGTCCTTTTGAAGACAATGGCATAAGCACTAAGAGAGGCAGGATTCAGGCGGAAAATTCCAGCTTTGTAGAAGGAAGTGGAAATGTATTTGCAGGTGGAGATGCTGTTTCCGGACCTGCGACAGTGATCCTTGCGGTCGCAGCCGGTAAGGTTGCAGCAGCAAATATAGATGAATTCCTTGGTTTTGATCATAGGATCACGACTGATATAGATATTCCGCTTCCGCAGTTGACAAATAGTCCGGCGTGCGGAAGAGCAAATCTTAAGGCAAGGTCATTCTCTGAGATTGAAGGTAACTTTGATCTTGTGAGTGTTGGAATGACAGATGAAGAATGTTCACAGGAATGCGGCCGATGCCTTCGGTGCGATCACTTTGGATATGGTGGTTTCAAAGGAGGGAGGCATGCAGAATGGTAAATTTACGGATAAACGACAGAAATGTAAGTGTGCCTGAAGGCACAACGATCTTGAATGCTGCAAGAGCTTGCGGAATACATATTCCTCATCTGTGCTATTTAAGAGATATCAATGAAATAGGTGCCTGCAGACTTTGCTGCGTGGATGTAGAAGGAGAGGAAAAGCTTGTACCGGCATGTAATAACCGTGTAAGAGAGGGAATGGTAATAAATACCAATTCTCCAAGAGCCAGAGCTTCGAGAAAAATGAATCTCCAATTGATACTTTCAGAGCATGATTGTAAATGTGCTACATGCTCACGAAGCGGAAACTGTCAGCTTCAAAGCCTTGCGAATGATTATGGTATCATTGATAACCCTTATGGTGAGCACTTGCTTCCGAAGAAGTTTACGGAGTGGGATTCAACGTTCCCTTTGATTCGTGATGCGAATAAATGTATAAAATGTATGCGGTGCATTCAGATCTGTGATAAAGTTCAGAAGATGAATATTTGGGATCTTGAGGCAACGGGAAGCCGGACGCGTGTTAATGTTTCTGATAATATAAGCATAACAGAGTCAGACTGTACGCTCTGCGGGCAATGTATAACACATTGTCCGGTAGGGGCACTTAGAGAAAGAAATGATATCGATAAGGTCATGAAGGCAATCGAGGACCCTAATATTGTAACAGCTGTTCAGATCGCACCGGCAGTAAGAACAGCTGTAGCAGAGGAACTTGGTATCAATTTTGAGAAGGCAACAGTCAATAAGATTGCGGCTGTATTAAAAACGGTTGGCATTGACTATGTATTTGATACAAGCTATGCTGCGGACCTTACGATCATGGAAGAAGGTACAGAATTTCTGAAAAGGCTTAACGATGGAGAATTGTCAAAGTATCCAATGTTTACGAGCTGCTGTCCGGGGTGGGTAAGTTTTGTAAAAAGTCAGTATCCTGAGCTTGCAGGACAGCTTTCTACAGCAAAAAGCCCACAGCAGATGTTTGGTGCAGTGCTTAAGACATATTTTGCAAAGAAGCATAACCTTAAACCTTCGGAGATTTTCAGCATTTCGATAATGCCTTGTGTTTCAAAGAAGAAGGAGTGCGCACGTCCTGAGATGAGACGAGAGGACGGAGCACCGGATGTTGATGTTGTACTTACAACCAGAGAACTTTTAAGACTGATACGTTCAGAAAGAATATCTCCGAGAAGAGTCGAGGGAGTTGCTTTTGATGAGATTCTTGATGATTATACCGGCGCAGGTGTGATATTTGGTACTACAGGCGGAGTTATGGAAGCTGCGCTGAGAACAGCATCATACATTGTTACCGGTAAAAATCCTGAGCCTGACGCATTTCAGGAAGTAAGACGAAATCCTAACGAAAAAGATGTACCTTGGAGAGCAAAGACATTTAATATAGCAGGTACGAAGCTTAATATAGCAGTAACAAGCGGACTTGGAAATGCGAGAAAGCTCTGTGATGCTATACTTTCCGGCGAGGTAAAATTTGATTTTGTAGAAGTTATGGCGTGCCCGGGCGGATGTGCCGGCGGAGGAGGCCAGCCTATACATTGTGATGACATAGAAAGAGCTGATGAAAGAGGCCGTATACTATATGATATAGATAGAGATATGCCGCTTAGATTCAGCCATGAAAACCTTGCAGTTAAGAAACTGTATGATGAAGAGCTTGAAAAGCCATTGAGTGAGAAAGCAGAGAAATTACTTCATGTGTGAGGTGACGACAGTATGAACAACAGGAAACGGTTTTATAGTTTACTGCTTGCATTTATCATGATCGCAGTATCGACTGTATCTGCTTATGCAGATAATGAAGATATTGCAGCCGAAGAAAATGTAGAGGAAACGCAGAGCGAAGAGAATACAGAAATTGTTGAAGTGCCTTCTGCCATTTCAATGATAAAGAAGAGCGGAGAACTGGTTCTTGCTGTAAGTTATAATAACATGAAAGAAGTTGGGTATGAGATTGGAGATGTTGTGAGGGTAACTATGGCGGATTACAGCGTCTCCATGCCCTTCTGCTACAAGGATAATGATGTAGACGTAAATGAAACTGTCTTGATAAATGAAGATGGTTCAGTCGGGTTAACGATAAATGGCGGCAGCTTTGCAGAAGAGAGCGGGATATTTGAAAAGGTCAAGGACGAAGATGGAACAGTAGGCTGGAAAGCGAAAAATGGAGAAGAGATAAGCTCGATCCTCGTGACAATTTCATTGGAAGAAAAAAATTCATATCTTGATGATTATAATGTCAGGAATATGGACAGGAGTACGGAACGTGAAGATTTTGAAAATGATGAACAATTTGCCAATTGGAGAGCTGTGAGCGGTGGTAATTTGAAAAAAAATCTGATCTTTCGCGGAAGTAGTCCTATAAATATCACTAATGAAAACCGGGTTGCCTATGTCGAGCAGCTTGAGATAAATAATGGTATCAGGACAATACTTAATCTTGCAGACTCGGAAAAAGAGATAGAGGAGCGCATGGATGCAAGCAATGTACAGTACTATGCGGCATTGGTAAGTGCAGGAAGTGTTGCATGCCTTAATATGGAATATGATTTTAAGGCAGAGGATTTCAGGGAGAAAACAGTCGAGGGAATCCGCTTTATGCTTGAGCATGACGGACCGTACCTGATACATTGCAATGAAGGTAAAGATAGAACCGGATTTGTATGTGCGCTTATCGAGGCACTTTTAGGTGCAGATGAAGATGAGATCACAGCTGATTATATGCAGACTTATGAAAATTATTATAATCTTGACTCGGATGATGATGAATATGAGTATATAGAAGACAATCAATTAAGTGATATCTTTGAAGCGCTATATGGGACAGAAGATTATAAAAATAGTAGTCTTGATCTGCGAAGTGCGGCTGAATGCTATCTTTTAAAAGGCGGAATCGAAAGGGAAGAGATTCAGCAATTTCGTCAGAAGATGGGGAATGTAGATGTGGATGACATTGACAATCTTACCATTGATATTTCAGGTCATAAGGCAAATGAGAATGGAATAGTGAGAATTTATGATTCTGATCGGGTATTCTACGAGTATACCGGTGACATGATAGTTCCTGGAAACTCTTCACTGACTTTTGGAGGAAATACATATAGTAGTGAAGATGACTATGAACTAGAAGTCAGATGCAACGAGCATGCAGGAATTCTCACAGAGAAATTTATATTTAATGAAAAATCCGGACTGCCTGAAAAAGGAATTTCAAAGCTCATATATACTGCTTCCATAGCGCCGAAATGTGTGACTGATGAGGATATCGAGATAGAAACAGACGACGAAGAAAAAATAAAAAGGATAGTTGATCTGGATAGCGGTGCGGTTATAAGGCGCAGAAATTATCATCTGGACGATGATAAGACCAAGATAATATTTAAGAATGATTATATAGGCGAAGTCGATCTGGAATAAAGTTTTTTAATAATCAGGACTTACATCGCCAGCTAATTAAAAACAGTTATAATCAAAAAGATAAGTCTGAACAAAACAAGACTTATCTTTTTTTGCGAACATTTCACGTGATCAGAAAAAGAAAATAAAATAAGTAAAATATTAATATACTTTCTAATATAATAATTATTATGTTGAATTGTATATACAAAATCGACACAAGAGTGTATAATGTATACAAAATAAAGAAGTTGATAGAGCAGTTGAATCTTCAATGTCTGCGTTGCAGCAAATGCCAGATTGTAGGGGCAAAATTCAGGAAGAACTGTTCTATATCAATAAACGAAGAGGCATAGGCGTAGGTAATATCAATAGTGTTGTGACAGACTTTTCCTAAGAGAGAGGTGAAAAGATCAGGTAAGTCTGAGATTCGGATAAACATTTGAAAAGATGGTGCATAGCTGCGGATTGTACTTGCAAAAGAACATATGGATTTGCTCTTAGTACGATCATTGATCATTATTAATGGTATAATAATAATCAAGAAAAGGACATCTGTACTGCGCAGTTTTGGTGTTCCATATATCGGAAGGAGATGTGTTTGTATGAGATTTGCAAGTGAAATTTCACCGGAAGAAGCTGCTGAATATGGCATGGCCGGTACAAAAGCACTAGTGAATAGCGTAGATATGCATAATCCAGTATTACAGGACGTGTGGATGAAAAACAACTGGAAGCTCGATGAGAAGTCTCACAGGGTGAGAGAGAGCATGGGGGTTGGCATTCGCAATTGGTTCTGGCAAAAATTTAATAAAACATAAGTTTATCTTAATAGCGACCGTGGATACAAACACGGTCGCTTTTTTGTGTTATATTTTTAAAGAGAAATAATTAAAAAAGGAGAACATATGAAAAAAATAATCGTAGAATTGCTTATTGCTGTATCAGCAATAACAATTTTTTCTTCATGCGGAGTTACTAAAGAGGAGTCTGGAAATATCAAGGAGAACATAAGCTCTGAGGAAGAACAGCAATCTGAGACAAAGAATGAAAATTCTGACAGTTCGAAGGCTGCTGGTGAGAGTACAGATGTTGATAATAAGGTAGTAAACCTTGAAGTAGCGGCAGAAACAGAGAATATTAACAAAAAGATAGGAAATGCCGTACTCTCAGGTAAGTATACGCAGCTTGAGCTCAAGACCGAAGGTTATGATAAAATTGCACAGGTGCTTGATTCCTACAGTCAGGACAGAAAGACCGAAGTTGAAAAAAATCTTTCTGACTGTGAAGATATGCTTGGGACAGAAGATTCAGAGGATGAATACATGTCGAATATTTTCTATGAGAGCACATCGAATGTAATGAAAGCTGATTCGAATGTTGTAAGTATCTTGGAAAATGTATATTCATATTCAGGAGGAGCACATCCATCTACATGGTATATTTCATATACATATGATTCAAATACAGGTGAGGAGCTTAAATTAGGAGATATTGTAAACGATAAGAATGTCCTTCCGGAAATCATCGAAAAAGAATTAAAGAAGAAATATCCTGAAGAAACGTTTTTGGAACCGGACAGCCTTAAGGATGATATTACAACTATCATGGATCAGGAAGGTCAAATGTCAGAATATGCGGAAGAAGGCGATGAACCGCAGAGAGGGCTTACCTTTACACTTGGTTCAAATGGCTTGACATTTTACTTCTCGAATTATGAGATAGCTCCATACGCTGCCGGGGTTCAGGAGGTTACACTTACCTTTGATGAATATCCGGAAATTGTAAAGGATGAGTATAAAGCACATAGTGAAAATTACATCATAAAATTTGATGATGCTGTAAAGCTTGAAAATGGTGAAGAACTCAAAGTAGATGTACAGACAGAAAATGACTATGACGGTAAATATACTATTTCGGTCGGAGACAATAAAGGTCAGTTTGAAATCTACGGTTTTTCAAATGATAAATACTTAGTACATAATGAAGGAAAAGACTTCCTTTACATTCAGACAGTAGAGGAAAATGACTGGCGACATATAAATATTTTTAGCTTAGATGGTACTCCAAGCAAAGTTCTTGAGTCAAATCTTTACTTTGCATATGACTATTGCCCTTCAGATCCTGCAAATATAAGATTGTCTTCACACTATGACTTGCTCAGTACTTATGAGGGCTCAAGGAAATATCATATCAATGCGGCAGGAATTCCTTTAGCTGACAGTGACTATGATCTGATCGACTCAGGTATCGAACTTACATTAAAAAAGGATCTCAAGGCTGAGGTAAGGAAGTCTGCAGATGATGCGCAGGGAGAAACAGAAACAGTTGCAGCTGGAACTAAGCTTAGTTTTTACGCAACCAATGGTGTGTATGTTGATCTTGTAACAGAAGATGGCAGGTATGTAAGAGTTACTCCTTCCACAGAGAGTTATCCGCATACAGTCAATGGTGAAAATGAGGAAGATATTTTTGATGGAATAGTTTATGCCGGTTGATATAGGTAACGCATTAAAACTGTGCAGTAATGTAACGCTGTAGTTGCATAGTTGTGTAACGCTGAAACGTTAAAGCATAGAAGTTCACAAAGCTAATGTAATGTAGTATAATCTTCATCGTGTGCTGTTATAAAAATAACGAAAGGAAAGTACTGATGGGTAAACTAGTAAACCATGAAGATTTCGATAAAGTAAATCGAGATCTGTTGGACTTTATCGACAGAAGTCCAAATGCATTCTATGCCTGTGTTAATATGAAGGCAGAGTTGTTAAATGCTGGTTTCAGTGAACTTCATGAAGGTGAGAAGTGGAACCTTGAAAAAGGCGGCAGTTATTTTGTTACACGAAATGATTCTGCTATTATTGCATTTAAGGTGCCTGCTACAGAGTTTAAGGGCTTCAATATAATGGCAAGTCACTGTGATTCACCGACATTTAAGATCAAGACAAATGCTGAAATCGAAGTTGACAATGAATATGTAAAGCTTAATGTCGAAAAATATGGTGGAATGATTTGTTCACCATGGCTTGACCGACCGTTATCAGTTGCCGGACGTGTGCTTGTAAGAACTGGAAATGGAGTTGAGACGAGATTTATCAACATTGACCGTGACCTCGTTATAATTCCTAACCTTTGCATTCACATGAACCGTGAGGTTAACGATGGTTTCAAGTTCAATGCACAGGTTGACATGCTTCCGCTCTTTGGCGACAGCGATTCAAAAGACGCATTTATGAAGATCGTCGCAGAGGAAGCCGGTGCTGCAGCAGAGGATGTTATTGATACAGACCTTTTCCTTTATAACCGAATGAAAGGTACAACGATTGGTGTTAATGGCGAGTATATTTCAGCTGGAAGATTGGATGATCTTCAGTGCGCTTTTGCATCACTTAGAGGTATCATCAATTCTGAACCGAAGGACTCTGTAGCAGTTCATTGTGTATATGATAATGAAGAGGTAGGCAGCGGAACCAAGCAGGGTGCTGCGTCTACATTCCTTAAGGATATCCTTCACAGGATAAATTCTGCACTTGGAAGAAGTGAAGAGGACTATCTCATAGCGCTTACATCAAGCTTTATGGTATCCGCCGATAATGCACATGCGGTACATCCTAATCACGCTGAAAAGTCTGACCCTACAAATCGTTCATACATGAACAAGGGTATTGTAATTAAGTATAGTGCAAACCAGAAGTATACTACTGATGCAGTTTCCGGAGCAATTTTCAGAGAAATCTGTGATGCTGCAGAAGTGCCATATCAGACATTTACAAACCGCTCTGATATGCTTGGTGGTTCAACACTTGGTAATATTTCTAATTCACAGGTAGCGCTAAATACGGTAGATATCGGTCTTCCGCAGCTTGCTATGCATTCTCCATTTGAGACAGCAGGTGCTAAGGATACAGCATATCTTATCAGTGCAGCAAGTAAGTTATTTGCATCTACAATTTCAAGTGTTGGCGATGGAAATTATAAAATAGAGTTTTAATTATAGAGTTATTTGCGCACATTGAAAATTGAACAGGAGAATTTTAACGCAATGGATAATAAAAAAATGAAATGGCATACGCTTGCGTTTATGGCATTTTCGACAGTTTGGGGCTTCGGTAACGTAGCTAACGGTTTCATTTATTTTAATGGAATTCAGGTAATTTTCAGCTGGATCTTCATGTTCCTTCTGTACTTTGTACCTTATGCACTCATGGTTGGTGAGCTTGGTTCAGCCTTCAAGAATGATGGCGGCGGAGTTAGTTCATGGATCAATGAAACAATGGGAACAAAGCTTGCTTACTATGCAGGTTGGACATATTGGGCATGTCACGTAACTTATATCGCAAGTAAGTCATCAGGCGGACTTAAGGCGCTTAGCTGGGCTATTTTCCAGAATGCAGAAACATATGATACATTCCCGACTATCTATGTTCAGATCGCAACACTTATCGTGTTCCTTTTCTTCTGCTGGGTAGCAAGCCGTGGACTTAACCCACTTAAGAAGCTTGCAACTCTTGCAGGAACAAGTATGTTCGTAATGTCTATCCTTTACATTATCATGATGTTTGCGGCACCTGCTATCAATCCTGGAGCTGATTATGTTTCTATGGATTTCAGCATGAAGAGCCTTATCCCTCAGTTTAATGTAGGTTACTTTACTTCACTTTCAATCCTTGTATTTGCAGTAGGTGGATGTGAGAAGATCTCTCCATACGTAAATAAGGTTGAGAACCCAAGTAAGGGATTCCCTAAGGGTATGATCGCACTTGCAATCATGGTAGTTGTATGTGCTATGCTTGGTACAGTTGCAATGGGTATGATGTTTGATCCAGCTGTTATCAATGCTTCTGATGAGTCTTTCCATTCATACGTTTCAAATGGTTCTTACTGGGCTTTCCAGAAGCTGGGTCAGTACTATCACGTTGGAAACCTTATCATGATCATTTACGCTGTATGCAACGTTATCGGTCAGCTTTCAACACTTGTTATCAGTATCGATGCTCCTCTTCGTATGCTTCTTGACAATGAGTCATCTCGTGAGTACATCCCTGAGTCACTTCTCAAGAAGAATGAGCATGGTGCATATGTAAATGGTATCAAGATGGTAATGGTACTTTCAGGTGCTATCATTCTTATACAGTCAGTAGTTCCTGGAGCAGCAGCTGTACTTAGCCAGTTAAATAAGCTTAATTCAGTATGTATGCCACTTCGTTATCTCTGGGTATTTGCTGCATATATTGCACTTCGTAAGGCTGAAGAGAAGTTCCATCCGGAATATCGTTTTGTAAAGAATCATGGTCTTGCATTAGCAGCAGGAATCTGGTGCTTCCTTGTAACAGCAGCATGCTGCATACTTGGAATGTATGATAAGGATCCATTCACAATGGCACTTAATATCTGTACTCCGGTAGTACTTACTGCACTTGGTATGATTCTTCCTAAGATTGCAAAATCTAAGAAAAATAAATAATTCTTAAAAGCGCTTGAGCTTAATGCTCAGGCGCTTTTTCTGTCCCTAATAAAGAACAGAAGCACTAGTAAATTTATGTTAATATAAGATATATCTGTAATTATGTTTTTTGCTATCATGGTTTAAAAGAACCATATTATTTGGGGGTTTTTAATGGGAACAGCGGATAATGAGTATAGAATTAAAGAACTTGAGAAACAACTTAGGAAGTCTGTACTGTTCGCATCAGCTGAGGATTCTGTACTTGCATTGATGGAATATCTTGGAAAGGCACTTCGGGCGGAACGTCTTTTGGTTATAGAAAAATCTCAAAATGGAAAATACAGGATCACAAGGGAATGGTGTGCCGAAGGCATAGCCCCTAAAAAGAAATTTAAGCAGGACATGAACTGGGATGATGTGCATTGCTGCTATCAATATTTTCTTAATGATGAAAATGTAGAGGTAGAAAATATTGAAAATATAAAAGAAGAGGACCCGGCTTTATATAATTATATGAAAACGGAGAATCTTACTTCGATGATGGCAGGGCAGCTTATTTTTGAGGGAGCTGACCTTGGGTATTGGAAGATAGAAAACATTGTTATAGAAGATATTAAAGGTCTTTCAGTATTAGCTAATATAATGAGTATTTATGTTGCATCATTGATACATACAAAGCATCTGAAAGAGAGAATAAATCATATAGGATACTATGACAAAATGACAGGCGTGGGAAACAGACACGCTTTGATCGAATATATAGACCAGATAAATCCGGGTTCAAAGCTGGCAGTCTTTTATATTTCATTTTATGAACTCAAGCGCATAAATGAGGCGCGTGGTACGCAAGTGGGGGATGCAATGATATCAGTAGTATCAGATGTCATAACCTCTTTTTTTGGCGCAGAGAATTCATTTAGGATATGCGAGGACGAATTCATATGCGTAAGTAAAGAAGCTGAAAAGAGCGAAGTCACAAATATTATGCGTACACTTAAAGCTCAGTTCAGTAATAACAGCATCAATGTTTCGATAGGTTCTGTGTATGAAGAGTTTTATCAGGGAAATTTTGAAGAACTTATGGCAGAAGCTGATACACATGTTTATGAAGAAAAAAGACTTGCAGATGGCGAGGATAGAGAAATTACGCATGCTACAGATCTTTTTGATGAAATGGTCGAGATACATCCTGAAAAGGATACGTACAGGATACTGTTTTCGAGATATGGGCGCAAGACGGAGTTTGAGTACGGTTTTTATAAAAAGTTAAAAGACAGGGAACAGCAATTTGTTCATCCGCTCGATCAGGTCAGATTCAGAGAGTTTTGGAATAAAGAAAACATGATCGAAACTCTTAAGCACAGGACTTCTGGGCACAGCGTATATCAGAACTTTAGGATTGCAGGAAGTGATGGACAGTGGAACTGGTATAGGACAACTGTGATTTTGCTTGCGGGTGAAGTCGATAATCCTACATTTTTGTGCTTTGCGAAAAAATTTGAAGGAAATCTTGACCCAAGCGAAAGTAATGCAAGCAATGAAATATTTGCTATGGACAGGTCTATGGACATATTCAGCGATGCGGATGATTGGCTGCATTCTATCGAGGCACCGTACATTTGTACGATAGCCTGCGATATAAATAATTTCAAACTGTATAATGATATTTTTGGAAGACGTGCAGGTGATAAGTATCTGAGGCTGTTCAATGATGAGATGACATCTGAAATGAAGAAATGGAATGGCCGCGTGGAATATATGAATGGAGATAATTTCTGCATGATATTCCCTATGCATAAAAACGATCAGGAGAAGATTAAAAATGTGATAAATCAGAGAGTTGAAAGAGTTGATTTCATGGATGGTTTTTCTCCCTCATTCGGCGTTTATATTTCATCTGATAAGAATGAATATATGACCGAAAGATATGATCATGCACTTGTGGCTCTTGCAAATATTCGTGGTAATTTTTCAAATCATATATGTTTTTATGATGAGTCAAGTTATCAAAAGATGAGAAATACCCAGTTGCTCCTCATGGATGCTACCAGAGGGCTGCAGGAAGGCGAATTTGTAATCTATCTCCAGCCTAAGGTAGAAATAGAGACCGGAAAAGTAATCGGCTCAGAAGCCCTTGTAAGGTGGATGCATAATGGTGAGATAGTTCCGCCGGGTGAATTTGTCGAAGCTATGGAAAATAACGGCTATATCGTAGCTGTAGACCGTCATATATGGGAAGAAGTGTGCAAGTGGCTGAAGAACCTTTCAGACCGGGGAATCGAGCCGCTTCCCGCCTCTGTGAATGTATCCCGTATTGATATACACTTTATGGATATAGCTTCGTATTTTGACTTTCTTGTAAATAAGTATGGGATAAAGCCTGAATGGCTTGAAATAGAGATAACTGAGAGTGCATACTCAGAAAACTCTAAGAAGCTTGATGAGACAATAAAAACGCTTCATGAGTATGGTTTCAGGATATTGCTGGATGATTTCGGAAGTGGATATTCATCATTGAATATGCTTAAGAGCATGAATATAGATGTTCTAAAGATGGATAGAAAATTCCTGCTTACTCAAAATGAAGATCCAAAGAGCCTGTACATAATAGAGTCAGTTGTAAGTATGGCAAATCTTCTTGATATGACTGTTATCACAGAAGGAGTTGAAACAGAGGAACAGTGTAAATTGCTTACGGGAATCGGATGCAAGTATTGTCAGGGATTCTATTTTTATAAGCCGATGCCGGTTGGTGAATTTGAAGCTTTAGTAGAAAAACAAAGAAAAGAAGGTATATAGTTCTTTTAAATATATCATTGTCTGTGCAAAGTGTGTTATAGTAGATAAGATTGTAAAACAAAAAGTAAAGAGAGAGAAAAAAATGAATGCACAGGAAATTTTTGAACTTATTTCAGGAATAATTGGTGGTCTGGCTCTATTCTTATATGGAATGAAAGTCATGAGCGACGGTCTTACAAAAGTCGCAGGCGGTAAGCTTGAGACTATGCTTGCAAAGGTGACTTCAAATCGTTGGATGGCTTATTTACTTGGAATAGGTATCACCGCGCTTGTACAGTCATCTTCGGCTTCTACAGTAATGGTAGTTGGACTTGTAAATTCCGGGATAATGAAGCTCACACAGGCTGTAAACGTTATCCTTGGTGCTAATCTTGGTACAACTGTTACAGCGTGGATACTTTCACTGAATGGTATCGAGGGGGGTAATTTCTTCACTAATCTGTTAAAACCAACCTCTTTTACACCATTCCTTGCATTGATAGGTATAGCTTTTTTGATGTTTTCAAAAAACGAGAAAAAGCGCAATATTGGTACGATCCTGCTTGGATTTTCAGTTCTTATGTTTGGTATGAACATGATGTCGAGCTCGGTTTCACCACTTAAATCAAGTGAGGAGTTTCAAAATTTCCTCAGAAGTTTTTCTAATCCTCTGGTTGGATTTTTCATCGGTATAGGATTTACCATGATAATACAGAGCTCAGCCGGAACGATCGGTGTAGTTCAGACTTTTGCCGGTGAGGGCATGATGACATATGGTATGTGTATACCGGTTGTTATGGGTGCTGAAGTGGGTACATGTATAACAGCGATACTTTCATCATTTGGAGCAAATAAGAGTGGTAAACGTACAGCGCTTATGCATCTGTACTTTAACTTCCTCAAAGCCGGACTTTTTATGTGCGGATTTTACCTGCTCAATGCATTTATGCATTTTGCATTTCTGAATGATGCCGCAAGTTATACAGGTCCTGCAGTAATACACACACTTGTAAACCTTATTGGCACACCGCTAATGGTGCCATTTTCAGGAATATTGGTTAAGCTTGCACTTAAAACTATTCCTATCGAAGAGAAGGAAAAAGAACAGGAAGAGCGTACAGCTGCTATACAGATTCTTGATGATCGATTTCTTTCAAATCCACCATTTGCTCTTGAACAGGCAAAGCAGGCTGCATTTGAAATGGCTGACCTTTCCAAGCAGGCACTTTTCGTAGCTATGGACCTTGTTAAGAACTATGATCCTGAGAAAGTTCAGGAAGTTGAAATGCTTGAACAGAAGATCGACAGCTATGAAGATCAGATAGGAACCTACCTGATGAAAGTCAGTAGACATCATCTGGTTCCGCAGGCAAACCATACATTATCAGTTCTTCTTCATACCATAAGTGACTTGGAAAGAATAAGTGACCATGCATTAAATGTCGCTCAAGTTACAAGCAGAATGGCAGAAAAGAAGAGACACTTCTCAGAACGTGCGCAGGATGAACTTGCTGTTTTTGGCAGTGCGGTTGAGGAGATAATCACGATATCGATTCAGGCGTTCGAGAAAAATGATGTAAGGCTTGCAAAGAGCGTCGAGCCTCTTGAAGAAGTTATAGACGGAATTCATCATGAGGTAAAACGAAGACATGTAAGAAGACTTAGTAAAGGCAAGTGTACGATAGAATTGGGATTTGACCTTTCAGATATAGGTACGGACTATGAGAGAATTGCTGATCATTGTTCGAATATCGCAGTATGTTTGATACAGGTTCGAGAGGATGGATTCGATACTCACGAGTATCTTGAAATGCTCAAAGCAGAAAAGAATCAGGAATTTGAACAGGCTGTATATTATTACGAAAACCGCTATCAGCTTCCTAAGATGAAGAAGTATGAGGCTGAGGAAGAGGATAAGGTCGAGAGCTCTTTCAAGGCAGACCATCCGCTCCTTTTCGAGGGTAAGGATGCGATTGATATAGTCAATGAAAGTGTCGGCTCGGATAAAAAAGAAAAGAAAAAGAAAAAGAAGAAAAAAGATAAGAAAAAGGACTAAAACGTATGTATTTAGACGATCTGGATATCGGTGAATCTCTTACAATTCACGTTGAAAACAATGGCCTTAAGATGGATTTTCCGGTAACTATAATGGAAAATGAATTTGACATATTTGTAAAAGGACACCATTGTTTTACAAATGCATCAATGTATTATGTAAAGGTAGTGGCACCTAATCTTTCAATAAGCCATTTTAGTGTATTTTGGTACAATTCAGAAGAAGATCAGACATATGAATTTTTGCCGGTAAGGATAACTCTGATCAATGAACCTGGTGTACTGGCATATTGCATTCAATGCGATAGTGAAGGATTTACTGTTAATAGAAGGGCATTTTACAGAGTACCTCTTTATGCTGAGGGAAGTATCACTCTTGGCGAAGCAAAAAAGAAGAAGTTTCAGTGCACACTCCATGACCTTTCTATGTCCGGTGTCGCTGTAAATATCAGAGACTTTCCAAGCAATCTGGATGTGAGGGGAGCTCATTTTACATGCCGTTTTCATGATCCGGTGCTTCATTCTGAAGTTGTGCTTGTGGGAATATGTGTACGCAAGCAGGAGATCGGTGAGACGATAACCCGACTTGGATGCAGAATTGTAGGTGCAGATGCGGATTTAAGCAAATATATAAATAATAAGCAGACAGAGTATCTAAAAGCACACGGAAATCATCCGATTGTGTAAATTTATACCATCTTTAGTACATTAAAGTACAAGAAACCACATTGATCATGCTGTAAAATATGATTATCAGATTGTCTCGTTCTGTATTTGTAAATATTATAGTAAATGTCAGATGAATCTGCCGTTTACTATATCATGAACGAGACAATATTCTTGGGGTGAGGTAAAACAGCATGATTGAGCAAGAACAGAAAATTCGAATAGTACAGGAAACTGTTTGTGGTAAAGAAATCACATTGGCCCACGTTATCAGTGGACCGTCTCCAATCATTTACAGAAAACTCGGTCTTGATCCATCGATAGATTATCATAGCGCAGCTATAGGCATAATGGATATGACTCCTCCGGAGTCGGCTATTATCGCATCGGATATAGCTGTAAAGAGTGGTGATATATACCTGGGATTTGCAGATCGTTTTACAGGAACACTTATCATTACCGGTCAGATAGAAGCTGTCACATCGGCAATTCAGGAAGTTATAAGCTATTTCAATGGTGAATTAGGCTATGTCACATGCCCTATAACAAAGCGATAAGGCGGTGAATTGCTTATGACTGAAAGAATGACTGATAATGAGCTTATCGAAAAAATATATCGTGAAGGGTTTGACCCAGGTGAAGATGTGAAAAATCTTCGCCTTATTCGTGTGCGTGTAAATGGCAGAGAAATGTCGATGGCACATGTGATAAGGGTGTCAAGAGAAGAAGTATATACAAATCTTGCGCTGAATATCGGTGTACATGCCGGCGAAATTCATACTAAAGAAGCAATCGGGATTATAGATGTGACACCGTGGGAATCAGTCATTATTGCAGCTGATATGGCTCTTAAATATGGAGATGTAAACATTGGCTTCATGGATAGATTTTCAGGAACGGTGATTTTTACCGGCAGATACAGCGACGTTCAAAGTGCTGTGTATGGTATAAGAGATTATTTTAGATATACTTTGAACTTCACATGCTGTGAGGTTACTGAAAGGTAGGTCTGCAATGAAAAAACTTTTCCTGATGGGGAGGAGTGAAGCCGGCAAAACCTCGCTTACTCAGGCGATGAAAGGTGAAGAGCTTCACTATGTAAAAACGCAATACACTTATTCTCGGGATACGACTATAGATACGCCCGGTGAGTATGCAGAGACTAAATCCGCATCGGTAGGACTTGCCTGCTTTTCATTTGATGCTGATGTAGTAGCGATGCTTTGTGCGGCGGATGAACCGTTCAGTATCTTTGGAAATAATTGTAACTGCTGCATAAACCGACCGTTTATCGGAATTATCACAAAGGTAGATTCTCCACTTGCAAATGTGGCAATGGTTCGGCAATGGATGGAAAATGCCGGCTGTGAGAGGATATTTGAGGTGAATAATAAAACGAGGGAAGGTGTAGATGAGCTCCTTAAATATTTAAGTGAAGATACCATGCATCTTTCACTTGAAGAAGCAAAAATAAAGCAGGCAAAGGGTATAAATGCCTGGGAATGAGAAAAAAGTGCCGAAAAGTCGGTACTTTTTTCTTTTTAAATAACGCAAAGCTTTGTAGCAGAAAGATTCCTTATGCATTTTGCTTAAAAAGATAAAGTAAATTTTGATGAAATTTAATGCGTTAAAGCGTTGCATGGGAAAAGAATTTGGGTTATAATCACAAGGTGTCGCATCATGACATTAAATAAAATCAACTTTAACGGAGAATTTGATGGATATTATTGTGTCTGTAATCGAAGCAGTTTGCACATTCCTTTGGGGGGATCTGGTAACACTGCAGCTACCGGGTGGGTCATCGTTTGGACTTCCGCTATTAGTTATTATTTTAATTCCGACAGGACTTTTTTTTACAATCAGGACGAGAGTGCTTCCGCTGCGTCTTTGGCGTGAGATACTTTCGGTAACATTGGAGAATAAGAAAAAAGACAACACAGCCATAAGTGGTATGCAGGCGCTTATCGTGTCAACTGCAACACGAGTGGGAATGGGAAATCTTGCTGGCGTGGTTGCAGCAATATCAGCAGGTGGTGCAGGTGCAGTATTCTGGATGTGGATCACTGCCATAATCGGTTCATCCACAGCTTTTGCTGAAGCAGTACTCGCACAGCAGCATAAGCAGAAAGATCCGCTCTATGGTGGATTCAGAGGTGGTCCGGCTTATTACATACATGATTTCTTTGTTGAAAAAGTCTATAAGAAAAAGAAAAAGAGAACGGTTATAGCTTCCCTTTTCGCTGTGTCAGGTCTGATCTGCTGGTTTGGCATTAGTCAGGTCATAGGAAATTCGGTCTCTTCATCATTTGAAACAGCGTTTGGTATTCCGCCGCTGTATTCGACAGCGGCACTTGTGCTCATCGCAGCACTTATAGTTCTTAAGAAGAATGCGACAGTAAAGGTTTTAGACGTCATTGTTCCATTGATGGCAGGGGTATATTTCTTTATCACACTTTTTTTGATAATTAAGAATATAACAGTGATCCCCGCAGTTTTTGAAAATATTTTTAAGGAGGCCTTCGGCTTCCGTCAGGCGGCAGCAGGTGGATTCGGCGCTGTCATAATGAATGGTGTAAAGAGAGGGCTGTTTTCTAATGAAGCAGGAAGTGGTTCGGCACCATGTGCGGCTGCAGCAGCGGATATAGACCATCCTGTAAAGATGGGCTTATCACAGGCATTTGGCGTATTCATTGATACTATAGTGATATGCAGCTGTACAGCGTTCATTATTTTAATGACACCAGTGAGTGCACTTGGAGAAGCATCAGGTATGAGCCTCATACAGGCTTCGATGAATTATCATTTAGGTTATTTCGGAGTTGTGTTCATTGCCGTAATATTGTGGCTTTTCAGTTTTTCGACATTCATAGGGATACTGTTTTATGCCCGCTCAAATGTTGCATATTTATTCGGTGATAGCTCAATAGCTCAGCTTATATACAAGGCTGCTGCATTAGTGATGCTGTTTGTTGGAGGACTTTCAGCATATTCTGTAGTATGGGATCTGGGTGATGTAGGCATTGGTTTGATGACTATATTTAATGTCATAGTCCTTTGGCCGATGTCAGGAGATGTCATAAGAGCATTAAAAGACTATGAAGAAAACTATATAAAGACAGGAAATAAAAGATTTGTCATAAGAAAGAAGAGTTTGTAATGAAGGAAAGAGAAAATTTTGGATCTAGGCTGGGCTTTATACTTGTAAGTGCAGGATGTGCGATAGGAATAGGCAATGTATGGAAATTTCCTTATGTTGCCGGCGCAAATGGAGGCGGAATCTTTGTACTTTTTTACCTGCTTTTTTTAATAATCATGGGTGTGCCGGTAATGACTATGGAGCTTGCAGTCGGCAGGGCAAGTCGAAGAAGTGCAGTGGGAGGCTTTAAGAAACTCGAACCTAAGGGAAGTAAATGGCACATCTATGGATGGTTTTGCACAGCAGGCTGTGCGCTTTTGATGATGTATTACACAACAGTTTCCGGCTGGATGATGGCATATGCGTGGAAGTTTGCATCAGGACAGTTTGCAGGTATTTCAGATGACGCGATAGCTGATGTGTTTGGAAATATGCTGGCAAATCCTGTAGAAATGGGAATTTTCATGGCTGTCACAGTCATTGCCGGCTTTCTCGTGTGCTCTTTCGGAGTACAGGGAGGCGTTGAGAAGATCACTAAATATATGATGCTTGGACTTCTTGTATTGATACTTCTGCTTGCAGGTCACAGCTTTACTCTTTCCGGAGCAGGAAAGGGAATAAGCTTTTTCCTCATGCCAAGCATTGAAAATGTTAAAAATGTTGGAATAATGAATGTTATCGTAGCTGCGATGAATCAGGCATTTTTTACACTTAGTCTTGGTATTGGTGCTATTGAAATATTCGGAAGCTACATGGGCGACAGTCATTCTCTTGCCGGCGAGGCTATCAGGATAAGTATCCTTGATACATTTGTTGCGGTGATCTCAGGGTTTATCATATTTCCGGCTTGTTTCAGCTACAATGTTTCACCGGATCAGGGCCCGTCGCTGATATTTATCACATTGCCTAAAGTGTTTAATCATATGGCAGCGGGAAGGCTTTGGGGATTTTTATTTTTTATCTTTATGACTTTTGCCAGTTTTTCGACAGTAACAGCTGTTTTTGAAAACCTTATAGCTACGGCGATAGATAATCTTGGCTGGTCAAGGAAAAAGTCTGTAGCGGTTAACCTTGTATTTATCCTCGCAGCGAGCATACCGTGTGTGCTTGGATATAATGTCTGGAGTGGCTTGCAGCTTATAAAGGGCGGTAATGTTCTTGACTCAGAAGATTTTATTGTGAGCAATATTCTTCTTCCTGCAGGTTCTATGATATTTGCACTTTTCTGCGTAAGCCGTTTGGGATGGGGATTTGAGAATTTCCTTAAAGAAGCAAATACAGGCAACGGGGTAAAAATATCTCCTGCATTAAAGAATTATTTTAAGTTTGTACTTCCGGTTCTTATATTGATAATATTGATACGAGGCTTGGTTTAATTTGACCGGCGCATGAGACTTATAAGAGAGTATATTTTTGGAGGTTTTAATATATGATGAATTTTGCCAGTGATTACACAGAAGGGTGTCATCCGAAGATACTTGATGCTTTGCTTAGGACTAATTTAGAGCAGACAACGGGATATGGCACAGATCAATATACTGAGTCTGCAAAGAGTAGGATAAGGAAAGTTATAGGCAAAGAGGAAGCAGAGATCTTCTTTCTGACAGGTGGAACTCAGACAAATCAGACAGTTATAGACTCGATGCTTAAGATGTATGAGGGTGTGGTCGCTGTGGAGACAGGTCATGTGAATGTCCATGAAGCCGGTGCGATTGAGTTTACCGGGCACAAGGTGCTTGCATTGCCTGCACATGAAGGAAAAATGGATGCCGGAGAACTTGATAAATATGCTGCCGGATTTTATGCAGATTCAGATCATGAGCACATGGTATTTCCGGGGATGGTTTATATAAGCCATCCGACAGAGTTTGGAACACTTTATACAAAGGATGAGCTGAAGGCTATAAGCGACGTATGTAAGAAGTGGGAGCTGCCGCTTTTCCTTGATGGTGCCAGACTTGGCTATGGACTTATGAGTAAGGACACAGATGTTTCGATCGGGGATATCGCAGAGCTTACAGATGTTTTCTATATCGGGGGAACGAAGGTTGGAGCGCTTTGCGGAGAAGCAGTAGTATTTCCGAAAGGAGATGCACCTAAGCACTTTGTGACAATGATAAAAGAACATGGTGCACTTCTGGCTAAGGGCCGCTTAAATGGAGTGCAGTTTGATACATTATTTACAGATGACCTCTACTTTGAGATTTCAAAGAATGCAATTGAAAGAGCTGATGAATTAAAGAAGGTGTTTGCTGAGAGAAATTATAGTTTCTTCATGGACTCACCAACTAATCAGCAGTTTATAGTAATGAAAAACGAGATGCTTTCAAAACTTGATGAAGCAGGTGTGATATACAGCAATTGGGAGCCGGCAGATGAAGCGCATACTGTGGTGCGTTTTTGCACAAGCTGGGCAACAACAGCTGAGCAGATTGCTGAACTGGCACGTTTGCTTGATGAACTGCAGTCAGGTAGTCTTTGAGTTAAATAGGACATAAATATGTACAAATGAAGTATAAAGATGTTGAATCGATTTTCCGATAAATTCACAGTAGAGTGAATGTTAAAAATGAAACATGAAGCAAAGAAATTATCGGAAGGACTTGACAGTATGAGCAGAGCGGACTACGCTTGCAACGCAACGCAACGCAACGCAACGCAACGCAACGCATAATTGCGCCTTTTTTGATGAAAAAATTGAATTTATGTATAATGGGCAACGCCATAAAAAACGGTGAGTGAAGATTCACTGCTTTTTATGGCGTTTTTTAATTTATAAGAAATTCCTTTGGAATTTCTATAAGTTAAAAAACGCACTATGTGCGTAAATGCGACGCGTGTGGATAGGAATTTATTAACTTATTCTGTCAGGCCGAAAAGAAAAGGGGGTTGAAACATTCATGAAGAGTAAAAAGAAACTATGGAAAAAGATACTGGGTACGCTGCTGGCAGCATCACTTGCAGCAGGCTTGATGCCCGGAATGACACTTATGGTAAGAGCCGATGATTCGTGGGAGTATCCTACATCGGCGCCTGCAAATCCTTATGACGGAGGTACCGGAAGTGAGACATCTCCTTATGAGATAAGTACCGCACAGCAACTGGCAAATTTCTCATATATGGTAAATAATTCACGAGAAAATGATTCCTATACGGGAAAGTACTTTAAGCTTACGGCAGATATTGATCTAAAACGTAAACAATGGGAAATGATCAGTGATCCTGATACTAATGTTGATTCTAATCATTCTTGCCATTTTAATGGAATATTTGACGGTAATGGTCACACAATCAGCGGATTATACATTAAGAATGATAATTATTCCGGTGAATACCATGCAGGATTATTTAAGTATATTGGAAAAGATGCAATAATACGGAACTTGACAGTAGATGGTGAAGTAACGGGAATAGAGCATGTTGCAGGCATAGCTTGTGATATGGAGGGTAAAATAGAAAACTGCGTTAATAAAGCTAATGTAAATGCAGTGAGGAGTGATAATTCGAATAGTAGGCATTGTATTGCCGGAGGAATCGCCGGGAAGGTATTCGAGGGTACTGTTAATAAATGCTACAATATTGGAAAAATAACGGTAAACCGATCAGTTACGAGAACTCCGGATCAATTAAATGGTGCAGCTGGGATAGCAGCCTATGTTTGGAATGGAAAGGTAACAAACTGTTATAATATCGGTGAGATTGAAAATACCGGAGAAACCGATTATGTTCACACTTCAGGAGTAGTAATACGTTTGGAAGATCGGGAAGGAGAGTGTTCATATTGTCACAATTATATTATAGATTTAAAAGCTGTAAATTATGGTACGAATGGGCCTACCATAAATAATTGCTTTTACCTTGCAGATGCGAGTGGTGAAGCTGAAGAGGGTCAGACACCATTAAGTGCAGCAGATTTTTCTGATATGAGTAAATTTACTGCAAAAGGATGGAGTACAAGTATATGGAAGATGAAGGAAGATACGCCTAAATACCCGGTATTTCAGCCTTCGTATATAGCTCTGAAAGCTACAAAGCCAACGATTACAATGACAAAACTTGATGGCGTTAATAGTTCAGATGCGCCTCAGATAGGTGACACACTTTTGGTGAAGCCTGATCCTGAAGATGCAACACCGGTAACCTATCAGTGGTATCGAGGCAATGAGGCAATCAGTGAAGCAAGTGATGCATCATATACGGTTGTTAAAGAAGATGTGGACAGCAAACTTCATGTTGTGATCAGTCAGGCAAAAGATTCAGGTGGAAGTGGAATCCCGGCAGATGATATTAATGTAAAATCAGATGATACAAAAGCTGTAGAGAAGAAGGACGGTCCTAAAGCTCCAGAGAATATAGAAGAAACAGGATTTAAGGCAGATTATCAGAATGAAATTTACGAAATAAATGATAATTATGAGGTATCATCAACCAAGACTGATACAATAACAAGTGTAACTAAATTGACGGATATTCTTGATAGTGATGAACATAAGATTTATATCCGTAAGAAAGCAGAGGATGATGTAAAGGCAAGCGCGTGGATAGAATATACGCTTGCCTCACGCTCTGATGCGCCTACAGGCTTAACTACCGTGGATGCGTCAGACGCTTCGACTGCCGATGGCAAGATCAAAGGAACAAATGAAAAAATGGAATATAAGCTTAAGAACAGTGATGGTTCATGGACGACTGCTTCTTCAAGCGAGACAAAAGTTAAGGCAGGAAGATATCTTGTACGTTTCAAAGCGGCAGACAATACTCCTGCAAGTAAGGCAGTTGAACTGAATGTAGCTATCGAAGGCAGTGAAGGTATTGGAATCATTCTGACTGAGGATCAGAAACCGACAAAAAAGACAGGACTTGTATTTGATCATTCAGAGCAGGCATTGGTAAATGCAGCGAAAGCAGCACTTCCTTCAGGCTATACAATGAAGTATGCACTTGGCAATGATAAAGTCAGTGCGCCTACATCTGGCTGGACTACATCTATTCCGAAAGGTCTGGAGTCTAAAACATATTATGTATGGTTCAAGGCTGTAGGTGAAGCAGAGTCGGAGGCTGAATGTATTGAAGTAACGATAGGCAAGAGTGAAGAGGAACAGGAATATGAGAAGCTTATGCCTGTCCTTAAGATAGTTAAAAAGGACACTATTGCCATTGAGACCACTGATGGATATGAATACAGTATAGATGGCGGTGATACATGGACAAGCAGCGGAAGCTTTACAAATCTTAGTCCTGGTACTGACTATACCATTTGCATGAGAAAGCAAGACACGACAGATATAATAGGCAGTATTTTCGTAACTACAGCAAAAGATGATAAAACATCTACTACGATCGAAATGAAGGATGTAGTAAAGACAGGTGACGGCTATATAAGAACTGAAACCCGAATAGAGGGTGATGCTGCTGTTGCAGGAGTTGCAAATCTGGATGCTGATTTTGTACTGGATTTACTTTCAAAGGATGAGAAAGGCAAAGAAGAGCTTGAAAAAATCAGAAATGGTGCGGCACTTCTGGTATATATGCAGGTTTCAAATGCAGATGAATCAGCAAGCGAAGAAGATAAGAAAAAAATAGATGATGCTGCCAAGAATCTGAATAATGCAGCGGTACATCAGCTGATAAACATTTCACTTTATAAAAAGATCGGAAATGAAGATGCTGAAGAGATAAGTGATTTTAATTCAAAGACAATAGGAGTCACGTTGGAAATACCGGATGAACTGAAAAAAACAGAGTCAAATGAAGCGGAGGCTTCGGCTTTGACAGAAATTGAAAGTCAGTCTGAAAATATGCAGGTTCTTGCGGAAACAGAGAGAGAATTCTACATAGCAGGCGTGAATGGAGATAAAGCTGAGATAATTGACTCAACTACTTCTGATGATGGAAATACCATAAGCTTTGAAGCTGAAAAATTCTGTATGACTTATGCGCTTCTTTACAGTGATTCTGAAGTTGAACCGACACCGGGAGAAGAAACACAGAAAACTCAGTCGGCTAATGAACGTATTTTGGTAGTTAAGAATAAGTCAGATATTTCACGCTTATTCAGCAAATATGGTGAGACGGGGTACAAGTATAAGTTCAAGATAGAGAATAAGGCTCAAAAAGCTATAATGACTGTAAGCAAAAAGGGAAGAATAAAGGTTAAGAAGCCTGGTACAGCGACTATTGCACTTCTCCGGAAAGTTAAGGGCGGTTACTGGGCAAAGGTTGAGGAACAGACTTTGACAGCTGAAAAACCTGATCTTCCGAAGAAGATTACAAACCTTAAAGTGGGTGATACAGTCTATGCGACAAGTTTCATCAAAAATACTATGGTAAGCAGCCCGACATCCTATATTTCATCAAAGTCAAAAATTGCAAGTATTGACAGTAGTACAGGTAAGATAACTATTCATAAGAGCGGTACTGCAAAGATAACGATAATCTATGGAAGTGGCAAGGGTGCAGCTAAGTATAATGTAAAGATAAAAATTGGATAACATAAGCTGATTTTTGGCAGTCCTCTCGTGAGAGAAGCATTTAAGCTATTAATTCTCCGGGAGGGCTGCTTTTAAAATGCTCCGCGAAGATTGAGTGCATATTTGTAGATACAATTCCAAGTATACAGTTTGAATTATTGATACAAAATTAACCGAATGCTATAATTTGCATTATAGAGGGAATATGGGCTCAGAGGGGGAGCAATGGAGAATAAATATAATGAAAATGTATGCAAAGATAAAGTTGCTTTGCTTACAGAGACATTAATTGTTACAACTGTCATAAATGGAATTACATTTGTATGTGGTTCACTATTCGTTAAATCAGGTATATATTATATAGCACTGATTCTTTTTTTAGCATGCGCTATTAATCATTTATTCCTTGTGTGGAAAGTCTTTGATTTTTTAGAATTCCTGCAAAAAAAAGAGAATACTTCAACTGAAGAGGACACAAGGCTTATCGAGTTCCCGGAGGCTATTGAAAATAGTTATCCGGAAGATCATTTCAATGAAGAAAATCCAGATAAAGAAAAATGTGAAAAACAGAATAAAGAAGATGAAGAGATAGACTATGAAGATAAGATAGTTTCCTTTACTAAGGGCAAGATACTTGCTGAAACTGAAAGAAATGAGGGTAATGCACTCTTTATCAAGGGGATATTAGAGGAATTTGACCTTTATGAGTATTGTAGGAAACTTTGCGATGAAGCGACTTCAAAGATAAATCTTATATATAGGACTGATGATGAAACATTTAAGATCTACTCTGATAAATCGGCGTTTAAGCTGATATTTATGAATATTCTTGATAATGAGATCAAATATCTTAAGCCGGAAAATAAGCTTCAAGTAACTATGTCAAAGGACTCAGAGAAACTTCTCATCATATTTAGAGACGATGGTGCAGGCGTCTTCGAGAATAATCCGGAAAGACTTCTTGGGCTTAATCATCAGGGAAGGAATAAAAAGAGCGGAACGGGACTCGGACTTGCGCAGGTGAAAGCTGTTGTAAGTGAATGGAATGGAAAAGTATGGATAAAGAGTGCAGAGGATGCCGGATTCGCGCTGTATATTGAAGTGCCATACAATCAGTATTATAGAGGAGGGATGAGATAATGAGTAAGAAAATACTTATCCCGTTAGTTGTTTCCTACTGCATATTTACAGTAGTATTGCTTCTTAGCGGACAGACTAAAATGGTGGGAACGGTTAAGAAGGCACAGGTAGAAGAAAATCAACAGTCTAACATCTACGTAAAAAACGATGAAGCAGAAGAGCTGGCTTCATCGACAGAAATTGTGGAAGCATCAGGAACGGTGGAGGAAAAGGAAACTGTCGAAAGTTCCGAGGAAGCCAAGGAAGAGGAGACATTCTCAGAAAATTTGATAGCTAAGGAATACTTTGATGTACCTTGTTACAATGACAACCGCAAGAATGTAATGATACGAGTAGCGCCTAACCTAAGCGCCAGGATAATCGGCAAGATCAAGCCCAGAGATACGGCTATGGCACTGCATATAGAGAAAGATATAAAAGCGTGGGAAGTAGTAAGCTACAATGGGATCAAAGGATACTCTAATGTGGAAATACTTGCGGTACAGTGGGAGAAGGCAGAAAAATCCAAGTTTACTGAAGAAGATCTGATCAAAGAATTAAATGCAGCAAAATAAATTGTTGATGGATTGGAGAGATTATGAAATTTAATTTTCCATTTGAAAGAAACAGATATTATCAGGGTAAAATGTTGACTTCTGCCGATTTCGAAGCTGAGCAGAATTATATAAATGATAAACGCCACTTCATGAACTACATGATGTATGGAAGTGGAATCGTATGCGGACTTGGCATAAATGAGATAGATGATCTGTCTGTGATCATCGAGAGTGGGTTGGTCATCGACTCAGAAGGAAGAGAGATAGCTGTAAAATCTTCGGTAGTAAAGAAGCTTTCATCTGTAGAAGGTTTTGAAGAGCTGGAGTCAGATAAGGCGGTACTTTATATAAAGTATAAAGAAAATGAGACTATGCCTGTCTACTCAATCGAAAAAAGTGGAAACTCAGACAGATACGAAAATAACAGGATTTCTGAAGGATATGAATTTTACGTAAAAGATTCTGTCAAGCACAGCAGAATGCGCATGGATGGAATGCTTAAAAGGTATATCTTTTTGGATAATCCTGATTTTAGTGTAACTATCCTGATGCCGCAGATTTTATGCATGGGTAAGTTAGCCAGACTTTGCGTGAATGTCTATAAAAAGAGTGACAGGAATGTGAACCTTTCATTTGAGGGTATATTACAGCTGCCTGTAATGAAAACTGAGAATGATTCACATGAGCTGCAATTCAGCATGAATAATGTGATGCTTGAAAAGTATCATGAGATAAACGCTGAATATTGGATAGAGGTAGAGCAGACAGATGTATTGAAGACTGAGATAATCGTAAAACCGCAGTCTTCGCATGCTAAGGTTGGAGAATATGAAGTAAAGACAGTGGAAAAACTTTCTATCCCTGTGGAGATTTCACCATATTCGCCTGAAATAGTTTCACGCAGAGTAGGAGCATCGAGAACACTCGAAGAGATTACAAATACTGCGAATGAAGGCGTGCCTCTGTGCGAGGTAGAGCTGATAAAAACAGAAGGCGCGTACATTATTGAAAATATAAAAACGGACGGCATTAGAAAGTACATCCCGACTATAGCGGCAGACAAGATAAGAAATGAGTATGAGTCGTGCTTTAAGGATAATAAGGTCGCAAGGAGCATTGGCGGGAAAAAATTATATGAAAAAGATGGCAATAAATCTGTTTTTTATCAGCCAAACAGGATGTCGAGCGGGAATATAGAGATACCGCTCAATCCAAATATGAAGAAGGGTGATATCTGCTATTCTGAAGAGATCATGCATGGACTTGGAAGCGGAGATGTATTTGTAAATGTCGGAATAGAGCATTTCGAAGATGGTCATGCAAAGCTTACAAATGATAAGAGAACTGTATATGGTGATCCATCTATGTTTAGCGATAATAGCCTTGTACCTATGCAGACAGCGGTTGAAGTTTATGACAATAGGGGAAGCTTCAGAGTTGCAGTGAAGCTGCTCGGCGAGCAAAAGAGCATTGTTGTCATGCTTAGCTGGATTGCGATAAAGGTAATGCCGATAGAAGAAAAACTGCGTGAGATAAAAGATAATCAAAGCATTGCACCTGAAACTCCGACAGTACGGATGAGCACAAGGGAAAGTTTTTACTTCAACGTGATATTTGAAAACATGAAACCTATGAGAGTTTCATACGAGCTCACAGAAAGCGGCAGCGGAGAGATCACGCCGGATGGTATTTACACGGCACCGAATGAAGAGGGTGTATATGAGATACACATATACTGTACAGATCTGCCGGAGATTTCGACATATGCTTATGCAATCGTAAGTAAGTCAGTAGAGCAGGATAAGGAAAAGGGATAAAACGATATGAGGATTGCTGAGGGGGAAAAGCAATTAAATATCATTCAAGTCGTCTATGATAATGAAAGCTATAGTGAAGTTGTAGTTGAAACAGCGGGTAGTTTTTCGGGTGAGTACAGACTTGTATGGGTGATAAGAGAGCATGAGATGGCGTCTGCTCTTGTACGTATCCTGGCAAGGTCAGAATGCTGCAGGATATTTTCAAGCGGAGGGAATACATGCTTCTCATTTCCATACGAAGAGCAGCGTCCTATAGAGAGATTCTATTATAAGACATCTTTTAACAGAGATGAGAAGGATATGATCTTGCGGGCGTTGGTCATACTTTGCATGACTTCAGATATTCCATGTACACTGCTTTATCTCATGCTTTCTCAGAGACAGATAATGCTTGAGAAAGATAAAAGTATGCATTTGAGCTATATGCTGGTACTTGAAAGAGATATTAAAGAATACAAAGAAACAGACTGTGTGCGAGAGTGTGCAAGACTTCTGATAGATCTTTTGGATACAGATGATAGTAATGATAAAGCAGGGAGAAAACTGCTGCTTAAGAGATATGAGCGAAATGGTTATTCAAAGTGGATAGACCTGTATAGAGATGTAAAGCTAATCACAGCTAAAGTTAAACGGAAAAAGTTTAGGGATTTGGTAAGAGAACTGCTGTCCGGTAAAAAAGAGTTCTTTGTAAGACTACTTTTTACAGTATGTATTGTACTTGCAGTGGTGACTTTATTTATGATCATATCTCAGGTGCTATTGGGGAGGATACCGTTGTTTAACCTGTTTACAAAATCATTTGATGTGATAGGCACTGAGTCATTAAAGCAATAGGGGGAATAAAGTATGAAGATAAAGCGAGGGGGATTTATTATTCTGCTTTTTCCGCTGATCATTTTATTAACGTATTTTTTTGGAGATTGCAGGAATGTTGAATTCGACAAGTTTTATCATGGAATGGTAATGACGAAGGAAGGAAACATTGTCATTGCAGCCAATGATATACATTATGGAAGTCATGCTATCTTCATGATCGATACCAAGGGAGAAGTGCAGCACTTCGGAGTTATAGAAAACAATTTGTTTGAAGGATTTAACCGGATAGTCAGACTTACAAGAGATGATGAAGGCTGCGTCTATTGTTTTACGGAAGGTGTCAATTCAGCCGGAGAGAATATATTTAGTATTTATAAGTGCGACGAGCATCTGCACAACATTGAGCTTATAAAGAAAATACAGGTAGAGCAGCTTTTTACGGTAGACAGCATACTTGTAGCAGGTGAAGATATATTCCTTACCGGAAGAGCATTTACAGGGGATGATACAAATACGAATGCTAAACTTCTTAAAATCCCAATGAGTGAAGATGAGCATGAGTATTATTCACTGGCTGAGTTTTCAACTGTAATGGCAGACAATTCTCTTATAAAAAAAGTATTGTATGACGGTGACGTGTTATATCTTCTGGATGAAAAAGCGCGATTGTGGAGATATGATTGGAAAAAGAGAAAATATACAGAAGCCAATGAATTTGGAAAAATTTCATGGATTCAGAGTAGTTTCGGAGGGATATACTACAGCAAACTTGAAAGTGATGAGATTCTTTATAAAGGGAAAGATGGAAGAGAAAAAAAGATAGAGTATAAAGACGAACTTGTAAGCAGCAGGGTTTATAAAGATGGCTTTGTTAATATGGAGATCTGCGACAATAAGCTTTACATAGAAGGCTATTGCAGTGACGGTGAGTTTAAAATCACTCAGCTGAATATGAGTCTTTACAAGTATCTGGTGCATGAGTGGAGACGACTTTTATATAGGTACATCATATTCATATTAATAATTATCTTTATCAAACTTGGACGTAATCTCTTATGGAAGAAAAAGTCTTTATCAATAAGAGTTATTACATGCATAATTGTGATAAATATAGCTTTTTCGATTGCTTTGAGTTTGGGAGTACTATATCAATTTATTAGAGATGAAGCAAGTATCCGGGGAGAGGATGTCGCGATATTTTCAATGGGATTGCTGAATTATGTAAATGATTTTGATGTTGAAAAGATTAATTACAAGAACCCGGAGGAAATTATAAACTCGAAACTCTACAAAAATCTGGATGAAAAAATATATAGTTTATGCGTTGACAATGGGGATGTTATGATCTCATATGTTCCGACTGTGATATATGCAGATAAAGAAGACCGATATATCGTCTTTGCTGAGGATAAAGGAATTGGTGAAACTATAGAGGGAGCATATGGACTTAATGTTTCATCATTTGTCAACGATGTTATAGAGGGAGATTATGAAGATGCAGATGCCATAGCAAATGTCTTTGGAGAGATAAAATATTTTTATATCACTCACTTGAGACCTGAGACGGAGGTAAGTAATTCAGGAAATCTGTATCTGCTTTCTTCAGCAAGTATGAAGGATGTTGAGTATGACATTATCAATATGTTAAAAAGACATATAATGTGGGAGCTGATCTATGTGGGATTTTCTACATTAGTTATGGTAATTGTTCTGGCATTTTTCTTAAAGCCTATAAAAACGTTAAAGCGCTATATGGCTATAGTTGCAGACGGTATGTATGATCTGCCTGACAGGATATATCCGGATAATGAGATTGGAGAAATGTGGATATATCTAAATTCACTATGCAGTGCGCTGAAGGTCAGAAATGTTGCAAAGGGTCAGCTCTTGAATTATTTTGCAAGATTTGTGCCGAAGGGATTTGAAAGACTTTTTGAAGTTAATGAAATGCAGGAGATCGCAGATGGAAATGTGCGAAGCTTCTCCGCTGCAATGGCGGTCATATGCCTGGATGAGTCAATCTATAAAACAAATGAAACTAAAAGATACAGTGATTACAAGCAGACGCTCTTTAATAAGCTGTGTGTGATGGCGGCAAAACATAAAGGAATCGTGATCGCAAATGATGGCGATATAAATACGGTGAGGGTAGTTTTTTCATCAATAGACGCCAGAACACAGCATGCGCTTGATTTTGCATTAGAAATCGTTAATGTACTTGTCAATTTATATAATGATCGAAAATGTGTAGTGCTTCTGCATGAGGGCACATTTACATGTGGGCTGATCGGAAACCAGTCGCAGGCATATACGTATGTAAGATCTAATGAGATAGATGATCTGAAAAAATATATGCCAAAACTTTCAAAGGCAGGAGTAAAGCTCGTGACTACAGAGGCCATGAGGGTGAAGCTGATCTATAGTGAAACCTTTAGGTATATAGGTGATGTGGAAAGCAGCTATGGCAAGACTTACAGGCTTTATGAAGATCTCCATGCATGCTCTAAGGAAATTAGAGATAAGAAGCTCAGCTGTGATGATGAAATGCAGGATTCGATCATTAAGTTTTATCATGGCGAATATCATAAAGCGCGGGATGGTTTTTCAAGGATAGTTAAGCAAATGCCGGAAGACGGAATCGCGGTATGGTATCTTTTCAGATGCGAAGAGCTTATGCAGGGTAATGATAGAGATACGAGGAAAACGCTCTTTTGTAAGGAGCAGTTTAAATTGATCTGATACTCACAGGGGGATGGATATGAATCCGATAATAATGGTATATAGGGCTGTACTCTCTAAAATTATGCCATTTTTTAATAGAATTCGTATTTGGTTTTCGTGGACGTATTTAAGCAACAAACTAAATATGTCTATCCGAACTCAGACTACAAAGATATTTAAAGTAAGGGCGAAAGATAAGGACGATTACTATACGATATTTGGCTGGATGGTAGCCAAACCTCTTGCCATTGCAGTAAGCATTGCAGTGGTGGTTTTGTGCTGTGCATACATAGTTGCGATGATTCCTGCTAAGTCAGCACAAAAAGGGTATAAGATGTATAAATACAATTCACTCGCTCTTAAATATATAAGCTCTGAAAGAGTCGGGATACTTGGGAAATCCGGGTATGTTGCATATGAGGGTGATGTTAAAGACGGAGTGATAGAGGGCAGCGGGAAGCTGTTTTTCAAGGATGGAACGCTTTGCTATGCCGGAGAGTTTCAAAAGAACGCCTACAATGGAAAGGGAAAGAGATATTACCGTGGAGGAGAGCTCTGGTATGACGGAGATTTTAAGGATAATGAATTTGATGGAGAAGGTACTCTTTACAGACAGGATGGCTCGAAACTCTATAGCGGAAACTTTGTAAACAGCATGAAAGACGGAGAAGGAAGCCTTTTTGATACGGCTGGGAACGAAATTTTTCATGGCGGATTTTCAAAAGATACTATCGTTTACAAGCAGCTCTTGGGCAAAGCGTCAGATGAGATAAATGAATATTACAAGGCTAAAAGTGATCTCTATACGACAGAAAATCTGTTTATGAAACCGATGGAAGGCATAAATGTTTTATGCAGAGGGCGCATTGGAGATAATACTTTAGACGGAAAATCTGAAGTAGATGGTGTATATGTGCTGAATAACTTTTTCATAGACAGCAGTGGAAACAGCGTTTCTGAAACAGAGAAATTAAAGAATAAATTTAAGAAGCTTGTCTATCAGGGATACACAGAGCTTATGGAAGATGATGCGCTTGCTGTCACGATGGCAAGATTTGCTGATGAAGAGATCAAGGATTCGATAAAGATCGAGAAGACTTCAATATTGGAGGATGCGGCATCTATCACAGGATATAAGGCAGAGCTTCCTGTATATGTCCATGTTTTTCATGACAATGGATGCTCTTATACATTTTATTCACAGGAGTCAGGAAAAGGATTTTTTATGTATCTTATTCAGCCGATAAGCGGAGAGGCGGAAGAAAAGGAGGCTGAATAAAGAAAGGGTAATGAGGCAGAGATGAAGTTTTATAAGAAGGTATATAAAAAGTTCATAGTTGCTGCAATTATTCTTTCGATGGTGATGGTGTCTTCTGATGGGATGATCTTTTTCAGAAGAAATGTATATGCAGCTCAGACTTTCACATTAGGTACTGCGCAGAAACTGGGACTTGCCAACAGCAAAGTATATGCAAAGACCAAAAGTCAGATCGCAGTACAGCAGACGAAATATGTCGATGCGGTAAAGTCTATTGAGAAGCGTAGAAAGAGCCTGAGTTCCTTTAGGTGGACACCGCTGCTAAGCTTTAAGTTTCCACAGGACCCTTTAATGGATGAAGAGTATACGTGGATGTATAAACCGCTTCAGATACAGACCAATATTACCAATCTTAAGCATAAGCTGAGCGACACAGTCTATGCGTCAAGAGAGGAGATATCTTCGCTCTATGTGGATATATATGTTTCACAGGTGAAGATAAAGTACCTTACGGAGCTGATAGATGGCTTCGAGAAAGATAAGGAGCGCACCAATGCTCTGATAGCGGCAGGGACGGGAAATGCCAACGATATCAGAAAGATCGATAATAGTCTGAAAAAATATAAGTCTGTGCTGGCTAAAGAAGAGAGAGCGATCACAGTAAATAAGAATAAGATGAAGAAATTGACAAAGATGGATGTTTCTTCGCATGAGTTTGTGAATCCATTTGTAACAGCCGATATCCCAAGAAGTGCAATTGATAATTTTGTGAAGACTGCGAAGGAGAGAGACCACGACTTTTATGTACAGAAGATGACCACTTCTCTGGCATTCAGCTCATTAAAGATGAATTATCAATTGATGAAGAATCATTATGGAAGCAAAATGGATTCTCTTTCTCCATATATTTCTCAGGCATACAATGGTCAGGAAATTGATGTTGCTTCATTTCAGAAAGCAACAGATAACTTCATAGAAAAAGTTGACAGGAAATGGAAAGGTAAGAGAAGGATACTTTTTTTCAGTTTTACCCTTGAATGGTTCATGGGTGATACGGATGGTTCGCGTTATATAGAAGACAGTCCATATGCGCTTGCTACATCAGCCGGAGATTATATAGACGCTCTTAATGATGAGAAAAGTGCGGAGCAGGAGCTTGAAGACACTATACGGAATGACTATGAAGGGCTTGTAACTGCTAAGAATGCGTATTTGGGAATGCATGATTCTAATGCAGAACTTTATGAGCAGATACAGAAAGATAAGGTGAAAAATCTTGCCGGAACTTTCACGATGGAAGAGCTGAACGATGAACAGAATGAGCTTGCCGGAAATGGACTTGATGAGCTTGACCTTCTTGCGGCATATTCAAAGCTTCTGTATTCATATGACAGGAAAACCTGCGGAGCTGTAACTGACTATCTTGCGAGCAGTAAAGCTTCGGTAAAGTCTTCATCAGGCGGAAAAAGCTATAAAACGCCCGGAACAGAAAAAGAGGCGGATGACAGCTTTATTGATGATGCTGCAGAAGAAGGCGGCGATTTTATAGGCGGCGACAATGGTACAGACAGCTTCTTAGAAGCGGATAAGATCGAGGGCGCATATTACTATATAGAATCGCATGTTGAAGACAGGATGTTTGCGTTTGGAGTAAGTATTCCGGATGACATGACACCGAAGATCACAGACTATGAGCTGTGGGTCAATGATACTAGGATTGGTGAGAGAACAAAGACAGACGAGCAGATAAAGCATCTTACACTTGCTCTTGATAATGCGGATAAAACGGTAGTGAAGCTATATTCATCAAATAAATTGATAGATATATGCGAAATTGATTCCATGGTGAACAGAGGAAAATTAAATATTACTGCGTCGTATAAGGTAGTAACACAGGAAAAACCGCGAACGGCTGCAAGTTATAAGATGGATATCAATGAAAATCTGAAGACGGCGACTTTTAAGTTTGAAAAATCGGAGGGTGAGCCGATAAGCTATTACCTGGTGACAGATTCAGAAGGAAATGCGCTGCTGGATGGTGAACATTACAGGATTGATGATGAATTTGAGTACCTTTCAGCTGTCGCAGGGGATCTTACAAAGCTTAGGGTGCAGTTTTATGATAACGAAGACAATTTCCTTTACACGGGAGATTTCGTTACTAATAAGGGAACAGTAGTCGTTTACCCTGAGGCTGTGGAGTGATTTTAGGGGGATCATTTATGAGTAAAAGAAGCAGAATCAAATCGAATATAGTAATACTGCTTCTTGGTGCTGCGTTGATAGCAGGCGGTATAAGGTATACGACAGGAGTAAGGGCTGAGACCATGGGAGATGGGACAGTCAGGATAAATGCAAAAAGCATCCCGGATAGTACGCTTGCTATAGGCACGCATTTAATATATCTGAAAGCATGGAATGAGCAGCTGAATACGATAGCGGAAGAATCTGAAGCTGAGTATGGAAGAAATGCCAGATATTATAAATCGGAGCTGGCAGGAGGTCAGTGGTTCGACATTGGAAATGCTTCATCTGTGGAGAATATCAATAAAAACGGCTCTCCGGTAGAAAATTCCAAGGTTGAGGAAAACGGTTATTTATATCACACGAAGTCGGATGGTATTACATATGACCTTAAAACAGGCGCTGCTGTAAATATCTTTGACATAGAAGATTTCAGCATAAAGTCAAGAAAAGAGCTGGAGCCTTTAAGACAGCAATATGAGATAATACGCAGACAAAATTCATCAGGAAAACGTGACGAAGAAAATTTAAAGAGGATAGAGTACCTTGTCAGTTTGGATTATTCCAATGCTGAAAGTAAAAAGTATGATAATCAGCTAAAGATGCTGCAAAACTATTATCTTAATCTTCAGCCAAGAAAACCTAAGCAGGGAATGATAGAGCAGCTTATGAGCGTCATGGAAAGCATAGATGCGGCAAGGCGTGTAGAAGTTGACAGGCTTATGGTAAAAGAGCTTATTTCAGTGCAGGGGCTTGTAAATGGTACAGCTTCATATAAAGAGGAAAAAGATTATCCTGTTGACATGGATCTTGTCGAGGCATTTGAAACATGTATCAACAATGTGCAGGAGGATCAGGACACCAGAGCAGCTTTGATGCTTCCGGAGCAGGGCGCAGGTGAAGGTGAAGGCACTATAGTTGAAGCATATCGCATGGAGCTTATAAATAATCTTGTAAGTACAGCAGAAAGCGGAAACTATGCAGGCTGTGATGAAATATTGTCAAGGCTTGTATCTGTACAGAATATAGTTGATGATGCGATCGTCAGCAGAGATGAGGAGCTTGGGATACTTGACTCGCGCTTAATACCTGATGGCGAAGCGGGATTTAAGAGTGTACTTGGAAGAGGAGAAAGCGCTGACTATAAAATGGCTGAAACTGAATCAGCCAAAAAAGCACAGATAACGGCGGCAAAAACGCTGCTTGAGCAAAAACGCGGAGAACTTCAGGTTTTCATCGAAGCGAAGATTAAAAGGATGCCTGAGGGGACAGAAACTGATAAATTTGTACTTCAAAAGCTTACGGACTCAGGAATTTTGGATGCAAATATTCCAAAAGATGATTTTTGGGCGATAGCTTCATATGAAACTGAGGAATATCGAAAGTCACTCAAAGGTCTGATTTCTGACTCTTCAGGAAGTGAGGACAGTAGTGAAGCGGCACTTAAAGAACTGTATGCTCAAAAGCAAAAGCTCGAAGATCAAAGGATAAGCTCATTGGATGTTGAGGATATAGATGCCGTAAAAAAGGCAGAAGCGAAGATCGAAGAGCTTGATAAGAAGATCAGGGCTGAGGAGACTGTAGTAGCGAATGAACTGAATCAGCTAAATAAACAGCTTGATGAAGCAGAAAAATCAGGAATGGAGTCACAGAAGGCATGGCTTGAAGCAGAGATTGCAAAGAAAATGGCGGTGATCCCGCTTGGAAGTCCGGCGCTGATAGTAGAAGAGCAGAAAGAAAAAGCTCTTGGAATCATTGGCGATGGTGATTTAAGTACTACATCGCTTGCAGAAGTAAATTCTGCAGTCAATGCGATAGCAGGCATGGCTGATTTTGAAGGAAGAGCAGCGGCAGACGCATTAAGCAAGGTTAATCAGGCATTAAGCGATGCGCTGGATAGAAATAAAGAAAATTCATCCGGCACAAACGGAACGGGAACTGAAGATAATAATGGAGCCGATGGTGGTACTGATAACGGTACCGGCACAGGAGGCAACGGCGGTACAGATAACGGAACCGGAGACGGAACAGCTTCAGGAAATGGAACAGGAACCGGAGACGGAACAGGAACAGGAGATGGAACAGGAACCGGAGACGGAACAGGAACCGGAGACGGAACAGGAACCGGAGACGGAACAGGTACCGGAGATGGAACAGGAACCGGAGGCGGAACAGCTTCAGGAAATGGAACAGGAACCGGAGACGGAACAGGTACCGGAGATGGAACAGGTACCGGAGACGGAACAGGTACCGGAGACGGTAATGGAAATAAAAATGATTCAGGAATAACGGATAATAAAACAGACGGATCAGATGAATCTTCAGAAAAAAATGGGGAAGACGCTTCTCAGAGTCCAACAGTCAATGCAGCAAAAAAGATGCTTGAGAAAATGGAAGAAACACTTAAGGAAGTAGAGAAAAAAGCAGAAGAGCAGGATGCTGAAACCTCGGTGGAAGAAGCTGTTGAGACCATAGAAGACAACATAGGCGGAAGCCTTGATCCCGCTGCCGAAGATGCAGCAGAGGACGACAAACTTGTTGTGGGACTTGCAGCACTATCTGAGTGTGCGGAGGCTGAAAATAACAGAGAGATGAAGCTTTATGCAAAGTCATTGGCAGGGGCAATGATAAGCTCTGATGTTGATGGTATTTTCGGAGAAAAACTTACCGGCAGAGGCAAGCAGACAGCACCTGTGAATTATATATCTAAAAGGCTTGGGTACAGGTATATCTGGGATGAAAAAGAAAAGAACGTTGTTTTATCAGAGATAAGTACAGATAAGTACTATAGATTTGAAAGAGGTAAATCTGTAGTTACCAAAAAAGATGGTACGGACAAAATGGAAAGTCCTGCAAAGTTTCAAAATGTACTTTATATACCATCATCTTATATCGAAAGTGAGTTTGGGCTCACTGTGAGAAAAGTTGGCAATTCCGGCTATTCAGTTCTTCTGGATAGCGAAATGGAAGAGCAGATAGAGCAGCTTACAGGTTTGATTGGAAGGGAGGTAAAAAGGTGAGTGCTTTTGTTACTGAAGGCGCAGTTATCACGTGCCCGATGGGGGCGGCGCCGGCAAATCTGAAAGTAACAAGCCAAAGCAAGGTTCTATGCGATGGAAAACCGGTGGCGACAATACAGGACGCTTCGGCTGCAAATGTCGGAAGTTTCGGTATGTGCTCTTCATTGGCCAACCCACAGGTTGCATCTGCTACAGCGGCGGCGTTGGGCGTGCTAACCCCGCAAAGCTGCACATTTTCATCTGCAGGAAGCTGGATACCGGAGCAGACTAAGGTGTGCGCAGACGGTAAGCCTTGTCTTACTACAGGTGCGCAGGTCTTCTGCACTACAGGGATGCAGATGTGTACTATAGCAGGACCATCACAGACTAAGGTCATTAGCTGATCTGGTCATTTATCATGTACTTATTCCAAAAGGTCAAATTAAATCTAACCTGTTTGGATAAAGCTGTAACTTTTATGGCAATCAACTTATGTAGGAGGTATTAGAAATGGCAGAGTATTTGTCACCCGGTGTATATGTAGAAGAATATGATAGTTCTTCGAGATCGATCGAAGGGGTAGGAACCAGTACGGCAGGTTTTATAGGAATGGCTGTAAAGGGACCTACAGTCGGAGCACCGGAATTCATCACAAGCTATGCAGAGTTTACAAGAAAATATGGCGGACCGCTTAGTGAATTCACACATGGCGACTATCGTTTTCTTGCACCGGCTATCGAGCATTTCTTTACAAACGGCGGTACACGCTGCTTTGTATCGAGAGTAGTTCCTTCTGATGCTAAGTGTGCATCCGCAAAAGCAGGTGCGCTCACTATCGAAGCTGTAGATGCAGGTGCATGGGGCAATAAGATACAGGTTTCTTTTGAAACTCAGAAAAAGAGAAAGCTCCAGCTTGTAAAGAAAGTGGCAGAGGGTGTATATGAGGCAAGAAGTGCCGGTGGATTCAGAGAGGGTGACATAGTTTCCATCGGTGATGAATACAGTAAGATAGAGTCTATCTTTGATGATCAGATAACCTTTAGTGCTGATTTCAAAGAAGATGTTGTCGATGCATCGCTTGTGCCTGAGAAAGTTCTCTACCTTGTAGAATTTTCGATGAATATCCGTTATCTGGACAGCATTGAGTCATATTCCGGACTTAACTTTAATGCTGTTTCACCTGATTACATCGCAACAAGGCTTGCTGATAGCGAGATCATCAAAGTTACGGTTACACCGACAGGTACAGTCGGAAATCCGCTTGCTGACATCCTTGGAGAAGATGTAGAGTCAGGTATTGTCGTTCTTTCAGGCGGTAATGATGGAAAGATAGATAAAGTAAACGCAGGAACATTTATCGGTGTGGATGGAGGCCCGGGAAAGCGTACAGGTATCCAGTCATTCCTTGAAAATACTGTAGTAAGTATGATAGCAGTTCCTGGTGTTACGATGCCGGAAGTTATCGTTTCGCTTATTGCTCACTGCGAAAATCTTAAGAGCCGCTTTGCAGTGCTTGACATGCCGAGAGATATGTCTGATGTGAATAAGCTTAAAACATTCAGAGGAATGTTTGACAGCAGCTATGCTGCAATGTATCACCCATGGATACAGACATTTGATCGTTCGACAGAGAAGTCAGGATATTTCCCGCCTTCAGGCGCAGTTATGGGAATATATGCACGTTCTGATGTTGCAAGAGGTGTTCATAAAGCTCCGGCGAATGAGAATGTAATGTGCTCAGGTCTTAATATCAGCTTCGGAAAGGCTGAGCAGGATATGCTTAACCCTGAAGGAATCAACCTTATCAGAGAAATTCCGGGACAGGGTATCAAAGTATGGGGCGCTCGTACGATCAGCAGCAACAGCAACTTCAAGTATGTCAATGTAAGAAGACTGTTTATCTATGTTGAAGAGAGCATAAAGGCTAATACAAACTGGGTTGTATTTGAGCCTAATGATCAGACCTTGTGGACAAGAGTAGGTCTTACGATCAGCTCTTTCCTTAATACGATGTGGAGAAATGGAATGTTCTCAGGAGGAAGCCCGGAAGAGAGCTATTTTGTTGATATAGGTCCTACAACCATGACTCAGGATGATATCAAGAATGGAAGGCTTGTCTGCAACATCGGTATAGCACCTAGCCGTCCGGCAGAATTCGTCATCTTCAGAGTAACGCAGTTTACTGCTGAGTCAGGCGGAGGAGAAGGATAATTTTTGAAATAAATGAAAGTAAACAGTTAAAGGAGAAAAAATATGGCAGCGACAACATATGATAACGGTACAGGTCTTTCTTATCCGTTAACCAAAATGAATTTCCTTGTTACCGCAGAGGCTGTGAATGGTACAGCTGCTTTCACTGAGGTTTCAGGAATTGCAGCATCGGTTGATGTGATCGAGTTCAGGCAGGGAAATGCTAACAGCATGGCACCGGTAAAGATTCCGGGACTTGTAAAGCATGACAATATCACTCTTAAGATGGGTTACACACTCAATAATGCATTTAAGACATGGGTAATGGAGTGCGTAAAAGATTCCAGAAAAGAAATGCAGAGAACAGACCTTACAATCGAGCTTATCGATATCAATGGCGGAACTCCGGAAGCAGTTCCTTCATCTGTATCAGGCTCTGTAATCTGGGTACTGAAAAATGCGTGGGTAACAAAGTACACAGGTCCTGATCTTAACTCTACAGCAAGCGAAGTTGCTATCGAAAGTGTTGAGATAGCTTATGAGGAGTTAACAATTCCTAACTAAAGAGATTTATTACCGGACAGGATATTGGGGAAAGTGTTTTGTCTGGCTGATATTTGTGAGGATGCGCGCGGATTCATATAGGGATATTTCAGCTGATGCTGAAGCGAATCCGGCGCGCAGGACTCGCAGGCAGGCGTTGGGAAAAATGGAAATGAGGAGAGTAAAAAATGGAGACGAGTTTTGAATTTGTTCTTCCGAGAGGATACGTGGATAGAGATGGAAATGTACACAAAAAAGGAAAGATGAGACTTGCAACAGCCGGTGATGAACTCAGTGCCGCAAGGGACCCTAGAGTACTCACCAATCCGGCGTATCTTTCAGTTGTGGTCTTGTCAAAAGTGATCACTGAGATAGAGGGCGTAGACACTATCACAGCGTCTATGCTTGAAAATTTCTTTACTGCGGACATGGCTTTTTTACAAGATATGTATACGAAGGTGAATGACATAGGAGAGCTTACGATTCCTGCAATTTGTCCGCATTGCGGTAAGCAGTTGGACGTCCCTGTAAATTTTACAAGGGAGGGATAAGGCTGTATCCGAAAGATCAGGTTTATAAGGAAATGGCGTTCATTTCGTACTATTTTCATTGGGGAGAGGGAGAAGTAATGGCGCTTGACCACAAGGAACGCCGCAGATGGTGCAGTGAGATATCGGATATAAATAAGAACCTTAATCCCTCTGATTCCAAAAAAGGAAAAGAGGTAAGCATACTGGAGATGATTCCTGATAAACAGTTGAGAAGAAGGGTATAAGTATGGCTTATGAGGACAGAGTTGACCCCGTAGTGGGTGTAAATTTCATGCTGAGGGTAAATGCAGTAATAGATCTGCCTTTGAGAAAAGTGCATGGATTTCAGGAAGAATTTGAATATGAAACTATACAGCAGGGGGGCTCGAACGAATACGTGGAGATACGTCAAAAGCCGATCTCTCGCGTGAAAACATTTCAGGTTGAATATTATGTAGGAAAGGAATATATAGATACGCTGGCTTTGGGAACCAGTTTTAGTATTCCTTTGCTGTTGATGATCTCAAAGAAGGCTGGAAACTTTGATTTCAAGAATATAACAAGGATCTATACATTTACAGGATGTACTGTGATCTCACGTTCATATGGGGAGTTGGACGCTGAGAGGGCAGAATTGGTTGTCGAGACAGCAACCATAGCTTATGAGAGAATGATTCCGGTAACATTTATGTAGGGAAATATAAAGGGGAAACTATTGAATGATAAAGCTTAAGAATGCGATAAAAGTGAATAATTATGCTATGCCGTTGCAGACGGATGCAGGTTTTTCAGATCGCATCATAGGCAATTATAAGGCGTTTGAGGTGAAGCTTGATCCGGCATTTTTAATGTTTCTTGCTGTTAATTCGCCGGAAATTGTTTTTATGAATGAAGGTGTAACTGTCGGCAATAATTCCATGTCAATCGATAATAAATTTTATATGGAACTGTCGATAGTAAGCAGCCTTGCAGATATATTTGCAAGGCTTAATGATTATTCTAAAGTAACTTATAAAGAAATGATAGTTGTCGAGCAGGTCTTGAATAAGCTCGGAATCAAAGATACTAATGAATTTATCAAGCAGATCAAACTGCTTTTCAAAGACGAGGAAAGATTTAGTGAGCTGAAGAAGCTCTACTTAAAGACAGGAGATTCGCTAAGCAAGCTCATAGAGATCGTCAATGAAAAAAATTTGTCTGAAAAGGAAAATAACGCAGAGAGTACAGGTGAAGCGATGTATATGAAGATCCTTAAGAGGATTGGTTATAATGATGCATCTGTTACTCTTTATGACATAAAAAATAAAGTGAGGCAGTTTAGGAACAGCGCTGATAAAAGCTATATGCTGACTGCTGAGCATAAGCATTTCGCAGAAAAGCTAGAGGTATTAAAACATCGGAATATCATGTATAAAGATACCGATGTAAACAATCTTTTTATTCAAAATCCATATGAGTATCCGGAGAGCGTCAATGGTGAAACTGTAGTGGAAGAGCTGAAAGTCCGTCTTACAAAAGCTGTGCTTTATAACGCTATGAGCTCTCTTATAAATACACAGAATTATGAATTTTACCATACTGGTAATAAATTCCTGTCAGAAACAGATATAAAAAATTTCTTTATCGGAAGTGGAAAAGAACTTTTTAACAACTTCAAGGAGAACTATCTTGAAAGCAAGGTAGATGAAGTCCAAGTCGAAAAAATCAATACAGTCTTTAGAGAAAACTTTGACAAGGAACTTGAGGTACTTGAAGAGTTTGAAGAGATCAGAGAAGAAAGAGCAGGTCTGCTCAAAGAAGTAATCAGTGAAATTAAAAATAAGGATAAGCTTGAGGTATCAGAAAGACAGATTTCTGAGCTTGATGAAATGCAAAAAACGAAGCTTATCGAAATAATCAATGAATTAACAAAAAAAAATAATATTTTGTCGTCTGAAGGTAACTCTGCAAAGTGGACAATGAAAGTTGCAGATATGCTTACGGATATCCGAAACACAGAGTTAATAAGCTCTTTGAAGGAATTTATCTTAAAAGAGGATATAAATGATCTAAGTGAGAGAAGTCTTATAGAAAAGATAGATACTCTGATAGAGGACAGGAGAAGCAGCGAGACACAAATTTTCACAGAAGAAAAGACAGCAAGTGAGACAAAAACTCTGACAGAAGAAAAAACATTTAGCGAAACAAAGGCTCTGACAGAGGAAAAAACATCTGGCGAGATAAAAACTCTGACAGAGGAAAAAATATCTGGCGAGATAAAAACTCTGACAGAGAAAAAAATATCTGGCGAGACAAAAGCTCTTGCAGAAGAAAAGACATCGAACGAGATAAAAGCTCTTGCAGAAGAAAAAACAGCAAGCGAGGTAAAAACTCTTACAGAGGAAAAATTTAACACAGAGATAAATTCTTTAATTGAAAGGCGGGATACTGCGCTCACAGAGTCGCTTAAAGCAGCTGAATTTGCAGATACAGCAGCTTTAGAGATAGTGCATAAGAAGCCTGGTGAAAATGAAGAGAGCGATGATACAGAAGTTCTTAAGACTATAGAGAATAAAAATCTTGAAGCGAATATCACTAAGAACATTGAAAACAATATAAGAAACAGCGTAGAGAGCGAAAATAGAGAGATCAGGTCATTTAAAGATTATATCGAAGATATAGAGAAAAAGAATAAAGAGATGATAAGGAATATACAGGAGATCTCTAAAAAGACCGAAACGGCAGAGAATAGGTCATTTACTATAGACAAAAAGCGTATGCTCGAAGAGCTGCTGGAGAACGAAGAGAAGAATGAGACATTAACTGCTGAGGAGAAGCTCGAGCTAGAGAAGCATAGGAAGGATGTCTATGATCAGAAACTTGCAGAGAAGCTTGGAATAAAAAACGGAAATGCAGAAAAGATAATTGCATTGGCTGATGAAGATACGCAGAAGCTTTATAAGTCGATCATGAGTTTTGAAAATGGAAATATCGAGAATAATCAGCTGATCCTTAGAAGAGAAGACTTCGTAAATGAATTGGAAAGAAACATTGATGTAAAGGATATAGCAGAAAGTAATGTGAGTAAAGAAACTTTGGAAAAAGAACTCACTCTTGATCTTATTCATAAAGAGCCTGGAGTATTGGAGGCAGGTGAGAATGCAGAAGAGAAAGCGGTCAGTGAGTTAGGAGAAACAGAAGTTGATAATGAGCAGATAAATAAGCAGGCAGTTGATACTTTGATGCTTAAGGATGCTGAGGTAAAAGAAAATATTAAGTCTGAAACTGCCGCAATAGGGGAGATAAAAGAAAATTTACTGAGAGAGAAGGCAGAGATAAAAGATCTTAGAAGGAAAGAGGAAGCAAAGGTAATTGATCTTGAAGCAGCAATGAACAGCTTATATGAGCTTTTGGGAATAAAGAGAGAAGTCAGAGCAGAAAGAAGGCTCGAAGAGAAGAGCGAAGCTTTTTCTAAGAGGTTTGAAAACTTCATAGAAGAAAGAAGAGATATGAATATCTCGGAAAATGCAGAACTCATCCATAAAAATATATTTAGAGAAAATGATGTCGAAGAAAAGTTTTTGGATGAAAATACAGAGCTTATCCGCAGAAGTATATCAGGAGAAAACGATATCAAAGAAACTTTTTTGGATGTAAATGCAGAAGTACAGCACCTTTACAGCAGCTATGATACTCAGATCTCAGAGGAAAAGAAAGAAGAAGTAAAGAAGATAATTGCGCACAGGCTGATAAAAAATATGCAGTTTGATGATGTTGAAAATTATATAAACAGTGGTCAGAAAGAGACAACATTGGATTATTCAAAATTTATCCAAACTGTAGTCGCTGCCAGAGTGAAGGATGATGAAGTCATATATGAGATGAATGGCAGTGATGTGACAAGCATAGTGAGCACTATGGTTCACAAAAAGATACAGACAATAGATGAAGAGGAGATACTTGAAACAGTAAGAGAGGAAAATTTAAGACTTAAAAAGATAGCTGATAATGAAAGCCGAAATTCGACTAAAAATACTGTATATACGAAAGAAGAGATCAGGATAGATCAGGGAAAAGAAAGTACAAAAATAACTGCAAATACCAGGACAGAGATACAGAATATAGTCAATGAACGTATGAGAATGCAGATAGAGCCGCTTGCAGACAAGATATATAAGAAGCTTGAGTACAGGCTTCGCGATGAGAGAAGGAGGAGAGGGTTCTAATTGGAAAATGCGTTGATAAAGCTTCTCGATTATGATCTGGAAGAGAGCATGGAAAAAAAGCAAACTTCCGAAGAACAGTCTCAAAAGACAAGCGGTATATTGCAAAAAGCCAGCAACTTGCTCTTTGGAAGCAAAAATTCAGGGAAAGAAGAAAGCAGTGATGGATCTGTTTTTAAGATACAGATCATGCCAAGCAGTCTGAAATTTACCGGAGGCGGTGGGAAAAAGAAGCAGAACAGGGATATGCAAAGTAAGGAGAAAGAGACGAAGCAGGATAAGATGAGCATGGAAGAGACTACAGAAAGAAGTCAATTGCTCAGCTTTGAATTCATCGTCGATGGGACACAAAAGATCGCATCAAGTATGTTTAATACTTTTAGTCCGATCAAGATCCCGAATGTTACAAGCCTTGCAGATGGCTATAACTCAGGAGATATAACAAAGACAGTCGAAGGTATAAAACAGATGGCGAGAATTCCGCATATGAGCCACATAGCATTTTGCTGGGGGAATATGTATTATGAAGGCTTTGTTGAAAATATCGGGACAGAGTACACGATGTTTTCAAATGGAGGTAAACCGGTAAGGGCAAAAATTTCGCTCACAATGAAGGTTATGAACATAGGTTAAGTTCGGATTGGAGAAAATTTGGCAGGAAGCGTTGAGAGTATTATCGGAGTGATAAAGGCGATAGGAGATATTCCTAAAGTCGAAACAGGCTATATACAATTTCAAAATCTAAGCGAGGAAAGGCAGCAGCAAAACCTTAATGCAAATACGCTTCCGCCGGCTGATATAAAAAAGATGGCAGCGGGAGTTTTGAAGACAGGCTTAAATGTGGCGGGATCTATTTCTTCAAGCGGAGCTATGGGAATATTGGGCTCGGCGCTTGGGATGGCAGGGGCAAAGTACTTAGAGAAAGATAAAGATGGATTCTTTGATCCCTCAAACCCGACTATTATGAAGGTTCAGTATAATCCCTCTACGATAAGTGTCGAGACAGAAATGGGAGATGTGGAAAAGGTTACTGCGATACCTTCAGAAGATAAGGAAAAAAGCAGCGATGCACAACATGAGAGCCTTGTCAGACCTGTAAATGAGAATTTTAGAGTTTCACTTTTCATGGCGGCGAGAGCAGACAATGATCCAAGCGTGAGGATACGATGCGAAACTTTTATGAATGCAGCGGCACTTGGAAGCGGGATAGTATTTCATTGGGGGACCATGAACGTCATGGGGATACTTACAGAAGCTAATGTGGATTATACGATGTTCAGCCCGGAGGGAGAGCCCATTAAAGCAAAGGTAGATATAACTATTCAGGATTCATGGACAGAGAAGGTTGTTTCTAAGGAAATTACAAAGGCACAAAAAGAAGCTGAAAAACAGATTTCCAAGGAAAAGAAGGACGCTGAGAAAGCTTCAGCGGTGACAGAAAAAGTAACCGGAAAATTTATGTGACGGAGAAATAGATCATGCAAAGCGGAAAGGACAGCACAATTAAATACGAGGATATGAAAGCCAAGTATGGCGGTTTTTTGTATCCGGCATTCAAGATCGTCATCGGAGACAAAGATCTCTCCACGGTGAAATCAGGTGTGGTGGTATATGATCTTGAAGCTGAACTTAGTGCGGGTTTTGAGGCTTCTGTAGTCAGTTTCAGAGTAACAGAGATACTTGATGCCAAGGATAGTAAATATAGTGCGGATATCATGAAAAAATATCTGGTATTAGGTGCATCGGCAGTGATCTCCGTGGGATATGCAAGTAAACTTGAGCAGATATTTATGGGATTTATCTCGAAGGTGAGATTTATCCATGATGAAGATTGCCCTATGCAGGCGGAAGTCATGGCGATGGATGTCAAAGGGATAATGATGTCCAATGCATATTCAAGGCAGTTAACGGCAAAGACATATTCAGATGCGGTAAAAGAGATCTTCGCCGGAAACAGGTATCAGAAGATACAGTCAGCAGGGATCTTTAACTCTCAACTTAGCATAAGTGATACCCCTGATAAAAATAAGAATCAGAGCAGTGAGCAGGAGAGCGCGGATACCATAGAGATGGTAGATGAAAGCGACTATGAATTTGTAGTTAAGGCTGCGAAGAAGTTCAACTTTGAATTTTTTATTTCAAATGGGAATGTGATATTTAGAAAAAATGATTCGGAAAAGAAAGTAAGGATAACTCTTGGCGCAGGTAAGGGAATAAGAACCTTTGATATAACATACGATATTACGGGGCTTGTCGAGCAGGTAGAAGCCAGAGGTATGAATGACGGAGAAGGTAAGCTTATCAGCGCGACAGAGAAGCTGAATAATAAGCTTTGGAGCGGAAATACGGTCAAGGCGGTCCTCGAAGGTTCAAAAAAGGTGTACTTCGACCCGACGATACGAGATAAGGAAGAGGCTGAGCTGAGGGCTGCAAGCATAATGCACAATATGTCAAACCGCTTTGGATATCTGGAATGCGTGTGCGACGGCATTCCGGAGATACTGCCCGGATGTCTTATTAAGCTGGAGGGGCTTGGAGCTCAGGCAGATAATACATTTTACATCACGGAAGTAAGCCACCTGATATCAGATACCAGAGGATACAGGACGAAGATCATTGGAAAAGCTGCAAGCTTAAATGGAGAGTAAAGATGGCGCTATATGATGAAATTGACAAGATCAGTCAGAGAAATACGGTAAAGACGAATACCGGAGATGAGAGGATCTATGGAGTGGCGATCGGCATAGTTGCTGAGGATTACTCCGACCAGATGCCCGGAAGGATATGTGTAGTCATACCGACAAGAGATGCAGATGCAAATAAACTCAGGTGGGCAAAAGTAGTACCGTCATATGGTGGAAATAAATGGGGAGATTACTTTATACCGGAAAAAAACGATCAGGTACTTCTCGCTTTCGAAAATGGGAATATAGAAAAGCCTTTTGTTATAGGCTCTGTACACAGAGATAAGGATAAGCTTATCTCAGAATGTACAAATAAAGATAATCAAATTAAAAAAATAAAGACAAGGAATGGAAGCAATATCACCTTTTTTGACAGCATAGAAGATGACAATGGTGAAAAAGATAAGATAAGCGTGACTACAGCAAACGAAAGTCATACTTTTCTCTTAGATAACGAAAATAAGAAGATGGAGATACATGACAAGGAGAAAAAATGTCATGTGGAGATGCTTACAGAAGAAGGTGTCATCAATGTCAAGGCAGCGAAAAAGCTGGTACTTAAAGTTGGTGACAATATAACTATAACTATGGATGGAGATAAGGGGAAGATCACTGTGAAGGCAAATGATATTTCCGTAAATGCCGGAAATAACATTAATGTCGGTGCGAGTGGAAATATTAAGCTTGAAGGGCAGCAGCTGGTTGAGAATGCTTCATCGGGAATGAAACTTTCGGCAGAGATGCTGACTGCAAGTGCAAGCATGGTTAAATTGGGGTAAATAGAGATGGAAGACAAAAGCTTTCTGGGAACAGGAATGAAGTTTCCGCCTGAAATAGATAAAGCAACGGGCAGATTTAAGATGGTATCAGCTGAGGAAAGCGTAAAGGAGTCGATATATATCATCCTTATGACACAGAAGGGTGAGAGATGGATACATCCTTTATTTGGCAGCAATACTATGTCGTACGCATTTACAGATATATCTGTCACGAGGCTTAATATGATGTCGAGAGAGCTTAGGACGGATATATTGGGGGCAGAACCCAGAGTAGATGAAGTGGATGTGAATATCACGCCTAATCTGGCGGAAGGCACATTGATCGTAGATATCAGATATCACATTACAGATACGGATGTGTACGACAATATGGTATTTCCATTTTATCTTAATCTTGGAAATGAGAATGAGGGTATTTGAGTATGAAATTTTATCAGAGCACATCTGCTGATATATTAAATAAAATAAAAGAGCTTTCTTCTTCGTATGTTCCGGAGTGGGTTCTGGATGAAGAAAATCCGGACGCTTCTGCTGCGATAGCCCATATTTTTGCAGATTTTATGGGGCAGGAGATTGATTATTTTAATCTCTACCCTGAGAGATTCCGCATAGAGTTTGTAAATATGTATGGTATTTCGCGCCGCGGAGCGAAACCTTCACACTCAGTAGTGGCATTTAAGTCAGGTGTGAGCAATGCAGATGTGAAGATACCCGGAGGTACGGAGCTTTTAGCGTCACCATCGGAAGATGATGAAAATGGTGATGACATTGTCTTCAAGACATTGAATGATATTGCGGTAACGGATGTTGATGTTAACCGTATCATTAGTGTTTCGCCGATTCATGAGACTATCATAGACTCTTCTGATGTTAATGATGAAGAGATAACTCTTTTTGGATATAAGGGGAAAAATCTATATAAGAATAGACTTATTATAGATGCTGCTTCTGAGCAGCTGTGTGATGAAAAGATCATAAAGCTCAGGTTTAAGGGTAATAAGGAAAGCAGAGTTCTGGCAGAGATACTGGCAGGAAGCTGCTTTGACTATTCGTTTGTATGTCAGGGAAAAGAAATCGAAGCTGTCGCCGTAAGGCAGATAGACGATCGTATAGAGGTATATAAAGGCTTTGATGAAAGAATCGAGCAGATAATCATTAGTGCGGTAAAAGATAATGGAGAAAATATCGCTATCAGAGAGATAGAGATAATACCAAACGATAAAAAAAGTCAGCCAGAGTGCATATTGCATGATGGAATGGAACTTGATGCTAAAGAATTTGCGCCGTTTGGCAATAAGCTGGAGGAGTTTTCGGAGTGCTATATATGCGGTGATTCTATATTTAAGCAAAAGGGCGCTGAAGCATTGATATCTTTCGAGCTGCAGCTTGCTGAGAATGTATTTACAAATGAAATACCTGAGGAGACAGGAACGCTTCCGCTCGTAAAACGTAAGGAGAAAGAAAGCTTATACAAGCGGGTTATGAGCGATAGCTATATTCAGGAAGTATCTTTCGAATACTTTAACGGTATCGGCTGGAAGGCATTGAATACAGATGAGTCTGTCATAAATATGTTCAGCGCTGATGCATCATTGGGAAATAAAGCGATACATTTTAAGATACCATATGACTGGCTGCAGAGTACTGAGGGCGGTTACTCAGGACGAAGCATAAGGATAAGAATAAGGAGGGCAGACAATTGCTACATGACTCCATGCACTCATCATTATCCGGTCATGTACAATTTAAAAATAGCTTATTCCTATAAAGATTCGTGGCTTCATCCGGAGAGCGTGGTAGTAGAAAACAATCGCCGTAGAGAGAATATAACTCATAAGCTTAGCGGAGATGAAGACCTTCTTGTTTTTGAAGATTTCCCATATCACAATAATGAAGTTTATCTTGAATTGACCGGGAAATTCAGACGTGGTCCGATAGGTATATTTTTTGAACTTTCAGATTCGGTACATTTTGAAGGAACTTCACTTTCATTTTTCTACTCTTCAATGAAAGGCTTTAAGCCATTGTATGTAATTGATAATACAGACGGCTTTACCAAGTCTGGGACAATTCTCTTCGAGCCGCCTACAGATATGGCTAAGGTGCTGATCTTTGATGAAGAGCACTGCTATATAAGGATAGTAGACAATTACGGCAGATATGACTCTGACAAGGCATTCAGACCGAGACTTAAGAGAGTGATAATGAATGCGATAGAGGTTGCGAATATTGTAGAGAATCCGCCTGAAAGCTTTTACATAGAAGAAGTGCGCCACAATATGACATTTCAATTACCGGCAGGTTACATCCTGTATGCGGATGTATGGGTAAATGAAATGGGTAATATCACATACGCGGAAATGGATTCCCTGATGGAAGACTGTCCGGAAAAAATAAGGGTTGAGCGTGATATAAGGGGAGAGATAAGTGACTTTTTTGTTAAGTGGAGAGAGGTCGCTGATTTTGAAGATAAAGACTCTGGAGACGGGCGTATATATCGCATAGACAGGATTGATAACAGGATAAGCTTCGGAGATGGAGTAAATCAAAAGATACCGAAGAATACCCAGAGTACAGCATTCATAGTTACACTATATACATCTGACGGAACAAGAGCGAACCTGCAGGCTGAGTCGATTAAAAATCTGAGAAGAAACCTGCTTTTTGTAGATGATATCATACATCCGATCGCGACTTATGGAGGAAATTCTTTCGAGACTGTGCAGGCTGCATGTCGTAGAGCAGCGGCAGTGATAAGTTCAAGAGAAAGGCTTATCACGGAAGAAGATATCGTGAATGAAGCTTTGGCATTTTCTGAAAATATCAATCAGGCGGTATGTGTTTTTGATGAAAAAGGTTTTCAGCTTGTACTCTTGATGAAAGATTATCTGAATGGCCCATTTTCATTAAGAATGATAAAAAGTGCCATGAAGGAAGATTTTATCAAGAAGCTTCCGCTGACTATGGATAAGGATAAATTTGACATAGTCGAACCGCTATTTGTAGAGGTAAGTCTTGATATATGGCTTACGCCGAATGAAAAGGGAAAAGAGTTTGAGATAGAGGAGTATTGGCTAAAAAAGGTTACGGATTTCCTTAACCCGTTGGTGGGGGATAAGAGCCTTGGCTGGCCGATAGGAACGCTCCCGACAGAGAAACAGTTCAATATGCTTTTTAATGATACGGAAAATCTGTCTATCATAAGCAACTATCAGGTAACGGCAGCATATTCTGATGAAAATGGAGTGCATGCCTGTGAACTTTCAAAGCTCTATGGAAATCCGCGAGTAGTACCGGTAAATGGTACTCATAACATACATATGAAATGGAAGTAAAATACTATGCTTAATTATCCTCAGATTTCAAGAAAAGATTACGATGAGTTATTTGAAGAAGCTCTGCATCTTATACCGCTTTATTCAAAGAGTTGGACGAATTTCAATATGTCTGACCCTGCTGTGACTGTGCTTGAAAATCTCACGGCTTTTCAGGCACTTCAGATGGAAAAGATGGATACGATATCTGAAAAAGCAGACCTTGCTTTGCTTGCATTGGCAGGCTTTTCACCTAAAAGGCAGCGGGAATCAGAGATTTATGTGACATCTTTTGATGCAAAAATGGCTGGGAAAACAGCGCATTTTGCAAAAGGGACTAAATTTATAACGGGTGAGAGAGTTTTTGAGATACCTGAGGATACAGACTATACGTATGGCCAGATAATCTCTGCAGTAAGTGAATCTGGTGAAAGTAATAAGGACTATACAGATCTGCTCGTTTCTTACAAGATAAATCAGGGAATATATCCCTTTGGAAAAGAGGCAAAAAATGGCACTTCCTTCATTATCTTAACTAATGCAATGCCGAAGGAGGGAAGAAGGCTTAAGCTCTATGCAGAACCTGCTGACTACGATAAGAGACGAAACAGCGGAAAGATAATTGGCAGTATATTTGCTGATATAGAAGCGGAAATTTATACAGAAACGGGCTATGTAAAGGTTGATATGAACGATGGTACAGGTGGCTTTTTATCGAAAGGGTATATTGACCTTGAAATTCCTAAAGGTGCAGCTGAGCTGGAATTTAATAATAAGCGTGGCTATGCGATCAAATTTACATTAAATGATTCGAGGTATGACAAAGTACCAAAGATAAGCAAGATAGAGGCTTTTTTGATCAGGCTTGTACAGAGGGATACTAAAGCTGTGATAACAGAGGGTGACAAACGAGCAGAGGAATTTGAACATCATGTAGACTTCGGGAAATATGTGGTAAATGCCTGTGATGACGTGATGAGATATCGCAGAGTTGGATTTGTACATGGTTTTGATGAAGAACATTTTGAACTTACACCTTTTAGACATATAGTTCCGGAAAGTCTTGAATTTGTGGTGGAATATAAAGATGAAGATGGAAATCTCGAATATAGATTCAGTAGGGATATGAAAGAATTTTCATTTCATCTTGAAAATGAAGACAGTGAGCTGGTAGTAGATGTGCCAGGCGAAGCGGTAGGAGGGGAGCTGCTGATCGCGGCAATGGCATTATATGATGGCCCTGAAGGAAATATCATAGCCGACAATGTCTTTGAGAAGGGTTTTTACAACCCGGCGAGGGGAGAAGGCGGCAGATTCAGGGAAACAAAAGATGAATTGCAGAAAAGATTTGCTGAGGATCTGAAAAAGCACAGAACAATGGTAAACGAAAAAGATTATGAGCAGCTTATACGCGATGATAAAAGGCTTCTCATAGATAAGGTTCATGCGTGGAGAGTCAGCAATAATGAAGTGAATATTACAGTGAAGCCGGTTTCGGAGAAAGTAAGACCTAAGCTTAGTAAGCTTTATAAAAAAATGATGTGCGAAGATATTGATAAAGCACGCATGCTCACGACCAAAGTTTTTATCAAAAATCCTATATATGTGGGATTACAGCTGAAATGCGAGATACAGCTGAAAAAATTCATGAGCAACAAGGAGACCATAAAGTCAAAAATAAAGTCAGAGCTTAAAAATGAAATAGAAAAAGAAAATTTTGGAGCATACATTTCTTTTAAGAAGCTTTATAACGTACTTCGAAGAATTGATGAGATTGAAATAGTCGAAGATTTTTATATGATCCCTGAAACTTATGAGGGAGTACATATGCAGGGAAATGACATACAGGCAGATGATAACTGTATGATATATCCGTCTGATATAGAAATTAAACTTGTGAGGTAATTTTATGTCATTGATGAGGACATACAGCTTTAGGGATTATCAGCTGAATAAAAGCAAAAAGACAGGCTTTACGGTCGATGGAGACAGACTTACGTCAGAAGATCATGGTGAGAGGCTGGTCTACTTAGAGCCGCTTGACGGTGCTGAGGAAGGTATGCAGTGGGGACGGCTTCACTATGAGTGCAGCAGAGGAGAAGAAAATGTGATCCTGATGCGTGCGATATCATCGGATATAAAACTTGATGAGGAGAAGCTGAAAGAACTTTTTCGAAAGATTGAGCCACGGGCAAATCATGAAGACATACTTCTTTTTGAAAATGCGGGAAGATACCTGTATCTGATGATAGAAGTCAGAGGAGAAGGCGTCGTAAGCATCAGCAATATCAAAGTGATGAATCCCGGCGATAACTTTCTTAATACATTTCCTGAGATATACAGGAAAAGAGGGAGTACTTTCCATAGATACCTTTCTGTCTTTTCAAGTATTTACAATGATTTTGACGAGAAGATCGATAATATAGATGAAATCCTTGATATAGAGAAAGCTCCGGAAGAATTCCTTTCATACTATGCGCAGTGGCTTGGGATAAGGCTGGAGGCATCAGTGCCGATAGAAGTCTACAGAAAACTTTTACGTGAAGCCTATGAACTAAATAGTATAAAGGGTACAGCGGAGGCTTTTAAGAGGATAGTGCGACTGCTCACCGGTTATGAGTGCAAGATAATCGAAAGAGTCTTTTGGGATGGACAATATTTAGAAAAAAATAGAGAGATGCTCGAAGAGCTCTTTGGTAAGGACGATAATTGTGTGACTATCCTGATATATGGAGAGAAAGACTTTGTAATAGACAGGGCTTTGGCATCGCTGCTGAATCAGTTTAAGCCTGCGATGGTACAGATATCCATCATATATATTGGAGCAGGAGAAGTGATGGATTCCTACAGTTTCTTGTCAGGTAATGCGAAGATAATGGATAGAAATGAAGGAATAATAGATAAAAAGATGCGCCTTGGTGATGGCTTGATAATGAGTTAGGGAGGAAATATGGCGGGTTATTCAGCGATAGCGGACATGAGCAGATATCTTATAGAAGAATTAAGGAAAGCGCTAGTACCCGGTGTGATAAATTCACCGGAGACGATAGGTCTGTGCAGTCCGGATGATCATGGAGATCTAAGACTTGGTGTTTTCTTATATGATGTTTCAAGAGCTTCAGATATCAAGGCAAATGGAATGGTTCACATAGATTCTAAGACACTTGGATATGAGCCAATCTATCTTTCTTTGTCATATATGATAACTGCATATACGTCAGGAGATTTAAGATATAAAGGCTTTGAAGAAGAAAAGATATTGGGCGCGGTGATACAGCACTTCAATGACTATCCTGTAATAAAGGCAGATGACTTCGATGCAGAAAGCCCAAGCAGTGTAGATATCAAGGTAGAACTGCTGAGACCGGAACTTGATGAAAGATTCAGAGTATGGTCTTTTCCGAATACAGGCTATAAGCTCTCGCTTTTCTATCGGGTAGTTCCGATAGTCATCGACTCTGCAAGAAAGCGAGAAGTTTCCCGTATTACAGATGCAAATTTCAATATTGGTTATTCAACAAGGAGAGTAACGAGATGAATATAGATGAATTTAAGAGTAAGGTCAATGAAATTATGGAGCAGATCTTCGGGGATGGACAGTATGAAGAGGATGCATATCGTATCGTCGTGGACGATCTTGGTCTGTTTGAAGGATGTGCGATAGTGGAAGCGCTTTTCGAAAATGGTCTATACGATGAAGCACCTTATCCGGTGATGCATTTTCATGTGACGATAACTGACAATGTTCCTGAGGAAAATTTTGATAAATTAAAGAGAGGAATCTCTGAGCTTAACAATGCTATTGCGAGGGAAAAGTTCAAGGCTTTGGGGATGTTTGGACTATATGAACCATTTGGACAGGTGTATTTAACATATAGACTGCCCTGCAATATAGATATGCTTGAAGAGGAGCTTTTTAATGTGAAGTATTTCCTTGGAAGTCTATATGAAGAGCTGGATCTTTTCGTAGACTACTTCTTTTTCCTGATAAATGCACAAGAGGAGATTTCTCTTGATGACTATATGGGATTTCTTGAAAAAACAATCAATGGTGCTGAGGAAGAAAATGAGGATGAAAGATTTAGGCTGACTGAAGAGCAGAGAGAGTCTATAAGGCAGGCATCAGCTGAACTTCATATGTATCTGGACAGCTGAAAGTAAGGAGTTGCGGTATGCCGAGAGATAATACATTTAGTAATTCATATGAGAAGCTGGATAGTAAAGAGCATGTTTATGATGCAGACATCAGCTCGTTCATGGCAAATGAAGGAGAAGCTGCGGACAATATGTATAATGGCGGCAATGCGAGAGATGCCGGTATAAGCAATGCCAGAGGAAATGTACAGGCAAAAATGAGAGCCGAAAACAGTGCGTCCGCAACTTCTGCAGGGGCTCAGTCTGCAAAGATGGACTCTTATATAAGCAAGATAAAAGACGTCATAAATGAGATAGATATGGATAGGTATAGCAATGATGATGTTTATGCGCAGGCAAAGATCAATACCATAGTTTCAAAAGCTGCTCAGTGGAATGAAAAGAGAAAAGGTTATTACAGCTCCACATTTATGAAGCACTATAATAACTATGACAATCTTGCAACGACTTATTATATATTGTGCAGGGGAAATGAGGCGGAACTCAATAATATCGGTGAGAAAAAGATAAAAGAATTTGTTGATAATATTTCGGTAGATGAAAATATCATAAAAGCGCTTATAAATGAAAGGGCAGCTGCAAATAATCCAAGAGTTCAAGACGAAAGAGTACGACAGGCTCTAAAAACTGCACGATTAAAAAAAGAGGCCGACGGCGGTAATCCGGCGGTGGAGATGAATAATGTAGAAGAAGAGCAGGGATATGACTATAAGTATCATAAGAAAATAACAGTGAAAGGCCGTGGAGAAGGCGGCAGCCTAAAACGTTTTAAGGTTAATACAGCGAATAATGCTCTTTCAAAATATACAGCAAGCAGGCAGTATAAAAACGACAAAGTAAGCAGTCATGACAAACTTTCTTCTGATGAGGATAAAGAGGACCTTGTAGAAGCTGCGGGCGGCGGCGCAGAAGTTGATAAGATAAATGCTGTTGCAGATGATAAAGCGGCAAATAATGCACACTTGTACTCTGCTGAGACAGCAAAAAGCTATATGTCAAAGTCTGGAAATTCAGGGTATTACATAAATGGTCAATTTATATCAACTACAGCAAATGATGAAAATGCAGAAGCAAAAGATAAGGATATAAAGAAAAAGGAAGAATTACGTGCGGCTATAAGAAATTCTGACTTTTTTGCGCATGTTAATTCGAGAACCATACAGCAGTACATGACCTACGATGAAGGTAATATGGAATTGTATAAAGGTGAAATGGATACTGCACGAGGTGGTGCAGACAATGCCTTAAAAACTGCTTTAATATATCTGCATGATAGTTTTGAGGCTCCGGGAGCAGCGGGAACAGCACAGATAAATAATGACAGTATAACGGCATTGAATGCTGAAGAAAAGGTAAAAGTTACGAAGTATCTTTTGGCACTGGGCAATAATACGAATGCCTGGGACTTTGCCAAATCAATGGTTGAAAATTATATCAAGGGTGATGCTTTATTACGCTTGAAATTTTTGGGTAATCTTAAGGGTGAGATGCTCAGGATGACACTTTGGGATGAACTGAATGAAAAAAGGAAAGATGGTAGGGGGGATGTAAGCAGCGTTAGAAAAGATGAATATGCAAATATGAAAGGCGGCTCGTTCCTTTTTTCTGCTAATAAAATGAAATCTTTGTTTTACAGCGGAGATTTATTTAAACACATAAATACACTTACCGGTTTGGGCTCGGCGGCGACAGATCTTGGCTTCTCTATAAGCAAGACAGCCTATGGAAAAGACGATGCAAAGAGTTTAAGAATGGAAAAGGTCAATAATTGGGCAAAGTTTGGCTCGGACGTTTCGTCTTTATTAAATGATACAGATGGATTTACCAAGGCTAAAGGCGGATTGGTACTGGGAGCAGTAGTTGGTGCTACAGCTCTTTCAGCTAAAACAAGAGATAAAGATTATGCAGACATTATAACCGGAAAAGGTAATTCATTAAGCAGTGGTGCTAAGTTGAAAGGCTTATATCTGATTTATAAAGATGTAGTCAAATTCATGGAGATGAGAAAAAAGAGAGCAGCTCTGAATGAAAAGCTTGCAAACAATAATGAATTAAAAGGCAAATTCATAGACAAGAATGCAAATGGCGCAGGAGATCAGATATCTTTGGTGCTCAAAATTTTTGAAGGAATGCTGGGGCTGCTTTCTGGATGTGTAGAAGAGTATAGACTTTATGCGACAACAGATAAGTATAAGCATGATACTGAGGAGTTTTCCGGACTTGCTAAAGATTTATTAAGTCTTATCCGCACGAGTATTGCTATTTATAGAAGCAAAGCAAAAATCGATCTGGATAAGAGCAGGATAGAGGGGATGGATTCTGCAGTAAATGCAATAAGAAGTGATAATGACTTAAACACAGAATTTAAGAAAAATAAGCAGGCTCAATTTATGCTTTCCTTGACAAAATCGAATGCCAGAAGAAACATTCACAAGGAAAGAAGTGATATAGCAGCAAATATATTTAGCGGAGTCTCAACACTGGCAGGCATGACAGAGAGTGTGACCGGCTCTGATAGTAATAATATTATAGGTAAGCTGGTAAAGGATATACCGTGCCTTAAATCGATACAAGGCTGGTCTGGAATAATTAAGAGAGGGGTTGGCGCTGTCGGTAAAGTTACGGGTGTGGTAAAGCAGATAATAGATAAAAGAGTCAGAGGTAATATACAGAGGGATGTAGTAAAAGATGCCCTTGGAGACAAGAAATATTGGGAAATGAGCAGTTTCAGCGAAATATTGAATGAGGAAACAGGTATCAAGTCAAAGCATTATCTTGCGGATCTTTCAAAGATCTTTTCTGCAATAGATACACATGCTATGGTACGTAAACCAGATATCGACGGTAATGAGCTTAAGATGGCAAAGAAGCTAATGAGTACTTACTATAATGATATCGATGGGGATGATGCGACTGTAAAAGCGAAGCTTAAAAAAGTAAAGCTGGATGATATGCTTAAAGAAGTCGGATTTGAGGGTAAGTGGAGAGTAATGCTTAAGAATTCGATAAGTAAAAAGCTGTGAGCTAAAGGGGTTCAAAGATGAGTTTTTTGGAAACTACTGCAAAATTGATACTTCTTAGATGCGATGCGGTACTTAAACAACGTGGAAATGATATGGGATTTAAGAACTTCAGCCTGCTTAAAATGCAGGCTGAGGAACTTAGAGAAGATGAAGTAAGACAATGGATAGAAGAAGTGGAAGCTCCGAATGAAGGAAGCATCGAAGCGCAGAGATATTCAAGGATACTTGACATTTTCGAAAGATATGAAACACTTCAGTCATTGCTTGACATAGCTATAGCAGCATATATCATTCCGGAATTTGAGCCATATATCGAAGCAAATTTTGGGCTGAAAAATTGCCTTGAGCTCGCAGGAATTGTGGAAGGTGAAAAATTTGTAAGTGAAGCAGATATAGCTAAATATGCAAGACTTGCTTCAATGGTTTTTGATATTGACTTAAAAGATGATCAGATACGGTATGCGGCAGTTAACATGAGCAGTCAGCTGATGGCATATATTTCCGGAGTTGACGAGCTCGACAGTCTGCTTAGTGGGAGCAGCGTGTACTTTTCATGCGGAAAAAGCAAATTGCATGACCTTTTTGTCAGTGAGGATATAGCAGAAAAAGGAACAGAATGGCTTAAAGATACGGGAGATGTGGTACAGCTGTGCGGCACAGGAGGGAAGCAGTTCCTGGCGAAGCATATTGCAGGAAATCTGCAAAAGGATTTTTTGCTTGTAGATATGGATGCTTTTATAAGAGAAGCATCATCTGATCGAAAAAAATATATCAATGCGATAAAGAAAGAATTAGTTTTGAAAAATTTGGGTGTCTGCTTTTGGAATATCTCGGAACAGATATTCCCCGGTGAAAGAAATGAAGGCAGAAACCTTGAAAATATCGTGTTTGCTCCGCTTATGAGGCTTGGAGTAAAGCAGATCATATGCACTGATTCAGAAGAAAATGTTTTTACGGAAAAAAATTCAGAAAGAAGTCTGATGATAAAACTTCCTGAAAAACTTTCTTATAAAAATAAAGTTTCCATATGGGAAGGGCTGGCAAAGCTCTATGAGATCGAGCTAAATACTGAGGACTTTGTAGCAAGATATGCACTGAGCGCGAGCGAAGTTTCCAAGGCAATGAAAGAGTATAAGAAACTCGGGCTTAAAGACACGGAAAAGATTGCTGATATATGCAGCTCGATTGCTTTGAGAAAAGGCGCGAATTCAGTTGGAAGAGTTATATTTCCTATCGTTAAACTTGATGATGTCAAATTAAAGCCTGAGCTTAAAGAAGAGATAGGAGAAGTGATGATGGGAGCAAGGGGGATAAGAAAGCTCATTGATAAGTGGAACTTAAGCTCTCTTTATCCTTATGGAAGAAGTGTATGTGCTCTCATGACAGGCGGCCCTGGAACCGGTAAAACCATGACAGCCAATGCAATCGCATTTGAGCTTGGAATGCCGCTATTTCAGGTAAATATCTCGGAAATAATGGATAAGTACATAGGTGAAACTGAGAAAAATCTCGAAAAAGCGTTTCAATTTGCCGAGAAGACAAATGCGATCCTTTTCTTTGATGAAGCGGACTCTATTTTTGGTAAAAGAACTGAGGTAAGTGAAACAAAGGACAGATATGCAAATAACGAGATTTCTTTTTTGCTGCAGAGGATAGAAGCCTTTGACGGAATAGTCATAATGGCGACAAATATAATGGGAAATATCGACCCTGCATTTTTGCGCAGGATCAGATACGTGCTGCATTTTGAAAACCCTGATTTGGATGTAAGACGTGAAATATGGAGAAGCTGCGTCACGTCAGATGTTCCGCATGGAGATATTGATATCGACTATCTTGCGGAGCAGTTCTCAGATTTCACGGGAAGTGTGATAAAAACAGTTTTCCTGAACGCATGTGCAAGTGCTGCGGGAAAAGGCGAAGAGCTTGGTATGGAACATTTGCTGCGTGCTATAAGCAGAGAGATCAGAAAGACGACGTCGATAACGCTGCAGCCGGAAGCTTTGGGAAGATATGCGTATCTTATGAGGTAGACAGATGATAATGAAAATTCGTCAGAGAGCACTTGGGGCGATAGCTCTTTTTGATGATGCAACAGATAGTCAGATAAAAAGTGCCGATGTGACAATAAAAACTGATGATGGTGAATTTCTTTTTCGCAGAGAAGACGGCTACTATATTCTGTTTGATAAGCCCCGTTTTAATGAAGGAAATATCCTGCATCTTAAAGTAGAAGGGCGTGGGTACTATCCAAAGGAGATAGAGTACCGTATACCAAAAGTGATGTATCCCGATGATGTGATAAATTTACGCCTGACTGCAAATGCAGAGCATAGACCTATCAAGGCAGCTCAGATCGAGCAGGGAAAAGCAGAGGGATGTAAGAAAGTCTTATTGATTCCAATGGGAAATCGTGCGGCACTTCATCTTAGAGACAGTGCAGAAAAAGGCGATGACCTTTTGAAAATCGATATTTCATCGTCTAAAAGGCTTGAAGGAAAGCTCATATATATAACAGACAGTAAGGATAAAAATTTCGAAAATGGTTCATATATGAGAGTTAAAGGGGCAGGCTCAGGAGGCAGCTATATAATGGAGGAAAAGCTGGAAAAAGCTCTTGCAATTGGGAATACTGATATTTACGAGGTTTCCGAAGTAGAGTGTGAGGATGACGGTACATATTTGTGCATGCTGCCTGCGGGAAAATATATGATGATGAAAAATTGATCTGGGTGAGGAAAAGCTTATGCCGGAATTTATGAGTAAAGAAAGCGAAAACAAGGCACAGTTCAGAGATGGTAATGCTGAGGAAAAAAATGCTGCTGATACCGGGAACTTTGAAAACGGCGCAGATGAAGATATAAGCGATATGGAAGGGCTTACAGGCTTTGGAGAATATCGAGGGGCTGAGAAAAGCGGATTGGATGAAGACAATGATGTTGATAAGATGAAGGAAGATGAATTCAGAATACATCTTATAGAAGCAGAATACAGAGGAAAATCCGGAAAAGAATCCAGCTACGACAGACTTGTGGATGAGCTTAGAGGTATGCCAACCTTAATGACACTTGCAAAGCATGCAGAGTCTAAGGATATAGCGGAGGCTATAAAGAAAAGCCCGGGGGCTGACAGTGAGGAAAAAATAAGCAGCGAAGCGGCTGAAAAAGAGCCGGAGCGTGCAGCCGGATCAAATGCGGCAGATTTATATAATAAGGCAGGGAACGGACCGGATGTCGGAACAGCTAAGGCTGCATTAAGAAAAGCTACGCGAAGAGAAGAGCATGCCGAGCAGGGAAGGAAAACGACAGAGGAGATAGATGAAGCTCGCAGGAATGGAGCTGATTCTCTCAAAGAAGAAGCGGGGAATGTAAGAAAACGCGTCAGAGATGTGGTAAAGAGAGTTAAACGACCTGAGGTGAAGAAGCAGCCTGAGAGAGAACTGTCTGAAGACAACGCTTCACATTTAGAGAGGGAGGAGCAGAGGAAAGAAAAGGCGGCAAAAGAAAAACAGATGGGAACTCTGCAGGATGCTGCCGTCAGCTTTGGACAAAACCGTTTTTCAAATAAGGGAGATATCAGAAGGACAAGGACTTTGAGTAAGGCGGCAAGAAGCGCTGACGATACTCCGGATGCGGCTAAGAGACTGCAGTATGCAGGATATAATAAGGGCAAGAATCCGAAGAACGGTCTTTATGCTTTTGGGCAGAAAGCCGGAGATGTGGTAAATAAAGTATTTGATACATTTGGTTCAGAACCGTCAAGGAAAAGTGCCAAGCTCGTAACAGGCTTTGTAAGTAAGGGGCTGAGCTATGGAAAAGAGAACTTCGAAAAAAATATTGATCGTAAGGCGGCGAAGAGCGGTCTTAATGGCTTACTTGGCGGAAGTGAAGCCTATAAGAAATTAAAAGATAAATATCAGCTTCATGCATCGGATATGCGAAGGGCGATAAGGTCTGCCGCTAAGAGAAACAGTGTGGGTGACCTTGTAAATTCGGATAAGGATACGTTAAAGAAGTATGATACAAGCCTTAAAACAAAAAATGAAATGACTGATGAAGATGAAAAAAGAAAATCTAAACTTTAAGTAACTAATGGGGGAGTATGTGGCAAATTGAAAATTATTCAAAACTTATCATAGGCAGTACTGTGCGCTTCTTTGGTGATGCAGCAAGGAAATATATAAGCCCTGAGCTTTATTGCCTGAGTGATGAAAAGTGTTCAAAGACCGTTGATGATTCATTTGAAAATTTAAGATATTTTTATCTTATGGAATATCTTAAGGCAGGAGAAATCCCGGAGATCATTATAGCTTTCCAGCTTGCAATCGCGGCATATCTGCATAAAGAGTTTTATCAGCTGCTTTTAGAATTGACCGGCGCAGGGGTAACCTTGGAGCTTGCTGGTGCTATAGCTGAAGCAGAGGGCGAAGGTAAGTCTGACTATGGAAGACTTTACGAGGGCTTCTTAAAACTCACGGATATACTTAAATGTTCCGACAGGCGAAATAATTTTATAACGGCACAATTCAGCGCGGACGAAGAAATAATCCTATATCTCAGTGGAGAAAATATCATACCGAGGGAACTAAAAGGTATAGTGAGCTGCTACCCGTGCAAAGGTGAGAGCGAGACGAAGGTTTATGGGATGGGAAAGCTTAGAGAAAAGCTTTCTGAGCTCATAAAAATCAGGTTCGATAATGATGAGTTGTTTTTTATACAGCTTTCCGGGGTTGAAGGAAGTGGAAGACGTACTTTGCTCAAAGCGGCAGCGGATGAGGCTGATTCCTGCGTTGTTTTCTTTGACTATCGCAAGGTCAGAAGGAGCGGCAGAGAAGAAAAGGAGCGGATGCTCTGGAGGGCAAGAAGAGTTGCTTTGCTGTATGATGCACTGCTTTGCATTTACGGCTTATGCAGCAATGAAACGGTGGATGACACAGAGGAGATACTGACGTGGCTTGAAAAATTTTTAAATGAATTTTATCCTCCGGTTGTGATATGTACAGATGAAAAGATGGAGGTAGTTCCTGAAACTGACCTGCCTTTTGTAAAGATAGATATTCCTATTGATGATCTTGAAAGCAGAGTTGACATTTGGAGAGGTATGGCGGAGGAGTATGGGGTGAGCCTTGATGAAAAATATTATGGCTCAAAGTATATACTCCCTGTCGGGCAGCTTCGCAAGGTATTTGACGGGATAAAGCGGGATAATACTCAAAAAAAGGATGAGAAAGCACTTGAAAGGCGGATATATGAGGCTGGTCTCAGGGTAATAAAAAGACCTGAGTTTGGAGCTATTTTAAGTGATAACAGTGATCGCAGATTAAAAGACCTTAAGCTTCCTAAGGTACAGAGCGACCAGCTTGAGCAGATATGCAATTATATCCAAAATGAATATAAGGTTTTTGAAGATTGGAAACTGGCAAAATCTGTAGTTTATGGAAGAGGGATGACTGCACTTTTCAGCGGAAGACCAGGTACAGGGAAAACGATGGCAGCTGAGAGCATAGCAGGTGAGCTGTCCTTGCCTTTGTATAGAGTGAATCTGTCGCAGATAATTGATAAATATATCGGTGAGACAGAAAAGAAATTGGATAAGATATTTGAGTATGCTGAAGTATCGAATGTTTTGCTTTTCTTCGATGAAGCTGATTCACTTTTTGGAAAAAGAAGTGAAGTTAAAGACGCTAAAGATAAATACGCAAATGCTGAAGTTTCATATATTTTGATGAGGATTGAAAGATATAGCGGCGCTGCGATACTTGCAACTAATCTGATAGAAAATATCGATGAAGCTTTCATGAGAAGGATGAGATTTGTAGTGAACTTCCCTATGCCTGATAGCGAGACAAGAGCGAAAATATGGAGAAGTTCATTTACAGCTGAAATGCCGCTGGAAGATATTGACTTTGATTACATCGCTGATAAAGTTGAGCTGGCAGGCGGGCATATAAAGAATATAGTCATCAGAGCTGCATTTATGGCGGCTTCTAAAAATAAGTGCATCACGATGTATGACATAATGCAGAGTGTTAAAGATGAGTATTTAAAACTTGGAAAAAACATAGATCTTACGATTTTTTTCCCTGAATTTGCATACTATCTGCAGAATTATAGTATAAAAAATCCGTAATTTATTGGTAATTACCAATGAATTACGGATTTTAGTAAATTCAGCAAAAATGACCGACACGCCTGCCGCACTTAGGGCAGTATTCGAAGTCTTCCTGCATGTCATAGCCGCAGAATTCACACTTTTTTAATCCCTGTTCCTCGTACTGCTCTCCAAAGAGATCCTCACCTGTGATCGTAACATCTTCATGGTTTAGGATTCTCTTGCCGATTTCAGGCTTAAGCTCATAGAGCATACCACAGCATGTAGTTCTTACATAGAAGTGACGATTCCACTTAAAGATCGGAATAAAGAATAAGCTAAACTGCGAGTAAGTCATAAAGACTTCATACCTTCCATATGAGCCACAATGTCTGCAAATTACCATTTTTGCGTAGTCGAGTGCTTTACGACCACCAGATATCCCCATAATAAAAAACATAATATCAACTCCCCGCTTTTAAGAAAAAAAGTTATAAGTTCTGAAACCACGGCAATCCCCTTTTTACCGGGATTTTTTACGAAAAAGTATTATTACAGTACTGTTACGATCTCATCGATCGCTTTTTTCTCAAAGTGCTTTGCAAGCGGTTTTGCATCAGGTGATGCATATCCGAGAGGCATAAGCAATACCACAGTCTCATTTTCAGGCAGATTAAATATACTCTTAGCCTTTGATGGTGAAAAATTATTGACCCAGCATGTGCCAAGACCAAGCTCTGACGCTTCAAGCATTACATGAGTAGCTACAATGGCACAGTCTTCATCACCGGAATTTCGGTTGGTTTCTCCTGGATATGGATAAGCCTCATCAATATTATAAGAAAACATAAGACAGAGTGGTGCGCCATAGATACAAGGTGTTAACTCTCTTGCTTTGGCAATGGCGTCATTTGTTTTGAGTACATATATTCTGATACATTGAGCATTTCTGGCAGTTGGTGCTTTTCCTGCGATTTCAAGTATCTTCTTTAATTTTTCTTCTTCTACATTTTTTTCAGAGAACTTCTTTACAGAATACCTTGCTTCAGTCATTTCGCTAAATGTCATAAAACCCTCCCACAATATCAACACCGATGATTATGCGCAAGCACAATCGGCTTTTTACTTTTGTCCTTGTTATTATTTTACTACAATAAGAGTATTCAGTTAACTAACAAATTTATAAAAGACAATTTTTTATTTGATGTATTTTTGCTTGCGCATGCACCATTCATCCGTATTTAGCTTATCATCCGTTTTTTCTGCATCCGTAGAAAGCAATGAGTTAATGTCATATGTGAGAGAACAAAATCAAGGATGAAAGATTTTTATATTTTATGGCGACTATATATACAAATCAGATGACGCATAATTATATATTGACACCCTATTGAATAGGGAATATACTAAGATTGACAGGAGAGATTATGACAAGGACATTTATACAGACAAAAGAATTTACCCGTAGATGGGAAGATTTAGGTTTTAACGATGATGATTTAAGACTACTTGAAAATGAGATCATGAGTAATCCTGATAAGTATCCTGTTATGCAGGGAACTGGGGGACTTCGCAAAATGAGAGTTGCTATTGAAGGCAAGGGAAAGAGCGGAGGAGCCAGAGTTTGTTATGTTGATTTTGTATTTGCTGAAACTATATATCTGATAACAGTGTATGGTAAGAATGAAAAGGATAATCTTTCAAAAGAGGAAAGAAATGCAATCAAAAAGGCTATAGAAGCATTGAAGAAAAGTCTTGGAGGTAAGTAAAATGAGTGATAACAGCGTTTTTTCAAGCATTATGGCAGGTTTGAACGAAGCATTGGAAGATGCGAGCAGCGAAAAGCCCATACTTAAAAGACATAAGGTCACGGTAGAACCTGTAAAGCAGTATATGGCTGATGAAGTAAAGAAAATAAGAAACTCTACTGGAATGTCTCAGAAATCATTTGCAAGTTATATGGGTGTTTCAGATAAGACGGTTGAGGCTTGGGAGGCAGGAACTAATCGCCCTTCGGGAGCAGCAAGTAGGCTTTTGATGATGATGGAGATGGATAAAGACCTTGTAGTAAGATTTCCTTTTGTAACAAATGTATTAGCAAAATAATAGAGTAATTTTATAATTATGCTTAAAAGCAATCGAGAGAATAATCTTGATTGCTTTTTTTGTTGCTTTGCGAAAGGAGGAACAGATGGAAGGAACGCAGAAAATTTATGGGTATGCGAGGATTTCAACTACAGAACAGAATGAGGACAGGCAGATTATAGCATTGAAAGAAATGGGAGTCCCTGAGAAGAATATCTTTTGTATAAAATAAAATTTATATAAAATTATTATAATGTATACGTGAAAAAAACCGATAAAAAGTGTGAGATATGTTGAAATTTTGTTACAGTTCAAAGAATGCAGAAAGTGCTGTGCCGCTGACTGTGCAAGAAAATGGTATTGGTGTGAGAGTATTTTCGCTGCAGGCGAATTTTATAAATGCACGAAGTCGTTACTGGAACGAGCTGATAGCGAGTGAATAGTAACAAGATTTGTTATGAAGCAGGAAGTTTTTCAATGAATAAATGCGATGCTATTATTGAAAACTTAATATCAGAAAAAAAATCGGTCAATTCAAGGGATTTCTTTGACTTTTTGACCGGTTTTCCTGTTATGTCATACTTTTTGGAACTTTCTTTGGCTGAGAAAAATATATTCCAAAGAGAAGGAAAACGGATTGCAATGCTGGCATTCGATCTGAATGGAATGAAGTCATATAATGGCAAGTATGGAATCGATGAAGGAAATAATCTTCTTATTGCATTTGCAGAGATTTTGAAAGGGCATTTTGGGGAGAAAAGCTGTTCAAGATTTGGAGAAGATCATTTTTATGCATTTGCGGACGCTGATGGAATACAGGATGAACTCGAAGAACTGTTTGAAGAATTAAAGCATGCAAATAATGACAGATCACTTCCTGTAAGAGTGGGAATATATGTAAACAAAGGTGATAATATAACTCCGGGAATGGCATGCGACAGAGCAAAGATTGCATGCGATCATGAACGCTCTGTCTACGTTTCGAAATATTATTACTTTGATGAAGCGATGCAGAATCGCATAGAGGCAAAAAACTATATATTAAATAATATAGAGCAGGCTGTGAATGAGAGATGGATAATTGCCTATTATCAGCCAATAGTCAGAGCTGTTAATGGGGAAGTGTGTGAGGAGGAAGCACTTGCACGATGGATAGACCCGGATAAAGGGAAGCTTGAACCGGCAAAATTTATACCGGTACTTGAGGATGCAAAGCTTCTTTACAAGATAGATCTCTATATGGTCGATCGTGTCATCGAGGATCTGAAAAAGAAGAGAGATGCAGGGCTTAGTCTTGTACCTGTCTCTGTCAATATTTCAAGATATGATTTTGAATATTGCGATATGGCAGCAGAAGTTATCAAAAGACTTGAAGACGCATGTGTAGAGCCAAGTCTTTTGCGGATAGAGATCACGGAATCCGTTAATGGAATGGACCCTAAGTTCATAAAAGATCAGATAGAAAAATTCCATGAAGCGGGAATACAGGTTTGGATGGATGATTTCGGAAGCGGATATTCTTCATTAAATGTCCTGCAGGACTATGACTTCGACTTGATAAAGCTTGACATGAACTTTATGATCGGTTTTTCTGAGGATAGCAAGAGCTCGCTTATAATGAAGAACGTTGTCAATCTCGCAGAGGAGCTCGGAATCGATATACTTGCAGAAGGAGTAGAAACAGAAAAGCAGCTTGATTTTTTAAGAGAGATCGGCTGCGATAAAGTTCAGGGGTTTTACTATACTGAGCCTAAATCTCTTGATGTGGTGATCGAGAAGAAGGGGATTCTTGGCAGAGAAGACAGAGAGCAGTCAGAGTACTATGAAAAGATAAGCAGGACAAGTCTGCATGACATAGAAATTAATGGTGATTTTGGTACAGAGGTAGATGAGTACTTTACAGGTTTAAGCGCCGGTATTCTGGAATTTTTAGATGATAAGTTTTATGTACTCAGGGCAAATGAAAAATATAAGAAAGTATTGAACGATATCTATGGTGCAGATATCAGAAGTAGTAAGATCTTTATAAAAGCGCTTTCGTTAGAAGAAGGCGGAGGGCTGGTTTTAAGTGCAAAGAAATGTATCGAGACCGGAAATTGGGAAATTTCTACAAAAGTAGATAAAGATGGAATTATAATAAATGCTTACTTACGTCATCTTGCGCATGATGATATTACGGGAGCAGATGCACTGCTTATCGTGATAAGGGCGATAAAAACATCTGAGGATTGTCAAAGTATCTGTGATAATTTAAGTCTTAAAATTGAAAGAGAGCTTCTTGCCAGAAATTCTTCGACGGATGACGCGATAATCAGGATAACAAAGCTCCTGAATGCTGATGGCGAGTATCAGATAAATATGCGCAGAGTCATGCAAGAGATGGGATCTATAATTCATCCTGACCGGATCTTGATAATGGAAAAGAATGGACTTGAGATCGGTAATGTATTTGAGTGGTGCAAGGATGGCATAATCCCTATCAGGAAAATGATGCAGAAGATGAGTTTTGAAAAACTCGGTAATCTCTTCACTAAGTTTATGAATAAAAATACCGGAGTTATCCATATAAGGAATCTTGATGAGGCGAGAAAGATAGATTTAGGCTCATTCTTCTTCATGAGGAAAACAGGACTTCGCAGAATGTTTGCGATACCATTGCATAATAAAGACAATTTGCTTGGGTATCTATGTGCGATCAACTATGAACTTAATGATGAGATGGATACTTTTAAGGTCCTTGAAACAGTGTCTTATTTCATATCATTCAGAATGCTTAACAGCAAGCTTATGAATCAGCTTGATAATATGAGCATGAAAGATGCACTTACAGGTCTTTATAATAGACATGGACTTGATATAAAGCTTGAAGAGTATCTTACTAAATATCCGGATCGTCCTTATACAATGCTTACGATAGACATTGATGACTTTAAGTTTATGAATGATCTTTACGGGCACGATATAGGCGATGAAACACTCAAACATCTTGCTATGAGCTTAAAGCGTATTTTTAATGACAATGCTGTGATCGGAAGAAATGGCGGAGATGAGTTTATAGTTTTGATAAAAAATAAAAGCTCAAGTGAGGCAAAGCCGCTCATACGTGAGCTTTCAAAAAAAGATCAGAAATTCTGCTTCGATGGAAAGGAATATCGATTCACGATCTCTATCGGCTATGCATCTTATCCGGAGCATGCGGCGAATTCGAGGACGTTATTCAGAAAAGCTGATACAGCACTTTATTCCGTTAAGCTACATGGAAAACATGGATGTCAGATATATAAACCTGAGATGAAGGAGCAGAAGAGAACACGTTTGGGATTTACTATGCAGGATATTTCTACAAATGTTCCCGGAGCGATTCTGGTATATCAGGCGGATGAAAGCGGAAAGATATTATTTGCAAACGATGAACTTATCAAAATGTGCGGATGCAATAATTTTGATGAACTTATACACTATTCAAATAATAGTTTCAAGGGAATCGTAAGCGAGAAAGATTCTAGAGTGGTAGAAAAAGGTATCAACGATCAGATATACAGCGAAGAGAAAAACATGTACAAATGTTTTAGAATCAAAACTCTGGATGGCAGGGAATTATGGATCTATGCCTATGCGCGTCTGGTTGATAACGGCTACCATGGAAAAGTTTTTTATGCTATCTTCCTTCCTAAAGTAGATTATATGTAAAAGCTCATTTTAAAATGTGTCAATGGCAGAAATGCTGCCATTGGCACTTTTTTGCTGCATTCGAGAAAATTTCTGCTATTTTCTGACTTCATCAAAAGTGTTATCATTAATATCTATGGAAAAGGCAAATAATAAAAAAATAAATAAAGAAAAAAAGTTAATAAAGACAGAATCGAAAGAAAGCAAATTAAAAACTGCACCGGATGAAGCATTGGCAAAGGCAATCAGGTCGATGATACTTAAAGACAGGGAAGAGAGATAGGGTAATGAATATTATTACAAAAAAATCGGACCTGTCAACAAGACAGCTTTTTAACAGATACGCAAAGGAATACAGCAGAAGGTGGGTGAGTTATTACCTGCTGTTTATGGCGTCAGGCTTTTTCACGATGCAGATATGCCTTCCTATATGTACATGGATGGCAGGATTTGTAATGAAAAAGTCCGGAATCCCATATATTTCATATAATACCTTATATATGTTCAGGCATCATCCTATAGCGTTGCTTTTGCTGCTCGGAATAATCGGAGTATTGTTGTTTTCAGCATTTTTTCAATTTATTCTGATACTTACGGGTATAAGGGAGATATATCATGATACGGATAGCGTTCGAGGTATTTTGAAAAAGTCCTGCAAGGTTTTGATAAATACACATTGGAATTCTGTTCCGCAGCTGGCGTTTTACTTTTTGTTTATAATGCCGGCAGCGGGGATGATATATCATGCACCGGTCTTTAGCAAGGTCACGATACCGGAATTTATAAGGAGTTTCCTTATGGATACCTGGTATTATGCAGTTCCTTTATTGCTTTTTGAGATTTATATGTGCTATCTCGCATTGAAATATATATACACACTTCCGCTGGTGGTACTTGAGTACATGCCGCTGAAAGAAGCATTTGCAAAAAGTGCTGTTCTTACAAGTGGCAGGAAGCGGCATATGTTTTTCCGGCTTGCGCTGCTCAGCGTATTCGCTTGTGCATCTATCATTATATTTAATGCAGTATGCTGCTTTTCTCAAGGCTTATTTGATGGGCTTAGCGGAGAGATACCATATTATAGCGCTATAGTAATCATCTCATTGATAAAAATGTTCTCAGTATTTTTCCTGATAAGGATAAGCGTGATAATGTTTTTCTCAGTTATACCTGAGAAATCGCTTGAGTATGATAAGACATCCGATATTAAGCTCAGCCCCTATATGAGATTTGCGCGAACTGTGAAATACCGTATAATTGCAGGAATCATAGCTATAATATATTGTGTGTTCATAGTAGGGCACAGCATAGAATTTATAAATATTGTTAAAGATGTTGATACATGTGTTATTTCACATAGAGGAAATGATGGAAAAAACGGAGTTCAAAATACTATTCCGGCAATAGCAGCTACTATGAATTCATCACACCCGGATTATATAGAGATAGATATTCAGGAGACCAAGGACAAAAAATTCATAGTTTTGCATGACGCAAATCTGAAAAAGCTTTGCGGAGTTAAGAAGACAGCACATGATCTTACATTAGACGAGCTTACAGCACTTAAAGCTTCGGAAAACGGATATACTGCTAACCTGGTAAGCCTTGATGAACTGCTGGATTTCGCGGATGCACATGACCAAAAGCTGTTGATAGAGATCAAGACAAATCGTAAGGATTCACCGGATATGGTAGATAATTTTGTTTCGGAGTATGGTCGTGATATTTTACAAAATGGTCATATTATCCATACGCTTGACCTGAATGTTGTAGAGAAGATTGAAGGAAGACAGGAACTTGGATTTGAGGATGAAGGAATCAAAGTAGAAGGCAGGCGGCTTTTTGTAAGTTTCATAATACCTTTTAATCTGCTCTATCCTGAAACAAGTGCGTCAGCTTATACTGTAGAAGAAACGACCGTGAATGAAAAATTTATGACAGAGGCCGAAAAACGGGATCAGAAAGTCTTTGTGTGGACTGTTAACGATAAAGATTCAATGGAGAAGATGATCTTACTTGGAGCAGACGCGATCATTACAGATTATCCGTCCCTGCTAAGAAAAGAGCTTTCACAGATACACAGTGGAAAATATCAGAAATTGGTCGAAATGTATTTATACGAACTGGATGTTTTTTCAGGATATGGTAAATTTTTTAGTGAGATTTTCTGATCATATGCTTATAGCAGAGATTTGAACGCAGAGTGCGAATGTCCGCTTTACAAAGATGCCCACCTTTATGGATTTTCATAGGGGTGGGCATTTGCGTTAAAAAAATATCAAAAATTTAATGACAACTTTTTTTAATGGTTGTAGAATATGACATGTTGAAAAAAGTCAGGAAAAAGAGGGAGATTCATGGCGTTTACAAAAAGACCGACTGATGACAGTGATTCAGTTCAGAGTTACATTCACAAGATTCATTTGATAGAGATTTTTTTGATAGTTTTATGTGTAGCAGCATGCTTGCTGTATTTGATATTTAAGCCGGATTTTTCGGCAAATCAGCAGGAGAAGTCTCATCTTATAGGCATCACTTACATGACAATGAATAATGAATTTTATGAAATTGTAAATGAGCAGATAAGTCATAGGGTTGAAGCACAGGGAGACAGGATAGTTTTAAGAGATCCGGCGCTAAGTGTTGAAAGGCAGCAGACTCAGATCAAAGAGATGCTTGATATGGGGATAGATGCGTTGGTACTCACACCGGTAAATGCTCAGTCGCTTACGGATATTTTGAAAGAAGCGAAAGCGAAGGGTGTGAAGATAATCATAGTAGATACAGAGCTTGAAAGCCCTGATCTGGCAGATGCGACAATCATTTCAGACAATTATGATGCGGGCAGGATGATAGGAAATTACTACCTTAAAACGCACACATCAAAGTCAAAGATCGTAGTATTGACGCATGATGAAGCAATTTCCGGAAGGGAAAGAGTCAGGGGATTTATCGATGAAGTGAGTAAAGACAGCGATGCTGAGATAGTCGAGAAGGTTCCGTGTGAGGGGCAGTATGAAATTGCATTGCCTGCAATGGAGAAATTGATAGAAGACAAAGTTCAATTTGATGCAGTATTTTGCCTGAATGATTTCGCTGCTATGGGTGCGGCTGCTGCATTGCAGAAAAATGGAATGTTAGATGACATCGATCTGTATGGAGTAGATGCGTCGCCGGATGCAAAGGTGCTTATAAATGAAGGAATGATGCAGGCGTCAGCGGCACAGTTCCCGACAAAGCTTGGAACAATGGCGGCGGATGCTTTGTATGATCTGCTTGATGGAAGAGTGGTTGAGAAAGAAGTGCTTGTTCCGATACAGCTTGTAACAGAGAATAATGTTTCAGCATATACGATAGACAGGTGGCAGTAAGTATGACAGAGAACGGTAAAATAAGTTCGTATGAAAACAGCATCGATACGGTATCATATCAGCTCTTTAGATTTATGCTTATCTTTAACGGCATAGTCGTGCTCTTTAATACTATGGTTACGGCACATGCGATCCATGGTTTTATAATTGAGGGAAATGTTTTTGAGCTGATAACGAAATTTCATCTGAGAATGCCTTATTGGAAGATCCCGCTGATCGTCATTCTGCTGTATATTTCATTGCTTTCACTTCTTTCGATAGAATGTCATAATCATATAGAGCTTATAGTTAAACTTTGGCTTGAGATAATGGCGTGCTTTGGAATATGCTTTTTTTCAGGATTTTCATATACGGGAATGGTACTGCTGATCTTGGCAGATGTGATGAGAAACCGGATAGATTGGAAAAAGAAGCTTTTCTATATCATGGGATTGGCGTGTTATGACCTGGTGCTTAATAGCTCTCTTCCTGCAAGTTACATGAACGTGCTCTCTATAAAAACTATCTGGTCATACTATAGATATGATGTAGAGACTATGCTCACGGGTGCGATAAATATAATGTTTCTTTTGAATGTATTTGCATTTATCATGTATATGGTTTTTCTGACGCTTGAACAGATGAGTGAAAAAGAGAGAATATCAATGCTTTATGAGGAGCTCTCAGAGGTAAACAGTCGGCTTGAAAAAGCTAATAAACAGCTTGAAGCATATACAGAGGAGTCAGTAAGAGCCGCAGAGACAAGAGAGAGAAACCGTTTTGCACAGGAGATACATGATACCTTAGGGCATGCTCTGACGGGTATAGTCACAGGTATAGAAGCATGTATAATGCTCATGGATATCGCACCGGATGCCACAAAGGAGCAGCTGAAGGCAATAGAGGAAGTTGCAAGGCAGGGAATCACAGACGTAAGGCAGTCGGTAAAAGCACTCAGACCTGATGCACTTGAGAGGATGGAATTAAAAGATGCTCTCTTAAAGATAATAGATGAGACACAGCGCTCTACAGGGATAAGCATAAAGTTTGAGTGCGATGCTTCATTGGTCAATTTCAGCACAGATGAGGAAGAGGCTATATACAGGATAGTTCAGGAAGGTGTTACAAATGCGATCCGGCATGGTAAAGCTACTGAAATCTTTATTAATATAACAAGGGTAAATGATCTCTTAAATATTCGTATCAAGGACAATGGCATCGGATGCAGTAAGATACATAAAGGCTTCGGGCTTCATCACATGGAAGAGAGACTTGCTTTGTTAAATGGAAAACTTGAGTATGAAGGTTCGGATGGATTTACCATAAATGCTTCGGTTCCGATAAGATGGGGATCAGGCGAGGAAGAGCAGAGTAAGAAAGAGGCGGAATATGATTAATATATTGATAGCAGATGATCAGGAACTTCTTAGACAAAGCCTTTTGATCATTTTGAAAAATACACCTGATTTTCGCGTCACGGATGCGGTTGCAGATGGAAGGGAAGTAATTCGTTCCGTAAGGAATGAGAAGCCTGATATCATATTGATGGATATCAGAATGCCGGTAATGGATGGCGTGGTATGCACTCAGATAATAAAGGAACAGTATCCTGAAATAAAGATCATCATACTTACGACATTTGATGATGATAAATATGTATTTGATGCGCTTAAGTATGGCGCAAGCGGATATTTACTGAAAGGAATATCAGTGACAGAGCTGTCTAATGCTATACGAAAGGTTTATAACGGAACTGCGATCATCAACGAGGAAGTAACATCGAAAGTTGTTAACCTTTTCTCACAGATGGCAAAGTCAAATCTTGCGATCGAAGTTGATGAAAGCATGGCTAAAAATCTGCGTGAGAATGAAATGAAGATAGTTGTGCTCGTAGGACGTGGATATTCGAATAAGGAGATCGCTGCAAAGCTCGATCTTTCTGAAGGAACAGTCAGAAATACTCTAAGCACTATACTTAGTAAGCTAGAGCTTAGGGACAGGACACAGCTTGCGATATGGGCAGTTCAGACAGGTACGGTAAATCAAAATATTGAAAAAAGCTGAGGATAATGCATGAAAATAATACTGAATAAGATAAAGACTCAGAGGAGATACAGGCTTTTATTAAGCTGTCTGCTGATCCTTATCGCTTTTTTCATCGCGACAGATTTCCAGCCGATAGGCAGGAAAAAGACTAAGAAGCTTGTCATAGGTGCATTTACAGGAAGCTATTGGGATTTGCAGAATGGATATGCATATAAGATACTCGATGAAGCGATAGAAGAGTATAAGAAGGAAAATCCGGAAGTTGAGGTTGAGTATGTAAGCGGAATCACGAGAGATGATTATCAGGAATGGCTTGCAGAGCAGATGGCGCAGGGGAAGATGCCCGATGTATTTTTTGTACCGTCTGATGACTTTAGTAATTTTGCCCAAATTGGGGCAATGATGAATCTTAATGTATTTATAAAAAAAGACAAGGACTTCCATCTCGAAAACTTTTATAAAAAGACATTGCAGAGCGGAAGCTACAAAAATGTTCAATATGCCCTTCCCTATGAATGTGCGCCTACTCTTATGATGGTGAACAAAACATTATTAAGAGAAAAGGAAGTCAAGCTCAGCGGGAAAGAGTGGACCTGGGGAGACTTCTATAACGCTTGTGAAAAAGTCGGACGTCAGCTGGAGGCAGACACAGATCAATATGGTGTTATCAACTATGGCTGGCAGGATGCATTCGCTGCAAACAATGTGAAACTTTTTAACAGTAAAGGCACAGAATGCGATTTCACCAGTGCGAATATTTATGAAGCAATTTTGTTTCTGGAAAGGTTATCAAAGCTTCCGCAGGGCAGAGTGACATCTGCAATGGATTTCTACAAAGGGCGTGTGGCTTTTGAACCAATGCTCTTTTCAGAGTACCGCGCTTATATATCTAGTGAATTCAGTGCACAGAACTATGCAGACTTTGACTGGTCATACACAACTATGCCCGCCGGCACAAGTGGGAAAAACATTTCAAGGCTGGATACTTTGAATGTAGCAATGTATTCTGAAACCAGAAATCCTAAAGAAGCATGGGAGTTTATGAAAGTACTCACAGCTTCTGAAAAGATCCAAAGCAAGATATTTGATTACTCAGAAGGTATATCACCTCTTATAAATGTAACGGAAGATCCGCAGATCGCAGCTCATGTTAAAGAAAGCTATGGTGTGACTCTTGACAGGGACGTTATCTCATATGCTATGGAAAATGCCGTTACAGATGTAAAGTTCAATAGCTATCATGATGCTGAGACAGAAGTGAGCTCTGCAGTTAATTCTATATTGGATGCTAAAACTAATATTCAGATGGAACAGATAATCTGGAACCGCAGAATAAACAGTTATCTTAAAAAAATTAAATAGTGCTCTTTTATAAAGATCGGCAGGAATGTCGATCTTTTTTTGTCAAATTTAAAAACATGACAAATGTAATGTTTTGATTATTACACATTTCACATTAAATTAGTGACGCTTGTTAGCTGTATAATTTACAAAAATTTTATATATTTATTTCATCGAAACACACAAAAAACAAAACACAAAATAACACAAAGTAACTTACAGGTAACATGGAGGTTTTTAGATGAAGTATGTAGTATTAGTCAGCCATGGAGAATTTGCTCAGGGACTTAGAAGTGCAGTATGTATGCTGGCTGGTGAGGACAGAAGCGATGTCCTTGCAACAAGCTTAAAAGATGGAATGGGTGCAAATGAGTTTGCTGAAAATGTCAAGACACTCTTAAAGGATGTAAAGGCAGACGATGAGATCATTCTTTTTGCAGATATCGTTGGAGGTTCACCTCTTTCAACTGCTGCAAACACAATTGCAGAGCTTGGACTTCTCCCAAGAACAACAATGGTTGGTGGAATGAACCTTCCGCTTGTTATCACAACTGTGCTCAGCAAAGATGATGAAGAAACATCAGAAGTAATTGCAGAAGCTCTTGAAGCAGCACAGGGTCAGCTTCACGAGTTTAAGATCGCAGCTGACGATGATGAAGACGAAGAACTTTGATGTACATATAAGGAGGAACATATGTCAGTAACTTTTTTACGTGTCGATGACAGAATGATTCATGGACAGACAGTAACACGTTGGTCACTTGAGTATCCTTGCGATGGCCTTATCGCAGTAAATGATGCAGCAGCAGCTAATCCTGTTCTTAAGGCAGCTTACAAGAGCGCTTCAGATAAGAAGACATTTGTATGGGGCGTAGATGAATTCATCGCAAAGAGCAAGAAGGTAGTTGAGTCAGATACTCGTTATTTCGTAATCACAAAGAATCCTATCGACATGAAGAAGATTCTTGTAGATGCAGGCTTTGTACCAAGCGATGTAAAGGAAGTTATCATCGGACCATGTAACGACAGACCTGGTACTGTAAAGCTTGGAAACAACCAGTCTATCACTCAGGAAGAAGCTCAGGCACTTGAAGATATCACAAATGCAGGCTATGAAGTTGAGTTTGCTCTTCTTAAGGAAACGGCAATCGGTAACTGGAAGAAGTTCAGAGGTCAGTTTGGCTTCTAAAAATTAAGCGTAGTAGTGAATTGTAAGATTCATTTGCTATAAATGAAAACCTGTCCGGGACAGACCTATAAGTATGACTCTTAAGTGTTCCGGATGGTTCCCCAAAAACATTTATAATTTAAGGAGAAGACAATGAGTATCAGTATTATTCAGGCAATAATTCTTGGTCTTTTTGCATCACTTTCTAGTATGCCGGGACTGGGCGGTACATCCTTCGGTAACTATACACTTGGACGTCCATTGATTGGTGGACTCGTATGTGGTATCGTTCTTGGCGATATTCCTACAGGTATCCTTGTTGGTTGTGCCATGCAGGTAGTTTACATCGCACTTGTTACACCGGGCGGAACAGTTTCAGCTGACGTTCGTGCAGTATCATACATCGGTATCCCGCTTGCAATGCTTGCTCTTAAGAGCTATGGACTTGATGCATCTTCATCAGAAGGTATCGCACTTGCAACATCATTCGGTACAATGGTTGGTACTATCGGAACAGTTCTTTTCTATGGTACAGCAACAATGAACCTTGTATGGCAGCATATGGGTTGGAAATGGGTAGACAATAGAGAGTATAAAAAGCTCTACCTTGTAGATATGGTTCTTCCTTGGATCTCACACATCATTTTCTCAATGATCCCTACAGTTGTTATGTGTCTCCTTGGTGAGCCTGTAGTAAACCTTATTAAGACATCACTTCCTATGGATGGAATCCCAATGAAGACACTCTTCACAGTTGGTGCGCTTCTTCCTTGCGTAGGTATTGCAATCCTTCTTAAGCAGATCGTAAGATCAGTACTTGATTTCGTTCCTTATCTTTTCGGTTTCACACTTGCAGCTTCAATGGGACTTAATCTTGTAAGTGCAACAGTAGTTGCAGCTATGTTCGCTATTCTTATCTACAACTTAAAGATGCTCCAGCTTAAGAAAGCTGCACCTGCAGCATCAAACGCATCAAACAGCGATTGGGAAGATGACGAGGAGGATATCTAAAATGGCAGAGAAAAAGCTTTCAAAAAAGGCATTATCAAAATCTTTTCATAATTGGTATTACGGAAATTTGACATGTTTCTCTCAGGAACACATGCAGACATTTGGTTACCTTTGCTCTATGCTTCCGGTAGTAGATGAGCTTTACGATGATGAGGATAAAAAGGCTGAAGCAATGGACACATATCGTGCATTCTTCAACACAGAGCCTCAGCTCGGAGCAATCATCGTCGGTGTAACAGCCGGACTCGAAGAAGCTAGAGCAAACGGTAATGATGAAGTAGATGCAGAGACTATCAATGGTCTTCGTGCAGGTCTTATGGGACCTATCGCTGGTATCGGTGATTCACTTGTAGTTGGTACAGTTATCCCGATCCTCCTCGGTATCGCAATGGGTATGTCAAATGGTGGTTCACCAATGGGTGCGATCTTCTACATGATCGTATGGAATCTCTTTGCATACTTCGGAATGAAGTTCATCTATAACAAAGGTTATAAGATGGGTACTAAGGCAGTTGAGTATCTGGTTGGAGATATAGGTATGGCAATCCGTGAGGCAGTTACAACTCTCGGCGGTATTGTTATCGGTGCAGTAAGTGCGACATGGGTAAGCGTTAAGACAAGCTTCCATCTTACAAATGCAAGTGGTGAAGCTTACATGGTACTTCAGGATAAACTCGATGGCGTATATCCGGGTCTCCTTACAGCAATCGTTGTAATCTTCTGCTGGTGGCTTATGGCTAAGAAGCAGCTCAATCCTATCAAAGTAATGCTTCTTCTTGTAGTTATTGCCTTTGTCGGCGTAGTAGTTGGATTCTTTAACCCGGGTCTCTCATACTAACACTTTCATAAATCAAACATTTATTACCAAAGAGCTGTGGCGAAAGTCGCGGCAGGTAAGGGCAAGGGTCGTGGAAACACGGCCTTTTGTCTTTTTAAACTTCAAATGGCTTAAATATCCTGATAAATATGAATGAGCGGATATATGCCAAGAAGCTGAACCCCATAAATATGAAAGCTATTCTAAAGGTATGGGAAAAGTAGGCGGCTGAAAAAAAGAAGATATCTGCGATCAGGAGCAGGGTAGTATATCTGATGTTAGCAAATGCGATCCCGATAGAGTTAATGACAGTCTGCTTTAGGGTATTGCTGAACCTTGCCGAGAGTGCAAAAGCATAGGAAGAAGAGAAAATCAGCACAAGCATTGCAGCAGTGATAAGCACGATCATAATACTGGCTGCGACTGTGCCGATATTTTTCCAAAAGAAAAAGTTAAATATTAAAATTGCGGAAGGGATAGAGTATATGAAAAATAACTTTATCCCTGTTCTTATATTATTTTTGAATTCATGCAGGTAGGTTCTTACCAGATAACCATATTCGCCGCGTGCTTCCTTCATAGTTACAGAGTAAAGAGATATAAGCGCTGTACCTATAGTAATAAGAGGTATGCAGCTTAAGACAAATACAATATTCAAAGCTATGAAATTACAGGCAGAATTAATAAAATCTAATATGGATGCTTTTATTTTCATAAGTTAGATCTCCTTTTTTATGCTAATAATGTTAAATACATTGTGTTTGATTAAATACATGAAAAATTAAATATAAACTGCAATGAGAATTAGTGATTATAGAGATAAAAAAGATAAAAATAGAAATTTTGCGTAAGATCACAACTGATTTTTCAAGTATTTAGAAAAAAGAGTGAATGCTAGTATAAATATAAGTTTTACAGGATGATAACTCATAACACTGATTCATCATGGTGCATAGTTTAAGCCATGCAAATAAGTATAATAGGAGAAAATATTATGAGCACAAAAAAAGTAACAGGGTTTAAGTATTTTCTGTGGATACTGCCATTCATGGTGTTGGTATTTTTATTTTCATATTTTCCACTCCATGGCTGGATATATGCATTCTATGATTATAAGCCGCCGAGACCGCTATCGAAATGTGAATTTGTCGGGCTGCATTGGTTTGAAATGCTTTTTTCGAATGAAACACAGGTCTCACAGCTTATACAGGTAATGAAGAATACATTTGCGATGAGCATACTTGGCATAGCAACGTCTATATTACCGCTGTTTTTCGCAATATTCTTAAATGAGATCAAAAATAAAAAATTCCGGACTTTTGTACAGACATTTACAACACTTCCGAACTTCATAAGCTGGGTACTTGTATTTTCTGTTGCATTTGCACTCTTTTCATCAGGAGGAATGGTGAATTACGTCTTGATGAATTTAGGGATACTTAAAGAACCTGTGAAGTTTTTGGACAGCGATTCTTACACATACTTAAAAATGGTACTTTGGAGCATGTGGAAAGGTTTGGGCTGGGGATCGATAATCTACCTTTCCTCTATAGCCGGTATCGATCAGGAATTATATGAGGCCGCGAGCATAGATGGTGCCGGAAGATTTCAGAAGATGAGATATATCACTATCCCGGAGCTTATGCCGACATTTTTTGTAATGCTGATGATGGCAGTTTCTAATTTCCTGAATAATGGTATGGATCAATACTATGTATTTCAAAATTCATTTAATAAAGAACACATACAGGTACTTGATCTTTATGTTTACAATATCGGTATGACAGGAAGCAGTTATTCGCTGGCAACTGCTATCAGTATGCTGAAGAGTGTTATTTCAGTGGCACTTTTGACGGTATGTAATCTTGTTTCCAAGGGAGTGAGAGGAGAAACTATCATTTAATATAGAGGAGTCAGATGATGAGTAAAAAGAAAAGTAAGGATGGTTCTTTAGGCGCGATTTACAGATCTTCAACAGGTGATAAGATATTTTCAGTAATAAATTATACTCTGTTTGGAATTTTTACACTGATATGTATTTATCCCTTTTACTATATGATCATTAATACAATAAGTGCTAATGATCTGTCAGCAGCCGGAAAAGTGATCTTACTTCCGAAAGGGATTCATTTTGAAAATTACAAAGCTCTGCTTTCGCTTAACGGCCTTGGAACAGCGGTGATCGTCTCTATAGCAAAGACGGTGATAGGTACAGCCACTACTGTCATGGCTACTGCATTTTTGGGATATATGTTCACTCAGGAGAGAATGTGGAAGAGAAAATTCTGGTACAGATATGTGGTCATAATCATGTATTTTAATGCCGGGTTGATCCCAATGTTCATTACCATGAAAACTCTTGGGCTGACAAATACATTTTGGGTATATATCATACCGGGGATAGTTCAGCCTTTCAACATCATACTTGTAAAAACATATATAGAATCATTGCCAAGATCATTGCAGGAAGCAGCGGAGATCGACGGTGCAGGAGTTTTCAGAAGATTCTGGCAGATTACCCTTCCGGTGTGTACACCGATACTTGCCACAGTTGCGATATTTTCTGCAGTCGGACAATGGAACAGCTATCAGGATACTTTGATATATATAACAGATCAGAAGCTGTACTCGCTTCAGTATCTGCTTTATACATATATTAATCAGGCAAGTTCTTTGGCAGCAATGGTCAGAAATTCCGGTATGCAGGGAATGAATGCGGCAACTCTTGCAACGCAGCAGACGTCTACATCTATCCAAATGACGGTGTCAGTCATTGTTGTTTTGCCGATACTTTGCATTTATCCGCTGTTCCAGAGATTTTTTGTGAAAGGAATCATGATAGGTTCTGTCAAAGGATGATAAAATATGATCATGTAAAGGAGAAGAGTAATGAAAAGAAGATTGGGGTGCTTAGCGCTGTCAGGTATCATGGCAGCATCGCTGCTTTCTGGTTGTGGGGCTGAAAGTAAGGCTGCTGATGTGGCAAGTGCAGGCGGTGATTACAGTAAGGAATTAATACTGGACGTTTATGATGACTTTGCAAACTATAATGGTGAGCAGACAGGGTGGTTCGCGAAGGTTATCAAGGATAAGTTCAATATCAAGTTAAACATCATTGCACCGAATGTAGCAGGCGGCGGTGATACGCTGTATCAGACGAGAACAGCGGCAGGTGATCTGGGGGATCTTATACTTGTGGGTACGACAAATGGCAGATTGGATGATCTGATAGATTCCGGTCTTGTTATAGATATGTCGGACTACTTGAAAGGAAAAGAAGTACTCGATACTTATAAGGATGCTATAGATGCGGCAAATGAAGGACATGACGGTATCTATGCAATGCCATACAGTGTTTCTACCGACCCGGCGACAGAGCCTGGAGAAAGCACAGAGCCAACATTCGGACCTTATGTAAGATGGGACTATTATGCAGAGCTTGGCTATCCTGAAGTGAAAGATCTTGACGGGCTTTTGGACATGCTTGAAAAAATGCAGAAGCTTGCAAGGGAAAAGGAAGGAAAAGATGACATCTATGCAATGTCATTCTTCAAAGACTGGGATGGCAATATGATGAATAATGCAAAGCAGCCATGCTGTATGTATGGTTATGATGAGCTTGGCTTTGTATTATCAAAGTTTGATGGTTCAGAAGACATAAGTATCCTTGATGAGAAGTCACCATATCTTGATGTGTTAAGGCTTTTTTATGAAGCAAATAAAAGAGGATTGGTTGATCCGGATTCTACTACACAGAATTTTGATATAATGAGCTCAAAGTACAGCGAAGGAAAGATATTATTCTGTCCATGGCCATGGGCTTCAAAGAGCTATTTTAATACAGTTGATAATGTTGCAGAAGGTAAGGGATATGAGATGATCCCGATAAAGGATATGAAGATATTCTCATATGGCGCACATCCGCTTGGCGATACAAACAGGGCTATAGCAATAGGAAGTCAGGCAGAAGATCCGCAGAGGATAGCAGATTTCATAGAGTGGCTGTACACACCTGAAGGTGTTGAATGTAATGAGCAGGGAAATGGCTCTGCAGGACCAAAAGGACTTACATGGGATCTTGACGATGAAGGAAAGCCTTATCTGACAGAGTTCGGTAAAAAAGCACTTCCAAGCAACAGTGTAGATGTACCTGATGAGTGGGGCGGAGGAAGCTGGAAAGATGGTGTATCAGCGCTGAATTTCCAGTGTGTAAATTTAAGTGATCCTGATGCTGATGCAGGCGGCGCTAAGTATGACTATACAACATGGGACAGCTACCTTGCTGATGCAGAGACACCTCTTCAGCGTGACTGGAGTGAGCATATGGATGGCGCAAGAACTACAATGGAATACCTTAAGAAAAATGATATGCTTGGGGTAGCTCCGGGGTCAGCATATACAACACCGGCTGAAGATTCAAATATATCTACTATCAGAGCACAGGTTAAGACAACGATCGTAGATGGATCATGGAAAATGATATTTGCAAAATCAGATGCAGAGTTTGAAAATTATAAAAAGGAAATGATCAAGACTGCAAAGGGACTTGGATTTGATGATTGTCTTAAGATAGATATGCAAAATGCAAAAGACCAGACTGAGGCACGTAAGGAAGCAGCAGAGTTGGGTAAATGATGAGATAATAGAAATGCCTTGCCGCATCACGACGGCAAGGCATTTTTTCTATATTCAGCAGGAGAAGTATTGGTGTACTTCTTGAATTTGATATGAAAATAATTTACGTCTTTGTAGCCTACTTTTTCGGCTATCTCATAAACTTTTAAATTTGGATTGACAAGCAGCTTTCGGGCTTCTCTTATCCGCACAGTATCCAGATAAGTATTAAAGTTCACACCATCTTTAGAAAAGAGCTTTCCGAGATAGGAACTGCTGTATCCAAAGAGTGGTGCGATAGATTCAAGCTTGAGATCCTTGTCATAATTATGATCGATATAATATTTTATATCATCAAGTACGTTGCTGCTGTTTGATACACCAACTATGCGCATCATCAGATCAAATTGTTCCCATAAGAAATCCATGATCTCATAGAGATAGTATTTCTTTTCGAAAAGGCTTATCACAGTCGCATTAGGTGGCACTGGGATCTCGGAATTAGGGAAAAGCTGCAGGAGCTGCTGTTTTACACTTATATAAATATCTAAAAGTGTGAGCTTTATATCCTGAATAGTGGCAGAAACAGTCTGCATAAGCTCTGAGAGCTCATTTAGAGTATCTTTAAGCTGCATAGTATTTCTGGATTGGATGTATCCCAATATTTTCTGTGAATAGATCTGATAGGTGTCCTTATGAATGAGCACAGGTATATCTTTTATATCAGCCAGCTGCTCGTAACTTACTACATGCTGATTTTCCTTACAGAAGAATCTGCGCACCGTAAGCTTTTTTACCTCTTCATAGGAGATGGGAACTTCTGAAAGCCTTGACACTATGCGGCCATATGAGATAAAGATGGAATCAAGCGGAGACCCCTTCTGAGGAGTCATCCTATAGTGTTCTATCAGTCGCTTAAACTGTGAGATGGCAAAGTCACCCTTTAAGAGTATGATATGCCGCATATCAGAAGATATTACATCAAAGGAGTGGCTGTCTTTATTTGTTACGCGTATAAGCTTTTCAAAATCCCATGTTTGATAAGCAAAGGACTGGTTGTAGTTTTCATAAGAAATTACCTGATATAGATTGGCTTCCAAATTGAGCTCTTTCAGGTCAAGCTTGGAAATATCAGCAGTTCCCTGCAATATTTCATTCAAGATCTGATTTCTGGCCTTAGATTTATATTGTTCGTATATGCTTTGAGTATGCTGTGTTTCCATAATGTCTTTTTTCACAGAAACGACAGCTCTTTCAAGCTCGTCTTCGTCGATAGGCTTAGTGAGATAGAAGTCAACACCGCAACGCATGGCAGATTGAGCAAGCTTAAAGTCTGCCACACCGCTGAGTATTATGAACTTACCTTTATAGCCATTGGTAACGGCTTTGCGTACAACCTCGATTCCGTTTAGTTTCGGCATACGGATATCCATAAGTACAAGGTCGGGTGAAAGTGCCATGATCTGGTTATACGCATCTGCACCGTCAGAAGCTGTACCGCATAGTGAAAAGCCGATAGAATTCCAGTCGATTACGTATTTTAATCCTTCAAGGATTATCTGCTCGTCGTCAGCAATAAAAACATTCATTAATGCACCACCTCCGGTAATTATTGTATTGAGCAAATATGATGCCTGTGCGCTTTTTAGAAATTATGTGTAGTATTGCTGTTTTTAATTAGCTGGACTTATACTAACGATGTAAATTCTTTGCTGATGAGAGTTTGCATCGTTAGTGTTTAGTCCAGGTTATTAAAAACAGTTATAGTAGTGTTAAGAGGAATCGTTACTGTGACCAATGTAGCGAATCCCGGTTTGCTGTTTATATTGATGCCATATTCATCTCCATAATACTTTCTGATACGGGTATTGATATTGTACATACCTATGCCATGTCTTGCATTGGCATCAGGCGGAGTGAAGAGCTTTTGTCTGATAGAGCTAAGTGTCTCAGACGATATACCGATACCGTTATCAAAAACTAAAATCTGCAGGGTTGATCGTTTCGCAGGTTTCATCTTAATGATAAGTGTACCGCGGTTTCCTGTCGGTTCAAGACCATGAATGATGGCATTTTCAACGATAGGCTGAATCAGCAGCGGCAAGATCTGAGTTTCTTCGATATTGATCTTGGGATCTATTTTTAGCTCGTAGTTTAACCTCTCACCAAAGCGCATTTTCATTATTGAGAGATAATTATTCAGATATTCTATTTCTTTTCTTATATCTGTAGAAGTCGAGATAGTATTACTTAAGGCATAACGCATGCATTTACCTAACTGCTTGATGGCAGTTGCGACAGTTTTGTTGCCTTCAGTAAGTGCTTTCATACGTATCATTTCCAAAGTGTTGTAAAGAAAATGAGGATTTATCTGCCCTGCGAGAAGCTTAAGCTCCATCTGCTGCTGCCGGTTGGTGAGCAGTTCTTCTTCTATACGGCTTTTGTAGATAGCAGCCTCTTTTTCTTTCAGATCCTTTATCATTCTTTTTAAGTCTTCAAAGGCATAGGTAAGCTCGTCTTTTCCTTGTATGGAATCTATTATCTGATAATCATTATTCGACACTTTATGCATAGCAAGACGCAGTGTGCGGACGCGCCTTATAAAGTATCTGCCATAGAGATAAATTATCATGAATGATATTAGAGCCACGATAATTATGAGCACGAGCAGAGAGAGCATAATGCAGATAAATTGATGATAAAAGGTATTATTGGTTACCAATATGTAAATGGGACTGCTCATTTTATAGGACTTAATTGAGCAGGTCGAGTAAATGGTATTATGCCCCCTGATCTTGCCAAGTCCGGATTTAGAGTATGCGTGCGGAACTGAAGAGATATCGATAGGAAATTCATGACCTGTATAATACCTGTCTGTGCAAAAAAAGACAGGGTCATTGTTGGCACAGATGTATATCTCATAGTTGTCTCTTTCGATAAGACTGCGCAGGTAGTTATCTGAAAATGTGGCTTTTAGTATAACAAAATCACCTGTAAGAGGCAGAGGAATCTTTGAGTAATAATTTAAGTCCCAATATGTGATATCACCTTTACCGGTTCTTTTTTCTGTTATCCAAAATCCATCAGAACGCTCTTTTGCCCGTTTATACCAGTTGGTCTTTTTGTCTTCACTTTTAAGCTGATAGAAACAACCTGAGGAAATATCACGGGAAAGCTTATCAGAAGAAATATATAATCTGAGATCTGATATTGAAGGCGTGTTTATCAAAGTGTTGAAAAGTACCTTGTAGTTGGCGAGCTCTTTTGTCCTGTCATCCACTGACAGGCTTTCATGCTGCAATATTCTCATTAGTTTTTCGTCTGACGATAAAGAAGAGCATATCTGCTGAAAATTTATTGACGTCATCACGAGAGCAGTATTTACCTGCGAAGCTTTGCTCTCAGTAAGGCTTTCATAGTCAGACTCGATATTCCTATATACAGTGTAGTAAGTGATAAAACCTAAAACGATTATAGGAATAAGAATTGCAGTACAAAAAAGGAGTCGAAATTGGTATTCTATATTTTTTTTTGAAAAAAAGTCAATGTAGTTATGCATAAGTTAATTATACCGCAAAAATTAGCAGATAAGGCGACAGAAGAAAGAAAGTCGGGAAATAATTAGAGTAAACAGCGGATTATTAGAGCAATATTTGACGGATTATTATAGTAATTGATCTAAAAAGTATTTTTTTATAATAAAACCAACATTTATACGATATAACGATGATCAAGGAGAAAATATATATGAAATTTTTGAATGGATGTTGGCTTTGGAAAGAAGGAACAGCAGGGTTTTCACCGGCAGAAGCTTATGAAGTAGATATTAGAAAAGATGAAGTTTATATTTTAGCACCGACACATCATATAAATCATAAAGGAGATACACTTGGCGGTATAAATCTTTCAATTAGGATTACAACTCCTTTTCCTGAAGTGATCCGCGTTGAAGCATATCATTTTAAGGGAAAAAAAGATAATGGTCCGCAATTTGATATATCAATTCCGCAAAGAGAGATAAAAGCTAAGGAAAGCGATGGGCTGCTGACAATAGAGAGCGGAAGTTTACGGCTTGTAATTGATGAAAATACATGGAGCATGGCATATTTCAGGGGCAATGATCTTTTGACAAAAAGTACAGGAAGAGATTTTGCTTATATCAAGACTGATTGGAAGGGTGATGCTTATAATAAAAACGATAAAGATGCGTTTTTCAGACAGCAGCTTGATCTCAGAGTAGGCGAGTTGGTATATGGACTTGGCGAGCACTTTGGACCATTTGTTAAAAATGGACAGAGCATAGACATGTGGAATGAGGATGGAGGAACAAGTACAGACCAGTCATATAAAAATATCCCATTCTATCTTACTAACAGAGGATATGGAGTTTTTGTAAATCATCCTGAGAAAGTAAGCTTTGAAGTTGCGACTGAGCAGGTCAGCAAAGTGGCATTTTCAGTACCGGGAGAAAGAATCGATTATTTTGTCATAAATGGACCGACAATGAAAGATGTGATCTCCAGATATACTGATATCACAGGTAAGCCGGCGCTTACACCGCAGTGGACATTTGGACTATGGCTTTCAACTTCTTTTACGACAAATTATGATGAAAAAACCGTTATGAGTTTTGTAGACGGTATGGAAGAGAGAGGAATCCCGCTTTCAGTTTTTCACTTTGACTGCTGTTGGATGAGAGAGTTTCATTGGACAGATTTTATATGGGATAAACGAGTTTTTCCAGATCCTAAAGGCCTCTTAAAAAGGATGCATGAAAAGGGGTTAAAGATATGCGTATGGATCAATTCATACATCGCTCAGGAGTCTGCATTGTTCGATGAGGGCATGGAAAAAGGTTATTTTCTCAAGACTAAAGAGGGAGATGTGTGGCAGTGGGATATGTGGCAGCCGGGCATGGCTTTGGTTGATTTCACAAATCCGGATGCAAAAAAGTGGTTTCAGTCAGGACTTAAAAAACTTCTGGATATGGGCGTTGACTGCTTCAAAACTGACTTTGGAGAAAGGATTCCGGTAGATAATGTCAGATGGTTCAGCGGTGCAGACCCCGAGAAAATGCATAATTACTACACATATTTGTATAATCAGGCAGTATATGAGCTTTTAGTTGAGGAAAGAGGCGAAAATGAGGCTGTACTTTTTGCCAGATCAGCTACAGCAGGCGGTCAGAAATTCCCTGTACATTGGGGAGGAGATTGCTGGTCAAGTTATGAGTCAATGGCAGAGTCGCTTCGAGGAGGCCTTTCATTGACTTCAAGCGGCTTTGGATATTGGAGTCATGACATAGGAGGCTTTGAAGATGCCTCTACACCTGACGTATACAAGAGGTGGGCGGCATTTGGGCTTTTGTCTTCTCATAGCAGGCTTCATGGCAGTACGTCCTACAGAGTACCATGGGTATATGATGAGGAAGCTGTAGATGTGGTCAGATTTTTCAGTAAGCTAAAGTGTAGACTGATACCATATCTGTATAGTCAGGCAGTAAATACATCGGTATCGGGCATACCTATGACCAGAAGTATGGCGCTTGAATTTAGCAGCGACAGGAATGCACTCTATCTCGATAGGCAGTATATGCTTGGAGACAGCCTTCTTGTAGCTCCAATCTTCAGAGACGACGGTATAGCGGAGTATTATCTTCCTAAGGGAATATGGACAAATATGCTGACAGGCGAAGTGAGAAAGATTTCTGAATGCGGCTGCTGGTTTAGCGAGAAACATTCATACCTTTCAATCCCACTCTGGGTAAGAGAAAACTCTATAGTGGCTATAAGTCCGGACCAGAAGAGGGCAGGCGATTCCTACAGAGAAGGTATTTGCTTTAACGTATATTCTCTGCATGAGAACGCTGAAACGACGGTATTTGAAAATGGTGAGAAAGTATGTAAACTGAAACTTGAAAGAAAAGAAAACAGGGTAAAGTATATCTGTGAGGCAGCAGTGGATGCCGCCTATAAGATCAATTTTGTCAATGAAGGAAAAGAAGTAGAAATTATTTCAGGTGAAGATATTATCGAGCTGTAAAGGGGTTAATGATGACGGAAAATGTGACTGAGAACTATAGGAATAAAGCTTTATCATTGATAGCAAAGATGAGCCTTGAAGAGAAGATCAGAATGGTTCATGGAAATGAATTGTTTAGGACAGGAGCAGTCGAGAGGCTTGGCATACCTGCTCTGACTATGTCAGATGGACCATGTGGAGTAAGGCAGGATTTTAAGCCGTCAAAATGGGAGGCGATAGGTACTTCACGAGATGAAGTCTCTTATTTGCCATGTAATAGTGCAATTGCTGCTACGTTTAATAAAGAAATAGCGTATGAAGCTGGAAAGGTTCTGGGAGAAGAGACACGTGGGCGAGGCAAAGACATGATACTTGCTCCGGGAGTAAATATTAAAAGATCTCCATTATGCGGAAGAAATTTTGAATATTTTAGCGAAGACCCATATCTTACGAAAAAAATGGCTGTGCCGCTGATAAAAGGAATTCAGGAAAATGATGTGGCAGCATGCATTAAGCACTTTGCAGCAAATAATCAGGAAACTGCCAGACATGAGGTGGATACGATAGTTGATGAGGAAACACTAAACGAAATATATTTCCCTGCATTTAAGGCGGCAGTTGAAGAGGCAAATGTGCATGCGCTGATGGGAGCATATAATAAAATAAATGGAGAGTATTGCTGTCAGAGTAATCATCTCCTGAATGATGTACTTAGAAATAAATGGAATTTCGATGGTGTAGTTGTATCAGACTGGGGAGGCGTAGATGATACCTATGAGGCGGCGCAGTCAGGCCTTGATATAGAGATGGATGTCACAGATGATTTTGACAACTACAATATGGCTGAGCCGTTGAAGGAAGCTATTAAAAATGGTGAGATTAGTGAGAGTGAGCTCGATAAGAAGCTGGAGCATATATTGATACTTATGCAAAGACTGCATATGATCGGAACAGAAGCCAGAAAGAACGGTTCATATAACACCTTTGCACACCAGCAAAAGCTGCTTGAAGCTGCAGAGGAATCTATCGTTTTGCTTAAAAATGAAGACGATGTTCTTCCTATCAAAGTAAAGGATAAAGAGAAAATACTTATAGTCGGAGAGAATGGAGATAAAAAACATGCGCCGGGAGGTGGAAGTGCAGAAATAAAGGCACTTTATGAGGTAACTCCACTTCAGGGACTACAGATGGAGCTTGGCGGAAACGCAGAGATAATGTACGCTCAGGGTTATATAAGTGGTGCAGATATTGCGCAGGATTCAGGCTGGCAGGCTATGTCGCTTAAGGATCAGGAAAATAAAGACTTTGATAAAGAGTATGCCGAGAAGTCAAAAAGCCTCAGAGAAGAAGCAATAAGTATGGCAAAAGAAGCAGACAGAGTGATCTTTATAGGAGGACTGAATCACGATGAAGATAAAGAAGGATATGATAGGAAAGACATGTCGCTTCCCTTTGGGCAGGCGGAGCTGATAGCGGAGCTTCAAAAGATAGATCCTGATATGATCGTAGTAATGATAGGCGGAAATCCATGTGAAATGCAGAGTTGGGTTGATAGTGTGAAAGGAATGCTATATATGTTCTATAACGGCATGGAAGGAGGACGCGCGCTTGCAGAGGTCATACTAGGCAAGGTAAATCCGTCCGGAAGGCTTCCTGTGTCATTTTATAAAAGGCTTGAAGATTGCTCTGCACATAGCAATGGAGAGTTCGCAAAGAAAGATGAGGTCGTATACCGTGAAGGAGTTTATGTAGGATACAGGCATTTACAAAAGGCGGAGATTGATCCGTTGTTTGCCTTTGGTTATGGTCTTTCGTACTCAGAATTTGAAATCACCTCCGGCAAGAGAAAGAAATCGACAGGCAAGACTACAGAGATCAGTGTAGAAGTAGCAAATAAGGGAAAATATGCTGGTGCTTTTGTTATAGAGGTGTTTAAGTACAATCCAAAATATGATTACAAAGAATTGTGCGGCTTTGAAAAAGTCAGATTAAGTTCCGGAGAGAAAAAGCAGGTATCATTCGAAGCAGAAGCCGTAGATGAGGACAAGCTTTACATAGGTGAAAATTATAGATCGATATCCTTGGAAGTGTGAAGAAATGTATGATAAAGATTTTGCCATAAAAGAATTTGAAAAAATTGAAGCTGTTATAGAGAATGGCCCTTATAATGATACATGGGAATCTCTCATAAATTATAAAACCCCTGAGTGGTTCAAGGATGCCAAATTTGGAATTTTCATACACTGGGGCGTTTTCACAGTACCTGAGTGGGGGAGCGAGTGGTATCCGCGGCTTATGTACATTAAAGACAGTGAATATTATGAACATCATATAAAAACATATGGACTGCATAAAGACTTTGGATATAAAGACTTTATTCCTATGTTTAAGGCAGAGAAGTTTGATCCGATGGAGTGGGTTAAGCTTTTTAAGGAAGCAGGAGCAAAATACATTGTTCCGGTAGGCGAGCACCATGATGGATTTCAGATGTATGAGTCAAAGCTTTCAAAGTGGAATGCGTTTGATATGGGACCGAAACGCGATATTTTGGGAGAATTGAAGAAGGCAGCCGATTCAGAAGGTTTGTATATGGGGACTTCGTCACATCGTATCGAGCATAGATTTTTCTTTGGACATGGAAAAGAGTTTGAAAGTGATGTTAAAGAAAATTGTGGAAGGGATGATCTGTACTGGCCTGCAGTAGAGCTGAAAGATGATAATTATTTTGATTCATGCGCTGAGCCGTATCCTTCAGAGGAGTTTTTGCAGGACTGGCTTTTGAGAACCTGCGAAATGATAGATAGATTTAAGCCTCGTGTTTTATATTTTGACTGGTGGATACAGCACATCGCAGCGCGGCCATATGTCAGAAAGGCAGCGGCATACTATTATAATAGAGCGCATGAATGGGGAATAGATGCGGCGCTTATATATAAGTATGATACCTTTGCTTTTGGCTCAGCGATCTATGATGTAGAGCGAGGGCAGATGAAGACAGCGCAGCCTTACTATTGGCAGTCAGATACGTCTTGTGCACTGAATTCCTGGTGCTATACTGTAAATAATCAGTACAGATCCGCGGAGAGCATAGTTCAGACGCTTGCAGATATAGTGTCGAAAAATGGAAATCTGCTTTTGAATGTAGGTCCAAGAGCAAATGGTGAAGTTTGTGAAGAAGAGAAGTCAATATTAAGAAGTGTCGGTAAATGGCTCAGCTTAAATGGAGAAGCTATTTATGGCAGCAGGCCATGGCGAGTTTATGGAGAAGGTCCAACTCAGATAAATGATGGCGGTTTTTCAGAAAAAGCAGAGTATGACTTTACGCCGCAGGATATCAGGTATCTGGTGAATGGTCAATATCTTTATGCAATAGTTTTGTGTCCTTCAAAAGATGGAAAATATCATCTTAAAGAGCTTGGAGGCGAGCATAAAGATCCAAAGGTAAATAGCAGATTTCATGGAGTTGTAGATTCTATAGAACTTATGGGGTTCCCTGATAGTCGGATAAGGTATGGATTCGATGATTCAGCACTGAATATATATTCAGAAAAAGCAAAAATTGATAATACGAAAATGCCTATAGTATTTCGTATTAAATTAAAGTGAAAGACAGGTATAACGAGATGCATTTTACTACGATGAATAGCTTTAAGGAAATCATGGATTGGCATGGAATGAGAGACTGGATGCGTTTTCTATTTATGGAAGAGCCGATGAGCTTTTTTAATAAGGAGTATGAGGATATTCCTCTCAGAGCATCAGCCTTTTTAGGAAAGACATCATGGGAGGATGACTTAAGAGCGGTTTCAGAGCAGTTGGTGGATACTGCAAATATTGTACTGGATATACAGGAAGGCAGGAGAAAATGCCTGCACTTGAGAGATTGGACAGATTGGGAACCTAATGAAAATTCTAAACTTACGGACCCTGATAATATTTTCGTGATCACTCCTATACTTAAGGATATCGATAAGCATGATAAAAAGCCGGCTATGGTCATATGTCCGGGGGGAGCGTATGAGTTTGTAAGTTTTCAAAATGAAGGCACACCGGTACTTATGCTGGCAGAACTAAATGGATATCAGGGCTTCATGATAAACTATCGTGCAGCTCAGAATGCGGCATATCCTAATCCACAGATGGATCTTTTGGAAACGATAGCATATATCAGAGAAAATTCAGAGAAATTTGGCGTTGATGAGAAAAGAATAGCTGCAGTCGGCTTCTCGGCAGGAGGACATCTTGTAGGCTCTGCAGCCGGCGTGGCAGATGAGCTGTTGCCTTCAGGAAAGCCGAATGCTGTGGTGCTGGGCTACCCCGTTATCTCATTGAAGGATGGCGTGACTCATGAGCAGAGCAGGTATAATCTCATTGAGAGGACTAAAAATAAAGATATAGATAAGACATACGGGGAGCTTAGAGATAAATTGAGCGTGGAGGAATTGGCAGACAAGAATTATCCTCCGGCATTCATATGGGCTTGTGAAGATGATGATTGTGTACCACCGGTAAATACAAAGCTTATGGGAGAAGCATTGGAAAAGTCCGGTGTTTTAAATGAATGGCATCTGTATCCTACAGGTGGTCATGGATGCGGTCTTGCATTTGGAAATTCAGCATATACCTGGAGTGAAAGCATGCTTAAGTTCCTTAAGAAAGCTTTTATGAGTTGAAATAATTAAAAACACTAGTGTAAAAGTCATGGTGAAAGCCATGGCTTTTTTGTATTATAGAAAAATCATTAGTTAAAAATGTAACATTCATTTCTTAAAAAGTCGATAAATAAAATGGAGCTTTAGGTTAGGCATGCGCTGATATTTTACAGAAGTAAGTTGGTTATGTAGGGATGTCTTCGAGGAGATTGCAATTATGGATAAGAAAAATTCAAATCAAAAGAAAGCAACTAAGAGAAGTAATTATTTAGGCTTGTCCGGATTGATATTGTTAAGAGTGATTCCGATACTGGTAATTATTGTTTTTGTAATATTTTATGCGATATATGTGAATGTTAAGGCGAGTTACTCGAAACAAATAGTCTCCAGAATGAACAGTGAATGTTCGAGTGTTGCAAATAAAGTCGAAGTGTGGAGTAATGAAGCTCTAGCTGTACTGAATACAGTAGCGGATCAGGTAGGCAGGGGGTATCTTGGCTCTAATGAAAATATCATTGCATATATGAATGCGTGTAATGAGACATTGATATCCGGAAGTGATGGATTCTATATCGTATATAATGACAAAGATGGTACCACATTGTCTTATGACGGAGAAGAGAAATTTCCGGATTATCCGGAAGAAGACTGGTTCAAAAGCGGATTATCTTTTGATAAAGCAACATTCGAAGAATGCTCATACTATACAGAGGATGGAACTACAGAATACACAGTAACCTGTGCTAAAAATATAAAAAATGATGCAGGAAACGTTATAGGAATAACAGCAACAGACCTTAAGTTTTCAACGATTAGAGATACTGTAGCTGCTGAAAGCGAAAAATTAAATGCTTCATTTGTACTTATTGACAATATGAGCGGTATGATCATAGCTTCAAGCACACCAGAGTATGAAGGATTGACTGCGGAAGATGCGTCAGATCCGTTTCTAAAGGATCTTTTCAATAATTATGATACAAATGTTAATAATAAAACAATAGATACCGTGAATGGTAAGTATGTGATCACAGTAAGCGGAGTTGAAAATACAGAGTGGTATCTGATGCTTTACGAAAGCTATGAGGTCGGCTATGGAGCTCTTTCAAGGCTTCTTCTTATGCTTATTGCAGCTGCTTTGCTGGTATTCTTTGCAATATCTATGTTGGTAAGTCAGACAATCAATAAGCAGATGAAGAAACTGAAATATACAGCATCAGATATAGTAGAGATTTCTAGAGGAAATCTTACGATTGATTTTGACCCAAGCCATAGCGGCCCGGATAATGAGATCACAGATATAAATACCAATCTGCATGATTACATAGGAAAGATGAATAGTATCATTTCCGGTGTAAATGATACATCGTCCAGTCTGCAGAAGCATGCTGTTGATTTCGATGAACTTGCTAAGGGAATGAATGAATCTACTTCTACGGAGAAAGAGGCACTTGAAAAACTCACAGCGGAAATGCAGAATATCAATGAGTCGATCAAGAATCTTTCCAATGAATCAGATAAGCTTTCAAAGATAGCCGAAGAAACGGCAGTATCAAGCAGTGAAGCAAAAGAACATATGGAAACTGTAAGAAATGAATCTGAGGAGACGTCAGTAAATCTGAATCAGGTAACAGAGAGAATGCATATAGCACAGGAATCAATGGATGAACTTGTTTCACATGTTTCCAACGTAGAAAATTCGGCAGAACAGATTTCATCTATAACATCTGTGATTAAGGATATAGCATCACAGACAAATCTGCTTTCGCTTAATGCATCGATAGAAGCAGCGAGAGCCGGTGAAGCAGGAAAAGGCTTTGCAGTAGTAGCTTACGAGATCAAGCAGCTTGCCGAAACAAGTAACGAGAACGCAGGAATGATTGAAAACCTTGTAAGCAATATTTATGATCTTATGTCTAAGACAGGTGAGGCAACTAGAAAGAGTGCAGGTGATATAACGACTGGAGTTGAGGTACTCGAAAAGATAGTTGGAGCATATGGTGAGACTGTTGAGCAGGTAAAAGCGACGAGTGAGCAGATCAACAAGATGCTTAGAAATGCTAAAGAAGTGGATGAGATTTCGGGCAGAATGGCTGATGCAACAGCTGTACAGGCAAAGGGAACTGAAGCAATGCTTGAGAGTACACTTGAGATCGAGCAGATGGTTGAAGAAGCTCAAGATCAGAGTATGAAACTTAAGAAAGGTGCAGGAAATCTAAATGAGATTTCAGGAGAACTTACTGAGCAGATGAAGTTTTTCAAAACATGATATAGAAGCAAAGCTGCTGTACAAGGCATTGATCCTGTACAGCAGTTTTTTATGATATAGGAAATTTATTCGAAATTCCTATATCATAAAAAGCGCTCCGCTATGGATGCGCACTCGCGCGATAGGAATATGTTGCCTTCAGCAACCGCGCTCGGCGCGAGCATGTTGCAAGCAACATGCTTTCTTATGTGGAAAACACAAATATAAAAAATAAATGATTGAAACATTAAAACGTGATTAAATCTGGACCTGTATATAGACAAATGAAAAATTGTGAAGTAAACTTTAGAACGTTACTGGTGCGTATACAGTATACAAAAGAAAGGTCGGGTATTTCAATGGTGAATGCAGGTCGGCAGATTGAGATTGATATTGCAAAAGGAATCGCAATTATATGCATGGTTTTAGTTCATACAACGGAATATTTTTATAATGGAGAAAGTTCACTTGCAAATTCTGTGATAGAATTTCTCGGAAGTCCTCCGGCGGCACCGGTTTTTATGCTTGCACTTGGAGTTGGGATTGTTTATTCACGAAATAGTTCACCGGAAAAACTTGCACTGAGGGGATGCAAGATGTTTATACTTAGCTATGTATATAATTTCTTTGTATATGCATTTCCGCATCTGATCAGATTTTTTTCGGAGGGAAAAAAGGAACATCTTTCTGTGGCATTTGAAGAGTTTTCAAATGTTGATATTTTACAATTTGCCTCGCTTGCATTTTTGACATTTGCGCTTGCGAAAAAGTTAAATTGGAAGGCTCCGCATCTTATAAGTTATGGAATCGTTGTAACACTTGCAGGTGAAGCTATAACTAATGGCGTGTCCTTCGAAGACAGCAGTTTTGTATATGTTGTCGGCTTGCTGGTAGGCAGTTCTGAAGTATCATTTTTCCCATATTGCTCGTGGATCATTTTCCCGATAGCGGGTTATATCTTTGGAAATGTCCTTATGGAATGTGAGGATAAAAAGAAACTTTATACCAATATAGCAATGATCTGTATTCCGGGTTATATAGCAATGATGATCAATTCATTTGTGATGAAGATCGACTTTGGACAGATTACAGGAGAGTATCAGACAAGCTATTATCATATGGGTATATATGGCGATGTATGTATGTTGTTTTTTGCGCTTGGCTGGCTGTCGATCTGTTATCTGATAAGTTCTGCGATACCTGATATGGTCATAGAGAAGTTAAAGGAATTAAGTAAAAATATCACTAAAATATATGTGATTCAGTATGTGCTTATAGTATACGCTTATGTATTTATCGCAAATGAAGAAATCGAACTGAATCTTGCATTTACACTGTTTGCCAGTGCAATGGTATTTATCATTTCAAGTAAGATTGCTGGTTTAAGACCGGTAATACCTGCATTAAAGATTAGAAAAGTTGATTCAAATAGAGCTATATAAATGATTCAAGGCTGTGAAATTCACAGCCTTGAAATTTTTTAAAACGAAGTTGATTCACGCAGTATCAGGTCAGTTTCTGCGTGTATTGTCCTAAAGTTCAAAGATGGTTCTTTGATACGTGAAAGCAGTAGTTCTACAGCTTCATGTCCCATGAGCTGGCTGTGTATGTGGACTGTTGAGAGAGAAGGCATCACAATGTTTGATTCCTGAGAATCGTCAAAACCACATAGCATTACATCATCCGGTACTGATATCTTAAGCTTGCGTAATCCTCTTAAAAGGTCAATTGCTACAAAGTCGTTTGCGCATATAAAGATATCAGGCAGTTCCTTCATTTTTTCAACACCCCGAAGAAGATACTCTGGATAATCGATAAATGTTTCGCCCCAATTATCCCCTTCTGATTTTTCCAGACAATATTTTTGATTATAAGGCAGGTCATAAAAATTCAAAGAATTTCTAAATGCGGTATAGCGTTCATAAAATGAACGGCAATGATAGATATCTCCGACAAATCCGATATTTGTGACACCACGTTTTTTAAGCTTATTTATAAGAGTATATGAGTAAGTTTCATTGTCCATAAGTAAAATATCTGCCGCAAGTGGTGTTTCACCCATTAGGCATGGAGAATCAATAAAGAGAACTGGTATTTCTAAAGAAGAAAGCATTCTGCAATACTCTTTATTGAATATTTCCGCACAAAATATACCTGATATACGTGAGATATCAAGACTGCCGGGAAGCTTGCATTCACGCATTTCTGCCGGAAGAACGCGATAGATTGATAAACTGCAGTTGATCTCAGAGAGCTCCTGCTGGATTTTATCGATCATTGTAGAACCAAAGTGCGCATTATCAAGTTTGGCAGTTGTAACAAAAGCCAGTTCCATATGATTGTTCTTGTCATTGCTGCTTATGATCTTTTTTTCATCGATATCAATATACGAGAATTGTTTGTAGCCCATCTCTGCGGCCTTTTTTAGAACCATGTCGCGAGTTGCATCGGCTATTGTTCCTGTATTGTTGATTGCTTTTGAAACGGTATTGCGAGATAAATTTAATGCATCTGCAATATCCTGAATAGTAATTCTTGTTGCCATAAATGTATCCCCTAGTCTGAAGCATGAGTTGCTTCTGTTTCTAATTATGATAGGATACTTTCAAAAATGTGTCAAATGTAAAAATTAATGTAACAATTTAAAAAGCATATCTGTAAATCACACTTATCGACTATAAATAGCCAGAAAAACAGCAAAAAATGACATATAGGCAAAAAAGAATTGTATAAAACATATAAAAAAACAAACAAATCAAAGAAAATAATGACAAAAATGACATGCTTTTTATGTAACATTTCAATAAAAAGGTGTGCATATGCACAAATTGCATTGACAAATGCACAATTTGAGATTAATATCAGTAGCAGATGCACATGATGCGTTGTGCAAATGTAAAACGAAAGGACTAATTATGAAAACACGGGGAGAAAAATTTTCAGATGTGATCACCTATATTAGGAAGCATTGGCAGTTGTATGTTATCTTTCTGATGCCGGCGTTCTTATTGACATTGATATTCAAATATATTCCGATGGGCGGAATTATGATTGCGTTTGTAGATTACAATCCGATCAGAGGAATTCTTGCCAGCAGATGGGTTGGCTTCAAATATTTTCAAAGATTTTTATCTTCACCGGACTTTCTGACATATCTGGCAAATACTTTGAAATTAAGTATTTTCGGATTGGCTTGGGGATTCCCGGTACCTATAATTCTTGCATTGATCTTAAATAGGATCAGCAGCAGTAAGTTAAGACAAAGACTTCAGACGATCCTTTATTTACCAAACTTTATTTCAGTCATCGTTCTGTGTGGTCTTGTCAGAATCCTTCTTTCAGTTACAGGACCGATAAATCAGCTCTTAGGTTCACAGATCAATTTCATGACTATGCCTGGTGCATTCCGTTCTATTTATATAGTTTCAGGTATCTGGCAGGGCGCAGGATGGGCTTCGATCATGTACACAGCTGCACTGGCGGGTGCAAGTCAGGAACTTAGAGAAGCAGCAGTTATGGATGGAGCAAATCTTTGGCAGCAGATCAAAGTTGTTGAATGGCCGGCAATTAAAGACATGGTTGTCATACAGTTTATAATGCAGGCAGGAAACATAATGAGTATCGGCTTTGAAAAAGCTTATGCATTGCAGACGGACCTTAACCTTGCAAGCTCAGAGATCATATCTACTTATGTATATAAGAAAGGTCTTATCGATGGAGATTATAGCTTTTCAACAGCAGTAGGTCTCTTCAATACAGTTATAAATGTCATTCTTTTGATAATAGTTAATAAAGTTGTTTCAAAAATGAATGATGGAAAGGGGCTTTAAGATGCACGTTAAGAAAATTTCGAGAATGCCTCTCTCAGACAAGATTTTACTGGGAGTTGGTTTTACATTCCTTGCTTTATTTATCGTTGCGATAATTGTTCCAATTGTATACATAGTTGTGGCATCATTCATGGATCCTATCACTTTGCAGAATAGCGGTATTTCGTTCGACACAAGCAAGTGGACATTGACAGCTTACCAGAGAGTTTTGTCAAATCCGCAGATCTGGATAGGCTTCAGCAATGCGATTATTTATTCGGTTTTATTCACAGTTATATCTGTTTCAGTAACGTTGCTCGCAGCTTATCCGATGTCTAGAAAAGATTTCAAGGGTAAGAATCTTTTCAATGTATTCTTTGTTATCACAATGTTCTTTGGAGGCGGTCTTATCCCTACATATCTCCTTATCAGCGATATGGGCTTGCTGAACAGTATGTGGGCAGTTATCCTTCCGGGAGCTTTTAATGTGTGGAACATGATAATAGCCAGAACATACTACCAGGGAATTCCTTCAGAGCTAAGAGAGGCAGCAGAAGTAGATGGTGCCAGTGATGTTATCTTTTTCCTGAAGATTCTTCTTCCGGTGTGTGCACCTGTCATAACGGTTCTTGCGCTTTGGCAGTTTGTTGGTATGTGGAATAGCTATTTTGATGCGATGATCTATATAAATGATACGGCTAAGCAGCCGCTTCAGCTGGTGCTCAGATCTATCCTGATACAGAATCAGCCGGAATCAGGAATGATAGCTGATATGCAGAGTACTGCACAGAGAGCACAGTTAGCAGAGCTTTTGAAATATGCAACTATTATCATTTCAAGTTTACCTTTGTTAGTTATGTATCCGTTCTTCCAGAAGTATTTTGATAGCGGAATAATGGTAGGTTCAGTAAAAGGTTGAGAAAGGGAAAGGTATGAAAAACAGGATTTTCAAAGTAATCATTTCAGCAGTGATCGCAATGAGTATTGCGGTAACAACTACAGGTTGCGGAAGCAAAGTGTCACTTAATGCAGGGCAGATGCAGGAGGTAGATGCATCAGAACTTGAGTTTCCACTTAAAGAAAAGAAGACAATCTCAGGTCTTATCAGCTATCCGGCAAATACAGAGTCTGATCCAAATAAAAGGACTATTTTTAAGAGACTTGAAGAAGAGACTAATGTTCACGTAGATTGGACAGCGATTCAGTCAGATCAGTGGGCAGATAAGATTTCTCTTGAGATGGCTAATCTTAAGACTTTGCCTGATTTTGTATTTACTGCAAGCTTTAGCGACAGTGATCTTCTTAAATATGCTGATCAGGGCGTGATCATAAATCTTGAGGATTACATCGATGCGTATATGCCTAACTTAAAGGCAGTATTTGATAAATATCCTGAGTACAGAACAATGTGTACTGACGTAGATGGTCATATTTGGGCATTTCCTTGGATCGAGCAGCTCGGAAGTGAAAAAACTGCTATCCAGACAGTAGGAAACATGAGCTTTATCAATAAAAAATGGCTTGATTATCTTGGACTTGAAGTTCCTACTAATATAGATGAATTTGAGAAGGTTTTGATAGCATTCAGAGATAATGCGTCAGAGCTCCAGAAGACCTTCGGTATAGATGGTTCAATAATCCCTATGTCATGCATAGTAAATGATGGCGATCAGGACCCGGCTGTCCTTATCAATGGCTTTGGGGAAGGCATTGGTGACATGGACAAGTCCAGACATATTGCGGTTACAGATGAGAAAAAGGTAGTTTGTACAGCAGTTCAGCCTGGATATAAGGATGGTATTGCATGGCTTCATAAGTTATATGATGAAGGACTTATCGACCCTGAGGCATTTTCACAGGAGTGGTCAACCTATGTTTCAAAGGGTAAATCAGGAAGGTATGGAGTTTGCTTTAGTTGGGATGTAGCTAATATAGATAATTTAAATGACTGGGTTCCGCTTCCTGCATTAATGGCAGATACACGTAATATCACACCTCAGAATGGTTCATTCACAAGTGGATTTGATAGAGGAAGATGCGTTGTTACAGCTGTTGCTAAAGAGCCTGCACTTGTTTGCGCATGGATCGATCAGATGTATGCACCATTCCAGTCTCCACAGAATAACTGGGGAACATATGGTGAAGATGATGAGTTCGATATTTTCGAGCTTGGAGAAAATGCAGACGGCGAAAAGATGCTTAAGCATGCACCTCTTGGAAGTGCATCTCCTGTAGAAGTAAGAGAAGCTGAGTGTGTGGGCGGACCTCTTGCTGTTCTCGATGAGTACTATGGTAAGTATGTTACATGTCCTGATGATGCTCAGTACAGACTTGACTGGATCAAGGATATTTATACACCTGATATGAATAAAAAATATGTTTATCCAAACGTATTTATGACAAGAGAAGATACAGAAGAGCTTTCTAATTTACAGGCAGACATACAGAAGACCATTAATTCTCATAAGTCAGACTGGATCATGAATGGATTTACTGATAATGACTGGAACGATTATCTGAATGAGCTTAATAGCTACAAACTTGATAAGTATCTTGAAATATATCAGAAATATTTAGACGAATTCTATAAGTAATATCTGTGGGGTTGTTTTTTGCTGCTTTACGGCTGTTTAATAAAACATTTGGGAGGAATAGGTATGAAAAAGAATTTATTAATACCAGTGCTCAGTGCAGCACTGGTATGCACAAGCACATTTCCTGCTTGTGCACAAACAGTGAGAACTATGGAAACAGTGGAGGTTGATGATGTGGAAACCGGTAATTTAAACACTAATCTTGATTTCCGGGATTTACCGGCTTCATACAAATTTGATGAAGGCGGAGTGACAGGTAAAGGCGCCGGCGATCAGTTTTTATACAGCAATACAAAAGGCGATAACTTTATATACGAGGCTGATGTAAAGTTCAACGATATAGTAGGATGTGCGTCTTTAGTATTTAGAGCAGATAGAAATCATAATTCATATGTAGCAAATCTGAATGGTCAGAGTGCTCGTGGAAGAATTTTTAAGTTTGATAAGCATGGTGTTTGTGATCTTGGTCCTGAAGGAGGCACAGAAGTTACAGAGGATGGTGTATATCATCTTAAAGTCGTTGCTATCGACGATCACATTCTTTACTACGTAAATGATACGCTGATGGTAAATTCAGCTGACTATACTATGTCTAATGGTCATTATGGACAGAATGATTCATTCTCAGACGGATATTTTGGACTTCTTACATTTGAAGGAAATGTAACATATCAGAATATTAAGTATACTCCGATCACAGAGGAGAATACTCCTGAGCTTAAAGATCTTTCAGTAGAGTCAATCGGTGGAAGCGTAGATAAGCAGATCAGCTTCTATAAGGGACAGTATGTATATATCTCTTACGTAAGTGAAGATACTGAGGCAGTTAAGATCAAGGCAAAGAGTGATAATGGAAGCACAGTAAAAGCATATGATGAGTATGATAATCCACTCGATATAAATAACATTCCTGTTTCAGATGATCAGCAGATCATTACTGTAAAGTCTGAAAAAGATGGTGCAGAAGTTGTTTATAGAATTAAACTTCACAGATGCCAGAGTGCTGACTCTTACTATAATGAGAAGTGGAGAGGACAGTATCACTATTCTGTAAAGGATGGATGGGCTAACGATCCTAATGGAATGGTTTATTACAAGGGAAAGTGGCATCTCTACTATCAGTATTTTGATGACTGCAAATGGGGTCCTATGCATTGGGCACATGCTACAAGTACAGACAGACTTCACTGGGAAGAGCATCCTATAACAGTTTACCCAGATGAGTATGGAACAATGTTCTCTGGATGTGCAGTTGTAGCAGATCATGAAACTGCTCCTGATATTTTCAAGAATGAAGGAGAAGAGGGTATCGTTTACTTTATCACAGCTAATGGTGAGAATGGAAATGATGACCAGAAGATCATTGCAGCTTACAGCAAAGATGGTGAAAAAATTACCAAGTATAAAGATGGCAAGGTTCTTATACACTATAGCGAGGATATTCTTAAAAAAATTACAGCTTTAAGAGATCCAAAGGTATTCAGATATAATAATAAATGGTTCATGGTTCTTGCAGGCGGACCGCTTAGAATCTATTCATCAGATAATCTTGTTGATTGGAAAGCTGAGTCTGCTTATCCTGAGCTTAATACGGAGTGTCCTGATCTTTTCCCTGCAATGGTAGAAGATGAGAACGGCAATGAGACAGGTGAAGTTAAGTGGGTACTTTCAAGAGGCGGAAGAAAGTATAAGATTGGTGACTTCAGAGAAGTTGACGGCAAGTATGCATTTGTTCCTCTTGAGCAGTATGAGAGCACAAATGCAAATGGTATGGGCAACGAAGAAAATGATGGCGTCATGAACTTCGGTTATGATTCTTATGCTGCCATGACATACTATATGGGCGATTTCGGAACAGCCGATGATTATAATAAAGACGTAATCAGAAAGATCAGCGCTATCAACTGGATGAATACATGGGAAGGCGGATTCTGTAACTCAATCCCGGATAAAAATGGAAATAAGGTATTCAACGGTACATTTAATCTTCAGCTTGATATGAAGATCAAGAAGAATGCTGATGGAATGTTCCTTGTGCAGACACCTATCGATGAATATAAAGAGTTAGAAGATAAAAATGGCAAGGTTGAGGTAAGAAATCTTACTCTGAGCAGTGATGATGCAGTACTTGATAATTTCAAAGGTACAAGCTATGTTCTCAGATGTCACATTAAGCCAAATGACAGCAATGAAGTAGGCATCAAGGTAAGAACAGGTAAAAAGCACGAGACAGTAATCAAGTATCTGAAGGACAAGAACAAGCTTTTCGTCGATCGTACTAAGTCAGGCGTTACTATTAATAGGGGCATGAGCAAAGTTAATCATGATATCATACCTAATGAAGATGGAAGCGTAGACCTCACGATCTATGTAGACAGAAGTTCTGTAGAAGTATTTAATAAAGACAATACAGTAGAAGGCGCTCTTCAGATCTTCCCTGAAGACACAGATAATGGAATCAAGCTTTATAGTGATGGAGCTGCAGAAGCAGATATCACAGTAACACCGATGAAGTCGATCTGGAATAATGCAAATAACTCAAACAATGGCGAGGAAGAGCCGACTGATCCTTCTGCAGAGACACCTGCTGAGCCTTCAAAGAACGAAGCTCCTTCAAAGAACGAAGCTCCTTCAAAGAATGAGGTTCCGGAAACAAATGAGTCTGTACCGATGTCATCAAATGAAAAGATTGTAAAAGATACTATCTCTTCAAACGATCATGTTGTAGAGATCAAGTATAACAGCACACCTGCATATACAGGCGCAAAGCTTAAAGCAGCTGATTTCATCAAAGAATTTGTTGTAGATGGTACAAGCGTTAAGCCTGAAAATATCAAGCTTAAGCTGAATGGCGAATATAAAGTTGGTGATTCTGTAAAGGCTGAGATCAGCAGCGTTAAGGGACTTAGCCATGAAGTAAACAAACAGCTCAAAGGACTTGATATAGCTCAGGTTAAGATCAGAGCCATCAAGGTAAGCGGAATTGTTAAATGGGATAAGAAGTATAAAGAAGAAGGACAGATTGTCGTTAAAAAGAATAAGAGTGGAATTGTTACAAAAGTTCAGGTAATAGTTCCTAAGGACGGTGCTGCTTCTCAGAGTGGTAAGGCAAAGAGAATCAAAGTCAGCAAGAAATCATATAAAGTTGATTCTGCATCAAATACTATCGAATTCGATGGAACAATTTTAAGCGGAACAGTAAAAATGTAATAAATTTCAGAGTATAAACAAAGGCGGAGAAAAGCGATTTTCTCCGCCTCTTATCTTAGTCAGAGCTGCAATCTCCAACCGAGATAGATCAAGTCTTAAAAGATTCATAGTAATAGTGAAACAGAAGATCTAAAAAGTATGTCATTCCATATCGTGTATATACATTCCTTATAGGAGTATGTGAATTGTTGCTTGGTGTTATCTTACTGCTCAAATAGTATATCTTATTATAATTATTTGCTAAAAGCGGTGTACGATTAAGTGTGATAAGTGACTTGCGGCAATTCAGTTCATGTATGGTCTTGTTTATAGCAAGAGCATAATTTCCTGATGCTGAGCATGTTACCACTAAATCTCTCGGTCCCAGATCATTTAGGATATTAACAGTATTATCAGAAGTTCCTGTGAGAAGCCATATAAATTTACCAAATGCCATCATTGATTCCTGAAATGAGTGTATGGAATATGAGCTTCCATCAGCGGATAAAAATACACACTTTTCAGATTCTTTTATCATATTTGCAAGAATGCGAAGGTCTCTGGCTTCTGCCATCGCATTGATATCATAGCTCATTGTAGAAAGCTGATTATTGAGAAAAGTCTCATAATCCGGAATATTTGTTGAAGCTGCGAAAGATTTTTGATGCTCGTGAAATTTAGAAGCACTTTCTTTGATAGACGTGAAACTGTCATATCCTATCTGCTTTAAGAAACGCTGAATACTGCTTCTTGAAACGTAGCATTCATCAGCTACGGAGTAAATACTCATTGAGCTGAGACGATCTATGTTATCAAGAAGGAACCGAGCGATGATGAAATTAGTGTCATTTACATCAGAATGATTAACAACCGTTAAAAGAGTTGTAGCAATATTGAATTTCAGATCTCTTGATCTGTTATCCACTAAAAAACTAACAGTATACTCCTCCGTCATATTTTATACCCCTTCCCCATTACAAAATAAATTGTACCTTTTTTAGTGTAACATAGTTAAAGCAAAGGGTGAGAAAAAATATGGTACCAGATTATGATACCACCTTTAGTATAACTGTTTTTTATAATCTCGACTAAATTCTAATGATGCAAACTCTCATCAGCAAAGAATTTACATCGTTAGTATAAGTCCAGATAATTAAAAACAGTTATACTAGTATTAAAAATAGAACATACATACGACATGTATACGTTTACTCATTGTTAAGAGTATGTTAAGCTAAAATTAATGGGTGGATATATAATTATAATGAAATTTATGAGATTTTAACTTTCATGGGGGTGGAGGTATGAATCTAAAGAAGCTTAGAAAAGCGCAGTGGTTAACTGCGTCTATTTGCTGTTGTTTGCTGATGTTTTTTGTTTTTTTGCTGACGACAGTCGTATCTGCAAGTGATCTTGAATCATCAGGTTTAAATGATTCTCTTTATGAAATTCCAAGTGGAACAACTATAACGTATACGGTCAATACAAAAGGAGCGCCTGTTGCGGAAATAGCGACGAGCAAAGACACCAGGACAATCGATAATTTTGAGAGTATCCTTGAAGGCGGTGTATTGCTAAATGGCGGAACTCTCTATATTAAAAACTATAATAAAGAGCATACTGTTTACATAGGCTCTCTGGTTGTAAATGCGACAAGTAAGTTTTACAACGAGGGAAATGTTGCAGTACGCGGAAATTATGAACACACCAAAGGAACGCTATCTCTCGAAGGAAGCGATTTGGATGTCAGAGGAAGTCTTAAACTTTCTAATGGTCAGATCGATCTTGACAGTGGTGCATTGCATGTTTATAAAGATCTGATTCTCAGAATGGAGAGTAAAGATAAAAATGGTAATGTCGTTTATGAGCGAGGCCAAGGTTTTTTAACCATGAAGGAAGAGCATGGCTACCTCGAGGTAGATGGTGAAATGTACCTTGATAATGCTAAAAGCTGCATTTTTGATGCTGGTACAATAGTCGTAAAAGGCGATCTTACTGCTGTAGAGCTTGGCGCTTGGATGAAGTCAAAAAATGACGCTGAGATTAATTGGATATTTAACGGAAGTGAGCCGCAGCATATTTATGTCAGCAGATCAAGACCAATAGCTAATAACAATACTTTTGATACGGTTCAGACGATCAATCCTAAAATTACTATCGAAGGGGGAAATCATCATTCTAATGAATGCGGTATTGCAATCAAAAGGCTGATCGATGATATTCAGATAAAAGGAAATGCAGATGATCTGACTATTCTTGACTGGAATGGCTGCAACATTACAGTTGGAGGAAGATTTATATGTGCAACAGGCGGTTCACTTGACGGTGGTGCTAAGCTGACAGTTGGTGGAGATCTATATCTGACAAATGGCGAAATAAACATTGGAAACGGCTCTGTTGAAGTTGGAGGAGATTTCAAGATAAGAAGTGCTAAAAGGGAGACAGATGGAAGTTATTCTTTTGGAACAGGCAAAGGCTGCATAAGGATGGAAGATGAATCCGGCTATTTAAAGGTGGGCGGAGACATGTATATATATACAAGTAATTCGAGCACACTGAATGCTGGAACAATAGAGCTTAAAGGAAATCTTGAAACAATTATTCTAGGTGGATGGAAAACAACGAGCCTTGATTCAATGAAATGGATATTCAGCGGCTCAGAAGAGCAGATACTTGATATAAAGAAAACTGATCCTGCTTCCGGAGTACAGGTCTTTGGAGTAATTGAGCTTGTAAATACCAAAGTAAAGGTAAGTTCCGGAGGAGAGCTTGCGATAGGAAGGCTTGTGGATGATCTGCATTTTGAAGATAAAGTAAGTAACCTTACTGTCGTAAGTTGGAATGGCTATGGAGTAAAAATAGACGGTGATTATGTAAGTACAAAAAATACCAAACTTGGAAAACAAAGCACTATGGTGATCGGCGGAAATATGTATTTAGAAGCAGGAACGATAGATGTTGAGAATGGTTCAATACATGTACGAGGGAATCTGAATGTCAGAAAACTGGATTCTGTTTCAGAAGATGGTACACCGATCTATAAAAGAGGCACAGGAATTATAAATATGAAGAATCCGGAAGGTTCGCTAGAAGTTGATGGAGGTATTTATTGGGATTCTTCAAAGGCAAGTGCGCTAAATTCCGGATATATAAAAACAAGTGGAAACATAGAAACATATAATGCTGATGCCTGGAATACAACAGGTTCAGATATGCTTTGGCTTCTTGACGGAAATAAAGAGCAGAATATATCGATAAAAGCATGGAAGTTTGATAAAGGAAGCAGTATATTTGGCACATTGGTTTCAGTAGGAAAAGGCATAAAGACAGACACAGGTTTTGCGGTTGGGAAGCTAACAAATGATATTACAATAAATGGCGATGTGACGTCTTTTGGGCTTAAAGATTTTAATGAGCATAAAATCTATGTGAAAAACACATCTATAGAGCCTGAGCCGTTAATAAGCGTAAGCTACAATGCTTCTGTTTCACGAAATAAAGAAAATCCTGATAACTATGATGTTGAGTATTCTGAAGATACTTCATATCATACAGTAACATTTAATGTTGCTCCGATGAATAGTGATTCTTTCCAGGTTAGGCATAGACAGACACATGTTAAGCGGGGCTCACTCCTCTTTGATTTTTCTGTGCCATTGGATGATAATGAAGCGTTTGATGGATGGTATAAAGATAAAGAATTATCAGAACATTTTGATATAAAAACTGAAACTGTGAGCTCAGATTTCGCACTCTATGGAAAGATTTACTATTGCGAAAAGACATTGATAGACATTAATACATGCAAATTTGAAGTACCGTCTTCGTTTGTCTACAATGGAAGAGTTCCGAGCTGTGAGCCGGTTGTAAGTCTTTCAGGAAATGTGTTGTTTAAGAATGTTGATTATACTGTAAGGACATTAAATGCTCCGACTGAGGCTGGTGAATATCTTAAGCTCGAAGTGAAAGGAATTAATGATTTTACAGGTATAAAAAATATAAATATTGAGATAGAGCCGGCAGAACCAAGATTAAATATTAAGGTTGAAGAAAAAATACTTTATGAAGACGGAGATTTTCCGGCAATAATGATCTCAAAGGGCGATACACCAGGAGATATTAGATTTGAGGATGGTCAACGACTGATTGCCGGTACACATTCATATATCTGGCGCTATGAACCTATAAGCAGTAATTATAAAATCAAGGCGGGAAGATATCCGCTCACTGCAACAGCGGTCGAGATTAAGGGTATAGAAATAGTTCAGAGCCAAAATAAAAAAGTATATGTAGAGGGAGATAAATTCGACCCTACAGGGCTAAAAGTAAAGGCTGTATATAATGATGGCTCAGAGAAGAAATTTGATGACTGCTATGCAGCATATCCAAATAAACGTCTGCGCATAACAGATACTAAAGCCACAGCATATATAGTTGACAGAGGTGAAAAATATTTATTTGGTGTACCGGTGAGAGTGATCGAGGGAGATCCCTCAGAGCCATACGACCCGGACGATCCTGATGAACCTACAGATCCTGAAGATGAAAAGTTTAAGTATCCAATTGCCTACACAATAAAAGGTAACGGAAGGATAGGTATAAATGATGAGATATTTAGAGAAAATGGTACGAAATACGTTTTGAAAGGCACTTCGGTGAGCTTCAATTTCATACCAGATGAAGGATACATGGTTAAAGTTGTTACGATCGATGGTGAACCAATTGGAAAGTACCGCAGATATACATTTACAAATGTTACTTCAAATCATTATGTAAATGTTGAATTCGAAGCAAAAACAGGAGATCCATCAGATGATATTTATGATGATCCTGAAAATCCCGAAAATCCTGAAAATCCTGATTCACCGGTAAATCCAGGTTCTGATGATAACGGAAACGGTAAAAACGGGGAGGATGATCCAAATGGAGCAGAAGAACCGGGTAATTCAGAAGGACCAGATACTCCGGTAGTACCAGGTGATGAAAATAGTTCAGTTTCAGGAGATGATGCCCAAAATTCGTCCAATAAGAGTACAAAGGCACTTTCTGAAAATATGGTGACATCAGATATGTTGTCTATAGATCTGGATGGATATAAGCTGGTATATACTAAAAATATAACGTTTTGGACTAAGAAAGCAGTATTTGTGGAAAATGGAATTAAACTTTACAATAGAGAAGGTGCAGAAGTACCTTTGAAAAAAGTTAAGATCAGAAAAGCCACAAAGGTAGGTGAGACAACATTTAAAATCGTGCCTATATTATCAGATAAGTCGGCAAAAAAGAAGATCAGAAAAGCTAAATTTCCTGTAACGATAGTTCCATATGAAGTATCATCATCAGATGTTGTGCTCATTACTCGAAAATCAAATGCTAAGATTAAAAAAGTTACAATAAATGGAATAAAGCTTAAAAAGAAAGAATACAGCGAAGAAAGTAATGGAAGTTTGGTTTATTCAGGAAGATTTGTAAATTATAAGCTAAAGTGATCTTTTGAATGGTATTTATAATCTGATGATGCAAATTCTTAGCTTGACAGGATATGCATCATCAGAATTTTGTCTGTAATATTATGAGGTGAAGGAATGTTAGATGACAAGAAGAAAGCTGCATTAAAACTTTTATATCAGACAGTAGGAATTCCTTTCACCATAATACGCTATGATCACGGTTCGGTCTTTTCGTGCCCGGAAGGTTATGAAAAATTTCTTGATCAAAATCAATCAATAAAAAGACCCAAAAAGACTCTTAGCAATAGTGAACATCCAACTGGAGTTACATTGATAGGAGTAGGAGAAATGGTTTCTTTTGCAGTTTGCAAGATAGATGAGGAACATTACGCTTTTACTTGCCCGATTTCCGCGGCTGCTGCAGGAACATTTGACATTATCAAGTTTAAGGGATATTTAGCAGACGGAAAATTGCACGATTTCATGGAAATGCTAAAAAAGCTTCCTATTGCTGACAGAAATCAGCTTGCTGGTTATGTAAGTTTGATAAAATTTATATGCACAGATGAAATATATAATGATATAAATTTCTATAATATGATCTCTGCCGAATTTGGAATTACAGCCGATAGAACAGAACTTGAGAAAGATGTTTTAGATTATTCAAGAACTGAAAATGATTTTTTCAATGCGAGCTCATATAGAAAATTATATGAGCTTATAAAGGATGGAAATATTGACACGATCGAAGAAGAAATACGAAATTATAAATTCGGATATAGTGGGAAATTAAGCGAAAACAATCTGCAGAATCAAAAATACATGGCAATTACTGAGGTACAGACAGCAGTGGCAGCTGCAATGGAAGGTGGCGTAGATAGTTCGTATGCAGCGGCATTACTGGAATCGTGGTGCCAGATCATTGATAAGATGAAAGATGTAATGGCAATTGACAGATTCAGGAGAAAATGTATTTTAGAACTTTGCAGAAAGGTTTTTGAACTAAAACCCCTGCACAATTACACTCTCTATACCCAAAAAGCTGTAGCCTATATAAAACAGCATATCCATGATACGTTAACTACAACTGAGATAGCAGAAGTGCTTGATGTCAGCAGAAGTGTATTATCAATTCATTTTACAAAGGATATGGGCATTACTATTCATCAATTCATAGTTTTGGAAAAACTTAAATTTGCAGAAAGACTTTTGAAAGATGAGAGATTTACATACTCAGAAATATCAGATATGGCTGGGTTTTGCAATCAAAGTCATTTCATTCATTTATTTAAGAAGACATATGGAATCACACCGGGAGAGTATAGAAAGAATTTGTAAATATTTCTGGCATAATAAAGAATCCGGCAAAGCCGGATTCTCTGCTTATCATTTACTTAAAATCCATTTAAGTACGGAAGAGAGTTTATATCCGTAATCAAAGGAAGCCATATGTTCCATTGTAATTCCTTCAGAAACACCTTGCATTACAGTTCCGGCTTTCCAGGTTATGAAATTAATGTTATTGCCTTCATCAAGCATTTCCTGAACAGAATCGTTTAATTCGTTCCGATCAGCCTGAGCATCAAGTTCGGATATTTCTGAGTATTCGATACCATCCTGCGTAAGCATATCCTTTACTTCATTTTGTCCATTGGCTGCACTTTCATCTCCGCCGGCAGCAATGTAAATCATATTTTGTGATTCGAGTCCTTCTAATTCTGACACATTCCACTGACCATCTACGATTAAAATAGAAGCATAGAGATCTGGGTTTCTGGCTGCAAGTATGAGTGTGGTCATAGCACCCATGGATTGTCCGGTGCCGTATATTCTTTCAGTGTCAACGTTATATTGTCCGGCAACTGAAGCAATCATATTTGGTGTTATATCAACATATTCAGTTGTTGTATAGCCATCGTGGTCATCAAGTATTGTTTCTGGATAAACTGGAACGAGAACAATGCACTCAGTACTGCTTTGCACTTCTTCGCTTGCCCATATCAGTCCACCCCATCCCTGAGTAAGAGGATATTCCATATCAGTACCTACTGTCGTCATATCTCCGATGAACACAACCATTGGATATTTCCTGGTAGAATCATAGTTTTCTGGAAGGTAGATGTTATAGGGGATAGTAAGACCTGATGCAGTGTCAGTGTATTCGCCCTGCTGAAATTTATCTGCAACGGAGTTGATCATTTCTTGAAGTTCGGTATCAGCCTGTTTAATTGTAGAAATCGATCCATTTGAATCGTTCCCATTCATTCTCGCTCCTTTATTAAGGCCTTCAGCAGAAGAAACTGTTAATGGAGTTTCATTTTTTTCACTAGTTTGAGATTGAGCTTCAGAAGTTGAATATTCGGCTGTCTGTGAATCTGCAGTAGTAGAGGTTCCGCATGCGCTGAATATCATAGATAAACTTAAGATGATAGACAAAATTAGAAATCTTTTTTTCATAGTACTCCTCGATTCTTATATTGACGATTATTGTTGTTGTTCAAGAGAAGTATATATTAGACGTGATAGCATATATATTAAAAATGTCTTTTTGATGTTAAATTTGTTTGCAACGGCATAAATTTAACTGTTTGGTCACACATTTTATTTTTTGTTAGCATTATTTTAGCTGCTTTTTCTAAAGTATGTATATAAAGGATGTCGATAAACTCTAATAAAGAGTAATAATGACGAAGGGAGGTTTATCTGATGCTAAATCTAGATATTAGAACATGTAAAAAATGTCATACAATATTCCAATATGTTGGCTACGGCTCAGAAGTTCTTTGTCCTAGATGCTATAAAGAAGATAATGAACTATTTGAAAAAGCCAGAAAATTTCTCTATGAAAATCCTGGCGCAAATCTTAAAGTGGTAGCGGATCATTGCGAAATAGATATTAAAGTGGTTCAAAGATGGATTGAAGAAGGCAGATTAGAATTTGCTTCTACCGAGGGTGCAAAGCTAAAGTGCATTAGATGTGGTGCTTCTATATTCACAGGAAGATTTTGCAAAAAGTGTAAAAAAGATCTTGTAACAGAGTTAAGTACTGGGAACAGCAAAAAAGAGAATAAATTTGCAGATTTACCGGGAGATAAAATGGAACGCGCAAAACGTGTGGCAAGAGAATTCTTAAAAAAATAAGTCTTATCATCAAAACGATAGAGGTAGTGAGGAAAAGTTCTCACTGCCTTTTTACTTTTCAAAATTCCTCGTATACTATATAATGTCCATCAGATTGCTGTATAAATGTGCTTGTTTTTCAATTAACATTTATCTTTGTAAATCTTATATCGGCAGCGAATTGTCGATTCTGTGATAAGGAATCAAGCAGCAATCAATCCCATAGATTCGAATAATAGTAAACCGTGTACATACGGGCAGAGGTGAAATTTTAATGAGTATTTTGAACGTGCAGAATATGACGCATGGATTTGGTGACAGACAGATTTTTGACGATGTTAGTTTTCGTTTACTAAAAGGGGAACATATTGGACTTGTCGGCGCAAATGGTGAAGGTAAGTCTACATTTATGAGTATAATAACCGGCAAACTTCAGCCGGATGAAGGAAAGATCGAGTGGGCTAAAAATGTTAAAGTCGGCTATCTAGATCAGCATGCTGTGCTTGAAAAAGGCATGACCATAGGCTCTGTACTCCGCAGTGCATTTGATGATCTTTTCAGTATGGAAGAGAGTATGAATGAAATATGCGATAAACTTGGTACAGCAAGTGAAGAAGAACAGGCAGAGCTGCTTGAGGAGCTCGGAACAATTCAGGATATTCTTACAGTTCACGATTTTTATATGATAGATGCAAAGGTTGAAGAAGTAGCACGTGCATTAGGACTGCTTGATCTTGGACTTGATAAGGATGTTACAGAACTTTCAGGAGGTCAGAGAACTAAGGTTCTCTTAGGAAAACTGCTTCTTGCAAAGCCTGATATCCTTTTGCTTGATGAGCCTACAAACTATCTTGACGCAGAGCATATCAGCTGGCTTAAAAGATATCTTCAGGAATATGAAAGTGCCTTTATCCTTATTTCGCACGATATTCCTTTCCTGAACAGTGTAATTAATATAATTTATCACATGTATGATTGTAAATTGAGCAGATATCCGGGAGATTATGACCATTTCCAGGAAGTATTTGCGGCGCAGCAGGCGCAGCAAAATGCAGCATACGAACGTCAGCAGAAAGAAATAGCTGATCTTAAGGATTTTGTGGCAAGAAATAAAGCAAGAGTTGCAACACGTAATATGGCAATGTCCAGACAGAAAAAGCTTGATAATATGGAGCTTATTTCGAAGTCAATGGAAAAACCAAAGCCGGAGTTTAATTTTAAGACGTCAAGAACACCGGGAAGAGTACTTTTTGAAACAAAGGATTTGGTGATCGGATATGATGAACCACTTTCTTCGCCGCTGAATCTTATGATTGAAAAAGGTCAAAGGATAGTGATAACAGGTTCAAATGGTATAGGAAAGACAACACTTCTGAAGAGTCTTCTTGGACTGATAAATCCAATATCAGGTTCGGTGGAACGTGACCATTATCTTGAGATAGGATATTTTGAGCAGGAGATGTCTCCTGATATTGAAACAACATGCCTTCAGGAAGTATGGAATGAATTTCCGGGATTTTCACAGTACGAAGTCAGAAGCGCTCTTGCAAAATGCGGATTAACTACAAATCACATAGAAAGCAAGGTAAAAGTTCTTTCAGGAGGAGAGCAGGCAAAGGTTCGTTTATGTAAGCTTATAAACCGTCCTTCAAATATACTTGTTTTGGATGAACCGACAAATCATCTTGACGTAGATGCAAAAGATGAATTAAAGCGAGCACTTCTTGAATATAATGGAAGTGTTTTAATGGTTTGCCATGAGCCTGAATTTTATGAAGGGCTTGCAACAGATGTGTGGGATGCATCTAAATGGACAACAAAACTTGTATAAGTGTTGAATTGTATGCAAAATTCAAGAAAAAACGCATGGGATTGAGCTAATTGTGTATACTGTACTTCAAAAAGTACATATTATAGCATATAATTTTGCAAATTAGCGTAACAAAATGTGTAAAACATGATACAATATACATCATATTGAGCAAACGGATTTCATATCTAAGCAGTTCATGCGATACCGGAGCTTAATAAATATTTATAAATACCAGGGGAGGTATCTATAACATGAGCAACGAGAGATCAGTAGGGGATTTTCTAATCTTTACCAAAGAAGGCAAGAGTAATGTGTGTTCACTCATATCAGTGGCAAAACTTATATGTCAGAATTCTGCAACGATAATGACTGCTGATAACGGTGATATATATCACTTTAATGGTCCCGAGCTGCAGGTTACGTATAAAAATGGAGGAAAGAAAAAATATGACGTAGCTGGTCATGTTAAATATCGTCCGGGAATGCTCGGAGTTCATCTTGCAAAGTGGGAGCAGGATGCAATTTATCATGACACTAAGGATAATCTCGATATCAACTTTAATTTACTTGAGGAGAGAAAGACGGTAATTGAGATTCCATTATAATTTTATGCTTTTGTGAAATGCTTATGCCGGATGCAAGTGTTACGTTTTTTTTATTAGTTGGATTTAGTCCATATATTAAAAACGTAATACTGCAGCCGGCATTTTTTAGATATAGGAAATTTCTCCGAAATTCCTATATCATAAAAAGCGCTCCGCTATGGATGCGCACTCGCGCGATAGGAATATGTTGCCTTCAGCAACCGCGCTCGGCGCAAGCATGTTGCAAGCAACATGCTTTCTTGTGTTTAGACTATAATCTTCAACTGAGATAAACGCTCCGCAAGTACGCAGGGTGTTCTGTTGATGAAATATGTCATTTGTGCTGACACAGATCTTGCATCAAGCCTTAAGGAATGAGGCAGAGATACTAATGATTCATAAATTTATCTAACGTGATTAAATGATTTTATATAATGTATGAAATCACTTTGCGGAAGTGGCTCAGAGTAGTAAAAGCCTTGAATGTAGTGTACATTTTCATTCTCCAGATACAGGTTTTGCTGCTCGCTCTCTACACCTTCCACAAGAATTTCTTTGCCGAGATCATGTATGAAACGAATTATATGATTTAGTATAGTTGCGTTTTCGTTGTTATCATCAGCGGCCCAAAGTATGCTTTTATCAATCTTAACGACTGAAAAAGGAAATCTTATAATATATTCGTAATTTGCATATCCGGTACCGAAATCATCCAAAGCAAAAGAAAATCCCATTTCTTTGAATTTATCAAAAACCCTGTTCATCTGCTCCATATTTTCAATATTATTTGTTTCTGTTATCTCAAGAAGAAATCTGTCAGTAGTAAGATGGTATTTTTCTAAAATTGACTTGAAGCGATCAGGAAGATCTTCATCCATACATTGCAATGGAGATAGATTGAAACCTATCCGCATTGAAGGAATATTTAGGCGGTCTATTTTAGATAAAGTAGAGCATATTTCTTCAAATACAAAATTGCCAATCTCATTGATCTGACCGGAGCGTTCCGCTTCCCTGATGAATTCTTCAGGATTAACAATACCGAGAACAGAATCATTTAGGCGCAGCAAAGCTTCGGCTGAGTGAGCAGTCTTGCTTTTGACAGATATTATTGGCTGGTAATAAACTTCGAAAGCCTTTGTATTAACTGCTTTTGTGATTGCGCGTATCACCTGATATCGCCGCTGCAAACGATCAGAAGGGTTGGCTGTGAGTACTTTTCCATATGGCTGAGAATTATCGAAAGGTTCGTCGATCACCGCTATGACCTGTTCAATTGTGGCAGCATTTTCAGGAATTGAGGCATGCCATATTTGAGCGTTTAATCGAAGTTTAAAACCTTGATTATTCCAAGAATTTTTGAAACGCTCATTGATAGCTTCTGCTTCTGAATAGGCATTAGTTTCGTCAGTAGATACAAGCAATACAGCAAAAACTCCGTTTCCAAAATAGTAACTGGTATGTCCTGAGCAATCTCTTTGTTGAAGCCAGTTAGCAATGGAATTTATGACTTTAGTAAAATTTTCAGTTCCAAATGTAACGTTGTAATACTGAAAGCTTTTTATTTTGATAACAACGAAACTGGATTTATATGGTGTGTGTAAGAGCACACGGATATCTTCTAAAAAAGTAGAGCGCGAAAAAAGATCAGTCGTACTATTTGATCGCAGCTCAGTATTTTCTATAGTCATTAAAGCTGTAAACAGCAATAAAGATTGAAGAAAATGAGTAATTTTTAAATGAAGGTTAGCTACAGAAATAAAAATAGTAATGACGGATGATGTAAAAAAGAAAAAAAGCAGTGAGTACATTTTTTTACCCAAAACTTTATTAAAAAGGACAAGTATAAATAAAGCCGAAAAAAGGTAAAGCATTGGTATAAGCTCAATAAGGTAATGCCAATTGCCGTTATGATACATAAAATCTGAAGTAAAGAAAAAAATCTTACTGCTGGTTTTTGGATGAAGTGTGATAAATGTTAAAATTATCGCTGGAAGAAAGATAAGACAGCGTCCGGTTTTATTAATGATATACTGCAGACGAAGTATGTCAATTATATATATCAATATGGCTAAACAGGCATATATATGAAGTAAATGTGCTGCATGTGTGGAAAAGATTGCTGCCGGGTAAATAAAATTATCGGGATTTCCACGCATACTTAATGATATGATCTCAAAAGCACAGGATGAAAGCAAAAGTATGTTTAGAGTGTAAAAAGCTCGATTACGATCCTGAGTTTTATATTGTTTGCGCTGATAAAAAAACAGGATAAAAGCGTCAAGGATTAAAGCACATATATCAAAATATACGTTATATTGCGTGTTATTCACGAAAATCCTCCGTCATAATATTTAATAAATATTATTTGGCTATACCCCTCCCTGCGCTATACTTAGAGGAAGGAGCCTTCTCTAACTAAGATAAAATAATAGTAGCATGAATAGTGTCGATTTAATACGAAAAAATCATGGATTTTTAGTATTCATTATTCCAATCAGAAAGATACCTTTTCCGTGATACCCGCCTCCAATGCCTTTTGTCAATTCGTTGATATTTTCATATTCTTTTGAATTTACGCAATTGTGTCCGGCAAAAAGGTTGTTTTTTTTAGTGATGCATATGGTGTGTATCATTTTTGTTATATCTTGATCGTCATTATATGCTGTAAGGATCAAAACAGAAGCATAGTCGGCGATCTCCTGAAAGTCAGCCTGACTGAATGAATAAAGAATAGGGTAGTGTCTTTTAAGCAAAAAATTTACAAGTGCAATGGGAGAAGTTCCAATCTCGCCGCCTAATGCTGCACCGTCTTTTTCAAAATGTCGTATCAGATCAGGTAAAGGAATAATATCATTTATATAATAAAGGGCATTATATAATGCAATAATCTCACAGCCGGAATAACTTAATGGAACAGTACCATAAACCAAATCGTTGAGCATGCTCTGCTCTTCGATAAAACCATTAGGAAAAGTGTGATTGGCAAGATTTTTATTGTTTAATTTATAATTATTAGAAATCATTTGTGACTTATTTCCAAATAATCTAAAATGGGTATTTGAATCAAGCTTAAAATTGAACCATAAGCCAAAAACACCGATCTTTCTTAAAAATTCGTAAATTTTTATAATAGCATAAGGACGAAGGACTAATGCTTTTTTCAGGTATTCTATCATATAGATATCTCCGCAATATAATTAATCTATATATCACTCATTAGTAGTATAGTACGAGCAGAGCAAATAAGTATATAAGCTTTTAAATTGCTGAATATATTTTATAAAAGATTTTTCGGCGTTCATAAAAAGAAATTATAGAGAAAAATAGTTAAATATTTATAAATCATATGCGGCTAAAAATAAATTTTTTAAAAAATGTTGACAGTGGTAAAATAAAGTGCTAATATATCACATGTCGCCGCGAAAGAGCGACGCTGAGAAACCTGATAAACACAAGGTTTTGAAGGAAGAACATTGACAAATAAACAGCAATGCAACCCTGAAAATTCGAAAACGTCAAAAGACGTTAAAGAGTTATTCAGAAATGAATGAAACCAAACAGTAAAAATGGTAAAGAAGCGCAAAGCAAAAAGCTAGTGTAACTAAGCCAGAGGAAAGAAACTATAATCGAGAGTTCGATCCTGGCTCAGGATGAACGCTGGCGGCGTGCCTAACACATGCAAGTCGAACGAGACTGAGATGACTAAGTCTTCGGACAAAGGAATTGATTGTCGAGTGGCGGACGGGTGAGTAACGCGTGGATAACCTGCCTCATA
>FOSY01000026.1 GCA_900114405.1 Lachnospiraceae bacterium KH1T2 | reverse complement strand
AAATAATGTCAGTGCCACTTGATGAAATTGGCGGCGCACACTCGTGACTTTAATCATGAGTTAGCCGCCTTTTCTTGACTTTGCTAATTGCGTATGGTATAATACAGATATGGATAAAGATAGCATATTTACAATAAATACAGATGTAACGTATGGTAGAGGGTATGTATACTGCTTGCAGTACCATATAGTATGGTGTACCAAGTATCGTAAGAAGGTTATTGTTGGCAATATAGAGTCGGATGTTAAAGAACATCTTTACCGTACAGCCGAAGATTTAGACATTAAAATCCTTGCTATGGAAACAATGCCTGACCATATACATATGCTTATAGAATGTAAACCTCAATGCAGGATTTCAGATGCAATTAAAGTATTTAAAGGCAATACTGCAAGATGGCTGTTTCTTACGCATCCAGAAATCAAAACTAATCTTTTGGGTGGACATTTATGGAATCCATCATATTTTGTAGCAACTGTAAGTGAGCGCACTAAAGAGCAGATCACTAATTATATAAGCAGTCAGAAAGAAAAGTAACACATGAAGATATACTCCACGTATTCCGTTAAAATAAAACAATACAATCATATATTTTCTGAGACAGTAACTATATACAGGGATGCTGTCAATTTTTTTATGGATGTATGTCTGGCTGAATGGGACTTAGTTTCTGCCATAAAAGGTAATCAGGCTCAAATGATGTATGTAGAGTCGCTTTGTCATGAAACCAAAGAGAACTCTTCTCCTAAATATGATTTCGATTCCAGATTCTATAAGATGCCGTCATATATACGCAGAGCAGCAATATCTGAAGCTATAGGTAAAGTATCATCTTATAAATCTAACCTTGCTAACTGGAAGTTAAATCCTACTGGTAAGAAACCTACTCTTAATAATTGTGGGTACGTGTATCCATCCTTATATCGCATAGGGATGTATAATCTCACAGACGATTATTCTGCACAGATTAAGATATACCATAACAACACATGGAATTGGCTATTCATTAGTCTTCGCAAATCAGACATGGATTATATCTATCATAGGTGTAATGGTCGTAAGATGTGCGCTCCTACGCTTCAGAAACGAGGTAAAGAATGGTTTTTAGACTTCCCGTTTGAAGAAAAGGCTACTCTTACAGATACAAACAGCCTTGTGGTTGGTGTTGACCTTGGTTTAAATTCAGCATGTACGTGTTGCATCATGGATTCAAAAGGCACTATCTACGGCAGACGTTTCCTTAGACTGCCAAGTGAAACAGACCGTTTGAACCATGCTGTAAACCGTATAAAGAAAGCCCAGCAATATGGCAACTGTAAGATGCCGAGGCTGTGGGCTAAAGCTAAAGGTATTAAAGATGATATAGCTGTTAAAACAGCTAACTTTATCATAGATACAGCCGTAATGTACAATGCTGATACCATAGTTTTTGAACACTTGGACCTTGCAGGTAAAAAGCGTGGCTCTAAGAAACAAAAGCTCCATATGTGGAAGGCAAAGTACGTGCAATCTATGGTAACAGACAAGGCTCACAGACTTAGTATGAGGATATCTCATATTTGCGCATGTGGGACATCACGACTAGCTTTCGATGGCAGTGGCAGAGTTCTTCGAGGTAAGGATGCAGATATGCCCACATACAGTTTGTGTAGATTCCAAAATGGCAAAACATACAACTGCGATCTTAATGCTTCGTATAATATAGCAGCTCGCTATTATATACGAGAAATTTTTAAATCCTGTTCGGTGACGGACAGGTTGGACATTGAGGCTAAAGTCCCTCAGTGCTCTAAGAGAAGCACCTGCACGTTGGCTGACCTTATTAGCTTAAATGCGGTTTTAGACAACATATTAGTTGCCTAAGTACTGAGTTTTAGCCGTATGGACAGAAACGCAGTCCGATGCCCTAAAAGGCAACCACAACGTAGATTGTGGCAATAGGAAGCACACGACTTTAGTCGTGTGAGGCTTCACGCACCAAATGCAATGCTGCCGATGGAAAGATGGGAAAGAGGAGGTTGGCTACTTACTATTGGAATGATTCCGCTAATAATAGCAAACATCTTAGGTTATAGATATATTCAATTTGGAAATAAGAAAAACAGATTGCTTATCTTCATTCCCTCTGTTATCTGCATATTTTTAGTAGCATGCTTTTGGAGGAGGGGAATAATATAGCTTCAAATTTGTCAACCTAATTAAATACTGAACGTTACATAGCAGTTATCTCAAATCGAGGTAGCTGCTTTTTTTGTATTTTCGAAAAAGAAAAATATTGTAAGTTTTGAAAGTGGATGATACAATGCTTTCAAAAGTGAAAAGAAATTGAAGTTTTGAAAGTGAGATTTATATGAAGATTATTGAAAGAAAAAATTATTTGAATAGACTCATTCGATTAAAGGATACTCCTGATATAAAGATAATAACAGGATTGAGACGTTCTGGAAAGTCTGAGTTGGTGCGAGCATATATGGAACTGATACGCACAAACGAAGATACAAATATAATATACGTTGATTTTGCAGATTTAAAATTCGATGATTTAAAAACATATAAGGAACTCTATAATTTTTGCGAAGGACAATACATTGATGGTAAAACAAATGTCATTGTTGTAGATGAAGTTCAAATGTGTGAAAAATTTGAGCTTGCTATCAATAGTTTATATAACAGCCGAAAATATGATATCTATATTACAGGTTCCAATGCATTTTTGTTAAGCTCAGATTTATCGACGTTATTTACTGGGAGATTTATAGAAATTCCTGTTTATCCATTTAGTTTTGCTGAATATTGTGAGTACTATGGATATGATTCTAATACAGCAAATATATTGGATTCATATGTTATGAGTGGTGGTATGGCAGGATCTTATGTATACAGCGAAAAAGAGGATCAGGCATCATATATAAAGGATGTTTACACTACAATTATAAAACGTGATCTTGTAGATAAGTATGGTATTAAGGAAGAGGCACTTTTGGACTCTTTAACAGATTATATGATGGACAATATTTCCAATCTGACATCTGCTAGCAAGATTAGTAATGTTTTTAAGCAAAATAAGATTGAGACGAATCATATAACAATAGGAAATTATATGAAGTATCTCTGCAGTGCATTTATGTTCTATAAAGTAAAACGATACGACATTCGTGGAAAAAAGTATTTAGAAACATCAGATAAATACTATCTTAGCGATTTAGGATTTAGATATGCAATGCTTGGAACAAGAAATATGGATTATGGACGAGCATATGAAAATATAGTTGCCTTAGAATTACTCAGGAGGGGCTACGAGATTTATGTTGGCAAGTTGTATCAGAAGGAGATAGATTTTGTAGCTATGAAACAAAATGAGAAGCTGTATATCCAAGTATCAGATAATATTTCTGATTCAGATACATTGGAAAGAGAGCTGTATCCACTAAGAGCGATAAAAGATGCATATCCTAAGATTTTGATAGCGAATACAAAGCATGATGACTATGACATAGAAGGAATAAAAGTACTAGATTTAACTAATTGGTTAATGAGATAAATTCTTTAGGTTAGAATCGCTGTAAGGTCAAACGAAAAAGCAGCTTGAATTATAACAATAACTGCTCTTTCGTTTGATCTTATTGCGATTTAACCTAATTGAACAAAGTAAGCGTCCGTGGAGCCTATACATATGGGGTTTCAATTCCTGGAGCTTACCAGTTTTACTGCCTAATTAGATAATAGCATACCTTATGTTTTTTGTTTTTTTATATTTTAGGGTATCAGAAATAAACCTCCCAGACTTTTCCGCCACAATGCTTGCATATTCCGACCTTGAATCCCTATAGGTGATCCAATATCTGAGAGGATGTCATATTCCTAAGCTCGGATATATACTTCTTACAACCAAGTTGATTTCTGCATAAAGTAAGATTGCTGTTCTTCATGCGGCTGCAAAGCAATCCATAATGCCTTATTCTTACAAAACGCTTTGGCGGAACATGCATAAGAAATCGCCTTATAAATTCAACTCCACTTATAGTAAGCTCCTTCCATTTGCCTTCATTACGGTAGTCTTTAACGGAAAATGTGACATTTCCACCATTGATGCGAATGATTCTGTAGTTGCTAATGGCAATCCTATGAGTATATTTGCCAAGGTATTTAATTACTGATTGAGCACCATTGAATGTTTTCTTGCAATGAGGAATCCATTCCTTAGAATAGCAGGTATCAATTAAGGATTTAAACTCATATCTATTCTGATATTTTTCTGATGAACCATAAAACTTTAGCTTTCCATCTTCCCACAGACTTTTTAATTCTTCCATGTATTTTCCGCGAAAAACTTTTGAGATAACCTGTACTGGGAGAAAGAACTTATCACCTTTATCTTTCCAATGTTTGTTCTTATCAAGGCCTCCACCCAAAAGTATTGTGTGTATGTGAGGGTGATAATTCATCTCTGATCCCCATGTGTGAAGTATGCAGATATATCCAACATTTGCACCAAGGTATTTATCCTGAACAGAGAGATCGTTGATAGTGGCTGAAGCAGCATGGTACAACGTATCATAAAGAAGTTTTTGATTGCTGTAGATAACAGGATTCAACTCAGCTGGAACAGTAAATACCAGATGGAAATATGGAGCATCTAAAACATCTTCCTTTCGCATATCCATCCACTTTTCTTTAGGAAGAGCCTGACACATAGGACAACACCTGTTTCTGCAGGAATTATAGTGGATTGAAATACAACCACAGTCTTCGCATACCTGTACATTTGCCCCCATGCGTGAAGTTTTACAATTCATAATGGCATTTGAAACTTTGGACTGTTCAGCTGATGGTGTATATTTCTCAAGATATTCAGAATAAAATTTCAAAAATATATCTTGGACAGTAGGTTTATTCATTTTTTAGGTCCTCTCTGTCAAAAGGACTCTGAATTCCCATAATAGTCTTATTACTTCTGTGTAAATATACCTCAGTGGATTTAGGATCTCTGTGTCCGAGAAGAGTTTGTATATACTTTTGATCAACCCCCTGCTCCATGAGATGTGTTGCAAAGCTGTGTCTAAGACTATGAGGTGTTGCTTTAGCAGTAATACCTGATTCTTTAATGGCTTTGCGCATGACCTGTTCCAGAGTACTTACTGTAAGATATTCTCCTGTGAATCTGTTGGGGAAAAGAATGCCGGTGGGGCGATTTCTCTCAAACCAATAGCGGGTGAGCATATCAAGATTTTTCTTTGAGAGAATTGTATAACGATCCATGCGGTTTTTAGTATTCCGTACATGAATCTGCATGTTTGATCTAGAAATATCATCATAATGCAAGTGTATGACTTCTGATACACGCATTCCAGAAGAATACATAGTTGCAAACATTGCCTTATATTTTATATCCTCAACGTTATCGAGAAAGAGATTAACTTCATCCAATGTAAGGACTACCGGCAAAGGTTGATCTTTTATCATGCGTGGAACTAAAATCTCATCCCAAAGTATGCCGAGAACAAACTTGTAAAAAAAGCGAATTGATGAGTTATAGAGATTCAAGGTAGTAGCTTTTAACCCTTCATCTTTTTTGCTGAGAAGAAAAGCTCGTACATCCTGGCAGGTAAGCTCCTTAGGATCTTTTCCGACATAATTTAAAAAATAAGCAACATAGTTATGATAACAGGATATAGAACGCTCCTTAAGATTGCGTATTTTTCCTGCTTCATCAAGTTTTTTCAAATATTCATCATACATAGTAAAACCTCCGAAAGTATAGTCATTGATAGGAACAACTAAAACTTCGGAGGTGCATGTACATCAAAATGATGCTTGTACTTTGCACAAGCGAATGATATTCTTTTCATGGCAGTGTTAGTAATGATCCTGTTTGATTGTTAAGTTTCGCGACTACAACAATACTACTATTAGGACTTACTTTCTACTGCCTTTTTGATAAAAAGAAAATCACTGCACGCAGCCTAGGCAGGCCATCGCGCAGCGATTTTGTTCAATCAGAGTTTGTGAAGGAGAAGAGAATGAGAATTGCATTAGCTCAGATGAAGATGTCATCTAATATTCGGAACAACTATGAAAAGTCGCTGCAGTTTATCAGGCAGGCTGCAGAGAATAAAGCGGATCTGATTTGCTTTCCGGAAATCCAGCTCTCTCCATTCTTTCCCCAATTCCCAGACTGTGATGTGAGCGAATATGTCATGACGGAAGACAGCAGTTATGTGAAGGGAATAAGAGATGCATGCCGGGAAAACCACATATTTGCTTCCCCCAACTTTTATATTGAAGAAAAAGGGCATAGATACGATATGAGCCTTTTGATTGATGATCAGGGAGAAATTATCGGCAGACAGAAGATGGTTCATGTCGCTCAATGTGAAATGTTCTATGAGCAGAGCTATTACACTCCGTCTGAAGAAGGGTTTATGGTCTTTGATACGAAGTTAGGTAAAATCGGGATTGTTGTGTGCTTTGATCGCCACTATCCTGAGAGCATTCGTACGGAAGCTCTACGCGGTGCGGAGCTGATTATTGTCCCTACAGCAAATACTAAGTCAGAGCCCTCTGATGTGTTTCAATGGGAGATAAAGGTTCAAGCATTTCAAAACAGTGTCAATGTAGCAATGTGCAACAGAGTTGGAGTGGAAGGAAGCATGGAGTTCTCCGGCGAGTCGCTAGTTGTAGGTTTTGATGGCGAGACGATTGAAATGGCGGGAGATCAGGAAGAGTTAATGCTGGCAGAGGTGAATCTTTCCAGAGCAACCCTAAAACGTCACCAACGGCCATACACATCTCTTCGAAGAACGGATCTGTATGAGTGAAGATAAGATAATTGTAAATGACAACAACTTCAAGTTTGTAGGGAGGTTGGAGAAATCTGGAGCAAGGTTCTGAAGGAATTTTCAAATGAACCTGATGCAGATTTGTATTACAAAGATGTGGTCCATACATTAGGTTTAGGTGATTCACTGTCACTGTTATATGATGGAAAAGTGGACGAAAGAATTGTGAAGATGGAGAGAGAATTGTGATAAAAAGATTTAAAGAGCCAGGTGGAAGATACTTGACAAAGATAATTGGGCAGGACAGACTAGCTTTTGCAATGACGGATACTTCGGATTTATATGATTTGATAGAATGGGCCAAAAGAGGAGGCTACCAAGGCTCTAATATTCAGTTTTACGACTTTGAAAATGGAAATGTGTATAGACCATTTGAGAAGAAGAGGGAGGTGATCTACGCAGATCCGGCATATTTTGATGGTTTTTATTATATATTACAGGGTGATTATGCAGACAAAAAAGTGAGGCTGTATAAGTATATGCCAGAAGAAGTTTTGGAAATGATTACTGAGTTGAAGCTGGATGAAGTAGATCTTTTCAATATGAGGCTTGCTGGAGACAAGATCCATATAATCAGTCAGCGTCAAGGATTGTTTACATGCTACTATCCGGAGAAAATTAACTTTTCTATAGAACCAAATGAAACGGTTACTTTGATAGATGATGGCAAAGTTTACATTGATGCTTGGATAGAAGAAGGTTGGGATGATGAGAATGACTGTGCAACGGATGATTATAAGTATTATGGAAAAGTAATTGTCAAAGATTTTCAGGGAAATGTCATTTCAGAAGAAATAGGCTCGTTATATCAAGGGCAGGATGGAACCTGGTGGATAGCATAAAAAAAGCCCGCTCTTGTAGCGGGCTGATGTACAAAGGATTATTCAGTTTTAAGATCAGATGTGCAGTGCGGACATTTCGTAGCATCGATAGCAATCTCGCTCTTGCAGAAAGGGCAGATCTTTGTAGTAGGAGCTGCAGCCTCTTCATCTGCTTTTTTCTTTGCAAGCTTATCATTTAATGTGTTCAATGTTTTTACCAGACAGAAAATAACGAGAGCCATGAGGATGAAATTTATCACAGCAGTGATGAAAGTACCATAATTAAGCGTTGCAGCACCGGCTTCCTGAGCTTCGGCAAGTGTTGCATAGTGGCTTCCGTCGAGTGATATGAACCAATTGCTGAAGTCGATCCCTCCGGTAATCATACTTATTACTGGCATGATCACGTCATTTACAAGAGAATTGATGATGCTCTGAAATGCACCACCGATGATGACACCGACAGCCAGATCCATGACGTTGCCGCGCATGATAAACTCACGGAATTCATTTGCAAATCCTTTTCCCTTTTCTAATACTTTTGTTTTTTCGTCCATAGTATTCTCCTTAATAATATTCCTTGTTGATAAGGTTATTCAAAGAGCTAAATATAATTCTTTCTCAATTATAACACAATGATACTTAAATCTAAAAAAATTATAAATAATAAATGAATATTTTAAGGTGTTATGAATCTGCGGTTGTGCTAAAATAAAAGATGTATTGAAATTAATGCAGAAACTATATGGAAATGGAGTATAACGAAATGAACAAATTTATCAGAAAAATCTTGGGAACAGCGTTGATCAGTACAGCGCTTGCATTCGGAGGGGTTGTCACAGCTCAGGCAGCGGTAATTGTGCTTGACCCGGGACATGGAAATGGAACTATCACAGCACCGGGAGCAGCTGTTGATCCATTTTATGAAGCTCCGATGACTCTGGCAGTAGCAAATCAGGTGAAGTCTGAGCTTGAAGCTGCAGGTGTTACAGTATACCTTACAAGAACATCAGATGCTACAGATGTTTCACTTTCAGACAGAGCAGCTATAGCTAAAGCATATGGTGCTGACGCTTTGGTAAGTATCCACTTTAATGTTTCTGGTCCGCATGATAAATCAGGATGTGTGGTATTTGCTTCAGCAATGGGCGGAAACAATTCACTTGTTGGAATAAATCTTGGTAATTCTATCCTTCAGCAGACATCAGCTCTGGGCTATGTGAATAAAGGCGTAAGAGGAAGAATCGGCACACATGGTGACTACTATGGTGTGATCAGAAGCGGTACTGCACTTAATGTTCCTACGATCATTCTTGAGCAGTGCTATATCGATTATCCGACAGATAGAGCGTTACTTGCATCAACAGGTCTTTCAGCAGCTGCTCATGCAGATGCAGTTGGTATATATAATTATCTTAAAAATGCTGGAAAAATATAAAGAACATAGGATGATTATTCGTTGATGTGACGGAAAAATACAAAAAAGAAGTATACAATGTTGTGATATATGTATAAAAAATCATAAAAATTAAAGTTTTTATGGTAAAAATTACTAAACTCATTAACTTTGTGGGATGAATTGTTCTCCTAAACGTGCAAAAATAAATACATGAAAAAAACAAGCTAAAGGTCATTTGGAAAACCTCTGCCAATAATTTTCTATAAGCTGCCTTTATGCTTGTTTTTTCATTTATGGAGTATGTATTGGGTAAAAGGAGAAAAGAAGAATGGGAAGGAAAACAAAGTTAATTGGTAGTCGTGCTACGGCAGTCAGCCTGGCATTGATGATCACAGCTACGGGAGCTATACCTATGAATGTTGCAGCTGCTACAAATGACAGCAAGTCACCAAGAGGAACTTTCAATAATCCTCTTATCTATTCTGATGTGCCGGATATCGATATGATCCGTGTTGGAAGCACATATTACATGGTAAGTACAACAATGCACTTATCACCTGGTGTGCCGGTTATGAAGTCTACAGACTTGGTAAATTGGGAAACAGTAAACTATGTGTACGACAGACTCGATGACAAAGATGAGATGAACCTTCGTAATGGAAAGTCCATGTATGGAAAAGGACAGTGGGCTTCAAGCATTGTTTACCACAATGGAACTTATTACGTTGGATTTAATTCAAATACAACAGGTCAGGCATATATTTTCCAGACAGACGATATTGAACATGGTTCATGGAAGAGAACTGAATTAAAGGCCTATATGCATGATATGGCTATCTTCTTTGATGGAGATACACCTTATGTAGTATATGGCGGTAAAAATATACAGTATAGAGAACTCAATGCTGACCTTTCAGGAATTAAGGAAGACGGCAAGAGCGGAACACTCTTTACAGACGATACACAGAATCCTATTGTTAATTGCGAAGGTACACACGTACTTAAGAAAGACGGCTACTACTATGTATTTAACATCGTATGGCCAAATGGCGGTGTAAGACAGGAAATCTGCCACAGAAGCAAGACATTCCCGGGAACAGCTGCTGATTGGGAGAAGAAAGTTATCCTCAATGCAAACTTCGAGAATAACGGAACAAGAGCAGGTGTTGCACAGGGCGGAATCATTGATACAGTTGACGGTGACTGGTATGGATATCTTTTCCAGGATCATGGCGCTGTAGGACGTGTTCCGGTACTTACAAATTGTGAATTCAAAGATGGCTGGCCGATGCTTGGTAAGAATGGTGATGGAAAGACAGTTGAGCTTTCAATGGATATGCCTCTCGAATCAAGCGGAGAGAAGTCACTCACGAAGTCTGATGAATTCTACAATGATGCAGAGCATCGTGTATTTGAAGAGACAGCTAATAGCGAAGAAGCTGAAGCTGAAACTCCTGAAGAAACAGGTGAAACAGGCAAAAAAGCCACACCTACTGTTGGTAAAGGTATAGTTGAGCTCTTTGAAAATGGTGACCTTTCTACAGGCACAACTAAGGGCTGGGGCGTTATGGAGCAGGCCGAGATCGACGTTGCTTCTGTAAATGCAAAGAAACTTCCTGAAGAAGCAGAAGTTGAAGCAGTTGAGGATGAAGAAGACTCAGAAAACTACTGCCTGTGGGTAAAGAACAGACGCACATGCGCAGGCGGTGCAATGCAGGATGTCAGCGGAAAGCTTGAAGTTGGTAAAGAATACACATTCAAGGGCAAGTTAAAGTATGTTGACGGACCTGATACAAAGACATTTAGATTAGAAATCCAGAACGGACCTAACTATAAGTGGAGAGATAACATTGTTCAGTTCACAGCTAAGAAGGGTGAATGGACAGAGTTCGAGGCAACATACACAATTCCTGAAAAGGTTAAGTGCGGAAATGAGGACTGTGAGTTCGTACCAGATCAGAACTACATCTTCATGGAGACTCCTTGGACAAACGATGCTGACAGAGATGCACATAAGGATCAGCACCTTATGGACTACTACCTTGATGATTTCTCAATGACTACAGAAGATGGCACTATTGTTGAAAATGGTGACATGGAAGAAGGAACTCAGGGATGGAGCAAGTATGAGCACAAGGCAGGAACAGGTGATGTTACTGTTGAAGAGACAGAAGATGCTCACACTGGTGATAAGGCTCTCAAGGCTACAAACAGAGGTAAGACAAACGATGGTTTGGGACAGGTATTTAAGAATGTATTTATCCCGGGCTACACATATGAATTTACAGCATGGGTAAAGCAGGATCAGGTTGATTCTCATAAGATCGCAATGACTCTCCGCAAGGGCAGAGATGAGAAATTTGAGACTATAGCTTCTGCTGATGTTAAGAAGGGAGAGTGGACAAAGCTCACAGGTACTTATAAGATTTCAGAGGATGATGATACTTCAGAGGATACATTGTTCTTTGAGACAGAGTGGAAGAACGAGAATGACACTAAGGAGTCAGATCTTATAGATATCTATGTAGATGATGTGTCTATCGTTGAGAAGGCTCGTGAGACAAAAGCTGACAAGGCAAAGGTTGGCGAGGATGATTACTATGGATCAGACCTTGACCTTGCATGGCAGTGGAATCACAACCCGGATAATACAAATTGGTCACTTACAGACAGAAATGGCTGGCTGAGACTTACTACAGGTAAGAGATGCGAGAGCATTCTTGAAGCAAGAAATACACTTACACAGAGAACATTCGGCCCTACATGTTCAGGAAGCACAAAGCTTGACCTTTCTCACATGAAGGTTGGTGATGTTGCAGGACTTGCAGCATTCTCATTTAACTACAGCTACATAGCTGCAAAGAAGACAAATGACGGCACAAAACTTGTAATGGTTGATGCTACACACAATGATGCAAATAAGGCTGACAAGCCTCAGGAAATCGCATCAGTAGACTGCCCAAGCAATGTAGTTTATCTTAAGGATGACTATGACTTTGCTGGCGGAGACAAGGTAAGCTTCTTCTACAGCTTTGACGGAAAAGAGTGGAAGCAGCTCGGCAATACTGTAAGAACAAGCTACGAGCTTAACCACTTTATGGGAAGCAGATTTGCACTCTTTAACTATGCAACTATGTCAAAGGGCGGATATGTTGACTTTGATTACTTCAGAGTTTCTGATACTATCACAGGAACAGAAGGCACTCAGAACGACATGTCAGCAGCGCTCAGCTTCAAGGATTCAGAGATAAGCGGTGTTGTAAACAATGAGACAGAAGCAGTTCTCAAGCTTGGAAAGATCGAGAAGGGCTCTCATAACAGTCTCAAGGCTTCATTCTCTATCCCTGATATCATGAGCGTTGATGATGTTGAATTCAATAAAGAGGCTATCAACGGAACAGCTTCTTATAAGTTCAGCAAGAACAGACTCACTATCGAAGTTAAGGGTGACGATGTTGCATTTGATGCAGAAGATGATGTATTTGCAACTGTAAAATTAAAGCTCAACGGCTATGTAAGAGAAGATAAGACTGTAAGTGTTGCGGCTGATTACATCCAGCTTGACGGCGGAAAGACAGAGATCGATTCTTCAAGTGCAAAGGCTTCTATCAAGCTTACATATCTTGATACAGGCGCTATAGCTAAGAAGCTTGGATTCTCTAACCCGCTTGTAACACAGGAATACGGCGCTGATCCATATGCTATTGTTTACAATGACAGAGTATATGTATATATGACAGCTGATGCACCTCAGTATGATAAGAATGGAAACCTTCAGGAGAATGGATATGGCTACATCAATACTCTGAGAGTAATTTCTTCATCTGATATGGTTAACTGGACAGATCATGGTGAGATCAAGGTTGCCGGAAAAGACGGTGCAGCAAAGTGGGCAGTTAACTCATGGGCTCCTGCTATCGCACATAAGAAGATCGATGGCAAGGATAAGTTCTTTGTTTACTTCGCTAATAACGGAAGCGGTATCGGCGTAATCGAAGGTGATTCACCTATCGGACCATGGAGAGATCCTGTAGGAAAGGCTCTTCTTAATGGCTCTACACCGGGATGTCAGGGTGTTGTATGGTGCTTTGACCCTGCAGTACTTGTTGATGATGACGGTACAGGATATGTATACTTCGGCGGCGGCGTACCGAACGGTAAGCAGAATAATCCTAAGACCGCAAGAGTTGTAAAGCTTAAGGACAACATGATCGAGATCGATGGACCTGCAAAGGAAATTGATGCACCTTGCATGTTCGAGGATTCAGGTATCTTTAAGTATAAAGATAAGTATTACTACAGCTACTGCTCTAACTTCACAGGACCTCACAGCGAAGGCTATCCTGGATTCGGCAACATCGCATACATGACAAGTGACAGCCCAATGGGACCTTTCAAGTATGCAGGCGAGATCTTTGATAATCCTTCAGTATGGTTCAATACAGCTGGTAACAACCACCATGCAACATTTGTATTTAGAGGAAAGAGCTACTTCATCTATCATGCACAGACTGTTGCAAAGGAGAAGAACGAGCAGAAGGGCTACAGATCAACTCATATCGATCCTATCGAGATGACTCCTAAGGGAAATATCAGACCGGTTAAGGGAACATATGAAGGAATCAAGCAGCTTGAGAGCCTCAATCCATATGAGACTATCGAAGCAGAGACAATTGCATGGAATAAGGGAATTAAGGTAACAAATATTGATGACTTCCACATGCAGCTCAGCTCAATCGATGATGGTGACTGGACAAGTGTAGCCGGCGCTGACTTCGGAGAGAAGGGTGCAGATAAGATCACTGCAAGAGTTAAGTCTGAAAAGGGCGGCGAGATCGAAGTTCGTCTTGATAGCCCGGAAGGAAGCCTTATCGGTACAGTTAAGGTTCCTGCAGGAACTACTGAATATACAGATATCGATGCTAATGTAACACCTGTTGCAGGCGAGAGAAATGTATTCTTCGTTTACAGAGGTGAAGGCTCAGATATCATGACAGTTGATAACTACAGATTCACTGAGTCTGGTTCATCAGAGACACCTGAGACACCTTCTACTGATGTTCCTGTAACATTTAAGAATGCTTGGGGACATACATATGCATATGATAACTATGATAAACCGGTAACAGGCTTCTTCAAATATGAAGGAAAGAAGATGTATGCTAACGAAAATGGTCAGGTTATCAAGAATAAGAAGGTAACTGTTGATGATGCAGCATACTTTGTTGATAAGGATGGTGTTGTAGCAGCTGATACTATCGTCAATATCTGGGGTAATGGATATTACTTCAATGCCGACGGTGTTCAGGAGAAAGATACATTCTTCGAGCATGACGGAGCTACATATTATGCTGACGAGAACGGCAAGGTAGTAAAGAGCAAGCTTCTTGAGATTGACGGAGCTAAGTACTATTTTGCTAAGGACGGAAAGCTCAGCAAGGAGAAGTTTGTAAATGTTTGGGGAACTTACTACTATGCAAAGGAAGATGGAGCACTTGCTTCAAGTGAATTTGTTACAGTAGGCGATAAGACATACTATTTCGATGCTGATGGAAAGAGAGTCAGCGGCTGGCTTACGATCGACGGCGTTCGTTATCACTTTAATTCAAAAGGGGTACAGGACAAGACAGAAGAAGTAGCAGCTGAAGAATAAAATTTTTGCAGAAATCAACTTGAGAAAGTATACTACTAATGTAACCATGTAAACGATACATTAAGAAGTACACTTTGGAAAAGCTGACAGTGTGCTCACAAGCCCTCGTCGGGAAACCGGCGGGGGCTTCCTTGGGCTATAGTGACTTATGAAATTTATCGATAATCTTAAATTAAGAGAAAAAAGTATAATAATAGTTATTACGAGTATTTTGATTCCCATGTTCATGATAAATATGTTTTTCTACTTCAATATCAATCATGAAGGGAAGATCAGGAGTATGGCAGAAATGCAGAATCATGTTAATCAGATCGAATATGACCTGAAAAATTCTGTGAGAGAAGCCATATCTATAGCTGATTATCTTAATCGCATGGAGAGCCTTAATTCTTTTTTGAGAAAAGAATATAAGAACGATTCGGATTATTACAGTGCGTATAATAATTTCATGGAAAATGAAACTATACAGTATTATTACACAGCGCAATCAATACAGTGCGTCACTATATGTACTGAGAACGAGACAATAGTGAATGGAACGTATTTCGTTAATGATAAAGATGTTAAGGACGAAGAGTGGTATAAGAATTTTGTCGCTTCCGGCAGGGAATATATGGTGTGCGCTTTCTTTGAAGATGGCAGCTCCGGGGATTATATTCAAAAAGGCAGGCATATAGTTGTTTTTAGGAAATTAAATTATTTTGGCGGAAATGACATAATAATGCTTGATCTTGACTATTCACAGATTCAGAAGGATGTCACGAGGATCTGCGGAAGGAATAATTGCTGCCTTTGTAATGATGACGGGGAAATAATCGTTTCTTCAGGTGGTATAGACAATGCAGATAAACCATTTGAAGGCGAAGAATATATAGATAAAAAAGGTACTTTATACGAAAAGGATATTGAAATATATGGAGAAGAGCTTAAAATCTTCATGGTAGATAAAGAAAGCTCATTCTTTTCTATGATGAAAGAAAAGAAGTTTATATTGTTGGCCATATATATTTTCAATCTTATACTGCCGTCTATCGTGCTTTATTTCATATATAGATCTATAAATGACAGACTTTTTGCGATAAGCGAGAATATCGAGCTTATTAAGAAAGATAAATATGCACAGATCATTATTCCGCCATCGAAAGACGAGCTTGGAGAGATAATACAGAGCTATAATCTGATGGTGAGCCGTATCAGAGAACTGATAGAAACGGTGTTTAAGAATAAGGAGCGCGAGCAGGAATTGATCATTGCCAAGAAACAGGCAGAGCTGCATGCGCTTCAAAGCCAGATAAATCCGCATTTTTTATTTAATGCTTTGGAAAGTATAAGGATGCACAGCCTGATAAAAAATGAAGGTGAAACTGCTCAGGTACTTGAGGATTTTTCGGTACTTCTGCGTGAAAACATCCATTGGAACAGTGATACGGTAACACTTGAACATGAATGCAGAAATGCACAGAGATATTTAGAACTTCAAAAGTACAGGTTTGGCGACAGGCTTAACTTTTCGATACGCTTGCAGGACGAATGCAAGAATATAGAAATTCCTAAATTTTGCATAATCACATTCGTGGAAAATGCCTGCGTACATGGAATCGAAAAGAAAATGGAAGGCGGTTCTGTTTCGGTGATCGTTTCAAGGGATGATGATCTTTTATACTTTGAGATAATGGACAGCGGAAAAGGAATGACTGAAAAGGAACTTGAAGAACTGATGGAGAAGATCGATAATGCTGATATTTCATATATAGAAAAAACAAATAAGAGTATTGGCATAGTTAATACGATAATTCGTCTAAAGCAGTATTATGGGGAAAAGCTTTTAGTGGATATTAACAGTTCTATAGATGAGGGTACAGAAATATGCATTGTAGTGCACTATGGGGAGACAGAGCAGAATGAGGGTTATGATCGTTGATGATGAGCCGTTTATCCGTGAAGGATTAAAGCAGCTGATAGTAAAGCTGCCATATGATTGCAGCATTGATGCTGAGGCTGAAAATGGGATTCAGGCAATTAAACAATTGAAGGAAACAAAGGTTGATCTTATATTTGCTGATATAAAGATGCCTGGAATGAATGGTCTTGAAATGGTAGAAAAAATCAGAAAATATAACTTGTCTGATGCAAGGATAGTTATACTTACAGGGTTTGCAGATTTTGAATTTGCAAGAAAAGCACTGAGGTTTAAAATTTCTGATTATCTTTTGAAACCGGTTCAGACGGAAGAGCTTGAGAGCATTCTTAAAAGTGCTGAGGACTATTACTCAGAGAGGATAAGGGAAGTATATTCCAAGCAAAAAACTCTCTTAATGGACATACTGACAGATAAGCAGTGCGAAAAAGCAGTGGGGACAGAGCTTGTGACAGATATGCTCACGAAGCAGAGAGATATTAATTCGCTGCTTGATGAGGTCAGGAAAAATGACGAAGCAAGGCAGAGAGAAAAGAAAGAGATCGGATATGAAGTTGATGAATTTGTAAAGGAGCATTATAAGGAAAATATAAGTCTTAAGCAGATAAGTGAGATCTTTCATGTAAATAATGTTTACCTGGGGCAGTTGTTTAAGAAAAGGCACGACATGCTTTTTAAGGACTACATCACAAGCCTTAGGATAGAAGATGCGGACAGGCTTTTATTAACGACAAATAAGAGGATATATCAGATCTCGGAGGAGCTTGGATTTGCAAGTGTGGATATATTTATAAGCAAGTTTATGCAGCTTAGAGGAATCACACCGAATCAATACAGGATAAAGAAAAGGATGCAGAATGAAGAAGATCAGTAAGAAAATGCTGCTTGCTATGATGGTGGTTTTGGCTGTCTTGTGCATGGCTTTTCTTGGGAAAAAAGAAAATAAGGCAGATAATATTAAGAGTTTTACTGCATTCATAGCTGTAACAGGTGCATCAGAAAATAATGAAAGCAGATTAAAGAAAAAAATAGCTGAAAAGACAGGAGCTGAGGTAGATGTTGAAAGACTTTCGGGGCAGACTGCGGAAGAGAAGATAAAGAGCATGATAGCCAGTGGAAAATATCCTGACTTTATCGATGGCAGTAATGCGACAGATCTTTTGATCGAGGAAAAGGCACTGATCCCGTTGGATGAATATTTACCGAAATATCCGGGGCTTAAGAAATATCTTACTGATACGCAATGGAACTCTTTAAGAAAGGCTGATGGACATATTTACTTTATTCCTCCATATGGCGTAATTAATGGACATTCTACAAGTACAATGCCGTCGGGAGAGGCATTCTGGATACAAAAGCGTGTGCTTGCGTGGGCAGGCTATCCAAAGGTAAAAACTCTTGATGAATATTTTGACCTGATCGAAAGATATCAAAAGGCAGTACCGGTAACGAATGGAGAGAGTACCATCGGCTTTGAGATATTATGCGATGACTGGAGATATTTCTGTCTTGAAAATCCACCGATGTTTTTGGCAGGTTATCCTAATAACGGCTGTGCGATAGTAGATCCAAAGACAGGGAAAACAGGTCTTTATGATACTTTGCCGGAAGCAAAGCAGTACTATAAAAAACTAAATGAAATTTATAATAAAGGTCTTATTGATAAGGAGACCTTTACGCTTTCCTATAATCAATATATACAGCGGCTCGCATCGGGACGAGTTCTTGGGATGGTGGATCAGCAGTGGGAGATAATCGATGCACTTAGTGAGCTTCGTGGTAAAGGGATGGATGAGTGCAGTTATGTACCGCTTCCGATAACGGCAAATGAAAATATCGAAGGAAACTATCTATGCGCCGAACCAAATATCAACACAGCATCAGGAATCGGTATCTCTGTAAGCTGCAAAGATGTAGATGGTGCGCTGACTTTTTTGGAAGGACTTTTATCGCCTGAGGTGATGAAACTTAGAAGCTGGGGCGAAGAAGGAATAGATTACGAAGTGAACAGCAAGGGACTTTTTTATCGAAATAAAGAAGAGGCGGCGAATTGGTCAAATGGAGAATACTTGGAGGAAAACCGCTGCCCATATTCGCAGTTTCCATCATATGAAGGGCTTCTTGCTGATAATAAAAATACTGTAGCGCCGAGTGAGCAGCCGGATATTTTCTATTCTTCACTTTCGGAGTATGATAAGAAGCTGATGGATGCTTATGGCTATAAAACATGGAAAGATTTTCTTGGTGAAGAAAAAGAAGGTGCTGCCTGGTATCCTTTGTACTCTGTAACTTCTGACTGGAAAAGTGATACAGACTATGGAAGGGCGAAGGAGGCGATGCAGCGTGTCAAGAGAAAGTGGCTTCCGATTCTGATAATGTCTGAAGAGGGCAAATTTGAAGATATGTGGGAGCAGTATATGACTGAATATGACAAAGAAGTTGATACGAAGGCTTATCTGGACAGGCTTGACCTTGAAGTTAAAAAAAGGATAGAAGCATCCGGGCAATAGAGGACATGGTTGTAAGAGAGGCTTAAATGGCACGGATTTTTATTATTAGACATGGAAAAACAAAGTGGAACATAGAAGGACGTTTACAGGGAGCGGAAAATGACAGTCCGCTGCTTGAAAACAATGTAAAAGACTGCAAGGAACTTGCGGAATATTTAAGCAAATATGATTTTGCCAAAATCTATTCCAGTCCATTGAAAAGAGCAGTCGATACGGCTGAAATGGTCGTGTCACATTTTGAGGAAAGTAAGAAAGTCGAGATCAATGAAGCCTTCAGAGAAGTAGGATTTGGAAAATGGGAAGGCATGACCAAGAGTGAGCTTAAGAGCAGAGATGGTGATCTTTTTAAGCGATTTGCAGCAAGGAAATATGGTGCTGAATTCGAGGAACTCGGAATGGAAGACTTCACAATTGCCGGAAAGCGCTTTGCAGATGGCATAAAGAAGTGTTTTGAGGAACTTGGAGAAGATGAGAATGCTTTGATATTTTCACATGGCGCGATAATTCATCTGGGGATAAAAACACTTACCGGAAATATGAACATGACAGGCGTGGATAATCTTTCATCAACGATAATCAAACCTACAGCTGATGGAAGATATCTGATAGAAAGCTACAATCAAACGGCTTATATCAAAGACAGGACAGGGTTTACACAAAGCGTATCGATGTAGCAGATATTAAAAAAAGTTATTTCAATTCATACTGAGTTGAAATAACTTTTTTATTTTAAGTACTTATACGCCCCATTCGCCGCGTATTATGTGCTGATAGTTATTTACAGCGATCAATTCCTTGGTATTTTCTTCATAATTTGCGTCAAATACGAAACAGGAGATTATATCTAAAATAAGCTTCATGGCGGTACTTGAACTAAAAGGACCGATCTTTGGGTCAGATTCTTTAACGTTTATATGTATCGTCTCGTCAGCCATTCGTGAAAGTGTGCTTTCATTAGGACCGGTGAGGAGAATTATCTCAGTCTGATGACGCTTCATCTGCTTTGCAGCTTCTACGATCTCGAAGCTTTCTCCACAAAAAGAAATGATAAAGGCGAGCTCATCCATATCTGTATTACAAGCCATCGAAACCGGGAAGCCGACAAGCGTAAAGGATGCGGCTTTTATCTGGCTTCGCATAAGCTTGATCTGAAACTCAGCTCCTAAAAGTGCTGACTCCTGCTTGCCGAAGATCAACAGCTGCTTGTGGCGCAGGATATTGTCAGCAACTCTTGCAAGCTGAGCGATATCGGTCTAAAAGAAGGTAAGGCTATTAAGTATATAAATATGTGGATAAATCGGACAGATAATAAACGTCTGCCCGATTTTTGTTATTTGTACCAAAAATCACACATGTGATTTGGCAATGTTAGGATATTTACAAAAATCGAGGCAGAGCATACAATGATAATACAAGGTGCGTACACGAGTACGCAAAAGGCGAATTTAATGTTATGGAGGGCGTACACTATGAAAAGAAAGCTGATATCGGTAATATTGGCAGCAGCAATGACAGTTGTATCATTAGCAGGATGTGGGAGTTCAACCTCAGCGAAAGCAAGCGGAGAGCTGGCAACCGAAAATGGGGAATCAGTTAGCAAAAAAGCAGACAAGCCGGTTACGATTAAGTTTTGGAATGGATTTACAGGTTCAGATGGTGATGAGCTTGTAGAGCTAGTGGATAAATTTAATTCTGAAAATAAGTATGGCATAAATGTGGAGATGGATATTTCGGCAAGTCTTGACGAACAATTGGCTTCTGCTTTTGCAGCAGGAGATGGTCCGGATCTGGTATTGTTCTCAAGTGCAAGCAGATTTACTTATGGAGATTATCTACAGGACATAAGTGATATTTTTGATAAGACTGATTTAAAGAAGGATGATTTCATCGAGGCATATACAGATTATTGCTCAGAGGGAGATAAGCTTTATCTTATGCCGATGGAGATTGTAGGTTTCTATCTCTATTGGAATAAAGATCTGTTTAAGGCAGCAGGTCTTGATCCGGAGAAGGGACCGCAAACATGGGATGAATATGTTGAGTATGCAAAGAAGATAACCGATGCAGATAAGAATGTTTACGGCTCAGGTCTTTGTTATGGTTACAATTATCAGATGGCACATACACTGCAGAGATTTGGTGACCTTGCAGTGACAAAAGGTGATGATGGTAAGTGGAAGGCAAACTTTGATGGTAACTCCGGATATGCAAAATTCCTTGATACCTATAAGTCGCTTGTAGATAGTGGAGATAACCCGCTCACAGATGATACAGACTCAATGATGACAGCTGGTCAGCTTGGAATGACCATTAATGGACCATGGCTTACATCAGGAATGGATACAGCAGGTATAAATTATGGCATTAAAGCCATTCCAACAGGCGATGCAGATAAGATGAGCTCGGCAGAGGTTATTGGTATGGCAGTTACGACACTTGCATCAGAGGATGCAAAGCAGGCATGTTACAGATTCATTGAGTGGTGGAACAGCAAGGATGATAATGGTGAGTGTCCTTCAGAAAAATGGTCACTCGATTTCGGTTATCCTACATATCTTAAATCAGTACTCGAGAGTGATGCTTACAAAGCAAATGACAAGGTTATGTCAATGACTAACACCGATACATCACTTAGAGCTGACTTTATTGTTGATTCAGCATTCCCGGGTATTGGTAAGATAATATCAGATGTAATTCCACAGATGACACAGCCTGTACTTTTTGATAACAAAGATTCAGGTGAGACACTTACAGAATGTCAGAAGATTGCAGACACAATCGTTGGAGAATACAATGAGTAATACAGGAGCAGTTACTAACACAGCAGAGTGGGAACAGAAATGTTCCCACCCTGAATATAAAAGGATACAGATGAAGAAAAATGCATTAAGCAAGACAATCAAATACTTGCAATCAGCGGAAGGTTCGGCATATATATTCATATTTCCGTCGATCATACTTCTGATGATGTTCAACATCATACCGCTTTTGGCTGCGTTTGGACTGAGTTTTTTTGATGTACCAATCACACTTGATTCGGCAAAGTTTATTGGAATTGAGAATTTCAAGACAGCATTTTCTGATGCGAGATTTGTAAACAGTCTGAAGGTTACAGCCATATTTACAGCAATCGAAGTACCTGTGCAGGTAATCGGTGCTATGATAATTGCGGCATTCATATCTGAAAATAATCTTAAAAATAAGTTTTTCAGGGCAATCTATTTTCTTCCGGTTATATGTTCAGCAACAGCAATAGGAATTATGTGGAAAATGATACTCCATTCAAATGTGGGTTTCTTTACCTATGCATTAAGTTCTATGGGACTTGGAAGGATAAACTTCTTCAATGATACGCATATGGCAATATTTACGGTTGCATTCATATCAATATGGAGAAGCTTTGGAATATCGGCAATCATATATGTGACAGCAATTCAGAATGTAAACGGCTCGCTCTATGAGGCGGCAAAGATGGATGGTGCAGGTAGTCTTAGACAGTTTATCGATGTAACAGTTCCTTCAATAAGACCTACATTCTGGTTCATACTGATGACAAGATTTGCAGGGTCACTGCAGATATTTGACATCATATATATGACCACAAATGGTGGACCAAATTACACAACGGAGTCAACGGTAACCTATGTGTATTCGAGAGCATTTTCATCGGGTTCCCAGATGGGATATGCATCAACAATGTCGGTAATACTGTTTGCAGTCATAATGATAGTTACCGTCATCATGAATAAAAGAATGAATTCGGAGGATATGTGATGAATTCAAAAGGATTGAAAAAGACAATGCTTGGAATACCTGTTTTTATAGTACTTACAGTACTTGCACTGACTGTCGTTGTGCCACTTTTATGGCTTATACTGAGTGCATTTAAGACGGAAAAGGAAATCCTTACATATCCGCCGACATTCATACCACATAATCTTACACTTGCCAATTTCACAGCTACGGTCAAGCGTATAAAGATAATCACATATATCAAAAACTCAGTGATTTATGCAGGAGTGACTACGACACTTGCTGTAGTGGTGAATAGTATGGCAGGTTATGCTTATGCGAGGAAGAAGTTTTTCGGAAAAGGAGCTTTTTTCCTTATTACACTTGCAACTATGATGGTTCCGTTTCAGGTAATAATGGTTCCGTTGTTTTTGGTAGTGTATAAGCTTGGAATGTATAACAACTATCTGGGACTTATAATTCCGAGAGTTGCTGTTGCTGGATCGATATTTATGATGAGGGCAGCCTTTGCAAATCTGCCTGTTGAGCTTGAAGATGCTGCAAGAATTGATGGTCTTTCAGAGTTTGGAATATTCTGGAGGATAATGCTGCCGCAGGTAAAATCAAGTGTAATATGTCTGATAATATTAAGCATCAATGGTTCATGGAATGATCTTTTGTGGCCTATGATAGTCGCAAGTGATACAAAGATGAGGACGCTTGCAAATGGACTTGCACTGTTTGTAGGGCAGAATACAATACAGTACGGTGCTTCGTTTGCCGGAGCTCTGATATCATTACTTCCAATGCTCATACTTTATATACTCGGACAGAGGTACTTTGTGGAAGGCATGGCAAGTTCCGGACTAAAATCATAATTACAAAGGGATAAGACTATGAAAAAGGTAGAAATAACATTAAACAGGCATTTCAAAAAAGGCGAGATAGACAGACACATTTATGGTTCACTTGCGGAGCACATGGGCAGGGTGGTTTACACCGGTATATATGAGCCAGACAGTATTCATGCAGATGAAGACGGATTCAGAAAGGATGTAATTGATGCTGTAAGAGAGGCAGGCATAACTACAGTCAGATATCCGGGTGGAAATTTTGTATCAACCTTCTGCTGGGAAGACGGTGTAGGACCTAAAGAGAAACGCCCCAAAAGACTTGATCTTGCATGGAAAGCACTTGAGACAAATCAGTTTGGAACTGATGAATTTATAAGATGGACAAAAAAAACTGGGACTGAGCCTTTGATGGCGGTCAATTTGGGAACCCGCGGTATAAGTGATGCTGTTAATTATCTTGAATACTGTAACATGCCGGGTGGAACAAAATACAGCAACATGAGGATTGAAAATGGTATAGAGAAGCCTTATGGAATAAAGTTGTGGTGCCTTGGAAATGAGATGGATGGGGAGTGGCAGATAGGTCATAAGGAAGCACATGAATATGGTCGACTTGCTGCTGAAACATCAAAGGCTATGAAAGTAGTCGATTCTTCAATAGAGACTATACTTTGTGGTAGTTCCTTAAATACTATGAAAACCTATCCGGAGTGGGAGGCGCAGGTGCTTGATGATGCATTTGACTATGTTGATTATATTTCGTTACATCAGTATTTTGGAGGTCAGGAAAAGGGGACTGAAAGGTTCATAAGCCAAGCTGATGATATGAGCGAATACATACGGACAGTTAACTCTGTATGCAAGTACATAAAAGCAAAGAAACGCTCTAAGCATAATGTACTTATAAGTATGGATGAATGGGGAGTATGGACGTGTAACTCTAGTGAGACAGTCAGGGAAGCAAATGAGAATATGTGGCAGACAGCACCTGCAATTAGTGAGATGACTTATTCCTTTGAGGATACGCTTTTGTTTGCCGGGATGCTGATGTCCATAATCAAGAATGCGGATATAGTAAAGATTGCGTGCCAGTCACTTATTGCAAACATAAGCTCAATGATCATGACGGAGAAAGGTGGCGGGATTTGGTATCAGCCGATATACTATCCGTTCAAGTATATGTCAAAATACGCGAGAGGCAGTGTACTTGAACTTGGATATGAAGAAAAAAGTGAAATTCTTGACTGTGTTGCCGTACACAACTATATTGAAAAAGAAATAGTCCTGTTTTTTATAAACCGCAGTTGTAATGAAGATATAGATATAAAGGTAAATCTTCAGGGCTATGAAACTGATAAAATAGTAGAACATGTTTTAATGCATGAAAAGGATATAAAGGCAACGAATTTGGAAATACATGACAGGGTAAAAACGTATACAACAGATGAGACGAAGCTTGAAAACGGAACACTGACAGGTCGTATTTCACATCTTTCATGGAATATGATAAGAGTCGGTCTGAAAGGATAATCATAATGGGAGTCACAACTAAGGATATAGCCAGAATATGCAATGTTTCGAGAACAACGGTAAACAGGGCGTTCAGCAATACCGGCAGGATAAGCGAGGAAACAAAGCAACGTATACTCAAAACTGCAGAAGAGCTGAATTACAGACCAGACATACTTGCTACAGGCTTAAAAAACGGCAGGACAAGTACAATAGGTGTACTTGTGTTTGATGTAAAGAATCAGTACTTTGCACAGATGCTTAATGCAATAGAGCTTTCAGCACAGAAAAAGAATTATTTTGCAAATATATCACTTCACGAAAAAAACAAACAGCAGGAAGTTGAAATGCTTCAGCGAATGGTTGATTACCGGGTAGAAGGGATAATTTTGTCGCCTGTTTCCAAGGATAAGAAATTTGAAAAAACAATATGCGCATTGGAAAAACCAGTTGTGATAGTGGGAAATAAAGTTTCAGACAAAATACCATTTGTAGGTATAGACGAGTTTCAGGCTGCAAAGGATGCGGTTGGACTTATAGCATCAAAGGGATATAAAAGGATAGCATTTGTCTGTCCGCCTCTTGCAGATAAGACCAGAGAAAATATATATTCACATGAACAGAGAAATGCCGGATTTGAAGCAGCAGTTGATGAGCTTGGGATGGAAGGAATAAGCGTAGGAAAATGGGATTATCTTGAAACAGTAAAAGACTGCATAAAGAAATCAGAAGAAAAAACAGCAGTATTCTGCTCAGGCGATATTTATGCTCTTGAAATAATGAAAGAGTTGCGAAAAGAAAATCTTAATCCAAAGGAAGATTATGGAATAATGGGATTTGATAATATTGGTTTCCTTGATTATGTAATGCCACGTATGGCAACAATAGATAATTCGGTAGAGGCTGTTGCAGAGTCAGCAGTAGAAACACTTTTTAAGATGATAAACGGAGAAGATGTAGATAAAGAAATAATAGTTCCTTATAGAATAGTGGAGGGGGATACACTTTAGGAAAAGATTCCGGGAGGTATATAAAAGGATAGAATCGTCTTTACACAAAGTGTATCGTGGTAGGTATTAATTAAAAAGTTATTTCAATTACGTGAAAAAGGTGGTGATTCTAGTCTATCACCACCTTTTTGCAAAAAATAATTATGTATTGTCGCGAATTTTTAGCAGTTGTGCAAATATGATTATGGTTGCGAATTTCCAAGCTTAAATGTCATTGAACCAATATCTGCAATGCTATAAAGGGTTATAGTTTGTCCTTTTTTCAGACTTGAAACATAGTCTACTTTGTCGTTCTTAAAGAAGCATTGTACTCCTGATAAAGTGTATTTATCGTTGATTTCAAAAGTAATATATTCTTGTCCAATTACATTTGTTCCTATGTTGTCAATTGTTCCGGTAATAGCTACAAGCTTTCCATCGTATTTTTGTTTACATGAAACTTGATTATTTTCAAGTTCATCATATGCCTGTTGCGCTGTTAGTTGGATAGCTGAGCTTTTATCTAAATCAGGGGTCCCGAATAGTTTATCGCTCAGTGACTTTGAAGAAGATGAAGAATTTGAATTTGAAGCGTAAGCATTTTGCATTTTTTCGTCAAAAGCTCTTGCTGTTTCACCAGTGGATTCTATGTAACAGTTATATATGAACAGCTGACCTATCGTTTTTCCTTTGACTCTGCCGACGACTGTTACGTAGCTTCCACCTGATAAAGCGCTTACATCTTGGTCAGACATTAAGTAGCAACAGATTTTTTTTATTGAAGAAGCTCCATCAAGTATTAATGATTCATTATCGTCATTTGTGTAATAAGGTGACAAAGAACCTGCGATTCGGATCCATTTGCCTTCGTAATCAGAGGCGTTTTTATGCAAGTAAGCTCGGTCAAGATTAGTGATTTCACTTTGAGAAGGCTTGGCAATCACTGCGTTTGAATCGATGTCGTCAGAAGCGTAAGTAAATGAACAGTTAAAAATCAGAATGAATAGAATGGCAGCTATTAATTTAGAGAAAATATAAGTTTTTTTCATAAAACATATACTCCTTTCATGATAAAAACTATACCTATTTTTCTTTCGACATGCAGAAGAAAAAGGAGTATATGGTAAGTGTATATTTAATACAAAATTAAGAAAAAAGACTAAAAGTGTTCCTTTCAAGAAAGACTGCACTGAGCATATTTCTTAGGGGAAATTCCGACTGTCTTTGTAAACGCCTTAAAAAAGTTACTGTAGTCGTTAAAACCGCTTTTTTCAAAAGCATCCGTCACGGAAGCACCCTCGGCGAGCGCTGCTTTGGCGACGTTTATTCGGAGGGAAGTTATGTATTTATAGTAGTACCGGTAGCTGCTTTGAATATCCTGCATATGTAGCTTTCGCTTAAGTAAAATTCTGAGGTGAGCTGTTCTAGGCTTATCTGCGGAAATATTCTGATTGATAAAATTCAGTATCTCATTTATTATCTTTTGATAATTTTCCTGCCGCCGGTTGGCATAGCGTTTCTGTGGCTTAAAATCTTAGAGATATAATCAATGAAACTAATGAGGCGTTGAAGATTGATGAGAAATGGGAGCATAGGTCTTTTAAGGAACTTGGCTTGGAAGAGCTTCCTATGATCCATCTTGGAAGTAAGGCACATGCCTTGGAGAGCAAAGGCATTCATACGGAGCGTGGAGATTACAATCGCAGGATTATGGATATCAGAGGAGCAATTGACTTTATAAAGAGAACATCTGCAAGCATTGAGGCATTTAAGGAAAGAGCGGGAACAGTTATCAATGAGGTAACGGATATTATAAAATCTGTTGCAAAGCGTCATGGGATATTACAGCTTTCGATTGTAAGCGGAAAATATTTGAGGAAAGTTACTCACAGAGAAAGACTACAAGATGCTGAAAATATGATGAGATTTGTTGAAAAGAAGGGTATATTGAGAATAACCGAAAGTGCATTGAAGAAAGTTCTGGAACTTGCTTATGCGGAGGTACTTGATTATAACAATGATAATGAAGAACGTGAGCGAAGGAATGAAGAGCGTGCATTGTCGAGAAAGTTGGTAAGACAGAAATCAAAAGGTTATGATTTTCAGGAGTTGTGATGTGCATTATGCACAGTTTGGGATTTAGCCGATTCAGCTATTTTCTAATTGTAAGTCATGTGATAAGATGTTACTCTTATCATAAGAAGTAACTATGGCGAGGAAAAAAAGAGGTAAAATCAGATATAAAGAAGTTGGAGCTTAGTGCTCAGATAAATGCAGAACTTGATAAGGCTATTGATGACCTAACACTTTTTGATGATGACCTTATGAGCAAGGTATTTGATGATGGTGCTCATATTATTTACGTAAATGGTAAATATAGGGGTGAAGATGACTTCGGCAAGCTTGCACATGACTTTAACTGTAAGGATGCTGATGATATTTATTTCAAGCCGTTTGCAGATGGAGTCAGACATTTCAAAAAAAACTGAGGAAGGACGTGATGCTATGTGTGAATCTTTTACAAAACTGGCTGACAAAGTTGCTGATGAAAGGGAAATGCAGACTACAGCTCGAAATGTTGAATCATTGATGGATAGTATGAAGCTTTCCTTGGAACAGGCTCTTAATGCGTTGAAAATTCAAGGTAAAGAGCGAGCTATAATAGCAAAGCAACTGCAAAAGTAACTATTAAGACAATTTAATAATATGTATTGGAAAGGGGCTGTCGCACTAATCAAATTAGTGCGCGGCCCTTTTGTCATGCGATAATACTGTATTAATACAAAAGCCAGGCTTCGAAAAGTCTGGCTTTTGCTGTAAAATATGTTTATGCGACTAAACAATATATTACAAGGAAATTATAGCCTTTCTTCCTTAAATCATCAAATAAAACTTCCGCTCGACATAGAGTTATCAATAGCAGATGACGATCCGGTTCGCCTGGTAAGCGCATTCGTGGAGGAGATGGATCTTTCTGATCTTTATGCAACATATGAAAGAATCAGAAAAGGCCAGGCAACGCCCCGTCACATGATGAAGATAGCTGTTTATGCAGCAATGAACAGAATCTTCTCATCTCGAGATATAGAAACCTCATGCAAACGTGATATCAATTTCATGTACCTTCTTGAAG